>NZ_CP071139.1:6479305-7751110 GCF_017639205.1 Streptomyces nojiriensis | reverse complement strand
CGGGCAGTGGCAGATCGAAGCGGCTCTGCGCGACCGGCTCGCCGCGCTGGGCGTGCACGTCGAGTACGGCTCGGAGCTCGCCGGAATCTCCCAGGACGAGGCCGGGGTACGTGCGGAGCTGGCGGACGGCACCGTGATCGCGGCCCGCTATCTCGCAGGGTGCGACGGCGGGCGCAGCACCACCCGCAAGCTGCTCGGCATCCCCTTCGAAGGAAGCGGGCAGGAAGAGCCCGCGATGGTGATCGGGGATGTCCGGGCACCCGGGCTCAGCCGGGACGTGTGGCACCAGTGGTTCACCTCGGAGGGCGGCGGGATCCTGCTCTGCCCGATGCCGGGGACGGACAGCTTCCAGCTGCAGGCCTCGCCCGAGCGGGACGAGCGGGGCGAATCGCTGCCGCCCTCGCTGGAAAGCTTCCAGCGGATCTTCGACAGCCACGCCCGGGTACCGGGCATCCGGCTCACCGAAGCCACCTGGATCTCGGCCTGGCGGGTCAACGTCCGGATGGCCACGCGGATACGGGAAGGACGGGTGTTCCTCGCCGGGGATGCCGCGCACGTACAGCCCATAGCCGGCGGACTGGGCATGAACACCGGCATCCAGGACGCGGCCGCCCTCGGCCGGACGCTGGCCGCCGCTCTCGCCGGCCCCGGCGGCGAGGAGGTGCTCGACGCGTACGAGGCGGAGCGGCTGCCGGTGGCCGCCGATGTGCTGGCCGACACGGCCGAGCGGTACGAGCGGGTCGTGGAGGCCGTGCGGACCCCCGGTCGCGGCACGGAGGTCGGCATGAGCCGGTCCGTGCCGCCCGCCGGAGCCTGAGGCAGGCCGGGCTCCGCCGGGCCCGCGGCCCCGGGCTCCCCGCCCGGGCCGCGGGCTGAGGGCCGGGCCGCGGGCGAAGGGCCGGGGCTCGGGTCCTTCCGGCGGGGCGGGCGTCAGGAGGGCGTGGGCACCGCGTCCGAGAGGGAGAGGGTGTGGATGCGGTCCGGGGCCCCGGGCCGGGCGTAGTACCAGCCCTGAGCGGTGTCGCAGCCGAGGGCGCGCAGCTGGGCGGCCTGGGCTCCGGTCTCCACTCCCTCGACGGTGACGGCGAGTTCGAGGCTGTGCGCCAGGGCGACGATCCCCTCCACGATCTTGACGTCGACCGGGTTCGCGGGCTGCTGCTGCATCCCCTGGGTGAAGGAGCGGTCGAGCTTCAGGACGCTGACCGGCAGCCTCCGCAGGTTGGCCAGGTTCGAGTAGCCGGTGCCGAAGTCGTCGAGGGCGATGTCCACGCCGAGGGCGGCGAGCCGGCGCAGCGGTTCCAGGAGTTCGTCGTCGGCCCCTATCAGGGCCGATTCGGTGACCTCCAGGCACAGCGCACCCGGAGCGAGGCCGGACTTCTCCAGCACCGCCACGGTGTCGGCGACCAGGCCCGGGTGGTGCAGCTGGGTCGGCGAGAGGTTGACGTTGATGCGCAGGGCCGCGCCTCCGTGCTGGCGCTGCCAGATGCGGGCCTGGCGGACCGCTTCCTCCAGCACCCAGCGGCCCAGCGGCACGATCAGCCCGGTGCGTTCGGCGAGCGGGATGAAGCGGTCCGGGCCGAGGACCCCGTACTGCGGGTGCGACCAGCGCACCAGCGCCTCGGCCCCGTGCACGCTGCCGTCGCGCATGTGGACCAGCGGCTGGTACTCGATGAAGAACTCGCCGCGTTCCAGCGCCGCGGGCAGGGCGTTGGTCAGGCCGTGGCGGGTGATCGCGCGGGCGTCGGCCTCGGCGTCGGCGAATTCGAAGCGGTTGCCGCCGGCCGCCTTGGCCCGGTACATCGTGATGTCGGCGCTGCGCAGCACCTCCGCCGGGGTGCGTTCCTTGGCCCGGCCCTCGACGATGCCGATGCTGCCCCGGACCGTCAGTTCCCGGCCCTCCAGCCGGATCGGGGTGGACAGCGCGGTCAGTATGCGGACGGCGAGGTCGGTCACCTTCTGCTCGGTGTCGGAGCCGGTGGTCAGGGCGACGAACTCGTCACCGCCGAGCCGGGCGACCACCTCGCCGGGGCCGGTCGCGCAGCTCTGCAGCCGGTCGGCGACCTCCACCAGCAGCCGGTCCCCCGCCGAGTGCCCGAGGCTGTCGTTGACCGCCTTGAAGCCGTCGAGGTCGAGGTAGCACAGGCCGTAGCGGTCGCCGCCGGCTCCGCCGAGGGCCTTCTCCAGCCGCTCGAAGAACAGCGTCCGGTTGGGCAGGCCGGTCAGGGCGTCGTGGGTGGCTTCGTAGCGCAGGCGCAGGTTCAGCAGCCGGCGTTCGGTGGTGTCCTCCATCAGCGCCAGCTGGTACTGCGGCTTCCCGTCGGCGTCGCGCAGCAGCGACACCGTCAGATTGGTCCAGAGCACGGTGCCGTCGTGCCGGTAGTAGGGCTTCTCGACGCGGTAGCTCTCGCGCTCGCCGCGCACCAGCTCGCCGTACATCCGCCAGACGTGCGGGGTGTCGTCGGGGTGCCCCCATTCGCTGACGTTGCGGCTGCGGACGTGCCCTTCCAGGCCGCCGAACATCTGCAGCAGGGTGTCGTTGACCTCCAGGACGTTCCCGTCGAGGTCGGCGATGCCGATCCCCACGGCCGCGCCCTCGAAGACCGCCCGGAAGCGCTCCTCGCTCGCGTGCAGGGCCTGCTGCGCGTCGGTGCGCGCGGTCAGCGCGGAGCGCGCGATGGCCTCCTGCTCCCTGAGGGTGCGCTCGCGCAGCGCGCGGGCGTACCCCGCCGCGATGGCGTGCTGGAGCCGGGCGCAGCGGGAGCGGTACTCCTCGGTGCCCTCCACGCCGGAGCCCTCGGGTCCGTCCGGGCCGCAGTAGAGCACCAGGTACGACTCGATCACCCCGAGGGTGCCGGCCAGGGCCTCGGGGTCGGTGCAGTGCACGGCGACGAGTTCCGCCCCCACCTGCTGGGCGACCGAGGCGTCGAAGGGCCTCGCGTGCAGGGCCTCGGTGAGCGTCCGGGTGAGGGGTACGAGGTGCCGTTCGAACTCGGTGCGGGTCAGCGAGGTCGCCGTGACCGGGAAGATCGCCCGGCCCCAGATCGTGGCGAAGCGGGCGATCCGGTCCTCGATGCCGCCGTGCGGGGCCGCCCCGGACCCGGTGGCCGGTGCCGCGGCGGGTGCCGCGGCGACTTTCGGCGCGCCCGCCGTCTGTGCCGGAAGTCTCACGCCTTGCGTCCCACGCCGCCGAAGCCCGAGAAGGCGTAGGGGTCTTCCGGTGTCTCGGCGTCCTCGCCGCCGTCGGGCCGGTCGGGCCGGTCGGGCCGCCAGTCGGGCATGGACACCAGGCCCGGCTCCAGCATCTCGAACCCGTCGAAGAAGCCGCTGATCTGTTCCCGGGTCCGCATGACGAGGGGGTTGCGCATGTCCCGGTAGACGCCGACGGTGCCGGCGGCGGTTTCCTGGGTGAGCGGGATCCCCTCGTACGAGGCGTGCGTGAGGATCAGCAGGCTGCCGGGGGCCAGCGCGTCGCGCAGCTCGGCGACGGCGCCGTAGGGGTTGTCCGTGTCCTCCAGGAAGTGCAGGACGGCGACGAGCAGGAGGGCGACCGGGCGGCCGAGGTCGAGCAGCCGGCCGACCTCGGGGGCGGCCAGGATCTCCTTGGGCTTGCGCAGGTCGGCAGCGACGATGTCGCTGTTGTCGTCCCCCGTGAGGACGGCCCGGCTGTGCGCGACGGCCACGGGGTCGTGGTCGACGTAGACGACGCGCGCCTGCGGGCTGGCGGCCTGGGCGACCTCGTGGACATTGCCGAAGGTGGGGATGCCGGAGCCGATGTCGAGGAACTGCGTGACGCCCTCGGCGACGGCGTGCCGGACGGCGCGGCGCATGAATGCCCGGTTGGCCTGCATGATCTTGGGCAGTCCCGGCATGAATTCCATGGCGCGGCGAGCCGTCTGGCGGTCGACCTCGAAATTGTGGGACCCGCCCAGGTAGTAATCATAGATGCGGGACACGCTGGGCACCGATATGTCGATGCCTGGCGGGGCCCAGGCGGGGCGCTCCATCGGGGTCTCCAAGCGTTGGTCCTGCGGTCGTCCGTGTGAGGTCGGACTCCTGTCCGAGCCGAATGTACTGATCATTTCCCAACAGGGCGAGCAAAAGCGGAAATTGGCGATCCGTTCTTCGTCACACACCAAAGGCACCGCCCCGCCGGACGAGGGAATGACCGATACCGACAAGTCCCTTATGGGAATTGACTGAGACTCGATCGGAGTCACCACACTACCGACCCACAGGTGGCTCAAACCTCGCTGGTCGGCACTCCACCCGTTCAGGCGAACCGGGGGCCGAGCCTCGCGTGCCCGGGCGCGCGCGGGCCCATGCTCCCGGGGTGAACAGAGCCTGTGCCAGGCGCCTGCTGGCAGTCCCGGTCCTGCTGTGGGCGGCCTTGTCCGTCACTCCGGCCGTGGCTGATAGCCGCGCCTACGCGACGACCGACTCCGGCGACGGCCCGGCCGCCGCCGTGGTGGCCGCGGTGGCCGGCGGCAGCGCCCGCGAACGCGGCCCGCGTGGCGGACATCACGATGACGACCAGGGCTCCGACCACGGGAAACGTCGCGGAGGCGGGCATGGCGGGGGCCGTCACGGCCACCCCCACTGCCCACCGCCGCCGCCCCCTCCGCCCTGCCCGCCGAAGCCACCGCCGAAGCCGCCCAAGCCACCGAAGCCCACGCCGCCACCCGAGCCGACTCCCCCGCCGCCACCGCCCGAGCCCACACCGCCCCCGAAACCCGCACCGCCGAAACCGCCGCCGCCTCCCGCGCCGAAACCCCTACCGAAGCCGGTCCAGGCCGCGCCGCCCCCGCCGAAACCGGCACCCCCGGCGCCCCGCGTGGCCAGGGCTCCCACACCGCCACCACCTGCACCACCTGCCCCACCGCCACCGCCCGCCCCAGAGGTGAAACCCGTACCGCCGAAACCGGTGGCCCGACCCGCGTATCACGCGGCGGCCCGCAAACCCGTCGAGCACCACATCTCACCGGTGACTTTCACCTTGATGACCGCCGCTCCCGCGGTGCTCGCGATCGTCGCGCTGCGCCCGCGCTAGCGCTTCTTCCGCCCCACCAGTAACCGATTGGGAGTCATCTTGTCGGAATGGCTCGTCCTGTCCATCGCGATGGCCGCGGCCTGTGCCGTGGTGCTGTCCATCGCCTTCTTGAACCACAGGAGGATCGGCGACGACGACGATCCGAACGAGACCCCGGATGTCATCGAGTACATGACGATGATGATCGGGGTGATCTACGCGATCGTGCTGGGCCTGGCGATCGCCGGCGTCTGGGAGGGCCGCGGGGCCGCCCAGGAATACGTGCGCCAGGAGGCCCAGGCCCTGCACGAGATCAGTGTCCGCTCCGAGGTCTACCCGGCCGAGGTGCGCAAGCGGATCCGGTCCGATGTCGACGCGTACGTGACCTACGTCGTGGACACGGAGTGGCAGCGGATGGCCGACCACGGCGAGCTCACCGAGCACGGCGGGGAGCTGCTGGAACGTATCCGCCGGGACGTCACCGACTACGAGCCGCAGACCGACCACGAGGGGCAGGCCTACCAGCCGCTGGTCGACCAGGTCGCGGTGGCCGACGACGCCCGCAGCGCACGCGGCTCGAGTGCCGGGGCCACCATGCCGGGCGTGGTGTGGTTCGGGCTGATCGTCGGCGCCCTGGTCACCGTGGGCCTGATCTTCACCCTGCAGATCAGGCGGTCGTTCCGGGAGATGCTGCTGGCGGGCCTGTTCAGTGCCCTCATCGCGTTCCTGCTGTTCCTGATCTGGGACTTCGACGCGCCGTTCGGGCGGGGCATCTCCGCCACCGCCGAACCGTTCCTCGCCCAGTTCCCCCACCTGGACCTCGGCGGCTAGGTCGTCTCTTTCGGATCCTCTCGGCCGAGCCCGCGGCGTCCGGTGCCGTAGATGGCAAGGCGGAGGGGCCCGCCGTGTACTGGACGTACTCGGGTGCCCCGACAACGCGGCCAGGTGCGGTGCCGGGCGTCGCGGGCCCGGCAAGATCCGAAAGAGACGGCCTAGGCCGTGTCCGCAAAGTAGCGCCGGCCGCCCGGAGGGCGGGCCCCGCGGCGTCTGGTGCCGTGCATCGCAAGGCGGAGGGCCGCCCGTGTACTGGACGTACTCGGGCGGCCGGACAACGCGGCGAGGTGCGGTGCCAGGCGTCGCGGGGCAGGCGGGACTTTGCGGACACGGCCTAGGGCGGTCTCGGTCGGATCCCTCGGGTCCCTCGGCTCTCCCGGCGCTCCGGGCCCGGGCCGCCCGCAAACCGGGGACGGGCCTCCCGTCCCCGGTTCGGCCCAGGGCCATGCCCCATTCGCCCGTTCCTGATCGCGGGTCACCGCACCCCGACCTAGCGTGTCGGACATCGAGGCGCACGACCCCCCCACGTGCGGAAAACCGTTCCGCGGCTGCTCCTCGGGGATCCGGAGAATCAACCATGGGTGCGATACGTACCGCCGCCACCGCCCTGCTGAGCGTCGGCGCCACGGGCGCCGTCCTCGCGCTCGGCGTCCTCGGCGCGCCCGCCGCGACCGCTGCCGAGGCCCAGCCCATCACCTCGTTCGGCTTCACCCTCACGCCTTCGACCGTCGCCCCCGGGGGGCAGACGGTCCTCGCGGTCAGCCGCTGCAACGCCGCCTACGCCACCGCCTCCTCCGGGGTCTTCGACACCGTGAGCATCGCGCGCGGCCAGACCGTGCGGGTCACCGTGGACCGGGACGCCCGGCGCGGAGCCGTCTACTCCGTCTCCTTCACCTGCAACGGGGAGACCGGCTCGGCCGACCTGACGATCGCCGGCGGCACCACCGGACCCACCACGAGCTCCACGCGGACCGGCGCCGGCACCGGCACGGCCCTCTTCCCGACCCCGTCCTCCGCCCTCGGTGTCCGCGGCGGTCTGGGCGGCAGCGTGGCCGGCATGGATCCCCTGGAGCTCGGCGCCGGCGCCGGCCTGTTCCTCGCCGCCACGGGCGGCACCGTGTTCGCCCTGCGCCGCAGGGGGTCCCGCCGTAGCCACTGAACCGCCGGGCATCCCCCGCCACCGTCGATCGCCCCGAGTCCTGACGAGGACTCGGGGCGATCTGCGGTAGCGGGGGATCTGCGTCCGGGGAGACCGGTCAGGCCCGGCTGCGGAGCGGACGGCGACGGCGCAGCACGTGGGCGCCGGCACCGAGGGCCGCGGCGCCGACGAGGCCCGCACCGATCGCGGTCTCGGCCGTGGACGGGCCGAAGGATCCACCGATGCCGCCCTGCGAGGGGTTGCCCTCCAGGATCGTGAAGCGGTGGGTGGCGACCAGGTTGCTGTCGTTGCACTTGACCGACAGCGTGTGGTGTCCGGGCGAGGCGTGGTTGAAGATCCGGACGGTCGCGAAGCCGATCGACCCCGCGGACAGGTTGGCCGGCGGAAAGTTGCCGTGCGACGTGACGGTACCGCCGTGACCGCAGCCCGCCGCGCTCACCTGCATCGTGGAACCCTGGTGCACGGAGTACGGGTTGACGGAGATGTTGCTGGGGCCGTTCCCACCCCCATTCCCACCCCGACCCCCGGGGTCCTGGTTCGCGGAGGCGAACGGGGCACTGAGGCCGATCACGGCGCAGGCTGCCGCCGTCACGGTAAGAGCGCGCAAGACACGCATGGTGGAACCTCCAGCGGGAAGCGCCCCGGAGCGTCGGCCCCGGATGATCGACGAGAACGCCTCCCACGTCGAACCCTCGGGTCGTCCCGCAACCTCCGCATTTCCGGCTTTGGGCCGCCCGGTTGAGCGACACGCCGAGGCGCGGGAAATGCAACTGACGGATCCGCAGGTCACGACCCGTCAGGCATTTATGTGACGATTACCTGGATGGGCGCACCCCTTCCGGCCCCCTCCGGGTGGCGGCCACCCGTTCGCCCTTCCCCCCTCGCCGTCCTGCCGACTCGGCCTTAGCGTGCGTGAAGTAGGGCGTACAGGGGCGGGACAGGAACGCGGGTCGGGACCCCCGCGTCGGGAAGGGAGAACGATGGGCGAGGACGAGACCGGGCAGTCACGCAAACGCTCGCCGTGGGGCGTACTCGCCCTGGTCATGCTCACCGGCCTCGCCATGGTGCGCAACGGTGTGAACATCGGCGACGGGCCGCCGCAGCCCACCGCGGCCTCGGCCGTCGCGGTGACGGCCGACCAGTTGCCGGCGGCTCCGCCCACGCCCCCGGCGGACATGGAGGTGCTGGAGCACTCGTCGGTCCAGCGCATCCGGATTCCCACGATCAACGTGGACGCACCGGTGATGACGGTCGGGCTGGACGCGGAGGGCTGGATCGACGCGCCGCCCCCGCAGGACCGCAATCTCGCCGGCTGGTACCTCAACGGCATCTCGCCCGGCCAGCGGGGCTCGGCGGTGATCGTCGGGCACGTGGACAACGCGCAGGGCCCCGCGGTCTTCTACGGCCTCGGCTCGGTCAAGCCGGGCAACCACATCGAGGTGGAGCGGTACGACGGCCGCACGGCGGTGTTCGAGGTCTACGGGGTGGAGGTGTTCTCCAAGGAGGCCTTCCCCGGGGCCCGTGTGTACGGGGACACCGGGCACCCGGAACTCCGGGTGATCACCTGCGGCGGCGGATACTCGAAGGCCCGCGGCTACGACGGCAACGTGGTCGTCTTCGCCCGCATGGTGGAGTCCCGCTGAGCCCGTACGCATCCGCCGCGGCCGGCCCCCGGCTCAGCGGGGCGGCAGCACCGGGAGGGTCATCCGGTAGCCCCGCGCGAGCAGCTGGGGGAGGTACGAGGAGATCGCCTGGACGCTCTGCGACCGGTTGCCGCCGGCGTCGTGCGAGAGGACGATCACGCCGGGGGCGGCGCCGCCCAGTACCCGGGAGATGATCGTCGGCGTCCCCGGTTCCTTCCAGTCCAGGGTGTCAACGGTCCAGGCGAGCGGCTCCATGCCGAGCTCGGCCCCGATCTCGAAGGCGGCCCGGTTCCAGGCCCCGTAGGGGGCCCGGAACCACAAGGGCGCCTCGCCGACGGCCTGCTGCACGACCTCGCTCGTGCGGCCGATCTCGGAGGCGAGGGCGGGCCGGCTGAGCTGGGGGATGAGCGGGTGTGTCCACGTGTGGTTGCCGATGACGTGGCCCTCGTCGACCATCCGGCGCAGCAGGTTCCGGTTCTCGGTGGCCATCTCCCCGCAGACGAAGAACATGGCGCGTACGCCGTACCGGGCGAGGGTGTCGAGGATGGCGGGGGTGTAGCGGGGGTCCGGGCCGTCGTCGAAGGTGAGCACCATGCCGGCCGACGCCGCTTCCGCGGCGGGGAGTTCCAGGATGGGCCGGGTCCGTACGGCCGGCTTCACGGCCGCCGCGCGCACCGGCGCATCGGCGGTCATCGGCCGCAACCGGTACGACTTCTCGGGCAGCGCCTGCGCCCGCAGCCCCGGGGCGCCCGCCGCGGGCCGCGCCCCCGGCCCGGCCGGCGCCCCGGGCCCGGCCTGTCCCGGCCCCTGGGTACCGGTACCGCTCTCACCACCCACGCTGAGCAGTCCGGAGGCCGCGGCGACCCCGAGGAAGACGGCGGTACGCAGGACCGTGCGCCGCCCTACTGTCGGCTCGTCATTTTTCATTATTACTACGTATCAACGACATCGCCGAAGTTGTCGAGAGGCGCGGAAGCACCCCTTCCCCCCTCACCCGGTCGGCGCACGCCGGCGGGCGGACCGGTCAGCCGCGGCGGACCAGGGGGAAGGGGAGGGTCTCGCGGATCGTCAGGCCCGTGAGGAACATGACGAGGCGGTCCACGCCGATGCCGAGGCCGCCCGTGGGCGGCATCGCGTACTCCAGGGCGTCGAGGAAGTCGTTGTCGAGTTCCATCGCCTCCGGGTCGCCGCCCGCCGCGAGCAGGGACTGGGCGGTGAGGCGGCGGCGCTGTTCCACCGGGTCGGTCAGCTCCGAGTAGGCCGTGCCCAGTTCGGTCCCGAAGGCGACCAGGTCCCAGCGCTCGGCGAGCCTGGGGTCCCGGCGGTGCTGGCGGGTGAGCGGGGAGACGTCGGTGGGGAAGTCCTTGTAGAAGGTGGGCAGCTTGGTGCGCTCCTCCACGAGGCGCTCGTACATCTCCAGCACCACGTCGCCGCGGGTGTCCTCGGGGGCGTGCGGAACCGACGCCCGGTCGCACAGGCGGCGCAGCACCCCTTCCTCGGTGTCGGCGTCGACCTCCTCGCCGAGGGCCTCGCTGATGGCCCCGTACATGGTCTTGACCGGCCAGGTTCCGGAGATGTCGTGGACGACGAGCTTCCCGTCGGGTCCCGCCTTGTGGGCGATGGGCGAGCCGAAGGCGGCGGTTGCGGCGCCCTGGATCAGTTCGCGGGTGAGGTCGAGCATCACGTCGTAGTCGGCGAAGGCCTGGTAGGCCTCCAGCATCGTGAACTCGGGGTTGTGCTTGTAGGAGACGCCCTCGTTGCGGAAGGTGCGGCCCATCTCGAAGACCTTCTCCATGCCGCCGACGCAGAGCCGCTTGAGGTAGAGCTCGGGCGCGATGCGCAGGTACAGGTCGAGGTCGTAGGCGTTGATGTGGGTGCGGAAGGGCCGGGCGTTGGCGCCGCCGTGGATCTGCTGGAGCATCGGGGTCTCGACCTCCAGGTAGCCGCGGTCGAGCAGTCCCTGGCGCAGGGCCTGGACCGCGCTGGAGCGGGCGCGTACGACGTCCCGGGCCTCGGGGCTCGCGACGAGGTCGAGGTAGCGGCGCCGGACCCGGGCCTCGGGGTCGGCGAGGCCCTTGCGCTTGTCGGGGAGGGGGCGCAGGCACTTGCCGGTGAGCTGCCAGGACCGGACCACCAGGGACAGCTCGCCCGTCCTGCTGGCGCCGGTCTCGCCGCTGACGAGGACGTGGTCGCCGAAGTCGACCTGGGAGGTGAAGGAGTCCAGTACCCCGGCCCCGGCCTCGTCGCGGGTGAGCATCAGCTGGATGTCGCCGGACCAGTCGCGCAGGACGGCGAAGACCACGCCGCCGAGGTCGCGTACGAGCATCACGCGCCCGGCGAGGGTGGCCTGTTCGCCGGTCCGGGCACCGGGCGGGAGGGCGGGGCGGCCGGAGGCCCCCCCGGGGGTGGCCGTCAGCTCCGCGACGGTGTGGGTGCGCGCGCGGATCCCCACCGGGTAGGGGTCGGTGCCGGCCGCGCGGATCCGGTCGAGTTTCGCGTGGCGGACGCGGACCTGTTCGGGCAGCCGCTCGGCCGGGGCTGTCGGGTACTCCTGCTCGACCGCGTCCAGGCCGAGGGAGTCGATGGAGGGCAGTCCCTCGGTGGTGACGGGGGCGGTGAGGCCCTTGGGGTGGCCGTTGCCCCACAGGGTGCGCAGGCTGGGTACGGAGACGAAGCCCTCGGCGATGCCGGAGGCGAGGCTGACCCGGGCGAGCGAGCCGGCGTCCTGGTAGCAGAGGTACCGCGGGTACCACTCGGGGTCGTACTTGACGTTCGAGCGGTACAAGGCCTCCAGCTGCCACCAGCGGGAGAAGAAGAGGAGCAGCCTGCGCCACAGCCTGAGGACGGGGCCGGCGCCGATCCGGCCGCCCTCCTCGAAGGCGGACCGGAACACCGCGAAGTTGAGGGAGATCCGGTGCACGCCGAGGCCGGGGGCCGCGGCGCAGAGCTGGGCGACCATGAACTCCATGACACCGTTGGGGGCGGTGCGGTCGCGGCGCATGAGGTCGAGGGAGATGCCGTCCTTGCCCCAGGGGACGAAGGAGAGCAGGGCGATCAGCTCGCCCTGGTCGTCGAAGGCCTCGACCAGCAGGCAGTCCCCGTCGGCGCGGTCGCCGAGCCGGTCCAGGGCCATGGAGAAGCCGCGTTCGGTCTCGGTGTCGCGCCATTTGTCGGCGCTCTCCACGATCCTCTGCATCTCGTCCTCGGAGAGGGCGGAGTGGCGGCGGATGAGGGTGGTGGCCCCGGTGCGCCGGACCCGGTTGACGGCCTGGCGGGTGACGCGCATGTCGCGGCCGTCGAGGTCGAAGTGGGCCACGTGCAGGATGGCCTCGTC
The DNA here is from genome assembly GCF_017639205.1 of Streptomyces nojiriensis. Classification (NCBI taxonomy): domain Bacteria; kingdom Bacillati; phylum Actinomycetota; class Actinomycetes; order Kitasatosporales; family Streptomycetaceae; genus Streptomyces; species Streptomyces nojiriensis. The sequence goes on along the minus strand of NZ_CP071139.1, from coordinate 7,739,114 downwards.
GCCGAGCTGCAGGGCGCCGAGTCCGGAGCGGGCGTAGGCGGTGGCGCCGTTCTCGGAGGCGCCCATGACGGCGGGCTGCCAGCCGTAGCGCCGGGCCACGGCCAGCCAGGCGTCGATGGCGGCGGTCCAGGAGGCGGGGTCGCCGACCGGGTCCCCGCTGGCGAGGCAGACGCCGGCCTCGACGCGGTAGGTGACGCCGGCCTTGCCGTTGGGGGCGAAGACGACGGCCTTGTCGCGCCGGGTGGCGAAGTAGCCGAGGGAGTCGTTGCGTCCGTAGGCGCCGAGGAGGGCGCGGATGCGGGGCTCCTCGTCGCCGTGCAGGGCGGCGGTCAGGCGCTGGGAGCGGAAGAGGGTCATGGCCGCGTTCAGCAGGGCGACGGCGCCGAAGAGGCCGAGCAGGAAGGACAGCGGGCGGGGTGGGTGGCCGTCGAACTCCCGGGCCGAGAAGAGGCCGCCGAAGACCTCCTTGGCGGCCCAGTCCAGCCATTGGCCCTTGGGCAGGGTGCCGGGGAAGAGGGCGACGAGCGCCCAGCCCGCGAGTACGGCGGCGAGCAGGCCGAGGCCGAGCACGAACAGGGCGTGCCACAGGGCCCCGGGGCGGGAGGCGGCGTAGAACTCGTCGCGGGCGGCGATCAGCACGGCCAGCGCGGCGACGGCGATGATCATGGAGGGGATGCCGATCCAGTACTCGCCGACGGCCATCTCCAGCACGTCGTCGAGGATCAGCAGGGCCAAATAGGTGATGACGATCCACCAGGCGACCTTCTTGCGGGTGCCGAGGGCCGCGGCGAGGAGGAAGAGGAAGACGGCGTAGGCGAGGTTCGCGCTGACCGGTACGACGATCAGGTCGAGGAAGCGCACGATGTGCCGAAGGAGCCGCCGCAGCGTGGGGGAGAGCGCGAGCAGGGCGCAGAGCAGGCCGAGCGTTCCGAAGAACGCGCCGAACCCGTCGGGCACCCGGTTCAGGAAGCGGTTCCGGGTTCCGTGCTTCTCCTCCACGGCGGCGCTGGTGGCACTCATGGTTCGCACTGTAGGGAGGACGGCGCCGGTGCGCGCGCCGAGCGGGAGGGGCGCTCCCCGGGCCATCTCCACGGGCCCGCCCAGGCCATGCCCAGGCCATGCGCATGCCACGCGCGGGCCGCGCCCCGGGTGTTGCGGGGCACGGCCTATCCTCGGCAGCGTGACGGAGCACGTGAACACGGAATTCGAACGCGGTACCGACGGCCCGAAGGTGATCCTGGCCGGGGTGGACGGATCGGAGTCCTCGCTGCGGGCCGCGGCGTACGCGGCGGGGCTGGCCCGGCGGCAGAACGCCCTGCTGGCCCTGGTGTACGTCCAGCCGGTGATCCCGGCCGGCGCCGCGCTGGGCGCGCCGGTGGCGGACACCACCGGGGAGATCGCGGAGGGCCTGGTGGCCGAGATCCGCGCCTCGGCGGAGCGGCTCAAGGGCATCTACGAGGTGCGCTGGCAGTTCCACACCTTCCGCGGCGACCCGTACGCCGGCCTGGTGAGCGCGGCGGACGAGCTGATGGCGGACGCGGTGGTGGTCGGTGCCTCCGAGCAGGCCGGCCACCGCATCGTGGGGTCGGTGGCGATCCGCCTGGTCAAGGCGGGCCGCTGGCCCGTCACCGTGGTTCCGTAGGGGGCCCCGGTCCCGGGTCCAGGGTCCCGGGTGCCGTCCCCGGCCCTACCGGCCCATGGTCAGGCCGTCCTTGGCGGCGCCGCGGCTGAGGACGGCCTCGCCGATGGCGTCGCGCGCGCTCTCGTAGTCCTCGCGGCCGGGGTCCTTGGCGAGGGCATCGGGCAGGTGGACGACCCGGCCCACGGACAGGTCCATCATCTGCGGCACGAACTCGGCCTTGGTGACCTGCCAGCGCTGCCCGGCGGCGGCCGGCGGGGCGAAGGTGAACCGGCCGATCGAGCCGTAGTTGCCCCGCATGTCGCGGGCGCCCGTGTGGTTGAACATCTCCCCCGCGACCTGGTCGCCCATGCCGTAGACGATCCAGGTCCCGTTGACCTTCTCGTAGGGCTGCGGGATGTGCGCGTGCGTGCCGAGGATCATGTCGATGTCGGGGCGGCCGCCGGTCTGCGAGGCGGTCAGCGCCCTGCCGAGCGAGAGCTGGGTCCCGTCCGGTTCGGTCTCCCATTCCGTGCCCCAGTGCACGCTCACCAGCACCACGTCCGCGCCCGCCTTCCGGGCCGCCCGCGCATCCGCGACGATCTTGTCCTGCTTCATCAGGTTGACCGCCCACGGCTGGCCGTCGGGCAGCGGGTAGCCGTTGGTGTCGTAGGTGTAGGCGAGGTGCGCCACCTTGGCCGAGCCCGCCGTGTACGTGGTCACCGTGGCCGCTTCTGCGGCCGTACGGGCCGACCCGGCGTGCCCCAGGCCGACCTTGTCGAAGCGGTCCAGCGTGCGGCGCAGGCCGGCGCCCCCGTCGTCGAGGGTGTGGTTCGAGGCCGTGGAGCAGCCGTCGTACCCGGCGTCCTTCAGCCCGTCGGCGACCTCCGGCGGCGACTTGAAGGCCGGATAGCCGGAGAAGGGCCCTCCCTCCTCCCCGTAGATGGTCTCCATGTGGCAGAGGGCGAGGTCGGCCGCCGAGACCAAGGGCTTGACCCCGGAGAACATCGGCCTGAAGTCGTATCCGTCGCCGTCCGCGTCGTTCGCCGCGCGCTGGATGACGGAGGTGTGCGGCAGTACGTCGCCGCTCGCGACCAGGGTGAAGCCCCGGGCGGGGGCCGGTCCGGCGGCGCTGGAGGGGGCGGCCGGTCCGCCGGAGTCCCCGAGGCGGGCCGGTGCGGAGCTCCCGGTGGCCGAGCAGCCGGCAGCGGCGGACAGCAGCACGGCCGACAGGAGGGCGAGCACCTGCGGCCGGATTCGCGTGGTCATGCGCCCTGCTCTCGTTAATACGATTATCTGACATGTGATCACATGCAATCCATATAACTACACGCCGTAAGTCAAGGAACGGATCCGTCGCCCGGACACATGTCCACCCGAACGGCGGACACGGGCGACGCCGGCAGCCGGCCGCCTGCCGTTCGCCGCGCCGTTCGACCGTTCACCGACCCGCACGGCCGCCCGGCGGACGACCCGGGTGCTTGGGCGCAACGCCGGGGCCGGACGGTTCCGGGTCGGCTCCGTGCAGGTCAGGGTGGACGGGTCGCCGTCTCCACGGCCCCCCACGCACCCCGGAAGGAGCCCCTCGTGCCGCTCTCCCCCACCCTCCCGCGTACGGACCCCGAGGCACTCGCCGAACTCCAGCGCGACCACGGGCGGGCCCTGTTCGGATTCCTGGTCGGGCTCACCGCGGGGGACGCCCAGCGCGCGGAGGACCTCGTGCAGGAGACCCTCGTACGGGTCTGGCAGCACCCGGAGGCCCTGTCGAGCGGGCACGACTCCATGCGGCCCTGGCTGTTCACGGTGGCCCGGCGCCTCGCGATCGACGCCCGGCGGGCCCGGCTGTCACGGCCGCTGGAGGTGGATCCGGAGGGGCTGGAACACGCACCCGAGCCCCAGGACGCGGTGGCCGGCTCGGTCACGGCGATCGACGTCCGGCGGGCCGTGGGGTCACTGGGGCAGGAGCACCGCGAGGTGCTGATGCAGGTCTACTTCCGCGACCGCTCGGTGGCCGAGGCCGCCGCCGAGCTCGGCATCCCGGCCGGAACCGTCAAGTCCCGCACGTACTACGCCCTTCGCGCCCTGAAGAAGGGCCTCCAGGGGTACGGGTACGGCCTCGGGGCCTGAGCCTGCGGCACGGCGAAGGATCGGTTAACGCCGTGAATGGATGCGGACCGGACATAAAACGCGTCGATTTCGGCATCAGAGCGTGCAAGTTGAGTAAACATCCCCCGCTCCGCGAACCGCTCGGTGAAGGCTCAGGACTGACGACGGGACGCTCGAAGCACGGGAGAAGGTGGAACGGTGCAGCCCGAGGGTAGTAACGGCACCAGTGACGGCGGGCTCGCGGTGCCCATGGCCTGGCTGTATGCCGAGTACATCGCGGACGAACTGCTGCGTACGGGCCGGCTCATCCCGGTCAGCACCCTGGAGTTCAGGGCCGGACGGGACACGCTCGCCCTGACGATCTACCTCTCGGACGCGGCCGGCGAGCTCTCCGGCATCCGGGTGGTCTCGCAGCTCGACGAGTGGCTGTCGCTCACGGCGTACGGACACCCGTGGCGCGACTGGGTCCACACCCGGTTCCTCGCGCTCGGCGAAGAGGCCCGGGAACGCGGCGACGGCGGGGACCCCGACCTGGAACTGGCCCGGGCGGCGTGGCGCTGGCTGGACAGCACCGAGCTGTTCGCCACCAACCTCGACCCGGGGCGGCCCGACCACACCGACATCCCGCCCGGTCTGGACGAGAACGCGCGCGTGTGGACGCCCGCCTGGCAACTCGGGCTTCCCCTGGGACATTTGGCGATGCACCTGTTCTGACAAAGCCGCGAGCGCGAGCACGGTCGCAGGACGCTGAACTCGTATGATCAGCACACTCCTCACGTGGCTCGAAAGGCACACATCAGTTCCATGGACAGCAAAGCGATCGAGAACGCCCAACGGGTGGCAGCGCGGGTGACGGCCGAAGCCGATGGCGATGCCTGGAAGGAACACCACTGGACGGTGGCCCGCTTCCTGGCCGGTTCCCGATCGGCCGCGGAGGAGGACCGCTGGAGAAGGCAGTTGGGCGACTGGAGGGAGCGACTGGTCGCCTCCCTCGCGGCGGACGCCTACGCCGAGGTCGCCGAATCCCAGGACCTCCTCCTGGGCTGGCTCCTGACGGAGCTTCGGCGCAGCGACGACGCCCTCGGCTCGCTGCTGGCGCTGTACCCCCTGCCCAGGCCGAGGCCGGAACCCCGTTCCGTCTTCCCCATGCCGGCGGCGGACGTCTACGGCGACGGGCCCGAGTTCTATTTCAGCGACGTCTTCGCCTTCGTCACCGACTACCTGGCGGTCACGGTCCGCCGCCCCCTGGACGGGACGTCCGCGACCTGGTGTCCGCTCTGGTGGGAGCACCCGGAGGCGGGGGCCCGGCTGTCCTCGCTCTGGCTGGCCTGGGAGCACCTGCGCCACGATCCGGCCCTCGGCATGACGACATGGTGGATCCAGCACGCCGATCCCCACCTGCGGGTCCTGATGGACCCCCGGCAGGGCCCGTTCGCCGCCTGCTCACCGAAGGGACACACGCACGAACCCCTCGGCCCGCTCCCGGTGGAACCGTACGAGCCGACATGAACCGATACGCCCGATACGAACCGACCGGCTAGCCGCGGTCGGCGGGGTCCATCACCAGGCCGGTGAAGTCCGCCTCGTTGCGCTCCGCCCGGGTGACGTACCACCGGGCGATGAGCCACATCACCGGATACACCAGCAGGCCGAGCGCCACCCAGACCAGTGGCCCCGACGCGTCGCCCGACAGGGCGAACACCAGCGGAAGGGTCCCGATCAGCGATACGAGCGCTGCCGACGCGCCCAGGGCCGCCCGTAGCTGGCTGCGCATCAGGGCCCGGACATAGGTGGCCCCGAGGGTGGTCTGCTCGGAGATCTCCGAGCGGGCGGGGGTGTGCGCGGGCGGTCGGCGGCGGGCGCCCCGGGGGATCCCGGTGACGATCTCGCGCCGGGGCGGCGACTGTTGCTCCTCGGCCATGGTCGCGGAGTCTACGCAGCGACCGCCTATTTGAGGAGGCGTGAGAGCCGCCGGTCCGCGAGCGGCTTCCCGCCGGTCTGGCAGGTGGGGCAGTACTCCAGGGAGGAGTCGGCGAAGGACACCGAGCGCACGGTGTCCCCGCACACGGGGCACGGCTCACCGGCCCGGCCGTGCACCCGCAGGCCGCTCTTCTTCTCGGCCTTGAGCGCTCCCGCGGACACCCCGTGGGCCCGGCCGACGGCCTCGCCCAGGGTGCTCCGCACGGCCTCGTAGAGCTGGGTGACCTGCTCCTCGGTGAAGGAGGCGGCGAGCTTGAACGGCGAGACCCTGGCCGCGTGCAGGATCTCGTCGCTGTAGGCGTTGCCGATTCCCGCGATCACGCTCTGGTCCCGCAGCACGCCCTTGATCTGGCGCCGCTCCCCCGCGAGCAGCGCGGCGAAGGCGTCCCGGTCGAAGCCCTCGGCGAGCGGGTCGGGGCCGAGGCGGGCGATGCCGGGCACCTCCTGCGGGTCGCGGACCACGTACACGGCGAGGCGCTTTTGGGTACCGGCCTCGGTGAGGTCGAAGCCACCGCCGCCCACGAGGGAGACGCGCAGGGCGAGCGGCCCCTTGCCGGGGCGCGGCGGCTGCGCGGGCAGGGTGTCCTGCCAGCGCAGCCAGCCGGCCCGGGCCAGGTGCGTGACGAGGTGGAGCTCGCCGACCGGCAGGGCCAGGAACTTGCCGTACCGGGCGGGGGTGCCGGCCGGCTGCCCTTCGAGGGCGGCCGGCGGTGGGTCGTACGTCTTGAGCACGCTCACGGCCAGCGGGAGGACGCGCTCGACCACCCGCCCGGTGAGGTGCTCGTCGAGGTACTCCCGCAGGGCCTCGACCTCGGGCAGCTCCGGCATGGTCCCAGCCTGCCGCCGCCTCAGGCGAAGCGCGAGCTGGGCACCGGGCCGGGCGAGGCGGCGCGGTCGCGGGGCGCGGTGAGCCAGCCGTCGCGGACGGCGGTCACGAAGGCGCGGAAGGCCCCGTCCGGGTCGGGCGGGGTCGCGCCGTCGCCCTCGTCCGGGCCGGCGGCGGCCAGCGCGATGTCCTGGGCGATCTCCTCCTCGGGCCGCGGGTCGTCCTTCCACGGCGGGGAGACGAACTGGCACAGCAGCGTGCTGAAGTCCGCGCTCACGGCGGGCGGGTCGGTCCAGCGGGTGGCGTGCTCGGACAGGATCTGACCGTCGGCGCGCGCGTGCAGGGTGCGCAGGAGGTCCGGATCGGCCGCGGTCAGGTCGTAGGCGACGACGAGGGTGTCCGTACGGGCGGGCTCGTACGGTACGGCGGGCAGCCCCAGCACCCGTGCGGCGGCGAGCCCGAGGATCCGGTCGGACCGGCCGGGCAGCAGCGAGACCGTGGCGGGGCGGCGGCCGGCGGCCTCCAGGGCGAGTGCCAGGCGGGCGAGGCCCTGGCGGCACTGCTCGTGGGAGTCCCCGAGGTAGGCGTACCGGCCGGTCATCCCGGCGTCCCAGCCGTACGGGGAGAGGGTGCCCAGCAGTCCGCCGGTCAGGCCGTAGTGCCAGCCGCGCAGGTCGGCGCGGCCGAGCGGATCGGCATGGCCGGCCGCGCCCTGGGCCCGGCGGGCCCGGTCGGTGCGGTGCAGCCGGTGCTGCTGGCGGGCGTGGGCGCCGGACCACTGCGGGTCCTCGGGGGCGGGGAGGGTGCGGCCGATGCGCGCGGCGGTGTCCAGGTCTCCGGCGAGCAGGGTGTGGTGCACGAGGAGGTACGTCTCGGGCCAGGCGGGCAGCTCCTGGCCGCGGCCGGAGAGCAGGGCGACGGCCTCGGTGTGCCGGTTCTCGTCCTCGAGTGCGGACACCAGCTCGGCGAGGAGCGGCCGCGAATCGGGGAGCATCCGGAGTGCCTCGCGCAGCGGTGCGACGGCGAGGAAGGCTATGCCGTGCTCGACGCAGGCGTAGCCGAAGTCGTAGAGGGCCTGGGGCTCGCCGGGCCGCTTGGCGGCGGCCTTGGCGGCTCCGGCCAGGTCCTTGAACCCGGCGGCGTCGGCCAGGGCCCGCGCGGCCTTGGCGAGTTCGGTGATCGATGCCGTCTCGGCGTGCGGCCGAAGGGAGCGTACCGCTCCGGGCAGATCGTCCTTCTTCAGGAATCGGCGTACTTCATCCATGGCGTTGGTCATCGCTCCAGATCCTCACGGAGCGGGGCCGGGCCCGCAACGGACTTTCCGCGGGCCGCCGGTCGCGTACGGCTTCGTCGCCCGGGTCAGATCCGGGCGATCAGTGCGTACCGCTCGTCGGTGACCGGTCCGCCCCACAACTCGGCGTCGCCGCTGAGCGGTTCGATCCGCAGGCCGGACACCAGGGGCCGGACCGCTGCGGCCAGCTCCCCCGCTGTGATCCCGCCGTGCCAGGGGAGCGATTCGGCTCCGGCGACATAGGGCACGCCGCTCTCGCCGGCTTCCCGCCAGCGCCCCTCGACCAGTACGAGCCGCCCTCCCGGGACGAGCCGCGCCACCCACGCGCGGAGTGCCGCCCCGGGATCGGGCAGGGTCCACAGCAGGTGCCGGCAGAGCAGGACGTCGAACCGCTCCTGCCCGGTCGGCGGATCGGCGGCGTCGCCGACGAGGAAGCGTCCCGTCAGTCCCGCGGCGGCGAGTTTGGCCTCGGCCCGCTCCACCATCCGGGGCGCGAGGTCCACTCCGGTCACCCGGTGCCCGGCCTCGGCCAGCAGCAGGGACAGCGACCCGGTACCGCAGCCGACGTCGAGGACGCCGGCCGGACCGGCGGGCAGCCAGGAGCTCAGCAGCCGGGCCCACGCGGCGCGGGTGTGCTCCTGCCGCAGGCCGTGATCGGGTTCGTCGTCGAACGCGGCCGCAGCGGCGTCCCAGTACGCGGTGATGGCGCGGGTCGGTTCTGACATGCCGGTGATCCTGCCAGCCACCACCGACAACGGTCCGCAGGACGGCGGAGCGCCCGGCCCCGGCCCCCGGCGCGGTCAGGGTCAGGGTCAGGGTCAGGGTCAGGGTCAGCCCATCACGAACTCGCACCATACGCATTTGCCGCCGCCCCGCGGTTCCACGCCCCAGACGTCCGCCAGGCGGTCCACCAGCATCAGGCCCCGTCCCGAGACGCCCGACTCCCCCGCCTCGCGGCGGCGCGGCAGTGCGCTGGAGCGGTCCTCCACCTCCACCCGGAGCCGGCGCTGGGGGCCCGCCAGGACCCGTAGGGTCACGATCGCCGGGCCGTCCGTGTGCATCAGGGCGTTCACGATCAGCTCGTCCGCGACCAGTTCGATCTCGTCGGCCCGTTCCCGTGCGCCCCACGACCGCACCGCCGCGCCGATCATGTGCCGGGCCGCCACCAGGGCTTCCGGGTCCCCCGGTGCCACGTGCTGCTGGAGGCGGCCGCCGCCCTCCTGGGCGGCCACCACGTGGCGGCGCAGCAGGAGCAGCGCCATGTCGTCGTCCCCGCCCCGTTCGTCGACGATCTCGCACAGCAGGTCCGCCAAGAGCTGCAGGTCCGCCGGTCCGCGGCGGATGTGGCCGGTCAGGAGCTGGATTCCGTCGTCGAGGTCGGCGCCGGGCTGTTCCACCAGGCCGTCGGTGCACAGCAGGACCGTTTCCCCCGGGTCCAGCTCCACCGTGGTCACCGGGTACTCCAGGCGGCCGAACTCCGCCGAGAGGCCGAGCGGCATCCCGCCCGATACCGGGAGCCGGTGGCAGTCCCCGTCGCGGGTGCGCAGCAGCGGGTCGATGTGGCCCGCCCGGACCACCTGGAGGACGCCCGTCGAGAGGTCGGCCTCCACGTACGTGCAGGTCGCGAACCGGTCGGTGTCCAGCTCGTGCAGGAAGACCGAGGCCCGGGCCATGACCGTGCCGGGCGAGTGCCCCTCGGCGGCGTACGCGCGCAGCACGATCCGCAGCTGGCCCATGACGGCCGCCGCGTGCGTGTCGTGGCCCTGGACGTCGCCGATGACGGCGCCGACCCGGCCGCCGGGCAGCGGGATGACGTCGTACCAGTCGCCGCCGATGTCCTGGCCCATCCGGGCGGACCGGTAGCGTACGGCGATCTCCCCACCCGCCACCGAGGGGATCCGCCGCGGCAGCATGGCCTGCTGGAGGCCCTCGGCCAGGTCGTGCTCCTGCTCCAGCAGCATGGCCCGCTGGAGGCTCTGCGCGATGCTGCTGCCCAGGGCGACGAGCAGGTTGCGCTCCTCCTGGGTGAAGCCGTCCTTGTCCTGGTAGAGCAGTCCGATCGCGCCGATCGGGCGGGCCTGGGCGATGAGCGGCAGGTAGGCGGCGGCCGAGATCCGCATGTACGAGATCTTCGCCCAGAGCCCGGGGTAGTCCCGGGCGAATTCCTGCGCCGAGTCCAGGAAGCGCGGTTCCAGCGAGCGGACGACCTCGCTCATCGGGTACTGCTCGTCGATGCGGGTGTAGCGGGTGCCGGGGACGAAGCTGTCCTCCGGGCCCTCGGCGACCAGGTGGATCCGGCCGGCTTCGACGAGGCCCATCACCATGCCCATCGAGCCGAGCCGTTCCAGTCCGTGGGCGTCGCCGATGACGTCGATGACGTCCTGCACGGTCCGGGCGTGCGCGAGGGCGGCGGTGGTGGACTCGACCACCGAGGTCTGCCGGCGCCGTTCCTCGTCCAGGCCGAGCCGCTCCGCCGAGTGGCTGAGCTCGTCGGTGGCGTCCCGGACGATGCCGATGATCCGGTACGCGCGGCCGTCCTGGCCGCGCATGACACGGCCCTGGGTGTGTGTCCAGCGCAGCCGCCCGTCGTGGCAGCGGATGCGGAAGTAGGCGCCGTAGCTGTCCTCGCCGCTCTTGAGGGCGGAGGAGACGAGGGCGTCGAGCCGGGCGCCCTCGGTGGCGGGAACGCGCGGGTTGAGCGACTCCGGCCGGCCGTCGTACTCGTCGGGAGTCGTGTCGAAGACGTCGAGGGCGGCTTCGTCCATGTGCATGAGACCGGTGATCAGGTCCCAGTCGAAACTGCCCATGCGGTTCAGCGAGAGCGACCGGTCCGGGTGTGCGGGCCAGTCGTCCGGCAGCGATACGGTGGTCGGCACCGATCCACCATGACACACGGGCCGGTCAGGCGCTCTCCAGCGGAAGGCCTCCGTCCGAGGGCTGCGGCTGCAGGTCCGGGTCCGGGACGGCGTTGGGGTCGGCCGGGTTGTAAGGGGCGTACGGGTCGGACGGGATGTCCGGGTTGTGCGGATCGACGGGGGCGGCGGGGTCGGCGGGCAGCGGGCCCGATCCGTCGGGGTCCAGGGGAAGCAGCCCCAGCTCACCGGGGTCCAGCGGCGGCAGGCCGGCCAAGGGGTCCGAGGGATTGCCGGACGGCGGCTGCTGGGGCCGCTGCGGCTGCTCCGGGTTCAGCGGCCGGGTGGAGGGGTTCGACGGCTTGCCCGGGTTCCGCGGCAGGTTCCCGCCGGCTGAGCTCTGCGAGCCCTGCGGGCAGTCCGTTGCCCCCGGCGCCGGAGCGGTGGGAGCGTTCGGCGAGGCCGGTGAGGCCTGGTCCGGCGGGCAGGGGTCGCCGGACGCGGACCCCTGCGGGGTGACGGGCCCGTCCGGGATGCCGGCGGACGCGTCGTACGGGGGCGGCGCCTTCGGGACCCGGTCCTGTGCGCCGTCGTCGCCCCGCTTGCGCTCGATCCAGGTGTTGTCGGCGATGTTGACGATCACCAGGTTGTTGATCACGTGGGCCGTCGGTTCGATGACGACGACCTGGTTGGCCTGGTAACCGCTCCACGGATCGCCCTTGTGCACCGGGGATCCCTTGGCGGTGCGCGGGGAGGCCAGCGGGTTTCCGCAGCCGCAGCGGACCCGGGGCATGCCGTGCTCGTCCACGAGGACGGCGGTGCCGGCCTGCAGGACGGACTGGAAGCCGTCGGCGGCGCCGTCGCGGAAGGCGTGGTTGGTGACGCGGGTGTCGGCGCGCAGGACGACGGGGGTCAGGCCGCGCAGGAATTCGGGGATCTTCCCCACCTCGATGTTCGACGCCTCGGCGAAGGCCTGGGCCTTGGCCTTGTCCTCGGTCAGGAAGCGGACCTGCTGTTCCACGTCGCAGCTGCCGAGCCGCTGGGTACCTCCGTACAGGCCGGGGGTGGCCGCGTTGACGGTGCGGATGCCCTGGCCGGTCGGGTTGGGCAGCGGGGGCTGTACGGGGGCGGACTCGGCGGTGGCCGAGGAGGCGGTGAAGGGGTCGGGGCCGACGGAGGCCACGGGCTGGAGGTAGACCTCCTGGCTCTCGGCTCCGGGGGCGCCCGCCGGCTGCTCCGGGCTGCCGCACGCCGCTGCGAGGAGGCCGAGGAGGGCGAAGAGGGCGGCTCCGGCGGGTGCATGACGCCTCGATGCCTGACGTGGTGTCGGAAGTGACGGTCCGTTCACTTGAATCTCCCTGTTCGCCCCGGTTGCTCCCCTCTTGTCTGCCGCATCCGCGCGGGAGCCGCAACCGGAGCGCACCTTGAACATGTTCAAGGAACGTCGTAGGCTCACGACCGCGAGTTGAACGCGTTCAAGGCGTTGGACCGCAGCGTTGGGGGGAGTCCAGGGTGACGGCACTGGTGAACGTGATCGTCACCCTGGGCATGCTCTACGTCGTCCCGGCCGGCCTGCGGCTCATCGACCCGGCCCGGCTCCTGCGCACGGCCCGCCTCTGGCCGCTCGCCGCCGCACCCGGAGCCCTGTGCCTGTGGCTGCCCCGCGGACTGCCCGCCACCGCGCTCGCCGCGCTGTACGCGGCGGCCTGCCTGGCGCTCGCCGCCCGGGCCCCGGTCCTGCTGCCGAGGACCCGCTCCCTGACCCCGCCCGCGATCGCCGTCGCCACCGCGCTGGTCTCGCCGTCGATCGCCGCCACCGCGCTGGTCGCCGAGCGTGCCGGGTACCGGCTCTTCGGTTTCGACCTCGACATCCTGGCGCTGACGGTGCCCCACTTCCACTTCGCCGGGTTCACCGCCGCCCTGGTCGCCGGGCTGGTGTGCCGCGCCGTGGGCGGCCGCGCCGGAACCGGCGGCCTCGCGCGCTGGGCCGCGTACAGCGTCCCGGCGGGCACCCTGCTCGTCCTCCTCGGCTACTTCGTCGACGACTGGGCCGAACTGCTGGGCGCGGTGGTCCTGACCGGCGGGATGTGGGCCGTGGCCCTGCCCACCTGGCGGGAGGTCCGGCCCGCCGGCGCGGACCGGACCACACGGACCCTGCTCGCCACCTCGGCGGCCGTGCTCGTGGCCACCATGCTGCTCGCCCTGTGGTGGGCGGTGGGCGAGGCCACCGGGATCACCCACCCCACGCTGACCTGGATGGCCGCCACCCACGGCCTCGGCAACGCCCTCGGATTCGCCCTGTGCTCGGTGCTCGCCTGGCGCCGGCTGGCCGCCGACACCCGCCTCGCCGACCGCCCGGACCACCGGCCACGCACCATTGCCACCACCGACCGAGTGGAGACCTCGCCATGACCCGCCTCATCAGCGCCGGCCGGGACACCGTCAGCTACCCCGACCGGGGCGCGACGGCCCACCGGCCACTACCCGCCGGATACAACCACCTGGGCCACCGCACCCGCCTCGGGCACGGCCGGGCCGTCTTCGAGGCCGCCGGAACCGCGATCACCACCTTCGAGGCCCACCGGACCTCGGGCATGCGCGTGCGGGCCGACGCCGGCGCGGTCCGGCCCGGCAGCCGGGTGATCGTCGGGATCGGCCTCGGGCCGCTGCGGATCGAGGCTCCGTGCGAGGTGATCTGGACCGCGTACGAGCCCGCCCGCATCGGTTTCGCCTACGGAACCCTGGCCGGGCACCCCGAGTGCGGGGAGGAGTCCTTCATCGTGGACATGGACCCGGACGGCACGGTGTGGTTCACGGTCACCGCCTTCAGCCGCCCGAACGCCTGGTACACCCGCCTCGCCGGCCCGGTGGTCCCCTTCCTCCAGCTGTCCTACGCCCGCCTGCTCGGCCACCACCTGCGCAAGCTGGCAGCCACCGGCTGACCGGTCCGATACTGGAGGCGATGGACTGGTTCACGGCGCCCGGATACTGGCTCGCCCGGCTGGTCTTCCAGCGGGCCCTGGCCGGGGTCTACCTCGTCGCCTTCCTCGGGGCCGCCCTGCAGTTCCGGGCCCTGATCGGGGCGCACGGCATGACGCCCGTACCGCGCTACGTACGGTACGTGCCCTTCCGGCGCGCCCCGAGCCTCTTCCAACTGCGCTACTCCGACCGCCTCTTCGCGGGCTGCGCCTGGGGCGGCGCGGCGCTGGCCGCGGCGCTGGCCGCCGGGGCCGGGGACGAGGTGCCGCTGGGCGCGGCCATGGCCACGTGGGCCGTGCTGTGGCTGCTCTACCTCTCGATCGTGAACGTGGGGCAGACCTGGTACTCCTTCGGCTGGGAGTCGCTGCTGCTGGAGGTGGGCTTCCTCGCCGTGTTCCTCGGCAACGCGCGGGCCGGTCCGCCCGTACTGGTGCTGTGGCTGCTGCGCTGGGTGCTCTTCCGCGTGGAATTCGGGGCCGGGCTGATCAAGATCCGCGGGGACCCCTGCTGGCGCAAGCTGACCTGCCTGTACTTCCACCACGAGACGCAGCCGATGGCCGGGCCGCTGAGCTGGTTCTTCCACCATCTGCCGAAACCGCTGCACCGGGTGGAGTGCGCGGCCAACCACGTGACCCAACTGATCGTCCCGGTACTGCTGTTCACCCCGCAGCCGGTGGCCTCGTACGCCGCCGGGATCATCATCGCGACGCAGCTGTGGCTGGTGCTCTCGGGCAATTTCGCCTGGCTGAACTGGCTGACGATCACGCTGGCCGTCTCGGCCGTGGACTTCACCGGGCTCGCGGGCGCTCCCCCGGCGGCCGCCTCGCACACGGGTCCCGTGTGGTTCGTGGTCCTGGTGTGCGCGGTGACCGTACTCGTCCTGTACCTCAGCCGGCACCCGGTGCTCAACATGGTCTCGCGCCGCCAGGTGATGAACCGCTCCTTCGACGCGCTGCACCTGGTCAACACCTACGGGGCCTTCGGCTCGGTCGGCCGGGTCCGGATGGAGGTGGCGGTGGAGGGCACCGCGGACCGGATGCCGCGCGCCGACGGGGACTGGCGCGAGTACGGCTTCAAGGGCAAGCCGGGGGAACCGGGCCGCCTTCCGCGCCAGTTCGCCCCGTACCACCTGCGGCTGGACTGGCTGATGTGGTTCGCCGCGATCTCCCCCGACTACGCGCGGGACTGGTTCGGGCCGTTCGTGGAGCGGCTGCTGGCGGGCGACCGGGACACGCTGCGGCTGCTGCGCGACAACCCGTTCCCGGACGCCCCGCCCGTCCATGTCCGCGCCCTGCTGTACCGCTACCGGTTCACCACCTGGCGGGAGCTGCGCGAGACGGGCGCCTGGTGGCACCGCACGCTCGTGCGCGAGTACCTTCCGCCGACCCGCCTCGCCGACGCGCGCCGCTCAGAGCCCGAGTAGCGCGGCCTCCCGCTCCGCCGAGATGCCCTTGGCCGGCACGTCGGGGCGCTGCGGCGCGACTCCGCCGAGCGTGCGCAGCCAGGCCCAGGTGTCGGCCACGGTCTCCTCGACCGGCCGGCACGTCAGCCCGGCCGCCAGCGCCTTGGAGACGTCCCCGCGGTGCATGTGGTCGTAGGCCTCGCCCTCGGGGACCCAGACCGGGAGCTCGGTCCAGGGCTGCACGCCCGCGTCCAGGAGCCGGGCCGGGTCGGTCCAGCGCAGTTCGGCGCCGGCCCCGGTGGTGGCGGCGCAGGCGTCGAGGAGTCCGCCCATCGTGGCGTGCCCGGACGGGGAGACCAGGTTGTAGGCGCCCGAGCGCCCCGCCGCGGCGGCGTCCAGGGTCCAGTGCGCGAGGTCGCGTACGTCGATGTACTGGATCGGGAGCTCCCGCGGACCCGGAGCGAGCACCGGGCCGCCGCGTGCGGTGCGGTCCAGCCACCACGGCAGCCGGCCGACGTTCTCGTACGGGCCGAGGATCAGCCCGGCGCGCACCATCAGGGCGCGGTCCCCGAACGCGTCCAGGACGGCGAGTTCGCCGCCCCGCTTGTCCTCGGCGTAGGCGGTCGGCCCGGCGTCCGGCGAGCCCGCGACCAGGGCGCCGTCCTCGGCGAGGCCGGCCGGGGCGGGATAGGCGTACACCGAGCGGCTGGAGATGTACGCGTACCGCCCGGCCCGGTCGCGCAGCAGGCGGCTGCTGTCGCGGACCGCGGTGGGGGCGCCGCCCCAGGTGTCGACGACCAGGTCCCACTCGCCGGCGGTGAGGGCGGCCAGCCCGCCGGGGGCCGTGCGGTCCCCGTGGAGGGCGGAGGTGCCCGGCGGGGGCGTGTGGTGCCCCCGGTGGAAGACGGTCACCTCCCAGCCCCGGGTCAGGGCGTCCTCGGTGATCGCGCGTCCGACGAATTCGGTACCACCCAGCATCAGCAGTTTCATGCCCGCCAGCCTGCCGGGGCGGGCACAGCGGCGGAAGCGGTGATCGCCGTCGGCGAAGACGCTCAGGGCGTAGCCGGGAGGGGAACTCCACCGGGACCGGGCCGGGCGGCGGAGGCGGGCGGGAACCGCTGCGGGCAGGGCAGCGCCCCCGGTGCGCGTGGGCACGGGGGCGCTTGGCACCGCTGTGCGGACTAGTCGATACCGGGCAGGATGTGCGCTTCCGCCAGGTCGTCCTCGTACCCGGCCAGCCGGATCGGGGCGGATCGGGCCCAGACCTCGAGGCTTCCGAGCTCGTCGGTCCGGGGCTTCGCCCGCGTTCCCGTCCGCTCGATCACCGTCGGTTCGGGCTTTGTCTTCTCAGTCACCGCGCACTCCTTCGTGTCGCGTAACCCGGTAAGCGGACCGCGCGCCGGGCAAGGGATGAAAGGTTTCCGGACGCGGTGGCGCCTTAGTGGAGCGCGGCCCGGATGGGGGCCGTCTTGATGCCCCAGAGTACACATATGAGCGGACCTCCGCTCGATAGGAAGGCAAAATCCGCTGCGCCCTCTTACTTTCGCTCCTAGTTCAGCAAGTCGTGGCTCTGCGGGTACGTGACGGCTGATCTGCTCGACCCCGGACGTGCGCGGTGTGACGGAGGGGGTCGGCGGTGGCGAGGTCCGGAGTGCCCGAGGCTCAAGTCCCTTACGTCACAAGCGTGCTGGAGCTGATGGAGCTGTTGCGCGCCGACCCTGACGACCGGGGCCTGCGGACCGCGGCCCTGCTGCGCCGCTCGCACCCCTTCGACAAGGAACTGCAGATCGCGGGCCTGGTGCACCGCCTCGGGCATTTGCTCCGTCTGAGTGACGGGACGGTTACCGTGGGGGTGGCGGCGGAGTCGATCCGCCCGTTGCTCGGCGAGCGGGTGGCCCGGCTGGTACGGCTGCAGTCGCCGGAGCGGCCCCACCCGGACAGTGACGACGACGACGGCGACGGCGACGACACCGAGGCGGTGGCCACCCTGTGCCAGGCCCGGGACGCCGCCACCGCGGCCGGCCTGGACGCGGGTGTGCTGGAGGACTGGCAGCCGCTGCTGGAACTGGTCGCGGCCGGGTCCTGCCGGGTCGGGTCCCCCGGGAACGCGATCGACCCCCTCGGTGCGCCGAGGGGGTCGAAGGGGCCGAGCGGGCCGTACCGGGCCCGGTAGGACGGGAGGGGCTCCGGATTTACCAGTTCGCCGGGGCGTAGTCCTTCAGGAAGACGCCGAACAGGTCCTCGCCGGCCTCGCCGCGGACGATCGGGTCGTAGACCCGGGCCGCGCCGTCGACCAGGTCGAGCGGGGCGTGGAAGCCCTCCTCGGCGAGGCGCAGCTTGTCGAAGTGCGGACGCTCGTCGGTGATCCAGCCGGTGTCGACCGAGGTCATCAGGATGCGGTCGGTCTGGAACATCTCCTGGCCGCTGGTCCGCGTCACCATGTTCATCGCGGCCTTGGCGGCATTGGTGTTCGGGTGCCCCGCACCCTTGTAGCCGCGGCTGAAGACGCCCTCCATGGCCGAGACGTTGACGATGTACGCCCGCCCGTTGGCCGCCTTCCGGGCGGCGTCCGCCATGGCCGGCCGAAGTGCGCTGATCAGGATGAACGGCGACGTGTAGTTGCACAGCTGGGTCTCGAGCAGCTCCACCGGGGAGATCTGGTCGATGGTCTGCACCCAGGTGTTGCTCTCGACGACGTCGGGGAGCAGGCCGCCCGCGTCGATGGCCGTGCCGGCGAGGTGCCGCTCCAGGCTGGCGTTGCCCGCGACCAGGGCGAGGTCGGCGACCTTCTGCGCCTCGAGCCCGCTCACCCCGACGGGCAGCGCCGCCAGGCCGTCGACCGCGCCGGAGTTGAAGGCGCCGATGACGTGGTGGGCGGGGAGCTCACCGGCGGGCAGCGGGGCGGCCTCCCCCTCGACGAGCGCCGCGTAGGCGCTGGGCAGGCGGCGCACGGTCTGCGTCGCGTTGTTGATCAGGATGTCGAGCGGACCGGCCGCGGCCACCTGGTCGGCGAGGGCCACCGACTGGGCCGGGTCGCGCAGGTCGATGCCGACGACCTCCAGGCGGTGCATCCAGTCCGCGGAGTCCTCCATCGCCTTGAAGCGGCGGATGGCGTCCTTGGGGAAGCGCGTGGTGATCGTGGTGTGGGCGCCGTCGCGCAGCAGCCGCAGCGCGATGTACATGCCGATCTTGGCCCGGCCGCCGGTGAGCAGCGCGCGCTTGCCGGTCAGGTCGGCGCGGGCCTCCCGCCTGGTCCGGTTCTCGGCGGCGCACCCCGGGCAGAGCTGGTGGTAGAAGTAGTCGACCTCGACGTACCGCGTCTTGCAGACGTAGCAGGAGCGCGGGCGCTGGAGTATCCCGGCGATCCGGCCGGCCTCCGTGACCGAGGAGGGCAGGATGCCCTCGGTCTCGTCGTCGATGCGCTCGGCGGAGCCGGTGGCGGTGGCCTCGGTGACGGCCTTGTCGTTGGCGGTCTTGGCGGCGCGGCGCTCTTGGCGGCGGCGCTGCTTGACCGTCCGGTAGAGGCCGGCGGTGGCGCGGCGTACGGTGATCGCGTCGGGGTGGTCGACGTCGAGCTTGTCCAGCTCGTCGAGCACGCTGAGGCAGAGGGCCAGCCGGTCGGGGTCGATGCCGGGCCCGTAGGCGGGCCCGGAGTCGTGGCCGTAGTCCTGGCTGTCTTCGGTCACCGTCATTGCCGCTGCCGTTCCTTGATCACTCGTCCGCATCCGCCTGCTGCGGAAGTCCTCAAAAGGGCAACTGTACGGATCCCATACGCCCGGAGCCAAACCCGCTCCCGCCGCCCTCACCCACCGCGAACGGAACGTCACCCTGCGCGGCGAAAGGGTGGCCGCCGGACCGGGGAAGGGGTCGCTTTCCGCTGCCCGCGAGGCCACGCTGCGTACTCCCGTACTACGTCTGGAGTATGACTGATCACCACCTGTGGACGGAGGAATAGCGCAGGTGGGTCGGGCATTGTGGACCTTATGAGTGCACTGGCGCTGTCGGTCCTGCTCTGCCTCGTGTCCGCTCTGGCGTACGCGGGTGGCGCGATCGTCCAGGAACGGGTCGCGGCGAGCACGCCGGGCCGCCGGTACGCCCCGCTGCGCCGGGGAGTGTGGTGGGTGGCGGTGGGGCTGAACGGCCTCGGTGCGCTGCTGCACGTGGTGGCCCTCGCGTACGGGCCGCTGAGCCTGGTCCAGCCGCTGGGCGCCCTGACCATCGTCTTCGCCCTGCCCATGGCGGCCCTCTTCGTACGGCGCCGGGCGGGCGCGGCCGCCTGGCGCGGGGCGGTGCTGGCCACGGTCGGCCTGGCCGGGCTGCTGGCGCTGACCGGCGGGAACGGACGGGCCGGGCAGGCGCTGGCGGGGGACGAACGGCGGGTGCTGCTCGTGGTGACCGCGGGGGCGGTCCTGGTGCTGTTCCTGGCGGCGCACCGGATGCACCGGGCGGTGCTGCACAGCGTGCTGCTGGCCGCGGCGGCCGGTACGGCCTTCGGCATGGCCTCGGTGTTCACCAAGGCGGTGGCGGAGGACTTCGGGCCGGACGCCCTGTCCGGCCGGTGGCCCGACCTCGCCGCGATCGCGGTACTGGCGGCCGGCGGGCTGCTGCTGTCGCAGGCGGCCTACCGGGGCGCCGGGCTGACCGCGCCGCTGGCCACGGTGACGGTGGTCAACCCGGTGGTGGCGGCGACGGTCGGCATCACGCTGTTCGACGAGGGCTTCCGGTACGGGGCCGCGGGCACGACGGCGGCGGTGGCCAGCGCCGCGCTCGCGGCGGCAGGCCTGATCCTGCTCACCGTCGTGCCCTCGCACGTGCGCGGGTCAGATGCGGACCCCGTGGCCGCGGAGGTACTTGAGCGGGTCGATATCGGATCCGTAGCCGGGTCCCGTGCGCATCTCGAAGTGCAGGTGCGGGCCCGTGGTGTTGCCGGTCGAGCCGGAGCGGCCGATGCGCTGGCCTCCGGAGACCTGCTGGCCGGCCTTGACGCCGAGCGCGGAGAGGTGGGCGTACTGGGAGTACCGGCCGTCGGTGTGCCGGATGACGACCTGGTAGCCGTAGGCCCCGGCCCAGCCGGCGGAGACGATCTCGCCGGGCCCCACCGACTTGACGGTGGTGCCGGTCGCCACCGGGAAGTCGACGCCCGTGTGGTAGCCGCTGGACCAGGAGGATCCCGAGACGCGGTACGCGGTGCCGAGGGCCGCGTCGACGGGGGCGGAGAATCCGCCCGCATCCGGCTTCTGCTGCGCTGAGGCGGGCTCCGGGGCTGGCTTCTCGGCCGGCTTCTCGGCGGGCTTGGGCGCGGGCTTCTCGGCGGGCTTCTCGGCGGTCGGCTCCACGGGGGTCACCGG
This sequence comes from Streptomyces nojiriensis, assembly GCF_017639205.1. Classification (NCBI taxonomy): domain Bacteria; kingdom Bacillati; phylum Actinomycetota; class Actinomycetes; order Kitasatosporales; family Streptomycetaceae; genus Streptomyces; species Streptomyces nojiriensis. The sequence continues at coordinate 7,718,712 of NZ_CP071139.1, read as the reverse complement.
GTCGGCGGTCCGCGGCGGCTTCTCGGGGTCCTGCCTGGGCGGCGGCGGCAGGGCCGGCGCCGTGGTGACCCGCAGGGTGAGCCGCTGGCCGGGGAAGATCAGGTTCGGGTTGCCGCCGATGGTGGTCCGGTTGGTCTCGTACAGCGCCTGCCAGCCGCCCTCGACGTGCTGGTCGGTGGCGATCGCGGAGAGCGAGTCGCCGGGCGCGACGACGTACGGGTTCGGCAGGACGGAGGTCCCCGTCGGGCGTGGTCCGGTGCCCTGCTCCGGGGCCGTCCGCACCACGGGAGCCTGTACCTGGACCTGTGTCTGCGTCTGCGGGGTGACGGCGGGCGCCGGGCCGCTGCGCGTGAGTCCGGCCTGCTTCCCGCAGTTGGGCCAGGCGCCGGGCCCCTGCCCCTTGAGCACCTTCTCCGCGACCGCGATCTGCTGGTCCTTGGTGGCCAGGTCGGCGCGCGGGGCGTAGGCGGTGCCGCCGAAGGCCCGCCAGGTGCTCTGGCTGAACTGGAGGCCGCCGTAGTAGCCGTTGCCGGTGTTGATGCGCCAGTTGTTCGTCGACTCGCAGGAAGCGACCTTGTTCCACGTGTCCACGGAGGCCCCGTGGGCGACGCCGGCCCCGATCAGCGGGAGCGCGATCCCGGCCCCGCCGGCGGTCACGGCCAGTGAGGCCCGGTTGATGCTGCTCGGCTGATACCGGCGGTGCCGGCCCCGTACACCCATGGGAGCCCCCATCGAAGACATCAGGAACCGCACAACTTAACGTCGCGATCACAGCGTGACAAGAGGCGCAACGGGGCGCATGCCAAAGGAACTTGACTGTATCTCCGTGAGTAAAAGATCCACCGGGGTCCGCGTGGGGGTAGCTTCGGTGCTCCCCGCCCACCGAAGGCACACCGAAGCAAGCAGGAGCGCACCGATGAGCACCAGCACAGCCCAGATCGGCGTCACCGGACTCGCTGTCATGGGCAGCAACCTCGCCCGCAACTTCGCCCGCAACGGGTTCACCGTCGCCGTCCACAACCGCACCGCCGCCAAGACCACCGCGCTGGTCGAGGAGTTCGGGCACGAGGGCTCCTTCGTGGCGGCGGAGTCGGCGAAGGAGTTCGTCGACGCGCTGGAGCGCCCCCGGCGCATCGTCATCATGGTGAAGGCCGGGGAGCCGACCGATGCGGTGATCCGCGAGTTCGCCCCGCTCCTGGAGGAGGGCGACGTCATCATCGACGGCGGCAACGCGCACTTCGAGGACACCCGGCGCCGCGAGCGGGAACTGCGGTCGCGGGGCCTGCACTTCGTGGGTGTGGGCATCTCCGGCGGCGAGGAGGGCGCGCTGCTGGGCCCCAGCATCATGCCGGGCGGCTCGACCACGTCGTACGCCTCCCTCGGGCCGCTGCTGGAGAAGATCTCCGCGAAGGCCGCCGACGGCACGCCGTGCACCTCGCACGTGGGGCCCGACGGCGCCGGACACTTCGTCAAGATGGTGCACAACGGCATCGAGTACGCCGACATGCAGCTCATCGCCGAGGCCTACCACCTGTTGCGCGAGGTCGCGGGCTACTCCCCCGCGAAGATCGCGGAGACCTTCCGGGCGTGGAACCGGGGGCGCCTGAACTCGTACCTGATCGAGATCACGGCGGAGGTGCTCGCCCACACGGACCCCGCGAGCGGGCTCCCGTACGTCGACGTGGTGGCCGACGCCGCCGAGCAGAAGGGGACCGGCCGCTGGACCGTGCAGATCGCCCTCGACCTCGGGGTACCGGTGTCGGGGATCGCCGAGGCGGTCTTCGCCCGCGCGGTCTCGGGCCACACGGACCTGCGCGGTGCCGCCCGGGGGCTCGCGGGCCCGAAGGCCGCCGCACTCGCGCCGGAGGCGGCGGAGGCCTTCGCCGCCGAGGTGGAGCAGGCGCTGTACGCGTCGAAGATCGTCTCGTACACCCAGGGCTTCCACCAGATCCGGGCCGGCAGCGAGGAGTACGGCTGGAACGTGGACCTGGGCGCCGTGGCCTCGCTGTGGCGCGGCGGATGCATCATCCGGGCCGCGTTCCTGGACCGGATCCGGGCGGCGTACGACGCGCGGCCGAAGCTGCCGAGCCTGCTGGCGGACGCGCACTTCGCCGAGGAGATCGCGGCCGCCCAGGACGGCTGGCGGTCCGTGCTGGTGGCGGCGGTGCGCCAGGGCATCCCGGTCCCCGCCTTCGCGGCCTCACTGGCCTACTACGACGCGCTGCGCGCGGAGCGGCTGCCCGCGGCCCTCACCCAGGGGCAGCGTGACTTCTTCGGCGCGCACACCTACCGGCGGACCGACCGCGAGGGCTCGTTCCACACCCTCTGGAGCGGCGACCGCTCCGAGGTCCGCACGTCGTAGACCGCTCGTCGTACCAGGCGGGCGTCTTGCCCATCGACGGGTCGTCGGTCCGGTCGTGGGGGAAGCCGAGTCGTCCGATGCCGCGTGGGCGGTGATCGCGCCGTTGTTGGCCGGTGGCGTGATCACCGTCAGGTACTCGAAGGCACCGTGTTCACATTCCGCACCGGTGCGCCACGGCGGGACCCGCCCGGGCGGTGCGGCCGCGGCACACCATGGAGTGAAGTGGACCAGCTGGTCGCGATCGACTCCCCGATCGTGCGGGCCCACCCGCATGCCGCCGCCGAAGGGGGCTCGACGAACGAGCCCTCGGACGATCGCGGCAGGGCGCCGTGTACCTCATCGAGGCCCTGCGGGCGTCCGTCGAACGGGCCCGCAGCCCCAAGGACACCGGCGAGTGCGACCAGCGGCAAGATCTGCAGGGCCGCGAGCCGGAAGGTCAAGAACCGGCGACCGGCTTGCGCAGTTGCAGGATCCACCGGTGTACGGGTGGTGTCAGGCCGGCGCCCACGATGAACCCGAGCACGACGCTCTGGCTCGCGAACGCGGTGATCCCGATGACTGCGCACAGAACCATGCCGGTCACGAGCAGGCCCGTGACTTTGGCACGCGGGGCCAGCCGGTTCAGCCATGTCACGGTCGAGAGCGTCGCGAGGTACACGGTGGAGCCGAAAGCAGCCGATGCCAGGGCGGTTAGAGCATTCATTCCGCAACCTCTCAAAATCGGAGCCGAGATGCGCCGCCGACGGTGACCTGCATGCCCGTACTCAACCATCCACCGCGCGAACGCGAAAAGGTAAGCGATTTCAAGCCGCTGTGACGTACTGGATACCGCCGCACCGTCGGCTCAGACTTTTTCGGCCGTAGCCAAAACCGAAATGCCGGGCTCCGCCCCTGCGGCCGCACGTACTTCCGCTGAGCCACGCCGCGTTGAGATGGGCGTGGATCCCTCACCGGGGGAACAGCACCACCGGCGTCAGCGGGAAGCCTTACGGCGCCGGAGGTAGGCATAGCCGACGGCGCCCGATGCGGTCAGAGCCGCCGCGCCGCCAAGCAGCCAGGGAGCCGCCCGCCGGACCGCGCTCGCCTGGGGTGCGGCCACCGGGTCCTGGCAGCCCGGGGCTGCGGTGTCCACCACCCTGTAGCGGGCCCAGATCTTCGCCTTCCTGCCCCGCTCGTTCCAGCGCACGGCGTAGAGCCCGGGCTGCGCGTCGCACCGGATCCGAACGACGGCGGACACCAGTTTCGCACCGCGCATCACCTCCGACCGCGTGAAGGCGGGGGATGACAGCGTGACCTCCCCGTCGCTCGCCATGGCGACGCCGTCCGAGGCCGTCATCCGCTCCCCGGCCCGCACCGAACGCACGTCCCACGGTGTCGCAGGCCATCCGATGTCCTCGGGCCAGCGCTCTTCCTGGGACACCGGCGGCAGTTCCGCCACCCGCCGTTCGCACGCCTCCCGTTCCGCCGCTTCAGCCGGTGCCACCCGCACGCTCCCCCACAACCGGTCGATCTTGGACACGTTCTCGTCGCCGACGGGCGAGCCGAACCGCACCTCGTAGGAACCGGGAGCGGCCGCGCAGGACACCGTCACGACTGCCGTGAGGAGTCGGTCGTCCATGCGCAGGGTCCCGTCCGCCACGAAGGCGGGGGAGACCACCCGGACACCGTTCCGGGCGTCCCCGGAGACCATCGCCTCGGTCGAAACGCTGATCCGCTCCCCCCGCGTCACAGGCAGCTCCGCACCACTGGGCATGGGCCGGGGCGGATCCGCGGCGGGCGCCGCTAAGGCGCCGCCTGACATCCCGGACAGCACCAGCGCAAGCGAGGCGGCCAGACCGATCTTCATCCAATTCACGCCCATTTGAACCCTTTTTCATTTCCATTGACGATCTTTCAAACCGATACACAGTCTGCTCCCTCGTCGAAATGACGGACTATTACGTCTCGTTTTCTGCGCTATCGCCTCGCTCAGGACCCCCTCCTCACCCCGGCCCCCAGCGGGGTGGGTCGCGTATGACGCTGCCCGCGCAGTACGTGCTCTTGCCGTTGAGGGGCCGGCCGTCGAAGCAGAACGTTCCGACCATGGCCAGCCCGTCGAAGGTGTCACGCCTCGGGGGTGCCTGCGGGGGCGCCGGCCGAGTCTCGGGCCGAGGACGAGGATGAGCCGGGTAACGGCTTCACTGCGGTTGCGTCCACGGGCCGGACGTCTCCGGCGGCCCATGGATCAAAGGGGTACAACGCCTCGGCACGCACCGGACAGGTCATGGGGAACGTCGGCGGCATGGGCGGCGGCAAGGACGCCCAAGACCTCTACAACGACGCCGACAACGGCATCGGACCGAAGAACGTCCATCGCGGCTCCTACCAGCCTCCGGCGGACGACCCCGTCCTGCCCGGCAGCGGCGAGACGTGGAAGCATGCCAAGCAGATAGCCTCCGGAGACTTCTCCGGCACCGGGCACAGCGACCTGCTCGTCATCTGGACCGACGGCGAAGGCACCCTCTACCCCGGCGACGGCAACGGCGGATTCCGCCCCGAGCGCCAGCTCCTGGCACCCAACGCAGACTGGAAGCCGGTCGCCACCATCACGGCCGGCGACTTCACCAGCTCCAACCAGTTCGACCTCATGGTGCGCTGGGACGACGCGGATGACCCTGCACGGCGACGTCGGCTCCCACGGCCTCGACGGGGGAACCGAGATGGCGGCCTCCGGATCCATCTGGAGCCACGCCACCCAGATCGCCGCCGGCCGCTTCAACGCCGCCACCTACGTGACCGACCTGATGGTCCGCTGGTCCAGCGGCGCGCTCAACAACCACGTCGGCACCACCACCGGCGGCCTCGGCAGCGAGCAGCCCATCCACGGCCCCGACAAGACCTGGACCCACAGCGTCATCATGACCACCGGCCAGTACACGGGTGACGGACTCACCAACGACCTGATCATCCGCTGGAACGACGGCGAGACCACCCTGTACAAGGACACCCGCCTCGGAAGCGAAATCATGATCGCCCCACCCGCTCAGGCAGCCCGGCAGGTACGCCCGTAACGACTGCACGCAGGCCGAGACCGCCATCGGCCCCATCCGGGTGGCGGGCGGTGTGCTGGAACGGACCGAACCCGACGCCGCGACCGTCCTCGGCGGCACCCTCATCCGGCTCGACGAATGATCGACAAGACGCTGCCCGGTACTAGCTCAGGGGTCCGGGCTGCGGGATCGGCGCGGGCCCCGGCGGGGCGGGGACCGGGTCGGGTTCCGGCACCGGGGCCGGCACGGGCGGCACGGGCCGCGGAATGGGCTCGGGATCGGGGAAGGGTCCCGGCCCCGGGACGGGCGGCTGCGTATCTTCTGCGTTTCGCTTTCGCACCATATGGCCCACCTTCCCGCGATTCCGGACGATATGCCTGCCCTACCGGGTCGAGTACATCGCCAGGCCCGCGGCCAGGCCCGGAGCCGGGCTGGAGAGCACCGGGACCGGGCCCGTGGCCAGGTCCGCGGCCCCGGCCATGGAGGCCTGGGCCAGCACGATGACGTCGGCGCCGGTGACGGCGTCGGCGGCCTCGGCGACGCGGGCGAGGTAGCCGGCGGTGTCCCCCGCCTCGAAGCGGTCCCAGGCCCCGGCGACCAGGTGCGAGGTGACCGACACGGGCCGTTCACCGGCCTCCTCGGCCAGCAGCTCCCCGGTCGGGGCGAGGGTGGACTCCAGGGCGGCCAGTACGGCGATCCGGGCCCCCGCCCGTACCGCGGCGGCCGCCATCGGCCGGTCCACCCGGAGCACCGGGGCGCCGAGCGCCGGAGCCAGTGACTCCGCGGTCGCGCCGATGGTCGAGCAGGTGACCAGCACGGGCGGCCCCGCTTGCGCGAGCAGCAGCCCCCGAAGGGCCGGAGCCACCGACTCCGGCCCTTCGGCGCGGGCCCGGTCCAGCAGCTCCGCGACCACCAGGTGCCGCAGTACGGCCCCCGGATGGTCCCGGTCGCGCAGGGTGTCGAAGACCGGGACGTGCACGGGCGAGGTGTGCAGCAGGAGCAGATCGGTCACCCGAGGCCGGGGTCCGCGGCGAGCTGCGCCTTGGCCGCCACTACGACCTCGGCGGCCGGCTCGGGCGCCTCGTCGGGATGCTTGGCGGCCCAGCCTGCCGCATACGGGCACAGCGGCACCACGGGCGCCCCCTCGGCGGCGGCGATCCCGTAGAAGGTCCTCACCAGCCCGCCGGCGATACCGCGGCCCTCGTGCCCCTGCTCGACGATGGTGTGCACCGCGACCAGGGCGTGGGGCGCGTCGGCGAGCACGAAGTACGCGATGTGACCGACCACCGCCCCGTCCTCGACGGCGAGCAGCCGCCCGGCCTCACGGTCGTCCTGGAACTCGATCGGCATGATCCCCCGCTTCCCTCAGACGGCCACGGCGTGCGGGCTGCGCCGCTGATCCGTACCCGGTACCGGAGCGGAAGGATCCGCCCCCAGCTCGACGATCCGGTTGTCGCCGTCCACGTGCACGACGCGGGGCTGGAACACCCGGGCCTCGGCGTCCTCGACCTGCGCGTAGCTGATGAGGATGACCAGGTCCCCGGGGTGCACCAGGTGCGCGGCGGCGCCGTTGATCCCGATCACTCCGGACCCGCGCTCCCCCTCGATGACGTAGGTCTCGAGCCGCGCCCCGTTGGTGATGTCCACGATGTGGACGAGCTCCCCGGGCAGCAGATCGGCCGCGTCCAGCAGGTCGGCGTCGACGGTCACGGAGCCGACGTAGTGCAGGTCGGCCTGGGTGACGGTAGCCCGGTGGATCTTGGACTTGAACATGGTACGAAGCATGGAGAAACTCCCGGATTGTCGGCTACCTGCCCGCTTTACGCAGGTCAAGTGCAGTCCTCGGAGCCTACAACGGTTCGCCTCTCCGGTCAGCTCTCCCCGGGTCTTCCAGGACTCCCCCCCATCGCCAGCCTTCCCAACATATCGTCAGAGCAGTGCGGAAGCCCGCCCTGCCCCGCGTGCGGTACGGCGACACCTCACCCAGCTTGCCGCCGGGTTCGCATGGCCGGCTCCGCGGCGGCGCGGACGTGCGCTGTGGGTCGGCTGCAGTGGGGCTCGACTCCGCCGTCGCTGCCGGCGCTGATGCGCAGCCCGGCGGACGATTGCCCCGACCCGTGCGGGAGGGGGAGGCGCTCGCGCACAGCTCGGCGCAGAACGGCTCCGTCTTCTGTACGCCCGCCCAGGCAGCGGCAAGGGCTCGTGAGTTGTGACCGGCGGCCCAGCGGCGACGATCTCGAAAATCGCCAGGCGGGTCGTCAGGTTCCGTCAGCCCAGGGTGGGATACCTGCAGTCACCCGAGGAGCAGGCCGCACGCCGTCCGCCGGCCCTGCCGGCCGTTCAGCGCCGCGGCGTGCCCTCGGCCTCCGCACTGGCGCTGTGGCCTGCTCGGCGTCCGGACCCACCGCCGAGCGGCAGTTGAAGCAGCAAGCATTTGCGAGGGGGCGGCCGTGCGAGGGAGGGTTGTGCTACCAGTGGGTCAGGCGGAGCATGAAATCAGGGATCCCGCAATCGAAGCAGTCCCGCGCTCCCAGGGAGGCCGACATGGCCGGCCCGTTCCAGAACATCGAGCTCGACGGCGGCCAGATGGCAGCCCTGTACCTACTGCGCTACGACGAGGAAGGGCGGCTGCGCAGTCCGCAGGCGGAGAGGGAGGTCAAGGACCAGCTCGCCGCCGTGACGGACGTGTACCTCTTCGCCCACGGTTGGAACAACGTCTTCGCCCAGGCCCTCGACCGCTACCACGGCTTCGCCACCGGGTACATCGCGCAGGGCACGCAGTTCGGCATCCCGCGGCCGGCGGGCTCCACGCCGCTGCTGGTGGGGATCATTTGGCCGTCCACCAGTTTCGTGATGCCGTGGGAGGGCGGCCCCGTCATCGCGGGCGCGCCGGACCCGGACGGCCGCGAGGCCGCCGAGCAGGAGGAAATGCTCGGCCTGGTCACGGAGTCGCTGTCCGCGGACGACGACGAGTCCTTCGTCAGTGCGATCGATGGCCAAACGTCCGTCGACCCCGTCACCGCCCGGCGCCTGGCCGAGATCGTCCTGAACTCGCTGCGTACCGGACCCGACCCCGACGACGCGTCACCGCCCCCGGACCCCGGTGAACTCCTCAAGGCCTGGGCCGCGCTCCGCGGCGGGAACGTTCCCGGTCCGACCCCTGGAACCACGTTCGGCACCATCGGCAGCGGGCCCTCGTCCGGCGCTCCCGCCGCCGCCGCCCTCTCCTTCGACCCGAGGGACCTGCTGCGCATCGCATCGGTGTGGAAGATGAAGGCCCGCGCGGGAGCGGTCGGCACACACGGTGTCGGTCCACTCGTGGAGCACATCCTGCGGGAAAGTGGCGTACGGCTGCACCTCATCGGGCACTCCTTCGGTGCCCGCGTCGTCCTCTCGGCGCTGACCGCCTCCAGCGCCGAGCGCAAGGCACACGCGATGCTGCTGCTCCAGCCCGCGGTCAACCGCTGGTGCTTCGCACCTCGCATCGAGAACACGGGCCGGTCGGGTGGTTACCGCACGGTGCCCGCGAAGCTCGAACGCCCCCTCCTGACCACGTTCTCCGCTCATGACGAGCCGCTCACCAGGTTCTTCCACCTCGCCATGCGCGGCAGTCAACTCGGCGAGCCCCTGACCGCGGCCGTCGGCAATACGCACCTGTACGGTGCCCTCGGCGGCTACGGCCCGGCCGGCCTGGACGGGGACGCCGTCGTACAGGACGCCATCGTCCCCGGGGCGGCCAGTTACCCCCTGGACGGCAGTGCCCGCGTCATCGCCGTCAACGGCACCGTCAACGTCACCGTCGGCGGTACCCCTGTCCCCGCCATCGGCGGCCACTCGGACATCAGCAACCCGGTCACCTGGTGGGCGCTGCACGACCTCACCCGCCCCGACTAGCCGTGTCCCGGTACGTCAGGAGACGCCATGGTGATGATCAACATCCGCAGGTGGCACCTGGCGGTGCTCTCGGTGGTGCTCGATCTCTCGCAGCGCGAGGCGGCCGTTGTGGCCGATCTGCTGACCTGCCCTGACGGCCGGCCGCAGCTGCGCCACAGGCTCTCCCTCCCGGTCGGGGCGTACGGCTTCGGTCCGGGTGTCGACCCGCCGGAGCACAGCAACGTTCCTCCCGAACTGGTCTCGTTGACCAAGAAGTTCGTGTCCGGTGAGGCCGGCAGCGAGTCGGCGCTGTGGCTGCGGCTGGTCCCCCCGTACGGTCATCTGGGCGCCGTCCCGTGGGAGGACGTCCTCACCCCCGCGACGGACCGTCCCGTGCTGCGGGTCCCGGACCGGCTGCCCGTGGCCGCGGACCCGGGCGGGGTGTGGAGCATGGCCGTCGTGCTCAACGCGCCGTCGGACGCCGGCTGGGCGGCGTCCTACGTGGAGGCGTTCGTAGGCGCTGTGCGGCACTCCTTCACGAACCGGGTCAAGACCCATGTGTTCAGCGACCTCACCGTCTACGACGAGCTGCGCGCACGCCTCCCGAAGACGGATCCTCACACCCTGCTGCACGACCCCGGGGACGCCGTACGCGTGCACCGGGAACGGTCCAAGCGGGGTGTGACACAGTTCCGCGGGCCCGGCGGCAAGCCACGGCGCTCCCCGACCCCGCTGCCGTGGGCGGACTGGATCGCCACCGGGCTGGACGGGGAAGCGGTCCGCGCCCTGCACCTCGTCGCGCCGGCCTGCTTCGACGGCAGCCGGCCGCAGCTGACCGTGAGCCCGGATCCGGCGCAACCCGTGGACCCGCGGGCGTGCACCTACGTCGCCGGGGAAGAGATCCGGCTGCTCGCCGACAGCATCGGCGCGTCAACCCTGTCCCTGGGCTCACCACCGGACAACCCCTCCGACGTCTCGACGCGCCTGCTCGCCGACGCCCTCGGCCTGGAGCGCGCCGGACCGACCTTCTACAGCGACCTGCTCAACGACCCGGACGGAGATGCCCTCGCGCGGGCTTACGCCTTCGTCGGGGCGCCACCCGGAAGCGAGCCGATCCCGCGCGGCCCGGCCCTGTTCGGGTACCTCCAGCCGGAGCACGTCAAGTACTCGCTGGCGCAGTTCTGGCCCGACCCCGACCAACCGCAGCAGCGCTGGCTGACCGGCCGCGCGCCGATCAGCGACTCCGCCACAAGCCGGGCGCTGCTGCCAGAGGCGCTGGCGGCCGTGCCAGGCGACGCCGTCGCCTGGCGGTACGCGTCGGAGGACTACGTACCCGGCTGGGTCGCCGCGACCGAGCGGTTCATGGAGTCGAAGGCGGCGGAGCTGCTGACGGCGGCCGGCGTCCCAGGGGAGACGCCGGCCCTGAAGCAGGCCTACGACCAAGGGGTGGCCAAGGCGATGAGCGAGCTGCGCGGGCTCGCTGACGGACGGACGGAGGAAGCGTGATGCGTACCGTCGTCAGCTTCGAGTACCAGGGGCAGCAGACCTTCCTGAAGATCGACGCCGCGACGGTCGAGATCGCGAACATGGGAGACCAGCTGCCGGTGCCGCTGCCCGCCCCCGCCGGCACGCTCGTCGCCTACGGACAGACCCTGCGTCAGCTGCTCCTCGGGCATCCCCAGGTGCAGGAGGGGCTGAACGCCGTCCTGGCCGCCCCGACCGGCACCCCGCCCGGACCGCTCTACTTCCGCATGGTGTCCCCGTCGGCCGACGCGATGCCCTGGGAGCAGATCTACAACGACCGGACGGGGAGCTTCTGCGCACTCGACCAGCGGTGGCCGATCGGGCGCATCGCGAAGATCCGCCAGAAGGTGGCGGCGCGCGCCTTCGTCCCGCCGTTGCGAGTCACCGCGGTTCTGTCCGCGCTCGGGGCCGAGGGCAAGAATCAGTTGGACGCCCTGGTCGCCGCCCTGAGCTCCCCGAAGGCCAGTGCGATAGCCACCCACCTGCACGTGATCAGCGGCGAAAGGGAAGTCCTGGACGGGGCAGCCGCGCACCACGGCAGACTGTCCGGGGGCACGTTGGAGATCACCTTCGCGCCCATGCCCGGCACGACGCCGGAGCTGGCCCACAGCATCACCAGTGCCAGGCCTCACCTTCTGCACCTGCTCTGTCACGGCGAGGCGGCGCAGGCCGGCGAGCGCATCCTCGGCTTTGCGACGGTCGGGGACTTCTTGGCGCCGAAGGACGAGGAGCCACATCCCGTCCGGCTCGCCCTCTCGCACCTGGTGCAGGCCCTCGCGCCGTGCGGGACGTGGCTGGTCGTGCTCAACGCCTGCGCGACGGCGAACGCCGTCGAGTCCCGGTCCCTGGCACACGAGCTGGTATCGAAGGGCATCCCGGCGGTCGCGGGTATGCGCCGGGCTGTGGACATCGTCTCGGCCGACCGGTTCTGCAAGGCGCTCTATCCGGAGGTCATTGCCGCCGTCGTGACGGCCGCGGCGCCCACGGGCGAGCCCCGCGAGATCGACTGGGCCGCCGCGTTCACCTCCCCCCGGCTGGTGCTCGCCGCAGACGATCCGGAGACGATCGACACGTGGACCGACCCGGTGCTCTACGCCCAGGACGAACCACTCCTGGTCTACCGGGGCTCTCCCCGGCTGTCGCCCGCCGCCTACGCGGAGCTGCGCGGCTATCTGGACTTCTGGCGGGAGTACGAGGCCGGACTCGACCCGGACACGACCGACCCCGCCCGGCTGGCACAGGTCCGGCAACGGATCGCCGAGACGGAGGCCCAGCTACCGGAGGAGGAACCGAAATGAACCTGCCTCAGCACATCCGCCTCGACGCCTGGACCGGTACCGAAGCGGCCCATGGCGAGGTTGCCGAGGAGGCTGCGAACTGGGGCGCCGGGCAGGCCGGTCTGCCGCCCAGCCAGAAACGGCTCGCGTTCGGGCCGCCCGCCTCCGAGACCTGCTGGCAGGACCCCGCAGTCGGCTACGGGGTCCTCCTCCCGGAGAACCACAGCCCCGGCCTCACCGACGCGCAGAAGGCGGCCGGCGCGGACGCTCCGGAGCCGGTGCACCGGCTGCTCGCCGCCCGGCCGGGAAGCGTCGTACTGCGCTGGTCGCAGGAGATGGAGGACCGGGTACTGCGCCGCTACTACGCGGACGGCAGCCCGCCCAACGACCCGGCCGTCGGTCTCAGCGACTTCGGCGTCGCCCCGGACCGGCTGCCCCGCTACGTGGCCATCATCGGAGGGCCGCAGGACATCCCCTGGTCCGTGCAGTACTCGCTCGGTACCCGCCACTCGGTGGGCCGCATCCCGCTGGCCGGAGAAGCGCTGGCGCACTACGTAGACGCCCTGATCGCAGGATGGCCGGAGGCACTGGCGGAGCTGGACCGGGCGCTGATGTGGACGGTCGACCACGGGGAGGACGACATGACCCACCTGATGCGCAGCGTGATCAGCGGACCACTGGCCGACGCGCTCTCCACCCCTCCCCCGCTGGACGAGTACCAGGAGATCGCAGGCGACGCGGCCACGGGGGAAGCTCTCCTCGCTTCGCTGGCGCAGTCCCCTCCCGGCCTGGTGGTCACCTCCAGCCACGGGATGACCGGGCCGTCCGGTGACCTCGCTGCGATGCGAGCCACGCTCGGCCTGCCGGTCGACCGGAACCACGTGCCACTGGACGCGGGCGCCCTGGCCGCGGCCCTCCCCAGCGGCTGCGTCTGGTTCGCCCAGGCCTGCTGTTCGGCGGGCGGCGCGGGCCGGAGCCTGTACTCCTCGTTGCTGCACCCCGAGTGGTCCGCCTGCCAGACCGTCGAGGCGGTCGCCGCCCTCGGCCCGATGACCGCCCCGGCGGCGGTGGCGGCTCTGGGCCGGAAGCAGCCCGTGCGGGCCGTCATCGGACATGTCGAGCCCACGTTCAGCTGGACGCTGGAGGCGCCCGACACCCCGCAGCCGCTCGGCGGGGAGATCGTCGCGGCACTCTCTTCACACCTCTATGCGGGAGAACCGCTCGCCTACGCCTTCAGGGAGTACCGGGCCGCCGTCGGCCAGCTGCACACCTCGTGGTTCACCCTCAACGACCGGCTGAGGGGCGGCGACGCGTCCGTCATCGAGAAGATGACCCGCTTGCGGCTGTCCGCGATCGACCGCCAGAGCCTGGTCCTGCTCGGTGACCCCACGGTCAGCCTTCCGCCACTTCTTTGATCGTTACGCTCTGGGCGATCCGCTCGCCGGTGGCCCTTCCACGGAAAGCGAGTGGGCCGTGCGGCTTGATGACGTCCCAGAGCCGCAGCTCGGCGGCCGACGCGGCAGAGTCTCCGAGGTGCGCGAGCGTGAGGATCCGGGAGTCGGAGGCGCCTGCGGCCGGTACGCCTGGTACTTCCGCCTCCGGCATGACCTAGGTGAAAAGATCCGCTTCCCGAACGGGGCGGCCGAGCGGATGGACGCCCGCAGACTCACGCCGGTTCCACGAGGCTGAGCTTCCGGACGAATCTTGGGTGACTGGCGCGTCGGCCGTTCGGCTCTGCACGATGATGTCGAAATCCAGGAAGGAGATCTCAGTGCCGGCGACAACGGCGACCACTGCTTGGCTGAGCCCCGGGGGCCAATCGGCGGGGATCGCCACAGCCAGGTCGGTGGTCGAGAGCGACTGAACGTCTTCGACATGGACAAGTACCCGACGCTGCCGAAACGGCTCGAACAGGGCGGCGCTGGCGAACCCCTCGGTCTCCTCGCCGCCGAGCCGCCGCACCCGTACCTCCATCGCGGCCCCGGCAGGTACGGCATGCTGTTTCGGACCGCCCACCACGGTCGGCGCGAACGCACCGGGCACACCGGCGACTCGCTCGCCGCAGACGTCTCCCACCGGCCCGCACGCCGGACATCTCACTCCGACGCGGACAAGACCCAAGAGGGGATGCCGGCGGGCTTCACCGACGAGGGGGCAGCCGCAGGAACACGGCTCGGAGAAGCGGACGGCACGCGCGGGCAGCCAAGGCGGCGACCACAGGCGGGACAGCCGGGCCCCTGTCACGGGAGCCGCCACGGCGATGGTCCGGGCAGTCACTCGCGCCAACGCGGTGATGCGTGCATCGAGTCGCTCGGTCCGGGAAGCCAGAGGGGGCGAGATGGACTGGCGCCGGTGCGGGGCGGCAGCGAACGCCGCGAGCTCCGCCTCGCGGCCGATCTCGTCCCAGAGCGAAATGAGCGTGGTGAAGTGGTCTTCTTCGCCGCCTCGCTCGGCAAACGTGTCCGCCATGCCGTGAAGAAGTACCTTGTTGGCTTGAATCCACTTGCACCGTCTTCGCCAGCCGGACGTCGGGTCCTCCGGTCGTTCTGACAGCAAGACCTTGACCCGCCCTCCGGCTTTCGGCTTCCCATTTGGGCCCGGTCCGGCAATCCAGAGGTAGGCGCGGCCGCGCGCGGACAACGCACCCCGCACCCAGCGCCCATCGAGAGTCGCGGCATCAAAAGGGCCGGACCCCTCGGAAAGCCCGAGAGGAGATACGAGTCCACCGAACGGTGAATCAAAGAACTCCTCGGCGACGGAACACTCGGCACCGAGTTCGGTCGGCCGGGGAGCTGACTCGATCAAAGGCAGGCCCGACACCTTGATGTCCGGGTTACCCAGAACGGCCCAAGGGGCAGCCGCCTCGGCGTTGATGGAGGTCGAACTGCCCACTTGACGCACGTGGTGGTTCGCCTCCCGGACGGCTTCCCCCAGACTGCATCCATCTGCCAAGGTGCCCAGAAATACGATGAGCGCCGACAACGGTGACGCGCTGACGCCGTGCGTCATGACCGCAGCGCGGACCTGGCTTTCCATGACACAACGGGCAATGCTGGTCTCGTAGTTGAAAATCGATCCGGGCACGGGAATCGTCCCGCACCCATCAATGACCGCCAGAGAGGCGGTCAGGTGCATGGGGTTGAACAGACCCTCCACCGAAGAAGGCGAACGCCCATGCAACTTCTGCCTGAAGCACTGGTCCGTATCGAAGCAGGGAAAGACAGGCGATTCACCCGGCCGGTGGAGATGCCGGCTGCAGAGAGTGAGCGATCTCCCGAAGCCCGCGTCGACGGGGCCTGCGTGCCCTTGCAGGACGAGTAGGTCAGCCTGTAGGTCTTCGGCTACGGACGCTGGATCATTCCGCCGCGCTCGGTTCAGTGCAGGAGGGGCAGAGGGCAGGTTGGCCTCGGCAGTCTCCGTCAGCCGGAAGCGACTCCGTGAGATGTCGATGTGGATCGTCTCGTCGCCGAGCAAACGCACGAGGTGGTCAAGTCTGGTCGACCGCTTGGAGATGGGAACGATTCCGACCGGGCTGGAGTGGTGGTCTACGGCGAGCAGGGTCTGAATGTATTCGCGCGGAGGGGTGGTCTCTTGATCCACGAGGATGAGGACCGATTCCCCGGCTCTCATGGATTGATCCACCCGGTCCGCACGCCAGAGATCCACCGCAGCGTCAAGGAATTCGGCCGGAACGCTACCGAGTGTCAGGGCATGTCGAGTTCGACGACTCCGCTTACCCGTACGGCCGAACTCGATCAAGGACACTCGTCACCACGCGCAGAGCGCACTGTCCACGAGGTCACGCAGATCTGCTCCGTTCTCCTCGGCCACGGCCACGGCCAACTTGACGTTGAGCGTGGCGATGTCGGCCTTCAGGCTCTGCGCCTCGCTCTCCATCTTCCTCAGCTCGGGCATGAGACCGTTCAGCCTGTCGAGCCGCTCGACAATGGCGGCTTGGATATCTTCGTGCTTCATCTACTGCGCTCCCGATCACGGGCGAGGGTACGGGCAGGGTCGGCGCCACGATAGAGTGCTGCGCATTGCACAAACAACTATATTTCGTCGAATTCATCCAGTTGGGCGTGCATTCCCGCATTCGATTCCCCCTCCGCGCCTGTCCGGTCGGCGGGTTCCGCGAGCAGCTCCCGCAGTTTCGGCCGGATTATCTTACCGGTGGCCGTCCTCGGAATGGCCACCATCCGAACCCAGCGCACCGGAAGGACGGCGGGGTCGAAGAAGCGGCGCAAATGATCCAGCAACACGGTGTCGGTCGTTTCGCCCGGCGCGACCACCCCTGCGATCACCACCTCGCCCAGGAAACGGTCCGGAGCTGCGGCGCAGGCAGCGTCCCGGACCGAAGGCAGAGCTCTCAAGGCCCGTTCCATCTCCTCGAGCGACACCGTCTCGCCCCGGACTTTGGCGATGTTCTTGGCCCGTCCGGTGATCACAACGAACCGCAGGCCTGTTTCCGGCTCGCGGATCTCGTGGCCCAGGTCCTGGGAATGGAACCAGCCGCCCGCAAACGCCTGAGCCGTCGCAACCGGGTTTCCCTGATAGCGCGACATCACGTTGTGTCCGCGCATACAGATCTCCCCCGTCTCGCCCGGCTCCGCCCGCCGCCCGTCTGCGCGGATGACGGCAACCTCGTTGCCGTACAGGGCTGTTCCAACAGAGGGGATGTCGCTGTCCAGCGCAAGGGCCCGGTAGCCCGCTTCCGACAGCCCGCGGGGCATGGTGGTGGAGAAGTTGGTCGTCTCCGTGAGGCCGTATCCCTGCAGAACCCGCACCCCCCAGCGGTCGCACACCGCACGCGCGGTGGACTGTGCCAGGGGCGCGGCTGCTGACACGAAGTACTCGAACCGCGGCGGCAGTCGAGGCGCGCGCCACGTCTCCACCAGCGTCTCCAGGATGCTGGGAACCACGCTCGCGACGCGCACCTGATATTCCGTCAGCAGGGCCGCATACGCGAAGGGGTCGAAGCCGCTGAGCAGGATCCCGTGCGCCCCGGAGGCGAGGACACCGAAGATGCTGAAGTGCAGGCCGTTGACGTGGTGGATGGGCAAGCAGCCGAGGAACCGGTCGCCCGGCCCGAGGCCGTGGTGCCGACGAAGCGCCTCGGCGTTGACCGCGCCGTTGTAGTGCGACTGTGCGACCAGCTTGGAAGCGGCCGTAGATCCCGAGGTGGAGAAGTACAGGGCGTCCGCCGCCGGGTCGAGGGCGCCCCCGGTCCAGGTGTCATCGGTCTCGGGCAGCTGTCGGGGGTCAGGGAGAAGCGTCCACGGCACCAGTTCGTCGGCGGGGGTGTCCGGGGCGCGCAGCACCGCCCTGGCGCCCAATGCCTCCGCCTGCCGCAGGATCCTGCCCGCCGGATCGCCGGGGTTCACCGAAAGAACGGAACAGCCGGCGAGCAGCAGGCCGAACACAGCGGCCACCGAGCGGAGTTCATTGGTCGGGGCGAGCGCGAAGACGTCCCCGGGTCCGGCAGACAGTTCCCGGCGCGCCCAAGAGGCCAGCCGGCGGCTGAGTGCGAAGGTGTCGCCATAGGTGACGGTCGTTACGGCCCCGTCCGCACCACAGAAGGTGAGATACGGATGGGCTCCGGCGCGATGGGCCCGTTGTGCCAGCAGCTCCGGGACCGTCGGCCACAGGGGAAGCCGGTCCGCGTACTCCCGTCCCGCCCAGGCGTGGGCTCGGCGGTGATCGTCGCCGGGGACGGCGTGCGGAGTGGACCCGGTCACGGTGCGGCTCCGGCCACCCGCCGGAAGGTGTCGGCGATGCGGTGGATGCTGCTGAACGTTTCGGCGGTCACCGCGTCCGAAGGAAGGGTGATGCTCAACGCTTCCTCCAGTTCGACCAGTAGGCGCACCAGGCGCAGGGAGTCGAAGCCGTGGGTCTGGAGCGAGGCGTCGGGACCGGCGGCCTCGAGGGAAGTAGGGTCGGGCGCGTTGCGCAGCACGATCCTGGTCACTGCCGCGAGCAGCGCGCGCCGGGGCTCGGGATCCGCCTTCGGATGGTCGGTCACGTCGTCACCTTCCCCGGCCGCGGTCACCGTCCGGCCGAGCGCCAATCGGTCGATCTTCCCGGACGGAGTGAGCGGCATGGCGTTCACGACTCTGTACATCGACGGCTGCATCCACTCCGGCAACTGTCGCACCGCGTGCGCGCGTACCTCTTCCACACCCGTGCCCGGTGTCGTCCTCATGTGGGCCGCCAGTACTCCGACACCGCCCCGGGTTAGGGGCACCACCACACACTCCAGCACTCCCGGATGGTGGGCCAGTACGGCCTCGATCTCTCCCAGCTCCACGCGGTAGCCTCGGATCTTGACCTGGTGGTCGGTGCGGCCCAGGAATTCCAGGCGCCCGTCCGGCGTCCTCCGGGCGCGGTCCCCGGTCCGGTACATCCGTGAGCCGTCCGAGGCCCAGGGGTCGGCGAGGAACCGCTGGGCGGTGAGCCCCGGTCGGCCCAGGTAGCCACGGGCGAGTGCGGGACCCGCGATGTACAGCTCGCCCGGTTCTCCGACGGGCACGGGGCGCAGCCGGTCGTCCAACAGGCGAACGGCCTGGTCGGGCAGGGGCGCCCCAAGGTGTGGGCCCACATCACCCTCGATCGGCGCCCACAAGTTGTCCACCGTGGTTTCGGTGGTGCCGTACATGTTCACGGCTTCCAGACGACCTGCGGCAGAGTGCCCGGCCAAGCTTCGCCACAGTGCCGGGGACACGGCCTCTCCCCCGATCCACAGCCTCAGCCCGGAGCCGGCGGGCAGGGCTCGGGCCAGCCGGTCGACGATCGGCTCTGCCAAGCCCGGCGTGAGGTCGAGATCGGTGAGCCGGGCCCCCACGACGGCAGCAACGAGCCGCTGGGGGACACGGCGTGCCAGGTCGTCGAGGATCACCACGGTGTCGCCACGACAGATGCGGGTCCACTGCTGGAGGGAGGCGTCGAAAGACGGGCTGGCACTCCAGCCGACCCGGGCCGTTCCCGGACGGATGACACCGGCCGTCTCCAGGCCGGCCAGGAAACACGCCAGTGCTGCGTGTTCGACCTCAACGGCCTTCGGACGGCCGGTCGATCCGGAGGTGTAGAGGACGTAGGCGACCTGGCTGTGAGTGACGGCCGGTTGTGACAGGGCTGCACGGGCGGCGGATCCTGGATCAGTAGGCGGCAGAGCGGAGACTTCCGCCGGAAAGAGGTCGCCCGGGGCGTGCGGTGCGCCGCCGGCGGTGAGGACCAGGGTGGCACCGCTGTCTTCGATCATGAAGCGCACTCTGTCCGCGGGGTGGAGCGGATCCAGGGGCAGGAACGCGCCGCCCGCCCGCATGACTCCCAGCGCCGCCGCGATGAAGTCCGTCGAACGCGGGATGTACAGCCCGACGACGTCACCGACGCGGACACCGTGATCCACGAGATCCATCTCCACGGCTGCACTGAGCTCGGCCAACTCCGCGAAGCTCGTTCGGCCTTGGCCTTCTTCGACCGCCACCGTTGCGGGCCGGACGGAGACGGTGGCGAGGAAGCGCCTCAGCAGCGTGGGCGGGGGTGGTCCGGGCGGATCGGTCATGGCCGGGGCTCCCGGTTGCGAGGGGTCATCGGCGTATCCCGCGGACGATGTCCATGTATGCGTCGACACGCGCCGCGTCGATCTCGGTGCCCCAGCCCTCGCGTTCCAGACAGCTGCCGACGAACGCCCCATCGGCAGCGGCCAGCAGGCGCGCGGCGTTCCCGTGGTGGGTGCCTCCGGCGAGTACGACGGGCACGTGAGGTGCGATCGCCCGAACCGAATCGATCATGTGCAGGGTGACGTCGTCGTCCGCATGGCAGAGGGACACGGCGTCGGCTCCGGCGATCCGGGCCGCCTTCGCCACCTCCGCCGTGGTCTTCCCGCCACCGAACCACGAGAAGTGCATGGAATCGACGTCGGCGACGACGGCGATGTGCTGCGCCGAGATCTTCCGGCGGTACTCCATGAAACGCAGCGGGTCTGGTGTGACCATGCCGTGCGGGGAGAGCGTCATACCGACCATCGCGCCGATCCGGACGAAGGAGCCGCCGCAGACCTTCGCCACGGCCAGCGAGGCGCTCACCGCGTTGCGCATCATTTGAACCCCGACCTGGAAGCCGTCACCCGTAGCGCGTACGACGGCGTCCGTGACAAGGCCCATCGCGATGGTCCGTGCCGAATCTGACTCGTCCGCCACGCTGTAGACCCGGTCGGCCGTCTGGATGAGGCAGCCGTCCGCCCCGCCGTGTTCGAGTGCGACCGCCGACCGCACGGCAATGTCCACCGTTTCTTCCAAAGTGCCGTCGCGGTGAAAAGGGGTTCCGGGCAGGGGTTGCAGATGGATCACGCCGATGACCGTCTTGCAGCCGTCACGGCGAGGAAACTCAGCCATAGGGCAACGTCTCACTTCCGACATGTGCGCTCAGTCGGCGCGTGGCGGTGTCGATGTCCTGCCAGCTGCGTGCCGAGGTGAGCCGGACCGCTCCACCAGAAAAGCAGAAGTTGAGGATCCCGGGGTACGTGGCCACTCCCGTCTCGCGCAGCAGATCACGGAAACAGCGGTACGAATCGTTCCAACCCGGCAGCATGACGGTGGTGTTGATCGAGTGCCGAGGTCTGATGACCGTTGCGAACTGCGACAGGCGGGCGTGCGCGGCGTCACGAAGCACCAGCAGACTTCTGAGGCGGGCCTCCCGCTCGGCCGAGAAGTTTGCGTACGCGGCTTGGAGCCGCTCCTTGGTGAGTCCGTAAGTGGCGTCGAACTCCCGCACCTCCTCGGCGCCCACGGACCGCACGCCGGTGACCCTCCAGCGCTCCATTCGGGTGAGCACCTCGATGAGCGTGTAGAAGAGCGAAGGCGGCCCGCCGAAATGAGTGGAAGCGTATTTGTAGTACTCGGCTATGAGGACACTGTCGGCGGTGATCCAGCCGACCTTGATACCGGGCGCCGACCAATGCTTGGACAGGCTCGAGATCCGTACGACGTTGCGTGCCGCGCGCGCCGGCGACAGCCGGTTCTCGGGCCCCAGCCACTCGTGACACTCGTCGAGCAGGATCAGCGTGGCCGGTGACAGGGCGTTCAGCAACCGGGCGAGGTCCCTCTCGTCCACGCCTGCGCCGGTGGGGTTCGCGGCTGTCTGGAGCAATACCAGCGGGGTGCTCGGAGACAGTGCGGTCAGCAGCGGCTCCAGGCACATCTTGCCGCCCTGGGCTTGCAAGGGCACCAGTCGCGTCGCGGTGCGGCAGGCGATCGCCTCGACCAAGGGCGGGTAGTTGGGCGCCGCGCACAGCGCGGGTGCGGACGGGGGCCGGGACCGCGAGACGATGAAGTCGGCCAGCGTGCCGACCGCCATGGTTCCGCCCATGGTGAGTGCGATGTTGCTCGCGTCGTACGTCACGCCCGGGATCCGGGCACTCTCGTAGGCGGCCACCGCCTCGCGTGCCTGGATCCGCCCGCAGGAGTCCGAGTAGCCGTACCAGTCACAGTCGAGCGCATAACGGATGCATTCCTTGAGGACCTCCGGAAGTCCCCAGTACTTCTCGTCCGCGGCTCCTCCGGAGAGCATCAGGTGAGAGTCCGACCGTAGGTCGCCGTACAGGTCCTCCTGGAAGAAGAAGTTGAACAGTTCCTTGATGAACCGCACCGTCGCCCGTGACGTCAGGACCTCCTCCGGCGTCACGCTCCGCCGCACGGTGCTGGCACGCCACCGTTCCGCCAGCCAGGGGCGGACACCGTGGGGACCCGACTCGGCGTCGATCCGGCCCAGCCACAGGCGAGAGAGCTCGAAGGCGTCGTGGGGGTCTGCCGCCCGGGCGTAGACGTCAAGCATCCTCTCGTCGACTCCAGACAGAAAGTACGGGCCGACACCGTCGTGAAGCCTCGCCGCGGCCGCGTTGTCGACCGCCTCGGCCGGGATGTCGAAGCACCGTTTTCGCAGCGGGTCTGGGAAGAGGTCCACCGAGAGCTCCAGGTCTGTGGCAGGGGGAGCGCGAAGGGCGGTGTGCGGGAACCCGCGAAGGCGTCATCCTCGCGCGAGAAGCCGCAGGCGTTTGAGATGTCTCGGATTGAGCGGGGAGCGGTCGTCGCTCACGGTTCTCCCGTGGAAGTAGCGGTGGTTGTCAATGGCCAGGAGCATGCCGCGCCGCCACTCGACCGCCAGGGCGCCGTCCGAGGTGTACAACGCGACCAACAGGCGCCGCAAGGCTGGGTTGACCAGGAGGGCCTCCTCGGTCTCGCCGTCCAGCACCCACGCCAGCGGTTCGGTGTGAAAGTCGCGGAAGGAGAAGACCTCTTCCCCGGCGACGTTCCGCAGCAGTGGCGGTACGTCCTGCCCCCGGCGGTAGCGGACCCGGGCCAGCAGATCGGCGTCCCCGGGCGACAGACGTCTACGGACCATGGCCATGGGCACGAGGACAGTGCGCGCCGTCCCGCTGTTCCCCTGTGCACAACACATCAGCAGGACATAGCGCGGCTGCCTCCGCGCGGGCCGGGCGCTGCCTTCGGTGTGCAGGGTGAGGAAGTTCGTGGTGAAGGGCTGCAGGGAAACATCCGACGTACGCGTCGCATGATTCGTCAGATTGAGCAGAATTCCCTCCTCGACGTACGGCTGTACAGCCGCGTCCCGTTCGGGGATGGGTTTACCGAGCGCATTTCCCACAGCAATGAAACCGGGGTTCGACAGTGGGTCTCTCAGCTGAAGGAAGGCATATCCGGAGATCTTGAGTTGATCACGAAGTGCCGCAGCGACGAATTCTAGCCCGCCATCGCCGGCACGGCAAGCATCAGGCTCGGCGATGACTTCTGGGCCTGCCTCCAGAAGATGATCCCGCAGGGTGATGTGCGGATCCGAATCCCGCTCGACAAAACAGCCTGTGCTCAATGCGCACACCCTTCACCGACCAGCGGGCTGGAACAGCCAACTGATTTTCTCCAGTTCCGATTGGACCGGATGAGGTCCAAGTGGCCGATGGGAAAATCGTAACGAGGCAGGCCTCGGCCATGGTAGCGGATCCGCGCTGTCGTTGCGATGGAAAGGACCTTCCAGTCGTTCCAGGATTCGGGTAGCGTCACACATGTCTCTCTGTCGGCTTCCGGCACGACTGTGAATGCTGATGGAGGAGTGTTTGTTTCCTCCTTCTGTTACCTGGGGAGAACGTTTGTACGTTTACTGCGAGCGGGTGGGAATGACATCCGGAAACATTCGACAGCCGTCCGTTCCGGTGGATTCCTACACTCTCGGCAACGGCAATGGGATGGAAGTTGTCGTATGGACTTACGGGGCGACACTCCGGGAGGTCCGGGTCCCCGGCCGGGACGGCCGCCCAGAGAACGTCGTCCACCGGTTGCCCGCCCTCGCCGACTACGAGGACCGGCCTACCAACGCTTATGTGGGAGTGACCGTCGGCCGGTTCTGCCGGAACGTGGCCCACGGCAGGTTCGCTCTGGACGGCACCTGGCACATGCTGGACCGCAACGAAGGACAGCACCACGTCCACGGCGGAACATACGGATTCGACCGGCTGGTGTGGACGGCCACGGCAGCACGGACCGAGGAGCACGTCTCCCTGAGGCTGGCCGTCAACAGTCCGTGCGGGGACCAGGGCTACCCCGGCGACCTACACGCGCGGACCGTCTACCGGCTCGACCGCGAGCACGTCCTGACCATCGGCTTCCGGGCGACGACCACCGCCCCCACGATCGTCGGCCTGACCAACCATGCCTTCTGGAACCTGGCCGGCACTGACACCCGGCGAGCGGTGGACGGCCAGCACCTCGCCGTCATCGCCGACCACGTCCTGGAGTTCGCCGAAGGGCAGATACCCGTGCCCGGACCGCCCGTGCCGGTCGCCGGTACCGCGCTCGATCTCAACCGCGGCAAGTCGATCAACGGTGTACGCCTGGACAATTTCTACGTCCTCGACGATCCCGCCACCTGCGCGGCCGAACTTCACGATCCGACCTCCGGGCGGCACCTGCGCCTCACCACGGACCAGAGGGGCATGGGCGTCTACACCGGCGACGGCCTCGACCCGTCCCGCGCGGGGCTCTGCCTCCAGCCCGGACCATGGCCGGACGCCCCCAACCGCCCGGACTTCCCTTCCTCGCGGCTCGATCCCGGTCACACCTACACCTCCACCATGCGGTACGCGTTCTCCGTCCGCTGACCGAGCAGGACCACCCGTACCAGGGCTCTCCCCTCCCTCACGAACGGCTCCTGACATGGCCTCGTACCCCGGACCCACCCTTGTGTGGCGGTGTGCCGACAGTGCCGAGGAGGTGCACGCGCTGCTGCGCGCCTCCGACACCCTCGCCGCCGAGCAGTACGGCCTGCCGGTTCCCGAGCGCCGCACCGATCGCAGCCGTCAACTGGTAGCCCAACGCGCCGTCCACCTTCTGTGCCACGAGAACTCGCCTGTGGCGATGTTCACACTGACCTGTCAGCCCCCGTCGATCCGACACCGGGACGTCTTCCCACCCGCCCGCACCCCGATGTTCCTCCAGCGGCTCGCCGTGCACCCCGACTGGTCCCGCCGCGATGCCACGCTGGGGCTGAGATGCGTGCGCAAGGCGTGCGAGACCGCTCGTGCCGATGGGGCCGATGTCCTCCGGGCCGAGACCAACCCCGACCTGCGCGGAAGCCTGGACCTCCTGACCGGCCTCGGATTCGTCCCGCACGGCACCGTGGAGACCGACGGCTGGATGCGCCGCGTGTACCTGCAACGGAGACTCGACCGGTAGGCACATCACGGAAGGCACGGAGACTTGCGATTGCATGACGACACCGTCCGCTGCGGTGTTCATTCAGGACAGCAGTACCAGACCTTCGACGACGTCCTCGACCTGTGGCGCCGTGCTGAGGACGCGGGCTACGACTGGGTCTCCGTCTTCGACCACCTGCGCCCCCACCTCTTTGCGCCCGACGGTCCGTGCTTTGAGGGACCCACGCTGCTGGCCGCCCTGGCGGCCCGCACCACTCGCGTGCGCTGCGCAATCCTGGTCTCCGCCGTCTCCTGGCGTCATCCCGCGCTGCTCGCCAACATCGCCTCGACCGTCGACCACATCTCCGGCGGGCGGGTCGAACTCGGGCTGGGGGCGGGGAGCCAGGACCTCGCCCTCACCCAATACGGGTTGCCCTTCCCGAGGGCCGCCGAGCGGCTGCGCCGACTGGAGGAGACCTGCCATGTGATCAGACGCCTCTGGGAACAACCCGTCGCCGACTACCGAGGTGCCCACTACCGACTCGTCGCGGCGCGTCTACGACCGCGCCCCGTACAGCAGCGGCTCCCCCTGACGATCGGCGGATCCGGCGAGCGGCACATGCTCCGCATCGTGGCGGAACACGCCGACACCTGGAACTCGGTGTTCACCCCTCCCGAGCCCTACGCCCGCAAGCGAGACGCGCTGGCGCGCCATGCTCGCGAGCTGGGCCGTGATCCCGCGTCGATCCGCGGATCGCTGACGTTTCGGGCGGTGCTGGGGGAGGACCGCGGTGACGTGGCCGAACGCAGGGGCCGGATCGCCGCCACTGTCCCTGAGGACCTGCCCGAATACGCGGTCTTCGGCACCCCTGAGGAGTGTGTGGAGCAGCTCGTGCCCTATCTCGGCCTAGGGGTACGTGATTTCCTCCTCGGTCTGCGCCCCCCCGTGGATCACCGCACCCTTCGCCTGTTCGCGGAACGCGTTGCCCCCGTGCTGCGCGCAGCTCTCTGAGACCCGGGAATCGCCCATGTATTCCGTCAGGACCATGCTCCGGCAGTCGGCCCTGCTCGCCGCAGACATCGAGACGTTGACCGACCCGCTGGCCACCCGAGCGGGAACGGCGCTGGAGGCCCTGCGCTGCGACGACTTGCGACAGGTCGTACTGGTCGGCAGCGGTGATTCCCACTGCGCCGGCCGCGCCACGGAGCTGGCCTTCGAACGTCTGGCCGCCATCTCCTGCCATGCCCTGAGCACTCAGCAGTTCCTCGACTACGGCATGCTCAGCCCCGTCCGGGAGAGCCCGGGTACCCTGGTCGTCGCGGTGTCCGCCTCCGGAAGCAGCCCCCGGCTGCTCACCGCAGTGCGGCAAGCACGCGCCCAGGGCCATCCGACCGTGGCCGTCACCGGACGGTCCGACAGCGCCATCGCCCGCGCCGCGGGGCAGCACGTCGCAGCCGAGCTGACCCTCACGGAACGCTGTCCCGGCATCCGCACCTACCAGGCAAGCCTGCTGGCGTTGCTCCTGCTCGCCGTCCGGCTGAGCGCCCTGCGCCGCGCGCATCCCGGCTTGCCCGTGGCTGCGGAGCAATCCCTGGTGGCCGAGATCGCCGCGACAGCCGACGCCGTCCGGGCCGGGCACGCCGACGCCGACGAACCCTGCCGCGAGCTGGCCGCCCGGCTGGCCGAGACTGCACGGCCATGGGTTCCGCTCGTCGTCGCGGGAACAGGACCTGCCCGAGGTACGGCCATGTACACGGCCGCCAAAGTGGTGGAGGCCGCCGGGCTGCCGGCGTACGCCCAGGACGTGGAGGAGTACTGGCACGTCGAGCGGTTCCTCGATCCCGCCGACGCCCCCTTGGTAGTCGTGGCGCCTTCGGGTCGCGGCCATCTGAGGGTGGTGGAACTCGCACGGGCGGCAGCCGGGCGCGGACGGCGCGTCGTTGTGGTGACCGGGCGGGACGACACCACTATGACCCGCGCGGCATGGCACTCCGTGCCGGTTGCCCCGACCGCTCGTGAGGAGTGGTCGCCACTGACCGGACACGTCTTCGCCGGGCTCCTCGGGGCCCGGCTCGCCGAACGGCTGGACCGCACTCCGTTCTCGGGTGGCGGTCCGCCATGAGGCCAGGCCTCACAGTACGTCGGACAGAGCAACCCCGGCCGCACCACCGCGGCCGACAGCGCCCCCAGACAGGGTGCTGACACCACCACGGAGGTGACATGCCGAACCATCACGCACCAGAGCCGGAAGCGCAGACACTCGGTCGGCTCCGGACCGTTGTCACCGAGGAATGGATCGAGGCACTCGGCCTGCCCCGATCAGTGCAACCGCCCGGCGACGAGGACTTCTTCGAAATCAGCGGCAACTCGATGCAGGCGATCGTGATGCTCGCCCGCATCGGAGCCCGCCTTGGACTGGAACCCTCCGTCGAAACGCTCTATTTGAACGGCACCCTCGATGCTCTTGTGGAGCATTGCCAAGCCGTCGCCGAGGAGCAAAGGGCAGCGGACGGGACTCGCGCGCCAGGCCCTGGCCGGCGATGACCTCGGGAGCGGGCGGCGACAACAGGCGCGTGCCACGAGGCGCCCTCTTGCCGGACGTCGGCTGCCTGGCCGAGGGGCTGGCCTCCCTGCGGGCGGCGTGGCGCGTACCGGGCGTCTGCGTCACCGTCGTACACGGCGACGAGGCGGCGGTGCTCGTCGATGGCATCCGCGACGCGTCCACCGGCACACCGCTGAGATCTCGGACACTCTTTCCTCTCGGTTCGCTCACCAAGAGCCTCATAGCGGCCTTCATGGCCCAGTTGGTCGAGCAAGGACTGACCGGCTGGGAGACGCGTCAGCTCATCGACGTCCTGCCACACGGCGCCCCCCGGGACGGCTACATGCTCAACCAACTGCTCACACATTCTTCCGGAATGCCCTCGTACGACATGCTGCTGGCCGGATGTGCGGACACCACTCCCGGTGATGCCGCCCGCAGGCGGCTGCCGCACCTGGTCACGGTCCGCGCACCGGGCTGCGAGCGGCACTCGTACAGTGACCTGGCCTACCTGCTCACCTGCCACCTAGCGGAGGAGACCACCGGCCGGCCGTGGCACCAGCTCGTCGGTGACTTCCTCTCCGAGCTGGGCGCTCACGGCCCTCGCGACAAGCAGGACGGTGGGCTTGTGCATGGTCACGAACTCGACGACGCCGGTGCGTTCACCGACTCGGGCCCGCCGCGTCTGCACGGGCTGTCGGCCGTCCTCTCCGGTCTCTGGGCGAGCGCTGAGGACATGACCGCGGTGCTCCGCTTCCACCTGACCGGCCTCGGCATGCATCGACGGCTGCTCGGCGCAGAGGCCTTGGAATATCTGCGCACGCCCCGGACATCGGCCCCCACGACCTCGGCCAACCATCCGGCGTGCGTCGTCGCGGAGGGATACGGCTACGGTTGGCTGGCCGGCCGCTACCGGGGAGCGCGGATTCTGGTGCACAGCAGCAGCGTCGGTGCGGTACGCGGCATGACGGTGGTGATGCCGCAGCGTCGGCTGGCCGTCAACGTGTTCTGCAACACCGGCGTACGTCACTCACCAGCGCGCGCACACTGCTGTTTCCGATGTGCCGTTGTCTTCTCTCTCGTCGACGCGTTGAGCGGCCGGGAAATCGGCATGGCGAATCGGCTGCCTGCGGGAAAACCAGAACGGATGGCCGGCTCCACGCCGGGGCGGAGGGCGTGCCCGTGCTCCCTGACCACGCTGATGGGGACTTACCACCATCCCGGGTTCGGTCACATCTGCTTGGCGCCGAGCACGGACGGTGGGGGCACGGTGTTCAGCTACGGTTCCGTCGTGGGCGAGGTATACCGTGCCCCGAACGGCGCCCTGTACACCATGTGTTCGGTGGATCCCGGGCCGATCGCGATCACTCCTGCGGGGATCGATCGCCTCGCCGTGCGGATGGAACGCACCGTACCGGCCTTCGAGTTCGTCCGGGTCTCCGAGTGACCCGGTCCGGCAGCAGCCGTGAGGACAACAGAAGGAGTCAGCGCTGATGTCGTACTACACCCGTGAGTTCTCCGCATTCTTCGAGGCCTACTACACCGGATGGGTGCGCGGTTTCTCCCCGAGGCTCACCACGTTCCTCCGGCAGTCGGCGCCGGCCACCCGCTCCGTGCTGGACCTGTGCTGCGGCACGGGTGTCACCGCGGAGGTACTGTGCGGCGAGGGCTGGACGGTCACCGGGGTGGACCGTTCCCCGGGCATGCTCGGGGTGGCCCGGGGCAAGCTCGGCGGGCTCGTCGACGCAGGCTTGCTGCGACTGTCGGAGCAGGACGCGCGCTGCTTCACCCTCCCCCGGGCGGTGGACGCGGCCGTCTGTCTGGACGGTGCCCTGAACCACTTCCTCACCCGGGCAGACCTGGAGCGCTGCTTCACCCGGGTCGGCGCGGTACTCGAAGAGGGCGGCCAATTCCTGTTCGACGTCTTCGAGACCTCCCATTTTCGTCACTGGGACAACCTCACACTCGTCGACGAGACGGATGCCGTGATCGCCAAGCGGGGTGTGTGGGATGCGGGCTCCGGTACCGGCATGCTCCGCGTGTCGGGGCTGATGGAGCAGGAGGGGCAGTTGCACCGGGTGAACCAGACGTTGCACAGCCGCCACTTCGGGCCGCGCGATATCCGTGCAGCCCTGGAGAGCGCCGGACTCGTTCCCGCGGAACACGACATCGAGTCGTCCTACACCAAGTGCGAGTCCGGTTCCTGTTCCAGGACCGCGGCGCCCTGCCGCACCATCTACCGTGCTGTGAAGTCCTCTACCTGACAGGAGGCGCGATTCGAGCGTCGCGCCATCACAAGGAGGGTTCTCATGACCCAGGTCATGAAGTTCACACCCGATGACGAGAACGAAGTCCATGACATGGCGCGCTTCAGCGACCCTGGCCGGTGTCGTGTCACTCCCGTCGTCCGCCTGTCCCCCGAGGCGGCCCTCGCCGTGACCACGGCGCTCAGCGGTGTGGTGCGCGCGGCCCACCGCAGTCCGGCCACGACCACTCGGGACGGTGACGGCATTCAGCGCGCGCAGACGTTCGAGGAAGGCGACGTCTACATGCTCGCCGCCCCCTTCGACGGCTTCTTCGCCGACCGCTATCTCATGGACTTCTACGATGTTGTCGAACGGGACATCTGCTCCCGGATGCATCTGCACACCGGGCTGCGTTTCGTACGCATGATGACCGGTCCGGCGACTCGCATCCAAGTGTCAAGCCTCTCCCCCATCGACGTGAACCACGTCGACGGTGTCACGCCGTTCCGGCCCGACATGTTCGAGGATGCCGCGCCCGGCGCTCCCGAAGGCACACGCCGTACTCGCTACAACCTCGTGGTCCCGGAGAACGCCTGGGCGGACATGCAGATCCCCCGGGGCGTCAGCCATCAGTTCAACGCGCACGGGCCGCACGCCGTCATCGACTCCGTCCATCCCGAGGAGTCCATCGAAACCCTGCGGGAACGCATCACCGGCTACAGGATGATGGCTCAGACGATCTTCCTGGCCAAGGGGCAGCCGGCTTCTGCGGCATGCAAGCTCGACTGAGCCCTCGTCGGCCCGGCGTCAGGCCGTCGTTCCCTCAGAAGCTCTCCCCGACGAGAGGCGTTTCTCCATGATGTGCTCTGTGGCCCCGTCGGGCAGGGTGTCGCCGAACCGTCCGGTGTCCCGGAAACCGTGGCGCCGGTACAGCGCGATGGCATGCGTATTGGTGGACGAGACCGCGAGCCGAACGAGCTCCGCCCCGCCCCGCCCGGCCCACCGCACGATCGCCTGAACCAGGTAATCCCCCAGCCCCTGCCCCCGAGACGCCTTGCCGACCCACAGGGAGATCAGCTCGACGACACCCTCCTCGGGCCCGAGGACCCCGCTGGCCATCCCGGTCGGCTCGCCGTCCAGCAGTGTGAGGACGTTGTAGGAGCCGGGAATGGCGAGCCGGGCCCGCCAGCGCTCCTCACGATCGTTGTTCCCTTGCCAGTCCGCGAGAGTGGACGCGAAGGCATGCGGTGCCTCGGCAAGCGCAGCCAGCCTCAACTCCCGCCACAGGCGCCAGTCGTCCACCGTCAGTACGTGCAACTCGATCACTGCTCGACTCTGTCCCACAACGGCATCGGTGACAACTGTCCGGCGTCCGTGCTCATGCCGTCGAGTGACGAGCGGAGAACAATCGTACGAGGTCGGGCCCGCGAGGAGCCGGCCATTCCGGCCGACACGAGCAGACGGTCCCGACCCCTGTGCCAGTTGGTTCCCTCTGACCGGACGATGGACGATGTCTCCCGTTCATTTGGCCCATATGTTCAGCAGTTGGTCGGCCGCGCGGAAATGGTCGGGGGAATTCACGTTGCACACGACGGTCACGGCGGTGTTGCGGTCCGGGCTCACCTTGAAGGTGCTGTGGAATCCCTCCCAGTCGCCGCGGTGCACCAGGCTCTTGTCGGGGAGGAGGAGGATTCCGGCCCCGTACCGCCCTGCTTCGATTCCGCGCTGCCGCAGGACGTCACCCACGCTCACCGCTCCCTGAGTGACTCCGGTGAGCAGTTCCGCGCCGCCTATGCGGCCGGTGCGGTAGTTGTCGGCCCAGCGGACGAGTTCTCCGGGGGTGGTCTGGACGGAGCCGTCTCCGTACTGCTTCCACGGGGAGGAATCGGGGCGGAAGGAGCCGTCCTTCTCGTCGTACGACTTCGCCTTGCCGGGAACGTCCACTGCCGGGGACAGCGTCATGCGCAGGTGCAGCGGGGTGAAGAACTCCTTTTGGAGGAAGGCCGGGAACGGCTTGCCGGTGACCTTCTCGACCACGTGCGCCAGGAGGACGTAGTTGGAGTTGGAGTAGGAGAACCGCTTGCCCGGCGGCTCTTCCGGCTGCGAGGCGAGGATGGCCGCGATGGCTTCCTGCTGGCCGGCCGGATCCGTCAGCCCGATGCCCTTGGCCTCCAGCAGATCCTGGTAGTCGGTGATGCCGCTGGTGTGGCGCATCAGGTCGCCCAGCGTGACGTCCCGCGTCCAGGCGGGCGGGTCGTCGAGGTATGCGGACAGGGGGTCGTTCAGCGCGAGTCGGTGCCGTCCCGCCAGCAGGAGGACGGCGTCCGCGGTGAACTGCTTGGAGTTGGACGCCATGTCGAAGACCGTCTTCGGGGTGATGGTGCGACCGGTGGTCAGATCGGCCTTCCCTCTCCCGGCCTCCCAGACGACGCTTCCCCGTCTGCCGACGGCTGCCGCACAGCCCGGGCCGTCGGCCGAAGGCACCAGTTCCCGGAGGACCGCTGCGCTGCGCTCGTCGCGGTCGCCGCCGGCCGCGTACGCCTGCGGGTGTGCGACACCGGCCAGGACGGCCGCGACCACGGCGCCCGCGGCGGTGCACGACGACACCGTGCGATTCACGGACACCACCCTCTTTCTCAGGGAGCGATCTCGAACTTCGGGGGCTTGAGGTCCTTGAGGCACGCGGTGTCCGGGGCGGTCGGGGTGTCGAAGAAGGAGGAGGTGATGGTTCGCGCGCACTTCGAGGCGGCGAACACCACGTGGGGCGCGTAGGGGATGGTGACGACGGTGGCACGGCGCAGCGTCCGGGCGACGTACGGGCCGTTGTCGGCGCCGGTCTGGGAGTCGAAGCCGCCCGACAGCACGAGGGTGGGGATGTCGCTGCGGGTGACGTCCCGGATCGACCCGGGGGCCGCCGGGATGTGCCAGGCCTCGCAGTCCGATCGGAGGAAGGGAAGCTGCGGCGCCTGGGCCAGTACCGAGGCG
This sequence comes from Streptomyces nojiriensis, assembly GCF_017639205.1. Lineage (NCBI taxonomy): Bacteria > Bacillati > Actinomycetota > Actinomycetes > Kitasatosporales > Streptomycetaceae > Streptomyces > Streptomyces nojiriensis. The sequence goes on along the minus strand of NZ_CP071139.1, from coordinate 7,686,173 downwards.
GGGAAGCCCGGGAACGCTTCGTGGGCGGCCCGGACGGCCTGGGTGACGGTTTCGTACGGCACCCACGCGCTGCAGAAGACGCCGTAGGCGAGACCGTGGGAGACCCGGCCGATGGCCTGGGGGCCGAACCTGCTCGCCGCCCACTGCTCGGCGATGCGCTGCGGATTGCCGTGGGCCAGCTCGTCGAGGGAGCGGGGGACCCCGGGGGCGACATGGGTGGCGGAGACCATCCAGTTCAGCAGCGCTCCGCCGTCCAGGACGACCTTCACCGGCTTCGGGCTGTCGGGGAGCGTGACGGTGGTGGTGACCGGCTTGGCCTCCAGTTCACGGACCAGGCGGTCGAAGGTGGCGGACAGGTTGGGATATCTGCGGTTGCACGCCGGCTGTTCGGCGCACGCCTTGAAGAGACCGTCCAGGCCCTCTCGGGCGCTGTTCCATGTCGCCGCCGCGCTCGCCCTGGACGGCGGCAGGATGCCGTCGAGGCCGACCGCCCGGATGCCTTCCGGGTGCAGGCGCATGTACGCGAGCGCCAGGTGGGTTCCGTAGGAGATGCCGAAGACGTTCCACTTGTCGAGGCCCAGGGTGGTGCGCAGGTCCGCGTAGTCGTCGGCGCTCTCGATGTCGTTGTAGGCCCCGAGGTCGGCCCCGGTGCCCGCCAGCTTCTTGCGGCAGGCCTTGGTCGCGCCGACGTGTGCGCGCTCCGTGGAGGGCGCGTCGTAGACGAGGCCGACCGCACGCGCGTTGAACTCGTCGATGTTGCGGCACATGAGGGCCGGGTCGGCCGAGTACGTTCCGCGCTGGGACATGAGGATCACGTCCCGGTCGCGGTTGAGGCCGCCGTCGACCGCGCGCTCCGCCGCACCGACCGCGTCGTCACCGGGTCCACCGGAGAGCCACAGGATCGGGTCGGGTTTCGGGTGGGCGGCGGCCGCGGGGACGATCGCGACACCGAGCTTGATCGTTCGGCCACCCGGCCTGGCGCGGTTCTCGGGCACGGTGAGGGTTCCGCAGCGGGCCCCTTCGAGTTCGGGGACGGGCTCCGGCGTCTTCGGGCAGGGGCCGGGCTCGTAGCGGGCGTCCCCCACGGTGCGGGCGACCGTGCCGCTCGCACCTCCGGGCGTCTCGCCCTGCGCGCCCGCGGGCGCCGCGAGCAGGCCGGTGACGAGGATTCCGGTCGCCGCCGCGGCCGACCTGGAGCGCAGCCGTCGTACGTGTGGGCGTGGCATCTGCCCTCCCGGTCACTTCGGGGTGATCGTGAACGGTTCCCACCCGAGGCCCGCCACACACGCGGTGCCGGGCACGGTCGGGCGGGCCGGGAAGGGCGCCGGCGCCTTCTGGGCGCGCGGCGACTGCGGGACCGACCGGTGACCGATGCCGGGAAGCTGCGCGGTGGTCGACCGGGGCAGTGTCCGGGCCGTCCGCTGCGCCCGGCTCGCTCCGGTCTTCATGTCGAAGGCCCCGTTGGCGCAAGCCCTGCGGCCCGCGTTCGGCACGTCGGACGGCGAGTGGTCCGGCACCCGTTCTTCGCCGCACACCACCGAATTCGTCAGACCGTGGGCGGTCTGGCCGACGACCTGGGCCGAGCCGACGGCGCGGGCCCGGGCCAAGGGCGGGGGGACGGACCGCGACGGGGCACCGCAGACGTTCCACCGCCCGATGCCGAGCGCCGTGCGCAGGTCGGCGAAGTCGGCGGCGTTCTCGGTGGTGTTGTGGGCGCTCAGGTCGGTTCCGTCGGCCGTCAGGCGGTCCCGGCACCGCTTCACCGCGTCGAGCATGAGCCGCTGCGTCCGCGGTGCGCAGGAGGGGAGCGCTACGGACGTGGTGTTGAAGCGGTCCGGCTCCGGGCAGGCGGGATCGGGCTGGTCGTAGAGGTTGCCGCGCTGGGCGGCGGCCGGCCGGATGGTCCGGCCGCCGGGACGGGTCCGGTTCTCGGGGGCCTCCAGGAATCCGCACCGTGCGGCGGCCAGTGCTTCGATCGGCTCAGGCGTCCTGGGGCGGGGCCCCGGCACGAAGCGTGCCGCGGCGGCCCTGCCGGCCCCGGCGACCGCCATCCCGTCACGGTAGCTGTGCTCTGCCATGTGATCCCGTTCCTCTGCCGATCGACGGCTGACCGCCGGGCCACGCTGCGGCGGTATGGGCGGAACGCACGTAGTCGACGTTACCGGGTGGTCCGAACACGTGCGAACGGACGGCCGCCGACCACCCGCACCGCGCCCTTCCCCTCCGGGGGCGGGCTCATGGGGAGCGCGTGCCGGAGGGGAGCGAGCACCGGACCGGGGTGGGGATCACCGACCCGCCCCCCGCGAAGTCGCTTGTTCGCTCGTGCCGGTGAGCGTCGGTCAGACGCGCCGGCGGGCCGCAGGCGTGGTGCGACCGCCCCTTCGGCCAGGAGCACAACTCCTGCACGCACCGCACGGCGGCCGGCCGGCCGGCGGCAGTGGCCGACCCCGCCCGACCTGGTCCGATGCCCTGACCGTCCACCTGCGGTCGATCGAGCCGCTCGGAGCCTCCGGCCGGGTTGCCGCTGCCGACAGCGCGCAGAGGTTAGAAAATGGACTGATGAGCAACTATCTGGGAGAAATCCGGCGCTGGCTGCTCGGTTCGGGCATGAGCTCCTCCGCTCGCTCTCGGCCCCCTCTCCCAGAGCACCGCCAGGAGCGCCAGAAGCGCCAGGACCAGGCTCCGCCCCCCAAGGAAGGGGTGCGGCGGCGGCCGCAGCGCCTGTCCTCCCTGCTGAGCGCGCGCAGCGTGGCCGGCGAGGTGTTCCTCCTCCAGCTGGCCGTCGTCGTCCTTCTCGTCGCCGCCGCGGTCGTGGCGCTCGTGGTGCAGGGACGGAGCGCCGCCATGCTGGACGCCCGGAACCGTACCCTCGCCGCCGCCGGGACGTTCGCGGAGTCTCCTGGGATCGTCGCCGCCGTGCGCAGCCCCCACCCCAGCGCGGTGCTCCAGCCCAGCGCCCAGGCGGCCGCGAAGATCGCCGGGGTCGACGGGATCAACGTGTACACGCTCGACGGGGTCACCCTCGCCCACAGCGACCCGCGGCAGATCGGCAAGCACGTCGTCGGTCCCTTCGCCAAGGCGGCGGCCGGCCGGTCCTTCACCGAGACGTTCGCCGGGTCCCTGGGGCAGTCCGTGGTCTCGGTGGTCCCCGTGAAGGCCGCAGACGGCAAGGTCGTCGCGATCGTCTCCTCCCCGGTCACGGTCGAGAACGTCCAGAACATGCTGAACGGGCAGCTGCCGGTCGTCCTGGGCAGCGCGGCCGCGGTGCTCGCCCTGTCCGCGGGCGGCACCGCTCTGGTGAGCCGCCGGCTGCTGCGCCGGACCCACGGCCTGGGACCGGCCGAGATGACGAGGATGTACGAGCACCACGACGCGGTGCTGCACGCGGTCCGGGAGGGCGTGCTGATCGTCGGCGCCGGCGGACGGCTGCTGCTGGCCAATGACGAGGCGCGCCGGCTGCTGGATCTGCCGGCGGACGCGGAAGGGCTCCAGGTCACGGACCTGGGCCTGGAGGAGGGGATCGCCGAGCCGATCGCGTCGGGCCGTTCCGTGACCGACGAGGTGCACATGGCGGCCGATCGGCTACTGGCGGTGAACATCCGGCCCACCGCCCCGTACGGGTCCGCCGGTACGGTCGTCACGCTGCGCGACACCACCGAGCTGAGGGCCCTGTCTGGCCGGGCCGAGGTGGCCCGCGAGCGCCTGAAGCTGCTCTACGACGCGGGGGTCCAGGTGGGCACGACCCTGGACGTCGAGCGCACCGCGGAGGAACTGGCCGAGGTGGCGGTCCCGCGGTTCGCCGACATCGTCACGGTCGACCTGCTGGACCCGGTGCTGCGCGGCGAGGAGCCGCCCGAGCTGAACACCGAGATGCGCCGCACCGCCGCCGTCGGCCTGCACGGCGAGCACCCGCTGTACCCCGTCGGCAAACTGGTCCGGTTCGTTCCCACCAGCCCGATGGCCGCCGGGCTGGCCGGCGGCCGTGCGGTCCTGGAGGCGGACCTGCGGACCGCCCAGCTCTGGCGGACCCAGGACCCGGAGAACTCCCTGCGGATCCTGGACCGCGGCATCCACTCACTGATCGCCGTGCCCCTGCGGGCCCGGGGCGTCGTCCTGGGGATGGCCGGCTACTGGCGGGGGCCGGACTCCCCGTCGTTCGACGAGGAGGACGTGTCCTTCGCCGAGGAGCTGACCGCCCGGGCGGCACTGTCCGTCGACAACGCCCGCCGTTACACCCGCGAGCACACCGTGGCCGACACCCTGCAGCGCAGTCTGCTGCCCCGGCGCGTACCGGAGCAGTCCGCCGTCGAGGTCGCGCACCGCTATCTGGCGGCCCAGGCCGTGGGAGGCGACTGGTTCGACGTCATCCCCCTGCCCGGTGCCCGGGTGGCGCTGGTGGTCGGCGACGTCGTCGGCCACGGGCTGCACGCCGCGGCCACCATGGGTCGCCTGCGGACCGCGGTCTACAACTTCTCCACCCTCGACCTGCCTCCGGACGAGCTCCTGAGCCACCTGGACGAGCTGGTCGCCCATATCGACACCGACGAGCAGGAGTGGGGCGGGATCACCGGAGCCACCTGCCTGTGCGCCGTCTACGACCCCGCCTCGGGACGCGTGACGGCCGCCACCGCCGGGCATCCGGGCCCCGCCCTGGTCCTGCCCGACGGCACCGTGACCTTCCCCGAGGTGCCGGTCTCCCCTCCGCTTGGCCTGGGCGCGGGGCTGCCCATCGACACCGCGGAGCTGACCCTGCCCGAGGGCTCCGTGCTGGCGCTCTTCACCGATGGGCTGATCGAAAGCCGCGACCGCGATCCGGACGCGGGGCTGGCGGCGCTGCGCACCGCCCTGGCCGGGCCCTCCCGTACCCCGGAGGAGATCTGCACCGCGGTGATCGACGCGATGCTGCCCGCCCGGCCCAGCGACGACGTCGCCCTGCTGGTGGCCCGCACCCGCCGGCTGGACCCCGAGCGGATCGCCCAGTGGGACGTGCCGCCCGATCCTGCGGCGGTGTCCCGGGTGCGGAACGCCTGCGCCCGGCGGCTCGCGGAGTGGGGCCTCGAAGACATCGCCTTCACCACGGAGCTCATCCTCAGCGAACTGATCACCAACGCCATCCGCTACGGAACCGAGCCCATCCGGGTGCGGCTGCTGTACGACCGCAGCCTGGTCTGCGAGGTCTCCGACGGGTCCAGCACCTCCCCCCACCTGCGCCGGGCCGAAGACACCGACGAGGGCGGCCGCGGCCTGTTCCTCGTCGCGCAGTTCGCGCTGCGCTGGGGTACGCGCTACACGGATCGCGGCAAGATCATCTGGAGTGAGCAGGCCGTCCACGAGGCGGGCGAACCGGCGGCGATGATCCCGGAAGAGGCGCTCCTGGCCGGGTGGGACGACGAGCCGCTCTGAGACCGCGCCGAGAACCTGCCGGTACGGCAGCCACGGGAGGCCCGGCCGCAGGAAACGCGGCGGACACCGCGGGCTGGGACTGCGCGCCCGGGGCCACTGAACGTACGCTGGTCTCGACCGGTACGCGACCGCCCGCCATGGAGCCTTTGTGCCCGCACCTCGTCTCCGGACAGCCGCCGTCGCCGCCCTCCTGGCCTTCGCGGCGGCGCCCCTCGGCGCCTGTGGGAGCAAGCCCACCGCCGTGCCCAGAGCACCCGCGGTGGCCACCTCCGCCGCGGACGCCGGCGGCATGGCGGCACTGACCGCGGCGGCGAAGAAGGAGGGCTCGCTCAACACGATCGCGCTCCCCAGCGACTGGGCCAACTACGGCGCACTGATCGACGGCTTCGAGAAGAAGTACGGGATCAAGGTCACCGTGGAGAACCCGGACGGCACCAGCCAGGACGAGATCGACGCGATCAAGGAGCACCGGCACGACGGCCGTGCCCCCGACGTGATCGACGTGGGTGGCTCCTTCGCCCGGTCCGCGGCCAAGCAGGACCTGCTCGCCCCGTACATGGTCGTGCCGTGGGACAGCATCCCCAAGGACCAGAAGGACCCGCACGCCCGCTGGTACAACAACTACGGCGGCTACGTCTCGATCGGCTGTGACGCCAAGCGCGTCGAGACGTGCCCCGCGACCTTCGCCGATCTGCGCAAGCCCGAGTACAAGGGCAAGGTCACGCTGAACGGCGACCCGACCAAGTCCGGCTCCGCCTTCGCCGGCGTGTACGCGGCGGCCCTGGCGAACGGGGGTTCCTTCGACGACATCCAGCCCGGGATCGACTTCTTCGCCGAGCTCCGCAAGAGCGGCAATTTCATCCCGGTCGAATCCACCCCGGCCACGATCGAGAAGGGCGAGACCCCGATCAGCATCGACTGGGACTTCCTCAACCTCGGATACGCCGACGAATTCCGCAGGAAGGGCGCGGACGTCGACTGGCGGACCGCCATCCCCTTCGACGGCAGCTTCGCCGAGTTCTACGCCAACGGGGTGAACAAGGACGCCCCGCACCCCGCGGCGGCACGCCTGTGGCAGGAGTACGTCTTCAGCCCGGAGGGCCAGAACATCCGGCTCGGCGCCTACGCACGCCCCGTCCTCATGGAGGCCATGGCGGAAGACGGCACCCTCGACAAGGCCGCCGCGGAGAACCTGCCGACGGTCGAGGGCACGCCGTCGTTCCCGACGGAGGCGCAGCAGCACAAGGCGAAGGAGACCGTCAACCGCAACTGGGCCAAGGCCGTCTCGGGCTGACGACGGATACGGCACACCGGTTTCCGGCCCGGTGCCGTACGGGACCGCCGGAATCAGACCCTGGCGGGATCCGTGCCGGCACGGTAGTGGTCCGCCGCCGAGAGGAAGGCGTCGTTCTCCTCCGGCAGGCCGACGGTGACACGGACGCCGTCCCCGGGGAAGGGCCGTACGAGGACGCCGTGGCGGGCGCAGAAGTCGGCGAAACCGGCGGCCTCCTCCCCCAGGGGCAGCCATACGAAGTTGGCCTGGGAGGGGGTCACCGGGTGGCCGTGGCGGGTCAACAGGGCCTGCAGCCGTCCGCGTTCGCGGACGATCGCCGCGGCGCGCGAGCGCACCTCCTCGGGGCGGTCGAGTGCGGCGAGGGCCGCGGCCTGGGCGAGGCGGCTGACCGCGAAGGGGACCGACACCTTGTGGACGGCGGACACCACCGCCGGCGCCGCCACGCAGTACCCGATGCGCACGCCGGCGAGCCCGTACGCCTTCGAGAAGGTACGCAGCACCGCCACGTTCGGGCGGTCGCGGGCCAGCTCGATCCCGTCCGGCACGTCGGGGTCGTCGACGAACTCCCGGTACGCCTCGTCCAGTACGACCAGGATCCGGTCGGGGAGGCGGTCGAGGAACGCGCGCAGCTCGCGGCCCCGGACCGCCGTGCCGGTGGGGTTGTTGGGGTTGCAGACGAAGACGACGCGGGTGGCGGGGGTGACCGCCGCGAGCATCGCCTCCAGGTCGTGCCGGTGGCCGGCGTCCAGGGGGACGGTGCGGGCGCGTACTCCGGCGACCTGGGCAAAGACGGGATACGCGTCGAAGGACCGCCAGGCGCACAGGACTTCGTCCCCAGGACCGCAGAACGCCTGGACGAGGTCGCGGCACAGGCTCACCGACCCGCAGCCGACGGCGATCCGTTCCCCGGGGACCGCCAGCTCGGCGGCCAGCCGGCCGACCAGGGTGTCGGAGAACCACTGCGGGTAGCGGTGGCCCTCGACGGCGGCGCGGGTGATGGCCTCGACCACGGCGGGCGGTGGCGGCAGCGGCCCCTCGTTGGAGTTGAGCAGGACGGCGTCGGGCGCCGTGCCGGGGATGTTGTAGTCGGGGACGGTGGCCAGGTCGGCTCTGATGGCGACACCCATGGGGCTCCTCGGAGTGTGCGGACGCGGTCAGTTCGGGGCGAGGCGGAACACGTCGTCGGCCAGCAGCCGGATGCGGCGGTGGTCGGCGAGGAGCCGCTCCGGGCCGTCCCCGGTCAGGAAGACCCGGAGCGGGCTGGACAGCAGGTCGGTGGTGGGCCGCATCCGGTCGCCCGGGGCCAGCCGGGGCACCGCGAGGTGCACGGTGTCCAGGGCGCGGATCCGGGCCAGGGCGTCCTCGTCCACGGCCTCGACGAGCCCGCCGCGGGTGGTGCGGACGTGGACGACCATCCCCTCTCGGTGCTTGCGGTACAGGCTGTCGCCGGGGTGCGCGCGCCGGTACTCCTCGGGGCGTACGCAGGCGAGTGCGAGCAGGTCGGCCTGGTTCCCGTCGAGGCACGCGTCGTGGTGGCCCGGGTCCATGATGCCGTCGAGCCGTGCGCCCACCTCGACGAGCACCGGCCCGCCGGCCGTCATCATGATCTCCGCGTGGGCGGCGCCGAACCGGATGTCCAGGGCGTCGAGGACGGTGTCCAGGTAGGTGACGAGGGGTTCGACCACCGGCGCGCCGGGGTCGATCAGGACGTCCCGGTCGTAGACGGGCCGGGTCCCGACGAGGGTCTTGTCGTAGCGCCAGACCCCGCACACGTGCCGTGCGCCGCCGGGGCCCCTGACCACGTCCACGATGTATTCGGTGCCGTCCAGGAAGGACTGCGCGAGCAGCTCGTCGTTGTGCCGGCCGAAGATGTCCCGGCTGCCGAGGATCTCGGCGGCGGCGGCGCGCACCTCCTCCGGGCCGCGGCAGATCGAGACCTTGTCCGTGGAGGCCGAGCTCAGCGGTTTGACGACGACCGGGTAGCCGGTGGTCCGCGCCCAGGCGTGCACCTCCTCGACGTCGCCGGACTTCAGCTGGTCGGCGCAGCGGATGCCCGCGGCGCGCAGCGCCTCGATCATGCGGTACTTGTCGCGGCGCAGCGCGGAGGTGGCCGACGGGTTGCCGGGCAGGCCCAGGAGCTCGGCCGTGCGGTCGGCCGGCGGGACCCCGGTCTCCTGGCCGGGCAGCACCCCGCACGGGTGGTAGGCGGCCAGCTCCTGCACCGTGCGGGCGGGGTCGGCCGCGTCCTGGACCACGTTGGCCAGGTACGGGCGCAGGTCCGGCGGGGGTACGCAGTCCAGGAACTCGGGCGTGCTCTGCAGGTGCACGACGTCCGCGCCGAGCCGGCGGAAGGCGGCGGGCAGGTACTTGCCGACCGAGTAGCCGTCGACGATCACGCCGACGGGCGCGGCGGCCGGGGCTGAGGCCGAAGTCATCGCGGGTCCTTTCTTCGCGGGCGTGCTCACGCGGCGGCGACGCTGACGCGGTGGACGGTCCGGGTGACGCCGGGCGGCAGGTCGGTGGCGACGTGGTAGGTGGTGGCGGTCTTCCACAGCAGCAGGTCGTGCGGGGTCCAGCGGTGGGTGTACGTCCGGTCGGGGTCGGCCAGGAGGGTGTCGACGAGGTCGAAGAACTCCTCGTTCTGGTTGGCGTCGAGGCCGATGACCCGGTCCATGTAGGCGCGGGCGCCGTACAGGAAGCGGCGGCCGGTGTGCGGGTCGCGGCGCACGACGGGGTGTTCGACGGCCGGGTACTGGCGGGCGACGAGGGCGCGCACCTCGGCGATGGACAGGCCCACGTGCTCGGGGGCGATGCGCTGCTGCTTGGTGAGGGTGTGCAGCCCGATGCGGTCCCACAGCAGGTCGCGCCAGTCCTCGGGCAGCCGGTCGTAGACGTCGGCGGCGCTCGCGAAGACGGTGTCGCCGTGTCCCTCGGGCACGTGGACGCCGTGCAGCACGGTGTAGGCGGAGGGGTCGGCGTCGAAGGAGGAGTCCTGGTGCCAGAAGTGGCCGACGCGCTCGATCCCGATCGGCCGGCCGGCCTTGCGCTCGTTGGACGAGACGAGGATCTCCGCGAAGTCGGGATGGCGCCAGTCGGCGAGCAGGAAGGGGACGGGCCGGCCGATGCGGGCGGCGAGGCCTATCTGCTGCCGGGGGGTGAGGTCGATGCCGCGGACGACGACGAGGTCGCGCCGGTGCAGGGAGTCGACGACGTCGGCGATCACTTCGGGGCGGGTGAGTTCGGTGTGGGTGAGTCCGGTGTATTCGACGCCGATGAAGGGGGTCAGGTCGCGCTTGTGCACGGTTCCTCCTTGTGCCAGGTGTACGGGTGGGTGCGGGCGGCGAGCAGCAGCAGGCAGGCGGCGCAGACCGCCGCTCCGGCGGCCGTCCACGGGGCGCCCGGGTGGCCGGGGGCCGAGAGGTGCAGGGCGAGTTGCGGGGCAGTGATGAAGGCCAGGTTGACGCCGCTCGCGTACAGGCCCATGGTGCGGTCGGCGGCCGGGCCCGAGACCCGGCTGACGTAGTCGAGCAGTCCGGGGAAGACGACGATCTCCCCGGCCGTCCAGACGAGGGTGGCGAGCACCAGCTCCGGCCCGGTGTCGGCCAGGGCCATGAGCAGGAACCCGGCGCCCGCGAGGGCGTAGCCGGTCAGCAGCGTCGCCAGGTGTCCGACGCGTGCCATGCGGATGTTGAGCGGTACCTCGAACAGGACGATCCCGACGGCGTTGACGGTGAAGACGACGCCGGCCCAGTAGCCGGGCAGGCCGAGGCCCACGATGACGTAGGCGCCGGTGAAGACCGAGGGCAGCGCGTAGGCCAGCTGGATGGGCAGCGAGAGGCCGAACACGGTCCAGAACCGGGTGCGTTCGGCCGCCGTCGGGCGGAGCGTGCCGCGCGGGGCGGCCTCGTTCCCCGGACCGCCGCCACCACCGCTGCCGGTGTCGGCGTACGGTCCCGCACCGGGCCGGTGTGCGCGGCGCAGGTGCAGGAACGCCGCGGCCGCCAGGACGCACAGGGCGTTGGCCCAGAACACGGAGTACGGGTCGAGCGCGTACAGCAGCGCCCCCACGAGCGGGCCCGCGGACAGTCCGAGGTTGATGGCGAGCCGGTGGCAGGAGAACGCGACCTTGCGCTGCTCGGGCGGGGACCCGGCGATCGTGGCCGCGTACGCCGCCGGGGTGACGATCTCGTACGCGAACCCCCAGACCAGTACCCCCGCGGCGAGCGCGGGCAGGCCGTGCAGCAGCGGCACCACCGCGACCGCGGCGGCGCCCAGCAGGAAGCCGCCGCGCATCAGCGTGTACGGGTGCAGCCGCCCCAGGAGCCGTCCGGCGGCCAGGTCCGCGGCGAGGGCACCGACCCCGAAGGCGGTGACGACCAGGCCCGCCCCGGCCGCGTCCAGGCCTCCGCCGCCCAGCAGGTGGGGGGTGAGGAAGGGGTAGGCCATGGTGCCGGTGCGGAAGAGCAGGGTGGTGAGGAACAGGGTCCGCAGGGGCGGGGCGAGCCCGGCCACGGTCCGCAGGGTCTCAAGTGGCACGGCGGGTCCCGGTCGGCCGGCGGGCGAGGACGGCGCCGGGGTTGAACAGGCCCGCCGGGTCGAGGGCGTCCTTGAGGCCTTGGTGGACGCGCAGCGCCACGGGTCCCAGCTCGCGTTCCAGCCAGTCCTGCTTGAGCTTGCCGACCCCGTGCTCGCCGGTGATGGTGCCGCCGAGGGACAGGGCGAGGGCGAGGATCGCGTCGAACGCCGTCCGGGCGCGGGCGTACTGCCCGGTGTCGGCGCCGTCGTAGAGGACGGTGGGGTGCATGTTGCCGTCGCCCGCGTGGCCGACGACCGCGACGGTGAGCCCCGCGTCGGTGCCGATCCGTGTGCAGCCCTCGATCAGTTCGGCGATGCGGGTACGGGGCACCGCGACGTCCTCGGTCATGCAGGCGCCCCGGGCTTCGAGGGCGGCGAGGCTCACCCGGCGGGCGCGCAGCAGCAGGGCGCCCTCCGCCGCGTCCTGCGTGGCGTGCGTGTACACCGCGCCCGCCTGCCGGAACACGCGTTCCATGTGGTCGAGTTCGGCTTCGCGGGCGGCTCCGGGTGCGTCGGACTGGCACAGCAGCAGGGCCTGGTCCCCTTCGCCGACGAGTTCGGTGCCCAGGTAGGCGGAGGAGGCGCGCAGCGACGTCGCGTCCATGATCTCCATGAGGGAGGGCACGAGGCCGGCCCGGACGATCCGGTTGACGCTGGCGCCGGCCTGGGCCACCGAGTCGAAGGCCGCGACGACGGTGCCGGGCACGGCCGGCAGCGGGCGCAGGGCGAGGGTGGCCCGCGTGATGATGCCGAGGGTGCCCTCGCTGCCGACGAGCAGGCGGGTGAGGTCGTAGCCCGCGACACCTTTGACGGTGCGTCGGCCGGTGCGCAGGAGGGAGCCGTCGGCGAGGACCGCCTCCAGGCCGAGGACGTAGTCGCCGGTGACCCCGTACTTGCCGCAGCACAGGCCGCCGGCGTTGGTGGCCAGGTTGCCGCCGAGGGTGCACGTGTCGAGGCTGGAGGGGTCGGGCGGGTAGTACAGGCCGTGGGCGGCGGCGGCCGTCTTCAGGTCCTGGTTGACCACGCCGGGTTCCACGACGGCGAGCCGGTTGTCCGGGTCGAGTTCGAGGATCCGGTTCATCCGCGTCGTGGCCAGGACGACGCAGCCGTCGACGGCGTTGGCGGCGCCGGTCAGACCCGTTCCGGCGCCCCGGGGGACGATGGGCACGCCGGCCGCCGCGCAGGCCCGTACGCATGCCTGCACCTGCTCGGCCGAGGCGGGCAGGACCACCGCGAGCGGGCGGCCGTACGGGGCCAGCGGCATCATGTCGTGGGCGTAGCCGGTGGTGGCGGCCGGGTCGGTGACCAGGGCGCCGTGGCCGTCGAGGGCGGCGCGGAGGGCGTCCAGCAGGGCGGCGGTCATACGGGCCGCCCGTCGGCCCCGGTGACGAGGATGGCCCGGGCGGGGCAGAGGTCGGCGGCTTCCAGGACGGCGTCGGCGAGGTCCTCGGCCGGTTCCGGGTCCAGCAGCAGGACGACGCCGTCGGCCTCGTCCTGGTCGAAGACGGTGCCGGCGGACAGGACGCAGTGGCCGGCGCCGACGCAGCGCTCGGGATCGAGGGTGACCTTCACGGGGTCGGCTCCTTCGGGGCGGGGGACGGACGGTGGCCGGGCGGTACGGGACGGCGGCCCGTGCGCGGCGGCGGGGTCACCACGTCACGGGCAGGGCGTGCACCCCGTACACGGCCATGTCGGACTTGAAGCGGATCTCCTCGACGGGCACGGCGGTGCGCAGCGTGGGGATCCGGCGGGCCACGGCGGCGTAGACCTCCTGGAGCTCCACCCGGGCCAGCGCCTGGCCCATGCACTGGTGGGGCCCGTAGCCGAAGGCGAGGTGGCCGTGGGCGCGGGCGGCGGGGTCGAACTCCTCACCGGCGGGGAAGCGTCCGGGGTCCCGGTTGGCGACGTTGATGGCGGCGACGACGCCCTCTCCGGCCCGGACGAACCGGTCGCCGACCGTCACGTCCTCGGTGGCGATCCGGCGGATGCCGCGCTGGACCACGGTGAGGTGGCGCAGCATCTCCTCGACGGTGCCGGCGAGCAGTTCGGGGTCGTCGTCCGCGCCGAGGGCGGCGAAGTGGCCGGGGTGGCGCAGCAGGGTGAGCACCCCGAGGGAGATCATGTTGGCGGTGGTGTCGTGGCCGGCGGTGAGCAGCAGCAGGGCCATCGCGGCGAGTTGGGGCCGGGTCATGGTCCCGTCGGGCAGGTGCCGGGCGGCCATGCGGCCGATGAAGCCGTCCCGCGGCTCCCGTTCGCCCGCGGCGACGAGTTCCTCCAGGTAGTCCTGGAGGGCCTGCCGGGCGGCGGCGGCGCTCTCGGTGGTGCCGGCGACGACGTTCATGGTGTGGGTCAGTCCGCGGAAGAGCTCGCGGTCCTCGAAGGGGACGCCGAGGAACTCGCAGATGACGGTGAGTGCGACGGGCAGGGCCAGGTCGGCCACGAGGTCCGCCTCGGTCCCGCGGAGCATGCGGTCCAGGCAGCCGTCGACCACGGCGCGCACGGCCGGGCGCCACCCCTCGGCCCGTTTCACGGTGAACTCGCCGAGCACCAGGCGCCGTACGGCGTCGTGCTGCGGGTTGTCCATGATCAGCAGGGTCGGTTCGACGGCGGTCTCGGCGAGGGCGACGGCGCTGGACAGCGGGTAGCCGGGGCGGCTCTTGTCCGCGCTGAACCGGGGGTCGGCGAGGATCGTGCGGGCGTCGTCGAAGCGGGTGAACAGCCAGGGCCGGACCCCGTTCCACAGCGTCACGCGGGGCACGGTGCCCGCGTCGCGGATGGCGGTGGCCTCCCGCGGCGGGGCGAACGGGCACTGCCGGTCCATGGGGTAGTGCGGGTCTGCGCTCCGTACGGTGGTCGGGGCGGCGGTCTGCGATGCGGTCGTGAGGTCGGTCGTCGGGTCGGTCATGCGCGGGTGCTCCGGTCGAGGTTCTGCCACCAGCGGCCGACGAGGGCGTCGTCCAGGGCGGGCGGGGAGATGCCGTGGGCCCGCAGGGCTGCGAGGGTGGCGTCGTTGCGGTGGTCGGGGAGGCGGGCGTCCGGGTGGTCGCGCAGGTCCCGGAAGTACTCGCGGTAGGCGAGGGCGGGCAGTGCGGTGCCGCCGGCCTCGGCGTCGGCCAGGCGGCCGAGCCAGGTGTCCAGCGGGACCGCGGGAGTGGTCCGGCCCGTGCGGCGGTCGTGCACGGCGAGCAGTTCGGCCAAGGGCGTCCGCCGGGGGTGGTGCAGGTGGTGGACGGTGCCCGGGGCTCCGTCGGCGAGGGCCAGGGCGACCAGGGCCCGGGCCATGGTGTCCACGGGCAGTGCGTCGGTGGCGAGCCGCGGGTCGTCGGGGTGGCAGCCGAGGGCGGTGGAGGTGACGAGGAGCCGGCTGAGGAAGTCGTCCTCGCTGACGGCGCCCGTCGTGCTGCCGCCGGCCCGGCCGAGCCGGTAGATCCGGGCGTCGGCGCCGCGTGCGAGGGCCTGGGCGACGAGGTGCTCGGCGGCCCACTTGGCGGCCGCGTAGCCGCGGCCGCGGGGGTGGCGTTCCGCGGCGGCCGGGGTGGCCTCGGTGATGGTGCGCGGGCGGTCGCCGCCGGGTGCGTCGCGGAACACGCCGAGGGTGGAGACGTGGTGGAGGCGGGCCGGGCGGCCCTCGGCGCAGATCCGCAGGAGTTCGGCGGTGCCGCCCACGTTGGCGGCCGCCAGGTGGTGGAAGCCGGACACGTGGTGGACCTCGGCGCCGAGATGGAGGACGGTCGTCGCCCGCACGACGTGCTCCCGGTCGGTGCCGTCGAGGCCCAGGCCGGGCCGGGTCAGGTCACCGGGGACGGGCACGATCCGCGGGTCCGAGGCGTCGGGGCGCAGCCCGCGGCTGCGCAGAGCGGCGGACAGCCGTCGGCGGGCGGCGTCCGGGTCTTCGGCCCGGACCAGGCACAGGACCGGGCCCGTGGTGCGGTCCAGCAGCTCGGCGAGGACGTGGGAGCCCACGTATCCGGTGGCTCCGGTGAGCAGGACGGCGTCGCGCGGGTCGAAGGGGCCGGGGCGCCCGCGGAAGACGATGCCGGGGTCGAGCCGTGCGTCGTCGGGCCCCACGGGCCGCGCCGCCGGACCGGCGGGGCGGCCGGTCCCCGGGTGGGCGGACCGGCTGCGCGCGGGGATCCCGGCCGGGCCGGAGCCCTCCAGCAGGCGGGCCACCTCCCGTACGGTCGGCGCGGCGAGGAAGTCGGCGACGGCGATCCGGACGCCGTACTCCCGCTCGATGCGGCCCAGGAGCCGGATGACGCGCAGGGAGTGGCCGCCCCGTGCGAAGAAGTCCTCGTCCGGGGAGCCGGCCGGCCCGCCCAGTACGTCCTCCCACAGGGCGAGCAGCCGCCGCTCGGTCCCGTTCGCGGGGCCGTCGGCGCCTGCGTCGGCCGGGTGCGGCCGCTGCCGGCGCACGGCGGCCAGGCGGGCGGCGAGCGCGGGCCGGTCGGCCTTGCCGTGGCTGCCGGTCGGGATGGCGGGGACGGGCACGGCCAGCCGGGGCACCATGTGGGCCGGGAGGAGGCGGGCCAGGTGGGCGCGGGCGTCCCCGGGGGCGGCCGTGCCGACGTAGCCGACGGCGAGTTCGGCGTCGGCCCCCGCGCCGAGGAGGACGGCGACGGCCTCCCGGACACCGGGGTGTTCCGCGAGCGCGGCCTCGATCTCGCCGGGCTCGATGCGGAAGCCGCGCAGCTTGATCTGGTGGTCGAGCCGGCCGAGGTAGTCGATCGATCCGTCGGACAGCCGGCGCACCCGGTCCCCGGTGCGGTAGCAGCGGCTGGCGCCGGTGAGTGCGGGATGGGTGGTGAACGACGCACCCGTCCGCTCGGGGTCGCCCAGGTAGCCGTCGCCGAGTCCGGCGCCGGAGAGCCACAGTTCGCCGGGCACGCCGGTGGCCGCGAGCCGTCCGTGGCGGTCCACGACGTGGGCCGCGGTGCCGGACAGGGCGGTGCCCACGGGAACGCGGGCCCGGTCGTCCGCGGGGTCGGCCCGGTGGGTGGTGGCCAGGATCGCCGCCTCGGCCGGGCCGTAGCCGTTGACGACGACCCGGTCCGCGGCGAAGTGACGGGTGTCGTGGACGTCCGCGGGCTCGCCGGCGACCACCAGTACGCGTACGCCGGCCAGGTCGGGACGGTCCAGGGCCCGCAGCAGGGAGGGCACGGTCACCATCACGGTGACCCCGGCGGTGCGCAGGGTGTGGGTGAGGGCCGGGCCGTCGGCGCGGGTGGCGTCGTCCGCGTACACCAGGGTGGCGCCGGAGACGAGCGGCATGAACTGCTCGAATGCGGCCACGTCGAAGCCGGGCGAGGTCAGTTGGAGCCACACGTCGTCGGCGGTGAAGGGGTGTCGGCCGAGGCAGGCGAGGAGGGTGTTGGCGACCGCGCCGTGGGAGACGGCGACGCCCCGGGGACGCCCGGTGCTGCCGGAGGTGTAGATGACGTACGCGGGGTCGGCCGGGTCGCCGCGGTGCGCGGCGGGCGGGGTCCGCTCGCCGGGGGCGGTGAGGGCCTCGATGTCCAGGACGGGCGGGCCGGAGCCTTCCGTACCCGGCCCGAACAGCGTGTCGGCGGTGTCCTTGGCACAGACCAGCGCGCCGGCATCGGCGTCGCCGATGCAGTGGCGCAGCCGCCGCGCCGGGTACGCAGGGTCGAGCGGCACGTAGGCCGCTCCGGCCTTGAGCACCCCGAGGAGGGTCGCGGCGAGGAGCGGGGTGCGCTCCAGGCACACGGCGATGCGGTCGCCGGGCCGGATCCCTCGGGTGGCGAGGCGGGCGGCCACGGTGTCGGAGAGCCGGTCGAGTTCGGCGTAGGTGAGGCTGGTGTCGGCGCCGACGACGGCGGTCTTGTGCGGGCGGGCGGCGACCTGCCGGGCGACGAGGGCGGGCAGGGTGGTCCGCGCCGCCCGGGGGCCGGGCTCGGGGGCACGGATCAGCCGCTCGTGCTCCCCCGGTTCGTACAGGGTGACGTCGTGCAGCGGCGGGTCGCCGTCCGCGAGGCGGTCGAGCACGGCGGCCAGCTGGCCGGCCAGCCGCTGTGCGGTGGCCCGGTCGTAGAGGTCGGTGCTGAACTCGACCTCGATGTCGAGGCCGTCGCCGTCCTCCTGGAAGGTGAAGGACAGCTCGAAGGTGGCGGTGTCGCGGTCGCCGGCGTCCCAGGGCGCGGTCCGCGCGCCGGGCAGCTCCAGTGGAAGCGGGCGGCGCTGCCGGTGGTTGACGACGGCCTGGAAGGGGACGGCCGCCCGGCCGCCGGCGGCCTGGGCGAGTTCCCGGCCCACGGCCTGGAAGGGGACGTCCTCGTGGTGCAGGGCCTCGGTGCAGGCGGCGCGGACCCGGGCGAGCAGGACACCGGTCGTGGTGTCCGCGTCCGCCTCGATCCGGACGGGCAGCAGGTTGACGAAGCAGCCTACGAGGCCCTGCGCCCCGGCCCGGTTCCGCCCGGCGGCCAGGGCGCCCAGGGTGAGGGTGTCGCGCTCGGTGTGGGCGGCCAGGACCGTGTACACACCGGCCAGGCCGAACATGTACGGGCTGACGCCGTGCCGGCGGGCGGCCTCGGCGTGGCGCGCGTGTTGCGCCGCGCCGATCCGCAGCCGCACCCGGTTGCCGGATCCGCTGAGGACGGCGGGGCGGGGGCGGTCGGTGACCAGGTCGAGTGCGGCGGCGCCGCCGTCGAGCGCGCCCTGCCAGAACCGGGTCGCGGCGGCGAGCCGTTCGGGGCGGGGCGCGAGGGAGCCGCGCAGGTGCTCGGGGTAGCCCGGGTCCAGGGGCGGCAGGTCGGCGGCCGGGTCCGCGTACAGGGCGGACAGCTCGGACGTGAAGAGGTCCAGGGACCAGTCATCGGCGATGGCGTGGTGGACGGCGAAGTAGAGCAGTGCGCTCCGGGCGTCCAGGGTGAGCACCAGGGTGCGCAGCAGCCGGGTGCCTTCGGCGTCCGGCTCCGCGGTGCGGTGCTCGGCGGCCAGGGCGCGGGCCAGGGCCTGGCGTTCGCCGGCCGGAACCCCGGTGAGGTCGATGTGGCGCACCGCCGCGCCCGGGTCGGCGGTCAGGCTCTGCCACCGGCCGTCGGCGTCGTGCCGTACGACGGTCCGCAGGGCGGCCTGGCGCCTGCCCAGCAGGGTCAGGGCGGTCCGCAGCCGGGCCGGGTCGAGGGGGCCGTCGACGAAGTACCCGCGTCCGATGACGTACCGGCCGGTGCTTCCGGTGGCCTCCTGCTCGAACCAGATCCCTTCCTGGGCGGGCGACAGCGGCAGCCTGCCGGAGTCGGCGGCGGGGGCGGGGGCGGGCCCGGGTGGTACCGGCGCCGGGTCGGCGGCGGCAGTGGCGGTGGCGGTGGCCACGCGGGCCGCCAGGGCCCGGATCGTGGGGGTGGTGAAGAGGTCGGCGATCGTCAGGGCCACACCCTGGTCGCGTTCGAGCCGGGCGAGGATCGCCAGCGCGGACAGGGAGTCGCCGCCGGCGGCGAAGAAGTCGGTGTCCGGGCCGGCCGCGCGGCCGAGCACGGCTTCCCAGTGCGCGGAGACGGCGCGCAGGGCGGAGCCCTCCTCCGTACCGGGGCTCGCCGGGGCGGAGCCGGCCGGACCGGTGCCCGCCGCGGCAGCGCGGTCGGCGAGGGCGGCGAGCAGACGGCGGTCGGTCTTGCCGTTGGCGGTGGCCGGCAGCTCCGGCAGGACGGTGACGGCAGCCGGGACCGCCGGTTCGGGCAGCAGCCGGGCGATGTGGGCGATCAGCGCGGCGGCCGGGACGCCGGGAGCGGTCGGGGCGACCGCGTCGGCCGGGGCCGCCGGGACGACGGGATGGGCCTGGGCACCGACGGAGGCGGGGGCGCCGGGGGCGGAGGACTCGTCCGGGGCGGACGACGCGTCCGGGGCGGGGTCGCCGACCGGTGTCAGGGTCACGTACGCGGCCAGTCGGCGGGCGTCCGCGGCGCCGTACGGGACCACGACCGCCTCCCGGACCGCCGGGTGGGTCAGCAGTGCCCGTTCGGCTTCGGCCGGTTCGACGCGGTGGCCGCGGATCTTGACCTGGTCGTCGAAGCGCCCCAGGAAGGCGAGTTCGCCGCCGGGGAGCCGGCGGACCCGGTCGCCGGTCAGGTAGGCGGTGCGGCCGGGCCGGCCGGGCTCGGGGACGAACCGCTCGGCGGTGCGCTGCGGCTCGCCGCGGTAGCCCTGGGCGACGCCCGGGCCGCCGATGCAGAGTTCACCCTCCTCGCCGGGGGCGGCCGGGGTGCGGTCGGGGCGCAGGACGTGGGCGGTGGCGCCGGCGAAGGGGCGGCCGATCGGCACGTCCCGCCAGGCGTCGTCCCAGTCGTCCGGGCTGTCGAAGGTCTGCCAGCAGGCGTAGACCGTGGTCTCCGTGGGTCCGTAGCCGTTGACGATCCGGCAGCCGGGCAGCTCGCGCAGGGCGGTCCGTACCGCGTCCGCGTCGGCCCGGTCGCCGCCGGAGACGCACAGGCGCAGCCCGCTCAGGTCCGCGGTGATGTGCTCCATGGCCAGCCGGAACAGGGGGGCGGCCAGCCGCAGCACGGTCACGCCGTGGCGGGCGCACTCCCGGCCGATGTCGTGGACGCCGGGCCGGGCGGACCGCGGGAGCACGAGCCGGGCGCCGTTGAGCAAGGCACCCCAGATCTCGAAGACGGACGGGTCCACATGGAGCGGGGCGAGCTGCAGGACGGTGTCGTCGGCGGTCAGCCCGGCCTCGGGGGCGTGCGCCAGCGCGAGGACGGAGTGGTGCGCGACCCGGACGCCCTTGGGGGCGCCGGTGCTGCCGGAGGTGTGGATGACGTAGGCGGTCCGCCCGGCCCCGGGGGCGTACGGCGGGCTCTGGCCCGGGTCGGGATCCAGGTCCAGGTCCGGGGCCAGGTCCGGGGCCGGTGCGTTCTCGTCGACGGGCAGGACCGTCACTCCGGCGGGCAGGAGGGTGCGCAGCCGCGCGGTGTCCTGCCCGGCGGCGAAGACGGTGCGCAGCCCGCTGTCCAGGACGAGGGCGCGGATCCGCTCGTCCGGCGCGTCGGGGTCCAGCGGCAGGTACGCACCCCCGGCCAGCACCGTCCCCAGAAGGGCGGCGATGGTGCCGGGCGAGCGCCGGGCGCAGATCCCGACGCTCTCGCCGGGGGCGGTCCGGCCGGCGAGGCGGCGGGCGGCGAGGCGGCGGGCGGCGGCCGCGGCCCGGGCGGCGAGTTCGCCGTAGCCGATGCGCAGGTCGCCGTGGATCAGGGCGGTCCGGTGGGGGTGGGCCCGGGCCACGGCGGTGAAGGCCGCGCCGAGGGTGGTGGCGGTGGCGGTGGTGTTCACGGGGCCGAGGTCACCTCCTGCGGCTCGCGTTCCAGGGCCTCGACGACGCTGGCGGTGTCGAAGAGGTCGAGGTAGCGGGAGATGAGTCCGTCGCGGACGGTGAAGACGTTCATCCACTGCGCCTCGTAGCGTGCGCCGTTGGCGAGGACGTGGGTGCGGCTCACGCCCAGGACCACGACCCGGTCCCCGGCGTCGAGGTACTCGTAGGCCTCGCACTCCTGGACCCGGATCAGCTCGCGGACGAGGGCGAAGAAGGCGCGGAAGCCCTCGACGCCCCGGTAGACGCCGGCCCACGGCAGCGAGGCGGGGCCGTGGTAGACCCACTCGAAGTCGGGGGCGAGCAGCGGCTCGATGTCGGCGAGGCGGCCCTCGTCGAACAGCCGGAAGAAGGTGCGGATCACTTCGACGTTCTGCGTGCTCATACGGTGCTCCTCGAAGGCGCGGGGGTGCGGGACGGGCCCGGTTTCAGCGCGCCGGACAGGCGCTGGCCGAGCCGGAACAGGGCGGCGTGGGCGAGGAGCCGGGCCGGCCCGGTGCGCGAGAGCCTGCGGGCACCGCGCATGACCTGGAAGATCTCCCGCTCGGTGGCGGTCAGGGGCAGCAGGACCACGTCGTAGACGACGAAGGCCCGGGCGCGGTTGATCCACCAGAGGATGAGGGCGTACGTCATCCACTCGCCCTCGGGGTCCACGAAGCGGCCCAGGGCTCCGGGGACGCGTGGTTCGAACCGGCCGAGCATGCCCTCGGCGAACCGGCGGCCTATCACTCCGCGCGGCCCGGTGTCCATCGCGGCGAGTCCGGCGGCCACGAGGTCCGACAGGGCCCGGACCCGTTCGGGCAGGCCGAGGGCGTCGACCTGGCGGATGGCCTGGAGGGCGAAGTGGGCGCCCAGGGCGTGGGCGTGGTGGGTGCGCAGTTCCTCGACCAGCTGCGGGTTCGTCCGGCGGGCGGCGTCGTACACCTCGTTGGAGACGAGGGCGGCGCCGGTGGGGAAGCAGCCGTAGCTCAGCGCCTTGGACAGGCTCATCAGGTCGATGGCGGGGAGCCGGCCGTGGTGGGCGAAGCGGGTTCCGCAGCGGTAGTAGGACGTCAGGATCTCGTCGACGCCGACGAGATAGCCGTGTTCGGCCCGGCCCGCGGTGACCGCGTCGAGGAGCGGGCCGGGGATCGGGGCGTAGGCATCGGAGCTGCCGTGGACCAGTTCGATCCACACGAGTCCGATCTCGCCGGTGGCCGCCTCCTTGCGGAAGTCGTCGACGGCGTGCGGGGTGAAGGGGTCGATGTAGCGGATGTCGTCGTAGAGGGGGCCGAAGGGCGCGCGGGTGCGTCCGGCGGCGGTGGCCAGCAGGGAGACGAGGGTCTTGCCGCCGTAGTTGTGCTTGAAGACGACGATGCGCCGCTTGCCGGGACGGGCGAGACGGGCCAGGGTGATGGCGCTCTCGACCGCGGACGCGCCGCTGACGGCGGGGAAGGTGTGGGGCAGGCCGGTTTCGCGGGCCAGGACCTGTTCGAGCTCGCGGACGTGGTCCCGGGCGGGGTCGTGGTCGCGTACGACGTCGGTCAGCGCGTCGGCGGGGTTGTGGCCGGCCACGCCGAGCCCGGCGCCGCACAGTCCGTCGACGAGGTCCAGTTCGCGGCCGGAGTCGAGGCGGACGGTGAGCCGGGAGCCCTTGGCGCGGACGACGTTCAGCGCGCCGTGCAGCTTGCGGTGCATGCGGACCGCCATCGGGTTCACGTGGCGGGCGTACAGGTCGAGGGTGGCCTGCCGGTCGGCGGCGGCCGCCGCGAGGACCCGGTGCACCGGGGCGGCGGCGTCCCAGCGGGGGCGCAGCCGGGCGCCGACGGCGCGCATGGCGACGCTGTTGCCGCCGTAGGTGTTGGAGTGCAGGAACCCGGTCTTCGGGGTGGTCCACGGCGCGAACGTGTCGTGGGTGCCGGTGAAGGCGCCGAACGGGACCTCGTACCCGGTGAGGGATTCGCCCAGGACGACGAGGTCGGGGCGGAGCGCGGTGACGGCGGGGTCGGCCGGGCTGTCCGGGGCGATGTCGCTGAGGTCGACGACGACGCGGGCGCCGGTGGCGCGCGCGGTGCGGGCCAGTTCGACGACGGCGGCCAAGGCGCCGGCGTCGAGGAGTTCGGGGGCGCGGACGACGAGCCCGCACACGGTGGTGCCGTGCAGGGCGGTGCGCAGGCCGGCGACGGTGGTGTGGGTGAGGAGGCCGGGGGCGAGGGCGCGGTCGGGGCCTTCGCCGAGCGGGTCGGTGCGGCGGGCGAGGGTGCCGTCGGGATCCAGGACCAGGATGCGGCCCTGGTGGGCGGGGGCGGTCGCGGCGGCGCGGTGGCGCAGGAGTTTGACGGCGCCGTGCAGGGCCTCGTAGCGGGAGTTGGCGAAGAAGCTGCGGTAGTGGGTGCCGGCCGGGCGGCCGCCCAGTTCCCGGACGAACTCGCTGACGAGGTGGCCGGCCTGGGCGGATTCGGTGGACACGAACCAGGACGGCATGGCGAAGACGGGCTGCTCCTGCGCGATGAGGTCGGCCAGGATGCGGAGAGTCTGCGGACCGGCCGGACGCAGGTGCGGTGCCTGGCCGGGGGCGGCGTGGGGGTTCGGGTTCATGACGCCATCTCGCTCGTGGGAGGAGTCCCGGCGGCGGGTGTCCGGCGGGATCGCTGCGCTTGCGGGGCCTTGCGGGGCGCGGGGCGGGTGGGGTGCGGGTGCGGACTGCCGAGGTGCCTGGGCGACGGGATCACCGCCCTGCGGAGCGGGCGACGGCCCGGGCCCGCTGCCCGGCGTCGGAACCACCGCCGCCGTGCAAACGCTGGCCGGTCGTGGCACCGTGCCCCGGCGGAAGCACCGCCGGGCGGCGCCCGTTGTGGCACGCGGGCCGGGGACACCGCCAGCGGAACCACTGCCGGACAGGGCTGGCGGGGCCGACAGCCGGACTGCCGCCAGGCAGGGTCCGTCCCGGCACCGCCCGGCGGAGCCGGCAGCGGGACCACCGTCGGACAGAGCCCGTGGCGGGGCCGGGCGGCGGGGGGCGCGCTGTCAGGTACGCTTCCCCGCCGCCCGGGGCTCAGGAGGCCCGGACGCGTGTCGCGTCGGGCTTTCCGCCGTCCCAGGTGAGGGCGACGGGGGTGCCGGACGGCTCCTCGGGGGTGGCGAGCCATCCCACGAGTGCGCCGTCGCGGGTGACGAGGACCGCGGCGGAGCCGGCGGGCAGGTCCAGCGTCCAGCCGCCGCCGGTGCCGGTGACCCGGTCGTCGGCGTCGGTGGGGTTGAAGGCGCCGATGACGCGGACGCCGTCGGGGCCGGACCGGCTCAGGACGCGGGCCCTGCCGTGCGCCGTGGTCCAGCGGGGGCCGGCCGGGGCCGGGAGCGCGGCGGCGAACGCGGCGAGGAACGCGGCGGCCGCGCCGTCCGCGGGCTCGCCGGCCGGGAGCGTCAGCTCGCCGGGGCCGTCGCCGTCACCGTGCCCGGCCCGCAGCACGGCGACGGGGACGGGGGTGCCGTCGGCGGCGGGGGCCGGCTGCTCGTCGAGCCAGCCGAGCCCGATCAGGCGTCCGGAGTCGGCCAGTTGGCTGTGCACGGCGTCGGCGAGTTCCGCGAGGACGGTGCGGCCGGTGCGCTGCCAGGCGCCGGCCTCCGGCAGGGCCCGGTCGACGAGGACCACCGCGTCGCGGTCCAGGACGGAACCGGACAGCAGGTCGCCGTGGCGTTCGAGGAACGCGGCGAGCAGCCGCAGGCCCTGGGCGTTGGCCTGGTGGGCACCGCCCTCGGCGAGCGGTGCGCCGGGGGTGTACGGCGGTGCGTGCAGGGCGGGATCCACCCCTTCGGCGCGCAGCCCGTCGGGGTCCATGTCGACCAGCGGGCCCCAGTTCTCCGTGGCGCAGGCGGTGTAGACGCTGACGGTGGTGGAGCCGAGCAGGAGGGCCAGCAGGGTGTTGAAGACGGGGGTCGCCGGCCGGGCGAAGGTTTCGTCGGTCCAGGTGAACCCCCAGTTCGCCTCGACCACGTCGGTGCCGCCGAGGAGGATCCCGGCCAGGTGGGAGCCGAAGGCGGCGGTCTCCCGGGCCGTGTTGCCGATCCATTCGGTGTGGCCGACGAAGTACCCGGAGCCCTGGACGGCGCGCTGCCGGGCGGCCCAGGCGTCGAGGGCGGCGCGCGGTGCGGTGACCGCGGTCAGGGGGACGTTGGCCAGCCGGGCCGGGCCTTCGGGGAAGAGCGCGGAGATCCGGTCCCACAGGCCGACGATGGCGTGCCCGGACCAGCGGGACCACTGCTGTCGCGTGGCGCTGGTCCACCGGTTGACGTCCTCGGTGGCGAGGGCGGCCTCGTCGGTCAGGCCGCGTCCGGTCAGCCAGCGGGCGAAGGCCCGGCGGGCGGCGGGCGAGGCGTCCTGGGCGTCCACGGGGAGGTGGGCGTCGCCGCAGGTGCCCTCGTTGCCGAGCTGGAGGGCGACGACCGGGCCGTGGGGGGCGGCGGCTCCGGCGACGACCTCCTCGGCGACGGCCTTCAGCCAGATCTCGGTCTCGGCCTGGACGGCCGGGTCGAGGAAGCTGGGCAGCGGCTTGCCCTGGGAGGTCAGGACGGTGCCGTCCAGCCCCTGGTAGGGGGTGTGTCCGGGGCCGCACAGGCGGTCGGGCAGCCCCCCGAGCTGGACCTCGGCGTGGATGAAGGGTCCGGGCTTGAGGAGGACGCCGAGCCCGGCGGCTGCGG
Source organism: Streptomyces nojiriensis (assembly GCF_017639205.1). Taxonomy (NCBI): domain Bacteria; kingdom Bacillati; phylum Actinomycetota; class Actinomycetes; order Kitasatosporales; family Streptomycetaceae; genus Streptomyces; species Streptomyces nojiriensis. The sequence goes on along the minus strand of NZ_CP071139.1, from coordinate 7,660,905 downwards.
CCAGCTCCAGCAGTCCGACGACGTCGCGCTGCGGGTCGGTCTTCCCGATGAAGTCGAAGGAGCGGTCGCCCTCCTGCGTACCCGTCTCGTGGAAGCGCCACGGGAGGTAGCAGGAGACGACGTCCACCCCGAGGGCCCGCAGTTCGCGCAGGTCGGCGGCCCAGTTGGCGGGGGCGGCCCGGTAGTACGGGTACTCGCCGACGACGACGGGCCGGGTGGTGCCGGGCACGAGCGCTCCGGCGAGTGCGGTGCGCGGGGCGGGGCTCATGCGGCCGCTCCGTCGTGCGGGGGTACGAGGACGACCTTCAGGGCGGTGTACTCGGCGCCGGGGACGGCGGCGAGGGCCTTGAACGCCTCCTCGTGGTCGGCGAGGGCGAAGCGGTGGGTGACCACGCGCTCCAGCGGCAGCTGCCGGGCGAGCTCGACGGCCTTGGGGAAGATCATGCTGTTGTAGTCGCCGGCGCCGATGATCTGCAGGCCGCGCTGGAGCAGGGTGAGCGGCCGGACGGTGGCGGAGGCGTTGCTGTTGAAGCCCATGACGACGACGCGGCCGCGCACGGCGGCGTAGCCGATGCTCTGCTCCAGGAGGTTGCCCACGGAGTCGACGACGAGGTCGCCGCGTCCGGTGAGGGCGGGGTCGTCCGGGGTGTGGACGGTGACGCGGCCGCCGAACTCGGGGGCGTCGAAGATCTCCTGGCCGAGCCGGCCGCGTACCGGGTCGGGTTCGACGAGGAGGACCGTGGCGCCGTAGCGCTGGGCGGCCATGGCGGTGACCACGCCCATGGGGCCGCCGCCGACGACGACGGCGGTCTCGCCGGCGGCCAGGCGGCCGGCCTCGATGTTGTTGAGTGCGCAGGCGAGCGGTTCGACGACGACGGCGCGGTCGAAGTCCATGTCCTCGGGGATCGCGTGGCAGAAGAGCTCGGGGAGGCGGATGAACTCGGCGAAGGAGCCGTCGTAGTCCAGGCCGACCTCGGTCCCGGCCTTGCGGCCGCAGAAGTTCCAGTGGCCTTCGAGGCAGGTGGGGCAGTTTCCGCAGTACAGGGTGGGGTTCACGATGACCCGGTCGCCGACGGCGAAGCGGGTGACGCCCGGGCCGGTGGAGTCGACGACGCCGACGGCCTCGTGGCCCATGACGACACCGGTCTCGGCGGGGAACTTGCCGACGAGGACGCTGCGGTCGGTCCCGCAGATGCCGCTCTGGGTGACGCGGATGACGATGTCGTCCGCGGCCAGCGGCTCCGGCTTGGGGTGGTCGACGAGGGCGAGCGTGCGGTCGGCGGTGAGCGTCAGGGCCTTCATGATTCCTCCCTCACGGGCGCGGCGGCGGCGCGGCCCAGGTCCCAGCGGATGGTGTCGAGGAGCTGCTTGTGGAGTTCGGGGGTGGCGGCGGCGATGCAGGACTTCTGGTTCATCGGTCCGAGGTCGACCAGGGAGGTGCTGCCGAGGTCGTCGCCGTAGGCGTCCGTGATGACGACGCCGGCCTGCCGGGCGAGGTAGACGACGGCGGCGATGTCGTAGGGGAAGAGGTGCAGGATCGAGCCGCGGCCGACCCGCAGGAACGCCTCTTCCGTGTCCGGGTGGTCGCGCAGCACGCGGTTGCCGATGTCGACGTAGGCGTCGAGCTGGCCGGTGATGATGCGGGAGATGGAGAAGGTGCTGCTGTTGAAGACGAAGATGCCGCCGGTGTTGGCCGAGCTGTCCACGAGGTGGCCGTACGCCTGGGTCATCAGGTCCATCGGGTGGCCGTTGAACTCGATCGACCAGAACATGTGGGTCGGGTCGGTGTTGTGGCTCAGCCGCGGGACCGGGGTGGCGAATCCGCCGCTGTCGAGGCCGTCGGTGTCGTCGCCGTAGAGCCATGCGCCGCTCTTGATCTCGACCAGGCAGGCGGCGTCGACGTCGGCGAGGGTGGGCTTGCCGTCGCCGTAGGGGGCGGCCGCGATGGACACCATGCCCATTTCGAGGCCGGCCGAGGTGGGTCGGGTGCCGTCGATCGGGTCGACGACGAGGAGGACCTGCGGCTCGGGGGCGAGCTCCACGTAGGAGCCGTCCTCGGTGTAGAGGGCGGCGGGGACGTGGGCGTGTTCGCGCAGGTAGTCCAGGACGGCCTTCTCGGCCACCTCGTCGACGTCGAACTGGGCGTCGCCGCCGGGCGAGTCGCCGTGGACGCTGCGCTCGCGGCCGGTGGCCTCGTAGGCGAGGAGTTCGGCGCGGACGTGCTGTCCGAGGGAGGTGAGCAGGCGTTTCATCGGGTTGTCGGCGGTCATCGGGCCAGCTCCGCGAGGAAGAGGTTCTCGAGCTTGTCGCAGATCTCCTCGGCCTGGTCCATGGTGAGGATCAGCGGCGGGCGGATCTTGAGGACGTTGCCGTAGCCGTAGCGCGAGGTGCGCAGGATCAGGCCGTGGTCCATGGCCTTGGTGGCCAGGTGGTTGGTGAGCTTCACGGCGGGCTTGCCGTCGGCTTCGGCGATCTCGAAGCCGATCATCAGTCCGACGCCGCGGACGTCGACGATCTGCGGGTAGCGGCGCTTCATGTCGTCGAGGCGCTGCATGATGTAGTCGCCGGTGCGGGTGACGTTCGCCAGGAATTCGGGCTGCCGCACGATGTCGAGGGTGGCGTTGGCCGCGGCGGCGGCCAGCAGGTTCGCGCCGTAGGTGAAGGAGTGGTGGTTCGCGGGGAGGCCGGCGAGCCGCTCGTTGGTGATGATGGCGGCGACCTGCGCGCCCGATCCGCCGAGGCCCTTGGCGGTGGTGATGGCGTCGGGTTCGACGTCGAAGTACTGGGCCGCGAACATATGGCCGGTGCGGCCGATGCCCGTCTGGATCTCGTCGAATATGAGGGCGATGTTCTGCTCGTCGCAGAAGGCGCGCAGTTTCTGCATGTAGCCGTCCGGCGGGACGATGTTGCCGCCGTTTCCGGAGATCGGCTCGATGAGTACGGCGGCGACCCGGCCGGAGCTGGCGTAGTCGACGAAGTCCTCCAGCCGGTCCACGCACATCATCCCGCAGGAGCCCTCCTTCTGCCCGTAGAAGCAGCGGAAGCAGTACGGGTCGGGAACCTGGAGGCTGCCGGGGAAGAGGTTGGGGAACGGCTCGCGGCGGAACGCGTTTCCGGACATCGACGTCATCATCATCGTCTGTCCCACGTGGCTGCGGAACAGCGTGATGACCTCGGACTTGCCGGTGGCCATCTGGGCCATCTTGATGGCGCCCTCGTTGGCGGCGGAGCCGCCGGAGACCTTGGGGTGCACCTTCGTCAGGTTGTCCGGGGAGACCTCGACCAGCCGCCGGACCAGGCCGTTGACCGGATCGCTCTGGTAGGAGGAGGTGATGTGGACCACCTTGTCGAGCTGGTCCTTCATCGCGGCGACGACGGCCGGGTGGGAGTATCCCAGGCTCAGGTTGAAGGTGGCCGACGCGCAGTCGAGGTAGCTCTTGCCGTCCTCGTCGTAGAGGTAGACACCCTCACCCCGCGCCATCTTGTAGTCGCTGACGGGGTAATAGATGTGGTCGGTAACGTCCTTGGTTTCCATCGGTCCCTCTCACACGGGTCGTTCGAGACGTCATCACGGAGAAAATGGACGGCTGAATTGCAACTCACGTCCAATGGAAAGAATTCGGATACAGCGGCTTGATGCCGGTGGGGGGCGGCCCGGATACTTCACCCGTTGGAGACAGGGATCTCGCGGCAGCGCCTTCTCTTTCATCTGATCACATTCCAACTCGGCCTGACAAGTGGCCTTTTGGAGATGTAAATCTCTTTACTCCCTTTGCGATCCGGTTTCCCTAGCCCGGAAAGGCGAGAGCGCCGGCGGAGCCGCTCAGGGAATGGGACACGGCGGTCGCGGCGCGCGCGACGGGCAGCCCCGCGGACCCCAGTGCGGCCACGGCCCGCAGGGTCTCCCGGGACGCCTCGTCCCGGGAGAGGCCCGGCCAGCACAGGTCGTGCAGTCCGGACGCCGCGAGCAGGGCGCCCGCGGCCACCGCGTGGAGGGCGGAGCGGTCGGGCTCCGCCACCGACCTCCGCACCCGGCGCAGCGCCTCGGCGGGCCGGATCCCGGCCCGTCCGCGGGGCGGTTCGGCGCTGCCCGGGAGCAGTCCGGGGCGTGGGGCGGCGAGCGCCGCGGGCCCCAGGCGCTCCACCCAGTCGGACGGGGCCCGGTCACGGGGGGAGGTCTCGACGTGCGCCAGGAAGGCGTCCAGCGCCGGGTCGCCGCGGCGGCCCCGCCCGGTCGGCCGCACCCGGTCGCCGTGCAGGTCCAGCCGGCCGGCCAGCGCGCCCTGGAGCAGCATCGCGCCGGCGAGGCCCCGGCCGGTCTCGGTCTCGCGGCGCGGCGGTGGGAAGCCGCCGTGCGCGGCGGCGCACAGGGCGTAGAGCTGTGCGGGGGCCGTCACGTCAACGCCGCCTCCAGCGCGACGCGCAGCTCTTCCTCCGAGGTGAACACGTGTCCCTGCAGCCCGAGTCGGCGCGCCGCGTCCACGTTCTCGGCCCGGTCGTCGACGAACAGGATCTCCTCGGGCGGCAGTCCGAGCTCGCGGACGCACCACTCGTAGGCGGCGGGTTCGGGCTTGGCGCTGCCGATCCGGCAGGAGAGACCGCGGACCGCGAACCGCTCCAGCCACGGCTGGGTGGCCTCGTACCGGGCGGCCAGGTCCTCGGGGATGTTGGAGAGGAGGCCCAGCACGAGCCCCTGGTCGGCGAGGCGGCCGAGCAGGTCCACCATGCGCCGGTCGATCTCGCTCCAGCTGCGCAGGTCGGCGGCGGTCAGCTCCTCGGTCAGCCGCCGGTCGGGCGAGATGCCGAGGTGGGCGAAGACCGCCTGCCAGTAGCCGGGCCCGGTGACCTCGCCTCGGTCGTAGGGGGGCCGCTCGGACCAGTACGCCGCCCAGAAGCGGTCGGGGTCGGCGCCGGCCGTGCGTTCCAGGACGGCCATGGACTCGGGCGACTGGACACGGGCGATGACACCGAACATGTCGAAGAGGACGGCTTTCATCCTTCGGTTCCTCACGTTCTACGGGTTCAGGGGGTGGTGACGGCGTCCGTACGCCCGGAGTCGCGCGGGCCGGACACACCACCGGGGTCGGGGGCGTTGCGGCGCAGCCACAGGCTCAGCACGCCGCAGACGACGGCGAGCAGGAAGAGCAGCAGCGGCACCGTCTTCACCTCCATCGTGTCGATGACGGCGCCGAGCAGCGGCGGGAACGCCACACCGCCGATCATCGAGGCGGCGATCACATAGGCGCCGGCGGCGCCCACGCCGGGCACGGCGCGGTTCAGCCAGGGCAGGCAGGTCGGGAAGATCGGCGCGATCATCAGGCCGACGCCGAAGTACGCGTAGGGGGCGAGCGCCGGGACCGTCGCCAGGAGGAGGAAGCCGGCCATGCCGACGCAGCAGACGAGGAGGATCGACGGCGCGGACCAGCGCAGGCTGATCGGTGCGGCGACGAAGCGGCCGAGGGTCATGGCGGCCCAGTAGGCGGAGGTCGCGGTCGCAGCGGTGGCGGCGCCGTACCCGACGGCTTCCAGGTGGGTGGGCTCCCAGCCGCCGACGCCGGTCTCGATGGCGACGTGCAGGACGTAGACGCCGATGAACACCCCGATGATCGGAAGCACCCGGGCGCCTCCCGTCGGGGCGCCCTCCGCGGGGACGGGGGCGGGCTCCCGGGCGGCCACCCCGCCGAGGGTGACGAGGATCAGCAGGCTGATCACGCCGGTGCCGATGAAGATCTCCGGGTAGCTGTCCGCTCCGAGCCAGCCGATCAGGGCGGGGCCGGCGATCGCGCCGATGCCGAAGTGCCCGTTCAGCAGGTTGAGCATGGCGGTGCTGCGGTGGCCGAAGCCGACGGCGAAGAGCTGGTTGAGGCCGTAGTCGATGCCGCCGAAGCCCAGGCCGATGACGAACGTGCCGGCGAGGGCGAGGGGCCAGCTCGGGGAGAAGGCGAAGGCGGCGGCGCCGACGGCCATCAGCACGTAGGAGCCGCCGAGCAGCACCCGGTTGTTCAGGCGGCCCCGCAGGAGGTGGTAGATCAGCACCCCGAGGAGGGCGCCGACGAAGTGGGCGCTGAGGCTGAGCCCGGCCACGGCCGGGCTGATGCCGAACTCGTCGCGAAGGGCCGGGATCGCCGGACCGTAGAGCGCCTGGAGGGCGCCGATCACCACGAACGCCAGGCACGAGGCGACGATCGCGACGGTGGTGAGGAGGGGCTTCCCTCCTTCTGGCAGGTCGGCCTCACGGGTGGCGGTCATGGCTCTCCTCATCGGTCACGTCCGAATGAACACGATCAACGTTCACAACAGCAGGAAGTTCCCACTACTCCACTCACGCTACACATCGTGGATGTTCGTTTCAACAGTTTGAATGTTCGAAACGCACATCCAGGCGGCTCTCGGCCGCCATCTGTGCTAAAAGCAGACACATGAACGTGATGGAGAGGCACAAGTTCGTCGTGGGACTGCTCATGCAGCAGAACCGCGCGACGGTGGCCGAGCTGGCCCAGGCCACCGGGGCGTCCGAGATGACCATCCGCCGGGACCTGGAGGTACTGGAGTCCCGGGGCGCGCTGCGCCGCGTGCGCGGCGGCGCGGTGAGCAGCCTGCCCGGCGGCGTCGAGCCCCCCTACGCGATCCGGGCCATGTCCGGAGCGCAGGCGAAGGAGCGGCTCGCCCGGGCCGTGGTCGAACTGCTCACCGACGGCGAGACCGTCGCGCTGGACACGGGCACGACCGCCGTGGCCATCGCCAAGGCCATGGCGGACCGCCAGCTCACCGTCGCACCCCTGTCACTGCACGCGGCCTTCACCCTGTCCGCGTTCCCCGGCATCCAACTGGTGATGCCCGGCGGGCAGGTGCGCCCCGAGGAGCTGTCCTTCTACGGCCACGCACCCGTGCAGACCTTCAAGGACCTGTGCTTCGACACGTTCATCCTGGGCTGCTGCGGGGTCGACCCCGTCCAGGGCGCCACCGCCTACAACCTCGACGACGTCCAGGTGAAGCGGGCGGCCGTCGCCTCCGCGCAGCGCGTGATCCTCGTGGCGACCGCCGACAAGATCGGCCGTGCGGCACTGGGCCGCATCTGCTCCATGGAGGAGATCGCCCTCGTCGTGACGGACGCCCCCGCCGACTCCCCCGCGATCGAGGTGCTGCGCGATCAGGGGGTAGAGGTGGTCCACCCGGCGGACGGCTGAGCCCGGCGGCCGGCCCGGGCGGCCCCGGCGGGCGGGACCCGCCGGTCGTCTGGGATCCATGCGTTCGCGCCTTTCCTGCACCGGTGCGCATGCCCGGTCGGCGCGCCCCGTCCCAGCATCGAGGGGGCGGCGGCCGCCCGCCAATGGGGTGCGACCGTCGTCTTACCGACTGTCGGAAAGACGACAGCAAGAATTTGCCGCAACTTTCAGGCGGGGCCCTGCGTGTTCCGGCCATCCCGGCGGAGGCACGCCGTCCGGTGCGCCGGTCCGCGCCCGCCGCCGAATTCCGCCGCGGATCAAGGATCTTGCGCCGGCCTCCCCGCAAGGCCCGCACACAGGAAGCATGTCCGATACATGTTCCTGCGGCGGCGGGGCCGGAGCGGAGTCTCCTAGCATCGCGATCGCGACGGATGCGAACGAGAGGGCAGCGAAATGAAACCAGGCGCGCCGAACCGCCCGCAGGACCGCGACCGACCCCGGGAGCTCACGTCCGAGGAGATGGAGCTCTACCGGGAGTTCGCGGAGCGCGGCCCCCTCCACGGGAGCCAGGTGCTCGCCCGGGGGGAGCCCGCCGCCGCGGCCCGTACCCTCGACGCCCTCCTCTCCAGCGGCCTGGTCCAGCAGATCGGTCCCGACTGCTTCGCGGCCACCAACCCCACCGACGTGTCCGCGCGGTTGCTCAAGCAGTGGGAGGAGCGCGTCCAGGGGGCCCAGCTCGACCTGCTGCGCATGCGGGGGCAGCTCGCGGAGCTGGCCATCGTGCACGCCGCACGCCAACGCACCCTGGAGGGGCCGCCGCTGGAGCGGGTCGAGTCGGCGGCCGAACTCCAGCGCATCCTCGACCGGCAGTCCGCCGCGTGCACGCAGGAGGTGCTCTGCGCCCAGCCGGGCGGCCCCCTGCCCGAGGCCGAACTGCGCCGCGCCCGCGCCCGGCACCGGGACCTGCTCTCCCGGGGTGTCCCCGTGCGCACGCTCTACCAGCACTCGGCCCGGTTCGACCCGCCGACCGTGCGGTACGAGGCGGAGCTGGCGGCGCTCGGGGCCGAGGCGCGGACGGTCTCCGGCGGCCTGGCCCGGTGCCTGGTCTTCGACCGGTCCCTGCTCGCCCTCCCGCTCCCGGAGACGGCGGGCGGGGCGCTGCTCGTCCGCAGCCCGGACCTGGTCGCCTTCGTCGCCGAGATGTTCGACCTGCTGTGGGCGACGGGCGAACGCATCGGCAAACCGCGCGAGAAGGCCTTCATCCAGGACGTCGCGGACCAGGCGAAACGATCCGTGCTGCAGCACCTGATGCAGGGCGACGACGACCGCGCCACGGCCCGCGCCCTCGGCATCTCGGTGCGCACCTGCCAGCGCCACGTGTCCGCCATCATGCGCCAGCTCGGCGCGACGAGCCGCTTCCAGCTCGGCTACCTGGCCCACCGGCACGGGCTGCTCGCACCCGACGGCCCGGAGACCGCCGACACGGGCGTTCCGACATCGATGTCAGAGCCCGCGCCCGCGCCGTCCCCTCCCAGGGGGTCCGCGGGGTGCGGCGCGGACCGCAGCACCTGGATCCACCTGTCACGCAACCGCAGTACCGAAGACTTCTCCGAGCTGATCGGGCGTCGTCAAGAGGCGTACTAGTGGGACTTCCGGGACCGTCCGGCCGTCGCGGACAGTGGCCTCGCGTCGTCGTTGATCGACCGATCCGACTGAGGAGACCGACCACCGCATGGCCACTCACGACCGCGGGCCGCTGCCCCCGACCCCGCCGCAGAACGGCGTCTGGTTCGCGCAGCAGCTCGACCCCACCCGCCTCGACTACACCATCGCCGAGTAGCTGGAGATCCGCGGGGCCGTGGACCCGGAGCCGCTCGCCGAGGCGGTGCGCACGACGGTGGCCGGAACCGAGACGCTGTGCGTCCGCTTCGCCGAGGTGGACGGAGTGGTGCGCCGGATACCCGCGGGTCCGCCGCCGCTGCGGATGGAGACGGCCGACGTCAGCGGCCACCCGGACCCGGACGCCGAGTCCGATCGGCTGATGCGCGCCGAGCCGGCCCGGCCGACGGACCTGGCGACCGGTGACGTGTGCCGGCACGGCACGCGCTGGTCGGCGCTGGTGATGGCCGCGGCCGCCGCCCACCTGCACCGCGCGGGCGCCACCGAGGACGTGGTCCTGGGCCTGCCGGTCACCGGCCGCACCACCCCGGACGCCCGCCGGACGCCCGGCATGTTCTCCAAGGTCCTGCCGCTGCGGCTGACGGTGGCCGCGGACACCACGGTCGCCGAGCTGCTGCGCGGCACCTCCGCCGGCATCAAGGAGGCCCTGCGCCTCTTCCCGGTGTGGCGGGAGCTCGACGCCCGGGGCCCGGCGGGGCCCGCGGACGCACCGGTCGGGCGTGAGCAGGGCCCTCCGGCCGCCGTAGGAGCGGGCATCCTGACCGAATAGGTGAGATTCAATGGGATTTGCGGCCCCTCACCATCGCGCCAGGCAGCTTGATGAACAGTCCGATCGATCAACGAAGTGCCCCGGGCACGGCAAGGTTGGTCCTGCACCGACCGGCGCGGACGGCCCACAAAGTGGTCCGCGCACACCAGACCGCTCGTACTCCTGGGGATCCCATGCTCAAGCGTTACGTCATCGCCCTGTCCGTGGCCGCGTCCGCCCTGCTGCTGCCCGCCGCCGGCGTCGCTCAGGCCGCCGACGACACCCCGGCCGCGACCACCGTGACGACCACCACCGGGGGCGAGGGCGGCACCACCACCCAGACGCCGCGTCAGATCGTGACGCCCGGCGGCCGGGTGGTGACGGTCGGCACCACGACGAGCGGCCGACTGCGCGACATCAACGACAGCTCCTGGGGCGGCTGATCACGCCGGCCCGCAAGGGCCGCCGGAAAGGGGGGAGGGAGGATCGCACCGCGATCCTCCCTCCCCCCTTTCCCGTCCGGCGCGCCGTCAGTCGCCCGTACTGCAAAGGGAGATGACGGCGTACTGCGCCTGCGGCGCACCGACGCACCTGCGCGACCACCGGGCCGGTACGTACAGCAGCTCGCCGGGCAGCAGCCGGCACTGGAAGGACTCCGGCCGGCCGCACTCGCCGGTCCCGGTCAGCTGCCAGGTCACGGCGCCGGCGATCTGGTGGATCAGCAGGTGCTCCCGGTCCCCGGGCTGCCCGTTCCAGACTGCGTCCACGCCGACGCCCGGCGCGGACCCGGCCGTCTCCACCCGGTCCAGCCGGACGGACAGGCCGGTCAGGGAGGCCAGTTCGGCGGTGAACCGGTCCGCCTGGGCCGGGCACACACCGTCACCCGCCGCGCCGGCCCCCGCGCCATCGGCGTCGTCGGGGTCGCCGAACGCCGGGTTGTCGTACTCGGGCCACAGCACACCCGGCGCCCGGTCCAGGTGGACCGAGAGGAACAGGACGATCTCCCGCAGGTGCGGGGCCTCCTGCTCACAGGCTTCCTCCGGCATGTCCATCACGTGCCCCTCTTGTTCGGCGGCTCCACAGCTCCCATCTCAGCAGCATGCGACACGCCCGCCGACCGCGACAGACACGAGATCACGTGACACTAGGTCAGGAAGGCTGTATAGGCTCGCCGTCCGCCTCCGCCTCCAGGTCCAGCAGGCCGCGCGCGGCGGCGGCCACACCGGCCTGGAAACGGCTGCCCGCACCCAGCTCCTGCATGATGTCGGCGATGTGCCGCCGGGCCGTGCGCAGCGACATGCCCAGGCGCCGCGCGATGGCCTCGTCCTTCAGCCCGGCCGCGAGCAGCCGGATGATCGTCTCGTGGATCTCGCGGGCCACCTCTTCGAGCCCCTGGCCCGCCGCGGCCGAGAACGGCGAGGCCAGGTCCCAGGTCTGGTCGAAGATGTTGCACAGGTACGCGACGGTCGACGGCTCGCGTATGACCACGGCGCCCCAGCTGCCGTCGGAGACGGGTACGAAGGCCAGTTCCCGGTCGAAGGCGATGAGCCGGCCGAACAGTTCGTGCGCGGTGCGGTACTGCGCCCCCAGTGCGGAGGCGGCCGCGACGTAGGCCTGGCTCGGTCCGTTGAAGCGGGCGGTGTGGTGGTAGAGGGTCCGGATCGAGATCCCCCGCTGGAGCATCGTCTCGTCCCGCCGCAGCGCCTCCTGCATGGCCTCCGGCACCCGGCTGCCGCCCCCGGGCTGCGAGCTGAGCATCTCGGTCGTGCAGTTGAGGGAGGCCCGGTTGAGCGCCCCGCGCACGTCCTCCAGGCTCTCCAGGACCTCCAGCGACTCCCCCGTGGAGCGGCGGCCCAGATAGTGCGGCAGGAAGCGCCCCAGGTCCTCGCGGATCCCGCTGATCTCCCGCTGCTGCTCGCGGATCTGCGCCTCCAGGGGCGCGACGAGCTGCTCGGCGGCCGTGTCCGGGGCCACCGCGAAGGCCACCGACGGGTCGATCGGGCTCACGTGCAGCAGGCGCGAGGCGCGCAGGCGTGCCACGCTGCGCCGGACCTCGTCCGCGTCACGCCCCGTCCCCGCGGCCACCGCGTCCACGTCCACCGTGCGGTGCTCGAGCACCCAACCGTAGACATCGATGTCAACATCAGCGCTGTTCGGATCCGGCACCACGTCAGATGTCTGCATTGCCCCACTTTGCCTTTTTTACCCCTGGTCGCTTTACTGCCAGGCACTTTGGTGAGGTGCCCGCCCCCTGGCGCCAGGATATGCAGGGCGAAAGGCTGTACCCGACGAACAGCAGCGGGTGTCCGGCCACTTCAGGCCCCGGGCGTCCGAAACGGTGCGATCACGCTGCGCGTGATCGCACCGTCACCGGGGGTGCCGAACCCCGCCGCTCCCCTTCACCTTCGATCCGGAATCCGGAGCCCCACATGCTGCACACCACGCTCACCGCCCGCGCACCGGAACTGCCCGCCCTGACCCCCCGCGAGCAGGAAGTCCTCGCCTACCTCGCGCAGGGGGACACGTACCGGATGATCGCCTGCCGGATGGGGCTGAGCCCGCACACGGTCGACACCTATCTGCGCCGGCTGCGCAGCAAGACCGGCGCGGTGAACCGGACCCAGCTCACCCACATCGCCTTCCGGATGGGCTACTGAGCCGGGCGCGCGGCCGTGGCACCGGCCTCGGCCTCCGGGGCGGCGTCCTCGAACTCCCGCATCCGCCGCAGCGGGGAGCAGAGCAGGACCAGCGGGGCCGCCGACAGGGCGGCGGCGCACAGCCACAGGGCGTCGCGCACGCCCAGCAGTTCACCGAGGAGTCCCGCCAGCAGGCCGCTCAGGGGCAGTACGCCCCACACCAGGAAGCGCATCGTGGCGGTCATCCGGCCGAGCAGGTGCGGCGGGCAGACCGTCTGCCGGTAGGTGACCTGGCAGATGTTGTACAGGGTGACACCGGCCGACTGGACGAGCGACCCGAGCACGAACAGGCCGATCCGCCAGTCGTTGCCGGCGAGCGGGAGCAGCAGCCCGAAGGGCATGGTCACCAGCAGGGACAGCCACGTGAGCCGGGCCGCTCCGACGGCGCGGGTCACCCGGTCCGCGGCGGTGGCCGCGAGCACCGAGCCGATCGTGGCCGTCGTCAGCACCCAGCCGATGGCCGCGGGCGGCAGCCCCACGGTGCGGGTCAGGAAGAGCACCTCGAGGGCCATCACCGCGCTGAGGAACAGGTTCACGGCCGCCGTGTTCAGGGCGATGAGCCGCAGGATCCGGTGGCTCAGGACGTAGCCCAGCCCTTCGCGGATGTCGCGCAGCAGGTGCCGGCGCGGAGCGGGCTCCGGCTTCTCCTCCCGGGCCCCGATCCCCCCCAGCAGGATCACGGACACCAGTGAGGTGACCGCCTGCCCGGCCAGCGTCCCGGCCGCGCCGAGCAGTTGCACCAGGAAGCCGGCGATGCCGGGGCCCGCGAACTCGGCACCCGAACGCACGGTCTCCAGCTTCGAGTTGCCCGCGATCAGGGTGTCCTTGCCGATGAGGGTCGGCAGGTAGCTCTGATCGGCCACGTCACCGAACAGCCGGGCGCAGCCGAGCAGCAGGGCGACCGCGTACAGCAGCGGCATCGAGTGCAGGTCCAGCAGGTAGGCCACGGGCAGCGCCGTCAGCAGGACGGCGCGCGCCAGGTCGGCGGCCATCATCACGCGGCGCTTGCGCATCCGGTCCACCCAGGCCCCGGCGGGCAGGCCCAGCAGCAGGAACGCCGCGTGTTCCGCTGCGGACAGCAGACCGGCCTGCATCGCCGAGGCGTCGAGGGTGAGCACCGCCATCAGCGGCAGGGCCACGTACGTGATGCTGCCGCCCAGCTCGTTGCAGATGTGCGAGGACATGAAGAGCCGGAAGTCCCTGCGCCGGCGGCGCTGCACGGCCTGCACGGACTCGGCGGACTCTTCGGTGGTGACGGACACGGGTGCGTTCCTTGTCTGGTCGCGGACCGGGTCCGCGGGCTGCTGGTTCATCGGGGGGCGGGCGCGGGCAGCGCCCTGGGGTCGAGCTTGCCGCCCGGGGTCCGCGGCAGCCTGTCCATCAGTGTCACCACGGCCGGTACGAGGTACCCGGGCACCTTGGCCAGAAGGTGCCGGCGCAGGGCGTCCGGGGTCAGGGGGCTGCCGGGGGTGACGGCGGCCCAGGCGGCCAGCTGCGGTCCGCCGTCCGCCGGGACGGCGCGGGCGACCACGTCGACGACATCGGGGTGGGCGGACACGGCCGCCTCCACCTCCTTGAGTTCGACCCGGTGGCCGCGGATCTTGACCTGGTCGTCGGCGCGCCCGAGGAAGACGAGCGGGCCGCCGGGCGCACGGGTGACGCGGTCGCCCGTGCGGTACATGCGCTCGCCCGGGGCGCCGGCGAAGGGGTCGGCGACGAACCGCTCGGAGGTCGGCCCCGGCCGGCCGTGGTAGCCGCGTGCCAGGCAGGAGCCCGCCAGGTACAGCTCGCCCGCGGCGCCGGGGGGTGCCTCGCGCAGCTCCTCGTCGAGGACGTAGGCGCGTACGCCCGCCAGCGGTTCGCCGAGCGGGATCAGCTCGTCGCCCGCGAAGCCGGCCAGTTCGGCCGGTCCCGGCTCGTAGGAGGTGGCGGTGATCGTGGACTCGGTGAGGCCGTAGCAGCTGATCACCGGGGGGTGGCCGGCGGCCGCCCAGCGCGTCAGGTCCGCGGTGCGGCCCGCGTCGCTGCCGATCACCACGCGGCGCAGTGCGGACGGCAGCGGCCGCGGGGCGCGCTCCAGGTCCTTGGCCCACTGCGACCAGTACGGGGTGGGCAGGTTGACGACGCTGATCCGCTCCTCGGCGAGGAACGGCTCCAGTTCGGCGGGCGAGAGGACGTTGTCCTTGACGAAGACGGCCGTGCCGCCCGTGCACCAGGTGGGCAGGGCCTCCTCCAGGCTGACGTCGAAGGCGGGGGCCGCGAACTGCAGGACCGCGTCCTCGGCGGTCAGCCCGTAGCGTCCGGCCAGGGTGGCGACCTGTGCGGCGAGTCCGGCGTGACCGACCGCCACGGGCTTGGGCTGCCCGGTGGAGCCGGAGGTGAAGAGCACGTAGGCCAGGGAGCCGGGGGCGATGTCGGCGGGCCGGGCCGCCGAGGTGGGGGCGGCCGTCGTGGTGGAGGCCCAGAACAGCTCGCTCCCGGTGCGGCGTTGCAGCATCGCCGCCGCGTAGGTGTCCTGCGCGACCGCGTGCCGGGTCCCGGCGGCCCGCAGCAGGGTGCGCAGCCGCTCGTCGGGGGCGTCGAGGTCCACCAGGAGGGGGGCCGCGCCCGCGTACCAGATGCCCAGCAGCCCCACCGCCCAGTGGGCGCCCCGGCGCACCCCCAGGAGCACGGTGTCCTCCGGCCCGGCGCCCGCGGCGCGCAGTTCCTCGGCCACCGCGCGGGCCCGCCGGTCGAGCCGGCGGTACGTCATCTCCCCTTCGGGTGCGCGGACCGCGGTGGCCTCGGGTGTGAGCCCGGCCTGGTGCGCGATGCGCAGGGGCACGGGGGTGGTCTCGGTGGGGCTCATGGTGGTGGTGTCTCCTGGGAGTGCGGACGGGCTCTTCGCGGGGGGGTGCGGCGCGTTCAGGCGCCGTTCGGGCGCGTCCAGGCGCGTTCGGGCGCCTGGACGCGCGGTCACCTCCGGTCAGCCCCGGTCACGGGAGCGGGGGCGCAGGGCGGGGCGGGCGGGTGCGGTGGCGGCGGCCTCGGCCAGGCGGGCGGCGATGCCCGCCGGGGTGGGCGTCTCGAAGAGGTCGCGGATGCCCAGGCGTACGCCCAGCTCGGCGCCGATGCGGCCGGCCAGCCGGGTGGCGAGCAGCGAGTGGCCGCCGTGGGCGAAGAAGTCGTCGTCCATGCCCGCCTCCTGGAGCCCGAGGACGGACGCGAAGATCTCGCAGACCGTCTTCTCGGCGGGGGTGGCGGGCAGCCGGCCGGCCGGGCGGTGCACGGTGGCCGGGTCGGGGAGCGCCTTGCGGTCGAGCTTGCCGTTGACGGTGAGCGGGAACTGCGGCAGGTGCAGGAACAGCGACGGCACCATGTAGTTGGGCAGGTTCCGGCCCAGTTCGGTGCGGACCTCCTCGGCGGTGGGCGTGCCGGTGAAGTAGCAGATGAGCCGCTGCTGGCCCGCGTGGTCCCGGTCGACGGCGACGACGGCCTCGCCCACGCCCGGTACGGCGCGCAGCGCGGTCTCCACCTCGCCGAGTTCGATGCGGTTGCCGCGGACCTTGACCTGGTGGTCCTGGCGGCCGAGGAAGTCGAGCTGGCCGTCGGCCCGCATCCGGGCGAGGTCGCCGGTGCGGTACATCCGGCTGCCGGGCACGGCGGAGAACGGGTCGGGGACGTAGCGCTCGCTGGAGCGGCGCGGGTCGCGCAGGTATCCGGGGCCCACGCCGGTGCCGCCGATGAAGAGTTCGCCGGGCACGCCGGGCGGTACGGGGGCGAGCGCCGCGTCCAGCAGGTAGAGGGTGTTGTTGCGCAGCGGGCGGCCGACGGGCAGCCGGCCGTGTTCCAGCTGGGCGTGCACGTCGGGGCCGATGAAGGCGTGGGTGTTGTCGTCGGAGCACTCGGTGAGGCCGTAGGCGTTGACGATCGCGGCCTGCGGGTGGCGCGCGTACCAGCGGGTGCACAGTTCGGGCGGGAGCACCTCGCCGTTGACGATGAACCAGCGCAGCTCGGGCAGGGCCGGCGGCAGCACTCCGGTGTCCCACAGGTCGACGGCGGCGCGGACGAAGGAGGGCACGGTCTCCAGGACGGTGATCCCCCGGCGGGCGGCGTCGTCGAAGAGGGCAGCCGGGTCGCGGGCGGTGTCCCGGGTGACCAGGTGGACCTGTCCGCCGGTGATCAGCGGGGCGAGCATCTGCCACACGGAGATGTCGAAGGTGAGCGGGGCGTTCATCACCACGCGGTCGCCGTCGCCGAGGCCGAGGTCCTCGACCTTGGCCAGGAGGTGGTTGTTCATGCCCCTGCGGTGGACCATGGCGCCCTTGGGCTTGCCGGTGGAGCCCGAGGTGAAGCAGACGTAGGCGAGTGCGTCGGGTCCGCCGGCGGGCGCGGGCCGCTCGCCCGGGGCGGCGGCGGCCGCGTCGTCGAGGACGAGGACGGGCAGCCCGCCGGGAACGGCGGCGGCGATCTCCTCGGCGCGGGCGCGCTGTTCGGGGGCGGCCAGCAGACGGGCGATCCCTCCGCTCGCGAGGAGGTCGGCGGTCCGGGTGACGGGGCCCTCGGGGTCGAGGGGGACGTAGGCCGCTCCGGAACCCAGGATGCCGAGCATCGCGACGGGGACCCGGGCGGTGGGCTCGCTCAGCACCGCGACCAGGTCGCCGGGGCGCACGCCGTCGGCGAGCAGGGCCAGGGCGAGGGCGTCGGCACGGGCGACGAGTGCCGCGTAGCTCAGCTCGCGGCCGGTGTCGTCGGTGGTGGCGACGGCGTCGGGGCGGCGCTCGGCCTGCCGCCGTACGCGCTCGACGGCCTCCGCGTACTCCTCGTCGCGTGCGGTGTCGTTCCATTCGACCAGGACGCGGTGGCGTTCGGCGGGCGAGAGCAGGTCCACGGTGCCCACCGGGCACGACGGGTCCTCGGCGACGGCCTCCAGAAGCCGGGCGAGGCGTTCCAGCAGGGCCTGGGCGGTGTCCCGGTCGAAGACGTCCGGCCGGTAGTCGATCTGCAGGCGCAGCCGGTCGCCGGGGATGGCCGTCAGCGAGAGCGGGTAGTGGGCGGCGTCGTACGGGTCCACTGCGGTGACCCGGAGCCCGCCCGCGCCGAGGGCGGCGAGGCCGGCCTCGTCGACCGGGTAGTTCTGGAAGGCGACGCAGGAGTCGAAGAGCTCCCCGGCTCCGGCGAGCCGCTGGATCTCGACCAGACCCAGGTGCTGGTGGTCGATCAGCCGGGCCTGCTCGTCCTGGAGCCGTTCGAACAGGGCGACGAGGGACTCCGCGGGGTCGATCCGCACGCGGACCGGCACGGTGTTGATGCACAGGCCCACGATGTCGGCGACGCCGGGCAGTTCGGGGTCGCGGCCGCTGACGATGGCGCCGAAGACCACGTCCTCGGAGCGGATCTGCCGGCCGAGCAGGAGCGCCCACGCGCCCTGGAGCAGGGTTCCGGAGGTGATCCGGTGGCCGCGCGCGAGGGCGCCGAGCCGCTCGGTCAGGGACTCGGGGAGGTACGTCTCCACGCGGTCGGGCAGGACCGAGCCGGGCGGCGGGGACACGGGCGCGGTGCGGGTTCCGCCCGCCAGGCCGTCCAGGGCGCGGGTCCAGGCGTCCTGGGCGGCGGCCGTGTCGCGGCTGTGGAGCCGGCCCAGGAAGGCGGAGTACGGGGTGACCGGGCCCAGGGGCGCGTCGTCGGCGTGGTGCAGGGCGAGGAGTTCGCGCACCAGGACCGGCCAGGACCAGCCGTCCATCAGGATGTGGTGGTAGGTCAGCAGCAGCCGGTGGGACAGCGGGCCGGTGCGGACGAGGGTGAAGCGCAGCAGCGGCGGCCGGGCGAGGTCGAAGCGGGTGGCCCGGTCCTCGGCGAGGAGGGTGTCGACGGCGGCGGCGCGCCCGGCCGCGTCGAGCCCGGAGAGGTCCACCTCCTGCCAGGGGGCCCGTACGCCGCGCTGGACGACCTGGGCGGGCTCGCCCGTGGCGCGGCGCAGGAAGCCGGCGCGGAGGTTGGCGTGCCGTTCCAGGACGGTGTCGGCGGCGGCGCGCAGCCGGTCCGGGTCGAGGGGGCCGTCGAGGTCGAGGAGCAGCTGGGCGACGTAGACGTCGCGTTCGTCCTCGTCGAAGAGGGCGTGGAAGAGGATGCCGTCCTGGAGCGGGGAGAGCGGCAGGACGTCCTCGACCAGGGAGCGTGCGGCGGGGGCGGCGGCAGGCGCGGGGGCGGGAGCGGGGGTGGACGGCGGGTGGTTCACGGTGGTGTTCCTTCTGTGGTCAGGCGGTCTGGGTGCGGCGGGCCCGGCGGACGATCGGCGGGTCCTCGGCGCCGGCGCCGGCGGCCGTGGCGGCGGGCAGGGCCGCGGCCAGTTCGGCGACGGTGGGCCCGGTGAAGAACTGGCGGATGCCGACCGCTGCTCCGAACCGCGCCGTGACCTCGGCGAGCAGCCGGGTGGCGAGCAGGGAGTGCCCGCCGAGGTCGAAGAAGCTGTCGTGGACGCCGATCCGCGGCAGGCCGAGGACCTGCTCCCAGATCGCGCACAGGGCGCGCTCGTCGTCGGTGCGCGGCTCCTGGTGGGCCCCCGCGGTGCCGGCCGTCGCCGGGTCCGGCGCGGGCAGGGCGGTCAGGTCGGTCTTGCCGTTGGCCGTCACGGGGAAGGCGTCCAGCAGGGTGAGGCTGGCGGGCACCATGTAGTCGGGCAGCCGGGCGCGCAGGTGCTCGCGCAGTTCCCGCGGGTCGGGTGCGGGGGCTCCCTCGGCGGGGACCGCGTAGCCCGCGAGCGCGGGTCCGGCGGCGGTGTCCACGACGGTGACGGCGGCCTGGCCGACCGCCGGGTGGGCGGCCAGGGCGTGTTCGATCTCGCCGGGTTCGATGCGCAGCCCGCGGATCTTGACCTGCCGGTCGGCGCGGCCGAGGTACTCGACCTGGCCGTCGGTGTTCCAGCGGGCCAGGTCGCCGGTGCGGTACATGCGGGCGCCCGGGGGGCCGTACGGGCAGGCGACGAAGCGTTCGGCGGTCAGCGCCGCCCGGCCGAGGTAGCCCTGGGCGAGTCCGGCGCCCGCGATGTAGAGCTCGCCGACGACGCCGGGTGCCACGAGGCCGAGCCGCTCGTCCAGGACGTGGAGCTGCGTACCGTCGAGCGGCCGGCCGATCGGGACCTGCCCGTCGGGGGCCTCCTGGCCCGGGCCGACCGCGAAGGTCGCGGCGAAGGTGGTGGTCTCGGTGGGACCGTAGGCGTTGGTGACGGTGGTGCGGGGGCAGGCCTCGCGGACCCGGCGGACCATGGACGGCGAGGCGGCCTCGCCACCGGTCATCACCTCGTGCAGCGTGCCGAGTGCGGGCAGGCAGCGATCGGCGAGGACGTTGAAGAGGGTGGCGGTGAGGAAGGTTCCGGTGACCTTCTCCTCGGTCATCAGCCGGGCCAGCGCGTCGACGTCGAGCTCGCCGGGCGGCGCGACGACGACCAGGCCGCCGTTCAGGAGCGGCACCCACATCTCGTAGGTGGAGGCGTCGAAGGCGTGCGGGGAGCGGAACAGGACCCGCTCGTGCGCGCCGCCGCGCCAGCGCCCGTCGGTGGCGAGGGCGACGACCTCGCGGTGGGAGACGGCCACGCCCTTGGGGGTGCCGGTGGAGCCGGAGGTGTACATCAGGTAGGCGAGCGCGTCGGGGTGCCCGGGGTTCCCGGCCGTCGCGGCATCCGCGGCCGCGTCGGCGGGGTCCCCGTCCGGGCGCAGCACGTGGCGCGGCCCCGCCGGTACGGGCGCGCCGTCCGGGAGGTCGGTGACGAGGACGGCGGCCCCGGCCGCGGTGATCACGGCTTCGGTCCGGGCGTGCGGGGCCCGCGCGTCCAGCGGCAGGTAGGCGGCGCCCGCCTTGAGGATGCCGAGGCAGGCGGCGACGAGGCCGGCCGAGCGGTCCATCAGTACGGCGACGGCCTCGCCCGGGCGGACGCCGAGGGTGCGCAGCCGCCCGGCGATCCGGTCGGCCGAGGCGTCGAGTTCGGCGTACGTGGTCTCGCGGCCGGCGCAGAGCACGGCGGCGCGGCCGGGGTGGGCGGCGGCCCGCTCCTCGAAGGCCTGGTGGACGGTGCGGGTGTCGGCGGCGACCGGCGCGCCCTGCCAGTGCTCCAGGAGGTCGGCGCGCTCCCCCGGCAGCAGGACGTCGAGTGCGGAGAGGGGCATCCCGGGTTCGCGTACGACGGCGCCGATGAGGTGGACGAGCCGGTCCAGCAGGCGCCGGGCCGTCGTACCGTCGAACAGGTCGCTCGCGTACTCCAGGCCGAGGGCCAGGCCCCGGGGTGCCCCGGTGGCCGGGTCGTGGAGCTCCTCGACCTCCAGGGTGAGGTCGAACTTGGCGGTGTCGGTGCGTACCGCCTCCACCTCGGCCCGCAGTCCCGCGAAGGCGGGGGTGAGCGGCTCGGTGCGCTGGGCGGAGACGGCGACCTGGAAGAGCGGGTGACGGGCGGGCGAGCGGGCCGGGTTGAGGCGTTCGACGAGTGATTCGAAGGGCAGTTCCTGGTGGGCGTACGTCTCCAGGGCGGCGGACCGCACCCGGCCCAGGACCTCCGTGAAGGTGGGGTCGCCCGAGGTGTCGGCGCGCACGATCAGGGTGTTGACGAAGAGGCCCACGAGGTCGGTGAGGGCTTCGTCGTCGCGGCCGTCGACGGGGCAGCCGAGCGGCAGGTCGGTGCCGGCGCCGAGGCGGGTGAGCAGGACGGCGAAGGCGGCCTGGACGGCCATGAACGGCGTGGCGCGGCCGCCTTGGGCCAGCGCGGCCAGCCCCGCGTGGACGGTGGCGTCGGTCCGTGCCTCCACCAGGGCGCCCCGGTGGCCGGCCACGGCGGGGCGCGGCCGGTCGGCGGGCAGGGCCAGTTCCTCGGGCAGGCCGTCCAGGGCGGCCGCCCAGTGGGTGAGCAGCCGGGCGTGCAGGGAGGCGGGGTCCTGGGCCGGGCCGAGGAGTTCGCGCTGCCACAGGGCGTAGTCCGGGTACTGGACGGGCAGTTCGGGCCACTCGGGCGGGCGGCCGGAGCACCGGGCGGTGTAGGCGGCGGCGAGGTCCCGGACGAGGACGTTCACGGAGTGGCCGTCGCCCGCGATGTGGTGCAGGACCAGGAGCAGGTAGTGGTCCGCGTCCCCGTCGGTGAAGAGGTCTGCGCGCAGCGGCGGTTCGGCGGCGAGGTCGAAGGGCCGGGACGAGGCCTGCGCGGCCCGGCGGGCGCGTTCGGCGGGCGGGCAGACGGTGACGGTGAGCGCCGGGGCGGCGTCCACGGGATCCAGGACCCGCTGGTGGGGGCGGCCCGCCGCGTCGGGGAAGACGGTGCGCAGGGCCTCGTGGCGGGCGCTGACGTCCGCGAGGGCGGCACGCAGGGCGTCCGCGTCGAGGGCGCCGCTCAGCCGCAGCCCGACCGGGATGTGGTAGAGCGCGCCGTCGGCGCCGTCCCGGGCGTGGAACCACAGTCGCTGCTGGGCGTGGGACAGAGGGATCACAGCAGGGCTCCGAGCTGGGATTCGAAGGTGTCGAGGTCGGCCTGGCTGACCTGGGTGAGGGACACGTCGGAGGGGGTCAGCCCGCCGGCGTCCGGCCGGGCGGCGTGGGTGACGACGGCGCGCAGCATGGTGAACCACTCCTGCGCGAGGCCGTGGACCCAGCTCGCCGGGAAGGCGTTGCCCGCCCAGGTCCAGGTGGCGCTGAGGGTGAGGCCGTCCGGGCCTTCGTGGGCGGCCGCGTTGACCTCCACGGCGTGGGCCATCGGGAGGCCTTCGTCGGCGTCGTCGAGGGCGAAGGCGTGCCCGGGCGCGGCGTCCCAGGGGGCGTCGCCGCCCATCGGGAACCGGCCGAGGTAGTTGAAGCCGATCTGGGGGATGCCGCGCGCGGCGAGGTCCGGCCCGGTACGGGAGTTGAGGTGGCGCAGCAGCCCGAAGCCGATGCCCTTGTCGGGTACGGCGCGCAGTTCCTCCTTCACCAGGCGCAGGGCGGCGCCGACCGCGGGTCCGCCGGCGCGGGCCTCGTCGAGGTCGGGCCGGCCGAGGGCGAGGCGGACGGGGAACACGGTGGTGAACCAGCCGACGGTGCGGGACAGGTCCGTGCCGTCGGCGACGTCCTCCCGGCCGTGTCCCTCGACGTCGACGAGGACGGCGCCCTCCGCGTCACCGGTGTCCTCGCCGTCGGCGCCGCGCCGGCCGAGGACGGCGAGGGCGAGGGCGGTCAGCAGGACGTCGTTGACGGTGCCGTTGACGAGGCCGGGCGCGGTGGTCAGCAGGGGGCCCGTCACGTCCGGCCCGAGGGTCAGGGTGAGGGTGTTGTCCGGGCTCTCGGGGTCGAGGCCGCCGGCCGCGCGGACCCCGGCGAGGGCCTGGGGGGCTTCGCGCAGGGCGGCGGCCCAGCGGTCGGCCTCGGCGGTCCGGCGGCCGGAGGTGGCCTCGGCGCGCAGCAGGTCTGCCCAGTGCGCGAAGGGGGTGTGCGCCGGTTCCAGGACGGGCTCGCGGCCCTCGGCGAGGGCAGCCGCGCAGGTCTTCAGGTCGTCCTGGAGGATCCGCCACGAGACGCCGTCGACCACGAGGTGGTGGACGACGAGCGCGAGGCGTCCCTGCTGTCCGGCTCCCCGGTCGAGGAGCACGGCGCGCAGCATGTGGCCCTCGCGGGGCGAGAGCAGCCGCCGGGCCGCGCGCATCCGCTCCCGGGTCAGGGCGGGGAGGTCCGCGTCGCCCGTCCCGCGGGCGTCCGCGTGCTCCAGCAGCTCCGCCGCGGTGACGGAGCCCGCGGGCGGTACGAGCGGCTCGGTGCCGCGGGCCCCGATCCCGTCGGGCAGCCGCAGGCGGAGCATCTCGTGGGTGTCCAGGAGGGCCTGGACGGTGCGTTCGGCGGCGGCCGCCCCGAAGCCCGGCGGGGTGCGCAGGACGAGCGACTGGTTGTAGGTGTCGACGGGACCGCCCAGTTCGGCGAGCCAGCCCATGATGGGGGTGGGTGCCAGCGGGCCCAGGCGGCGCGGGGGCACGATCGGTCCGGTGCCCCCGCCCGCCCGGTCCTGGGCGCGGGCGGTGGCGGCGAGCGCGCTGACGCTCTCGGCGCGGAGCACGTCGCGGGTGGAGACGACGAGGCCGGCCGTGCGGGCGCGGCTGACGACCTGGATCGCCTGGATGCTGTCGCCGCCGAGCCCGGTGAAGCTGTGGCCCGCGTCGACCTCGGCGCGGCCGAGGACCTCGGCGAAGAGGGTGCACAGGGTCCGTACGGGGTCGGCGCCGGGGTCGGCGCCGGCCGGCCGCCCGGTGCGGTGGACGGGCTCAGCCACGGGGCGCGTTCCCGGCGAGGGCGGCCACCAGGGAGGCGGGGCGCATATCGGTCCAGACCCGCTCGACGTGGTCCAGGCAGGCCTGGCGGCCGTCGGGGCCGTGCACCACGGTCCAGCCGGCCGGGACGGGGTTGGCGGCGGGCCACAGGGAGTGCTGGAGCTCGTCGTTGCGGACCACGACGTAGGTGGCGTTGTCGTTCTCGAAGGGGTTGCTCATGGCGGTTCGCCTTTCGGGTCGGGTGCGGCCGTACGGGGCGTACGGCGCACCCTCGGGCTGGATGTGACGGAAGGTCAGGACTGCTGTGCGGGCTCGATGTCGAGGCGGAGCAGGCCCCGCGCCGCGTCGAGCGCGGCGTGCACGCCCTCGGGCTCCGGGTGGCGGGCGATCACGTGCCCGAGGCGGTCGGAGGCGCTGCGGGGCCTGCGTACGGACGTGCCGGGGGCGGCGGTGACCAGCACCGACTCGACCCCCTCGACGGCGGCGGCCTCGCGGGCGCCGTGGGCGGCCGTGAGGGTGCCGTCGGCGTCGGCGAGGAGGAACTGGATCCCGGCGTGGCCGGCGCCCTCGGCCTTCAGGTGCGGGGGCAGGCCGAGGGCGGCGCGGAGCTGCTCCCCGAGGAGGTCCACCCCGGTGGCGAGCCGGATCAGTTCGGGGATCATGCCGCCCGCCGGGCGCGGGTTGATCTCGATGAGGGCGGGCCCGTCGGCGGTCAGTTTGACCTCGGTGTGGGTGGCCCCCAGGCGGATCCCGGCCGCGTCCAGGGCCTCCGTCACCGTCTCGGTGATCCGCTGGGCGGTGGCGGCGGGCAGCGGGGCGGGGAAGAGGTGGCGGTGCTCGACGAAGTGCGGGGTGGCGGTCACGGACTTGGCGGTGATGCCGACGCACACGGCGCGGCCCTCCCCGCTGAACATCTCGACGCTGTACTCCGGCGCGTCCAGGTACTCCTCGACGAGGACCGTGCGGGCGGTGGGCATGCCCCGGACGTTGGTGTCGATCGCGAGGATCTTCTCGATCTGGGCGCGGACCTCCGCCTCGTCGGCGCAGAGCAGGACGTTGGTGGAGCCCGAGTCGTCGGCGGGCTTGACCACGCAGGGCAGTCCGGTGCGGGCGACGGCGTCCGCCGCCCCGGCCGGCTCGCGGACCAGGGCGTACCGGGGCTGGCGGACGCCCTCGGCGTTCAGCCGCTCGCGCAGGGCGGACTTGTCGCGGCAGACGGCCACCGCGTCGGGCGGGTTGCCGGGCAGGCCCAGCCACTGGGCGATCCGGGCGGCGGCCGGTACGTAGAAGTCGCTGGTGGTGGTGACGCCCGCGATCTCCTCGCGGCGGAACCGCTCCTGTACGGCGGCGCGCAGGGCGGCGTCGGAGTTGGTGTCGCAGCGCACCACCTCGGCACCGGTGTCCGCGAGTCCCCGGTAGCGGTCGGGGTCGCCGGTCAGCAGGACGGGTACGGTGCCCAGTTCGCGCGCCCGGTCCAGGGCCAGCATGCCGGTGCCGGTGGTGTTGGACTCCACGAACAGCAGGTGCCGCCGGATCCCGGCGGGCGGGCTGTAGGCGGTGGTGGACCAGGTGCGGGCGGTCCCCTCGGGGGCGAGGGCGGCCGGCGCGGTGGCGGTGGGCACCTCGCGCAGCCGGTGCGCGTCCCAGTGCTCGTCGTTGTAGACGGTGTCGGCGTAGCGGTCGCCGCGGTCGGGCAGGATGCCGACGATCCTGGTCCCGGGCTCGGCGCGGTCGGCGAGGCCGGTGAGGACCCGGTAGACGGAGCCCGAGGTGTTGCCGCCGAAGATCTGCTGCTCGCGGGCGAGGTCCCAGGTCGCGGCGAAGGCCTCGTGGTCGTTGAGCCAGTGCACCTCGTCGACGAGGGTGCGGTCCAGGTTCTTGGGCAGCAGGCTGTTGCCCAGCCCGCTCTGGAGCCGTTGCGGCACGTCGGGCTGGCCGAAGAGGGCGCTGCCCACGCAGTCGACACCGACGACGTGCAGGGCCGGGAGGCTCTCGCGCAGCGCCCGTGCGGTGCCGCACAGGGAGCCGCCGCTGCCGACGGCTCCGACGAGCGTGTCGAACTGCCCGAGATCCTGGAGGAGTTCACCGGCGAGGGTGCGGTAGGCGCCGGGGTTGTCGGGGTTGGTGTACTGCTGCGGCCAGAAGGCGCCGGGCAGTTCGTCGAGGAGTTCCGCGAGCCGCTCCAGGCGGGCGCTCTGCCATCCGTGGCTGGTCATGGCCTCGACCACGTGCACCCGGCAGCCCAGGGCGCGGAGTTTGGCGAGGGTGACGGGGTCGATGCGCGGGTCGGTGACGATGTGGACCTCGTGGCCGAGGGAGCGGCCGACGAGGGCGACGCCGAGGGCCATGGTCCCCGAGGAGCTCTCGATGACGGGGGCGCCCGGCTTCAGGGTGCCCAGTCGCCGGGCCTCCAGCAGGATGTTGCGGGCGACGCGGTCCTTCATCGCGAAGAGGTTCTGCAGTTCCAGCTTGGCGTAGACCTCCACGCCGCGGGCCTCGCCCAGGCGCAGCCGGACCAGCGGGGTCGCGCCGATCGCGTCCGTCACGGTGTCGAACAGCATGCTCAGATCTCCAGCTCGGTGGGGTGGGCGGGGGCGGCCTTCGGGCTCCAGCTGTCGTCGGCGCCGAGGGAGCGGTGCACGGACACCTCTCCGCCGAGGGCGGCGCAGCCGGCCCGGATGTGCTCGGTCTTGCCCGCGAGGGCCGGGTCGCCCGCCTCCAGGAGGACGCCGAGCATGGTGCCGCTGTGGGCGAGGACCAGGCCCAGGCCTTCGACCTCGCGGCACAGGGCGTGCAGCTGCGCGAATCCGGCGCGCCGGCGGCGGTGGGCGTTCATCTCGGCGCTGCGGGTGGAGACGGCGCCGACCTCCTGGAGGTCGCCGCGGGCCACGGCGCCGGTGAGCCGGTCCAGCAGGAGCGCGTACTCCTCCCGGTCGGCGGCGTCGATGGCCCGGGCGCCCCGGTTGTGCGCGACGGTGTCCACCTGGCCGCCCTCGTCGTGGGCGACGACGGTGAGCGGGGGCAGCACGCCGAGGCGATGGCCGAGGCGCACCTCACGGTGGTGGAAGGCGACGATCTCGTCGTACATGACCCCGTCGGCCGGTTCGATGCCGCGCAGGAAGTCCTCCGTCTCAGCCGGGGTGAACTCCCGCCCGTGGGCGGCCCCGACGGCCCGTACGGTGGCGACGAGGTCGGCGGAGGAGCTGGCGAGGCCCTTGCCCTCGGGCAGGTCACCGGCCACCTCCAGCAGGCCGCCGTCCGCCGTGCCGAGTGCGGCCAGGACGGCCTCGGCGACACGGCGGGACTTGGCCTTGTGGGCCGGCCGCACCTGGACCTCGCGCAGGCCGGGGCTGGGGTGGAAACGGGCGGTGGCCCAGCGGGCGAGGGGGAAGGTGACCAGGAAGTCGCCCTGCGGGTGGGGCAGGGCGCCCTGGAGCAGTTCGCCGAAGGTGCCGAAGGCGCTGCCGGAGCCGGGTCCGGGGACGGGGGCCGGCCCGAGGAGGGAGGCGGAGATCCCTCCGGCGGCGTCAGTGGGCGTGCTGTACGCGGGCGCGGGTGCCATCGCCGTCCTCCCCGTGGGTCTCGTCGCCGGCCGCGCCGTACAGGGCGCGGTCGCCTTCCTCGGCGCCCGCGCGGAGCGCGGCGGCGCGCAGTTCCCAGTCGGCGCGGAGCCGTTCGTACGTCTCCTGCTGGGTGCGCAGTACCGCGCGCACGGCGTCGGGGCGGGCCGAACCGGCGGAGACCATGCGCTGCAGGCCCCGGTCGACGTCGAAGGCCTCGGCGAGGAGCCGGGCGGGGTCGGCGAGGGTGATGCCGTGTCCGGCGGCCGCCTCGGCCAGCAGGCCGGGTTCGCCCGGGGCGGGGGCGGCGCCCGCTGCCGCGGCGAGCACGACGTACTTCCCGGCGACGACCTGGGCGGTGCGCCAGGGCACCCCTTCGGCGAGGCAGAGGGCGTTGGCGAGGCTGAAGCCGCCGAGGAACTCGCGCTCGCACACCTGGCGCATGCGGTCGGCGCGGAAGGTCAGCCTGCGCAGCACCTCGGTGAGGAGGCGGACGGTGCCGTGGGCCGAGTCGAAGGCGTTCAGCAGGTGGGTGCCGGCCTCCTTGGACACCTCGACAAGGTTGCAGAAGGGGGTGTTGCGCTGGCCCAGGAGCACGTCGAAGTGGAAGGCGGTCAGGTGGGCGGTGCGCCCGCGGATGCGTTCCAGGACGGGGTAGTTCTTCTTCTGCGGCATGGCGGAGGAGATGCCGGACAGCTCGTCGGGCAGTTCGATGAAGCCGTACTCGCTGCCGCCCCAGGTGAGCAGGTCGGTGGTGAAGCGGCTCAGAGCCGTGCCCAGCAGGCTGAGTTCCGCGGTCAGTTCGGCGCTCCAGCGGCGCGAGGCCACGGCGGTCAGCGCGTGCGGCTGCGGCCGGGAGAAGCCGAGCAGCCGTGCCATCCGGTCGCGGTCCCAGGGCAGTTCCTGCCCCGCCATGGCGCCGGCGCCCAGCGGGCAGGCGTCGATGCCGTCGTACGCGTTCAGCAGTCGGTCGTGGGTGTGCAGCAGGTGCTCGGAGAGCGCCGCGAGGTGGAAGCCGGGGGTGATGATCTGGGCGGCCTGGAAGTGGGTGTACCCCGGCATGGGCAGGTCGCAGGTCTCCTGGGCCAGCCGGTGGACGACGGCGGCGAGTTCGAGGAGGGCGGCGGCGAAGCGGGTGAGCTGGTCGCGGCCGTACATCACCTGGGCGCAGGCCTGCAGGTCGTTGCGGCTGCGATCGGCGTGCCAGCGCACGACCGGGGCGGGCAGGCCGGCCTCGACGTGCCGTTCGAGGGCGAAGGCGATGTCCGACATGTTGGCGCCGGGCTGTGCGCTGAGGGTGTCGGGGCCGACGGAGTCCAGCAGGGCGGCGATCCGGTGGGCCTCCTCGGCGCTGATCAGGTCCATGCGGACGTACTCGGCGGCCAGGGTCTTCTCGATGGCGACGTAGTGGCGCAGCAGGTGGCGGGACTCGAACCCGAACTGCGGGGCGAGCACTTCGTCGTGCAGGAGTTCGGCGGGACCGCCGCTGATACGGCCGCTCAGCTCGGGGGCGGGCCCCGGGGTGTCACTCGTCACGTGGTGTGTTCCGTTCCTGTTCTGGTGCGGGGGCGCGTCGGCGCATGCCTCGTCGACGCGCGGCGCGGGAAGGGGGGTACGGGTGCCCCGGGCGGTCCGGGGCCCCGTTCAGCGGTGGTCGGCCGCGGCGAGGGCGGCGCGCAGGAGGGCGGCGGCCCGGGTGCTGTGCGGCGGCCGCATCAGCCCGTAGTGGTCGGTGGCGGCGTCGTGGCGGGTGAAGCCGGCCCGGGCCCGCCCGGCCCACCGGTCGGCGGCCTGCTCCCGGGCCCCGGTCCCGCTCTGGAGGAACAGGACCGGGCAGGGGGCGGCCGGGGGCTCGTACGCGGCGGCGGCGCGGATCCCGGTACGGAACACCGCGTAGTGCCGGGCGAGGTCCTGCGGGTCCAGTCCGGGGGCGAAGCCGTCGCGTTCCACCTGCTCGGCGAGGACGGTGAGCCGGGCCGTGGTGTCGGCGACGCTCCGCAGGGCGCTCCGCAGGGCGGAGCTGCTCTCGTCGGAGGGGTCGAAGCCGGCGGAGCGGGCCAGGTCCTCGTGGAACCACTCCAGGAGCTCGTTCTCGTCGTCGGGGACGTGGCCGGGCTCCGGGTAGCCGGTGTCCAGCAGTGCGAGGGTCGCCACCTCCTGGCCTGCGGCCCGCAGCCGGACCGCCATCTCGTAGGCGAGGAGCCCGCCGAAGGACCAGCCGGCCAGGTGGTAGGGGCCGGTGGGGCGGATCCGGCGCAGGGCCTCCAGGTGGGCGGCGGCCAGCTCCTCCACGGTGGCGTCGGGTGCCGCTCCGGGGTCGGTCAGGCCGGGCGCGGTCAGCCCGAACACCGGCCGCTCGGTGCCCAGTTCGGCGGCCAGGGTGCGGTAGCAGAAGACGTTCCCGCCGATCGGGTGGACGAGGAAGAGCGGGTCGAGCGTGCCCTCGGTCCGCAGGCGGACCACCGGGTCCGGCGCCACCGCGATGTGGCGGCCCCGCAGCAGCGCGGCCTGCCGGGCGACGGTCGGGTGCTCCAGGACGGCCGAGACGCCGAGGCGCTCGCCGAAGGCCTGGTTGATCCGGCCGATCAGGCGCAGGGCGTCGATGGAGTGCCCGCCCGACTCGAAGAAGTCGTCGTGGACGCCGACCGGGCCGCCGTCCAGCAGCCGCTCCCAGATCCCGGCGAGGCGGGATTCGAGGGCGTCGCGGGGCGGGCTCGGCTCGGCGCCGCCGCGCAGGTCGGCGGGGTCCGGGTCGGGCAGGGCGGCGCGGTCCAGTTTGCCGTTGGCGGTCAGCGGGAGGGCGTCCAGGCGCACCCACGCGGAGGGGACCATGTACTCGGGGAGCCGCTCCCGGGCGTGGGCGGCCAGTTCGCCCGGGTCGGGGGCGGGGGCGGCGTCCGGGCCGGCCGCGTCGGGGACGAAGTAGCCGACGAGGCGTTCGCCGCGGGGCAGGACCGCGCAGTCGCGCACACCGGGGTGTTCGGCGAGGACGGCTTCGATCTCCCCCGGCTCGACGCGGAAGCCGCGGATCTTGAGCTGGTGGTCGGTGCGGCCCGCGTACTCCAGGGCTCCGTCGGGGCGGTGCCGGGCCAGGTCGCCGGTCCGGTACAGGCGGCGGGTGGTGCCGTCGGGGCCGGTGTGCTCGATGAACCGCTCGGCCGTCAGTTCGGGTCGTCCGTGGTAGCCGTCGGCGAGGCCGACGCCTTCGAGGAAGAGCTCCCCGGTGACGCCGAGGGGGACCTCGGCGAGGCGGCGGTCCAGGACGTGGGTGCGCATGTTGGCGATGGGCCGGCCGATGGGCACGGTGTCGCCGCCGTCGGGGCGGCACTGCCAGTACGTGACGTCGACGGCCGCCTCGGTGGGCCCGTAGAGGTTGTGCAGTCCGACGCCGGGCAGCCGCTCGAAGAACCTGCGCTGGACCTCGTACGGCAGGGCCTCGCCGCTGCACACCACCCGGGTGAGCCCGGCCGCGCCGGCCACGGCCGCGGGGTCGTCGAGGAAGACGCTGAGCATCGACGGGACGAAGTGCACCGTGGTGACGTTCTCGTCGTGGATCAGACCGGCGAGGTAGCCGGGGTCGCGCTGGCCGCCGGGGCGGGCGAGGACCAGGGTGGCGCCGGTCAGCAGGGGCCAGAACAGCTCCCACACGGAGACGTCGAAGGTGTACGGCGTCTTGTGCAGCACCCGCTCCCCCGGGATCAGCCCGTACTCGTCCTGCATCCACAGCAGCCGGTTGGCGATCGCGCGGTGGGAGACCACGACTCCCTTGGGCTTGCCGGTGGAGCCCGAGGTGAAGATCATGTACGCCGGGTCGGACGGCTCGGGCGCCCGGGCGGGACCCGCGGTGGCGGTCGCGGCCGCTTCCGGCCGGACGACCGTGACCCCGCAGCCGTCCAGCCGCTCTGCCCACGCGCCGTCGGTGACCACCAGGCCGATGCCGGACTCGGCGAGCAGGGACCGCACGCGCGGCGCCGGGTGCTCCGGGTCGAGCGGGACGTAGGCGGCGCCCGACTTCAGGACGGCGAGCAGGACGACGGGCAGGGCGAGGGAGCGTTCCAACAGCAGCCCGACGAAGGTGCCGGGGCCCGCGCCCCGCTCCCGCAGGGCCGCGCACAGCCGCTCGGCCTCGGTGTCGAGGGCGCGGTAGGTCAGCTCGGCGCCCTCGAAGCGCACGGCGGGGGCGTCCGGGGTCCGGTCGCGCTGCGCGTCGATCAGCCGGGTCAGGACGTGCGGCTGCGGGTAGTCGACGGCGGTCCGGTTCCACTCGGCGTAGCGGCGGTGCTCGGATTCCGGCAGCAGGTCGGCGGCCGTGCAGTCACGGTCCGGGGCTTCGGCCAGGTCGCGCAGGGCCGCGGTGTAGGAGGCGTGCGCGCTCTCCATCTGTGCCTCGGAGAACTGGGCGGCGTCGAAGCGCAGGCCGAGTTCCAGCAGGGAGCCGTCGGGGCTGCGGGAGAACTCCGCGCCGAAGGCGAAGTCGGTTCCGGCCTCTCCCGTCTCCTCCAGCACGGTGAACGCGCCGTCGGGGGACCCGTCCCGCTCCACGTGGAAGTGGGTGTAGTTGAAGAAGGTCTCGAAGAGCGGGCCGCCGCCGGACAGGCGCTGGATCTCGGCGAGCGGGAAGCGGCGGTACGCGTGCAGCTCGGCCTCCAGCTCGGCGACGTGCGCGACGAGGCCGCGCCAGCTGAGACCGGTGACGCCGGCGCTGAGCGGCAGGGTGTTCAGGAAGACGCCGACGACCTTGTCACCGTCGGTCTCCTCGGCGCGGCCGTTGTGGACCACTCCGGTGGTGACCGCGTCGCCGCCGCCCAGCAGGGCCATGGCCCGCAGGTGCGCGGCGAGCAGGACGGTGCGCAGCGGTACGCCGCACTCGGCGGCCAGGGCGGTCAGCCGGGCGTGCAGCCCCTCCGGGAGCGGTGCGAGGTACCAGGACATCCTGGCGGGTCCGCCGGTCGCCGACGGGCGCGGCAGCCGGGTGGCGGGGGCGTCGGCGGCCTTGCCGGTCCAGAAGGCGCGCTGTCCGGCGTCGGCCAGCGCGGCCCGTTCCAGGGCGACGAAGGAGGCGAACCGGGAGCGGGGGCCCGCGTCCGGGGAGGGACCCTCCGCGGGGGTCCGGGCGGCGAGCGCCTCGGTGTAGCAGGAGGCCAGTTCGGTGAGGAGCGAACGTTCGCTCCAGCCGTCGAGGACGGCGTGGTGCTCGGCGACGAACAGCTGCAGCCGGGTGTCGGAGAGCCGCTGGACGTGGAAGCGGATCAGCGGGGGCCGGTCCCAGGCGAACGGCCTTTCGCGCTCGGCGGCGTAGCGGGCGGCCACGGCGGTCCGCTGGGCCTCGGGGTCGAGCCCGTACAGGTCCTCGAAGGTGATCTCCGGGCGGGCGCCGCGGTGCACGAGCTGGAGGGGCTCGCCGAACCCGTGCGGGTCGAAGGAGGTGCGCAGCATCTCGTGCCGGGCCGCGAGGACCTCGACGGTGGTCCGCCAGGCGTCCTCGGAGAAGGGCGCCTCGACCAGGTAGGAGGCCACGTTGTGGTAGACGCGTCCGCCGGCCGACGGCAGGTCGCTGTGGTAGAGCATGCCGGCCTGGAGCCGGGTCATCGGGTAGGCGTCCTCCAGCCCCTCGGGCAGGGCGGCGCGGTCCTCGGCGGTGAGCAGGGCGAACGGCTCGTACGGGGCCTCGGCGCCGGCCGCCTCCCGCCGGGTCACGACGGGAGCCAGCGCGCGGGCCGTCTGACGGCGCATGAGGTCGCCGACGGTGAGGTCGAGGCCGCGTTCCCGGATCCGGGCGAGGACCTGGAGGGAGCGGATGGAGTCCCCGCCGAGGGCGAACCAGTTGTCCAGGGCGCCGACCCGTTCGTGTCCGAGGACCTGGGCGAAGACCTCGGTGAGCGCGGTCTCGACCGGCCCGCGGGGCGCCTCGTAGGCGGCGGTGGGGGTGCGGGGCACCGAGCCGGGGGCGGGCAGACGGCGGCGGTCGGTCTTGCCGTTGGCGGTCAGCGGGAAGGCGGGCAGGGTGACGAAGGCCCCGGGGATCATGTAGCCGGGCAGCCGCCGCGCGAGGTGGGTGCGCATCTCCTCCACGGTGGGGCCCGCCCCGTCCTCGGCCCCGGTCACGGCCAGGTAGCCGACGAGGACGTCGCTCCCCGCGGGGTCCGGTGCGACGAGGGCGACCGCGGCGTCGACGAGGGGGTGGGCGGCCAGGGCCGCCTCGACCTCGCCGAGTTCTATCCGGAAGCCGCGCAGTTTGACCTGGTGGTCGATGCGGCCGAGGTACTCCAGGTCCCCGTCGGGCAGGGCGCGCGCCAGGTCGCCGGTACGGTACAGGCGCTCGCCGGCCGAGAGCCCGGCGGGCCCGTCGGCGACGCGGCCTTCGCCGCGGTCGGCGGGGAAGCGCTCGGCGGTGAGTTCGGGCCGGCGCAGGTAGCCGCGGGCCAGGCCGGCTCCGGCGACGTACAGCTCGCCGACGGCGCCGCGCGGGACGGTCCGGCCGCGCGCGTCGAGCAGGTGCAGGCGCAGGTCGGGGATGGGCACGCCGATGACGCTGCCGCGGCCCTCCTCGGCGTCGCGGGCGGTCAGCGGCCGGTAGGTGACGTGCACGGTCGTCTCGGTGATGCCGTACATGTTGACCAGGCGGGGTGCGGTGTCGCCGTGCCGGGCGAACCATCCGGCGAGGGCGGCGACATCGAGGGCCTCCCCGCCGAAGACGACGTGGCGCAGGCCGAGCCCGGGGGCGTCCGGACCGGCCGTGCGGTGGTGCTCCTCGTCGGCACGGGCCAACTGGTAGAAGGCGGAGGGGGTCTGGTTGAGGACGGTGACCCGCTCGGCGCGCAGCAGCCGGTGGAACTCCTCGGGCGAGCGGCTGGTCCCGTACGGCACCACGACGAGGCGGCCGCCGTGGGCGAGTGCGCCCCACAGCTCCCAGACGGAGAAGTCGAAGGCGATGGAGTGGAAGAGGGTCCACACGTCCTCGGGGCCGAAGCCGAACCAGTGGTCGGTGGCGGAGAACAGCCGGGTGACGTTGGAGTGGGGCACGAGGGTGCCCTTGGGGAGGCCGGTGGAGCCGGAGGTGTAGATGACGTAGGCCAGGTGGTCCGGGGTGACGCCGGTGCCGGGGGCGGTGTCCTGCTCGGCGGCCAGGAGCGCGGCGTCCGCCTCGAGGTCGACGGCGTGCAGGCCGGGGGCGTCCCACAGGGCCCGGGTGCCGGTGGTGCCGACGACGTGCTCCAGGCGGGCGTCCTGGACGATGTGGCGCAGCCGCTCCGGCGGGTTGTCGGGGTCGAGCGGCAGGTAGGCGCCGCCGGCCTTGAGGATGCCGAGCAGCCCGACGACGAGGTCGGCGGAGCGGGGCAGGCACAGTCCGACGAGGGTGTCGGGTCCCACGCCGAGGGCGCGCAGCCGGTGCGCGAGCCGGTTCGCCCGGGTGTCGAGCTCGCGGTAGGTGAGGGACGTGCCCTCGTGGACGAGGGCGACCGCCTCGGGGGTGCGGGCGGCGTGTGCGGCGAAGATCTCGTGGACGCAGGCCGGCTCGCCCGGGGCGTGCGGGAGGGCGGCGCGGGGCGGGAGCGGCGAGCCGATGCCGCCGCGCTCGCCGGCCGACAGCATCGGCAGCCGGGTGAGCGGCAGTCCGGGGTTGTCGGTGGCGGCGTCCAGGAGAGTGGCGAAGTGCCGGCCGAACTGCTCGATGGTGGCGGCCTCGAACAGGTCGGCCCGGTACTCCAGGCGGCAGCTCAGCGCGCCGCCGGTGCGTACGGCGTCGAAGGTCAGGTCGAACTTGGCCGTTCCGGCCGGTCCTTCGAGCATCCTGGCCCTCGGGCCGGGCAGGCCCTCGGTCATGCCGTCCTCGTCGTGCAGGCCGAACATGACCCGGAAGGGGGAGGCGTCCTCGCCGGTGCGGCCGGGGGCGATCCGGTCGACGACGCGTTCGAAGGGCAGGTCCTGGTGGTCCTGGGCGTCGAGCACGGTGTCCCGTACGCGCTCCAGGTGGACCCGGAAGGCGGGGTCGTCGGACAGGTCCGCGCGGATCACCAGCGTGTTGACGAACAGGCCGACGGTGTCCTGGAACTCCTTGCGGTTGCGGCCCGCCACCGGCGTTCCGACGAGCACGTCGTCGGTGCCCGTGTAGCGGCCCAGCACGATCTGGAAGGCCGCCAGCATCAGCGTGTAGGGGGTGCTGTGGGTGTCCCGGCACAGGCGCTCCATCCGGGCGAGGACGGGGGCGGGCACGTCGAAGGAGTGCAGTGCCGCCGCGCCGCGGGCCGCTCCGGCCCCGGGCCTGCCGTCCCGGGGCAGGGGCGCGTCGGGCAGTTCGCCGCCCAACTGCTCCTCCCAGTAGGCGAGCTGGCGCTGGGCGGCGGCTCCCCGGAGCCATTCCTCCTGCCAGTCGGAGAAGTCGGCGTACTGGTACTCGGGGGCCTCCGGGACCAACGGTGCCGCCACGGAAGCGACGGACCGCGGACCGTCGGTGCCGACGGTGCCGTCGGTGCCTTCCGGGCCGTCGACGTACCGGGCGTACGCGGCGAGGAGCTCGCGGGCGAGGATCCCGACGGACCAGCCGTCGGCGACGATGTGGTGCATGGCGAGCGCGAGGACAGCGCCCTCGGGGGTGTGCAGCAGGGCCGCCCGGAAGAGCGGTCCGGCCTCAAGGTCGAAGGGCCGGTGGTGTTCGGCGGCCGTCCACTCCTCGACGTCCCGGGGGCCGCGCGCCGCGGCGGAGGACCAGGCGAGCACGGCCCCGGTGTCGATGTGCTGCCACAGCTCGCCGTCCTGCAGGACGAACCGGGTGCGCAGCGCCTCGTGCCGGTCGATCAGGCCCTGGGCGCACGTGCGGAGCGCGGCCTCGTCCACCGGTCCTTCGAGGCCGTAGAAGACGGGCATGTGATAGGTCGGCCTGCCCTCCTCCAGCTGCTGGAGGAAGTACATCCGCTGCTGCGCTCCCGACGCGCGGAACGCGCTGAACGACGGCTCCGCAGGGCGTTCGGTCGGATCGTGACTGGCCAAGACAACTCCCTCGGCGCCGCACCGGTGGCTGGTACGCGGCGCATGCTCCGCTTGCTTGCCCGCCCAGCCTAGGAACGGCATCGATTCGGGTGAAGTCGCCTGTTTCCGGTCCCCGATTCACGTGACCGCGGCGGTGGACGACCTGCGTAAGTACGGGTGGAAGGCCGTGTTCCGACGCCGTTCCGGGGCCTTGGGGCGGGACACTGCTGCCGCGGACCGTACCGAGATCGCCACAGGAGGCACCATGCCCTTCATCACCGTCGGCCAGGAGAACAGCACCGACATCGACCTCTACTACGAGGACCACGGCAGCGGGCAGCCCGTCGTGCTCATCCACGGCTACCCGCTGGACGGGCATTCCTGGGAGAAGCAGCTCCCGGCCCTGCTCGACGCCGGCCACCGCGTCATCACCTACGACCGGCGCGGCTTCGGACAGTCGAGTCAGCCCACCACCGGCTACGACTACGACACCTTCGCGGCCGACCTGCACACGCTGATGGAGACCCTCGACCTCACCGACACGATCCTCGTCGGCTTCTCCATGGGCACCGGCGAGGTCGGCCGCTACCTCGGCAGCCGCGGGTCCGGACGCGTGGCCAAGGCCGCCTTCCTCGCCGGCCTCGAGCCCTACCTCCTCAAGACCGACGACAACCCCACCGGCGTCGACGGCAGCGTCTTCGAGGGCATCCTCGCCGCCGTCACGAAGGACCGCTACGCCTACT
Source organism: Streptomyces nojiriensis (assembly GCF_017639205.1). NCBI lineage: Bacteria > Bacillati > Actinomycetota > Actinomycetes > Kitasatosporales > Streptomycetaceae > Streptomyces > Streptomyces nojiriensis. The sequence continues at coordinate 7,624,099 of NZ_CP071139.1, read as the reverse complement.
TCACCGACTTCTACCAGGCGTTCTACAACCTCGACGAGAACCTCGGCACGCGCATCAGCGAGGAGACCGTCCGGGCGAACTGGACCACCGCCGCCGGCGCCTCCGCGTACGCCTCCCGCGCCGCCGTCCTCACGTGGACCACCGACTTCCGGGCCGACATCCCCAAGATCGACGTGCCCGCCCTGATCCTGCACGGCACCGCGGACCGCATCCTCCCGATCGAGGCCACCGCGGAACCCTTCCACAAGGCCCTCCCGCACGCCGAGTACGTGGCCGTCGACGGCGCCCCGCACGGTCTCCTGTGGACCCACGGCGAAGAGGTCAACAACGCCCTCCTCGCCTTCATCGGGAAGTAGCGCCGGGCACGGCCGGCCGCCCCGCCCCCGGAGCCCGCGGCCGGCACCGCCGCGGAGCCCGGGGCGGCGGCCACGGTCGAGCGTGATGCAAGATATTTGCTTTAAGCTGGCCGCATGAGCCGAAAAGCGATGGTCCGCCCCGGAGGCCGCAGCGCGCGGGTCCAGGAGGCGGTCCACACCGCCGTGCGCGAGCTCCAGGCCGAGCTGGGGCGTCCGGAGCTGACGATCCCGATGGTCGCGGCGCGGGCCGGCGTCACTCCGTCGACGATCTACCGGCGCTGGGGCGACCTGCAGGAACTGCTCTCGGACGTCGCCGTCGAGCACCTGCGCCCGGAGGCGCCGCCGGAGGACCACGGAGACCTCTTGGCGGACCTGCGGGGATGGGCCGAGCAGTTCCAGGAGGAGATGGCCTCGCCCACGGGGCGCGCGTACATCCGTGACGCGCTGCTGGGGGACCCCGACGGCGACAACGCCGGGCAGTGTTCGGCCTACGCGGCGGAACAGATCGCCATCGTCCTCGCCCGCGCCGCGGAGCGCGGCGAGGAGGCCCCGGACGTCGAGACGGTGCTCGACCGGGTCGTGGCGCCGATCATGTACCGCATCCTGTTCCGCCCCGCCGGCCTCACCGGCGCGTACGCGCACCGGCTCGTGCGCGAGGCCGTACAGGGCTTCGGCGCACCCCGCTGACCGGGCCCGCCGCGTACGCCGTCGCCGGTCAGCGGCGCGCCGGTGCGGCGGCCACGGGTTCGAGCCGGTAGCCGTCCCCCTCGGCGACCACGCGGCCGGCGGTCGGTGCGGGGAAGTGCGTACCGAGGACCAGCGCGCCGGTGCCGGCGAGCCGGGCGAGCAGCGCCCGGCGGGTGGCCTCGGCCTGCACCGGGTCGATGTCGACGCAGCTGCCGATCTCCGGACGGGCCAGCTGCACGGGGTGGTGGACGGCGTCCCCGGTGACGAGGGCGGTCGCGCCCGCGCTGCTCACCTGTACGGCGATCTGCCCGGGGGTGTGCCCCGGCGCGGGCAGCAGGCGCAGCCCCTCGGCGACGTCGATCCCCTCGTCCGGTACGTCGACCAGGTCGAGCAGACCCGCCTCCTCGACGGGCACGACGGAGTCGCGGAACATGCCGCGCCGCGCCTCGTCCATGTCGTAGGCGGCCCAGAACGCGTACTCCGCCCTCGACGTCAGGTAGCGGGCGGCCGGGAACGTCGGCACCCATGCGCCGTCCACCTGGCGGGTGTTCCATCCGACGTGGTCGGTGTGCAGGTGGGTGAGGATCACCAGGTCGACGTTGTCGGGGGTGAATCCGATGTCCGCGAGGCGTGCGAGGTAGTCGGTACGGAGCTGGTGCCAGGCCGGGTTGGCCCTCGTCTTGCCGTTGCCGATCCCGGTGTCGACGAGGACGCGCAGACCGTCCACGACCAGCGCGAAGCTGTGGCTGTCGAGGTGCAGCACGCCGTCCGGGCCGGCGAAGTCGGGCCGCAGCCAGTCGTGTTCGGCCACCACCTCCGGGGTGGCGGCCGGCAGCAGCCACGGTCCGGTCGCGGGCGGCAGGGGCACCTCGTCGACGCGGTGGACGGCGATCTCCCCGACGGACCAGTGGGCAGCGGCTCCGGACGGGGCCGGTTCGGTGAACTGTGCGGTGCGCATGCGCGTGTTCCTTCGTCTGCAGAGGACCGGCCGACAACAAAAGCGATTCATTCGCTTTAAGCGACCGTAGGCCCTACTGTGCACTAACGCAAGCCGTTAGCTTTAAGGCGGCGGTGATCGCTCCGCCGTCCCCCTCGAGGAAGGCAGCACATGTCCACCCCGGACCTCACTCCCCCCGAAGCGGCCCGCTGGGCCGCACGGTCAGGGCTTCCACTGGCGAAGGACCGCCACGCGGGGGTGGCGGCCACCGCCGACCACATCCACGCCGTCGTATCGCTCCTGCGGGAACTGGACTTCGGCGAGACGCCGCCCTCGGCGGTGTACCGCGCGGGAGGGGAGCAGCACGATGGAGCCGTATGAGCTGACCGTGGCCGAAGCGGCCGAGGCCGTACGCTCCGGGCTGGTCTCGCCGGTCGACCTGGTGGACTCGGCGCTGGCGCGCATCGGGCGGGTCGAACCGCGCCTGAGGGCCTTCACCGCCGTGACGGCCGACCGTGCGCGCGACGCGGCCCGCCGGGCGGAGGCCGAGATCGCCCGCGGCACGCACCGGGGGCCCCTGCACGGGATGCCCGTCGGCCTGAAGGACCTCATCGACGTGGCCGGGCTGGCGACCACGGCGAGTTCCCGGGTGCGGACGGGACACCTGGCGGAGGCCGACAGCACCGTCGCGGCGCGGCTCGCCTCGGCCGGAGCGGCCTTGGTGGGCAAGACCCACACGCACGAGTTCGCCTACGGCCTGACCACCCCTCAGACGGCCAACGCCTGGGACCCGGACCGGGTGGCCGGCGGATCCAGCGGCGGGTCCGCCGTGGCCGTCGCCGCGGGGTCGGCCGCCTTCGCCCTGGGAACGGACACCGGCGGCTCGATCCGGGTGCCCGCCGCCCTGAACGGGGTCGTCGGACTGAAACCGACGTACGGACTGGTGCCGCGCCACGGCGTGACCTCGCTGTCCTGGTCGCTCGACCACGTGGGCCCGCTCACCCGCACCGTGGAGGACGCGGGGCTGGTCCTGGCCGCACTGGTCGGACACGACCCGCGTGACCCGGCGTCCGTCACGGCCCCGGCCGCGGAGCACCGGCAGGGCCCCGGAACGGATCCGACGGATCTGACGGGGCTGCGGGTCGGGGTGCCGGGCAACTACTTCTTCGACCGGGTGGACCCGGAGGTCGAGGCCGCCGTCCGGCGGGCGATCGGGCGGCTGGAGGAACTCGGCGCCCGGCTCGTCGACGTCGAGATCCCGATGACGCGCTACATCCGGGCGACCCACTGGGGGCTGATGGTGCCCGAGGCCTCCGCCTACCACGAGCGCACCCTGCGGGCGGTGCCCGACCTGTACGAGGCCGACATCCGCGTCCTCCTGGAGGCGGGCGAGCTCATGACGGCGGGCGACTACCTGCGGGCCCAGCGCGCCCGCACCCTGATGGGGCGGGCCTGGCGGGACATGCTGGAGGCGGTCGACCTGATCGCCGCGCCGACCGTGCCGCTCACCGCCGTCGAGTCCGGCCGGACCGGCGTGACCTGGGGTGACGGCAGCGTGGAAAGCGTCGCCGACGCGTACGTACGGCTCTCGGCTCCGGCCAACCTCACCGGTGTTCCCGCACTGAGCGTGCCCGTCGGCCTGGACCCGGCGGGCCTGCCGATCGGGATGCAGCTCATGGGGAGGCCCTTCGGCGAAGCCGTGCTGCTGCGTGCGGGACACGCCTTCGAGCGCACCGGCACGGCGCGCGGTCTCGCTCCGGAGCGGGCGGCGTAGCGGCACGGCCGCACTCACGCGGATCACCATCACGCGGTGAACCGGCCGTGGCAGAGGTGGAGTTGAGCCAGTCATGGCCGCTGCGGCCGGTGCGTCTGGTGGGGGTGGGGGCCGCTATGTAATGTCACATCGCATGATGCTCTTACGGCGTGCGGCGTCGGCCGCCGCCCTTCTCGCCACCGTCCTCCCCCTGGCCGTCGCCTCGCCCGCGCACGCCGACGTCGCCGCGCCCGCGCAGGCGGCCGACGGCTCGACCGCGTGCCGCGCCGCCGCGTCCGTACCGCTGGACGCCGAACAGGCGCGGCTCTCGGACGCCCGCACCACGGCCCTAGTCGAGCGCGGCGGGTTCGGGGACTTCGTCCGGCGGTTCCCCGCCGCGCTGTGCGCGACCCGCGACCCCGCCGAGGCCGGCCGGCTCGTCACCGACTGGGGCGAGGCCCTGTGGCAGGCCTCCGTACGGCGGGCCCAGGGACAGCGGCCCGGCGGCGACCTCGCCCCCGGGGACGACCGGCCGCTGTACTGGGCGCGGCTCGGCATGACCGCCGCACTCGCCCGCTGGCAGCCGGAGTTCACCGCAGACCGGGCCGCGCTGCGCGCCCGCCTCGAGGACGCCTCCCGGGGCCTGACGAACAACGCCTTCCGCACCACGCCCGGCGTACGGCGCGTCTTCATCAGCGGGTTCGACCCCTTCGGGCTCGACGCCGAGATACGCCGCGCCAACCCGTCGGGGTCGGCCGCCCTCCGGCTCAACGGGCGGCGCGTGACCCTCGCCGACGGCAGCCCCGCGGAGATCCGCGCCGTCGTCCTCCCCGTGCGGTACGCCGACTTCGACGCCGGCATGGTGGAGCGGGCGTTCGCCCCGCGCATGGCCGGCGGCCCCGCCTCGGCCGACATCATCACCACCGTCAGCCAGGGCTACCCCGGCATCTTCACCCTGGAGGACTGGGCGGGACGGGCACGGTCCGCCGACCCGTACCCCGACAACGTGCGCGCCCTGTCCGGCGGCACCCGCGAGCACCCGGTGACCGCCCCCGGCCTCGGCCCGGGCCCGGAGTTCATCCGCACCACGCTCCCCGCGGGCGCGGTCACCGGCGCCGTGCAGAGCCCGTACCCGGTCCTCCTCAACAGCGACGTGACCGAGATCCCGGCGGGCGGCACGGCTCCCGTCGACCGGACCGACGGCCCTACCCCGGGCTCGCGGGCCGTGGCGGGCGGCGGGGGCGGCTACCTGTCCAACGAAGTGGCCTACCGCTCCAACCGGCTGCGCACCGAACTCGCCCCGCACCTGCCCGGGGGCCATCTCCACACCCCGGTGCTCACCGGCCTGCCGGCCGACCCCCAGGAGCTGACCGGCCCCGAGTTCGAACGCAACGAGAGCGCGATAGCCGCGGAGGTCCGCGCGGTCCTCGAGCACGCCGCCGCCCGGCGGTAGCGGCGGCCCCGCCTGCGGTGCGTCCTGCTGCCATGGGGCAGGATGGCAGCCCGTTCCGGATGCGCACACACGCCCGAACGCGGCTTCACGCACGACAAACTGACAGGTGACAAGGTGACGACACACCCACACCCCATACGACGGCCGGCAGCGCCCGTCGCCACTCCCCCGGGCCGGCGCGGCGCACCGGAGGGGGTCCGTTGAACCGGGATCTCGTCCTGCACGACTGGCTGGTCGCCGGGATCGCGCTGGCGGCGGGCGCCGCGGCCGGGCTGCTGCTGCGCGCCGTCCTGCGCTGGCTGGGCCGGCACGCCGAGCGGACCCGGTGGCGGGGTGACGACATCATCGTCGACGCGCTGCGCACCATCGCGCCCGGGGCCGCGCTGATCGCGGGCGCGGCCGTGGCCGCCACGACCCTGCCGCTCACCGCGCGCGTCTCGGGGTTCGTGAACCAGTCGCTGACCGCGCTGCTCATCCTTATCGCCACGCTCAGCGCGGCGCGGGTCGTCGCGGGCCTCGTCCAGTCCGTGGCGGCATCGCGCACCGGGGTGGCGGCGTCGGCGTCCATCTTCGTCAACATCACGCGGATCGTGGTCCTCGTGATGGGCGTGCTCGTCGCCCTGGAGACCCTCGGCGTGTCCATCGCGCCGCTGGTCACCGCCCTCGGCGTGGGTGGTCTGGCGGTGGCCCTGGCCCTCCAGGACACCCTCGCCAACCTCTTCGCCGGCGTGCACATCCTCGCCTCGAAGACCGTGCAGCCCGGTGACTACATCCGGCTCACCAGCGGCGAGGAGGGCTACGTCGTCGACATCAACTGGCGCAACACCGTGGTCCGCAACCTGTCGAACAACCTGGTCATCATCCCCAACGGGCGTCTCGCGCGGACCAACATGACCAACTTCACCCAGCCGGAGGCGCAGTTCTCGATCCTGGTCCAGGTGGGTGTGGGCTACGAGAGCGATCTGGAGCACGTCGAGCGGGTGACCCTCGACGTGGTCGGCAAGGTGATGGCGCACGTGGACGGCGCGGACCCCGCGCACGAGGGGGCCGTCCGCTTCCACACGTTCGCGGACTCCCGGATCAACTTCACGGTGATCCTGGGCGTCGGCGAGTTCAGCGACCAGTACCGGATCAAGCACGAGTTCATCAAGCGCCTGCACGAGAGGTTCCGGACGGAGGGCATCTCGATCCCCGCCCCGACGCGCACGGTCGAGCTCCACCGCGACGAACCGCGTACGCCGTCGTCACCGCACGCACCGGTCCCGCACCAGCGCGATTCGTCGGCACTGCTCCCGGACGGCGGCCGGTAGACCCGCGCCTCCGGCCCCTCCCCCCGCGTCGGCGTCAGCCGGTGCGGAGGCGGGGGCGGCGGCCGGAAGTGGCCGCGGGCCCGGGGCCCGTGGGCAAAATCCGTGTGCGGTACGTCAAGACCTCGCCAGGGCGGGTGGCTCCACCCCTCGCCGTGGGCAGCCTGCCCTGGGACATCTGGCTCTGGTCGAGATCGTCACGTCCGGACGGGAGGCATCACATGCCGGGGTACCGACTCCACGACCGTGCCGCGCTGTTCGGGGCCCTGGTGGTGCCCCTCCTCGTGGCACTCGCGCTCGTCCCCCTGCGCACCTGGCTCTCCCCGGCGAACGAGGCCCTGGTGCTGGTCGTCGCCGTGGTCGCGATCGCCGCCTCGGGCACCCGGGCCGCCGCGGCCCTGGCCGCGCTCTCCGCGGCCACCTGGTTCGGTCTCCTCCTCCTCGCCCGGCCCTACGAGCACTTCGCCCTCGCCGACCGGGACGAGATCCAGACGGCTTTCCTGCTGCTGGCCGTCGGACTGATCGTCGCGCGACCGGCCGTCCGCGCCCGCAGGCTGGAGGCGGCCGTGGTCACCGGCACCGCACACCTGTCCAGCCTCCAGGGCACCGCCAGGCTGACCGAGCGGGGCGGCGCACCGGACGCGGTGGTCGACTTCGTCCGCCAGGAGCTCATCGGCCTCCTGGAGCTGCGCGGCTGCCGCTTCGAGTACGGGACCCTGATCGGGCACCGGCCGCGGCTGGAGCACGACGGCGGCCTGTGGCTGCGCCGCGGTGGCGAGGTCACCGGGTACGCCGACTGGCCGGACGGCGAGACCGAGCTGCGGGTCGTCGGGGGCGGGCACTACTACGGCCGCTTCCTCCTCGACCCCTTTCCCGGCCACCGCCTGCCGCCCGAGGACGCCCGCTCGGTGGCGCTCGCCCTGGCCGCGCTGGCGGGCGCCGCGCTGGACACGGCCGGCGTGTCCCACCGCGGCTGACCCCAGCTCACGGAGCGCCGCGGTGGACGCGGGCCAGGATCAGGACCGTGTCGTCGGTCGGCGGCTCGGGCAGCAGGCCGGCCAGGATGCGGTCCGCCATCTCCTCCAGCTCCAACGGCCGGCCCCGGTCGCCCAGTTCGGCGCGCAGGGCGTCCAGGCCCACCTCGATGTCCCGCCCCCGGGCCTCGATGAGGCCATCCGTGTACAGGGCGAGCGTCGCGTTCTCGGGCAGTTCGATCTCGGTGGTCCGGAACGGGGAGCCGCCGACGCCCAGCGGGACCCCGAGGACCTCGTCGACGGTCTGCACCGTGCCGTCCGGCCGGAGCACCAGGGGCGGGGGGTGGCCGGCGCTGGCGATGCGGGCGCGTCCGCTGCGCGGGTCGTAGACGAGGTGCAGGCAGGTCGCGAGCTCGATGCCGGCTTCCTGGGCGCACGCGTCCAGTTCGGTGAGCAGGTCGGCGGGCTCGCTGTCGTGGCGGGCCAGGGCCTTGGTGGTGATGCGGAGGTAGCCCATGGCGGCGGCCGCGGACACCCCGTGCCCCATCACGTCGCCGACGACGAGGACGACCCGGCCGTCGGGCAGGTTGATCACGTCGTACCAGTCGCCGCCGACCTCGGTGATCCGGCTGCCGGGCACGTAGCGGTGGGCGACGTCCACGTACGGGGTGACCGCCAGTGCCGTGGGCAGCAGGGCCCGCTGCAGGGTGAGGGCGATGTCCTGGACCCGGCTGTAGAGGCGGGCGTTGTCCAGGCAGATCGCGGCGCGCGAGGCGAGTTCGCCGGCCAGGCTGACGTCCTCCTCGGAGAAGGGCGGACGGGCGGCGGACCGGCCGAACATGGCGATGCCCTGGACGGTGCCCCGGGCGATGAGCGGGGCGACGAGGATGCAGGCCACCCCGCTCTCGCCCATGATCTTCGTACGTGACTCGGTGACGACGGTGCGGGCCAGGAACTCCTCGTCCACCACGGCCGAGATGGCGCGGCCGGTGCTCAGCATGTCGTGGATGACGGAGCCCGGCGGGTACCGCACCTTCTCCACCCCGCTCACGAGTTCGACGGCCGGAGCGGGCAGGGTCGTCCCGGAGGCGATGCGGCGGGTGAACAGCGGCCGCCCCGGATCGAAGTCCTCCGTCTCGTCCATCCATTCCACGATCTCGACCACGGAGCCGTCGCAGAAGTCCGGCATCGACGCGTCGACGAGTTCCTGGGCGGTGAGGTTGACGTCCAGGGTGGTCCCGATCCGGGTGGAGGCCCCGTCGAGGAGGGCCAGCCGGCGGCGGCTGGCGGTGGCTTCCAGGATGGCGCGCTCCCGGTCCGTGACGTCGATCATGAGCCCGCCCACGCCGGCGTGCGTGCCGACGGCCCGGCTGAGCGGGAAGAAGCTGACGGACCGGACCTGGTCGCGGTCCGGATGCCCGCGGGGGCGCACGCCGACCAGGGTCCCCACGACGGGCGCTCCGCCCCGGGCGACGGCGCGCACCATGCGCTCGTACTCACCGCCGTCGGACATGATCATGATGTCGTCCATGCGCCGTCCCAGGTGGGCCTCGATCGGCAGGCCGTCCATGTCGGCGAGCGCCTGGTTCAGGTGGATGTACCGCAGGTCCTCGTCGACCATGACGAGGCCGATGGGGCAGGTCTCGAAGAGGGCGTCGAGGAAGGCGAGGTTGGTCTTGACCCGGTCGAGTTCGTCGCTGCGGCTCGTGAGGACCATCACCACCGAGGGGCCGCCGGATCCGGTGACGGAGAAGGACCGGAAGCCGCAGTCGAAGGCCGTGCCGTCGCGGTGCCGGGCCGTCAGCCTGCCCCGCCAGTAGCCCTGCGTACGCCCTTGTTCCGTCAGCCGGGCACACGATGCGGACGTGCCGCTGCGGGAGGCATCGGCGAAGAGGAGGGCGCCGGGCCGGGTGAGGACGGCACCGGGCTCGTACCCGAAGAGGTCACGGGCGCCGGGCCCCCAGTAGCAGACGTGGTCGTGCTCGTCGATGCCGAGGACGGCCACGGGCACGCGCTCGAGCAGCGACCCCGGCTCGGACCAGATCGGGCCGTGGGTCTCCTCGCCCCCCGGCCGAGCCGATGGCACGAGACGTCCCCCTTCCGCACGCCGTTCTCTCCACATCATCGTCCGGACACGCCGTGCGGGCACCCCGGGCGGCGCGCGGGGCTCCGCCGGCCGCACCCGTACATCGTGGCGCTGAGACGGCCCGCGTTTCGACACCCCGGCACCTGCCGGGTCCGCCGGGCTCCAGCATGATCGATGTTCTGCGCCGGAGCGGCGGCGCACCCGCCCCGCTCCGCTCCGCGTTCCTTCGATCACGGGAGTCCAGCCCCATGTCCGACATCAGCGTGCGCTCCGTGCGCGACGGCGACTTCGCCCAGTGGCGCGCCCTCTACCGTGGCTACGCCGACTTCTACGGGGTCGAGCAGACCGAGGAGGCGGCCGCCACGGTCTGGTCATGGGTGACCGACCCCGGCCACGAGGTGGGCGCCCTGGTGGCCGAGGACGCCGGGGGCCGGCTGCTGGGCCTCGCCCACTACCGTCCGTTCGCGCGCCCGCTCTCCGCGACGGTCGGCTGCTTCCTCGACGACCTGTTCGTGGCCCCGCAACACCGCGGCTCGGGCGCCGCCGACCTGCTGCTCGCCACCCTGCGCGAGCTCGCGGCCGAGCGCGGCTGGAGCGTGGTCCGCTGGATCACCGCCGATGACAACCACCGGGCGCGGTCCAAGTACGACCAGGTCGCCACACGAACCATGTGGGTCACCTACGACATGACCCCCTGACCTGTTCCGCCGGGTCAGCCGTCCCGCCAGGTGATCACGGCGATGACCTGCTTGCCGCGCGGCGAGCGGCTGACGAAGAGGTCCGCGCCGAGCGCCCGGACGATCTGCAGGCCGCGCCCCCGGGTGGCGTCGGCCCTGTGGCCGTCGCCCCGCTGGGGCAGGGAGAGCGAGCCGTCGCTGACGCAGATGCCCGCCCTGCCCCGGTCCAGGCTGATCGTGAGCGCGTACGGGGGAACGGCGTGCCGGACCGCGTTGGTGGCGAGCTCGGACGCGATCAGCAGGATGTCGCAGGCGGTCTCCTGCGGGCAGCGCACGGGGTGCAGGGCCAGGGTGCGCGCGGCGCTGCGGCGGGCTTCCCCGGCGGCCTGCGGTCCCGACGGCAGTGGGTGGTGCACGGTCCTCGGCCGCGCCGGGGATGCGATTGCGGTGTCCATGACGGTTCCTCGCTGTGCGAGCGGCCCCGGTGGCTCCGGGCCGGACGGACCGGAATGGACCGGACCGGACCGGGGGACGGGAACGGACGGGGTTCCGGGGCGGTGGCCCCGGAACCCCTTTGTGCCAGGTCGACGCTATGGCGCCGCGTCGCTACCACTTGCTGTGGCAGTTCCAGTGGCCCGGCACCCAGTGCTGCGAGTGGCCCTTGCCCCACCAGCCGTCGTGCCAGTTGCCGTGGTGGTCGCGGTAGCCCTCGTGCCAGGTGCCGTGATGCCACTTGGATTCCCAGTGGCCCTTCACCCAGGTGCACCGGTCATGGCGGTCCCACCGATTGTGGTGGTCCCACCGGTCGTGGTGGTCCCACCGGTCCTGGCGGTGGTCACGATCACCGTCGCGGTCGCCGGTGAGCGTCGAGCTCACCGTGGCGGACGCCGGGGCGGCGTTCGCGGTGCCGGAGAGGCCCAGCAGCGAGCCGCCGGCCAGCAGCCCGACGGACGCGGTCCCGACGAGCAGGCGCCGTGTGCGCAGCGAAGCGGTCATCGCACTCACCTCCTTCCCTTCATCGGACAGTCGGTTCAGCGGCCCCCTCAGCCTCAGGAGCCTCATCAGGGATTCGCCACGAGCGGGGCGAAGGATTGGAAAAACCTCACCACCGGACAAAACCCCTCAATGCGAAGGCGACCGCCGCCTACCGGTGAGTACAGCATTTGCTAGGCAAAATAACGAGATCCACGGTATCTGCAGTCTTATCTGACTGATACATTCCGCAGGCGCGATCCGCACACCCCATCCCGTCACGGCTGTCCACCGACCTGGTTCGACGCCGTGCCGAGCACCTCGGTCGGACCGAAGTCCCGAGAACCGCCACGGATACGTCGGAGGCCGTGCGGCCACGGCCGCATCCCGCCGAGATCCACCTCCGAAGGGGAAATCCTGATGCGAAAGACGCTTCTGCGGCGCCCGGCCGCAGGAAAGGCGCTGATCGTGAGCGCCCTGCTGGCCCTGGCAGTACCGGGGATCGCGTACGCCAACACGGTCGGCGTGACCGTGAAGACCCCGGGCGCCACCATGGGGCCCGGCTCCGCCTTCTCCGAGATATCCACCAACGCCGCCTGCAGCAGCGGCCTGATCTCCGGTGGCGGGATCGCCCAGGCCATCGGCACCGGCACCTCGTCGAACGGCAACAAGATCAACGGCACCTCGCCGAGCCCCGACGGCAGCACCGAATACACCGGTTCCACCGGCGTGGTCGGGACCGACGTGGCCTACTGGCTCGGCATCGGCGGCAGCGGCGGCGCGGTGAACGCCTCCTTCTCCAGCACGCCGTACGCCATGTGTTTCACCAGCAATCTGATCAACCACACCCAGGTGGTCATGAACAAGATCGCCGGGCCCACCACCAGCGGGACGGTGGGCCTGGTCACCGCGAGCTGCCCGGCCAACACCCGCCTGGTCGGCGGCGGCGCCCGCATCACCCCGGCGAGCGTCGGCAGCCTCAAGCCCATCGCGAGCTTCCCCACCTTCAACGACTCCGCCCACGGCTTCGGCCAGAAGGCGGCGGCCGACGGCGAGAACAACCCCGACTCCTGGACCGCGGTCGGCTGGAACGGAGGCGGCGGCAACAGCAGCAACACCACGTACGCCTACGCGATCTGCAGCGGCAACAACATCGACGTCAGCGGCGCCACCGTCAAGGTCCGCCACAGCGAGGTGAGCGGCCCGACCGCGGCGACCAGCGGCCAGTCGGTCACGGTCGGCTGCGGCGGCAACGACGGAAAGCTGGTCGCCGGCGGCGCGGCGATCAGCGGTGGCAGCCTCACGACCACCAACTTCACCGGACCCGGGTCGGTCGGCGACCACCTCAACGGCAGCTACCCGAGCAACTCCGGCGGCACCCCGGTCGGCGACGGAACCACCACCGCCGCCTACTGGACGGCCGTCACCCACACCGGCGGGGGCAGCTCGCCGGGCACCTACTCCGACGCCTGGGCGCTGTGCGCCGACGACGGCGTCTGAGTCACCGGCAGCTGCCCGTGTCTTCCCAAGTACTCTCGTTTGGACCTTCGTTGAGCATTTTCAGATCAAAGACAGCAGTGGCGGCCGGTGTGACCGGTCTGCTGGCGGCCGTACTGGCGGCCGCACCCGCGACCGCCGACCCGGCCGGGGCGCCGTCGCCCTGCGGTGCGGGCGGCACGTTCACCGCCTCGCCCCCCACCTGCACCTACACGGCGGTCGGTACGGACACCTTCACCGTCCCCGAGGGCGTGAGCGCGGTCTCCGTCGACGTGTTCGGAGCCGAGGGCGGCAGCGCGGCCGGCTTCGTCACCCCGAACCCCCCGAACGAGGGGGCGCCCGGCGGACTCGGCGGCGAGACCCGCGCGGCCCTCGCCGTGAGCGCGGGCCAGAGCCTGCAGATCACGGTGGGCGGCGCCGGCAGCTCCGGCAGTTCGCGGCGCGGCGAGTACGCCCGGCCCGGCGGCACCGGCCACGGGGCCGGCGGCGGCGGTGCGCACGGCGGGGGCGGCTCGGGCGGCGGCGCCACCGATGTGCGCATCGGCGCCTTCGGGCCGGCCGACCGGGTCCTCGTCGCCGGCGGCGGCGGGGGCGCGGGCAACGGCGGGCCCCTGCTGCGCGGCGGCCACGGCGGCGGCCCGGCCGGTGAACCGGGCGGCCAGGGCGGCGGTCCGGAAGGATCCGGCGCCGGAGGCGGCGGCGCGACCCAGACCGCGCACGGCACCGGCAGCCGTACCTCCCCCCTCGGCGGCCCCGGAATATCCGGAAGCGACATCGACCCCAACACCGGGCAGCCGAACCCGGGCAGCGGCGGCCCCGGCGGCAACGGCGCGCGCGGTGGCAACGGCGGCGGAGGCGGTGGCGGCGGCTACTTCGGCGGAGGCGGTGGCTCCGGCGGCGGGAACCCCGACAACCTGTACGGGGCCGGCGGCGGGGGCGGCAGCGGCTTCGCGGCTCCCGCGGCCACCGATGCCGTCCTCCTGCCGGGGGTGAACCGCGGCAACGGCAAGGCGGTCGTCTCGTTCCGGTACGGGACCTCGCTCACGGTGGCCACGGACACGGACGCACCGCTGTTCGGGCACCCCGTGACCCTCACCGCGACCGCCGCCCCGGCGAATCCGGCCGCGGGCACGGCGGACGGGACGGTCACCTTCTTCGACGGGACCACCGCGCTGGCGACCGTGCCGCTCGACGGCGGGCAGGCCCGGTTGCGCACCGCCGCGTTCCGGCCCGGCTCCCACGCGATCACCGCGACGTACGGCGGGGACGCGAGCCACACCCCGGGCGCGACGGCCGGCCCGGCCTCCGTCACCGTCGGTTTCAGCCGGCCGTGCATCACGACGGCGCGCGTCGGCGCCCTGACGGTGGCCGCCGGACAGGCGCTCTGCATCGCCTCGGGCGGCAGCCAGACGGGCCCGGTCAAGGTGGCTCCGGGCGGGTCCCTGGCGATCACGGACGCCCGTGTCACCGGGCCCGTGTCCGCCGAAGGCGCCCTGGCCCTCGCCCTCTGCGGCTCGCAGCTCACCGGCCCCGTCTCCGTATCGGGCAGCACCGGCCACGTCCTGGCCGGCTCGGACGAGGGGGCGACCGCCTGCGGCGGCAACACCTTCCAGGGTCCGCTGACCTTCGAAGGCAACACCGGTGGCCTCCAGGCCTCCGCCAACACGGTCACCGGACCGGTACGGATCGACGGCAACAGCGGCAGCGGCCCGCTGCCCGGCGCGGACGTCCCGGCGTTCCGGGCCAACCGGGTCACCGGACCGCTGCGTTGCGAGGGCAACGCACCCGGGCTGGAGCAGACGGGCACCGTCGTCCAGGGGCCCCGGTCCGGCCAGTGCCGCCCCGCTCCGTAGCCGCACCCGCTCCGTAGCCACGGCCGCTGTGGCGCACAGGCACCCGGGACGATCGGTCCCGGGTGCCTCGGCGTTCGCGGCCGGAGCGGCACCGCCTATGCTGCGGGCGTGCCGTCGTACTCCATGGGCGTTGCCGCCCGACTGCTGCGCGTGAGCCCGGAAACCGTCCGCCGGTGGGCCGAGACGGGCCGGCTGCCGGCCGACCGCGCGCCCGACGGTTCCCGGTCCGTCGACGGCGTGGTCCTCGCCGCGTTCGCCGAGGAACGCGCCGCCGGAGCGCACCCGTTGCCGCCCGGCACCGCCCTGACCTCCGTACGGAACTCCTTCGCCGGGATCGTCACCGCGGTACGGCTCGACGAGGTGGCGGCCCGCGTGGAGATCCAGTCGGGGCCGCACCACGTGGTCTCCGTGGTGACCAGGGAGTCGGTCGAGCAGCTCGGCATCGTGGTCGGCTCGACCGTCACGGCCCGGGTGAAGTCCACCGAGGTCCACATCGCCCTGCCGTAGGGGGCTTCCTGCCCCGCCGCGCGGTCATCCGCAGCGCAGCGCCGCGTACAGGTCCAACTTGTGGTCGAGACGCGACAGGTCACGGCCCGTCAGGACCTCCACCCGCTCGATCCGGTAGTGCACGGTGTTCACGTGCAGGTGGAGCGCCTCCGCCGTGCGGGCCCAGGAGCAGTTGTTGGCCAGGAAGACCTCCAGGGTCTCCCGCAGCATCCCGTCCCCGAGCACCCCCAGGGTCCGCGTCCCGTACACCGTCCGGACCTCCGGCGGGATCCCGGCCATCAACTCCCCGAGGGTGTCCAGCTGCTCGACCCCGCGCACCGGGACCGCCTCGTCCGCCGAGGTCAGCGCGAACCGGGCCTGGCTGAGCGAGGCCCGCAGTCCCTCCAGGCCCTCGGCCCGCGTGCCCAGGCCCAGCCGGAGCTCCGCCTGCGGTCCCCCGCACTGCTGGAGCATCGGCCACACCGCGCGCAGTGCGCCGGCCGGGTCGGTCGCGCCGGCCGGGTCCTCGTGCAGCACCGCCGCCGAACGCCCCACGGCGTACGTGGCGTTCTCCAGGTGGCGCAGGCCCTCCGCCAGGGCGTCGCCCGAGGTCGCCGCCAGGACCCGGTACGCCCCTCCGACGGGCAGCCCGGCGCCCGCGAGCGCCTCCTCCAGGGCTCCGGTGTCGGCCGCGGCGGGGCCCGCGAGCGTCCCCTCCAGCACGCCGATCAGCTCCTGCCCGGCCAGCCGCTCCGCGGTGAGCCGGCGGTTCTGCCCGCTGCGGCTCTGGGCGAGCACCTCGGCGATCTCGTGGAGCACCCGCGGGGGCGCCGCGTCCGGGTCCGGCACGTGCAGCTGCCAGGCGTCGTACGGGGAGCTCTCGGTCTCGATGCGCAGCCAGACCCCGCCCCGCGCGGAGGCCGCCGACGCCTGCCGGGCGGGCAGCTCGGGGGCGGACGGCGTACGGGCCACCGTGCGTCCGCTGGCGGTCAGCAGGTAGCAGGACACCCGGCCGAGGTGCGCGCACGCCCGGTCGAGGAGTTCGTCCGGGCCGGCCCCTGCCTCCACGAGCCGGCTCAGCTCGCCGCGCACGTTCTCGGGGAGTGCGAAGAGCCGGGTCGGGCGGCGGCTCAGGTCTCCCCACTGGCGCAGGTACACGGCTTCGGTCACGGCCCGGAAGCTGGTGCGCGCGGGCACCGCCACGAGTGGCACCCGGTGGCTGCGGCAGGCGGCGACGACCTCGTCGGGGACCCTGCCGTGGGTCTCCTCCCCGGCCAGCAGCGCCGTGGCTCCGGCGTCGGCGAGCGCGCCGACGAAGCGGTCCGCCTTGGCCACGTCCCCCTCGGCCCACCACACCAGCCCGCTCAGCACGAGCTCCCCCGGCCCCAGGAAGCGGCCGGGCTCCTCCAGGTCGGTGGCGGTGACGCCGGCGACCTCCTGGCCGAGAAGGGCTTCCTCGCCCCAGAGCAGGTGGAGACCGAGGCTGTCGAGCTGGAGCAGGTCGAGGACGTGCATGGCGGGGACTCCTTGCGGCGGGCGGGCGCCCACATTCGCGAGGTGAACAGAGGCTGAGCCATCGTAAATGCAAGGCGAAGTACCCGATAGGCCTCTTGGTTGATCCTCCAGGCGGGAGGGTTTCGGGCTCGTCCGATTCCGTGGCCGGGACCAGTCGTTTCGCCCCCGCTCGCGTTGCTTCACTGGCTGAAACCCCCTGTCAGGCCAGAAAGGCCGGTGGCGCGAATTGGATCTCAACACGGTGCTCGACGTGCGCGACGCCCGCCGCCGCGAACCCTGGCGTCCCGGCGACGCCTGGCTCGGCGGCGGCACGTACCTCTTCTCCGAGCCCCAGCCGCACATCCGCCGCCTCGTCGACCTCTCCCGCATGGGCTGGCCGCCGCTGTCCTGGCAGCCCGACGGCTCCCTCGACATCGCCGCGACCTGCACGATCACCGAGCTCTCGCGGTTCGCCCGGACCCTGCCGACCACGGCCGCCCCGCTCTTCGAGCAGTGCTGCCGGGCCTTCCTCGCCAGCTTCAAGATCTGGAACATGGCGACGGTCGGCGGGAACCTCTGCAACGGCCTGCCCGCCGGTCCGATGGTCTCCCTCACGGCCGGCCTCGACGGCACCGTCCTGCTCCAGGGCCAGGACGGCGCCACCCGCCGGATGCCCGTCACCGAGTTCATCCTCGGCGCCGGCGTGAAGAACCTGCGCGAGGGCGAGCTGCTGCGGTCGGTGCGCCTGCCTCCGAACGCGCTGGACTCCCGTACGGCCTTCCGCCAGGCGTCCCTCTACGGACTCGGGCGCTCCGGCGCGCTGGTCATCGGCGCCTGCGACCCCGCCGACGGCTCCCTGGCCGTCACGGTCTCCGCCGCCACCACCCGCCCGTTCCGCTTCTGGTTCGCGCTGCCGCCCACGGCCGCCGAACTGCGCGAGGCGATCGACCGCGCCGTCCGGCCCGACGAGTGGTACGACGACATCCACGGGCTGCCCGAATGGCGGCGCCACATGGCCCTGCGCCTGGCCGAGGAGATCCGCCGCGAGCTCACCACCGAGGACCACCGATGACGTACGAGATCGAGATCAACAAGCGGCGTTTCGACACCGAGCCGCGGGCCGGCCAGTGCCTGCGCACCTACCTGCGCGAACGCGGCTGGTTCGGCGTGAAGAAGGGCTGCGACCAGGGCGACTGCGGGGCGTGCACGGTCCACGTCGACGGGCAGCCGGTGCACAGCTGCCTCTACCCGGCCGTCCGCGCAGAGGGCCGCAGCGTCACCACCGTGGAGGGCCTGGCCTGCTCCGGCGGCGAGCTCCACCCGGCGCAGCAGCAGTTCCTGGACGCCCAGGGCTTCCAGTGCGGCTTCTGCACCGCCGGTTTCCTGATGACCACCGCCGCCCTCCAGGCCGAGGAGGGCACCGCCCACGACGACGGCAAGCTCCAGGACCTCCCGCGCGCCTTCAAGGGCAACATCTGCCGCTGTACGGGCTACCGCGCCATCGAGGACGCGGTGCGCGGGGTCAAGCACACCGAGGCCCCGGAGGCCGGGCAGGCCGTGGGCAGGTCCCTGGGCGCCCCCGCGGGTCCCCTCGTCGTCACCGGCACCGCCCGCTACACCTTCGACGTCGACGTGCCCGGGCTGCTGCACATGAAGCTGCTGCGCTCCCCGCACCCGCACGCCCGGATCGTCGACATCGACACCAGGGACGCCCTCCAGGTCCCGGGGGTCCACGCGGTCCTCACCCACCACGACGCCCCCGACCGGCTGTACTCGTCCGCCCGCCACGAGCACCCGACCGAGGACCCGATGGACACCCGCGTCCTGGACGACGTGGTCCGCTTCGTCGGCCAGCGCGTGGCGGCCGTCGTCGCCGACAGCGAGCGGGCCGCCGAGGAGGGCTGCCGGCGGGTGGTCGTCACGTACGAGGAGCTGCCGTACGTCATCGACCCGGAGGAGGCCATGCTCCCGGGCGCCCCCGTCCTCCACCCCAAGGGCCCGGAATCGGGGATCTTCCGCGCCGAGAACAACGTGTGCGGCGAGGTCCACAACACGATCGGCGACATGGAGAAGGGGTACGCGCAGGCGGACGTCGTCTACGAGGAGACCTTCCAGACCCAGCGCGTGCAGCACGCCAGTCTGGAGACCCACGGCAGCGTCGCGTACTTCGAACCCAAGGAGGAGGGCGACGGCGAGCGCATCACCGTCCGCTCCTCCACGCAGGCTCCCTTCCTGACCCGGCGGGCGCTGTGCGCCCTCTACGACCTCGGTGAGGACGAGGTCCGCGTCGTCGCGGGCCGCGTGGGCGGCGGGTTCGGCGGCAAGCAGGAGATGCTCACCGAGGACATCGTGGTCCTCGCCGCCCTGAAGCTGCGCCGGCCGGTGAAACTCGAATTCACCCGGGCCGAGCAGTTCTACGGTGCCACCACCCGCCACCCCTTCAAGATCACCATCAAGATCGGTGCCAAGGCCGACGGCACGCTCACCGCGCTGCGCATCCGCGTGGTCTCCAACACCGGCGCCTACGGCAACCACGGCCCGGCGGTCATGTTCCACAGCGTGGGCGAGTCCTTCGCCGTCTACAAGGCGCCGAACAAGGAGGTGGAGGCGTACTCCGTCTACACCAACGGCGTCCCGGCCGGCGCCTTCCGCGGTTACGGCCTGGGCCAGGTCCTCTTCGCCCTCGAATCGGCGATGGACGAGCTCGCCGTCCGGCTCGGCATGGACCCGCTCGCACTGCGCGAGAAGAACGTCATCGGCGCCGGCGACCACATGGTCACCCCGATCGGCCACGAGGAGGACCTGTTCATCGCCTCGTACGGGATGAAGCAGTGCATGGACGTGGTGCGCAAGGCGATCGCCGAGGACCGCAGCCACGAGGACGTCCCGGAGGGCTGGCTCACCGGAACCGGATCGGCGGTCGCCATGATCGCGACCGGCCCGCCGGGCGGCCACTTCGCCGACGCCCGGATCAGCCTGCTGCGCGACGGCACGTACGACATCGCGGTCGGCACGGCGGAGTTCGGCAACGGCACGACCACCGTCCACAAGCAGATCACGGCCGGCGCGCTGAACACGACGGTGGACCGGATCGCGGTCCGCCAGTCGGACACGGACGTCGTGCGCCACGACACCGGCGCGTTCGGCTCGGCCGGCACGGTGGTGGCGGGCAAGGCGGTGATGCTGGCGGCGAACTCGCTCGCGGAGCGTCTGCAGACCTTCGCGGCCCGGCACACGGGCGTGGCCCGGCACCTGTGCAGGCTGGGGCCCGAATCCTTCGACTGCGCGGGCCGGACCGTCACCCTCAAGGAGCTGTACGAGGCCGCGTACGACCAGGGCAAGCTGGAGGAGATGGCCGCGGACGGCCACTGGACCGGCTCCCCCCGCTCGGTGGCCTTCAACGCCCAGTGGTTCCGCCTCGCCGTCGACCCGCACACCGGCGAGATGAAGATCCTGCGCAGTGTGCACGCGGCGGACGCGGGCAAGGTCATGAACCCGATGCAGTGCCGCGGCCAGGTGGAGGGCGGTGTGGCCCAGGCGCTGGGCGCGACCCTCTTCGAGACGGTACGGGTGGACGAGCGCGGCGAGGTCACCACGGCGGCGTTCCGCCGATACCGGCTCCCGCAGTACGCGGACGTCCCGCGCACGGAGGTCCACTTCATGGAGACCTCGGACGCGATCGGCCCGCTCGGCGCCAAGTCGATGAGCGAGAGCCCCTTCAACCCGGTGGGCCCTGCCTTCGCCAACGCCTTGCGGGACGCGACCGGGGTGCGGTTCACGGAGATGCCGGTGACGAGGGATGTCGTGTGGCAGAAGATGCAAGCCGCCAAGGGCTAGAAGAGACTCACTTGCGACTCACATGGTGAGATGAGGGTGGCAGATACGTTTCCGGGGCGGCGGGAGCTGGGAATCGGGCTCGTATGGCCAAACTCATGCTGCACGGCGACCTCGACCGCCCGGCCCTGCTCAGCGTGGCCGACCTGCGCGAATGGGAGCAGCACCGGGCCAAGGTGGTCTTCGACTGCGCGACGAACGGCCCGCAGCACCACGTCTTCGAGGGCGTGCTGCTGCGTGACGTGGTCGCGAGCGCGGGGCCTGCCTTCGACGCCCGGCGCCGCAAGGACCGGTCGCGCTTCCTGCTGGCGGTCAGCGGCGGGGACGGCCACCACAGCGTCCTCGCCTGGGCCGAGCTGGACGCCGACTTCGGGGACAGTCCGGTGCTGCTGGCCACCCGCCTGGACGGGGCGGACCTGGACGAGTCCGGGGCCCAGCTGGTGGTCCCCTCGGACCGGTGCGGGGCCCGCTACGTCAGCGCGGTCACGCACGTATGGTTCGGCGCCCTGGCAGCACCGGGCACCTGAACCCGACCACCGGGACGGCACGACGGCTCAGGCGCCGGCGAGGGAGATCTCGGTCGACTTGATCAGCGCCACGACGGAGGAGCCGGGGGCCAGGCCGAGCGCCTGGACGCCGTCGGCGGTGACGGCCGCGGTCAGCCCGCCCCCGTTCACGTTGACCTTCACGGCGGCCATGGCCGGGCCGACGGCGACGTCGGACACCGTGCCCGGGATCTGGTTGCGGATGGAGATGTTCTCGACCGGGCCGGTGGCCAGGGCCACTTCGGTGGCCTTGACGAGCGCCTTCACCGCGGAGCCCGAGGTGATGCCGAGGTCCTTGACCGCGTCGGCGGTGATGGCGGCGGTGATCTCCTGACCGCCGTCCAGACGGACCTTGACCGTCGCCATGGCCTCGCCGACGGTGACGGCGGTGACGGTGCCCGCGAGCTGGTTGCGGATGCTGAGACTCATGATGGTTCGACCCCTTGCGTAGGCGCCTCGCGCGGCCCGGAGGGGCCGCACGGGACCGAACGTAGGGCCATCCGATCGGCTCCGGCCCGATGCCCCTCGTGCCCGCGCGCCAGAACCACCCGACCGGCTGGCCCGGTGCTTCACTGGGGAACATGCCATTCGACCGCTACGGCGTGCTGGCCGGCACCCTGCACGAGCACTTCCGCGACACCCCCGACACGGAGGGCGCCTGGTTCCACGTCAACCTCCGGGTCGACGCCCCGGACGGGCGGTACAAGTGCGCCGTCGACGTGGACAGCCACGACTCGGAGACCGGTGTGCAGTGGAAGGTCTTCACCGTGGACGCGGCGGCGCTCGGCCCGGTGGCCGCGATGGCGCCCGGGTTCCACGACCTCGACCGCGTGCCCAGGTCCGGAGCCCTCGACTACCTCCGCCATCCGGCCCTGCGCAGGCTCCAGGAGTGGCCCGGGTGGCTGCCCGGCCCGCTGGGCGACCTCCTCGACCGGCTGCTGAAGTCGTCCCCGCCCTGGACCTCGGGCTCCAATGTCCAGGCCGCCAACGCCTTCGAGCCGATCCTCGCCGTCGGACGCCCGATCCTGGTCTTCGGCGAACCGTTCGACACCGGGCTGGGCGTCCACAACATCCACCAGAACCAGGGCGACGCGTACGGCAGCCAGTGGTGGCCCGAGAACGGCATCTGGCAGGACGGCGCGACCATGACCCGCCGCCCCGACGGGCGTTTCGACGTGTTCCTGAACAAGTTCTCCGGCCAGAAGGACCACACGGACGCCGAGGGCCACCCGATCTGAAATCGGCCGCAGTCGGCTCGGGATCCGCCTCCGCCCGCATCGACGGTGCGGGCCTCCGCGGAATCGGTCCCGGTCCGCCGGGAACTCCGGGCGCCCTCCGTCCGACTACTGCCGCGTGGGAGGCGGATCCTCGCCTTCCCTCGCGGCGGAGGAGGCGTGAGATGGGCGGACTGGATGTGCGCATGCGGGAGGTCGTGTGCCGGCACGGCCGGGTGGAGGCCGTCTCGGACGTCGATCTGGAGATCGCCGCCGGTGAGCGCGTGGCCCTGACCGGCACCAACGGCTCGGGCAAGACGACGCTGCTGCGCGCCGTCCTCGGTCTGCACCGTCAGACGACGGGCTCGATCCTGGTCGGCGGCCGGGGAGGCCGGTCACCCGCCGAGTGGGCCTGGCGGCGCCGGGCCTGTGCCTGGATCCCGCAGAAGCCGGCCGCCGGCCGCTTCCCCCTGCTCGGCGCCGAACTGCTGGCCGGCAGCAACGCTCCGGCGGAGGCGGCCGAGGCCGCGGAGCGGCTCGGTGTGGGTCCGCTCGTCGGGCGGCCCCTGCACACCCTCTCCGGCGGCCAGTTGCAGCGTATGTACCTCGCCCGGGCGATCGGATGCATCGCCGCGGGAGCCGAGCTGCTCCTGGCGGACGAGCCGACCGCCGCCCTCGACTTCGACGGGCAGTCGGAGGCCGCGGAGGTCCTCACCACCCTGCCGGTGACCCTGATCGTGGTGACGCACGACCGGGCGCTGGCGGACCGCTGCGACCGGGTACTGGAGATGGCCGCGGGCCACCTGCGGGAGGTCCGGTGAACCTCGCCGCGCACCTGGCCACCGCCGACCTCGGTGAGCTCCTCCAGCTGCTGCCCGTACAACGGGCCGGCGCGGCCCTGCTGCTGGCCGCGATCGGCCTGCCGGTCATCGGCGTGGTCATCGTCGGGCTCGACATCATGCCGGTGCGGTTCGCGATGATGCACGTGGCCCTGCTGGGCATCGCCGTCGGACTGCTCACCGGACTCGACCCCATGCTGTGCGCGCTGGTGGCCTGCGCGCTGGCCGGCGCGGGCGTCGCCCCGCTCGCCCGGACCCCGGACGGCCTGTCGGGGGCCATGGGCCTGCTCATGAGCCTGGCCATCGCGGCGGCGCTGCTCCTGCTGGCCGTGTCGGGGGTCAACGCCTCCGGAGCCTTCGCCCTGTTGTGGGGTTCGATCCTCTCGGTGGGCCCGGCCGACCTCGTCGTCCTGGGCGTGCTGGCCGTCGTCGTACCGGGCCTGTTCTGGTGGCGCCGGCGCGAGATCGGCCTCCTGCTGTACGACCGCGAGCTCGCCCTGTGCTCCGGCGTACCCGTGCGGGCGCTGACGGCCGCACTGCTGGTCCTGGTCGCCATCGCGGTCGCCGGAGCCATCAAACTGACCGGCGCGCTGCTCGTCGACGCCCTGACCCTGCTGCCCGCACTCGCCGCCCGCCGCCTGGGCAGCTCACTGAAGTCGATCACCCTCTGGGCGGTCGGCATCGGCGTGGCGGTGAACCTGACGGGGTTCCTGCTGGCCCTGTGGCTGGACTGGCCGCCCGGCCCGGTCCTCGTCCTGACCGCGGGGGCGCTGGTCCTCGCGGTGCATTTCATACCCGAACGGAGAATCAGCTCATGGCGCGCACCCGCGTCCGTATCCCTTCCCTCCTCGCACTGAGCGCGGCGCTCGCTCTGACCGCCGCTTGCGGCAACACCCCCTCACCTCAGGACGCGAAGTCCCAGGACGGCACGCAGCCGCAGGCCAAGAAGCCGGTCGTGGTGGTCACCACCACCTGGGAGGGCGCCTTCGCCAAGGCTGCGGGCGCCGAGGACGTCAAGGTCATCGTGCCGCAGTCCGTCCACCACGCCCCGGACTACGATCCCAAGCCATCGGACCTGGCAGCCGTGGCCAAGGCCGACTTCGTGCTCTACGCGCCCTTCGAGCCGTACGCCGCGAAGATCAAGGAGGCCGCGGGTTCGAAGGCGAAGCTGGTCGAGGTGGAACTCGACAACGATCCCACCAAGGTGTCCGCCGAAGTGGCCCGGCTGGCCGGTCTGTTCGGCACCCCCGAGGCCGCCACGCAGTGGAAGACCGGCTTCGACACCGAGTACACGAAGCTGAACAAGGACGTCCAGGCCGCCTGGCCGGGCGGCAGGAGCCCCGCCGTCGTCAGCCAGGTCTTCACCACCTGGGCGGCGAAGCTCGCGGGTGCCACCCCCGTGGGCACCTACGGACCCGAGGCCGTGACCCCGGCGCAGCTGGCCGAGCTCGCGGCGAAGAAGCCGGAGCTGGTGCTGGACAACGCGCACATGTCCACCGGCACGGTCCTGCCCGACTCCGGCGCCAAGCAGGTGAAGATCGTCAACTATCCGGGGGAGGACCTGGACCTGCTGGCGGTCTACCGCAATGCCGCGGCCGAGCTGAAGAAGGCCATGGGCGGCTCCTGAGCAGCCCACCGGGCCCGCACCGGCCGGTGCGGGCCCGAATGGGGCCGGTACGGGGAACCGGATTCGGCAGCCGTATCGGCGCGGTACCCGGCACCCGCTCGGGTACTCAGCAGGCCGTCCAGGGCACACGGCAGGCGTGGGGGGCGGTGTCCTCGGGGCACAAGGCGCTGATCACCGTCCTGCGGATCACCCGGTGCGCCCGCCGGGAGCACACCAGCCGGACGCGCAGCTCGCCCGGTTGCCGTTCGCCGCTGCTCTGCCCGGGGTGTTCCACGGCCCACTGCTGCGCGAGGAAGTCGTACGCGTGCGCGGTCGAACCCTCGTCTCCGGGGAGGGAGTTCACGACGGTCGCACTGACGATCCGGGTGTTACGGGCGTTGCGGGAGCGCACGGCGTCCTCGACGAGGCGCCCGACCCACGCCAGCCCCTGCTCGTCAGCGTACAGACCGAAGGTCAGTTTGCGCGTCCTCATCGCGTCAGGCCCTTCTCGTGGTCGGCGTCGCCCTTGGCGAAGACCGTGGTGAACCACGGGTACACGGGGGCGAGCGTCGGCGACGCGGGCCAGCCGTTGACCACGGCCAGGAGCTGCCAGTAGCGCTCGGCGCGGGGGTCGGCGGTCGTCCGCAGCCGGGCGAGGAGCCAGCGGCGCAGATCGCCCTCGTCGGCGCACTCGAAGGCGTGGGCGTAGAGGCCGCCCAGCGAGTCGGCCAGGAACATGCCGTTGGCCGCGGCCGGTACCAGGCCGGCGGACACGGCCTCGGCGATGCGTTCGCGCATCGCCCGGTTGAGGGTGTCGTGCAGCGTGCCGACGTCCTGCCGGACGGGCTCTTCCGCCTGCTCCGCGGCCATGCGGCGCAGCGCGGCACGGAAGTCCTCGTTCTGGCAGAGTCCGGCGAGTTCCACCCAGGCCTCGACCTGCTCGGGCGTGGGATCGTCGGGGAGCTCGGGCGTGACGGACCGCATCAGGGTCTCGAACTCCGGGTTGTCGTGCGGGACTTCGAAGGCGTCGTCGACGAATCCGGAGACGAGTCGGCGCCGTTCGGCCCGGGAGAGCGTGGCGAGTCGGTGCATGAGGTCCATCTCCATGGGGGTGGGGCCGCGTCGGGCGACCGCGCGGAGCACGGCCCGGCGCAGGCGCAGCGTACGGATCTGCACGTCCAGGGCGTTGGCATGTGCTGCTGCGACGTCCTGCAGGGAAATCTCCCGGTCCAGGACGCGGCGGACGGTCGCGAGGTCGAGCCCGAGATCGCGCAGGGTGCGGACGAGGTCCAGGCGTGCGAGCGCGTCGGGCCCGTAGCGGCGGTAGCCCGCTGGGCTGCGGTCGGTCGGGGGGACGATGCCCTGGTCGGAATAGAACCGGATGGTCTTCACGGTGAGGCCGGTCCGGCGGGATAGGTCTCCGATGGAATGGAGCATGTCGCGGTCCATGCCCCCAGCTTGCTGTCTCCCCCCACGGGAGACTCAACCAGGGCCCGGGGCTCGCCGTCGTTCGTGTGCGGGGAGGGGGCCCGGCGGCAGGTGTCCGGCCGCCGGGACCCGGGCGTCATCCCGCCTGGGCGAGCGGCGCAGCCACCGCGGCGGTCGCCGCGAGGCGCTCGCGCAGGGCGGCGCGGTCCGGTTTGCCGGCCGCCGTCAGGGGCAGTTCGGCGATCAGGAGCAGCCGCTCGGGGTGCTTGTTCCGCTCCAGCCCGCGCCGGGTGAGGTGTTCACCGAGGGAGGCGAGGGTGAGGGGCTGCCCTCCGCGCGGCACCACGCAGGCCGCCAGCCGCTCCCCCATCAGCGGGTCCGGCACGCCGACGCAGGCCACGTCCCGGATCTGGGGGTGCGCGGTGAGTTCGCGTTCCACCTCCGCCGGGCTGATGTTGGCGCCTCCGCGGATGACGATGTCCTTGAGGCGGCCGACGATGTGCAGGACGCTGTCGGAGTCGAGGTACCCGAGGTCACCGGTGCGGACCCAGCCGTCGGGCGTGCGGTAGCGGGCGTCCAGTTCGGGTGCGCCCACGTAGCACAGCGGGGTCATCGGGCCGCGCGAGATGATCTCGCCGACGGCGCCGTCGGGCAGCGGTTCGTGCGTGTCGGGGTCGGCGATGCGGATCTCGGCGACCCGGGGGTCGGGGTGGCCGGCGACCACCCCGGATCCGTCGGTGGGCGGCACCGTGCTGCCCAGTCCGGTGTGGCAGTTGACGCCGTCTGCGGAGCCGTAGAGGTTCACCACGGGACAGCCGAAGGCCTCGGCCGCGGCGGCCGCGGTGGTCTCGTCGAGCGGCGCGCCGCCGAGGACCAGTGCGGTGGGCGCGGGCAGCTTCTCGTCCGTCCCGTCGAGGCGTTCGAGCATCATGCGGATCATGGTGGGCACGCCGAGAATGTGCGTCGGCCGGTGTTCGCGTACCGCCGCGATCGCCGCGTCCGGGCTGAACTGGTCGAGCAGGACGAGGGTGCCGCCGTGCCGGGCGAGGGTGACGGCGGTGCCGTTGGACCCGAAGGCGGACGCCAGCGGTACGAGGAAGAGGCAGCTCGGCGGGGTGCGGTCCGGGATGAGGGAGGCGAGGAAGTTCCCGCGCCCGCCGGCCAGCGCGTTGTGCGAGTACGCGATCATCTTCGGCTCGGCCTCGGAGCCGGAGGAGACGAGGATGCGTGCGGCGCTGTCGGGATCGGGCCGGGCGGGGACGAATCCTGTGGGGTCGGACCGCAGCAGCCCCGACAGCCGAATCGTTCCTTCAGGCACGGCTCCGGGACCGGCGGCGATGACGTGCCGCAGGGCCGGGAGCGCCCCGGCGAGCGTGCTCAGATCCGCCGCGTGCCGGAACTCCCGGTGCTCGGTGGCCGCGATGACGGCGACGGCCTCGGCGCGGCGCAGCAGGCACTCCGCTTCGAGGACGCCCCGGCCGACCGGGAAGGGGAGCGCGATCGCGCCGAGTGCGGCGAGCGCGAGATCGGCGACGACGGCGAAGCGGTTGTTGGGGAGTTGTACGCCGACCACGTCGCCCGGGCCGATGCCCAGTTCCCGCAGGCCGGTGGCCAGACATCGGACCTTGCGGTCCAGCGCGGTGTAGCAGAGCTTGCCCTTGGCATCGAGGACGGCCGTGCGGTGCAGGTCGGAGATCTGGCGTGCTCGGAAGAGGCTGTAGAGGTCGAGGTCGGGGCAGGTCCCGTCGACCACCCAGGAGCGGCGCAGTTCGGCGGGCAGCAGGTCGTGCAGTACGAGCCGGTCGGCGGTCATACGAAGCTCCAGGGGTCGGGGACTGCGGGGGCGCCGTGCGCGTCGCGGCTGATCGAGCCGGGGAAGCGCGGATCGTGATGCAGGTCGGACAGCTCGGTGGTGACCGCGGTCGCGGTCAGGCCGTGCTCGTGCAGCCGGGCCAGGGCCTCGGTCGTGGACAGGCCGCCCAGGTCGTGGTCGGCCACCGCGCGGGCGTCGGCGTCGGCCGGCGCGAGCCAGCCGTCCGCCGTCGGCCGCGGGAGCCGGAATCCGGCCGGCCGCCGGGGGTTCTGCCCGCGGGCCGCCCGGCGCAGGGCGGGGGCGGTCAGCGTGTCGGCCGCGCCGAGCAGGGAGGAGTCCACCCGTACGCCGTGGCCGCTGCGCTCGCGCAGCAGCAGACCGGCGAGGACGGCCTCCGCGCCGAGCAGCCCGCCCAGTACGTCGAGCAGGGTCATCAGCGAGGGCGCCGGGGCCTCGCCCTCGGGGCGGACGGCCTCGCCGACGCCCGTACGGGCCTGGACCATGAAGTCGGTGCCCATGGGGGCGTCCTCGATCCGGTCGGCCCAGCCGCTGGTGTACGCGTAGACGAGCGCGGGATTGACCCGTGCGAGGTCCCCGGAGTCGAGGCCGAGCTCGGCGGCCTTGCCCGGCGCCCAGTTGTGCAGGAAGACGTCGGCCCCGGCCGCCAGCTCCCGCAGCCGCCGGCGGTCGGCCTCCCTCTTGATGTCGATCTCCACGGCCTGCTTGCCCCGGTTGAGGGCGAGCCAGCGCGCCGAGATCCCGGAACAGGCCGGGGGCATGCCGCGCAGCGGGTCGCCGCCCGGGGGTTCGATCCGGATCACGTCGGCGCCGAGGAGCCCGAGCAGATGCGCCGCGAGCGGGGCCTGGATGCGGCGGCCCGCCTCCAGCACGGTCAGCCCGGCCAGGGGCCCGCCGGACGGTGCCGCGCCGGGCAGCCGGGCCGACCTGGCGGTGAGACGCCCGGTGGCCGACCGTGACAGGGACCAGGGGGCGGCGCCGTCGCGTTCCGCGGCCCGTTCCGCGGCCCGTTGAGCGAGCGGGTGCAGGGCGCACACCTCGGTGCCGTATGCGGCCGCGGCCCGGCGGATCCGCTCCCAGGGGTGGGACCGGGCCGTGAGGTGGAGGGCCGCCGGGAAGGGGGCGCAGGCGGTGGCGTAGCGGAACTGGAAGGGCCGCCAGCCGGCCCGCAGGGCCTCCGGGGGCGCCTCCAGGGCCTTCCAGAAGGCCGCCCAGGCGCCCGGATCGAGCGTCTCCAGTTCGAAGAGGACACCGTCGGCGGAAGTGAACGGGGGTCCTCCGGGAGCGAGTTCGGCGGCCTCGCCCTCGTCGGCCCCGGTGGCGGCGAGGTACTGGGAGACCGCGAGCAGCCCCGCCCGGTCCGCGCTGGTGCTGACCGCGCGGGCGGCCCCGCCGCGGGCCTGGCCCACGAGAGCCGCGAGGAGCCCCTGGACGGCCAGGACTCCGGTGGCGGTGGCCGCGTAGTCGACGGCGAGGCCGCGCGGGCCGCCGTCGCGCCGGCCGTGTACGGCCATGATGCCGGTGGCGGCCTGGACCGTGGCCTCGTCGACGAGCCCGCTCAGGGGATCCGCCCAGGTGGCGCTCGCGTGCGCCGGTTCGAAACCGCAGCCCGTGAGCGTGGTGCCACCGGTGTCGGTGGCGGTGCCGGTGGACGCGTCCCCGTGTGCGGGGCGGTCCGTCCGCGCGCCGAGCAGCCGCAGGTGGTCGGCGATGACGCTCGTGATCTGCGGGGGCCCCGAGGTGTCGAAGCGCAGTGTGTCGAGCGGCCGGACCGTCTGCGTGGTTGCTGGTGACGCCATGCCTCTCCTCTCCTGGCGCGGCGGTGGCCGGCGCCCGGGTCTTGCCGAATCTGGGGAACCCGGGAGCGTCCGCACCCGACCAGTTCCACGGACAGTGAGTCGGTCGGGTGTTCCCACGAGTTCCCGGGAATGAGGAGGAAAGAAGTGACGGATCCAGGCACGGACCACACCTCGGTTGCACAACAGGCTGCGGGGCCGGATGAGTTGAGGGAGCGGATCGACCGGTTCGTCCGCTCCCGGGTGATCCCCCGGGAAGCGGTGCTGGACGCGGGCGGGCCCGCCGCGGCCGATGCGCTGGCCGATTTGCGCGGCCAGGCCCGGGAGGAGGGCCTGTGGGCGCTGCCGCTCCCGGTGGAACTGGGCGGCGGCGGCCTGGGGTTCGGGGCGTACGCCGCACTGGCCGAGACGGAGGGGGCCAGTGACCACGGCCCGGCCGCGCTGGGATCCGCCCCGCTGCTCGACGTGACGATGCTGGGGCGGCACGGGGGGACCGCGGTCCGGGAGGCGTACCTGAAGCCGCTGGTCGCCGGGGAGATGCGGACCTGCTACGCCATGACCGAGCCGGACGTCCCCGGCACCGACCCCGCGCGGACCGGCACCCGGGCCGAGCGCGGGCCGGACGGGAGCTGGCTCGTCAGCGGCCGCAAGTGGTTCACCTCCGGCGCCGCGGGCGCCGACCTGGTGACGGTGATGGCCCGCACCGGCGGGAGCGCCGGTGACCGCGAGGGGCTGTCGTTGCTGCTCGTGCCCACCGCGTCGGCCGGTTTCCGCGTCGTACGCGAACTCCCCGTCCTCGGTGCGGGCGGCCAGTACGAGATCGAGCTCGACCGGGTCCGGGTCCCGGCCGACCACCTCCTCGGGAAGCCCGGGGACGCGCTCGCCATCGCCGGTGAGCGGCTGCAGCTCGGCCGTACGCTGCGCTGCCTGCGCTGGCTCGGCCAGGCGCGGCGCGCCTTCGACCTCATGTGCGAGCGGGCCGCCACCCGCAGCGGGTCCCGCGGGCCCCTCGCCGACCAGCAGCTGATCCAGGGGCATGTCTTCGACGCCCTGCTCGCCCTGCGCACCACCCGCCCCCTGGTGCACGAGGCGGTGGCGCTGATCGCCGCCGGGCGGGACGCGCGTACGGAGGTGGGGCTCGCCAAGGTCGCCGCCGCGCGCATGCTCCAGCAGGTCGCCGACTCCGCCATCCAGGTCCACGGCGCCGCCGGGCTCGGTCCGGACACCCCCCTGCCCGGACTCCTGCGCACCGGCCGGGCCGCCCGCATCCTCGACGGGCCGGACGAGCTCCACATCACCTCCGTGGCCCGCCGGGTCCTGCGCGGCTACGCAACGGACGGCGGCCCGGTGACGGCGTAGGCCGTCTCTTTCGGATCTTGTCGGCCGAGCCCGCGGCGTCCGGTGCCGTACAGGGCAAGGCAGAGGGGCGCGCCGTGTACGGGACGTACTCGGGCGCCCCGACAACGCGGCCAGGTGCGGTGCCGGGCGTCGCCGGCCCGGCAAGATCCGAAAGAGACGGCCCAGGCACTCCCTAGACGCCGGTGATGTCGACGGCTCCGTGCAGGGCGGCGAGGCCGAGTGCCAGGAAGAAGTCGCCCCAGACGAGCTCGTGCCGGACGGCCAGTTCCTTCCCGGCGTCGTAGCAGCCGTCCAGCAGCATCCCGGGCGGGCGCCCGGAGTCCGTGCCGGTGAGGTGGTCCTCCGCGAGGCGGTGGAGGATCGCCCCGGCCCGGTGCCCGTACGCGGCCGCCCGGGGGCCGGGCACCCGGGCGAGTTTCAGCAGGGCGACCGCCGTGATCGCGGCGGCCGAGGTGTCGAGCGGCCCGTCCGGCCGGGCGGCGTCGGCCGCCGGGACGAGCCCTCCGGCGGGGAATTCGCCCTCCGCCGAGAGGAGTTCGGCCGCCTCGGCGAGCCGGCCGGCCGGGCCGGGCGTCGCCGGGTCCGGGCGCAGCAGGGCGTCGGCCACCGCCAGCAGCAGCCAGGCCCGGCCCCGGCTCCAGCCCGGCGGCGGGTCCGCGCAGGGCTGCCAGCCCGCGGCCGCGTCGAAGCGCAGGGCGGGCCGCAGCGAGCGGTCCCGGCCCGCGCCGAGGCAGAGATCGAGGTGGCGGTGGAGGTGGGCCGCCGCCGCGGCGGCGCCCTGCGGTCCGGCTCCGGCCAGCAGGGGTACGGTCCCCGGCACCCCGTCCACGCGGGCGAGCAGCCGGGGCCCGCCGAGCGCGTCCCCCCAGGGCACGAGCCCGAGTTCGCGGTCGTAGGCCGACAGCACCGCGTGGGCGCCGCGGCCCCGGAGCTCGGCGGCCGCGGCATCGTCCCCGGCCGGAGCGGTCCCGTACCAGAGGATCAGGCCGCGGGTGGCGGTGTCGGCCCGTACCCACGGTTCGAGCCGGGCCGTGCACGCGGCGGCGGCGCGCCGGTCGGCCGCGTCGCCGGTGTACCGGGCCCGCAGCCAGAGCAGCCCGGCCCAGAACCCGCCGGTCCACGAGCCGCGGCCGGTGGTCGTCCACCGCCCGCCGTCCGGCTCGGCGTACAGCGGGAAGCGGGGGCCCACCGCCTCGGCGGTCACCGCCACCCGTGCCATGACGGCCGCGAGGGCCGGGCCCTGCCAGGCGCCGCCCGTGCTCATGCCGGGCCCTCCCGCCGGTCCCGTACGGCCCACAGGAACGCTACGGCCGCCGCCACCGCGAACTCCGCAGCGACCAGCAGCCAGCCCGGCCCGTACCGTCCGCTCTGCGCGAGCAGCCCGAACAGCGGCGGTCCCACGGCGAACCCGCCGAAGAACCCGGCCGCGACCAGCGCCGAGTCCTGTCCGGCCCGGCCGGGGGCGGCCCGCTGCATGACCAGCACCATCGAGACGGCGTTGCCGGAGACGGCGAAGACGCCGACGGCGATCGCCCCGACCCACACCAGCGGGCCCGCCACCAGGGCGGCCGCCAGCAGGGCCGCCGCGCCCAGCGCCCCGCAGGCCAGCCAGCCCGGGAGCCACTCGGCCCGTCCGGGCCGGGCCGCCTTCGACCATCCGACCCGGCCCGCGATCCCCGCCACGCCCAGTACGGCGACCAGGGCGGCCGCCGCCGTCGGGCCCATGTCCAGGCGCTGCGCCCCGAAGAGCGCGAGGTAGGTGTTGACCGAGGCGATCCCGGCGCCGAGGAACAGCGAGAAGACCGCCAGCCAGGCCACCATCCCCCGCGGCACGAGAGCCGTACGGGGCCCCGCGGGCGGCGCGGCGGGGTCGGCGGGCAGTACGCGCAGGGCCCACAGCCCGGCGACCAGGGCGGCGCCGGCGCCGGTCCAGACCGCGCCCCGCCAGCCGATGCCGCCCGCGAGCAGGGCGAGCGGCAGCCCGGCAGCGAAGGCGCCGAGCTGGACCCCGGACTGCTTGAGCCCGGTCACCGCGCCCCGCCGGGCGGGCGGAACGGCGCGCAGCACGGCCTTGTTGGTGGCCGGGTTGGCCAGCGCCTGGGGTACGCCGCCCAGCGCGACGGCGCCGAGCAGCAGGCCGGCGCCGGGCGCGGCGCCGATCAGGGCGAGGGCCGCCGCGGAGACCAGCAGCAGGACCACCAGTGAGCGCCGCGGACCGATCCGGTCCACGATCCGGCCGCCCGCCGGGGACAGGACGGCGGCGGTGCCGAAGCCGATCGTGGTCGTGAGCCCCAGCACGGCCGGGGACACGCCGAGTTCGGTCACCAGGCGCGGGCCCAGCGCCCCGAGGAGGAACAGCTGCAGCATCGAGAACGCCATGGCGCAGGTGAGCAGCGCGGTCAACTGCCGCCCCGCCGCACCGTCCTTCTCCGCCGGCGATGCGGTCGCCGTGCCCTCCGCCGTCACGAAGTCTCCCTTCCCAGGACGTTGAACTCTTCGACCGAGCGGGTAGGCAGTCGGATGGAGCGGCGGGCAGGTTCCCTCCCTCCGCTGTGCCCTGCACCACACGAGGCGGGCGGCCCGGCCATGACAGGCCGGACCGCGGGAACTTGTCCGGAAGTGCGCACCCTGATGTGCGGCTCGGGAGGCCGGTGCAAGGATGAGCCCTCGATGAACCCGGTCCGTTGTTTCCGCGCCCTCCGGGCTGCGATGTTCGCAGCCCTCTGCGTGCTGCTCGCGGCTACCGGGCACCTGCTCATGTCGGGTGCGGCAGTGCCCTGGTGGGCGCTGTCCGTCGCCTTCCCGGGCACGGCGGCGACGGCCTGGGCCCTCGCGGGGCGTGAACGCGGGCTGCTCGCCGTGACGACGGCGGCCGTCGCCGTCCAGGCGGTGCTCCACGCCGGTTTCTCCCTGTCCCAGTCCCTCGCCGGGCCGGCCGCTCCGACCGGATCCGGGCAGATGCCGTCGATGTCGTCGATGTCGTCGATGGTGCGGATGTCGCAGCCGCCCGCCGCCGGTATGCCGGAGGCCCCGGCCCACCTGCACCACGCCCTGCACGGGGCGGCGGACGCCGCGTCCGCCGTGACGGGTGCGGCCGGCGGGCCGCTTCCGGGTGGTGTGCACGAGGCGGCCGCCATGTCTCCGGTCGGCATGCTGGCGGCGCACCTGCTGGCCGCCGTGATGTGCGGGCTCTGGCTCGCCCACGGCGAGCGGGCCGTCTTCCGTGTGGTGCGCGCCGTCGCCGGCCGCCTCTGGACCCCCCTGCGCCTCCTGCTCCGTACGGCGGTACCCGCACACCGGCGGCCCGTCCGGATCCGCCGCCGGCGCCGCCACCGCGCGCCGCGCCGGCTCTTCCTCGTCCACGCCATCACCTCGCGGGGTCCGCCGGCGGGAACCGCTGTCCTCTGACAGCTGGTTCCCCGAGCCGCGTCCGCGACCGCTCTCGCACCCGCACCACCGCGCCTCGGGCCTCGGCCATGCCTTCTCGCCGGCCGAACTCCTCACCGGCCCCGCCGCTCGCGGCGCCGGACTCCCCTTGCCCGTAAGGACCTTGTGGCGATGACTGCTGCCCTGACGACCCCCTCCTGTACCACCGGCGACCGGCCGGCCCGGCGCACCCCCGACTCCGACGCGGCGGTGACCCGGCTGGCGCTGGACGCCCGTGACGGCGATCCCGTGAAGACCGACCGGTTCGTGCGCGCGCTCCACCGCGACGTCTGGCGCTACGTGGCCTACCTCAGTGCCGACACCCAGGCGGCCGACGACCTCACCCAGGACGTCTTCCTCCGGGCGCTGGCGAGCCTGCACCGGTTCGAGGGCCGTTCCTCCGCGCGCACGTGGCTGTTGTCCATAGCCCGCCGCACGGTCGTGGACAGCCTGCGCCACGCGGCCGCGCGGCCGAGACTCTCGGACCGCTGCGACTGGCAGGCGGCCGCCGAGCAGACCCAGCCGTACGACGTGCCGGGCTTCGAGGACGGCATCGCCCTGGCGGAACTGCTCGCCGTGATCCCGGCCGAGCGCCGGGAGGCCCTGGTCCTGACCCAGCTGCTGGGCCTGTCCTACGCCGAGGCCGCCACGGCCGTCGGCTGCCCGATCGGTACGGTCCGCTCCCGCGTCGCCCGCGCCCGTACCTCCCTGATCGCGCTCCTGACGGACACCCGTACGGCCGATCCGGCTCCGGAGCCGCCGGCGCCGCGGCACGAACGGACCCCGGAGCGCATGCTGGCGGCGGCCGCGGCGCTCGCCTGATCCTGCGGACGGCCGACGGGAGGGCTGCGGGCGGCGGGTGCGCCCGCAGCCCTCCCGCGTCGGTACCCCCCTGGACGGGGAACTCGTCGCGCGGGTACGGGCGTTCAGGACGCGGGCACGGAGCCGGACTGCGCTGCGATCCGTTCCTCCGGTGCCGGACGCGGTGAAGGTGCCGGTGCTGCTCACCGGCGACGACACGGCCGATCGCCGCGGCCGTGCAGGACCAGGACGGCGTGGACTTCCCCTTCCGCGACGCGGACGGTCACGGCACCGCGCCCGCCTCCCCCGCCGTGGGCGCGGCCCCGCGGACGGCCCGTACGGCGACCGGTGAGCCGCGGCGCGGCAGCCGGCTCTCCGCGGAGTGCCCGGCGCACCGGTCGCGTACGAGGCGATGGACTCCGTGCCCGAGAAGCGGATCCGTTCCATCACGGTCCACACCGGCGAGCGGGGGCGGCCGGTGCCCTTGCGACGCGCCGCCATGCCGCATCCGGAGCCGGGACGGCCGGGTGGTC
Organism: Streptomyces nojiriensis; assembly: GCF_017639205.1. Classification (NCBI taxonomy): domain Bacteria; kingdom Bacillati; phylum Actinomycetota; class Actinomycetes; order Kitasatosporales; family Streptomycetaceae; genus Streptomyces; species Streptomyces nojiriensis. The sequence goes on along the minus strand of NZ_CP071139.1, from coordinate 7,588,355 downwards.
GGCCGACTCGGCGCGCGCCGTGGCGCGCGCCTGGCCTTCGGCCACCTCGTGGACGCCTCTGACGCCTGATCCGGTCCCGTAGCGGGGCCGGTGGCACGCGGGCACGGCCGGACGGCACCCGGGCATGGCAGGGCACGGCGGCGCCACGCGGCCGGATGTCCGGGCGCGCCGCAAGATATCAGCCTTCCGCGCAGTCGCCGGGATGTTTATCCGATGGTGATGTCCTCCGGCCTCGTCGCCGCGCCCGGCACTAGCGTCCCGTGACACCCCGGGAATGCGGGTGCGCTCCGCACAGCATGTGCGGCCCCTCCTGCCCCGCCACCCCCTCCCGGCCCTTGGAGCGAGGAGGCACAGTGCCGTCATTGCGGCGGAGATCCATCAGCAGCTTGTCGTTGGCCACGCGATACACGATCGGAAGCGGCCTGGTCATCACCGCACTTGCGCTCACCCTGATCGCGCTTCTCATACCCGTGAACAGTTTCGGCAGCCGGCCCGCGGCCGCCGTGGCTGGTCCGGCGGGCACGGCGGGTCCGGCGGGCGCCGACGACGACGGCGGCGGAACGTTGAGCACGGCCTTCGGACCGCTGACCGCCGCGGACCGGGACTTCGTCCGCAAGGTCCGGCTCGCCGGCCTGTGGGAGCTGCCGGCCGGCCGCCAGGCCCAGCAGCGCGGGTCCCGACCCGCGATCAAGACGGCCGGCCAGCACCTCATAGACGGCCACACCGAGCTGGACCGGCAGGTCATCCAGGTCGGCCAGGCTCTCGGCGTCGACCTGCCCAACCAGCCCTCCGCACAGCAGCAGGACTGGCTGGGACAGCTGAACCGGGCGCGCGGCGAAGAGTACGAACGGCTCTTCGTCATGCTGCTGCGCCGAGCTCACGGAAAGGTGTTCGCCCTGCTGGCCCAGATCCGGGCACAGACCAAGAACTCAATGGTCCGGGCCCTCGCCACGTCCGCCAACACCACGGTTCTGGACCACATCACGGTCCTCGAAGACACCGGCCTCGTCGACTTCGACGCCCTTTCCGACAATGTCCAACCGACGAAGTGAAGTGATCGCATGAGTAAAAAGGGCCACAAACGCTCACGCCTGTCGAACAAGGTCCTGGGCGTGATATCCGCGCTCGTACTCGGCGGTGGCGGGGTCGCCGTCGTCGCCGGGAACGCGTCCGCCGGCCAGGACGACAAGGCGGGCCAGATGACGTCCACCATCGTCTGCCCCGACGTGGGAGACAAACTCACCGCGGTACCAGAACAGGCCAAGCCCGAGGTCGACGCGAACCTCGCCAAGCTGGACGACCAGGTCGCCGAGGCCTCCAAGCAGCTCGCCGCCGGCAAGGCGAAGGGCGACGCGGCCCTCCTCGGTGATCTGAAGCAGAAGCGGGACAAGACCATCGCGGGCGTGGCCGACGCGATCGGCCGCGGCGGCCAACGTCCCAAGGAGATCGAGGGCTTGGCCGCGTGCACGATGAAGCAGGCGGCCGCCGCGGATGACGGTGCGGCAGCTGCCGCGAGCAAGGGCGAGCAGGGCGCGGCCGCCCAGGCCGCCGCGCAGAAGGGCGGTCCGGCGAAGAGCGACTTCGTCAGCATCACCAAGATCAAGCCGAACGTGAAGAATCCCGCCCAGGCCGGAAACGCCTCGAAGGGCTCCTTCACCTCGCAGTGCGGCCGCAACGAGAACGGCCACTTCAACCCCGACAACGTCATCGTCGCCCCCGGCGTCTCCAACGGCGCCCACCACATGCACGACTACGTGGGCAACCTGACCACCGACGCCTTCTCCACGAACGGCAGCCTCGCCGCGTCCGGCACCACCTGCGGCAACGGGGACCAGTCCACGTACTACTGGCCCGTGCTGCGGTTGCGCGACGGCAAGGTGGAGAAGGACGCCAAGGCACCCGGCGGCGGCCAGGACGCCAACGTCGGCACCATCCTCAAGCCGAAGCAGGTGTCGCTCACTTTCAAGGGCAGTCCGGTCGACAAGGTCACGGCGATGCCCCGCTTCATGCGCGTCATCACCGGTGACGCCAAGGCCTTCACCAACGGCAACGCCAACGCCAACGCCTCCTGGAGCTGCACGGGATTCGAGAACCGTCAGCTGAAGGACAAGTACCCGGTCTGCCCGAAGGGCAGTGACGTGGTGCGCACCTTCAACTTCCAGAGCTGCTTTGACGGCAAGAACGTCGACAGCGCCAACCACCGCACGCACGTGGCCTTCGCGGACAAGAACGGCCGCTGCCCGAACGGCTTCAAGGCCATGCCGCAGCTGGTGATGCGCCTCACCTACGGGGTGGCACCGGGTGCCCGGTTCGCCGTGGACAGCTTCCCCGAGCAGCTCCACAAGCCGGCGACCGACCACGGCGACTTCATCAACGTGATGTCGAACGGCCTGATGAACAAGGCCGTGAACTGCATCAACAACGGGCAGAACTGCCGCTGACCCCCGCGGCGGCCTCCCCTCCGCTCCCGGGCCGGACGCCCCTCCTCTCCCCCAACCCCGGTGTCCGGCCCGGGACAGGTGTTGGTCCGAAGCCGACTTCGGGCCAACACCGCTCGTATATGTACGCCGCTGCCGGATCCCGGTGGCGGCGTACTGCGTGAGACGGGCGGGCCCGGTGGCGCACCGTACGGCACCGGTCCGGCCCGGCCGGGCCTGGTGGCACACCGGCCGGCACACGCCCGGACGGCCCGGTGGCACATCGCGGGACACACGCCCGGCCCGCCGGGCGGCGCACCGTACGGCACGCACGGCCCGGCCCCGGCCCCGGCCCCGGCGGCGCACCGCACCGCACCGCAGAACACGCGGCCCCACGGCCCCACGGCCGCAGGCCGCACGGCCCCGCCCCGACAGCCCACGCGGCTGCCCCGCCCCGACGGCGTACGCATGAAACAGCCCGGCCCGGTCCCGTATGTACGGGACCGGGCCGGGCTGTTTCCGGGGGTTCAGAGACCGTTGACGCGGGCCATCCGTCCGACGACCAAGGGGGTGAAGTCGGCCTGGATCACGCGGGCGGCCCTGCGGCCGACCCGGGAGTGCTGACGCCGGACCTGCGCCATCAGCCGGCGGCTGCGCAGGGCCATCTCGAGTTCGAAGCGGGTACGGGGGTCCCGCAGGCCGGTCCCGAAGAGCTTCTCCAGCTGACGCATGCGGTACCGCACGGTCTGCGGGTGCACACTCAGAGCCTTGGCGGCCTCGGGGGCCCCGCCGCCCTCCAGCCAAGCGAGCAGCGTCACCTCCAGCCGCTCACTCTGGCGGGGGGTCAGGTCGGCCAGCGGACGCAGCCACCGGGCGGCCAGCGCGTGGGCCAGGGGCTCGTCCTGAAGGAGCAACAGGGTCGAGAGGTGGTCGTCGACGAAGACGGGCCGGACCTCCAGCCCGGGGCGGGCGGGTGTCAGCGCGGCCAGGCGCAGCGCCCAGCGCAGCGAGGAGGCCGTGTCACGGAGCGGAACGGCGTGGCCCACGGCCGCGAACCGGCCGCGCAGCAGGTTCTCCAGCGAGGCGCGGTTGTCCGGGTCGGGGCTGGGGACGAGCAGGCACGGACGGCCCGCGAACATGCCGACGAGGCAGTGGTCCAGTACGGCGGCGAGTTGCTGGGTCTCGCCGGGGGTGGCGGGCACGATCGCCCGTACGGCGAGCGGGAGGGGCCAGCCGGCCGCCTCCGCGAGCTCGCTGAGGGACATCTCGGATGCGTCCCTGTCATCGGTGAGGGTCCTGAACAGGTCGTGCCGCGCCCGGTCCATCTCACGGACGCCTTCGTGCCGGGACTCGTGCCGGCTCCCGTGCCGGGCCTCGCGCAGGCCTTCGTTGCGGACCTCGCGCAGGCCCTGGCGGCGGCCCTCGTTGCGTACTTCGTTGCGCACTTCGCGGAGGCCTTCGCGACGGCCCTCGTGCGTGACCTCGCACTCGGCCCTGGCCGCGATCCCGACCTCGATCTCGATCTCGTGCTCGACCTTGCTGTCGAACCGGCTCTGAACCTCGATCTGGTTCTCGATCTCGTCCTCACTCTCCGCCTGTTCATCGTGCTCGTCCGGTGCTTGTTCCCGGGGCTGTTCTCGGTAGCCGAGGACGGTGAGGAGAGCCTCTTCCACCCGCTGCCGGAACAACTCATCATCAATGGCATCGTTGTCATCGATAAGTGCGGAAAATTCCGGAATTCCATGCAGAAGCTCCTCCACTATCTCGGCGGCCAGCGCGGGCAGTTCTTTGCGCAGGACGCGGGTCCACTCGCCACGGGGGCGGGACCAGATGCGGTTCAGAAGTTCACACATCGTTTTCCTCGTTCGTGCCGGGGTGAGGCTTGTCCAGGGAAGAGCGACAAGCCCGCCGAGGTTGCTCCCCACGTCAACATCCGTGTCTGACGCGGGAGTTGCGGCCCTCGTACTCCCTCCTGGAGAGGTCCGACCACTTACGGTCCCGTTACTTTGCTTTGTTTTTGCCGTCCGGGACGCGTAGGTGGCGGGCGGCGCGGTGGCCTGTCGCAACCCCCGCTGGAGGGGAATCTTCCGGTGTTGTTCGATGCGCCGGAGGGGCGGTGCGAGAAATTATCACGTTTCGATAAAACCTGTGGAGCTGCTGTGCAGCTCCACGATGCTGCTGCACTCCGGCCCCAAGTTCCCTCGGCCGGCGCGGAAGTTCACAGCGCTGCCGGGTACGACTACAACGACCCCCGGGTACCGAGCGCCAGGTGGAGTGCTCGGATGCCCAGGCGCACAGGAGACCTGGATGCCCCTGCCCCAGCCTCAAATGCCCAGCTCTCACAGGGCCCGCCGCAAGAACCGCCACGCCTCGGCTGCGGCCGCGGCCGCCGGAAGGAGGGCCGTCCGGCGGCCCTCCCTCCTTCCCAAGGACGGCAGGCTGAGCCCCGGCGTGCTCTGCGCCGTCGGCGCGGCCATCGCGCTCGTCGCCGTGGCTGCCCGAGCGGGCGCCTTCACCCAGCTATGGGCCTTCCTCGATTTCGGAGCGGGCGTGCTCTCGCTCGTCTCGCTCACCGCCACCGTCCTTTGGGGACTGGCCGCGACCGACCGGGTCATCCTCGGTTCGGGACACCGGCTGCTCGCCCAGGGCGCGCACCGCGGCCTCGCCGTGTCAGGGCTCCTCTTCCTCGCCCTGCACATCTGGATCAAGGTCGCGGGACAGCGGACGACCGCGACTTCCGCGGCCGTGCCGTTCACGGACGCCACCCGGCCCGTCCTGGTCGGTCTCGGCAGCCTGGCCGGATACCTCTTCATCGCGGTGGCCATCTCCGGCGCGGTGCGCAGCGTGTTCAACACCAGGAGCGGCTCGGCGTGGTGGCGGGTCCTGCACTTCGGCGCCTATCCGGCCTGGGGCGCCTCACTGGTGCACGGCCTGAAGTCGGGCCGCGCGGCCGCCCCCTGGGTCACGTCCGCGTACGCGCTGGCCCTGCTCGGCATCGTGGGTGTGCTCGTGTTCCGGGTCAGGAGCCGGATGCGCGAAGCGGCCGTCTTCGTGCCGCCCACCCCCCAGCCCGTGGCGCAGGAGCCCGTCAAGGGCGCCGTGCCCCGACAGAGGCGCGGCTCACGTCCTGCAGCGGCAGCCGTGACCGCGAACCAGGCCCAGCCGCCCCGGCCCGAGCGACCGGCCCTCAATGACCGACCGCCCCTGAGCAACGAACCTCCGCGCACCGCCGTCTACGCGCCGAGCCGCGCCCGCGCCACAGCTGACGCCGAGACGCTCATCAGCCGGGACCAGTGGCTGTGAGCGGTGAGACGCGCCCCAGCCTCGGCTGCGTGGGCGCTCCCCGGCTGCTGGCCGGGCTCGACCAGGCCGCGCGGCTCGACCGCGTGGCCCATCTGACGACACACGGCCAAATGCCCCGCTACCGGCCGGAGGAACTCGTCGACCTCGCCGAGAACATCGACCTCCGCGGGCGCGGCGGCGCGGGCTTCCCGTTCGCCAAGAAACTGCGCTCCGTGATGCGGTCGGCCCGCGCCGGGGACGGACAGACCGCCGTCGTCGTCAACGGCAGTGAGGGCGAGCCGAGTTGCCTCAAGGACACCGCGCTGCTGCTGCACACCCCCCATCTGGTGCTCGACGGAGCCCTGCTGGCCGCCGCCGCGCTGAACTCCGAGGACGTCGTGGTGGGCGTCACCCGGAGGGACGTGGAGCAGTCACTGCGGGAGGCCGTCGCGGAACGCGGCCCGGCCGGACGCCGGGTGCGGATCGAGCTGCTCCCCGAGCGCTTCGTGACCGGCGAGAGCACGGCGCACGTGAACGGCCTGAACGGCGGGCCGACGCTGCCCTCCGGCCAGAAGGTGCGCACCAGTGACCGGGGCCTGAACGGCGTGCCCACCTTGTTCTCCAACACCGAGACCTTCGCCCAGATGGCCGTCGCCGCCCGGCTCGGCGCGCTGGACTTCCGTGCGACCGGCCTGCCCAGCGAGCCGGGCACCATCATGCTGACGGTCGCGGGCAACACGGTCGTCGAGACGCCGAGCGGAGCCGCGCTCTCCTACATCCTGGAACTGTGCGGCACCGATCCGGGCCAGGGCGTCCTGGTCGGCGGGTATCACGGCAAATGGCTCACTCCGGCAAACGCGCGTGCGGCCGAGATATCACGCGAGTCCCTCGACCGGCTCGGCGCACGGCTGGGGGCGGGGGCGGTGCTGCCGCTGCCCATGGACACCTGCCCGGCCGGCGAAGTGGCACGCGTGACCCGTTGGTTGGCCAAGGAGTCGGCCGGCCAGTGCGGCCCCTGCGTACGCGGGCTGCCCGCCATCGCCGATGTACTGGACGACGCCATCCGGGGCGGGGGCAAACCCGCCCTGGAGATGCTGGAGCTCCGGATGAAGGCGGTGCTGAAACGCGGCGCGTGCAGCCATCCGGACGGCACCTCGAACTTCGTCGCCTCGGCGCTCAGGACCTTCCCGGACGAGTTCCGCGACCACGCGCTCGGCAGCGGCTGCGGCAGACGGGTGCTGGGCGCCCTTCCGCTGCTCGAGGACGACGAGAGTCCGGAGCGGCTCTTGGTCGACTGGACCCTCTGCAGGGGCCACGGGCTGTGCGTGGACGTCCTGCCCGATGTGGTCCGCCTGGACCTGGACGGCTTCCCCGCGGAGGCGTCCATGGCCGTACCCCGCGCGCAGCGGCAGAAGGCGCTGCGCGCGGTACGGCGCTGCCCGGCCCTCGCGCTGCGCATCCAGGACTGAACCAATGCCCCGGGTTCAATGTTGGCGCGATCTGACAAATTCCCGGGGATATTCGCTTCCGCCGCTCCCGGCCCCGTATCAATTACCGGGGGCAAGGAAACGCGGAAACCGAACCTGAAGGAGAGATCGTGAAGATTAAGCGTCGTGAGATATTCGCCGGATCAGCGGTCGCAGTACTGATGATGACGACAGCCGCATGCGGAAGCTCCGACAATTACGGGGGAAAGGCACCTGCAGTCCAGCCGGTGGGCGACAGCAAACAGGTCGGAGCCGGCTCCGGTTACGGAGACCCTTACGGAAGCGGCGCCGGCGGCGGTTCGGGAGCCGTCCCGGCGGGTGCCGCGGGCAAGACCGGCTCGGCCGGACAGCTGAAGGTGAGCGAGATCGCGGGCCTGGGCCCCGGCGTCACCGACAGCGAGGGCTTCACTCTCTACCGGTTCGACAAGGACACGCCGAAGCCGCCCAAGTCCAACTGCGAGGGGGACTGCGCCGCGGCCTGGCCCGCGGTCTCCGCGGACGACGCCTCGGTCAGCGCGGGAATCGACGCGGCGCTCCTCGGCTCCGTCGACCGGGCCGACGGCACCAAGCAGCTCACGCTCGCCGGGTGGCCGGTGTACCGCTACTCCAAGGACGCCAAGGCGGGCGACTCGTTCGGCGAGGGCGTCGGCGGCACCTGGCACGTACTGGGCCCGGGCGGGAAGCCGGCCGGGGCGAGCAAGGGCTCCGGGGCGGAGAAGGAAGAGAAGAAGGAAGAGAAGCCCGCCGCCGAGGCGAAGGGCGGCGAACTCACCGCCGTGCAGAACGCCCAGCTCGGCACCCTCGTCGAGGACGCGGAGGGCAAGACGCTCTACCGGTTCGACAAGGACAGCGCCTGGCCGATGAAGATCGGTTGCGTGGACGCCTGCACGGACACCTGGAAGCCGGCCAAGCCGGTCGACAAGAACAAGGTAAACGGAATCGCCCCCGAATTGATTGGAAAGGTGAAGCGGCCCGACGGCAGCGAGCAATTGACGATCGACTGCTGGCCGGTTTACACCTTCACCGGTGACAAGGAACCCGGGGACACCACCGGGCACAACAACAAGGGCCTCTGGTTCGCCATCACCGACAAGGGCAAGAAAGCGAAGGTCGTCGGCTAGCCCCTGTCGGCGGCCCGCCGATCCGCCCCCGAAACGCGTGGTGCCCGGGTACCTCCCCGCCCGGGCGCCACGGCCCCTCCCCGATCAGCCAGAGAGGTCACCATGCCGTCCACCGACCGCCGCACCCGCCGGTTCCGGCGGATCCGCCCGTCGCTCCCGGCCGTCGCGGCGGTGTGCCTCACCGCGCTGCTGTGCGGGGGCTGTTCCTCGAAGGCGGCGGCGCAGCACGCCTCGGCCGCGGCCCCCTCGGCCGCGGCCCCCTCGCCCTCGGCGACCGCGGCGGCGGTCCCCGGGACCTCCCTCGAACAGCTCGCCACGGCTATCGGCTGTACCGCCGAAGTGAACGTGGAGGCCGAGGAGTTGCGCCAGGGCGGGTGCCAGGCCGGGCAGGCCGTCTACCGCATGGTCACCTTCACCACCGAGCAGGGACTGCACTCCTGGCTGACCGAGGCCCGGATGTACGGCGGCCTCTATCTGGTCGGCGACCGATGGGTCGTCACCACGCAGTCGGAGGAAGCCCTGACCGCATTGCGCGGAAGTCTCGGCGGCTCCCTGGAGACCGGCGACACGCACGGTGGCGCACACGGAGGAACGCCCGGCGCGACGCCTGACGCGGCGCCCGGTGGAACTCCTGACGCGACAGCCGGTGCGACCCCCGGTGCGACACCGGGCGGGACACACGAGGGCGGCCACGACGGCGGCGGGCACGACGGCGGCCAGGGTGGCGGCCACTGAGGCCGCTCCCGACCGCGCACACGTCGGCCCCCGGTACGCGACCGACCGGGGGCCGACTTCGGCGTGTCGGCCACATGTCCTGTTGTCGGCTCGTCCGTGAGGAGCACGGGGCACGGCCCTTGGGGATGATTCGGCCGGGCGCCGGGTGCAACAAGGTGGAAGCGTAAGCGACTTCACCGAAAGGAACGGCTCAGTGCGCCTGAAACGCTTCGCACCGCTGCTCGCCGCCGCCGGACTCATCGCGACCACCGTGCCCCTGCTGTCCGCGACCCAGGCCTCCGCGGCCCCGGCCGCGGACCACCTTCGGCAGAAACCCGCCTGGCACCGTTGCAGCCCCGAGCAGCCGGCCTCGTACGAGTGCGCGACGCTCAAGGTCCCGCTCGACTACCGGCGTCCCGGGGGGCCCACGATCGATCTCGCCATATCCCGGGTCAAGAGCGAGAACCCGGCCAAGCGGCACGGCGCCATGCTGCTGAACCCCGGCGGCCCGGGCGGGTCCGGCCTCGACCTGCCGCTGCTGGTGGGCGAGGCGATGCCGAAGGACGTACGGGACAGCTACGACCTCATCGGCTTCGACCCGCGCGGGGTGGGCGCCAGCAGCCCGATCACCTGCGGACTGACCGACACCGAGCAGAACTTCAACCGCGCCTACCGTCCGGAGACCTTCGGCACCGACGTGACCTGGGCGCGCACCGTCGCCGACAAGTGCCGCGAGAAGGCCGGTTCGGTGCTTCCGTACATCACCACCCGCAACACGGCCCGGGACATGGACACGATCCGTGCGGTGCTCGGCGAGCGCAAGCTCTCCTACCTGGGCTACTCGTACGGGACCTACCTCGGCGCGGTCTACTCGCAGATGTTCCCCGACCGCACGGACCGCTTCGTGCTCGACAGCGGCGTGGACCCGCAGCGGATCTGGCGCGGCATGATCCAGGTCTGGGCCACCGAGGCCGAGCCCGCCTTCGCACGGTGGACGCAGTGGGCGGCGCAGCGGTCGGCCGAGTACAAGCTGGGCGACACCCCGCAGGCCGTGTCCGAGACGTTCTGGGGACTGGTGGCGCGCGCCGACAAGGAGCCGTTCGAGTTCGAGGGCATGAAGGTCGACGGGGACATGATCCGCTCCGCGCGTGCGGTGTTCTTCTACCCGGCACAGGCCACCCCGATGGTCGCGGCCCTGAAGGCCGCGGCCGAGGGCAAGCCGCTGCCCGCGGGCACGACCGCGACGGAGCTCAGGCGACTGCTGGCCGGCGGCACGGCGGCCGAGCCCGCCTCGGACAACGCCACCGCCGTGTTCTGGGCCGTGGCGTGCGGGGACACCGGCAGCTGGCCCCGCTACACCGAGCAGTACGAGCGGGACGCGGCGAGGGACAAGGCCAGGTACCCGCTGTACGGGGACTTCGCGTCCAACATCATGCCGTGCGCCTTCTGGGACCGGCCGGTCGAGGCGGCCACGCCGATGCACAAGAAGGCGAACGTGCTGACGGTGCAGAACGAGTGGGACTCCCAGACCCCGCTGGTGAGCGGCCAGGGCCTGCACAAGGCCCTCAAGGGCTCGCGGATGGTGCTGGCGGCGGGCGGTGAGGGCCACGGCGTGTACCTCTTCGACCCGACCTCCTGCGCCAACGCCCCGGTGAGCGCGTACCTGGCCACGGGCAAGCTGCCCGCGCAGGACGTGACCTGCCAGAACCCGCCGGCGGCGGCAGAGCGCCGCGAGGTGGCGGCGCCGCCCGCGAAGCGGCTGCCGCTCCCGTCGGCCCCCGGCCGGTTCTGACACCGCCCGGCCCCGTGCCGACCGCGTAACCTGCCCGAGGCTTCGGCCCGGGCGGGTTCCGCGGTCGGCTTCCCCCTGCGAGCCCGGTGCCGCATTCCGGTCCTGGCGGGTCAGCGGGCGAGGGCGACGGCGACGGGTTCGAAGCCGTGCCGGCGCAGGATGTGGGGCACGACCACCTGGTGATTAACAACGGGTGCATGCTTTTCGCTCGTAGAGTTACTCTCATGCAACTGGATCTGAACCTGCTCACCGCACTGGACGCCCTGCTGGAAGAGGGCAGTGTCGCCGGTGCCGCAGCCCGACTCCACGTCACCGCACCGGCGATGAGCCGCTCGCTGGGGCGTATCCGCAAGGCCACCGGCGACCAGATCCTGGTCCGCACCGGCCGCAGCATGGTCCCCACCACCCGCGCGCTGGCCATGCGCGCCCAGGTCCACGCCCTCGTGCAGCAGGCCCACCAGCTTCTCTCCGCGCAGCAGGAACTCGACCTGGCAGCTCTGGAGCGGGTGTTCACCGTGCGCTGGCACGACGCCCTGACCGCCGCTTGCGGCACCGCCCTGATCACCGCCGTCCACCGCCAGGCCCCCGGCGTCCGGCTGCGCCTGTCCACCGAACCCGGGACCGACACCCCCGAGCTGCGCCGGGGCGAGGTCGACCTCGAATCGAGCGCCGACGCTCCGACGCTCCCGGACATCCGCCACCGCCTCGTCGGCAGGGACCGGCTGATCGTCGCCGTCCGACCGGGCCACCCGCTCGCCGAAGGCCCGCTGAGCCTCGAGCGCTACGCAGCCGCCGAACACCTCACCGTCTCGCGGCGCGGACGCCTGGGCGACCGGATCGATGACGCCCTGGCCGCGCGCGGCCTCGAACGACGCGTCATCGCCGCCGGACCCACCGCCGCCTTCGCACTGCAACTCGCCCTCGACACCGACCTGGTCGTCACCCTCCCCGATGCGGTCACCCGCGCGGCCCGGGACCAACTCGGCCTGGTCACACTGCCGCTCCCGCTCCGGCTGCCCGACGTCCCCCTGTACCTGCTGTGGCACCGGCGCTACGACGACGACCGCGCCCACACCTGGCTGCGAGACCTGGCCACCGGAACCGTCCGGGCACTGTTCACACCACCGACCGCCTCGCAACAGCCCCCCGCCGACGGGACCGGGCGCTGACGGATACGCCCGGGGAGCACGCGCGCCGGGTGGGGTTCACCGTCGGACGAGGGTGAGCTGATGGTTCATCTCGGCGAGGAAGCGCACCACCACGTGGAGCTCGTCGTGGGTGAAGCGGGCGCGGGCGGCATCGGTGCCGTGGGCGAGGGGGCGGAAGTAGTCGCGGGCGACCTGCTTGGCCGCCTGGGCGTAGTGCAGGTGGACCACCCGGCGGTCGTCGGCCGCCCGGACGCGGCGGATGTGGCCGGTCTTCTCCAGTCGGTCCAGGCATGCGGTCATGGCGCCCGAGGTGAGGTTCATCTGCTTGCGCAGCCGGCCGGGTGTCATGGGGCCGCCGTCTTCGTCGGTGTCCGCGTCCAGTACGGCGATGAGCGCCTGGACGTCGGTGAGGTGGAGGCCCTGGGCATGGGCGAACTCCTGCGCGATGCGATTGAACTCGGCGTTCATCCGGCGCAGCAGAACGGCGAAGGACTGCAACCCGATCGGGTCGTCGGCCGGAAGCGGAGGCGAGGGGCTGTCTGTGTCGCGCATGACCTCAGGATAAGATCTCTCGATGATTGACATTCTTTACGACTGACTTAAATGTCATGGCCAGGAGCTCGCATTGAAGAACACACCGCGCTGGGCCCGCTGGGTCGTACCCCTCGCCCTCCTGATCCTGTGGCTCGGCATCGGCGGGACGCTCGGGCCGTACGCGGGGAAGTTGGGCGAGGTCGCCACGAACGACCAGGCGGCGTTCCTGCCGCGGAACGCCGAGTCGACGCGGGTCCTCGAAGCCCGCAAGGCGTTCGAGACGTCGCCGTCCATTCCCGCGATCATCGTGTGGACGGCCGACGGCAGCCGGGTCAGCGCCGGGCAGCAGGAGGCTGCCGCCCGGGCGGTCGGCAGCCTCGCCGGCCGGAGCGGCATCGCCGCTCCGCCTTCGCCCGCCGTCGTTTCCGAGGACGGCCTGGCGATCCAGGCCGTCGTGCCGCTCGCGCCCGGCCTGGGCAAGGAGCTGCCGACGGTCCTGGACCAGGTGCGGCAGGCCGCCCGGGAGGTGCCCGGCACCTCGGTCGCGATCGCGGGCCCGGCGGCCGCCCAGGCGGACCTGTCCGATGCCTTCGCGGGCATCGACGGACTGCTGGTGGGCGTGGCGCTCGGCGCGGTGCTCCTGATCCTGCTGCTGGTCTACCGCAGCGTGCTGCTGCCCCTGGTGATCATCATCAGTGCGGTGTTCGCACTCGGCCTGGCCTGCGCGGTGGTGTACGCGCTGGCCGACCGGGGCGTCGTCCGGGTGGACGGCCAGGTCCAGGGCATCCTGTCGATCCTGGTGATCGGGGCCGCGACCGACTACGCCCTCCTGCTGACGGCGCGCTTCCGGGAAGAGCTCGTCGTACGGGGCGACCGGCTGGAGGCGGTGCTGGCCGCCGTGCGCCGGTCGGCCGGCGCGGTCACCGCGAGCGCGGCGACCGTGGCGCTGGGGCTGCTCGCCCTGCTGGCGAGCGATCTGACGAACAACCGGGCTCTCGGGCCGGTCGGCGCGATCGGCATCGTCTGCGCGGTGTTGAGCTCCCTGACCTTCCTGCCGGCCGTACTGGTCCTGCTGGGCCGGTCCGCCTACTGGCCCGCCACACCCGAGCCGGCCGACGCGTCGGCCGAAGGCCACGGCGTATGGCGCCGGATCGCAGGGCTGCTCGACCGGTCACCGCGGCGCGTGTGGATGTCCACGGCCCTCCTGCTCATGGTCCTGGCGGGGTTCTCCGCCTCCCTGCCGTCCAAGGGCGTGCCGCTGGAGGAGATCTTCGTCAACGACGCGCCCTCGGTCGGTGCCCAGCAGACCCTTGCCCGGCACTTCCCCGGCGGTTCGGGCAACCCGGCCGTCGTCATCACCGACGCCGGGCGGATCGCCGAGGTACGGGCGGCAGCCGAGGGCACGGAAGGGGTTGCGGCGGTCGTGCCCGTCACCGCGAGCGGCCGTCCGGGCCCGGGGGCCCCGCTCGTCGTGGACGGCCGGGTGCGCCTGGACGCCACGCTGGAGGCGGCGGCCGACAGCGATGCCGCGAAGGAGACGGTCCGGGAGCTGCGCGACCGGGTGCACGCGGTGCCGGGAGCCGGCGCTCTCGTCGGGGGCTACACGGCCCAGCAGTTCGACACCCAGCAGACCGCGGCCCGCGACCGCGCCGTGATCGTCCCGGTCGTTCTCGGCATCATCCTGCTGATCCTGGTCGCCCTGCTGCGTTCCCTGCTCGTGCCCGTCCTGCTCGTGGCGACGGTCGCCCTCAACTTCGCGGCGACGCTGGGCGTGTCCGCCCTCGTCTTCGAGCACCTGCTGGGCTTCAGCGGAACGGACGCCTCCGTGCCGCTCTACGGGTTCGTGTTCCTGGTGGCGCTCGGCGTCGACTACAACATCTTCCTCATGTCCCGCGTACGGGAGGAATCCTTCACCTCGGGCACCCGCGAGGGCGTGCTGCGGGGGCTCGTCACCACGGGCGGGGTCATCACCTCCGCCGGCGTGGTCCTCGCCGCGACCTTCGCCGCGCTGATGGTGATCCCCCTGGCCTTCCTCGTCCAGATCGCCTTCATCGTCGCGTTCGGCGTCCTGTTGGACACCCTCGTCGTGCGTTCCCTGCTGGTACCGGCCCTCATCATCGACATCGGCCCGCGCGTGTGGTGGCCGAGCGCACTGGCACGGCCCGCCACGGCGGCCACCCCGGGCTCGCCCCGCTGAGATCGGTGCACCGCATCCGCAGGCGAGGAATTCGGTGAAGCCCGGGTGGAGGTGCATCCGATGGGTGAGGCTTGGCGCATGGACGGCCGGCAGCCGACGGAATCGGTCGGGGAGTACCCGCGACCGCCGCGCGTGGAGGCGGACGCGCGACACGTGGTGATCGTGCATCGGGGAGTGACGCTCGCCGACTCCCGGGCGTGCCGCCGCGTGCTGGAAACGAGACACCCCCCGGTCTTCTACGTGCCGCGCGAGGAGGTGCGCACCGACCTGTTGTCGAGGTCGCGGGCGACGACCGTCTGCGAGTGGAAGGGGTCGGCCACGTACTGGACCCTGGCCGTGGACGGGTGCACCGTACGGGACGCGGCATGGAGCTATGAGGCTCCCTCGCCGGAGTACGCGAGCATCGCCGGCAGCCTGGCCTTCTACGCGGGCAAGGTCGATCTCTGCACCGTGGACGGAGAGCGCGTGCGGGCCCAGCCCGGCGACTTCTACGGCGGCTGGATCACCGCCGAGATCCTGGGCCCGTTCAAGGGCGGTCCGGGAACCACCGGCTGGTGAGGGCGGGACCGGGCCGCGCGCGTGGCGTCGGTCAGGGCGTTCCGGCGGTCCTGAGGCCGGCGAGCACCTCGCGGGCCGCCCTCGCCCCCGAGGCCAGTGCCCCCTGCAGCGAGCCCGTCGCGCGGTGGTCCCCGCAGACATACCGGCCGGGGGCGAAGCGGGTGGTCCGGGTGAGGGGCATCGGCGGGGGCATGGCGGGCAGGGCGTTGCGCACCGTCACGCGGTGCACCGGCTCCCAGGTTCCGGTGTCCACGCCGTAGGCCTCGGCGAGGGCCGAGAGCACGGCGGCCTCGTCCGCCGGGGCGGGGGCACCGAGCACGGAGGTCGACACCAGACTCCGGCCGTCACCGGAGTAGCCGGGCTGGACCTCGGTCAGGACGCACGTGTTCAGGAACCTGCGGCGTGCGTCGATCAGCAGGGTGGGTTCCGGAAGGGGCGAACGCTCGACCGCGTGGTAGAGGGTCGTGACGGTCCGTCCCGCAGGCGGCTCGAGGCCGGGCAGCAGGCGGGCCGCGGCGCCGGCTCCGGTGGCGACGACGACGGCCCGCGCCCGCACTTCCCCGTCGCCGAACGCCACTCCCGTCGGCGTCAGCGCGGAGACCGGCGACGAGAGGCGCAACACTCCCCGGGGCAGCCCGGCGGCCAGTTGAGCCGGCACGGCGCCGATGCCGTCGCGGGGGAGGCAGAGCGTACCGCGCAGCATGCTGCGCCAGACCAGGCGGAAGAAGCGGGCGGAGGTCTCCAGGGAGTCCTCCAGGAAGACCCCGGACAGGAAGGGCCGGAAGAACGTTTCGACGAAGTCTTCGGAGAACCCCGCTTCGGCGAGGGCCGTACGGGTGGTGACGTCGGGTCGGGCGCGCACACGGGAGGCGGGTGCGAGCATGGCGTGCGCCGAGAGGGCGCCGAAGGCGAGCAGGTCGCGCGGCCTGACCCGCCCGCCGGTGAGGAGACCGACGCCGTCGCGTGGGCGCCGCGTGGGATCGGCGAGCCGGAGCCTCCCGTCGTCGGTGTGCACCAGCACGCCGGGCGTGAACGGCCGCAAGGAGAGACCGGGCAGGTCGAGGCGGCGCCTGACCTGCGGGTAGCTGGTGTTGAACACCTGGAAGCCGCGGTCGGTGGTGAA
Source organism: Streptomyces nojiriensis (assembly GCF_017639205.1). Lineage (NCBI taxonomy): Bacteria > Bacillati > Actinomycetota > Actinomycetes > Kitasatosporales > Streptomycetaceae > Streptomyces > Streptomyces nojiriensis. The sequence goes on along the minus strand of NZ_CP071139.1, from coordinate 7,571,982 downwards.
GCCCGCGACCCGGTCGGTGCGGATGCGGCCGCCGACCGTGTCCTCCGCTTCCAGCAGACGCACGCGCAGGCCGGCCGCGGCGAGGTCCGAGGCGCATGCCAGGCCGGCGGCTCCCGCACCGATGACCACGACGTCGTGCCGGTCGTCCTGCACCTCGGCCATGAACGCCCTCACACTTCCTGCCCGACTCGGACGGCTGCGGCTGTCGCCAGGCTACGCGCGGCTTCCGCGCGGCGAGGACGGACGCGCCGCCCTCGCCCGACCGGCAGGACGCCCCGGCCCAGGCCGTTCTTTCGGATCTTGCCGGGCCCGCGACGCCCGGCAAGATCCGGAAGAGACGGCCTAGCGGGGGAGGGACGCCTCCGCGGCCGCCTTGATGCGGCGGCCGAAGTCGGGGGCGTCCTTGCGGGCCGCGCCGAGCGCGAGGCCGACGAGCAGCTTGCCGATGCCGTGGCCTTCGAGGGTGTTGAAGATGCGGACGCGGGTGCGGCCGCCGGGGAGGGATTCGAGGTCGTAGCCGCCCTCCGCCGTGATGAGGTTGCGGCTCTGCTCCGTCCAGCGGATCAGGTGCGGCGGTTCCAGGCCGATGATGCGGAACTCACGGCCGGTCTTCATCCCGGCGTCCTTGACCGTGCTCCGGAAGACCGTGCCGAGGGCCGTGGGGCCGTCCGGGATCTTGGTGATCTCCTGGACGCGCGGGCTGAATTCGGGGTCGTGCCGTCCGTCGGCGAGGTAGGCGAACACCGCCTCCACCGGCCGGTCGATCTCGACGCTCGCCTCGAACTGTCCGGACATGTGGGCTCCTCGGTGCGGCTACCTGTGGTCCACGATCCCAGACGGGCCCCCTACGCGCGCGCCGACGGCTCCGCGGCCGGCTCCTGGTCCGGGGCGCCGGACCCGGCCGTCGCCGCGCCCGCGCGGCTGCCGCGCAGCGGGGTCAGCAGCGCGCCGCCGAGGATCAGCAGGCACAGCGCCCCGCCCGCCATGCTGACCGCCGGGACCCCGTGCCGGGCGGCCAGCAGCGTGAGCACGGCCGCGCCCACCGGGCCCGAGGCGTTGTGCACGGTCCAGAAGGCGGACGTGACCCGGCCGAGCAGGTGGTCCGGGGTCACCTCCTGGCGCAGGGTCATGCTGCAGATCCCGCCGAGGGTCATCCCGAACATGAAGACGGCGGCCAGTGCGGCGATCACCGGCACGCTGCGGCTGACGCCCGTCACCGTCACCCCGACGGCGATCATCGCGACGGAGGCGAGCCAGCACGTGCCGAAACCGAGGAGCCGGCGCAGTCGCCCAGCGCTCAGGGCCGCGGCGACCGACCCGGCCCCGCTGACGGCGATCACGTAGCCGAGGGTGGCCGCGTCCCGGCCGAGGTCGTGCTGGACCCGGTAGATCAGCAGGTCGGTGGCGCCCATGGTGACGAACGTCAGCACGGTGAGCCCTACCGTGAGCGGGCGCAGCAGCGGGTGGCTCCACAGGAAGCGGAAGCCGACCACGAACATCTCCCGGAACATCCCGGCCCCGGCCCCCGCCTGGTCCCCGCCCCCGGCCTTGTCGGCGCCGTCCTCGGCCGGGCGCGCGGTGAACCGCACCCACCCCAGGCTCGCGGCGGAGACCAGGAAGGTCGCCCCGTCCAGGGCCAGTGCCCAGTCCGCGCCCACTCCGGCGGTGAGGAAGCCGGCCACCACCGGCCCGAGCAGGCCGCCGAGGGCGAAGGTGCCCATCAGCCGTCCGTTGGCGGCCGTGAGGTCCTGCGTACGCACCAGATTGGGGATGGCGGTCACGTACGCGACGTCGAACAGCGTCCTCAGTACGGCGGCGAGCGCCGTCAGCACGTACAACAGCCAGATCTGCGGCCCGGCCACCCACCAGACGAGCGGTACCGCGCCGAACAGCACGGCCCGCACCAGATCACAGACGATCATGAGCCTGCGGCGGTCCAGACGGTCCACCACGTACCCGGCGAAGACCCCCGCGCCGATGGAGGTGGTGCTGGAGACGACCGTGACCAGGCCCATCTGGACGAGGGATCCGGTGGCGTGGAGGACGAGCAGGGGAAGCGCGAGCATCGAGACGGACCCGCCGAGCACGGACAGCGCCTGGCCGAGCCAGAAGACGGTGAAGTCCTTGTTCCGCCGCAGCGGCGGCAGCGAATCGTGGGTCCTGGATTCCGCCGAGATGGTGCCGCTCCCCCGTGCCTGCCGACCGCCTCCGTGGTCGGCCGATGGGGGCGAGCGTAGGCGAACCGGTCCGCCGCCCGCCAACGCGTTTTCGCCCCGTCCCCCAGGGGGCGTCCAGGCCGTCTCTTCCGGATCTTGTCGGCCGAGCCCGCGGCGTCCGGTGCCGTACATGGCAAGGCGGAGAAGCGCACCGTGTACCGGACGTACTCGGGCGCCCCGACAACGCGGCCAGGTGCGGTGCCGGGCGTCGCGGGCCCGGCAAGATCCGGAAGAGACGGCCTAGCCGAGCAGGGCGTACACGGTGGAGGCTGTGGCCGCCGGGTCCTCGGCGCCCTCGGGGGTCAGGGTGATGTCGGCGAAGGCCATCCGCTTGCCGAGCTTGGTCACCCGTACGTGGATCAGTACGTCGGCCCCGACCACCGGCCGCTGGAAGCTGGTGGACTGCTGGACGGTGGTCATCGGCCCGTAGGTCCCGCGGGCGGCGGAGATCGCGATGACGGTGGCCGTGTCGGCGGCCGCCATCATGGCCTGGCCCGAGAGGCCGCCGCCGTCCCGGGCCAGCTCGTCCGACCAGGGCAGGCGCAGCACGGCGTGCCGCTCGCCGGTCTCCTGGACGGTCAGTCCGAGGGCGAGCACCCAGGGGGCGAAGTTGTCGGTAAGGATCTTGTCTGCGTCTGCCGGTGAGATCGTCACCGGGAGATTGTGGCGGCCCGGCCGGACCGCCACAATCCCCTTTGGGTCACAGGCCTGCGGCGAGTTCCGTGCCCTGCCGGATGGCCCGCTTGGCGTCGAGCTCGGCCGCCACGTCGGCGCCGCCGATCAGGTGGGCCGGGGTGCCCGCCGCGCGCAGGGCCTCGTACAGGTCGCGGCGCGGCTCCTGGCCCGTGCACAGGACCACCGTGTCGGCGGGCACGAGGTGCTGTTCGCCGTCGACGGTGATGTGCAGGCCCTGGTCGTCGATCCGGTCGTACGTGGCCCCCGCGACCGAGACGACGCCCCGGTGCTTGAGCTCCGCGCGGTGGATCCACCCGGTGGTGGTGCCGAGACCCGCGCCGACCTTGGTGGCCTTGCGCTGGAGGAGGTGGACCTGGCGCGGCGTCGCGGGGCGCTCGGGGGCGGTGAGCCCGCCGGGGCCGGCGTACGTGGTGTCCACGCCCCAGTGGCGGAAGTAGACGTCCGGGTCCTGGGAGGCTCCCTCGCCGCTGTCGGTGAGGAACTCGGCGACGTCGAAGCCGATGCCGCCGGCGCCGACGACGGCGACGCGGTCGCCGACGGGGGCACCGTCGCGCAGCACGTCGAGGTAGCTGACGACGTTGGCGTGGTCCACGCCCTCGATGTCGGGGGTGCGCGGGGTGACGCCGGTGGCGATGACGACCTCGTCGTAGCCCTGGAGGGTCTCCACGTCGGCGCGGGTGTTGAGGCGGACCTCGACGCCGGACTCCGCGAGCTGGGTGCCGAAGTAGCGGATGGTCTCCTCGAACTCCTCCTTGCCGGGGATGCGGCGGGCGATGTCGAGCTGGCCGCCGATGTGGCCGGAGGCCTCGAAGAGGGTGACGGCGTGGCCGCGGCCGGCGGCGGATACCGAGCAGGCGAGGCCGGCGGGACCGGCGCCGACGACGGCGACGCGCTTCCTGGTCCGCGTCGGGGACAGCACGAGCTCGGTCTCGTGGCAGGCGCGCGGGTTGACCAGGCAGCTGGTGATCTTGCCGCTGAAGGTGTGGTCGAGGCAGGCCTGGTTGCAGCCGATGCAGGTGTTGATGGTCTCGGAGCGGCCGGCCGCGGCCTTGGCGACGAAGTCGGCGTCGGCCAGGAAGGGGCGGGCCAGGGAGACCAGGTCGGCGCGGCCGTCGGCGAGCAGCTCCTCGGCGATCTCCGGCGTGTTGATGCGGTTGCTGGTGACCAGGGGGACGCTCACCGCGCCCATGAGGCGCTTGGTGACCCAGGTGTAGGCGCCGCGCGGGACGGAGGTGGCGATGGTGGGGATGCGGGCCTCGTGCCAGCCGATGCCGGTGTTGATGATGGTGGCGCCGGCCGCCTCGATCTCCTTGGCGAGGTGGACGACCTCGTCGAGGGTGGAGCCGCCGGGGATGAGGTCGAGCATGGAGAGGCGGTAGATGAGGATGAAGTCCTCGCCGACGGCCGCGCGGGTGCGCCGGACGATCTCCAGCGGGAAGCGGACGCGGTTCTCGTACGCGCCGCCCCAGCGGTCGGTGCGCTTGTTGGTGGCGGCGGCGATGAACTCGTTGACGAGGTAGCCCTCGGAGCCCATGATCTCGACGCCGTCGTAGCCCGCGAGCTTGGCGAGGCGGGCGGCGCGGACGAAGTCCTCGACGGTGCGCTCGACCTCGGCGTCGGTGAGCTCGTTCGGGACGAAGGGGCTGATGGGGGCCTGGATGGCGCTGGGGGCGACCAGGTCCTTGTGGTAGGCGTAGCGGCCGAAGTGGAGGATCTGCATCGCGATCTTCCCGCCCTCGGCGTGCACGGCCTCGGTGATCACCCGGTGCTCGGCGGCCTCGTCCTCGGTGGTGAGGCGGGAGCCTCCCTCGAAGGGGCGGCCGGCGTCGTTCGGGGAGATGCCGCCGGTGACGATCAGGCCGGCGCCGCCGCGGGCGCGCTCGGCGTAGAAGGCGGCGAGCCGCTCGAAGCCGCCCTGGTGCTCTTCGAGGCCGGTGTGCATCGAGCCCATGATCACGCGGTTCGGCAGGGTGGTGAAGCCGAGGTCCAGGGGGCTCAGCAGGTGCGGGTACCGGCTCTGGGAACTCATGAGGGGCGCCTCCTCGCGCGGGGGTGATGAACCTGTTCTAGCGAGGAGAGGCGGGTTTTGCAACTAAGTGCATAACCAAAAGGGGGCGGCCGGGAACCTTCCGCCCCGGAAATCCCGGGGCCGGGGCGCGGGCGGCCCCTGGCCCTGTGGCGGAGTTCACGCCGCCCCCGTACCGTCGGCCGGATGACCGAGCACCACACCCCGCCCCTGGACGGCGTCCCGCCGACCGACCCGGCCTCCGGACCCGCCGACGGCGATCCCCCGGTCCCGGGCGACCCGTCCGACGGCGAGCGGGCGCGGCGCTGGCTCGCCGAGGACGGCATCACGCAGACCGGCCCCGACACGTGGTACGACGCCGAGCCGCCCGCCGGAGTCCTCACCACGCAGGACCTGTGCAACGGGCTCGGGTCGATGGCCTTCACCGACGAGACGCTCGACGTCGCAGGACGGCTGCGGGTGGCGCTCGGGCTCATGGACCTCCTGGGGTGGCACCCCCTGGTGACCGATCAGATCCACACCGCGCACCTGGGACCGCTGGGCCCGCTCCCGCCGGACCTCCTGTGGGGCGGCTACCGCCGGCGGCTGGAGGCCGTGCGCGAGTACGAGGCGATCACCTACTCGCTCTGGTTCGACTGGTTCGAGTACGCCCCGACCGCGGCCGAGGCCTTCGCCGAGGTCCTCGGCGACGATCGTGAACGGCTGCTGCCCGGCGCTCCCGAACCGCTGCTGCGCCGGGCCCGGCGGGTGCTGGAGTACTCGGGACCCGTGCCCTGGGCCGTCAAGATCGGCACCTACCGGGCCGCCGCCCGCGTACCCGACCTGCACCACGCCGTCTTCCGCGCCGTCCTGCGCAGCCACCACGACACCTTCGGGAGCATCGACCCCGCCGAGGGGCTCGCCCTCCTCGACCGCCTGGAACTCCCGCCGGACACCGAGCGCCTGGCCGCGCTGCGCACCGCACTGGCGGCGGGCCCCCGGCCCTGAGGGGGGCCGGGCCGGGGACCGCCGCCGGAGCCCGCCCGGGCCGTCAGGCGCGGTGCAGGCGGACCGTGACGATCTGGAACGGGCGCAGGACGAGCGGGATCCGGCCCTCCGGGGTGGGGACGCCCACCGCCGAGCCCGCCAGCGGGCGTTCGAGCAGGTCGCTCTCCACCGCGTCCGCGATCGGGAAGCCCGCCGTGAGGACGGCCCGGGCACGGCCGCCGCGGGACTCGTAGAGGCGGACGATCACATCACCGCTGCGGTCCTCGGCCAGCTTGACCGCCTCCACCACCACCGCGTCCTCGTCGACCGTGACCAGCGGGGCGACCGGGCCCGCGCCGCGGACCACCCGCTCGGGCAGGTTCAGCGCGTGGCCCTCGCGGACCGCGTCCCCGATCCCGGCTCCGGGCGCGAGCGAGAAGCGCAGGGTGTGGGAGCCCTGGTCGGTCTCCGGGTCGGGGTAGCGCGGGGCGCGCAGCAGGGAGAGCCGGACCGTGGTGGTCTGGCCGCCGTCGGCCCGTACGTCCCGGGTCACGTCGTGCCCGTACGTGGAGTCGTTGAGCAGCGCCACCCCCCAGCCGGGCTCCTCCGCGTGGATCCAGCGGTGGGCGCAGATCTCGAACTTGGCCGCCTCCCACGAGGTGTTGGTGTGGGTGGCCCGGTACACGTGCCCGAACTGGGTCTCGGAAGCGGTCCGTTCGGCCTTCACGTCCAGCGGGAAGGCGGCTTTGAGGAACTTCTCCGTCTCGTGCCAGTCCACCTCCGTGACGATGTCGACCGTCTTGGCCCCGGCCCGCAGGGTGATCTGCTGGACCGCCGCCGACCGGCCGAAGGAGCGGCTCACGCGGACGGTCGCCGACCGCGGGCCGCTCCCGGTGACCTCCAGCCGGTCCAGCTCCACGAGATCGGTGACCCGGTTGCGGTAGAACGCGTCGATGTCCCAGGCGTCCCACATGTTCGGGAAGTCGGGGTGGATCTGGAGCAGGTTCGCCGCGGTGCCCGGGGCGACCGCCTCGCGGCGCGCCTCCAGGTCGTAGACGGAGACGATCAGACCGCGGCGGTCGATCTCCACCAACAGCCGGCCGTTGGCCAGGATGTGCCCGCCGCCGTGCCGCTCCTCCACCGTGACGGGCTCCTCCCCCGCGTCGGCCGGGCGGTCGGCCCCGCCCGCCGAGACGCCGCGCCGGGCGTGCGGGGCGCAGTTGAAGACGAGCTCCTCGGTTCCCTGGCCCGCCAGCGCCTGCTGGGCGGCGAGGGTGATCCCCCGGAGCTCCTCTCGTACCGCCGCGTACGTCTCGCGCGCCTCGCGGTGCACCCAGGCGATGGACGAGCCCGGCAGGATGTCGTGGAACTGGTGGAGCAGCACCGTCTTCCAGATCCGCTCCAGGTCCTCGTACGGGTACGCGTACCCGGCGACCCGCACCGCGGCCGTCGCCGCCCACAGCTCGGCCTCGCGCAGCAGCGACTCGCTGCGCCGGTTGCCCTGCTTGGTCTTGGCCTGGGACGTGTAGGTGCCGCGGTGCAGCTCCAGGTAGAGCTCACCGGCCCAGACGGGCGCGTCCTCGTACTCGGCGCGGGCCTTCTCGAAGAAGGCGTCCGGGCGCTCGATCCGGACCTTCGGGGAGCCCTCCAGATCCCGCTGGCGGCGGGCACGGGCGAGGTGTTCGCGGGTGGGGCCGCCACCGCCGTCGCCCCAGCCGAAGGGGACGAGCGAGCGCGAACCGTGGCCCTTCTCCCGGTAGTTGCGGGCGGCGTGGGCCAGTTGGGCGCCGCCGAGGTCGGAGTTGTAGGTGTCGACGGGCGGGAAGTGGGTGAAGACGCGGGTGCCGTCGATGCCCTCCCACCAGAAGGTGTGGTGCGGGAACCGGTTGACCTGGGACCAGGAGATCTTCTGGGTCAGGAACCACTTGGAGCCGGAGAGCTTGACGATCTGGGGCATCGCGGCGGTGTAGCCGAAGGAGTCGGGGAGCCAGACGTTCTGCGTCTCGATGCCGAACTCGTCGAGGAAGAACTTCTTGCCGTAGAGGAACTGGCGGGCCATGGCCTCGCCGCCGACCATGTTGGTGTCGGACTCCACCCACATGCCGCCGACCGGCACGAACTGCCCGTCCGCGATCTTCTTCTTGACCCGCTCGAAGAGCTCGGGCCGGTACGTCTTGATCCAGTCGAGCTGCTGCGCCTGCGACATCGCGAAGACGAACTCGGGGTGCTGGTCCATCAGGTTGACCATGTTGGAGGCCGTGCGCGAGACCTTGCGGACCGTCTCGCGCAGCGGCCACAGCCACGCGGAGTCGATGTGGGCGTGGCCGACCGCGCTGATCCGGTGCGCGGAGGCGCTGGCCGGGGCGGCGAGCACCCTGGCCAGACACCCGCGGGCGGCGGCCGCCGTGCCGGGTACGTCGCCGAGGTCGAGGGTGTCCAGCGCGGCGCCGAGGGCCCGCAGGATCCCGGAACGGCGGGCGTCCGCGGTGTCGAGCTGGGTCATCAGGTCGTAGAGCACCTCCAGGTCCTGGACCAGTTCCCAGACCTCCGTCTCGAAGACGGTGAGATCCATCCGGGCGAGCCGGTACAGGGGCTGGTCGCCGCTGGTCGGCAGGTCCCCCTCGTACGTGGCCGCGTGGTCGACCAGGACCGGGTTGGAGGCGGCCTCGACGTACCACTCGACCTGCTCGCCGCCCTCGGCGCGGTCGGCCACGCGCACCCAGTCGTTGTACGGGTTGAGGGCCTTGACCTCGCCGCCGTCGGCCCGGTGGACCAGGCCCTCGCACTGGAACCCGGGCATCATCCGGTCGAAGCCGAGGTCGAGGACGGCTTCCACGGTGCGGCCGGCCCAGTCCGCGGGGACGGTACCGGTGACCCTGAACCAGGTGGTGCCCCAGGCCGGGCCCCACGGGTCGCCGATCGCGCAGGGCTCGTAGTCCGCCGCGAGTCCTTCGGCGACGGGGACGGGCTCGCCGGGTGCCTCCCAGCGCTCGACGGTCAGCGGGACCGCGCGGGAGTGGACGGCGGGTTTGACGCGCTCCTCGAGAACCCGGCGGAGGCGGTGCTCGGTGATGCTGCGGTCGTCATGCATGACTGCTGCTCCAGGGAGGGTGGTCGGTACGGACGTGTCGATCAGGCCGTGTCGGTACGGGCGTGTCGGTACGGGCGGCGGGCGGGCTCAGGTCTTGACGGCTCCCTCGCCCACGCCCTTGAAGAAGAAACGCTGGAGGGCGAAGAAGAGCAGCATCATCGGGATGAGCGCGGCCATCGCACCGGCGGCGACGAGCCGCTGGTCGTTGACGGTGGTGGCACCGGCCAGGGTCTTCAGACCGAGCTGGAGGGTGTAGTGGTCGCTGTTGGTGAGGACCAGCAGGGGCCACAGGAAGTCGTCCCAGGCGCCCATGAAGCTGGTGATGCAGACGACGGCGAGGGCGCCCTTGGCGGCGGGGAGGAAGACCCGGGTGAAGCGGGTCCATTCGCCCGCCCCGTCCAGGACCGCGGCCTCCTCGACCTCCCGGGGCACGGCGAGGAAGGCCGCCCGCATGACCATGATGTTGAGCACGGAGACCGCGCCGGGCAGCCAGACGCCTATGAGGGTGTCGACCAGGCCCATCTCCCGGACGGTGAGGAACATCGAGATCATCACGGACTCGAAGGGGAACATCAGGGTCGCCACCAGCACGGTGAACACGACCTGCCGGCCCTTCCAGCCGGCCCGGGACAGGGCGTAGCCGCCCATCGCCGCGAAGAGCATGTTCGAGGTGACCGCGAGGGCGGCGACGGTGAGGGTGTTGCCGACGTACTGGAGGAGCGGGAAGGACTCGGCGACCCGGACGTAGTTGTCGAGGGTGGGCCGCGCGGGCAGCACGCCGTCGTACACGTTCTCGGTGCGGCCGCGTATCGACGTCAGGAACTGCCAGACGATCGGGCCCAGCATCACCACGAGCATCAGCACCAGCGTGGCGTACCGCCCGGCCAGGCCGAACCGGTGGCGCCTGCGGGCGGCGGCGGTGCGCCGGGGCCGCTGCCCGCTCCCGGAGGGGGACGGTGCGCTCATCCTTCGTCCCCCTTCGACAGGCGGCGGCCCAACAGGCTGAAGACCAGCGTCAGGAGGAACAGCAGGATGGAGACGGCGGAGGCGTAGCCGGTCTCGCCGGAGAAGCCGAGGCCGACCTGCCGGATCAGGAAGGGCAGGGTGCGGGCGCCTCCGCCGGGGCCGCCGCTCTCGCCGCCGAGTATGTAGATCTCGGTGAACACGCGCAGCGCCGAGATGGCGGAGAGGGTGCCGACCAGCAGCATCATCGGCTTCACCTGGGGCACGGTGATGCTGAAGAAGCGGCGGACGGGGCCGGCGCCGTCGATCGCGGCCGCCTCGTGGAGGGTGGCGGAGACGTTCCCGAGGGCGGCGAGGTAGAAGACCATGTAGTAGCCGAGGCCCTTCCACACGGTCACGATCATCGCGGAGACCAGCAGCATCGCGGAGTCGGTCAGGAACGGGACGGGCTCGGAGACCAGGTGGAGCCGTTGGAAGACGGTGTTGACGAGACCGTCGCTGCGCAGCACCCACTGCCAGATCAGCCCGACGACCACGGCGGAGGCGATCACCGGGGTGTAGAAGGCGGAGCGGAAGAAGCCGATACCGGGGATCTTCGCCTGCACCAGGACCGCGAGGGCCAGTGGCAGGAGGACCAGGCAGGGGACGACGACCAGGAGGTACAGCACGCTGTTGCCGGTCGCGACCCAGAAGTCGGGGTCGGCGAAGGCGCGCCGGTAGTTGTCGAGGCCGACGAAGCTGCCGCCGCGCAGGATCTGGGCGTCGGTGAGGGAGAGGACGACGGTGTTGACGAACGGCCAGAGGCTGAAGAGCGTCACCATCGCCAGGCCGGGGGCGAGGAACAGGTAGGGGATCCACCAGCGGCGGTGGGGCAGTCCGGTCCCGGTCTCCATGGCCCGCAGGGCGCGCCGCCGGTGCGCGGCTCCGCGACGCCGTTCGTGTGCCGTACCAGCGCCCCGCGCCTCGCCGGCGGCGGCGCCGGCGCCGGCCCCGCCGGTCACTTCGCGGCCGCGGCGGCGAGGAGCTTGTTCGCCGCCTCCTGCGCCTTCTGCACGGCGGTCCGGGGGTCCTGTTCGCCCTTGATGGCCTTCTGCACCTCACGTACGACGGCGTCGCCGACCTGGTTGGTCCACTGGACGGGGGTGTTGGCGTCGAGCGCGGCGGTCCTCAGCTGGTCGGCGCCGACCGCGCGGGCGAGGGTCTCCGCGTCCTTGCCGTCGCCCCTGTCGGAGAAGAACGGGTCGGCGAGGCCCTGGGCGTTGGACGGGTAGATGGTGGCCTTCCTGGAGAACTCCACCTGGTTGGGGCCGTTGGTGACCCACTTGGCGAACTCGGCCGCCGCGTCCACGTGCTCGGTGTCCTTCCTGATGCCGAGCGACTGGGCGTAGATGCCGATGTGGCCGAGCGTGCCGGTGACGGCTCCGGCGACCTGGGTCTTGGCGTAGATCTGCGGGGCGTTCTGCTTGATGTCCTTGACGAAGCCCGGGGATCCCGGACCGAAGACGAGTTTGCCGCCGCCGTACAGCTGGTTGATGTCGTCCGACTTGAGGAGGGACTCCTTGGGCATGGCGCCCTTGGCGTAGAGGTCCTTCATCCGCTCCACCCACCGGACGGCCTGGTCGGTGTCGAAGGTGAAGCGGTCGCGCTTCTCGCTGAGGATCGGGATGCCCATCTTCTGCCAGTCCCCGGGCAACCGGCCCTTGGGGTCGGCCATGAAGGCCGTGTACCGGCCGCCCGAGGAGGCGGCGATCCGCTCGGCGTAGTCGAAGAACTGCTCCACGCCGGTGGGCGGCGCGGCCGGATCCAGACCGGCCTTCTCGAAGAGCTCTCTGTTGTAGGTGAGGATCTCCGGGGTCACGTACCAGGGGTAGGCGTACACGCTGTCGCCCTTGCCGGGCAGCTTGAACTGCTCCCAGGCGCCCGGCACGTACTCCTTGGCCGACGCGCCGTCGAGGGCGGCCACGTCGGCGAGCATGCCCCGGTCGCCGAGGAGCTGGAAGGAGTCGGTGGAGAGGTTGACCACGTCGGGGAGGGATCCGGCCTGGGCGTCCGCGACGAGCTTCTCGTTGTAGCCGTCGCCGGGGACGTCCTCCCAGGTGACCTTGACGTCGGGGTACCGCTTCTCGAAGCCGTCGATGACCCCTTGGACGTAGGCCGTGAAGGTGGGCTTCAGCTGGAGGGTCCGGAAGGTGATCTCGCCGGACACCCTGCCCGTGCGCTGCGCCTCCTTCGTGTCGGCGGCGCCGCCGCTCAGGCCGCACGCGGCGGTCGAGAGGACGGTTCCCGCAGCCAGCAGGACCACAGCGATACGGGTCGGGTTCGAACGGGTCATCGTCGCCGCCTTTGCAGAAGTCCGGCCTCATCGCCGGAGGCGGTGCCCACGGTCGTCCGAAAGCAAGACCTCGTCAATGAGGCAGGAGAAGGGCTGGCCGGTGATGCATTGGTGCCGAATGGCGCGACCGGGCCGGGCACCTCTCGGAGGCCTTGATCACAACCGCTCCGAGCTGGACTGATGCGCTTTAGTACAAAGGTGGTTGGGGCTGGTGTCGATTCGATGACGAAGCTGCTCGTGCGTCAGAACTTGACCTCTTATCGATGGTTCACGGCAGGTCTTCACTAATGCGCTTTACCCGCAGGCCGCGAAACCTCTTTAGCCGGAACCGGGTTGTACGATCGCCGGGCGCCCGTCTAGATTTCACCTCGAACGGCGTGTAGCTCAGCAGCCAGAGCACCGACCTGCACAGTCGGAGGGCGCAGGGGCAGAACCTGCCACGCCGGCCATGGACAAGAACACCGGGAACCAGCTCCCGGCCTCAGGACTCCCCGCCCCGGGGCTCTCCACCGCCGGGCTCTTCGACCACTACCTGACCGACGAGGGCCTCGCCCTGCTGTGGTCGCTGCTCGACAGCGGGCGCTACGAGGTGCGCGCGCCGGAGGAGGCCGCGCTGCTGTGCGTCGCGTGGCTGGTGCGTGCCGGGGAGAGCGGCGCGGCGGCCGCCCTCGTGGAAGAGCTACGGCCCTTCGCCGGCGAGGTGCGGTTCGCGCCCCACCTCGCCGACCGGCCCGTACCGGGCGCGGACGACGTGCACGTGCGGACCGTCGGCGAGGTCGCCGGGGCACTCGCGCGCCGCGCGCCCCGGCCCGGGATCGAGGCACAGCACGAGGCGCTGACGGTCTGGCACCCCTTCGAGGACGATCTGCTCGACCACTGGCTGCGCGTCGGCGCGGACGCCGAGCAGAGCGCCGGACAGGACGCCCGGGGCGACACCCGGGACGACGCCGGCGAGGGCGCCGCCCTGCTCGCGCGGTACCAGCGGCTCGCGGCCGCGCACACCCGCTGCACCAAGCACCTCGACCCCAAGTCCAATCCGGCCGTCCTGCGCCGCGCGCTGGAGGAGCGGGTCGCCGGGCGCGAGCCGTCGCCCCGCCTCGCCGGGCTGCTGCGCCGTACCGTCGCCTCGATGGTCGCCAAGCGCGGCCGGCCCGGCTCCGCCGAACACGCCCGGCTGCGCCGGGACCAGGCCCGGCAGGCAGGCCGGCCCGCACACCACGACCTGGCCGCCCTCGTGCTGCGTCGGCTCGCGCCGCTCGACGTGAGCCGGGGGCTGGCGGACGTCGGACCGCTGATCGGGCCGGTGACCCCCGAAGAGGCCGAGGAGTCCGGGCTGCCGGCCGGGACGGTCGTCCCGGCGCCGGTGCGGGCCGCGGTCACCGCGGCGCTCAGCGCGCACCTGGACACGTTGCTGGAGCACGGAGTGATCTCCTCCGCGGAGGTACTGGGCGAGGTGGCGGTACAGCTGATCGTCACGCACACCTCCCGGGGATACGCCGACGCGTCGCTGCGCACGCTGATCGCCGCGACCTACCGGGCCCGGCGCGACCGCCGGTACCCGTTGTGGTGGAGCCCGGAGCACCATGCCCGGATCAGCGGGCTGCCCTGGGTCCGCGCGGTCGCCCCCTGGGCCGCCGACCCGGTGGAGGAGGCCCGTTCGACCCTGCGGATGCTCGGCGAGGCCTGTGTGCGGGCCTTCCCGGGCGCCGGGTTGCCCAACCTGCACGTACGGGCACTGTCCGGGCTCGCGCGGCTCGCCGAGCTGCCCGTGCCGTTCGCCGCGGAGCCGCTGGCCGACGCGTACAGCGGGATGGCCGACCCCGCCGTCCTCGCGGCCGCGCGGACCGCCGCCGGACTCCTGCGCGGCACGGTGTACGAGCGCTACCACGGCATCGACTACGCGGCGGTGCAGGAGCTGGCGGACGCCCGGGACCGGTACGGCTTCGCCCGGTTGTGCGCCGAGCGTGCCGGGCGCCCGGGCCGGCCACTGGCGAGCGACCCCGCGGTCGTCGAACAGGCCAGGATCCTCACCACTTCCAACCTCGCCACCCTGGTCGTACACGCGGGCGTCGTCCCGCGGGGCGGCTGGGAGGGCCCGGCCCGGGGCGCGTTCGCCGCCGCGACCGGCCCGGCGGCGACCGTGAAGAGCACCGCGTACGCCTGGCGTCAGCTGCTGTTCCACCTCGCGCTGTGCGACGCGGACGAACAGGCCCGCGTACTCACCTGGATCGACGGCCGGGCCGCCCGGCTGCCGGCCCGCACCGCCGCGCGGATCGCTGCGCGCCTGGCCGACCTCCGCCTCGCCACCGCCGCGCCCTGATCACTTGGGCTTGTTGCGGTAGATGCGCCGGCCGGCCAGGTGCGTGGCGACCGTCTCGCCCCGCCACAGCTTCCGGTCGCCGTCCATCCCGTCCGGCGCGGGCCACCGGCCGCGGCTGATGTCCGACCGGATGCTGTCGGGCTGCAGGCCTGACGCCTCGGCGATCTCGACGACGGTGTAGTGGCGGGACGGTTCCAGGCCAGTGGCTTCCCGGGTGTGGTGCTCGCCGAAGAACCGGGCGATGGCCTCCGGGTCGAACTCGATGGTCCTGCCGCGCTTGCCGGTGGCGGCCGGCCACCCGGGGTGCCGTCCCCACCGGGGATTCTCCGACAGGTAGCGGGCGCTCATTCCGTAGTGCTCGGCTATCTCGGCGTACGTGACGCCCGTACGGCCCTCGGGAGGTACGGGGCCGCCGTCCGACGCGCGGGAGGGGGCGCCGGCCGGCCGGGGCCGCCCGCCGGTGTGCGGCTCCGGCGGGACCCGGCCCGGGCGGGCCTCCCCGACGGTGAGGACGACCGTACGGCCGTCCGGGTCGGTCAGGGTGTGCCGGCCCGGCGGCAGGAACCCGGCGCCGCTCGGCGGGGCGGTGAGGCCGAGGCGCAGGTACCCGGTCTCCGGGCGGGCCGTGGCCGGGTAGAGCTCCAGGACGCCGCCGTCGGCGAGCGTCGCCGCGTAGTGCTCCGGCCCGCTGCCGTGCCGCTCGCTCACGAGGTCGAGGCCGATGCCCCGGTAGAAGTCGCGGCAGGCGTCGAGCCGGGTCGTGTAGATCACGGCGAGTTCGAGGATCATGCTGGCGCTCCTGGTGTGTGATGGCTGCGGGCGGACGGCCGTCCCCTCGACCCGCTCGCCGCAACGGGGTTCCCTTCTGGGGTACTTGACCGCCCAGCTGGTACGCGGCGCCCCGAACACCTGGCCCCGGGCGCTCACTTGACGCATCTCCCGTCCGGCACGACACGCGCCGACGGGGAAGGTCATCTTAAATTCCTACCACGTCTGCGTACGCTGTCCCCATGACCGATCTCACCCCATCCGACCAGCACGTGCCCGATGACCTGCGCATCTTGACCGTCGAGTACCTGAGCGCGGTCCGGGCGCGCCTCGCCGACATCGAGACCCCCGTCGCGCGGGAACAGGCCGCGCGGCTGTTCACCGACCAGCTGCTGCCCGCTGTGGCGAAGACGGTCAAGGACATACGCACCGCCGCCGTGGGCGAGCTGCGTCAGGGGCGCACCCTCCGGGAAGTGTCGGAACTGATCGGGCTGTCCGTCCCCCGGGTCGACCAACTGCTCAAGGGGAAGTGAGGAGTTGCCGTGCCCCTTCGAATGAGGCTGACCGCGATCACCCTCGACTGCGCCGATCCCCAGGCGCTGGCCGATTTCTACGCGCGGGCCACCGGTTTCGAGCCGCACCCCCGGTCGGACACCGAGTTCGCCGGACTCACCCGCGAGGACGGGCTGTTCCTCGGATTCCAGCGGGTGGACGGCTACCGGCCCCCGCGGTGGCCCGACGGGTCCGCACCCCAGCAGTCGCACCTCGACTTCGCGGTCGACGACCTCGACGAGGCCGAGGCCGAGCTGCTGGAGCTGGGCGCGGGCAAGCCCGATCACCAGCCGGGCGGTGCCAGGTGGCGGGTCCTCACGGACCCGGCCGGGCACCCCTTCTGCCTGACCCTGCACTGACGTCGGGCCGCCCTCCTCGGGGGCGGCCCGGACCTTCAGCCGGCGTCCGCCCTGGGGGCGCAGCGCATGCCGATGTAGCAGCAGGGGGTGCCGTCCACGAGGGTGGAGAAGACGACGGGCATCCAGTCCCCGCCGAAGGAGGGACCGGCGCCGGAGGCGGCGAAGACCGTGGCGCTGAGCGGCGTGAGGTCCATGTCCAGCGGCGGCGAGAAGTCCCGCATCCCGTCGACGAACTCGTACCGCAGGCGGGGGGCTCCGTCGGGCCCGACGCCGACGGTGATGACCACGCCCTCCCGGCGGTAGGTGCCGACCAGCGGGGCCACGTCGACGACCGGGGGCCGTGCGGGCGGCGCGAAGGCGGGCGGCATGTGGACCCCGGCGAGGTCGCGGAGCAGTTCGCGCATCAGGTCGGCGTAGAGGAAGCGGGAGGCGCCCCCGTTGGTGAGCAGGACGACGACGAGATCGGCGCCGGGAACCACGCGCACATAGCCGTACTGGCCGATCGAGGCGCCGTCGTGGCCGTATCCCGGGACCCCGTGCCAGTCGTAGAGCGACCAGCCCAGCCCCCAGCCGTCCGCGCTCACCGTCCACTTGTCGGGTACGTCGGCCGCCCAGCGCTGCATCTCCGCGACGGCCCGGGCGCCGAGGACCTGTGTGCCGTCCGGGGCGGAGCCGCCGTCGAGGTGCAGCTTGGCCAGCCGGAGCACGTCGGCGGCGGTGGCCAGGACGCGTCCGTACGGACCCGCCGAACGGGGCATCATGTCCCAGGCCGGTGCGGGCTCCGGGTCCGGCCCGTCGCCCGGAAGGTGCCCCATCGCGGTGCGGAAGGCCAGTGCCTCCTCGGGCAGGGTCATGGTGTGGGTCAGGCTCAGGGGGGCGACGAGCCGCTCCTTGAGGGCCTGGTCCCAGGTGCGTCCGGTGAGGACCTCGACGATGCGGCCGAGGACGTTGTAGCCGACGCTGCTGTAGGAGACCGCGGTGCCGGGCGGGCAGTCCAGCGCCACGTTCCGGGCCGCCGCGACGTACTTGGCCAGACAGTCGTCCCCGCGGCCGCTGTCGTAGGTGAAGTCGCAGGTCAGACCGCTGGTGTGGCTGAGGAGTTGGCGGGCGGTGATCGTCTTGGTGGCGTCGGGGTCGGCGACGGAGAACTCCGGGAGCACCTCGATCACGGGCGCGTCGAGGTCCAGTTCGCCCGCGGCGGCGAGCTGCATGACCAGGGTCGCGGTGTAGAGCTTCGCTATCGATCCGAGCTGGAACACCGAGTCGGTGGTCGCCTCCACCCCCGTGCCACGGTGCAGGATGCCGCTCGCCAGCTCGTGGATCCGCCCCTCGGCGAACACCGCGAGGGTGGCGCCGGGGACGTGATGGGCGGCGCGCAGTGCGTCGAGGCGGCTCTGCCAGTGGGCCGGGGAGAACGTCACATCGGTTCCTTCGATTCGGTGGTCCCGTACGGAACATCGCCGTACGCTTCTTGATCCACATGTCGGGATCCACGCCAACGTAGGCCGCTCCCGGAGGCGTTGATAAGGACCTGCGGGCGCCGAAGAGAGGACTTGACACGCCAGTTCGAGTGACCGGCTGGTAGCGTCGTCCGTCCTATGCGCTCTCCTGGCACCGACGGCACCGTCTCCGTCCACCTCGCGCGGTTCGTCGTCGACGCCTTGCACCGGTCGGGGGTGGGCCTGGGCAGGGTCGCCCGATTACCCGACCTCGGACCCGAGGTCCTGGGCAACGATCTGGCGCGGGTCTCGACCGCGTCGGCGCTGGCCGTGTGGGAGCAGCTGACCCTCGCGGAGCCGGGGACGGCCATCGGCGCGCTGATCACCGCCGAGGCGCCGATCGGTACGTTCGGCCTGTGGGACTACCTGGTGACCACCGGGCCCACCCTCCGGGAAACCCTGAAGCAGGCGGTGGAGTACAGCGCCGTCATCGGTGACGCGGCCCAGGAGAAACTCCTCGTCGAGGAGGACGGACGGTCCTTCACCATTCGTCATGCGACGGGCAGTTGGGGTCCCGATGTGGTGGAGGCGATCGACTTCTTCGCCCTGGGCGTGTTCCTGACCCGGGCCCGGGCCGCCACCGGTCGGCCCGTCGTCCCGCTGCGCGTCTCCGTGACGCACGCGGCGTCCGGCCGCTTCCGGCGGCTGGCGGAGTTCTTCGGGACCACCCGCATCGACTTCGGCGCCGCGTACAACTCGATCACCTTCCACGACAACGACGTACGCGCACCGCTGCCCAAGGCGCAGCCGGGGCTGGACCGCATCCTGGCCAGGCAAGCGGCGCTGACGATCGCATCCGCGCAGCCGGCCCTGCTCTGGCAGGACCGCTTCCGGATGGTCCTGGACTCCGCCTTCCGGGAGGACGCCGTGAGCCTGGAGCAGGTGGCGCAACGGCTGGCGATGAGCCCGCGCACCCTCCAGCGGCGCCTGGGCGAGCACGGCACGACCTGGCGCGAGGAGGTCGAGGCCGTGCGCCAGGCGCACACCATGGAGCTCCTGCGCGCCACCGATCTGCCGCTCCGCTCGATCGCCGCCCGGGTCGGTTACAGCGACATGCGCGCGCTGCGCCGGGCGGTGCACCGCTGGGAGGGGCGGGCTCCGCGCGACATCCGCAACGAAGCGGTCCTCGCGGCAACGCCGATGGGCGCCGACGCGGGCAACCGACCCGCGCCCGGCGCCCCGGCGGCCTTTCCGGTCACTTCAGGGGGTACTGGGCCTTCTCCGCGAGCCTGCCGTCCTTGAAGCAGAAGCGGAGCACGGTCTCCTCGCCGTTCTTGGCCTCGCCGCTGGACATGTACCAGGAGCAGCTGCTGCCCTCGGGCTCGGCCGGTCCGCCCTCCTTGAGGGCGCTCTTGACGAAGCTCTCGCCGGACGGGAGCCTGCCGCGGACCTCGCTCTCCGCGTCCCCGGTCTTCACGGCCTCGTAGACCGCGGGGTCGACCAGGGTCTTGTCGGCCATGTCGAGGACCTTCCCCATGCCGAAGACCACCGCCACGAGGAGGCCCACGCCGACCACCAGCGCCACTGCGCACCCGATCAGACAACCCTTGCGCTGAGCCACGCCCGTTCCTCCGTGTCGTTCGTGTCCGGCGGCGGTCGCCTGGACACTCACACCCTCGCAAGGGGCGGGGGCCGCGGGCTGTCCTCGAAAGTCGCCGGCCGTCGCAACGATCGTCGTTCGAGGTCGGACCCACCCCTGCGTGTATACAGGGAGGAGGTCGACCATCCGGGCGAAACGAGAGGAACCCACCGTGAGCGAGGCCACCATCGAGCCGCTGATCGTCGTCGGCGTGGACGGATCGAACCATTCCAAGGAGGCGCTGCGCTGGGCGGTCGCGCAGGCCGCGATGACGGGCGCCCGGGTGCACGCCGTCATGGCCTGGGAGTGGAACCGCAATCCGTTCGCGATCAACCCGGTGGCCTCCGAGACCGCCGACGCGGAGGCCGTGACGGCCGAGGAGGCCGCCCGCCGGAAGCTGGCGGACACGGTCGCCGCGGCGGTCGGCACCTCGCCGGGCGTACCGGTGTTCCGGCGCGTCGAGCAGGGGTCCCCGGCGCAGGTCCTGGTCGACGCCTCGAAGGAGGCGGACCTGATGGTGGTCGGCACCCGCGGGTACGGGGGGTTCAAGGGCGCGCTGCTGGGGTCGGTGAGCCAGCAGGTCGTGCAGTACTCCGCCGGCACGGTCGTTCTCGTCCGCGAGGGCGCGGACGAGAACGACTGACGCCCCGTCGGCGAGGTACCGTGCCGCAGGCCATCGCGGCGGCAGGGGGGAGCAGGGTGAGCAGGAGGCGATACGTAGCCAGGGGCGTACCCGGGGGTTACCGCATCTGGGACAACAAGGGGCGGCGATGGTGGGGCGACCACTACGAGCTCTGCCCCGATGATCTTCTGGTCGAGCTGAACGGTGCCGCGGACCCTGTGAAGATCACCGCTCTCCTCAAGCGCTACAGGGCCCAGCAGCGCTGAGCTCGCAGGGGCACCGAGGGTGTCAGAAGGAGCAGGCCCGAGCGATCAGGCAGCGCGTGGCCTGGCCGGCGGGAGGAGTGATTCGTGGTGGTGCCAAACGAGGTAGCGGTCGTCGCGCAGTTCTGCCGAGCCCCACTCGACCCGCATCACGCCCTGTTCGACCGAGCAGGCGTACGCCACGATGACCAGCCGCAGCTCTGGTGGGAGGAGCGCCACGTCCGGATGGATGTGCTGCTCGTCGAGCTCCTCCAAGCCGAGGTCGAGTTTCAGTTGCATCGGCTCCGGGCCGTGACGTCGGATCAGGTCCGCCCGGGGGCCGTAGGCCTTGGCGAGGCGCGCGGCAGTGACCGGGACATCCCTCTTCGCGTAGAGGATCGGCAGGATGGCATGGATGCCGATGACCATTACCGTCCTGCCCTGTACGCGTCGGGAGGACGAGCCGTCGAGTGGTGCCAGGCCGGCGGCGAGCGTCTCGTACTGTGCCGCGTGGAGACCATGGCCGTACGCTTCTTTGGTCTGTGTGCGGACCTGCTCATGAGCGTGGCGAGCCCTGGCATGGGCTTCCACGAGGCAGGCCGGGATCGTCTCGGCCAGCCGGCTTGCCGCGGTTCCGAAGGTCTCAACGGCCCAAGGCGTCACTGAAGTCACTCTGTGTAGCCCTCCCCCTGCGTGGTAGGAACGCGAGCTCATCCCGGCCACGGTGAGGGCGCCGGGTGGGACGTGCAAGAGGGCGGCAGGAGGGCACGGGCGCACAGGCCGCGCATGGGCAGTGACCGACGTCCGTGCACGACGTCGACGAGACCTCCATCCGACGGACACGGACGACGTCGGGCAGGACCTGGAAGAGACGGGCCCGTTCGCAGAGGGCGCCACAAAACCAGTGGAGCCGCCCCGCCGTGCGCCGTTACCGTGCTGCCGGACAAGATCGTCTAGGCAAGGACGTCCCGTTGTACACCCTGTGAGACCCCCCGAGTGCTGATTCGTCGCGCGTCGCGCATGTGCGCCGCGCTCCTTTCTGCTGCGGTCTTCTCACTGGAACCGGTGTACTTCTGTGCTCAATACCTGGGTGGTCGCTCCCACCTGCCTGCCACTTGTTCTCCGCCGATGCCACACGTGCGCGTCCGGGCGCTTCCGGGCGAACGGCAAATTTCGCGTCAACGCCAACCACAAACTCCTCGACGCCTGGCTCCTCGTGCTCTGCACCGCTTGCGGGGACACGGCGAAACTCACGGTCCTGGAGCGGGTGCACGTGCGCTCCGTACGACCCGAGCTGCTGGACCGACTGCACGACAACGACCCGGGCCTGGCAGCCGAACTGCTCCAGGATCCGGTCGTGCGGCGCCGCAATCACATCGCCCTCGACTGGGACGGCGCCTGGCGCCTCGACACCGGCGGATCGGATCACCTGGACCGTGAGGTGATCGACGTCTCGGTCCGCTTCGCGGCGCGGATCCCGGTCCGGCCGGTGCGATTGATCTCTGAGGGGTGCGGTCTTTCACGGGCCGAGGTCGGGAGACTGATCACGGACGGGAAGCTCGTCTCTGCGGTCCGGCTGAGCGGCAAGCTCTCCGGGGACTTCACCTTCACGCTCAAGCGCTGACCCCATCCCCGGGGCCAAGGGCCTGTCCGGCGGGATCCGCCGGACAGGCTCTACGCGGTGGCGGGCAGGGCACCGCTCAGTGGCCGCCACACGCACGAGGTGACGTGGAAACCCGTGGCTGCCCGCTTCGGGCCTGATGCACGGGCTCGCGCACGAACCAGCGAATTCCAGTATGCAGCCGGCCTGAAAGACGTCACGGATGTCTCCGACAACGCAGCCGGGCGCTCCCCTCAGCGGGCGGAGGACGAGGCGTCGGAAGGCCCGAGGAGGAGTTCGAGGAGTCGGCCCGGCGCCCGTAGCGGAAGGTAGTGATCGCTGTCGGCGACCACCTCCAGCCGCGCGTCGGGGATGCCGTCGGCGAGCCGCGCGGCGATGACGCCGATCTCCGGGTGGTCGTGATCGCCGACGACGATCGTCGTCGGCGCCTCGATCCGGTCCAGACGGCCGACGGCGTCCTCGTCGGGGTCGAGCGCGTGTCCCTTCCCGGCGGTCGCCCTGGCTTCGGCGTTCTCCCGCACCATCGGTTCGATGACGTCGAAACCCGGGGCCCGGTCGCCCAGGCTCGCCCAGACCGTCAGTTCCAGCTCGGCGATGCGGCGTGCGTCCGATCCGCGAAGCGCCGCGGCGTACGCGTCCGTCTCGGGGCTCCGGGGCCACTCGTGCCCGCCGGCGGACGCCGCGATCAGCGTCAGCGAGCGGACCCGTTCGGGATGTTCCAGGGTGAAGTCGAGCGCGACCTCTCCTCCCATGCTCAACCCCACGAGCTCCGCGGACCGGAAGCCGAACCGGTCCAGGACCGCCAGCAGGTCGTCCTCGTAGCGGAACGGCGCGGTCGCGGGCGTCGATCGTCCATGCCCCCGGGCGTCGTAGCGAACCACGGTGCGGTGCCGCGCCAGCGCGGCGAAGACGCGGTCCCACAGACGGCTGTCGTGGACCGATCCGTGGTGCAGGACGAGCGGGGGACCGTCCCCGGCCCTCTCGGCCCAGATGCGGCCGCCGCCGGCGACGGGGATCAGCTCGGTGGTCGTCATACCCGTGATCCCGTCACACCGCGGACGTCAGCGGCTGTTCAGCCTGTTCCACGAGGTCCCGGGGGTCCGTGTTGGCGCCGCAGAGGATGACGGCGACGCGGCCGCCCAGGGGCTGCGGCGCCGCGCGCAGCGCCGCCGCGGCGGTGGCCGCGCCCGCCTCGACCACGATCCGGTGCTCCTCCCAGAGCGCGCGCCGGGCGGCCGTGATCTCCGTGTCGGGCACGAGGACCGACGTGACGTTCTCGTGCTGCGCGGCGGCCAGCGCGTCCGCCGAGACGCGGGTGGCCCCCAGGGAATCGGCGGCGACGGATTCCACGGCCACGTCCACGACCCGGCCCGCCGCCAGGGCCGCGTTCAGGGCCCGGCAGTTCTCCGGCTCGACCGCCACCACCCGTACGCCGTGTTCGCGCGCGGCCGTGGCGACCCCGGCGAACAGTCCGCCGCCGCCGACCGCGACGACCACCGTGTCCAGGCCGGGCAGGGCGGCCCGGATCTCCTCCAGCAGGGTGCCGGCGCCCGCCGCGATGAGCGGGTGGTCGTAGGCGTGGCTGCTCAGCGCCCCG
Organism: Streptomyces nojiriensis; assembly: GCF_017639205.1. Taxonomy (NCBI): domain Bacteria; kingdom Bacillati; phylum Actinomycetota; class Actinomycetes; order Kitasatosporales; family Streptomycetaceae; genus Streptomyces; species Streptomyces nojiriensis. Next base: position 7,548,533 of record NZ_CP071139.1, on the reverse strand, counting down.
CTCTCGGCGGCGAACTCCTCGCAGGCGGCCAGCGCCTGGGCGTACCGGTCGCCGACGAGCCGTACCTCGGCCCCGTACCCGCGCAGCCGGTCCACCTTCACCCGCGGGGCGTTGGCGGGCAGGAACACGGTCGCGGGCACGGACAGCGCGCGGGCCGCCCAGGCGCAGGCGAGCCCGGCGTTGCCGCCGGAGGCGATGGTGACTCCGGCGGCCGGGAGGGCGCCGGCCTCGTGGTGGGCGGCGAGGAAGTTGCGGGCGCCGCGGGCCTTGAAGGAGCCGGTGTGCTGGAGGTACTCCAGTGCGTACCAGACCCCCGCTTCGGCCGCGGGCGCCACCGTGACGGGGCGTATCCCGCCCGCGATCCGGTCGGCGGCGGCGCGGACGGCGGCGTGGTCGAGCTGCTGGGCCGGTGCTGCGTGCATGGGCTGTCTCCCCATCAGGTGCGGGTGGTGGGCCGGTCGGGCCGGGCGGCTTCGATCAGCTGGCGCAGGGCTCCGTAGTAGACCTCGTGGTCCGTCAGGGCCGGCAGTACGTCGGGCAGTCCGCCCGCGAGCACGGGGAACTCCTCGGGATCCAGCGCGGCCAGGGCCGCCCGCGAGGCAGCGGTTGCCGCGGCCGGATCCCGGTGGTCCACGAAGGCGGCGCTGCCCAGGGTGAGCAGGTACATGCGGCGGTAGGCGGTCATCGCCTCGGCGGCGGTCATCCCGGCGGCCACGCTGTCGGCGAGGGCGGGCTCGACGAGCCGGGCCAGCAGCTGACGTCCGAGCCAGGGCCGGCTGCCGCGCAGCGCCAGCAGTCCGGGGTGGGCGGTGAGCAGCAGGTACAGGGCGCGGAACCGCTCTTCGGTGGCCCGCGCCCAGTCGGTGCCGGCGGGGATCTCGGGGAGCTGCCCGGCGAGGTGCTCGGTGCACAGGTCGAGCAGGCCGGCGAGGTCGGTGCACCGGCGCTGCACGGTGGCGTGGGAGACCTCGAGCCGGTCGGCGAGGCTGCGGAAGCTCAGGTGGCCGGGCCCTTGCTCGTCGAGGATCCGCAGGGCGGCGACGGCGATGGCCTCCGGGGTCGCACGGTCCAGGGCGGCTGATCTTCGCGGCATGAGATACACCGTAACATACGACGTATCTGCACTTTCGTGTGACAACGGTTGCAGCCATATTGCTGGTCATCGGCCGACAATCAGCGACTTCTGTTGACAGTGGGTAATCGTCTCGCTGCACTGGGCCCACGACTGCCCCCACGTCAAGGAGACTCCGTGCCGCCTCGCCTGCGTGCAACGCTCCCCTGCCTGACCGCGGCCGCCCTGTTCGCCCTCGCGCTCTCCCCCGCCCCTGCGGCGGCCGAGCCCCGGGCGACCTCGGACACCCCGCTCGCGCTCACCCCTCCCATGGGCTGGAACAACTGGGCGCACTACATGTGCGACATCGACGAGGCCAAGGTGGTGGCCAACGCCGACGCGCTCGTGTCCACCGGGCTCGCCGCCAAGGGCTACGACACGGTGACCGTCGACGACTGCTGGATGACCAAGAGCCGCGACGCGCAGGGCAGTCTGGTCGTCAACACGGCGAAGTTCCCGCACGGCATGGCCTGGCTCGGCGAGTACCTGCACGCCAAGGGCCTGAAGTTCGGCATCTACCAGGACGCGGGCTCCCTCACCTGCGAGAAGTATCCGGGCAGCGGCGCCCCCCAGGGCGGCGGCGCGGACCACTACGCCCAGGACGCCCGCCAGTTCGCCTCCTGGAAGGTGGACTACGTCAAGATGGACGGGTGCAACCTCTGGGTCCCGGAGGGCGCGACCAAGGAGGAGGCCTACCGCGACGCCTACAACGACGTCGCGAAGGCCCTGCGGGAGAGCGGTCGGGACATGGTCCTGTCGGCCTCCGCGCCCGCCTACTTCCAGCAGGGCGAGTGGGGCGGCTCCGACTGGCACAAGGTCCTCGGCTGGGTCGGCGAGACCGGCCACCTGTGGCGCGAGGGCAAGGACATCAAGGTCTACAACCCGGCCGCACCCGCCACCTCGCGGTGGAGCGCGGTGCTCGGCAACTACGGCTACAACCGCTGGCTCGGCCGGTACGCGGGCCCCGGCAACTGGAACGACCCCGACTTCCTGATCGCGGGCGCCCCCGGGCTCACGGCCGCCGAGAGCCGCAGCCAGGTCGCCCTGTGGGCCATGATGGCCTCCCCCTTCATCCTCTCGTCCGACGTCTCGAAGCTGACCCCGGCGGGCCTCACGGCCCTCGGCAACACCCGGATGATCCAGCTGGACCAGGACCCGATGGGCCGTCAGGGCTCCGTGGTCTCCTCCAACGCCACCTTCGAGATCCTGGTGCGGCCGCTCGCGAACGGCGACCGCGCGGTGGCCGTGCTCAACCGCTCCTCCGCCACCCGGGACATCAACGTGCCGCTCGACGAGATCGGCCTCGGCGACTGCACCGCCGGTGCCCAGGACCTGTGGACCGGCACGAGCCGCGAGGTCACCGAGACGCTGACCGGCAAGGTGGCCGGGCACGACACCGGGGTCTGGCGGCTCAGCCCCCGCGCCTGCGCCCAGGCCGTGCCGACCGGGCAGATCGTCGGTGACGGCGCCCGCTGTGCCGACGGCGCCAACACCACCGGTGTCGGCGCCGTGGTGATGGCCGCCTGCACCGGAGCCCCCGACCAGCGCTGGACCGCGGGCAAGGACGCGACCCTGCGGCTGGCCGGCGAATGCCTGTCGGCGGGTGAGGACCGCATCGTGGAACTGGCCGACTGCTCGGACCGTGCGGCGGAGCAGCCCGGCCAGAGCTGGTCGCAGCGCCGCGACGGAACCCTCGTGGAGGAAGTCAGCGGGATGTGCCTGACGGCTCCCGCGGCTTCCGCCCCGGCCGAGCGGCTGCGGCTGACAGAGTGCGGCGACCACCGGGTCGACCAGGCCTGGGCCCTGCCGGTCTGACGGCCGGGCGAACGGATGAGGAACCCGACGCATCGCAGCGGGCGCAGGCCGAGGACCCGGCGCCCGCTCGCCCTCGCCGCCCTTCCCGCGGCGCTGCTGGCACTGATCTGCGCGGGGCCCGCGCCCGGGGCCACCGCCCCGGGCGCGGGGTCGCCCGCACGTGCCGCCGTACCGGCGCCCGCGCACCCGGGTGCCGCCCCGCGTCCGGGCCGGGCCGACACCTTCGACGTCGCGCCCGCGCGGGCCGCCCTGCGGCGGCTGCTCCCGCGCCACTGGGGGCAGTTCACGCTGGTTCCCGACACGACCGCCGCCTCCGACACCTTCACCGTGTCCGGCACCGCCGGCGCGATCACCGTGCGCGGCAGCACCGGGGCCACCCTGCTCACGGGCGTCGGCTGGTACCTCCAGCACGTCGCCGGGGTCGACATCGGCTGGCCCGGCGACAGCATCGGCATGCTGCCCGGCCGGCTGCCGGCGGTCCCGGCGCCGGTCACCCGCGGCGCGCAGGTCCCGCACCGGTACGCGCTGAACGACACCGACGACGGGTACTCCGGCCCGTACCGCTCCTTCGAGGAGCACCAGCGGCAGATCGACCTGCTCGCCCTGCACGGCATCAACGAGGTGTTCGTACAGGTCGGCGCCGAGTACCCGTACTACCGGGCGCTCCAGGGGTTCGGCTACTCCGCCGAGGAGCTGCGGCAGTGGATCCCCGGCCCCGGCCACCAGAGCTGGTGGCTGCTGCAGAACCTGAGCGATTTCGGCGGCCCGGTCACCGAGCGGCTGATGCGCGAGCGCGCCGAGCTGGGCGGGCGGATCGCCGAGCAGCTGCGCGGGCTCGGCATGACCCCGGTGCTGCCGGGCTTCTTCGGCACCGTGCCGCCCGGGTTCGCCGCGCGCAACCCGGGGGCGGCGACGGTGGCGCAGGGCGACTGGGCGGGCTTCGACCGCCCGGACTGGCTGGACCCCGCCTCGCCCGTGTTCGGGAGGCTGGCCGCCGCGTACTACGCCGAGCAGCGCGAGGTGTTCGGGGACAGCACGATGTACCGGATGAGCCCGCTGCACGAGGGCGGTCAGACCGGTTCCGTCGACGTCCGCGCCGCCGCCGGCGCCATCCAGCGCGCACTGCACGCCGCCCGTCCGGGTGCGCTGTGGGCGGTGCTGGGCTGGCAGGACGACCCCACCGCGGAGCTGCTGGCCGGGGTGGACACCTCGAAGCTGCTGATCCTGGACGGGTTGTCCGACCGGTACAACCGGCTCGACCGCGAGGCCCGCTGGGGTGGGGCCCCGTACGCGATGGGCACCATCTACAACTTCGGCGGGCACACCACGGTCGGCGCGAACAGCTCCGTGTGGATCGAGCGGTTCGGCCCCTGGCGGGACAAGGCGCACAGCGCGCTCGCCGGGATCGCCTACCTGCCGGAGGCCACCGGGACCAACCCGGCCGCCTTCGACCTCTTCACCGATCTGGCGTGGGAGCGCGGGCCGATCGACCAGCGCCGGTGGTTCGCCGACTTCGCGGCCCGCCGGTACGGCCGCCCGGACGCCGCGGCGGCCGCGGCCTGGGAGGAGCTCCGCAAGGGGCCGTACAGCACCTCCTCGGGCCTGTGGTCGGAGTCGCAGGACAGCCTGTTCACCGCCCGGCCGAGCCTGACCGCGGCCGGGGCGGCGTACTGGAGCCCGAAGTCCATGCGCTATCCGGCCGGTTCGGTGCGCAGGGCCCTGGACCACCTGCTGAAGGTGGATCCGGCGCTGCGCGGCTCCAGCGCCTACCGCTTCGACCTGGTGGACACCGCCCGGCAGGCCCTCGCCAACCACTCGCGGGTGCTGCTGCCGAAGATCAAGGCGGCCCACGAGGCCAAGGACCTGACCCGCTTCCGGGCCCTGACGGCCGAATGGCAGGACGGGGAGCGGAAGTTGGAGGCGGTCACCGGATCCGACCCGGCCTTCCTCCTCGGCACCTGGCTGTCCGCGGCGCGCTCCTGGGGTGCGGACGAGGCCGAGCGGGACCGGTACGAGTACGACGCCCGCTCGCTGCTGAGCGTGTGGGGCCGCCGCAGCACCAGCGAGGGCGGTTTCCTGCACGACTACGCGAACCGCGAATGGAGCGGCCTGATCTCGGAGTTGTACGCGCCCCGGTGGGCGCGCTACTTCGCGTCGCTGGACGAGGCGCTGGTGAAGAAGGCCGCGCCGCGGGAGATCGACTGGCACGCCTTCGAGGCGGAGTGGGCGCAGCGCACCACCCGCCATCCGGACCGGCCGACCGGTGACCCGTACCGGCTGGCCGCCGAGATCGCGGCGGCCCTGCCGTAGCGGGGTGCCGCCACCCGCTGACCCGCGGCGCGGGCCTGCCCGGGTCCGGGCGGGCCCGCGCCGCGGGGTCATGTACCTCGTTTCCGCCCCGCCCGTACGGCCCCGGCGGCCACCAGGCCGAGGACGGCGATCGAGACGGCCGAGGCCAGCAGGGTCCCCCGGGCGCCGAGCCCGGCCACCAGCGGGCCGCCCAGCGCGGTGCCGAGCGGCACCGCGAGCAGCTGGACCGCGGTGCTCGCGGCCAGCGTCTGGGGAAGCAGGTCCGGCGGGGCCGACCGCTGGAAGAAGGCCGTGGAGAGCGAGGCGTACGGAGGCCAGAGCAGCCCGGCGGCTGCGAACCCGGCGACGCCGACGGCCGTCGGCGCCCCCAGGCCCGCCGGCAGCATGCAGAGGCCGAAGACGACGACGATGCCGGTCATGGCCGGCCGGATCGGCAGCCGGCCCAGGTACCCGGTCAGTACGGAACCGAGGACGGCCCCGGCGCCGAACGCCGTGTAGAAGGCGGCCAGCACGGCGGCGGGAGCTCCCGGCCCGTTGGACGCGTACAGCGGCAGCGCCACGTACACGGGACCGAAGAGGCAGAAGAAGGCGAAGCTCAGGGCGAGCAGGCCCAGCAGGGCGGGGGCGCGCCGGATGACGGCGAAGCCCGCGGAACGGGAGCCGCCCTCCCCGGGCGCGGGCGCGTCCTCGTGCGGCACGCCGAAGAGGAAGGTGGCGGCCAGGACGAGGAAGGTCGCCGCGTCGACGGCGATCACGGTGGCGGCGCCGCCCCACAGGATCAGGGCGCCGGCGAGCGGCGGGCCGAAGACAGTGGAGAGCGACCCGATGCCCGACAGGACGGCGTTGCCGGCCAGGTGGTCGCGCTCCGGCAGCAGGCGGGCCAGCAGGGTGTGGATGCCGGCCCGGCCCCACGAGTGGAGGACGGAGGAGGCGGCGAGCAGCACCACGTACAGCTCGATGCTCAGCGCCCCGAGCACGTGGAACACGGGGATCGCGCCGAGGGGGTGTCCGCAAAGTAGCGCCGGCCGCCCGGAGGGCGGGCCCCGCGGCGTCTGGTGCCGTGCATCGCAAGGCGGAGGGCCGCCCGTGTACTGGACGTACTCGGGCGGCCCGACAACGCGGCGAGGTGCGGTGCCAGGCGTCGCGGGGCAGGCGGGACTTTGCGGACACGGCCTGGGGCGGCGGCGCGCAGCAGGGCGTCGCAGGCGACGAGCCGGGCCGGGGAGCGGTGTCGCAGGAGCGGTCCGAGGAGGACCGCGCCCACGGCGCCCGAGAGGGTGTAGGCGGTGGCCGCCAGCGCGACCCACAGGGCGCGTTCCGCCGCCGGTGCGATCTCGATCGCCAGCCAGCTCACGGCGACCACGGCCATGCCGTCGCCGAGGGAGGAGACGGTGAACCCCGGTAACAGGCGGCGCAGCGTCGAGTGGGTGAGTACGGGCCGGTAGGGCGAGGTGCGGAGGATCCGCGCGGGTTTCAGGGGCACGGTATCCACGCTTGCGTGGAGTGAAGGGAGGGCATGCCGTGATCGTTGCCCCGCACCCCGCCGTCGCCACGGTCTGTTCACTCGGGGCGTGGTCCTTTCACCCTGGGCGCAAGACGGTCAGGCCCGACGGCACGGCGGCGGCACGGGAGGGCCCGGGCGCGGGACACTGGCCGTGTGGAGTCAGACCCGAGCCGTTCCGCGCGGCCGCGGCGTGCAATGGGCGCCGTCAGCGGGATCGTCGCGGCCGTGGCCGGACTGGCGGCCGCGCAGCTGGCCGCGGCGGCCGGCCGGCCCGAGGCCTCGCCGGTCACGGCCGTCGGCGGGGCCGTGGTCGACCTGACGCCGGTGGCCGTCCGGGAATGGGCCATCCGGCTGTTCGGCACCTCCGACAAGCTGGTGCTGGGCCTCGGCATCCTCGTCGCGCTGGCCGCGGTCGCCGTCGGCACCGGGCTGCTCGCCGTACGCCACCTCCCGGCCGCGATCGCCGTCACGGGCGGATGCGGGCTGGTGGGGGCGCTGGCCGCGCTGAGCCGGCCGGATGCCTCCTGGCAGGACGCGCTGCCCTCGCTGGTGGGCGCACTGGTCTCGGCCGGGGTGCTGTACTTGCTGGTCAGGGCCGGGTGGCGGACCCGCCCGGCCGGAGCCTCGCCGGGCGGGGCCGGATCGATGGACCGGCGCCGCTTCGGCCGGCTGGTGGTCGCCGTCCTCGCGGCGTCGGCGGGGGTCGGGCTCGGGGCACGGCGGCTGGGTGCGCACGGCAGCGCCGAGGCCACCGCCTCCCGGGCCCGCTTCTTCCTCCCCCGGCCCACCGTGCCCGCGCCGCCGGTGCCCGCCGGGGCGGATCTGCGGGTGCCCGGGCTCGGCCCGTTCCTCACCCCGGACCAGGACTTCTACCGGGTGGACACCGCGCTGGTCGTCCCGCGCGTGGACGCGGACACCTGGCGGCTGCGCATCCACGGGGAGGGGGTGGCCCGGCCCCTGACCCTGGATCTGCACGGACTCCTCGCCCGCCCGGTGGTCGAGCACGACATCACCCTCACCTGTGTGTCCAACGAGGTCGGCGGCCCGTACGCGGGCAACGCCCGCTGGCTCGGCGTACGCCTCGGGGACCTGCTCCGCGAGGCGGGGGTGCGGCCGCCGTCCGAGGGCGGGCCCGCCGACCAGCTGGTGGCGCGTTCGGTGGACGGCATGACCATCGGCACACCGGTCGAGGCCGTGATGGACGGCCGGGCGGCGCTGCTGGCCGTCGGCATGAACGGCGTTCCGCTGCCCTTCGCCCACGGGTTCCCGGTCCGGATGGTCGTACCGGGGCTGTACGGGTACGTCTCCGCCTGCAAATGGCTCACCGAGCTGCGGCTGACCACCTTCGCCGCCTACGACGCCTACTGGGTGCGCAGGTCCTGGGCCCAGCAGGCCACGGTCAAGACGCAGTCGCGGATCGACACGCCGCGCCCGTACGCCGACCTGGCGCCGGGCCGGGTGCCCGTCGCCGGGGTGGCGTGGGCCCAGCACCGCGGGATCGACCGGGTCCAGGTACGGGTGGACGGCGGCCCCTGGCAGGAGGCGCGGCTGGGGGCGGCGGACGGCGTCGACACCTGGCGGCAGTGGGTCTGGCCGTGGGACGCCACCCCCGGGCGGCACACCCTGGAGGTCCGTGCCACGGACGGCACGGGCGCGGTGCAGACGGGGGTCCGCACCGGGACCGTGCCGGACGGGGCGACGGGGTGGCACGCGGTGGACGTACGCGTCCGGGCGCTAGGCGGTGGCGGTGGCCTGCCGGCCGGGGCGGACCGGCAGTGAGCGGACGTTGTTGCTGATGAAGCTGTTCTGGTACGGGAGTTCGGCGTCCGGGACCGCGAGGTCGAGGTCCGGGAAGCGGGTGAAGAGCCGCTCCAGGGCGATCGTGGCCTCCAGCCGGGCGAGCGGGGCCCCGGTGCAGTAGTGGGCGCCGTGGCCGAAGGCGAGGCTGCGGGCGGCCGTGGGGCGGGTGATGTCGAAGCGGTCGGCGTCCGGCCCGTGGAAGGACGTATCGCGGCCCGCCGCGCTGTATCCGGCGAGCACCGGGGTGCCCTGCGGGATCACGGTCCCGTCGACGGTCAGGTCGCGGGTGGGGTAGCGGAACGGGAACCAGCTGACCGGGGTGTCCCAGCGCAGGGTCTCGTCGACCACGTCCGACCAGGTGGCCTTGGCGTCCAGGACCAGCGCGAGCTGGTCGCGGTGGGCGCACAGGGCACGGACCGCGTTGACGATCAGGTTGAGGGTGGTCTCGTGGCCCGCGACGAGCATCAGCCGCATGGTGCCGATGAGTTCCACCTCGGTGAGCCGGTCCCCGTCGTCCTCGCGGGCGGCTATCAGCGCACTGGTGAGGTCCTCGCCGGGGTTCGCGGCGCGGGCGGCCGCGATCGTTCCGGTCAGGGCCATGAGTTCCTGCAGGGCGGCCATCTTCTCGGCCGGGGTGATGTCGGTGGCGATGATCACCTGGTTGGTCAGGTGGTGCAGCCGGCCCCGGTGCTCGGGGTCCACGCCGAGCAGCTCGCAGATGACGTTCATCGGGAGCGGGAGGGCGAAGTGCTCGTACAGGTCGGCGGTCCCGTCCGGGGAGCCGGCCGCGGCCCGCCCGAGGTCGTCGAGGAGTTCGGCGGTCAGCTCCTCGACGCGCGGCCGCAGCCGTTCCACCTGGCGGATGGTGAAGGCCTTGCCGACGAGCCCGCGCAGGCGGCGGTGGTCGGCGTCGTCCGCGGTGTGCATGCCCTGGGCGTTGGCGAAGACCCGCAGCGGCCAGTCGGCGGGGATGGTGCCGTCGTGCAGGGCGGGGAAGTGCCGGGCGCCCTTGGCCACGTCGGGGTGGGCGAGGAACTCCTTCAGCGCGTCGTGCCCCAGGACGACCGCCCCGGGGACCCCACCGGGGAGCACGACCTCCGCCACCGCGCCGTGTTCGGCGCGCAGCCGGGCGTTGAGGGCGTGCGGGCAGCCGCCGGCGGGGTCGATCACGTACGGGGTACCCGGAGCCTGCGGGACGGGCGAGATGGGGGACGACAAGCCGGTTCTCCTGACCTGAGGGACGAAACTCGGTCAACAGTGCGGCCTCGGGGGTGGGTTGGACAAGCCCGTTCCCGTCCCGTCTCAGAACCAGCCGACGGTCAGGGTGAAGGTGGTGCCCGCGGTGGCTCCGGTGGCGTCGCTCGCGGTGGCGGTGACCCGGAAGGCGCCGCTGCCCCAGGGCTTGCCGGTGATCCGCCCGGAGGCGCTGTCGAGCGCCAGGCCCCACGGCAGGCCGGTGGCGGCGTACCGGACGGGGGGCTTCGCCCCGGTGGTGGTGAGCCGGACGGTGCAGGGCTGGTTGAACGTGCACGTCTGCGGGCCGGGGTCGGTGAGCTTCAGCCCGCCGGGGGCGGGTGTCGGTGTGGGTGTGGGTGTGGGTGTGGGTGTCGGGATCGGCGTGGGGTTGGTGCCGCAGCCCGGGGTGGCCTCCGGTGGCAGCGGGACCCGCCAGATCTGCGTGTCGTTCTCCGAACCGACGAGCAGGTTCGCGCAGTCGGCGTACGTCACCGTCTCCCCCTGCGACTGGGCCGGGAGGGCGACGTCCGCGAGCTTGACCCCGGCCGTGTCGTACACGGAGGCGGTATTGGCCCCCAGCGGCCCGCCACTGCGCAGGGTGTACGAGGCACCCGTCGGCGAGAAGGCGCCGTCGGTGGCGAACACGGGGCCGGGCCGGACCGCGGTGAGGGTGTTGACCTGACCGGTCACCGGCGGCAGTGGGGCCTGGTACAGCCGGCCGGCGGCTCCGATGAGCTTGCTGGCGACGTAGAGCCGGCCGGTCACGGGGTCGGCGAGCAGGGACTCGGCGTCGTGCTTTCCGTCGGCGTAGGCGAAGCGGTAGGTCACGGGCGTCACTGTGGCGTTCGTGAGCTGATCGGGCTCGGCGAACCGGTGCACGGTGATCTCCGCGCGCCCGCCGAGGTTGTCCCCGATGTCGCCGACCAGGATCGCCGGGCCGCCGCCCGCGTCCGTACCGAGCGCCAGGCCTTCCCAGTCGGTGTTGCCGACGCCGGAGACGGTGAAGGTGGCCAGCAGCCGGCCGGTGGCGCCGTTGCAGTCGACGGCGAAGACCTGGTTGGTGTTCCCGCTGTCGTTGACGGCGTAGAACACCCCTGGATGCCTGCGGCTCATAGCGAGGCTGCTGAGCTCCGCGAGGCCGCCGGGGAGGGTGCACTTCTTCTCCGGCGCCGCAGCCACGGCGGCTGCCGGTGGGGCGGCGGAGCCCGTGGAGGCGGTTGCGGTGACGGTGGCCGTGGCCGTCCAGGCGAGCGCGGGCAGGATCGCGGCGAGGGCCGCGGTCGTGAGGGCGGCCGCCCATGGGGGTGTCAGGAGTCGGGACATGCGCACAATGTGAGGGGACGTCGGTGGGCGTGCCAGACCCGGCACCCGCCCGTTCGAGCATCGTTCAATGCCGCGGGGGCATGTCAGGTCAGCGCACCGGCTCCCGTACGGGTGCTTTGTGCCCGGCCTGTGCGATGAACGCACGGGCCGCCCGGCTGAGCGGCCGCCGGGCGTGGGCGATGCCCACCGGGCGCAGCAGCGGCGGCGTGAACGAGCGGATCTCGGCCCGGCTCCCGAAGGCCCTCGGCACCACGTCCCGGTACCAGATGAGGGAGCCCCGTCCGTCCGTCACCCCCGTCACCCAGGCGAGGCGTTCGTCGACCTCCAGGGTGGGGAGCGGCCGTACTCCGAGGCAGCTGAACATGGCCTCCATCTCGGTGCGCCGGCCGGTCCCCGGAGTGGGCAGCACCATGGGCAGCCCGTCGAGCATGCGCAGGGGCATCGGATGGGGCAGCCGGGAGCCCGGCGGCGATATCAGCACCACCTCCCGTTCCTGGATGAAGTGGGTGGAGAGCTCCTTGTCGACGGGCAGGTCGACCAGGGCCAGCTCCGAGCGCCCCTGCGTGATCTCCTCGACCAGGGCCTCCCTGCTGCCGTGCTGCTGGAGCCGGACGTCGACGGCCGGGTGCCGCCCGGTGAAGGCCGCGATCAGGTCGGTGGCCAGGTCGAGGGCGAGGGTGGGGGTGGTGACCAGCGTCAGGACCGTCCGGGCGCCCCCGCCGTGCGGGGTCCCGATGTCGTCGATGGCCTCCACCGCGTTGAGCACGGTCCGGGCCAGCCGGACGACCCGGGCCCCCTCCGGTGTGAGGTCCACCCCCCTTCCCCGCCGGGCCAGGAGCTCGACGCCGAGATCGCGCTCCATGGCCTGCACGGCCCGGGACAGCGCGGACTGGGCGACGAAGACCGAGGCTGCGGCCCCGGTGATGGACCGGCAGTCGGCGACGGCGACGAGGTAGCGGAGCTGCGCGAGGGTGGGGGTCATGACCGGACGGTAACCGCGTGGGGCTGTACCTGTAAGGGCTCGACGGATGAACATCCGGCCGAGTCCCGGGTGCCGGACATGCCCGGTCGGCGCGTGCGCATGCCGGTGCGGCATGTCCCCGAGGGCGGTGGCGCGCCGGCCCGCGCGGCGGGGTCGGCCCGGCCCGGCGGGAAACGCCGCAGGCCACCGGCCCGGCCGGGGGGTGTCGTGGGCCCGCCGGGGCGGAATCGGGGGTGGCACGTGTATGCCGCCGGAACGAAGCACCGTATTCCGCATGGCTGTTGACAGTGCACGGCGGCCACCGCACGATGCAACGCGGCATGCGGGTGTTTGACCACGGTTCAAGCCCGCCGTACCCGCGGTGGGTGTCCCGGCCGGTGCGCGCGACCACCGCACTCCCCCGTCTTCCGGCCCGCCCCGCACCGCCGTTGCACGGCTCGTCGGCTCGTCGGCTCGTCGGCTCGCCCGCTCGCCCGCTCGCCCGTTCTTTCGTCCTGCACTCCGCCATGTCCCACAGCATTGGAAGAGGAGCGCCCGTGACCCCCCACCCGCAGCCCGCCGTCACCCGTGACCTCGTCGTCGCGGTCAGCCCCTTCGAGGAACCCCACCCGGCCGTCGTGACCGCCGCCGAACGCGCCGGGGCCCTCGGCCTGCTCGACCTCGGCCGGGACGCCGACGCCGCGCGGCGCGGATTCGCGGAGCTGGGCCGCCGGCTCGGCGGCGGCGCCCGGTACGGGGTGCGGGTGCCGGCCGGCTGCCCGCTCGGCCCCGGGGAGCTGCCCGCCGCGGTGGACACGGTCCTGCTCGCCGACCCCGCCGCGTACACCCCCGAGCGGGTCGCCGCATGGGCCGCGGCGGCCGGGCGGCCCCGGGTGTGGGCCGAGGTCACCGGCGCGGCCGAGGCCAGGACGGCCGTGGCCGCCGGGGCGGAGGCACTGGTGGCCAAGGGCCATGAGGGGGCCGGCCGGGTGGGCCCGGCCACCACCTTCGTCCTCCTCCAGCAGCTCCTCGGCGACCCCGCGGTCCGGGTGCCCGTACGGGCCTGCGGCGGGATCGGACCGCACACGGCGGCCGCGGCCGTCGCGGGCGGGGCCGCCGGGGTACTGCTCGACGTACAACTGGCCCTGACCAGGGAGGGCGAGGCCGGGCTCCCGGAGGAAGTCACCGCCGCGCTGCGGGCGATGGACGGCTCCGAGACCCGGACGGCCGACGGGCACCGGGTGTTCGCACGGCCCGGCCTGACCCCGCCCGAGGGGCCCGTACCCGCCCTGCTCGGCGCCCGCGACCTGCGGACCCAGCTGCTGCCCGTCGGGCAGGACGGGGCCTCGGCGGCCCGGCTGGCCGCCCGGTACCGGACCACGGGCGGCGTCGTGCAGGCCGTACGGGCGGCAGTCGCCGGGCACCTGGAAGCGGCGGTGCGGGCCCGGCCGCTCGGGCGGCCGCACCCCGTGGCGCAGGGCCCGATGACACGGGTGAGCGACCAGGCCGCCTTCGCCGCGGCGGTGGCCGCCGCGGGCGGGGTCCCGTACCTCGCGCTCGCGGTCATGGAGGGCCCCGCCGTACGCCGGCTGCTGGCGGAGACGGCCGAGCGGCTCGGGGACCTCCCCTGGGGCGTGGGCCTGCTCGGCTTCGCCCCGCCCGAGCTGCGCCGGGAACAACTGGCCGCCGTGACCGAGGCGGCCCCGCCCTACGCGATCATCGCGGGCGGCACCCCGGCGCAGGCGGCCCCGCTGGAGGCGGCCGGCATCCGGACCCACCTGCACGTGCCCTCGCCCGGCCTGCTGGAGCGCTACCTCGCCGAGGGGGCCCGGCGGTTCGTGTTCGAGGGGCTGGAGTGCGGCGGCCACGTCGGGCCGCGCGCCTCCTTCCCGCTCTGGGAGGAGCAGATCGAACGCCTGCTCGCCTGCCCCGAACCCGAAGCCCTGGACGTGCTGTTCGCGGGCGGCATCCACGACGAGCGGTCCGCCGCGATGGCGGTGGCCGCCGCCGCTCCCCTGGCCGCCCGGGGAGCCCGGATCGGCGTACTCATGGGCACCGCCTACCTGTTCACCGAGGAGGCCGTGGCTGCGGGTGCGATCCGGCCGGGCTTCCAGCGGACGGCGGTGGAGTGCGCGGACACCGTCCTGCTGCACACCGCGCCGGGCCACGCCACCCGGTGCGCGGACACCCCGTACGCCGCGGCCTTCGAGGCGACCCGCCGCCGGCTCACGGAGAGCGGAATCGAGCCGCGCGCGATGTGGGAGGAGCTGGAGCGGCTGAACCTGGGGCGGCTGCGGATCGCCGGCAAGGGCCTGCGCAGAAGCCCCGACGGGACCGGCCTCGAACCGGTCACCGAGGAGCAGCAGCGGACGGACGGGCTGTTCATGCTGGGCCAGGCCGCCACCCTGCGCACGGCGACCACCACGATCGCGGCGCTGCACGCGCAGGTCACCGAGGGGGCCACGGCCCTGCTGGAGCGGCGGGCCCGTGAACTCGCCGCCTTCGGGCCGTCGGCGCAGGGGGCACGGCGGACGGCCGACCCGCTCGACATCGCGATCGTCGGGATGGCCTGCGCCTACCCGGGCGCCCCGGACCTGGCCGCCTACTGGGCGATGGTCCTCGCCGGAACCGACGCCGTCACCGAGGTGCCGGCCGAACGCTGGGACCCGGCGCTCTACTACGACGCCGACCAGGCCCGGGCCGGTGAGCGCACCCCCTCCCGCTGGGGCGGCTTCCTCGGCCCGGTGCCCTTCGACGCCCTCGCGCACGGCATCCCGCCCGCCTCGCTCGCCGGGATCGAGCCCGTGCAGCTGCTGGCCCTGGAGATCTCGGCGCGGGCCCTCGGGGACGCGGGCTACGGCAAGGAGCGCGCCTTCGACCGGTCCCGCACCTCGGTGGTCTTCGGCGCGGAGGCCGGTACCGAACTCGCGGGCGCGTACGGGCTGCGCGCGCTGCACCCCGCCTACCTGGGCGATCTCCCGGCCGAGCTGGACGAGCAGCTGCCGCGCCTCACCGAGGACTCCTTCCCCGGGATCCTCGCGAACGTCATCGCCGGGCGGGTCGCCAACCGTCTCGACCTGGGCGGCGCGAACTGCACGGTCGACGCCGCCTGCGCCTCCTCGCTCGCCGCGCTCGACCTCGCCTGCCGCCAACTGCGCGACCACGACAGCGACATGGTCCTGTGCGGCGGCGCCGATGTACACAACGGCATCAACGACTACCTGATGTTCGCCTCCGTCCGCGCCCTGTCGCCCGGCGGGCGCTGCCGGCCCTTCGATGCCGCCGCCGACGGGATCGCGCTCGGCGAGGGCGTGGGCGCGCTCGTCCTGAAGCGGCTCGCGGACGCGGAACGCGACGGCGACCGCGTGTACGCGGTGATCAAGGCGGTGGGCGCCGCCAGCGACGGCCGGTCGCTCGGCCTGACCGCACCCCGGCCGGAAGGGCAGCGGCGGGCACTGGAGCGGGCCTACGCGCGGGCCGGCATCACGCCCGGCGAGGTGGGCCTGATCGAGGCGCACGGCACGGGAACCGTCGTCGGGGACAGCACCGAACTCTCCGTGCTGAGCGAGCTGTTCACCGCGTCCGGGGCCGAGCCCGGAGCCTGCTCACTGGGCTCCGTGAAATCGCAGCTGGGGCACACCAAGTGCGCGGCGGGGCTGGCCGGGCTGATCAAGGCGGCCCGGGCGGTCCACACGGGCGTGCGGCCCCCGACCCTGCACATCGACACGCCCAACCCGGCCTGGCGGGCGGGGACCAGCCCGTTCTCCTTCGACAGCGAGGCCCGGCCCTGGCCGGTGCCCGCGGAGCGGCGGATCGCCGGGGTCAGCGCCTTCGGCTTCGGCGGCACCAACTACCACGCCGTCCTCACCGGTTACGCCGGATCGGCGGAGCCCCGGCACGGACGGGAGGAGTGGCCGGCGGAGCTGTTCTGCTTCCGCGGCGAGGACCGGCGGGCGGTGGACCGGGCGATGGCCCGGCTCGCGGCACGACTGGAGGAGAACGACGCGGCCGGGCGCCCCTGGGCCCTGCGGGACCTGGCGGCCGAGACCGCCGCGGCCCCCGGCCGGACCGGGGTCGCGGTGGTGGCGGCCGACCTCGACGAACTGGCGGCCCGCCTCGCGCAGGCGCGCACCTTGACCCCGGGCGCGGGGGTCCACGTACGGGAGGAGGGGGCGGAGCCCGGCAAGGTGGCGTTCCTGTTCCCCGGTCAGGGCAGCCAACGCCCGCGCATGCTCGCCGACCTCTTCACCGCCTTCCCCGCCCTGCGCGCCCTGCTGGACTCGGCCCCGGCCCCGGTGGTGTCGACGATGTTCCCGCCGGCGGCGTTCACCGCCGAGGGGCGGGCCGCGCAGCGGGCGGCCGTGACCGACACCCGCGTGGCCCAGCCGGCCCTCGGCCTCGCGGGGGCGGCGGCGCACCTGCTGCTCGGCGAGCTCGGCGTACGGCCGGACTGCGTCGCCGGGCACTCGTACGGGGAGCTCACCGCACTGTGGGCGGCCGGGGCCTACGACACGGAGAGCCTGCTGCGGCTGAGCGCGCGCCGCGCCGCGGCGATCGTGGCGGCCGCCGGCGCGGATCCGGGGTCGATGGCGGCGGTGTCGGCCGCGCCGCAGGAGGTACGGGAGATCGCGGCCCGCGCCGGGTGCGTGGTGGCGAACCACAACGCGCCCCGGCAGTGCGTGATCTCGGGCCCGACGGCGGCCGTGTCCACGGCGGTGACGGCCCTGCACGAGGCAGGCCTCTCGGCCGACCCCCTCCCCGTGGCCTGCGCCTTCCACAGCCCGGTGGTGGCCGAGGCGGCCGGAAGCCTCGCAGCGGAACTGGCGACGACACCGATATGGACTCCCCACACCCAGATCTGGTCGAACACGACGGCGGACCGGTATCCGACAACGCCCGAAGACGTACGAAGCCTTGCCGCACGCCAGGTCGCGGAGCCGGTCCGGTTCGTCGAGCAGGTGGAGGCCATGTACGCGGCCGGTGTCCGGACGTTCGTGGAAGCGGGCCCCGGCCGGGTCCTCTCCGGTCTGGTCGGCCGGATCCTGCACGGCCGGCCGCACACGGTGGTCCCGCTGGACGTGCCCGGCGAGCACGGCCTGCTCAGGCTGGTCACGGCGGTGGCCGAACTCATGGCGGCAGGCGTTCCGGTGGCACCACAGGCCCTCTTCCGCGGCCGCGCCTCCCGCCTCCCGGAGCACGCCCCGCGGCGACCGGGCTGGCTGGTGGACGGCCACCTGGTCCGCACCGCGGACGGCGCCCCGGTCCCGGGCGGCCTCCGCCCGGCCCGCCGGGTGACGGTACCCGGGACGACGGATGGCCGGGAGGAGACGGTACTGGAGTATCTCCGGAGCACCCGCGAACTGGTGGAGGCCCAGCGGGACGTCCTCCTCGGCTACCTGGGCTCCGGGCCGGCGGATCCCCGGGGCGGGGCCGGTGGGGCCGGGAGTGGGCCGGGGCGATCCCCGCAGGGCGCCGAACGCACTGCCGCCGCGCTTTCCGACCCCTCGCCACGCTCGGCGCCCGAGGAGACGCCCCGGCGCGCGCCCGGCGCCGCCGGAACCGCCCACCCCACCGACCCCGCCGGCCCCGTCCCCGCACCGCCGGGCCCCCGCACCGCCGAGGAGGTCATGGACCTCGTCCTGGAGATCGTCCACACCCGCACCGGATACCCCCGCGACATGCTCGACCCCGAACTGGACCTGGAGGCGGACCTCTCCATCGACTCCATCAAGCGGGTGGAGATCATCGGCGCCCTCGCCGACCGGATCGGTCTGCCCCAGGACCCGGACGGCGACGGCTCCGCCGAGTCCGCGGTCGAGGAGCTGTCCCGGATCAAGACCCTGCGCGGCATCGTCGACTGGATCACCGCCCGCACACCCGCAGCAGCCGCACCGGCCACGCCCGGCGGCGCCTCCGAAACGCCCGGCGGCGCGCCCCTGCCACCCCCGTTGATCCGACTCCGCGTGGACCTCGTGCCCGCGCCGGCGGCCGACGGCGCCACCGAGACCCTGCGCGGCCTGCGCATCGGCCTCGTCGAGGACGGCCAGGGCTTCGCCCCCGCCCTGGCGGCAGCCCTGGAGGCGCTCGGCGCCGAGCCGACGGCCCTGCCCTCGGCCGGGCCCGGCTTCGACGGCCTCGTCGACCTCTCCGCGCTGCGGACCACCGCCGGGCCGGTCCTGCCCGACGCCTTCCCAGGGCTGCGGGAGGCTCTGACCACCGGAACCCCACGGCTGCTGCTCGTCACCGGCCCCGGCACCCCCGGCGCCGGTCTGCACGGCTTCGCCCGCAGCGCCGCCCTCGAATTCCCCGGCACGCTGGTCCGCGCCGTGGACATCCACCCCAAGGAGGACCCGGAACGCATCGCGGCGCAGCTGGTGGCGGAACTGAGCACCGCCACCGAGGGCGGTGCCACCGACGGCGCCCCCTCAGCCTCCGTGGGCTACACCGCCGAGGGAACCCGTGTCACCCGCCGCCCCGTACCGGCCCCACTGCGCGCGTCCGACGGTCCACCGCCCCTGGACCGCGGCTCGGTGGTCCTCCTCACGGGCGGGGCCCGCGGGATCACCGCCCGCACCGCGCTCGCGCTGGCCCGCGCCACCGGATGCCATGTGGAACTGGTCGGCCGCACCCCCGAACCCGCCACCGCCGACGACGGCTTCGCCCAGGCCCAGGACCGGGTCGCGCTGCGTGCGGCCCTGATCGCCGCAGGGCTGCGTACGCCCGCGGAGATCGAGGCGGCGGCTTCGCGGATCCTCGCCGAACGCGAGGTACGGGCCACCCTCGCCGCCCTCGCCACGGCGGCCGCCTCCGTCCGCTACCACTGCGCGGACGTCACCGACGAGCAGGCCGTACGGGCCGTCGTGGCAGACGTACGGGAACGCCACGGCCGCCTCGACGGCATCGTGCACGGCGCCGGCGTGCTGCGGGACGGGCTGCTGCGCGACAAGCGGCCGGACGATTTCGCCGCGGTGTTCACCACGAAGGTGGCCGGTGCCCGCCACCTGGCCGCCGCCGCGGCCGAGCACGGGGATGGGCCCGCGCCCCGGTTCCTCGCCCTGTTCGGCAGCGTCGCCGGGGTGTACGGCAACCGCGGCCAGTGCGACTACGCCGCGGCCAACGACGCCCTCGACGGCCTCGCGCACACCTGGGCGGAGTCCTTCCCGGGCCGGGTGCTGTCCGTCGACTGGGGGCCGTGGGCGGCGGAGGCGGGCGGGATGGTCACCCCCGAGCTGGAGCGTGCGTACGCCCGGCGGGGGATCCCGCTCATCGCGCCGGAGGCGGGGACCGCCGCGTTCCTCGGCGAACTGGCGTACGGGAGCGACGTACAGGTGGTCCTGATGGCGGAGGAGGGCCGGGGCGATGCGTGACGCGGAGCGGCGCGGCCCGCGCCCGACCGATGCCGCGATCGTGGGGATGGGCGCGGTCTTCCCCGGCGCCGCCGACCTGGCCGCGTACCGGCGCAATCTGCTCGCCGGTACCGACTGCGTCGGCGAGGTCCCGCCGGAGCGCTGGGACCCCGAGGTGTACTACGACCCGCGGGGCGCCACCGGGCCGGGGGCGGGCGACCGGTTCTACTGCCGTCGCGGCGGCTTCGTCGACGGTCTGGCCACCTTCGACCCGACCCGGTTCGGGATCATGCCGGCCGCCGTGGAGGGGGCCGAGCCGGACCAGCTGCTGGCCCTGCACGCGACGGCCGAGGCGATCGCCGACGCGGGCGGCGAGGCCCGGCTGCCCGCCGACCGGTCGCGGATCGGGGTGGTGCTGGGGCGCGGCGGGTTCATGGGGGTGGCCACCGCGCGGCTCGACCAACGGGTGCGTACCGCACACCAGTTGGCGCAGACCCTGCGGGAGCTGGCGCCGGAGCTGGGTGAGCGGCGGATCGCGGCGGTGCGCTCCGCGTTCCAGGACGCGCTGGGGCCGGAGCGGCCGGACGCGTCGATCGGGCTGGTGCCGAGCTTCACCGCCGCCCGGACCGCGAACCGGCTGGATTTCCGCGGGCCCGCCTACACCCTGGACGCGGCCTGCGCCTCCTCCCTGCTGGCGGTGGACCAGGCGGTGGGGCTGCTGGCCGCCGGGCGCTGCGACGCGGTGGTCGCCGGGGCGGTCCACCACTGTCACATCGCGACGCTGTGGAGCGTGTTCACGCAGCTGCGGGCGCTCAGCCCGAGCGAGCGGATCCGGCCCTTCGACCGCCGGGCCGACGGAACCCTGCTGTCCGAGGGCACCGGGGTGGTGCTGCTGAAGCGGCTGGTGGACGCGGAGCGCGACGGCGACCGCGTGTACGCGGTGATCCGCGGCACGGGTGTGGCCGGGGACGGCCGTGCGGCGAGCCTGATGAGCCCGCTGGTCGCGGGCCAGGTACAGGCTCTGGAACGGGCCTGGCGGGAGGCCGGGCTGGATCCGCGGGCGCCGGGGGCGCTGGGCCTGCTGGAGGCGCACGGCACGGGCACCCCGGTCGGGGACGCGGCCGAACTGGACACCCTGGCGCAGGTGTTCGGCCCACCCGGGCCGGGTGACGGACCGGGGATCGGCTTCGGCTCGGTGAAGTCGATGCTCGGGCACACCATGCAGGCCTCGGGCATGGCCGGGCTGATCAAGGCCGCGCTCGCCGTGTACGAGGGGGTGCTGCCGCCGACGCTGCACCTCGAGGAGCCGCACCCGGACCTGGCCCGGACCCGGATGCGGCCGGTGGGCGCGGCCGAGCCGTGGGAGCGCGGGCCGCAGCCGCGCCGGGCCGGGGTCGACGCGTTCGGCTTCGGCGGGATCAACGCCCATGTGGTGCTGGAGGAGGCTCCGACGGCCTCGCGCCCGGCTCCGGTGCGCCGGTTCCTGCCGCTGGGAAGCCCGGCCGTGCCGGTGGGGCCGGCCGCGGGAGGCGGCGTACTCCTCATCGGTGCGGACACCCCGGCGCAGCTGTCGGCCCGGCTGGCGTCCGCCGTCCCGGTGTCCGGCGGTGACGGACCCTGCCGGGTCGCGGTGGTCGGGCCCACGCCCCAGCGGCTCGCGCTGGCCGCCAAGGTGGTGGCGCGCGGCCGGCCGTGGCGGGGGCGCGGGGACGTGTGGTTCGCCCCGGAGCCGCTGGGCGGCCGGGTGGCGTTCCTGTTCCCGGGCCTGGAGCCGGAGTTCGCGCCCGTGGTGGACGACGTGGCGGAGCGGTTCGGGCTTGCGGCTCCCCGGCTGACCCGTGGCGGGTCCCTCGTGGAGCGGGCCCTCGACGCGATCGCCACGGGCCGCTTCTTCGCCCGCGTCCTGCCCGAACTGGGCGTCGAGGCCGATGTGCTGGCGGGTCACAGCCTGGGCGAGTGGGCGGCGATGGTGGCCGCCGGCATGTACCCGCAGGAGGCGGCCGACACCTTCCTCGGCTGCCTGCGACCGAGGGACCTCCGGGTCCCCGACCTCGTGTACGCGGCGCTGGGCTGCGGCGCGGAGCGGGCCCGGGCCGCGCTCCACGACCTGGACCGGGTGGTGGTCAGCCACGACAACTGCCCCCACCAGTCCGTGATCTGCGGGGATCCGGCACAAGTGGCCGCCGCCGTGGCGCGGTTGCGCGGGGACGGGGTGCTCGGTCAGGAGCTGCCGTTCCGTTCGGGTTTCCACACCCCGATGTGGGAGCCGTACCTCGGGCAGGTCCGCGCCGCCTTCGACCGGCTGCCGCTGCGGCCCGGGTCGCTCCCGGTGTGGTCGGCCACCACGTGCGCGCCGTTCCCGTCCGCGCCGGGGGACGTCCGCGACCTGGTCGTACGGCACCTGCTGGAGCCGGTCCGCTTCCGCGAGCTGATCCTGCGGCTGTACGAGGAGGAGGGCGTGCGCGGCTTCGTCACGCTGGGCCCGGGCAGCCTGCCGGGCTTCGTCGAGGACACCTTGCGCGAGCGCCCGCACCTCTCGGTCTCCACCTCCGCCCCGCGCCTGCCGGGCCTGTCGGCGCTCCGCCGCACGTGCGCCGCGCTCTGGGCCGAGGGGCACGCGCCGCGCTGGGGGCTCCTGGCCGAGGCGGCCCCGGCGGCCGGTTCGACGCCGCGCCCCGGCCCGGCCGCGCCGCAGCCGGCACCCGCCGGACCGGGACTCCGCGTGCCCCTGCGGCTGGGGTCCCCGCTGGTCCGCCTGAGCGAGACGGCCCGCACCTCCCTGAGCGGCCTTCTCGCTCCGGGCCCGGCCCCTGCCCGGCCCGCGGGACCTGCGGCACCCCTGTCCGCTCCGGCCGGAGCGGCCCGCCCGGTACTGCTGTCCGCCCTGGACGCGGTACTGGCCGACGCGGGCTCGGCCGCCCGGGCCGTGACCGAGGCCTGGTCGGCCGCAGGACCGCCGAAGGCGCCGCTGCCGCCGTCGGCACCGGCACCGACGCCGGCCCCGCCGCCCGCCCGGGACCTCGGCGGTTCGGGAAGGGCCGAGGGGAAGCAGCTCCTGCGGCTGTCCCTCGCCGCGCTCCCCTACGTACGGGACCACTGCGTGTACCTCCAGCCCGACGGCTGGCCGGAGGACTCCGACCGGTTCCCCGTCGTGCCCATGACCACCATGCTGGAGCTGGCGGCCGGGGCCGCCCGGCGGCACGCCCCGCCCGGCCTCGCCGTCGTCGGGTACGAGGACGTACGGGCCCTGCGGTGGCTGGCGGTCGAGCCGGCCGTCGACGTCGAGGTCACCGTCCGCGGCGACGGGCCGGGCCGGATGCGGGTCGGCCTCGGGGAGTACGCCTCGGTGGTCGTGCTGCTCGGCGAGCGGTACGGGCAGCCGCCCGCGCCCGACGGCACGCCGCTGCGCGACGCCGCCCCCGCCCCGGTCAGCGCCGAGGCCCTGTACCGGGACCGGTGGATGTTCCACGGCCCGCGCTTCGCCGGGGTGCACGAGGTGCGGTCCGTCGGCTCGGACGGCATCCGGGGCGTCCTGCGGGCCCTGCCCGACCCGGGGGCGCTGCTCGACGCCGCCGGGCAGCTCTTCGGGCACTGGATGCAGCTGCGCCTGCCGGTCGACCGGCTGGTGTTCCCGGCCACCGTCGACCGCATCCGGTTCTACGGGCCCCCGCCCGCTCCGCGGGAGCTGGTGACCGCCACGGCCCGGATCCGCGCGGTGCAGGACGTCACCGTGCGCGGTGACGTCGAGCTGCGCGGGGCGGGCGGCGGGGTGTGGGCCCGGATCGAGGGGTGGACGTACCGCCGGTTCGGCGCCGACGAGCGGGTCTGGCCGATGAAGTTCACCCCGGAGGTGTGCGGGATCGGCGAGCCCCGGCCCGAGGGCTGGTGCCTGGCCCGGCGCCGCTGGAACGATCCCGCCTCGCAGGAACTGGTGATGCGCCGCTACCTCGGCGCCGCCGAGCGGGCGGCCTACGAGCGGCTGGCGCCGCGCGCCAGGGCGCCCTGGCTGCTGGGCCGGATCGCGGCCAAGGACGCGCTGCGGCAGCTTCTGTGGGACGGCGGGGCCGGGCCGGTGTTCCCCGCGGAGGTGCCGATCGGCAGCGACCCGGCGGGCCGGCCGGTGGCCGGGGCGCCGCTGACCGGCGGCTTCCGGCTGTCGATCGCCCACAAGGACCGGCTCGCGGTCGCGCTGGCCCACCCGGCCCGGCCGGTCGGCATCGACGTGGAGCAGGTGACCGCGGACCCGGACGCGCTGATCCGGATCGCCCTCGGGCCGGGCGAACTGGGCCTCGCCGAGGGGCTGGCCGCCCGCGAGGGCACCGGCCTGCCCGCCGCGCTCACCGCCCTGTGGTGCGCCAAGGAGGCGGCGGCCAAGGCGGCCGGGACCGGGCTGGGCGGCCGGCCGCGGGACTGGCGGGTGGCCGGGGACCCGGATTCCGGCGCGCTGCTCGTGACCTCCCCCGAGGGGGACCCGTACCCGGTCCGCACCACACCGCTCACCACACCGCTCACCGACCCGCTCACCGACCCCGTGCCCGATCACGTCGTCGCCTGGACCGCCGACCTCGCGGCGCCCTCCCCCGTACCCGTCCCTCTTCCCCTCACGGAGGCCCGTCATGGCAACTGACATCCTCGCCGAGATCACCGGCATGCTCGTGGAGATCGTCGGCGACGAGTACCTGCTCGCGGAGGAGGTCACGATGAAGACGACCTTCAACGAGGACCTCGCCCTGGAGAGCATCGAGTTCGTCGCCCTCGCCGAGCTGCTCCACCACCGCTACGGCGCCGACGTGGACCTGATGGGCTTCCTGGCCGAGAAGGACATGGACGCCATCCTGGCCATGTCCGTCGGCGAACTCGTCACCCACATCGGCCGGATCACCCACACCTCCCTGGCCCGGGCCGCGGCGGGGTCCCCCGCCGCGTCGGCCGGCTGAGCCCGCCATGGCCTTCGTCCGCGCGGGCTCCCTGCGCTTCCACGTACAGCGGCTCCCGGCCACCGCCGGCGCCGCCGCCCCCGACCGGCCCGTCGTGGTGTTCCTGCACGGGCTGGTCGTCGACAACCTGTCCTCCTTCTACTGCCCCCTGGCCCTGCCCGTGGCCCGGGCCGGCCACGAGGCCGTCCTCTACGACCTGCGCGGCCACGGACGCACCGAGCGTCCGGGGTCCGGCTACGACAGCCGCACCGCCGTACGGGACCTCTTCGCCCTGCTCGCCGCACTGGACCTCGGGCGGCGCCCGGTCCACCTGGTCGGCAACAGCTACGGCGGGACCCTCGCCCTGCACGCCGCCCTGGCCCGGCCGGACCTGGTCACCGGGCTCACCCTCCTCGAACCGCCGCTCGGCGGCGCCTGGGTGGAGAACATGGTGGACACCCTGTCGGCCGCCGCGCTGAGCCTGGAGGACAGCACGGTCCCCACCGAGCTGGCCGCGCTGCGCCTGCGCAAGGCCGCCCATCTGACGGCCATCGCCGACGCCCTCCTCAACCGCACCACGCTCATCGACGACATCGCGGCGAGCCGCGTCTTCACCCCGGCGGACCACGCCCGGCTGCGCTGCCCGGTGCTGGTCGTCTGCGGCGAGCACTCCGAACTGCTCGCGGGCGGCCGGGAGCTGGCGCACCACGCCCTGCGGGGTGCGCTGCGGATCCTGCCGGGCCTGGGGCACGACGTCCTGAAGGAGAGCAGCGGGGTGCTGCGGGAGACCGTGCTCGCCCATCTCGACGCGACGGCCGGTGCGGCGACGGCGGCGGGGCCGCGGGTGGGAGCGCTGGTCCCGTGAGGGTGCTGTTCACCGTGCCGCCGCTGGCGGGGCACGTCAACCCGACCGTGGCCGTCGGGGCCGAACTGGCCGCCCGGGGGCACGAGATCGCCTGGACGGGGCCGGCCTCGGCGCTGGCTCGGCTGCTGCCCGCGCAGGCCCGGATCCTGCCCGCCGGGGAGGAGCCGGGCTCCGGCGGGTACGCGGCGCTGCACGAGAGCTGGCGCGACCTGCGCGGGGTCGGTGCGCTGCGGTTCCTGTGGGAGGAGGCGCTGGTGCCGCTGGCCCGGGCGATGGTGCCGGGCGTGGAGCGGGCCGTGCGCGCCTTCGGTCCGGATGTGCTGGTCGCCGACCAGCAGGCCCTGGCCGGGCCGCTGGTGGCCCGGCGGCTCGGAGTCCCGTGGGTGACCTCGGCCAGTACCTCGGCGGAGCTGACCCGGCCCTTCGCGGACTTCCCGAAGGTCGGGGAGTGGGTGGCCGGGCAGATCTCCGGCCTGCTCGCGGAGTTCGGCGCGGCGCGGGACCCGGGGGGCCGCGCGGGCTGGGACCCGCGGTTCTCCGAACGACTGGTGCTGGTCTTCTCCACTCCCGAGCTCGTGGGCCCGGAGCAGGGCTTTCCGCCCCACTACGCCTTCGTGGGGCCGGCCTTCGGAGCCCGTCCGCCGGCGCCCGGATTCCCCTGGCAGCGCCTGGACCCGGCGCGGCGGCGGGTGCTGGTGTCCCTGGGCACCCTCAACCAGGCGGCCGGGGCCCGGTTCTACGGCGCCGTACTGGGCGCCGCCGAACGGCTCGCCGGGGAGGTCCAGTTCGTCCTGGCGGCGCCCGCCGCCCTGATCGGACAAGCACCGGACCACCTCCTGCTCCAGGAGAGCGTCCCGCAGCCGGCGCTGCTGCCGCACCTGGACGCGGTGGTCTGCCACGCGGGCCACAACACGGTCTGCGAGGCCCTCGCGCACGGGCTGCCGCTGGTCGTCGCCCCGATCCGGGACGACCAGCCGATCGTGGCCCGGCAGGTGGCCCTGGCCGGGGCCGGAGTCCGGGTGCGGTTCGGCCGGACCCGGGCCGAGGAACTGCGCGACGCGCTCACGGCCGTGCTGGACGACCCCGGCCCCCGCCGGGCCGCCCGGCGGATCCAGGCCTCATTCGCCGCGGCGGGCGGGGCCGCCGCCGCGGCCGACCGGTTGGAGAAACTGCTGTGACGCCACCCCCGCTCTCCAAGGTCCCGTGGACCTCCGTCCTGTTGCTGGCCGCCCTCGGCGCGGGCACCGTACGCGCCGGGCGCCGGCTGCGGGCGATCCCGGTGCTGCCGGTGACCCCGCCCGCCGCGGCCGGGGTGCCGCGCGCCGCCGGGTGGCGGCTGCTCACCGCCCGGGGGGTCGAGCCGGATCCGGCGACCTTCCTCGCCGCCTGCGCGTTCGCCGAACGGGAGGGCCTGCGGGTACTGGACCTGCTGCCCGCGGACCTGCCCGCCGAGCGGGCGCTGGGGCTGCTGCGCCTGGTCGACCCGGCCCGCTACCGGCAGGACCGGCTCGCGGCGGGGCGCGGGGCCGGGTTCGCCGTGCTCGTCACCGAGGAGGTGCTGGACCGGGCCGGGGTGGATCCGGGCGGTCCGCGCCGTGACCCGGCCGAACTCCTCGCGCTGACCCGCCGGTTGAAGGAGTACGCCGCCGACTCCACGGGGCTGGCCGTCGCCCCCGGACTGCGCTGCGGTGCGGCCGGGGAGCCCGGGGGGCCTGCGCGGGCCGCCGA
The DNA here is from genome assembly GCF_017639205.1 of Streptomyces nojiriensis. NCBI lineage: Bacteria > Bacillati > Actinomycetota > Actinomycetes > Kitasatosporales > Streptomycetaceae > Streptomyces > Streptomyces nojiriensis. The sequence continues at coordinate 7,521,618 of NZ_CP071139.1, read as the reverse complement.
GCTGCGGGCCCAGGGGCTGCCTCCGGGGGCGCTGGCAGCCGCGCAGCTCGGCGGGCTGGCGCTGCTCGCGGGCGTCGCCGTACGCCAGGGCCGGTGGGGCGCGGCCGCGGCCGGGCTGTACTGGCTCCAGCCGTACCTGGTCCTCGGCGGTCCGGGCTCCCCGCTGCGCCCCGCCGGTCTGGGCCGGGCGACCGCGGCCCGGCCGGTGCGCTCCCTCGGCGCGGGGCTGCGTACGGCCGCGGCGGCCGGCCGGGACCCGGCGCCGGACCGCGCGGCGGAGGCGGCGCGGGCGGCCGCCTACCGGGAGGACCTGGCGTCGGGGACCGGGCGCTTCCTCGAACCGCGCCGCACGGACTGCCCGTGGTGCGGCTCGGGCCGGCTCGCCGTCCGGGTCCGGGTGTCCGACCTGCTCCAGGGCAAGCCGGGGCGTTTCACGCTGGAGCGGTGCGAGGACTGCCGGCACGTCTTCCAGAACCCCCGGCTGAGCCCGGAGGGGCTGGAGTTCTACTACCGGGACTTCTACGACGGGCGCGGCGGCGAGGGCGCGGGCACGGTCTTCGGCAGGCTGGGCGCCGCCTACCGGGGGCGCGCCGAGATGCTCGTCCCGCACGCCGATCCGGCGTCCTGGCTCGATGTCGGCACCGGGCACGGCCACTTCTGCAACGCGGCGCGGGACGTGTGGCCGCTGACCCGGTTCGACGGGCTCGACATGGGCGAGGGGGTGCGCGAGGCCGAGCGCCGCGGTTGGGTGGAGACCGGATACCTGGGCCAGTTCCCGGAGTTCGCGTCGAAGCTGGCGGGCCGGTACGAGGTGGTCAGCATGTACCACTACCTGGAGCACACCCGGGAGCCGCTCGCCGAGCTGGACGCGGCGGCCACCGTGCTCGCCCCCGGCGGGTTCCTGGCCATCGAGCTGCCGGATCCGCAGTCCCGGATGGCCCGGCTGCTCGGCCCGTTCTGGCTGCCCTGGTTCCAGCCGCAGCACCAGCACCTGATGCCGGCCGTCAATCTGCGCGAGGCGCTGGCCGACCGGGGGTTCACCGTCGTCGCCGAGGAGCACGGACCGGCCCACCAGGGCAACGACTTCTTCGGCGCGGTGGCCCTCGCGGCGACGCGGCTGGCCCCGGATCCGGACCGGCCGTGGGGTCCGGGGCCCACGCCGCGCGTCCGGCTCCTCGGCCACGCCGTACGGGTGGCGGCGCTGCCGTGCTTCGCCGCCGCGGCGGTGCTCGACACGCTGCGCACGGCGGCGGCCCGGCGCACGGACGGCGGGAACGCCTACCGGATGCTGGCCCGCAAGGACACGCGGTGACGGGCGCGGCCGGCCACGCCGGACCGCCCGCGGGGAAGCGGCCCCCTTCCGCGGCACTCCGCCGGGGCACGGCGGGAGCATCCGCCGCCGCCGTACCGCCGGGGCGGCCCACCGACCCGGCGGGTGCCACCGGGACCGCCGACCGCGCCGGAGGCGACCTGGCCCGGCGGGCGACGGCCGATCCGCTGTTCCGGCTCGTCGCCTACGCCCTGGAGGCCGCGCACGGGCGGCCCGCGGCCGCCGTGTGGAGCGCCCCCTACGCCTTCCACCTGGGCTCCCCCGGCCTGGTCGCGGCGGCCGGCTGGCCCACGGCCGCGGCCGCGGCCCCGCGCACCGACGGCCTCGTGCGGCTCAGCTCCCTCGGCCATCCCGCGGACGGCTGCGACCTGCCGCTGACCCTGTCGGGGCCGCCGCCCGCCGCTCCCGCCTGGGCGGCCCGGCCGTACGCGGTGCTGCGGGCCCTGGCCCGGGCCGGGTACGGCACCGGCGGGAGCGACCTGCACGTGCAGGGCTCGCTCACGGGCGCCGCCGGGCTGGCCACGGCGGAACCCGCCGAGTGCGCGGTGGCGCTGGCGGTGGTCGACGCACACGCGGGGGCGGGTGGACGGCCGGACCGTGAGCAGCTGGCCCTGCTGCTGGCCGGAGCGCTCCCGGACGGGGACGACGGACTGCGCCGGGCGGTGCTCTTCGCCCGGTCCGGCCGGGCGCTGCTGCTGAGCGCGGAACCCCGGCGGCGCCGGCGGTACGTCGACTTCGACCCGGCGGCGTCGGGAGCGCGGCTGGTGCTGGTCGCCGTCCGAGGGGAGGCCGCGGACCGGCAGCGGGAGCTGGCGCGGGCCGTGGCCTGCGCCCGCTGGGCCGGGGCGCTGAGCGCCTGGCCGCCCGGGCAGGGGCGGGAGCCGGGGCGGAGCGTGCTGGTGCTGCTGCCCCGGGCGCGGCTGGCGGCGGTGCGGGCGGCGGTGGCGGAGGACTTCCGCGACCGGGGGCGGCCCGTACCGCGGTTCCTGAACATCGCCGTGGCCGGTGCGGCCCGGCGCGAGGAATGACCGCAACGACCACGACCACGACCCGGGTCCGGACCCGGGCGACACCGAGGAGGAGAACACCCATGCCCACCCTTCGACCCTCACCGACGGCGCGTGCGAGACGCGGGGCCCGATGGCCGGCGCTCGTGGCCGGGATCGGCGCGCTCGGCCTGCTGGGCGCCTTCACCGTGGCCAACTCCCAGGCGGCCGTGCCCGGTTCCGCCGCCGCGCCGGCCGCGGCGGCCGCGCTGCCGACGTACGACCACGTGGTGGTCGTCGTGTACGAGAACAAGCAGTACGGGGAGATCATCGGCAGCGCGAACGCCCCGTACATCAACCAGCTGGCGAACGGCGGCGCGAGCCTGACCGGGATGAAGGCGCTGACCCACCCCAGCCAGCCGAACTATTTCAACCTCTTCTCCGGCGCCACGCAGGGCATCACGGGCGACGGCTGCTACACCCCGCAGTCGATGACGGCGGCCAACCTCGGCCAGGAGCTGATCGCGGCCGGCAAGACCTTCGCGACGTACAACGAGGACCTGCCGGGCGAGGGGTCCACGGCCTGCACGAACGGCCAGTACGCGCAGAAGCACAACCCGTGGTTCGCCTTCAAGAACGTGCCGCTGAACACGGGCAAGACCTGGGCGCAGTTCCCGCAGAACAACTTCGCGGCGCTGCCGAGCCTGTCGTTCGTGGTCCCCAACCAGTGCAACGACATGCACTCGTGTTCGGTCTCCACGGGTGACACCTGGACGAGGAACAACCTCGACGCCTACGCGCAGTGGGCGAAGGCCAACAACAGCCTCCTGGTGCTGACCTGGGACGAGGACAACTACCTGGGCTCGAACCAGATCGCCACCGTCTTCCACGGCGCGAAGGTCAGGACGGGCAAGTACGCCACGGCCTTCAACCACCACCACCTGCTGCGGACGTTCGAGGACCTCTTCGGCACGGCGACGCACGCGGGCAACGCGGCCGGCGTCCAGCCGATCACCGAGGTGTTCGACACCTCCACGGACCCGACCCCCACGCCCACGCCCACTCCGACCCCCACGCCGACCCCGACCCCGACGCCCACGCCCACCCCCACCCCGGGCGGCCTGCAACTGGCCGACCCCGGGCCGCAGACCTGCAAGTTCAACCAGTCCTGCACCATCCAGCTCAGCGCCACCGGCGGCAGACCTCCGGTCCGGTACGCGGCCACCGGCCTGCCCTGGGGCCTGAGCGTCGACGCCGGCTCCGGCCGGATCAGCGGCAAGCCGTGGGGCAGCGGCACGGTCCAGGTCACCGCGACCGCCACCGACGCCACGGGCACCACCGTCACCGCCGCGTTCCCGCTCACCGTCAACTGGTTCTAGACCCGGCCCGCTCTGGAGGCATCCGTGTACCTGTCGACCAGCCGGGCCTCGGACGTCGCCGGGGACACCCCGGCCCCGAAGGGCCCCCTGCGGGCCGTCCCCGGCACGGTGTTCGCGCTCGGGCTGGTCAGCCTGGTCACGGACGTCTCCGCGGAAATGGTCACCGCCGTGCTGCCGTTGTACCTGATGGCCGGACTCGGCATGTCCCCGCTCGCGTTCGGCGCCCTGGACGGTCTGCACCAGGGCGCCACCGCGGTCCTCCGCCTCGCGGGCGGGCGGATCGCGGACCGCACCCGGCGCCACAAGCTCGTCGCGGGCGCCGGCTACGCGCTGTCCGCCGCCTGCAAGGCGGCCCTGCTCGCCGTCGCCACCCCCTGGTCGGTGGCGGCGGTGCTCGCCGCCGACCGGACCGGCAAGGGCCTGCGCACCGCCCCGCGCGATGCGCTGATCTCGCTGTCCGTGCCGCCCGGGGAGCAGGGCCGCGCCTTCGGGGTGCACCGGGCGCTGGACACGGCGGGCGCCCTGCTGGGGCCGCTGGCCGCGTTCGGTGTGCTGTGGGTGGCGGTGGACGGCTACGCGGCCGTGTTCACCGTGAGCTGCTGCGTCGCCGTCCTGGGCGTGGTGCTGCTCGCGCTCTTCGTCCGCGAGGCCCCGGCGCCCGCCCCCGCGCCGGACCGGACCCGTCCTGCGCCGCTCCCGGTACGCACCCTGCTGCGCCTGCCCGGCCTGCGCGGGCTGTGCGTGACCGCCGCCGTGCTCGGCCTGTTCACCGTCGGCGACGCCTTCCTCTACCTGCTGCTCCAGCGCCGGCTCGACCTGTCGGCCGGGTACTTCCCGCTGCTGCCCGTCGGCACGGCGGCCGTCTTCCTGCTGGCCGCGCTGCCCGTGGGCCGGCTCGCCGACCGGCTGGGTCGGCGCCGGGTCTTCCTCGGCGGGCACGTGCTGCTGCTCGGCGCCTGCCTGCTGCTCCTGGCCCCGGTACCGGCGGCGGGGGCGGGGGCGCTGTTGGTCGTCGGTGTGCTCGCGCCGCTCGGCCTGTTCTACGCGGCCACCGACGGGGTGCTGATGGCCGCGGCCGGGCCGCTGCTGCCCGCCGGGCTGCGCACGACCGGGCTCGCGGTGCTCCAGACTGCCCAGGCACTGGCCCGGTTCGCGGGTTCCCTGCTGTTCGGGGCGGCTTGGACGCTGTGGGGGCCGGGCCCGGCGCTGGCTCTGGCGGCGGCCGGGCTGTCGCTCTCGCTGGCGGCGGTGTCCGTCGTAGGGTCGGGGCATGCCGGAGACACAGCGAACTCTTGAGGGCAGGGTGGCCCTCGTGGCCGGGGCGACGCGCGGCGCGGGCCGGGGCATCGCGGTCCAGTTGGGCGCGCGGGGTGCGACCGTGTACGTGTCGGGGCGCAGCACCCGGGGCAGGCGGTCGGAGTACGACCGGCCCGAGACGATCGAGGAGACGGCCGAGCTGGTCACCGCGGCGGGCGGGCGGGGGATCCCGGTGGTCGCCGACCATCTGGTGCCGGCGGAGGTCGAGGCCCTGGTCGGCCGGATCGACGCGGAACAGGGCCGCCTGGACGTCCTGGTCAACGACATCTGGGGCGGGGAGCTGCTCTTCGAGTGGGACAGCACGGTCTGGGAGCACGACCTGGACAAGGGGTTGCGGCTGATGCGGCTGGCCGTGGAGACCCATGCCATCACCAGCCATTTCGCGGTGCCGTTGCTGCTGCGCGAGCCGGGCGGTCTGGTGGTGGAGATGACGGACGGAACCGCCGAGTACAACGCGAGCCGCTACCGGGTGTCCTTCTTCTACGACATCGCCAAGTCCTCGGTGCTGCGGATGGCGTTCGCGCTGGGGCACGAGCTGGGGCCGCGGGGGGCCACGGCGGTGGCGCTGACGCCGGGCTGGCTGCGCTCGGAGATGATGCTCGACACCTTCGGGGTGACGGAGGCGAACTGGCGGGACGCGCTGGCCGAGGTCCCGCACTTCGCCATCTCCGAGACCCCGTCGTACGTGGGCCGGGCGGTCGCGGCGCTCGCCGCGGACCCGGAGGTGGCCCGCTGGAACGGCCGGTCCCTCTCCAGCGGGCAGCTCGCCCGGGAGTACGGCTTCACGGACCTCGACGGCAGCCGCCCGGACGCCTGGCGCTACATGGTCGAGGTCCAGGACCCGGACCGCCCCGCGGACACCACCGGCTACCGCTGAGCGGCCCGGGCGAACGGCAGGTCCGCCGGGGCGGTTTCGGCCGTGGGTCCGGCGGCCCGCAGCACGACGTCGAGCACCCGCTCCGGGTCGCAGGCGTACCCTCCGCTGGACCAGGCCGGGTTGGCCTCGATGACCGCCCATCCGCCGCCGTCCGGCAGGCCGACGTCCACCACCGCGGCCGACGGCAGTGAGCCGTCGGCCGCCGCGAGCAGTTCGGCCGCGAAGGCGCGGACCTCCGCCGCGTACGGGTCCAGGGCGAGCGGCGCCGGGTCGAGCCTGGGCCCCACCGCGTAGCGGCTGCCGTCGTGCACGGCCCCGTCCAGGACGAACAGCCGGTACTCGCGGTCGAACCGGACGATGTCGCTGACCAGCACCGGCAGGTCGTCGTCGAACGCGTCCGGGCCGGGCAGCCGCGAGCCGTCCGGGTAGATCCGGGCCGGGAAGAACTTGTCGGTCGGCGGTTTGACGAAGGCCGGCCGGCGCAGTCGCCGGGCCTCGGCCAGGGTGACCGCCTCGACCCGTCGCCCGGTCAGCGCGAGCGGCAGCCGCGCGAGCCAGTCGGCGGGCGGTTCCAGCGCGGTGACGTCCAGTTCACGGGCCACCTTGTCGGCCAGCAGCGGCCCGCCGTAGAGGTGGGTGCGCCCGGCGCCCCGGGCACCGTCGGGCGGGCTCCAGCCCTCCGCCGTCACGGCGCGCAGCCCGCGCCCGGCGGCCGCCTCGGCGAGGCGGAGCCGCGTGTCGGAGGCGCGGGGGGCGAGGAGCAGAACACGATCACCGGTCATGCGGCCATGATGGCCCGGCCCGCGCGGCCGGCCCATCGGATTACCGCGCCGGACGGGAGTCGATCAGGTGGGCCAGGCCGTCCAGGACGCACCGGAGGCCGAAGGCCCAGCGGGTCAAGATGGTGCGCCACCTCGGCTCCTCGCTCACGGACGTCACCTACGTCTTCGACGAGCCGACCACCGGCCTGCACCCGCACGACATCCGGCGCATGAACGACCTGCTGCTGCGGCTGCGCGACAAGGGCAACACCGTGCTGGTGGTGGAGCACAAGCCCGAGGTCATCGCGATCGCCGACCACGTCGTCGACCTCGGCCCCGGCGCGGGCACGGACGGCGGGCGGCTGTGCTACGCCGGGGACGTGGCCGGGCTGCGCGCCTCCGGCACCCTCACCGGGCGCCATCTCGGACACCGGGCGCGACTGCGGGAGGCGGTGCGCACCCCGCGCGGGCACCTGTCGGTCAAGGACGCGGACCTGCACAACCTGAAGGACGTCAGCGTGGACGTGCCGCTCGGGGTGCTGACGGTGGTGACCGGGGCCGCCGGGTCGGGCAAGAGCTCGCTGATCCACGGGTACCTGGCCCGGCAGGACGGGGTGGTGGTGGCCGACCAGTCGCCGATCCGCGGCTCGCGCCGGTCCAATCCGGCCACCTACACCGGGCTGCTGGGGCCGATCCGGACCGCCTTCGCCAAGGCCAACGGGGTCAAGGCGGCCCTGTTCAGCGCGAACTCGGAGGGCGCCTGCCCGAAGTGCAACGGCCTCGGGCTGGTCTACACGGACCTGGCGATGATGGCCGCGGTGGCCTCGGTCTGCGAGGAGTGCGAGGGCAGGCGGTTCACTCCCGAGGTACTGACGTACCGGCTGCGCGGCAAGAACATCAGCGAGGTGCTGAACATGCCGGTCGCCGAGGCGCACGCGTTCTTCCCCACCGGGCAGGCGCGCGCGGTCCTCGGCCGGCTGGTCGACGTGGGCCTGTCGTACCTGCGGCTCGGGCAGCCGCTCAACACCCTGTCGGGCGGCGAGCGGCAGCGGCTCAAGCTCGCCATCAGCATGGCCGAGAAGTCCTCGACGTACATCCTCGACGAGCCGACGACCGGCCTGCACATGGCCGATGTGGACAAGCTGCTGGCCCTGCTGGACCGGCTCGTCGACGACGGGAACTCGGTGATCGTCATCGAGCACCACCAGGCGGTGATGGCGCACGCCGACTGGCTGATCGACATCGGCCCGGGCGGCGGCCACGCCGGCGGCGAGGTCGTCTTCGAGGGCACTCCGGCGGACCTGGTGGCCGGGGCGGACACCCTGACCGCCCGTCACCTGCGGGAGTACGTGGGCTCGTAGCACGGCATGGGACGCCGTACGCGGGCCGCGTACGGCGTTCGCACCGTCGGTTAGGCTGGCGGCATGTCAGCAGACGAGCGGACGCGCCCGCGCCGCAAGGAGCAGCAGCCCGCGCTCAGCCGGCCCGCGATCGTCGCGGCGGCGATCCGGCTGCTCGACGCCGAGGGCATCGAGGCACTGAGCATGCGCAGGCTCGGCACCGGGATGGGCGCCGCCGCCACTTCCCTGTACCGGCACGTTGCGGGCAAGGACGAACTGATCGGGCTGGTCGTGGACGAGGTCCACGGGGAGCTGGAGGTGCCCGGTGCGACGGGCCCGGCGGAGTGGCGCGATGCCGTCTCCCGCAGTGGCCACAGCCTGCGCGCGATGGCCCTGCGCCACCCCTGGTTGGCCTCGGTGCTCGGCCAGGTCGGACCGGCACACCTCGGCCCGAACCTGACGCGCACGGCGGAGCGGATGCTGGCGCTCTTCCGGACGGCCGGCTTCCCGGCGGCCGAGGCGGACCCGGCCATGAAGGCGGTCCTCTCCTACGTGGTCGGCGCCTCGACCGGCGAGGCCGCCCAGCTCTCGCTGCTCGCCCGGAGCGGGCGGAGCGAACAGGAGCGGCCGCAGGGCCCGCACCGGGCCGGGGAGCGCGTGGCGCAGGAGGGCCGGGACCCGCGGAAGCTGCGCGAGGAGACCTTCGACTACGGACTCCAGCGGGTCCTGGACGGCCTGGAGATGCGGCTCAGCCTCGGCTGAGGTCCTCCCGCGGCGGCAGACGCAGTTCGCGGTCCTCCCCGAGCGGGGCGAAGAAGCGCTCCACGTCCGCGTCGGCCACCTCGGCCAGGGTCGCCGGGGACCAGCGCGGGTCGCGGTCCTTGTCGACGACCTGCGCCCGGATGCCCTCGACCAGGTCGGGCGCTGTCAGCCCGTTGCAGGAGACCCGGAACTCCTGGGCCAGCACCCGCTCCAGCGGGCCGAGCTCCGCCGCCCGGCGCAGTGCGGCGAGGGTGACCTTGAGGGCGGTCGGGGACTTGGCCAGGATCGTCTCGGCGGCCTCCTTGGCGGCGGGCTCCCCCTGGCCGAGCAGCCGCTCCACGATCTCCTCGACGGTGGCGGCCGCGTAGCAGTGGTCGATCCAGCCGCGCCGGTCGGCGAGGTCACCGGGCCCGGGGGCGGCGCTGTACCGCGGCAGCACCTCGTGGACGGGTGCGTCGGCGAGGGCGGCGGTCAGCTCCGGGAGCCGGTCGGCCGGTACGAAGTGGTCGGCGAGCCCGCACAGCAGCGCGTCGGCGGCGCCGACCGCCGTGCCGGTGAGCGCGAGGTGGGTGCCGAGTTCGCCGGGCGCGCGGCCGAGCAGGTAGGTGCCGCCCACGTCGGGGACGAAGCCGATGCCGGTCTCGGGCATGGCGACGCGGGAGCGTTCGGTGACGATTCGGACCGAGCCGTGGGCGGAGACGCCGACGCCGCCGCCCATGGTGATGCCGTCCATGAGGGCGACGTACGGCTTGGGATAGCGGGCGATGCGGGCGTTGAGCCGGTACTCGTCGCGCCAGAAGCCGGCCGAGGCGGTGTTCCCGGCCTTGGCGTCGTCGTGGATGGCGCGGATGTCCCCGCCCGCGCACAGGCCGCGCTCACCGGCGCCGCGGATCAGGACCTGCCGGACGGCGGGGTCGGCCGCCCATGCGGCGAGGGTTTCGTCGATGCGGATCACCATGGGGTGGGTGAGTGCGTTGATGGCCCCGGGGCGGTTGAGGGTGACCACCCCGGTCCGGCCGTCGGTGTGGAACAGCACGGTGTCCGCGTCTTCCGGCTTCACGTCTTCGGTCTTCACACGGGCCAGTATCGCCGCGGCCCGCGCCGCTCCCGCCGCCGGGCGCTCCCGGGGCGTACCGTGGGCTGTCATGCGGAAGATCGCGCCGATGGCGGACCACCGGCCGACCGCCGGTCCCGCGGTCGTGCGGGACGTCGTGCCCGAGGAGGCCGCCCTGCGCCAGGACCTCGTGGGCAACGGCGTCGTCCTGCTGCGCGACGAGCGCGCGTGACGTGCCGGGGTGTGTCCTGGCTCAGTCGCGGGGGCGGGCCCGGTGGGCCCGCCACGCTTCCAGGGCCTCGGCGCGGGCCCCGTCCGGGTGCCGGTCGTGCCAGGCGCGCAGGAACCGGTTGAACTCGAACTGGGCGCCCACCTCCTGGGGTTCGGCCGCCCGGGCGCGGGTCGCGTGCCAGTGGTCGACGGCCTCGGCGAGGGTGTGTCCCGCGTGCTGGGCGACGTAGTCCCGCATGAAGGCGTCGAAGTGGAAGCCGGGCCCGATCTCGCGGACGAAGTACGCGCGCAGCACCTGGCTGCAGCGCTGGCCCGGCGGGATCACGGTCGCGCCGGTGACGGGGGCGGTGAGCTGGCGCCCGGCGCGGCGCGCCGCGGGGGCCGCCGGGGCGGCGGGCGCGGGAAGTCCGTCGAGGGCGGCGGCGAGCCGCGCGGTGACGGCTGCCTTGCCGCCGCCGGCCGACAGGCCCATCTCCCGGGCGAGCGCGCTCAGTTCGGCCAGGGTCCAGTACCAGCGCAGCAGCTCGGTCCCGGTCAGCGCGGGCGTCGGGGCGGGCCGGGATTCCCACATATTCGCACTCACGTTCCCATTCTATGTGCGGCGCCGACCTTCCGGCCCGCACTCCCCCACCCCCTCCCGAGGAGAGAACCCATGACCGCCGAAGCCCACCGCCTCACCCTCGGCGGGGACACCGCCCTCGTGCTCATCGACCTCCAGACGGGCATCCTCGACCGGCCGGCCGCGAAGCCCACCCCCGAGATCCTGGGGAAGGGGATCGCGCTCGCCGAGGCGTTCCGCGCCCACCGGCTGCCCGTGGTCCTGGTCAAGGTGGCGTGGTCCCCGGACGGCGGTGACCTGCCCACCGCGAACGTGGACCGCCCCGGCCCGGCCGCCGCCCCGCCCGCCGCCTTCTCCGAGATCCCGGCCGAGCTGGCCGCCCTCGGGGACGTGGTCGTCACCAAACGCCACTGGGGCGCCTTCACCGGTACCGAACTCGACCTCCAGCTGCGCCGCCGCGGCATCCACCGCATCGTGCTGGCCGGCATCTCCACCAGCGTCGGCGTCGAGTCCACCGCCCGTACGGCGTGGGAGCTCAGCTACGACCTGGTCTTCGCGGAGGACGCCACCGCCGACACCGACCCCGACTCCCACGCCCACACCTTCGGCAAGATCTTCCCGCGCATCGGCAAGGTCAGCACCACGGACGAGATCATCGCGGCCCTGGACTCCTGACCGGCCGCACTCCGGGTCGCCCGCCCCCGAAACGGCCGCGCCCCGGGGGCGGTTCACCCGTAACCGAGCGGGCGCCCGCGGGTTAGCAGCGGGGAAGGCGAGGGAGTTCTCATGGCGCAGCGGCACACGACGTCCTTGACCCTGCGCCTGCGGTACCGGTTCGACAATCTGATGGCGGGGGGAACCACCGCACTCATCGGCTGGTTCGCCCTGGCCTGTCTCGCCGTCGTGGTCCCGGCGAGCACGGTGCTCGTCTGGGCCGACCGGGCCGCCCCGGCGACCCTGTCCGGCCGGCTCGCCGCCGTATGGGTCAGCGTCGGTCAGACGCTCAAGATCGGGGGCGCGGTCGGGTCCCCCCTGTACGTGCTGGCCTCCGTGGCCCTCGCCCTGGTCGCCCTGCTGTTCGTGTCCACGCTGGTCGGTCTGATCACCACCGGCATCAACCGGCGCATCGCGCTGCTCCGGCGCGGCCACTCCACCGTGCTGGAATCCGGGCACACCGTCCTGCTGGGCTGGTCGGACCAGATCTTCCCGGTGGTCGGGGAGCTGGTGGCGGCGAACGCCAACCAGCGCAGGTCGGCCATCGCCGTCCTCGCGCCGAAGGACAAGGTGGAGATGGAGGAGGAGATCGCCGCCTCCGTCGCCGGTACCGCCGCCGGCACCGGTACCGGCACGACGCGGATCATCTGCCGCAACGGCCGCACCACCGACCCCGCGGAGCTGGCCCGGGTGAGTCCGCGGACCGCGAAGGCCGTGCTCGTCCTGCCCCCCGAGGGAGACACCGGTGACGCCCAGGTGGTGAAGACGCTGCTCGCCCTCGACGCGGCGGTCCCCGAGCCCGGCGGGGCGGTGGTGGTCGCCGCCGTGCGCGACACCCGCAGCCATCTCACCGCACAGCTGGCCGCCGGGCCGGGCGCGCACGTCCTGTGCGTCGACGACGTCATCGCCCGGCTCCTCGTCCAGACCGCCCGCGAGCCCGGTCTCTCGCTCGTCTACCAGGAGCTGCTCGACTTCGCGGGCGACGAGTTCTACACCGCCGCCGTCCAGGGCCTCGCCGGACGCACCTTCGGCGAGGCCCTGCTGGCGTTCACCACGTCCTCGGTGGTCGGTCTGCTGCGCGCCGACGGCGGTGTCGCGCTCAATCCGGACCCCGGTACGGCGATCGGCGCGGGCGACCGGATCATCCTCATCTCCGAGGACGACGACACGGCCGTACCGGCGGACGCGTCCTCGTCCGTCGAGGAGGAGGCGATCGTCACGGCCCGCCCCAGGACGCCCGAGGCCGAACGGCTGCTCCTGCTCGGCTGGAACCGGCGCGCCCCGCTCGTCGTGGAGCAGCTCGACCGGTTCGTCGGCCCCGGGAGCACGCTGGACGTCGTATCGCTCGCCGACGACGTGCGGGCGCGAGCCGCCGCCGGGGCCTCGGGGGCGCGCAGCCGCCTCGAAGTGGCCTTCCGCAGCGGGGACATCACCGATCCGGGGCTGCTGGCCAAACTGGACGTGCCCGCGTACGACGGCGTGATCGTCATCGGCGAGACGGGCCACGAGCCCCTCCCCCACGCGGCGGCGCCGGCGCCCGCCCGTGCGATCGACCTCGGCCTCGCGCCGGAGACCGGGACGCAGACGGACGACCGGACGCTGGTCACACTGCTGCACCTGCGGGCCATCGGGGAGGCGGCGGGGCGGGAGCTGTCGCTCACCACGGAGATGTCCGACGACGGCAACCGGCTGCTGGCGCCCGCCCGGGAGGGCGCCGACTTCATCGTCAGCGGCCGGCTGATCAGTCTTCTCATGACCCAGATCTCGGAGAACCCCTGTCTCGCCGCCGTCTTCGAGGAGCTGTTCGACGCGGAGGGGAACGAGCTCCATCTGAAGCCGGTCGCGGACTACGTGCGCACCGATCGCGAGGTGACGTTCGCGACCCTCGTCGAATCGGCGCGGCGGCGCCGCGAATGCGCGGTCGGCTACCGGCTGCGCGCCGAGGCCTGCACGGGCCCCGCGTACGGTGTGCGGCTCAATCCGGACAAGGGGCAGCGGGTCCGCTTCGGCGAGCACGACTGGCTGATCGTGCTCGCCGAGAGCTGAGACGGCCGGTCAGAGGGTCGAGTGGACCTCCAGGGCCGCGCGTACCGCGGACTCCAGGGCTCCCTCGATCCATGCGGGCTTGATGGAGGTGTGGCACCCGGCGAAGTGCAGGTTCCCCTCGGCCTTGCGGACGTGGGGGAAGAGTTCGGTGTGCTGGCCGGGCAGCAGCACGGAGGCCTCGCCGTAGGCGTACGGGTCGCGCATCCAGGACTGGGTGCGTCCGACGCCGGTGTAGAAGACCTCGATCCGCTGCCCGAACACCTCCTGCACCCCGGCGAGCGCGCGCGGGTAGCGCTCCTCGTCGTCCAGGGAGTCCCACTTCAGGGCGTCGTCCGACCAGCTGTAGGAGGCGAGCACGACCCCGCCCGCGCTGCCCTCGACGGGGTAGGAGGGCTGGAACATGAAGCGGTTGGGGTTGTCGGTGGCCGAGCCGCCGCCGATGACGTGGGCCGCCTCGGGCTGGTCCCGGGTGACGGCCCGGCAGGCCGCGTAGTGCGCCCGCTGCCCGCCGGAGATGCCGCGGTCGGAGACGGACGGGTGTGCGCCCAGCAGGGTGCCGTCCGCCGGGGTCTGCCCGAGCTGGTACGTGCGGTACAGGCCGGGCCGGACCGCCTCCAGTTCGCGCTTCCAGTCGGCCTCGTCGAACTCCCACCAGCGGCGGCTGAATTCCAGCAGCACCTTGGTCGCCGCGTCGTAGTGCAGCTCGGTGATCGCGCGCCGCTTGCCGTACGAGAGCGCGGGCGCGACCGGGATGTGGCGCAGCCCGGAGAAGGGCACGGTGATGATCGCGGTGTCGCCGGTGAAGGTTTCCCGGCGCACGGGGCTGCCGCCGCGGCCCTCGGAGACGGTCTCGATGCCGACCCCGTCCTCCCCGTGGGTGATCCGGGTGGCGCGGCGGTCGAGCCGGACGAGGTCGTCGACGCGGGCGTAGAGGGCGTCGGCCAGGGTGGCGGTGCCGCCGGGCAGTTCGAAGAAGGCGGTGTCCGGGCTGATCAGCGAGGCCCCGATGAAGCTGTGCACGAAGGCGAGGTGCAGGCGGGAGGTGAGGTTCTCGACGGTGCCGATCAGGTCGATCGTGCGCTCGTCGAGCTTCGCCTCCTCGGTCAGATAGCGGTACATCGACATGTGGCCGTAGCGCTGGATCACGCGGGCCCAGCCCTCGACGAGCTGCTTGTCCTTCTTGCCCTCGATCTCCTTGCGCACGGGGGCGAAGGCGTTGCGGACGATCTGCGCGGCGGGCAGGGCCTCGTAGGCCGCGGGGACCCCGAAGGACTTGTTGAGGGCCTGCGGGCTGCGCGCGTAGTCGGCGCGCCGGACGCGGATCCCGTTGACGAAGATCCACGTACGGTAGGCGGGGCGGCCGGACCCGTCGACGTCGACCAGGTGGAAGCGCCGGCGCTTCAGACCGAGACTGTCGATCAGCCCGGTGACCAGGGGGTGGCTGTCGGGGATGCGCATCGCGCCGGCCTCGGCGTACTGCTTCGGGTCGGCGAAGGGAGCCGCGGACTTCTCGTGGCCGCCGGTGCGGAAGGTCTTGATCCGGCCGCCCACCCGGTTGCCGTTGGCCTCGATGACGGTGACCTGGTGTCCGGCCTCGCGCAGCAGGTGGGCGGCGGTGAGCCCGGCGGGGCCGGCGCCGACGATCAGTACCTTCTTGCGGGTACGGGACCGGGGCAGGCCGTTCTTCAGCAGGATGTCGGAGTAACGGGGCACCAGGGGCTCGTCGTCCTCGTCCCGTACGAGGACGGCGCGGGCGACGGTGAGGCAGGTCTCCCAGTCGGGGCGCGCCGAGCCGGTCGGGGCCGGCGGGGTCCCGGCGGAGGCGGCGGCGACCGACAGGGCGCCGACTCCGGCGACGGCGGCCGCGCCGGCGATGACCTTGCGGCGGGAGGGGCGGCGGGAGGGCGCCGGTGCGGGCTCGCCGGAGGGGCCGGGCGTGGGGTCGGGCGCGGGCACGGGTTCGATGATCATGTATCAACTCTCCCGGCCCCCCGGTGCCTTGAGCGCCGAAAGGCACCCCTGCGGCGAACAACCACCCGGACGTGCGGTTCGGGCCGCCCGAGGCTGACGAACTGGGATTCGTGCCGGTCCGGACCCGGCGGGTCAGCCGAGCCGGCGCACCCGCTGGCTGGTGAGTTCGTACCGGGCCGCGACCACGGCGAGGTCCCCGGCCGCGACCTTGGCGGCGAGCTCCGGTTCCGCGGCGAGCCGCGTCCGCACCAGCCGTACGTTCGCGGTGATCGCGGCGTCGATCCGCGCGGCGCCGCGCAGCGCGTGGTCGATCGCCGGGTGGATCTGTTCGACCAGGTACTGCATGTGGCCCGGCAGCGGGGGCCCGCCCTCGTCGGCCCGGACGGCCGCGGCGACCGCCCCGCACGACTGGTGGCCGAGGACGACGATCAGCGGGATGCCCAGTTCGAGGACTCCGTAGGCGATGCTGCCGAGCACCGCCTCGTCCAGGACCTCGCCCGCCGACCGTACGGTCAGCAGATCGCCCAGGCCCTGGTCGAAGACCAGCTCCGGGGGGACGCGGGAGTCGACGCAGCCGAGGACGACGGCGAAGGGGTGCTGGCCGCCGACCAGGGTCTGGCGCACGGTCCGCGTCTCGTCGGGGTGCCGCTCGTGCAGGGTCCGCCAGCGCGCGTTGCCCGTCTCCAGTTCCCGTAGCGCGGACACGGGGGTGGCGGGCCGGGTCCTTCCGGGGCCGCCGGCGACGGGGGCGTCCGGGGCACGGGGGGAACCGGCCACCAGGCCGGCTCCCAGGGCCACCGTGCCGGTCAGTACCACCCGGAGCAGCCGGCGCCGTCCCGGGCCGCCGCGGCCTTCCTCATGGATGCTCATATCAGAACAAAATATGCACATCCGCTCCTGAAGGGTGGGTGCCGCTCTCGGGCCGGACCCGTCGGCGGGACGTCAGCGGCCGTACGAGGTGCGAGAGGGCGGCGCGGTCAACCTACTTCCGAGGGGAACCGTTCGGTGCCGAGGACCCGGAGCAGGGCGAGGCGGTCGGCCGTGTCCGAACCGGGCGGCGGGGTGAAGAGCACGAGGCGCTGGTCCTCCTCCTGGGCGAGGAGGACCTGGCAGTCGAGGTCGACGGGACCGACGACCGGGTGGATCACCCGCATCCGGCTGCGGCGCCGGACGGCGACCTCGTGCAGGGCCCACAGGCCGGCGAACTCCTCGCTCGCCTCCCCCAGACGGTCAACCAGCCGGCCGGCCACCGGGTCGGCGGCGCCCCGGCGGGCGACGGCGGCGCGCAGATCGGCGACGTGCAACCGGCTGTAGTGGTCGTGTTCCCCGGCCGGGTACGCGTCCCGCGCGGCCGGGTCGGCGAACCAGCGCCAGATCACGTTGCGGCCGTGCTCGGAGACCGTGCACACGCCGCCCAGCAGGGACCGCGCCAGGTCGTTCTGGGCCAACACGTCGCCGAGGTCGCCGAGGACCTGGGCCGCGGTGCCGGGCAGTTGGTCCAGCAGGTGCAGCAGTCCCGCGCCGACCCGGTCGCCACCGACCCGCCCGGCGGGCGGGCGGTGCCCGGCGAGCAGGTGGAGGTGGTCGCGTTCGTCGTCGCTGAGCCGCAGGGCCCGGGCCAGCGAGGAGAGGATCTGCGGTGACGGCTGCGGGCCGCGGGCCTGCTCCATCCGCATGTAGTAGTCGGCCGACATCCCGGCGAGCTGGGCGACCTCCTCGCGCCGCAGCCCGGCTGTCCGCCGCCTCGGCCCCGCGGTCAGACCCACGTCCGACGGACGCACCCGGTCACGCGAACGGCGGAGGAAGTCGGCGAGGTTCCGGCGGTCGATCGTCATGTTGATCATTCTGCCGGACGGGCCCGCGCGCCGGGCAAGACGCTTCCTGGGATTCCCGGTCCTAGGTTCGAGCGGGCTCTGCCGCCCACGGGACGGCGGCGGCAGTGTGGGCGGAGCCGGAGCGAAGGGCCCGGCGCCCCCACCGCCCCAGAAGGAGCAGCCGCCATGTCCGCCGAAGCCACCCTCACCGCCACCGCCCCCCGTACCGCGACCGTGCGGGTCGCCGACGCCGAGGTCCACTACGACCGCGCGGGCTCGGGCCCCGCGCTCGTGCTCGTCCACGGCACCGGCTCGGGCGGGGCCGCCGTGAACTGGGGCCGGCTGCTGCCTCGTTTCACCGCCGACCGCACCGTCATCACCCCGGACCTCTCGGGCACCGAGCGCACCGTGGACGGCGGGGGGCCGCTGACCGTGGAAGGCCTGGCCGCCCAGGTCATCGCCGTCATCGAGGACGCGGACGCCGGTCCGGTGGACCTGCTGGGCTTCTCCATGGGCGCGCCGGTGTCCGCCGCCGTCGCCGCCCTGCGCCCCGACCTCGTACGCCGTCTGATCCTGGTCGCCGGATGGGCCCACACCGACAGCGACGAGTACCTGCGCAACCTCTTCACCCTCTGGAAGCAGCTCGGCACCTCCGACCCGGCCGCATTCGGCCGCGCCGTCGCCATGACCGGCTTCAGCCGCGGATTCCTCAACGCGATCGGCCGCGCACAGGTGGAACTGCTGATCCCCAACATGCCGCCCACCTCCGGCACCCTGCGCCACGTCGACCTGGACACCCGTATCGACATCCGCGACCTGCTGCCGCGCATCCAGGCCGAGACGCTGGTGATCGGCTGCACCCAGGACATCACCGTCCCGGTGGAGAACAGCCGCGCCCTGCACGCGGCGATCGCCGACAGCCGCTACGCCGAGATCGACGCCGGGCACGTCGCGTTCTTCGAGAAGGAGGACGAATTCGTGCGGCTGGTGCACGAGTTCGTCCCCGCTCCGTGATCCGCCGCGCGGCGGAGGACGCCGCACGGAGGGGCGGGCCCGGCCGGCCGGGCCCGCGGTCAGTCGACGCCCGAGCGCGCGGCGGCGGTGTCGTCGATGAAGCCCCCCGACTGGTGCTGCCACAGCTTCGCGTAGGCGCCCTCCGAGGCGAGCAGCTCCTGGTGCGTGCCGTGCTCGACGATGCGTCCGCGGTCGAGGACGACGAGCCGGTCCATGGTCGCGACCGTACTCAGCCGGTGCGCCACCACGAGGGCCGTACGGCCCTCCATGAGCCGCCACAGCGCCTCCTGGACGAGGATCTCGCTCTCCGAGTCCAGGGCGCTGGTGGCCTCGTCGAGCAGCAGGATCGGCGCGTCGCGCAGGATCGCCCGGGCGAGCGCGACGCGCTGGCGCTGACCGCCGGACAGCTTGACGCCGCGCTCGCCCACCATGGTGTCGAAGCCGTCGGGCAGGGCGTCGGTGAACTCCGTGACGTGCGCCGCCTCGGCCGCGCGGCGGATCTCGGCCTCGGTGGCGTCCGGGCGGGCGAAGGCGATGTTGTCCCGCAGGGTGCGGTGGAACATCGCCGGGTCCTGCGGGACGTAGGCGATCAGGCTGCGCAGGTCGGCCTGGCGCAGCCGGGTGATGTCCTGGCCGCCGATCAGGATCCGGCCGGATTCGATGTCCGTCATCCGCATCAGCAGCCGGGTGAGCGTGGTCTTGCCTCCCCCGGACCGGCCGACGAGGCCGATCTTCGTGCCGCCGGGCACGTCCAGGTCGAGGCTGTCGAAGAGCGGCTCGCCGCCGCCGTGGGCGAAGGTGACCCGCTCGAAGCGGACGTCGGAGGACCCGGGCCGCAGCGGCTCGGGGGATACCGGGTCGAGTACGGTCGGCGGCGTGAGGAGCAGTTCGGTGAACTGCGCGGCCTCCGTCATCGAGCTCTCCAGCCGCCGGTAGATCTGGTTGAACTCGAACATGATCCGCGTCGCGCTGGCGTAGTAGGTGAAGGCGACGATGACCGCCTCCACGCCGTGCTCTCCCCCGCCGAGCGTGACGGCGAGCAGCAGGCCCAGCGCGTTGGTCAGTACGGACATCGGCGCGACCACCGTGTCGATGCGCAGGTTGCCGTAGTCCCAGGAGCGCAGGGTGAGCCGGCGCGACTCCGCGACGCGCGAGCGGTGCTCGGCCGCCTCGCGTTCCTCGGCGGCGAAGGCCCGGACGGTGTCCATGTTCATCAGGCTGTCGGCGACGTGGCCCGACACCCGGGCGATCGCCTCCTCGCGCTGGGCGACGAGGCCTTGGCGGCGCCGGATCAGGGGCGCCACGCCCAGTGCCGTCACGGCGATCAGGATCAGGAGTCCGGCGACGAGCAGCGGGTCGTACTGCCACAGCACCACGGAGGCGAACACCAGCGGTACGAAGCTGCCCATGACCGAGAAGGTCAGGGTGTCGACGAACTCCTCGAAGCGGGAGGCGAAACTGAGGACCCGCTTGGTCAGCGACCCGGCGAAGTTGTCGTGGAAGAACGCGGCGTCCTTGGCGAACAGTTCGTCCATGCCGACCACGTACAGGTGCTCGATGCCGCGGGCGTCGAGGCGGTTGAGGCAGTGCAGTCCGAGGCGCCACAGCGCCTCCGCGAGGAGCAGGACCCCGGCGAAGCCGAGGACGTACGGCGTCATCGCGTCGACGGTGGTGCTGCCACCGCCGGCGATGCGGCCGACGAGTTTGGCGACGATCAGCGGAGCGATGTAGTTGATGCCGATGTTGCCCAGCGCCGGGAGCAGCATCGCGGGTGCGGTCAGCCATCGGAGGCGGACCAACTCCCGTCCGTAGTAGCGAAGTGCGAGGATGACCGGGCCCTTGCCCGGTGGACTTTCGGGCGGTTCAGGCGTTCCCATTGCAACCCTGTGCTGTCGTGTGCGGGCGGTTTGCAGGAACTGGAAGTGTCCCGTGGCGGCGTCCGCGCGGTCCAAGGATTTTCCCGGATGGCGGTATCTCGTACCCGTTCGTGCCCGGAAACGGCGGAGGGCCGTCCCGGATCGCTCCGGAACGGCCCCGCGTGGTCCTCGCGCCGCGGTGTGCGGTGCCGGTTACGGGACGGGCTGCTGCTGGGTGACGCAGTGGATCCCGCCGCCGCCGGTGCCGAGCCGGTCGATGTTGAGCTGCTCGACGGTGCGGCCGGGGTAGAGGCGGGCCAGGGTGGCCTTCGCCGCGGTGTCGGCGCGGGTGTCGCCGAAGTGGGCGCTGATGACGGCACCGTTGCACAGGTAGTAGTTGGCGTAGGAGGCGAGGAAGTCCGGGTTGGCGGAGCGGATCTTGTTGTAGTCGGGGCCCTGGATCTGGTCGACCGTCATGCGGGTGCCGTCGGCGGCGGTGGACGCGGAGAGGATCTGGTACTGCTGACGGGCGTCCTTGGCGTACACGTCGTTGTCGGAGGCCAGGGGCATCTGGACGGCGGCCCGGCCGGGCGTGAGGAAGCGCGAGGTCGCGTCGACGTGGTCGTCGGTGATGTCCTGGCCCTTGACGCCGTCGAACCAGATGACCTTGGAGGCGCCGTAGGCGGCGAGCAGGGCGGCCTCGATCTGCGCCTCCGTCCTGTTGGGGTTGCGGTTCTTGTTCACCAGGCTGCTGCGGGTGGCCATCAGGGTGCCGGCGCCGTCCTGCTCGATCGCGCCGCCCTCGCCGACCAGCGCGGCTGCGGTGAAGGGGACCCCGACGTAGGAGGCGATACGGCCGGCGACCAGGTTGTCCCGGGAGTGGGCCTGCTTCTTGCCCCAGCCGTTGAAGTTGAGGCCGACGGCGTCCAGACCGCCGGATCCGTCGGTGCGGAAGACGGGTCCCGTGTCGCGCATCCAGCAGTCGTCGACGGGGATGGTGCTGATGACGGTGACGGTGGAGCCGCACATCGAGCGGGCCTTGGCGGCGCTGCCGGAGTTGGCGCAGATGTAGACCGGCTCGTACTTGGCGATGGTGCGTGCGATGAGCGCGATGTCCTGCTGGACGCCGCCGAGCGTGTTGCCCCAGATCGAGGTGGAGTCCGGCCAGGCCATCCAGGTGCGGGTGTGCCGAACGTCCTCGATCGGCACGCGGAAGGCGCCCGCGGCCGCCGGGCGGATCGCGGCGGCCGCGCCGGCCCGCCCCTCGGTCGCCGCCAGTGCGGCCGCGGCGGCGGTGAGTCCCGCCGCCGCCAGGAACCTGCGCCTGCCCATGCCCTCGCCCGCGGGCCGGTTCATTGCGTGATCGTTCATGTGGGGGTCCTCCGATGGCTCAACTCCCCGCGGGGACAGCGGGGTTGACCGGAAAGCTAAAACTGGCCAAGCGCTCGGTCAATAGTTTGGACGAGGTCATTCCGGTGGATCACGGAAAGCCCCAGGTCGCGGACCGAAGGCTGGTTAGAGTGACGCCATGGCAGCTGTCGCGAAGGACTCCGGGGGCCGGCCGGCCGCTCCCCCTGCAAGGGCCGGCCGGCCACGGGCCTCGGCGAAGGGCGAACAGACCCGGGCACGGCTGATCGCCGCCGCGCGGACCCTGCTCGCGGGAGAGGCGGGCGAGGGCTTCACCACCCGCAACGTCGCCGCGCTGTCGGGCGTTTCACACGGAATGTGCCACTACCACTTCCACGACCGGACCGATCTCGTCCTGGCGGTCATCCAGGACATCCGCCCGGAATGGATCACGCCGCTGGAGGCGGCGGTGTCGGGCCCCGGGCCCTTCGCCGAGCGTGCCGAACGGGTCGTCCAATTGCTCGGCCGGCCCGAGGGCGCCGAGCTCTCCCACCTCCATTCCGCCCTGCACTGGCAGGCGTTGAACGACGCCCGGGTCCGGGAGAGCCTGGAAGCCGAGTACCGGCGCTGGCGCGCCTGCTTCGTCGCCCTCTTCCAGGTCCTGGCCGACGAACGCGGCGGGAGCCTGGACCCGCGCCCCCTGGGACTGGCGGTGGCCGCCGCCGTGGACGGCCTGGCCGCCATGGACTCCCTCGGCTCCGACGGCGGTACGGGGCCGATCCTGCGGACCCTGATCCGTACCCTCGCCGCGGGAGCCGCCGCGGGAGCCGGATCCGGGCCGTGACCGGCCCGGCCCAGGTCGTCTCCTTCGGATCTTGTCGGCCGAGCCCGGGTCGTCCGGTGCCGTGGGGCCTCCCCGGGCCCGCCAGGGCCGAGGGGAAGCCTGGCAAGGCGGAGGGGCGCCCGTGTACCGGACGTACTCGGGTGCCCCGACAACGCGGCCAGGTGCGGTGCCGGGCGGGCCGGGCCCGACAAGATCCGGAAGAGACGGCCTAGAGCGCCCTGCGGGCCGCGGCGATCGCCTCCGGGTCCCAGCCCGGGCGGGGCACCGACTCCAGGAGCAGCCGGGTGTAGGGGTGCCGGGGCGCGGCGAGCACCTCGGCCGTGGCGCCCGCCTCCACGATCCGGCCGTGGCGCATCACGACGATCTCGTCGGTGACGCACCGTACGACGCCCAGGTCGTGGGTGATGAAGAGGTACCCGATCCGGGTCTGCTCCCTGATGTCCGCGAGCAGGTTGAGGATCTGCGCCTGTACGGAGACGTCGAGCGCGGCGACCGCCTCGTCCAAGACGAGGACGGACGGCTCGACGGCCAGGGCCCGCGCGATGGCGACGCGCTGACGCTGGCCGCCGGACAGCTGCCGCGGCAGGGCGTCGGCGGCCCGGGTGCCCAGACCCACCTGGTCGAGCAACTCCCGTATCCGCCCGGCGTGGTCCCGGCCCGGGAAGTGCAGGCGCAGGGTCTCGCGCAGGGCCGCCTCGACACTGGTCCGCGGATCGAGGGAGAGGTACGGGTCCTGGAAGACCATCTGGACCTCGCGGGCACGGGCCAGGCGCCGCGCGCGGCCGCGGCCGCCGCCCCGCGCGGTCCGGTTCCGGCCGCCGACCAGGACCTGGCCCTCGTCGGCACGTTCCAGTCCGACGACGATCCGCGCGGTGGTGGTCTTGCCGGAGCCGGACTCCCCCACGATCCCCAGCGAGCCGCCCTCGGGGAGGACGAAGGACACGTCGTCCACGGCGCGCACGGCTCCGTATGAGCGGCGCAGCCCCGTGACCTCCAGGACGTTGTCGGGAAGTCCGTTATCGGGCATCGACGGTGCTCCCTTCGAGCCGGTCGCTGTGGTGGCAGGCGGCCAGGTGCCCCGGCCGGCCCGGGGCGGCCACCGGCAGCGGGACCTGCTGGTCGCAGACCTCCGTGGCGAGCGGGCAGCGCGCGGCGAAGGCACAGCCGTGGAGGGCCTGGCGCAGGTCCGGCGGCTGGCCCTCGATGGCGGAGAGCCGGCCGCGCGGACCGTCCATCCGCGGGGTGGAGGCCAGCAGGGCGGCCGTGTACGGGTGCCGGGGGCGCGCGAAGAGGGCCTCGGCGGGCCCGCTCTCGGCGATCCGGCCCGCGTACATGACGTAGACGCGGTCGCTGATGGCGGCCGCGAGGTCGAGGTCGTGCGTGACGAACAGCAGGCCGGTGCCGAAGCGGGCGCGGAGCCCGGCCAGCAGGGAGACGACCTCGGCCTGGGAGGTGACGTCCAGCGCGGTGGTGGGCTCGTCGGCCAGCAGGAGGACGGGGTCCCCCATGAGGGCCGCCGCGATCACCACGCGCTGGAGCATGCCGCCGGAGACCTGGCCGGGGTACTTGCGCAGCACCGCCGGGTCCAGGCCCACGGCCTCCAGGAGCTCGGTGGCGCGCGCCGTCGCCTCGGCCCGGCCCATGGCCCGGGTCGAGGTGGCGCTCTCGGTGAGGAAGTCACCGATGCGGCGCAGTGGGTTGACGGCGGCGCGGGGGTCCTGGAAGACCATGGCGACGGTGCGGGCGCGTACCGTGCGCAGCCGGTCGGCGTTCATGGTCAGGACGTCCTCGCCGCCGACCCGCACGGCCCCTTCGACGACGGCTCCGGGCGGCAGCAGGTTCAGCGCGCTGCGCGAGGTGAGGCTCTTGCCGGAGCCGGACTCCCCTACGAGGGCGACGGTCTCACCGGTGGAGACGGTGAGGTCGACGCCGTCGAGGACGGGCCTGGCGGTACCGGGGAGGGTGATCCGCAGCCCCTGGATGTCGAGGGTGGGTGCCGGTGACGTGGGGTGCGGCACTTGCGGCGGTCGCGGCGGTCGCGGCGGCATCATCGGGGCCTCCTGGCTATACGGTCGGCCCAGCGTTCGCCGACCACGTTGAAGGCGACCACCGTCAGCACGATGAAGGCACAGGGCAGGATCGCGGACAGCGGGTAGCCGTGCTGGATGGCGGTCTGGCCGTCGAAGACCATGCGGCCCCAGTCGGGGGTGAGGGCGGGTACGCCGAGCCCGAGGAAGGACAGTCCGGCCAGGTCCATCAGGGCGTAGCCGAAGTTGATGGTGGACTGGGCGAGCACGACGGGGGCGATGTTGGGCAGGATGTGGCGCAGGCAGATCTGCAGCGCCGAGTGGCCCTGGACCCGGTAGGCGCTGACGTACGGGCGGGCCCGCTCGGCCAGGACCAGGGACCGGGTGAGGCGGCTGACGTAGGGCAGGTAGGCCACGGCGAGGGCGATGACCGGGGCGAGCAGGCCCTCTCCGTAGACCGAGATGATCAGGATCGCCAGCAGCATGCCGGGGAAGGCGAAGACGAGCTCCGTGCTGCGGGAGAGCACGGAGTCGATCCAGCCGCCCCGCCAGGCCGCCGCCGTGCCGATGGCGATGCCGGCGACGGTGGAGAAGGCGACGACGCCGAGCGGTCCCAGCAGCGAGGTGCGGGCGCCGAGCAGCAGCCGGGAGAGGGTGTCACGGCCGGCCGCGTCCACGCCGAACGGGTGCGCGGCGGAGGGTGCGGCCAGCGCGTTGCCGAGGTCGACGGCGTTGGGGTCGTGGGGTACGACCCAGGGTGCGAGCAGGGCGGCCAGGACGACGACGGCGACGAGGGCCAGGCAGACCAGGTGGAGCGGGGAGCCGGCGGCACGGATCCGGGAGAGGCCGGGCCGGCGGGTCAGGACGGCGGTCATACGGCGGCGCTCCTCGTTCCGAGGGTGACCCTGGGATCGACCAGGGGCAGCAGCAGGTCCACGATCAGGTTCACGATCATGAAGAGGGCGACGATGATCAGGGAGATGGCCTGGACGGTCGGGAAGTCCTTGGTGGTGGTGGACAGTTCGAGGAGCTGCCCGATGCCGCCGATGCTGAAGGCCGTCTCCACCAGGATGGTGCACACCAGCAGGGTGGAGACGATGAGGCCGCCGGTGGTCAGGACGGTGCCGAGCGAGTTGCGGAACACGTGGCGCCTGATGACCTGGCGTTCGGGGACGCCCCGGCTGCGGGCGACGGTGACGTGGTCGCTGTCGAGGGCTTCGAGCATGGCGGAGCGGGTGACCCGGGCGAGCATGCCGATCAGGTAGAGCGCGAGGGCGACGGCGGGGAGCGTGAGGTGCCAGAGCATGTCGCCGAGGCCGCCGTCCCCCGCCCCGCTGCTGGGGAACCAGCCGAGGTTGACGGCGAAGAGGCCTTGGAGCAGGACCGCCGCGACGAAGGACGGGGTACCGACGGCGAAGGTCGTGGTGACGAGGATGGCGGAGTCGGTGGCCCCGCCGCGGACGGCGGCGATCCGGCCGAGGAGGAGGCCGACGGCGACGACCACGGCGAGCGACATCACGATGAGCAGCAGGGTGGTGGGCAGGCGGTCCGCCAGCAGCCTCGAGACATCGGTGCGGTAGGTGATCGACCGCCCGAAGTCGCCCTGCAGAACGTCGCCCAGCCACCGGAAGTACCGCACGAGGAAGGGGTCGTCCAGGTGGTACTGGGCGTTGATCGAGGCGAGGGCCTCCGGGGAGGCCGAGCGGCCGGCGAGCAGGAAGCTCGCCGGGTTGCCCGGTGCCAGGTACATGGCCCCGAAGACCACGAACGAGGCGGTCAGGAGGGTGGCGGCCATCTCCGCCACCCTGCGTACGGCGAATCTGACGAAACTCACTGAGCGGCCCCCACGTCGGCGGCCCACGGGTAGTACATGTACGAGATGGTGGTGGGGGCGCCGGTGATGCGCTTGTTCATGAACAGCGCGGTGGGCCACTCGGCGACCGGGATCCAGAGCAGTTGGTCCGAGGCCTGGTGCTGCAGCTTCGCCTCGACGTCCATCCGCTCCTCGAGCGGGTAGACGGCGCTCGCCCGGTCGACGAGCTTGTCGTACTCGGGGTCGCTGTAGCCGGCGAAGTTCATGTACGCGCCGGTCTTGAAGTTCTGCAGCAGGTCGAGCGGGTCGGTGATCGAGTCGTAGTAGGTGAGCGGGAACATGTCGATGCCCTCGCGCGCCTGGGGATCGGTGAACAGCGCGGTGAAGGCGTTCGGGGCGATCGTCTTCAGCTGGATGTCCAGGCCGATCCGGGTGCCGGCCGCCTGGACGGCGGTGGCGAGGAGGGAGACGTCCTGGCCTATGGAGCTGGTGGCCACGGTCAGCGTCTTGCCGGTGGCGCCGGCCTCCTTGACCAGGGCCTTGGCCTTCTCGATGTCCTGGCCGGTGGGCGGCAGGCTGTCGAAGGCGGTCTTCAGGGTGCGCTCGGGGGCGGCCGACCAGGCGGCGCGGGTGGTGAGGGAGTTGGTGACGGTGCCCGCCCCGCCGAGGCCGGCCTTGACGAAGCCTGAGCGGTCCAGCGCCAGGGACAGCGCCCGGCGGACGCGGATGTCGCCGAGGGGGCCCTGCATGTTGGTGACGTTGACGTTGACCGTGCTCAGGCCCTCGCCGAAGTAGAGGGTGCCGGTGCCGCTGCCGCGCAGGCGGGCGTAGCTCTCGGTGGGGATCAGGTAGCCGCCGTCGGCCTCCCCGCTGAGCATGGCGTTCGTCCGGGCCGAGGGGTCGGTCAGGACACGGAAGACGGCCTTCTTCGACTTGGCCTTGGTGCCCCAGTAGTTGTCGAAGCGCTCCAGCTCGATCGACTGGCCCTTGTTCCACGTACCGAGCTTGAACGGGCCGCTGCAGCCGAGGCCGCCCGTGGTGCCGTAGTCCTTGCCGGCCGCCTCGACGGCGGCTTTGGAGGCGACCACGCCGGCGGCGGTGGCCATGTACTGGGGGAACTGCGAGTCGGGCTTGTTGAGTTTGACGGTGACCTGCAGCGGGCCGCTCTTGGTGATCGAGGTGACGTTCTGGAACACCTGGGC
The DNA here is from genome assembly GCF_017639205.1 of Streptomyces nojiriensis. NCBI lineage: Bacteria > Bacillati > Actinomycetota > Actinomycetes > Kitasatosporales > Streptomycetaceae > Streptomyces > Streptomyces nojiriensis. The sequence continues at coordinate 7,494,374 of NZ_CP071139.1, read as the reverse complement.
CCAGGCGGCGGCGTTGTCGGGGTCCCGCTGGCGGCCGAGGCTGAAGACCACGTCGTCGGCGGTCATCTCCTTGCCGTCGTGGAAGCGGACGCCGGGGCGCAGGTCGTAGACCCAGGTGGTGGGGTCCGGGTTGGACGCCTTCTGGGCGAGGCCCGGCTCCGTGGTGAGGCCCGGAGTCCAGCGCATCAGGCTCTCGCACACGTTGGACAGGACGGTGTTCTGCGGGTAGTCGAAGGCCACCGTGTAGTCGAGGGTGGGCGGTTCGGCGTAGACGGCCCAGGTGAAGGAGTCGATCTCGCCGCGGGCCTCGGGCGTGGAGGCCGACAGCTTGACGTCGGTGACACCGCCGGCCTTCTCCTTCGGCGGGCCGGAGCAGGCCGCGAGCAGGGAGACGGACGTCAGGGCGGCGGTCGCGGCCGCGGAAGCGGGGCTGAGCCGGCCGCGCCGGCCGCGGAAGCGTCTGCCGGTGCGGGGCGGGGTGGTGGTCATCGTCGCGCTCTCTATTCCGTGAGGGATGCGGGGGGAGGAGCGGGCGGACCGCCGGAGCGGTCCGCCGGGAGCGGCCGGTTTCCCGGGTCAGACGGTGGTCCGCACTGCGGGGATCTGCTGGGTGATGCAGTGGACGCCGCCGCCGCCGAACGCGATGGCGAGCGCCCGTACCCCGACGACCTTGCGGCCCGGGTAGGCCGTGGCGATCACGGCGAGGGCTTCCTCGTCCTGGGGCACGCCGGCCACCGGGACGACGACGCCGCCGTTGGCGACGTAGTAGTTGAGGTACGACACCTCGATCTCGCCGTCGGCCAGGTCGGCGAAGGCGGTCTGCGGCACCTCGATGATCTCCAGGCGGCGGCCGCGGGCGTCGGTGGTGGCCTCCAGCACGGCGCGGTTGGCGCGCATGCGGGCGTGGTCGGGGTGGTCCGGGTCGGAGGGCAGGGAGATGACGACCGTGCCCGGGGCGGCGAAGGCGCAGACGCCGTCGACGTGACCGTCGGTCTCGGTGTCGAGCAGGCCGCCGTACGGGAGCCAGATGACCTTGGTGACACCGAGCCGAGACTTCAGCTCGGCCTCGATCTGGTCGCGGCTCATGCCGGGGTTGCGGTTCGGGTGCAGGAGGCACTGCTCGGTGGTGATCAGCGTGCCCTCGCCGTCGACGGTGACGGCCCCGCCTTCGAGGATCATGCCGGAGGGGATCCGGTCGATCCCGAGGTGCTCCAGCAGCAGGCCGCTGATCCGGTCGTCGGCGTCGAACGGGTGGTGCTTGCGGCCCCAGGCGTTGAAGCGGAAGTCCACCCCGGCGCGGTTGCCGTCGCCGTCGAGGACGAAGAGCGGGGCGGAGTCGCGGAACCAGGAGTCGTCGAGCGGCAGCTCGATGACGGTGACGCCGTCGCCGCACAGCGTACGGGCGTCCTCGCCGAAGCCGGGCGGGGCGACCATCGTCACGGGCTCGAACGCGGCGATGGCGCGGGCGACGTTCGCGTACTCCTCCTTCACGTCGGTGAGCACGCTGCCCCACAGCTCCTCGCGGGTGGGCCAGGCCATCAGACAGCCGTCGTGCGGGGACCACTCGGCGGGCATACGGAATTCGGTCATCAGGTGTCTCATTTCTTGCGTGGGTGGAGTCTTCCATTCGACTGAAAATTCAGTCAAGAGAAACGGCCTAGAGGAAATAGAGGCGGTTCAGGGAGACCTGCTGGGCCGGCTCGGACCGCAGGGGCTCACCGTCGAGCGTCACGAGCCCGGTCCGGGCGTTCACGTCGACCTCGCCGAGGCGGGCGTTGCCGACCATGTCCCTCGGCCCGATACCGCGCGTGCCGCGTACGGCGACCCGGCGGCGCCGGGTGGCCAGGACCCCGGAGGAGCCCGACTCGGCGGCGGCGCGGCTGACGAAGGCGACCGAGAGGTCGGCGGGCGCGGCGCCGTGCGCGCCGAACAGGGGCCCGAGGACCAGCGGTTCGCAGCAGTCGGTGGCGGCGTTCGGGTCGCCGGTGACGCCGTAGGCGGGGAAGCCGGACTTCAGTACGAGCTGGGGCTTGGCGCCGAAGAACTGCGGGCGCCACAGGACGATGTCGGCGAGTTTGCCGACTTCGATGGAGCCGATCTCGTGGGCGAGTCCGTGGGCGATGGCCGGGTTGATGGTGAGTTTGGCGATGTAGCGCAGGACGCGGGCGTTGTCGTCGCCCTCGCCGTCGCCGTCCATCGGGCCGAGCTCGCCCTTCATCTTGGCAGCCATCGCGAAGGTGCGGCGGATGGTCTCGCCCGCCCGGCCCATGCCCTGCGCGTCGGAGGACGTGATGCCGATGGCCCCGAGGTCGTGGAGTACGTCCTCGGCACCCATCGTCCCGGCCCGGATGCGGTCGCGGGCCATGGCGGCGTCGCCGGGCAGGTCGGGCTTGAGGTCGTGGACGGAGACGATCATGCCGTAGTGCTCGGCGACCGCGTCCCGGCCGAACGGCAGCGTGGGATTGGTCGAGGAGCCGATGACGTTCGGAACGCCCGCCATCTTCAGGACGTTGGGAACGTGCCCGCCGCCGCAGCCCTCGATGTGGAAGGCGTGGATGGTCCGCCCTTCCAGCACCCGCAGGGTGTCCTCGACCGACAGGCACTCGTTCAGACCGTCACTGTGCAGGGCCACCTGCACGTCGTGCTCCTCGGCCACCCGCAGCGCCGTGTCCAGGGCCCGGGTGTGGGCCCCGAGGTCCTCGTGCACCTTGAACCCGCAGGCACCGCCCTCGGCCAGCGCTTCTACGAGGGGAGCATCGTGCGAGGAGGAACCTCGGGCGAGGAAGCCGATGTTGACCGGCCAGGCGTCGAAAGCGTTGAAGCCGTGCTTGAGGGCCCAGGGCGAATTGACGCCGACGCCCCAACTCGGCCCGATCTCCTGGCCGATGATCGTTGTCACGCCGCTCGCGAGCGAGGCTTCCATGATCCGGGGGGAGAGGAGGTGGACGTGGGTGTCGACGGCTCCGGCGGTGGCGATCAGGCCCTCGCCGGACACGATCGTCGTGCCGGTGCCGACGACCACGTCGACGCCGTCGAGGGTGTCGGGGTTGCCGGCCCGGCCGATCGCGTGGATCCGGCCCTCGCGGATACCGATCGACACCTTGCGGATCCCGAGCACGGCGTCGATGACCAGCACGTTGCTGATCACCACGTCGCAGGTCTCGCGCACCGCGGCGGCCTTCAGGTGCAGCCCGTCACGGGCCGTCTTCCCGAAACCCGCCAGGAACTCGTCCCCCGGCTTCTGCGCGTCGTGCTCGACGCGGACGGTCAGCCCCGAGTCACCGAGCCGCACCCGGTCCCCGGCGCGGGGGCCGAAGACGGACGCGTACTCGTGCGGGTCGATGTGCCGGCTGCCCGGCGCACAGTGATCGCTGTGCGGGATCTTCTTGCTCACGCCCGGTCTCCGTCCTCGTGTCCGGCGGCGGCTGCGCCCAGATACCCGCAGGCCGCCGCCTTCGCCAGGGCGAGCGCCTTGGCCCCGGGTGCGTCCAAGGGCCCGTCGACCAGGCCCGCGAAGCCGATCGCGATCCGGTCCCCGCCCACCGGGACCAGGCCGACCTCGACGGTGGCGCCGGAGTCGAACCGGGTGGAGGAGCCGGCGGCCACCGCCAGCCGCATCCCGTAGGCCGCGGCGCGGTCGAAGTCGAGCCGCGGGTTCGCCTCGAAGAAGTGGAAGTGCGAGGTCACGCTCACCGGCACGGCGGCGGTGTTGCGGACGGTCAGGGTCACCTCGGGGTCCGGCGCCGCGACCGTGTCCGAGGCGGGCAGGACCGCGCCCGGGGCGGACGCGTCGCGCTCGTACGCACCGAAGGGCTCGCTGATCGCGGCCAGGCGGGTGCCGTCCTCGAAGACGGCCTCGACCTGGATCTCGGTGACGATGTCGACGACCCCGGGGAGCACGTCGTCCGGGCCGAGGACGCCACGGCCCCGCTCGAGGGCGTCGGCCAGGCGCAACCCGTCGCGCGCCGCCTCGCACACCGTGTCCGCGATCAGGGCAGTCGCCTCGGGGACGTTGAGCCGCAGTCCCCGGGCGTGCCGGGCGCGGGCCAGTTCGGCGGCGGTGAAGAGCAACAGCCGGTCGCGTTCGGTGGGCGTCAGGGGCATGACGCCCCCCGGCTGTCCCGCCCGGCGTCGGGGCCGGTCGAAACCATCATGGTCATTCCTTCCTCCGGAAGGCGGGCGAGGGTGCGGCCGGGGCCGGGGCGTCGCCGTCCGGATGTGTGGTGCGCGAGGCGGCGGCCGAGGGCCGGTGGCGCGGCGGGGGACGCCTCAAGGGGTGCGTCGAGGAGTACGTCGAGGGGGCGGGCCGGGCCCGGGCCGTGAGGTTGCACGGGCCGGCCGGCGGTCCGAGGGGGCGGGAGATGGGGTCCGCCCTGCTCGGAATCCTCACTCTGACATTGACTGAAAATTCAGTCAAGAGTCTGAACGTACCCGGGTCGGCAAGGAATCACGGGAGACGAGTGGGAGTCGAGCAGGGGGCCTGCCGGAGACCTACGGGAGACCTGCCGGAGGCGCGCGGGAAGCACCCGGGAAACACGCGGGGGCCGCGAGACCGGGAGTGGAGCCAGGGGTGGGAGAGGTGCGGTGCCAGGGCGATGACCGGGCGACGCCGGGGCGGGCCGGGGGCGTGGAACGGCCCCGGCCGGCGGAGGTCAGCCCTGCCCGAGACCCGAGAGCTCGGCGTCGATCGCGCCCCGCATCAGCTCGCGGGCGTGGCCGATCTTGATGCCGCCGCTCAGCCAGCGCATGCTCAGCCCCTCCAGCAGGGCGGTGAGCCGCTCGGCGGCCCCGGCCAGCGCGGACGCCGGCACCATCGGCTGGACCTGGCCCAGCAGGGCGGCCACCTCCTGGACCCACACCAGGGTGGCCCGCGCCAGGTCCTCGCGCAGGACCTCGTCGAAGACGGCGCTCGCCCGCAGTTCACCCCAGGCCGAGCTGTTCTCCCGTACCTCCACGGTGTCCTGGAGCTCCAGCAGGAGGGTCTCTTCCAGTTCTTCGCGCGGGGTCAGCGGCGGGTCGTCCGGATCGCGGTCGGTGGTGTAGCGCTCGGCGCGGTCGTTGATGAACTCCAGCGTCTGGCGCAGGACGCCGGTGCGGTCCTTGAAGTGGTAGTAGATCAGGGCGGTGGAGACGCCGGCCTCGGCCGCGAGCTCCTCCACGCGCAGCCCGCGTACACCGCGACGGGCGATCACCCGGGCGGCGGCTTCGAGGATCTGAGTACTACGAGACGACATGCTCCGCACCTTACCGGGATGATCGGGTGCGTACGTACGCGGCCCGTCACCGGGGGTGCCGGAGGGCGCGCGGGCCGCCCCGGCGGGCGGGACCGGCCGCGCCGGCCGGGGCGGCCCGGCCATCAGACGGCCGGCGGCACGGCCGGGTGGGACTGGGTGGCGCAGTGGATTCCGCCGCCACCGGAGGCGATGCCGTCGATCGGCAGCTGCTCGACGCGGTAACCCGGGTAGGCGGCCTGGAGGATGGCGTAGGCGACGCCGTCGGCATAGCCGTCGCCGAACCGCGGCGCGATCACCGCGCCGTTCGCCGTGTAGTAGTTGGTGTAGCTGGAGAGGAACTCATCGCCCCGGCCGGTGATCTCGCGCCGGTCCGGGCCGGGCAGCTCGGTGATCGACAGGCGGCGGCCCCGGGCGTCGGTGGCGCTCTGCAGGGCCCGCTTGGTCTCCTCGTAGACGGCCACCCACTTCCTGTCCGCGCCGGGGCCGGGCTTGTCGAGGATGACGCGGCCGGGACCGGTGAAGCGGGCCAGACAATCGATGTGGCAGTCGGTGATGTCCTCGCCGGCGAGGCCCGGCACCCAGATCACCTTGTCGATGCCGAGCGCCGTCTTCACGGCCTGCTCGACCTGCGCCTGGCTCATGCCCGGGTTCCGGTTGGCGTTCACCATCGAACTGACCGTGGCCAGCAGGGTTCCCTCGCCGTCGGTTTCCAGCGAGCCGCCCTCGCCGACGAAGCCGGCCCGGATCCGGTTCACCTCGTACTCGGCGAGGAGCGTGCGGGCCGCCGCCGCGTCGTTGGCGAAGGGCTGTGCGAACTTCGTACCGGCCTTGCCCCAGCCGTTGAAGTTGGTGTCCACGCCGGCCACGGCACCCGGGGCGACGACGAACGTGGGGCCGAAGTCGCGGATCCAGAGGTCGTCGTTGGGGATGTCGATGACCTGGATGCCGTAGTAGGCGCCCAGTCCGCACTGGTAGCGGGCCTCGGCGGCCTGGCCGGGGCGCGCCAGCACCACGACCGGCTCGTAGCGCGAGATCACGTGGGCCACCTCGGCGATGTCCCTGCGCACCGCCGAGAGGCCGCTGCCCCAGACCGAGGAGAGGGCGGGCCAGGCCATGTACGTCCGGACGTGCCGGTCGGTCTCGGCGGGCATGCGGAGCGTGCCGGTGCCGTTCGGGGCGGCCGAGGCCGTCTGCACCAGCGAGGGGAGGGTGGAGCCGAGGGCCGCCAGCGGCAGGGCCGCCGCGCCGAACTGGAGCACTCGCCGGCGAGAGGTGCGGGGGTTCATATCCATGGTGACTCCCTGATGAGGAGGGGCGGGATGGACGGCATCCTTGCCTTAACTGAAAATTCAGTCAACCTTTCCGCGTGTCGACCTGCCGTGCGGACCCGGTTCCGCTTCCGGGGATCAGCTCTTGCGGAACTGCTCGACGGCGATCGTCACGGACCCTGCGGAGGTCGCCTCGACGAGCCGTACGATCGCGACTTCCCGCTGGTCAGGGCTTCGTACGCAGAAGGGGCGCTCCTTCGCGAGCGCCTTGAAGGGCAGGGCCGTCACGGGCCGGGTCTCGATGCCCCGTGCACAGTCGTCCGGGGTCAGCTCTCCGCTTCCGTCCGCGACGAAGGCGTCGGACTCCTCGGAGAGGAGGAAGGCGTCGGAGCCGCGTGCGAGGTACCAGGCGGCCGTCTCGACGGGAACCACCTTTCCGGCACGCAGGTCGAACTCGTATCCGGAATCCGGGGCGGTGAGCTCGGCCTGCGCGTATCCGGGCACGTACGCGGAGGCCGCCGGCCGGGACGGGGCGGCGGTCGGTTCCGCGGCGGGGGCATCGCCCTCCTCCGGGGGGAAGCCGAACCAGTAGGCGCCGCCTCCGCAGGCCAGCAGGGCCGCGGCGGCCAGGGCGGCCGCGGGCAGCCGGCTCCGGTCGCGCCGCCGGTCCCGGCGCGCCGGGGTCACGGGGGCCGCAGGGAGCACGGGGGCCGCCGGGGCCGGATGCGGGGCCGGATGCGGGGCCCGGCCCGCGGCCGGGCCGGGGCTCGGGGCGTACGGCATGGTTCCGCCCGGTCCGGGGGCGGGGTACGCGGCCGCCGCCACGGTCGCCCGGAGGTGCTCCGGTACGGGCGGCCCCGGCCGGCCGGACCCCGCGGGCTCCCCGGCCGGGCCGGCGCCGGCCCGGTCCCCGACCTCCTCCAGCACCGGTCGGGGCAGCCAGCCTTCGGTGAACTCCGGCCGCGGACCCACGAGGGGGTGCGCGTGGACGGCCGCGATCAGATCGGCGGTCGTGGGACGGTCCTGCGGAGACTTGGCCAGGCACCACGACAGCAGGTCGTGCAGCTCGCGGGGGATCCGGCCGAGGTCCGGATGCTCGTGGACCACCCGGTACAGGGCGCCGGACTCCGGCCCGTTCCCGAAGGGCGGCACCCCGCCCGCCACGAACCCGGCGAGCGCCCCGAGCGCGAACACGTCGGTCGCCGGTGTCACCGGGTGGCCCAGCGCCTGCTCCGGCGCCATGAACGCAGCGGTGCCGATCCGCAGGCCGACGCCGGTCAGGGCGGCGGCGTCGGCGGCGCGCGCGATCCCGAAGTCGATCACCCGCGGACCGTCCCCCGCGATGAGCACGTTCGCCGGTTTGAGGTCCCGGTGGACGACGCCCACCCGGTGGATCTCCTGGAGGGCCTCGGCGATGCCGGCGACGAGCAGCAGCACGGTACGCACCGGCAGCGGCCCGTGCCGCTGCACGACCTGGTGCAGCGAGGGGCCGGGCACGTAGGCCGTGGCCAGCCACGGGGTGTGGTCGTCCTCGCCCGAATCGACCACCTGCGCCGTGAAGAGGCCGTGGATCCTGCGGGCGCTCGCCACCTCCTGGGCGAAGCGCTCGCGGAACTCCGGGTCCGCGGCGAACTCCCGCCGGACGGCCTTCAGCGCGATGGGCCGGCCGCCCGGCGTGTACGCCAGGTAGACCACCCCCATGCCGCCGGAGCCGAGCCGGGCGTGGAGGCGGTAGCCACCGATCTCGTGGGGGTCGTCGGCGGACAGGGCCGTGAGGGCGGACTGTACGCCGGGAAGCTGAGCGAACATGCGGTGGCTCTTTCAACGATGCGGCAATGACCTGGGGCGCATCGTGCCGCTAACTAAAGTTTCAGTCAATGTGTGACAATGCGAGACGCACACCGCCAGAAGGGAGGATCGACCGGTGTCGGATCGAAGAAGGGCCATCCTGGAGGGCGCCGCCCGGGTCATCGCACGACGCGGGGTCCGCGGGCTGCGGGTGACCGACCTGGCGGCCGAGGCCGGCGTGTCGACCGCCTTGATCTACTACCACTTCAAGGACCGGACCGGCATCCTGCGGCACGCCCTGGCCTTCATCGGCGACCGGGCCGACCGCTACACGGGCGCCGCCGGGGAGGCGGGCGCCGCGTCCCCCGCCGCGGACCCGCGCCGGCTCCTGGATCGGATCCTGCTGCTCGAATTCCAGGACCTGCCCGAAGTGCGCGAGAACAGTACGGCCTGGGGAGAGCTGCGGGCCCACGCGATCTTCGACCCGGAACTGCGCGAGGAGCTCACCGCGGCCGGTGCGGCCTGGGTGGAGGAGGTCGCCGGTCTGCTGGCCGCCGTGTGCCCGGCCGCGCCGGGCACCGCCGTCGACGCCGCCGCCGAGCGGCTGACCGCCCTCCTGGAGGGCCTGAGCGGCCGCTGGCTGAGCGGTCTGCTGCCCGTGGGGCACGCCCGCGACCTGATGCGCGGAGCGCTCGGAGTCGAGATCGGCCGACTCGGTTCCCTCGCCACGTAAATTGACTGAAATTCCAGTCAGTGCAACAGTGGACGACGTCCGGCCGCACCGCTTTCCTGTGCGTACCGGACGTTCTCGGTGCAAAGCGTGCACCCTTTGGATAGGGCCCGGCCCGCCGGCCTGTGCCACGCCTCCCGTGCCCGCCCTGGCCGGACGCCCCCTCGCTCCGCCAGCACACGATCGGAGTCCCCCGTGTCGTTCACTCCCCCCACCCGCCGGTCCGTCCTGCGTACCTTCGCCGGGATCGGCGCCGCCGTCTTCGGCGCGGCGGCCTGCGGTCCCGCCGAGTCCGGTACGCGGCCCGGCGCCGCCGGTTCCTCCCAGCCCGCCGCGGACGGAAAGCGCCGGTTCGGCGCCGAGTGGGAGAGCCACACCCGCACCTTCATGTCCTGGCCGGCCCTCGCCTCCGTCTGGGAGCGGGACCTGCCCTACGTGCGCGAGGACATCGCGCGGATCGCCCGGGCCGTCGGCGGCTACGAGGAAGTGGTCATGATGGCCCGGCCCGACCAGGCGGACGCGGCCCAGAAGGCCGTCGGCTCCCAGGTCGAGGTGATCCCCCTGGCCGTCGACGACCTGTGGGCCCGCGACACCGTCCCCGTGTTCGTCGAGGAGAGCGCCAAGGTCGTCGGCGTCGACTTCAACTTCAACGGCTGGGGCAACAAGCAGGAGCACACCAATGACGCCCAAGTCGGGCGCCTGCTGCTGCAGAAGTACCAGATCCCCAGGGTCCAGGCCCCGCTCGTCGCCGAGGGCGGTTCCTTCGAGACCGACGGCGAGGGCACCCTGATGGTCACCGAGAGCTCGATCGTCAACGACAACCGCAACAAGGGGAAGTCCCGGGACACCATCGAGGCCGAGCTCAAGCAGACCCTGGGCGTCCAGAAGGTGATCTGGCTGGCCGGCGTGCGCGGCGAGGACATCACCGACGCGCACGTGGACAGCCTCGTACGCTTCACCGCCCCCGGTGTGGTCCTGCTGGACCGCGCCCACCCCAGCACCCCGCCGGACTCCTGGTCGCGCTCCGCCGACCAGGCGAAGTCCGTCCTGTCGAAGGAGACGGACGCCCGCGGCCGCCGTTTCGAGGTCATCGACCTGCCGCAGCCCGACCTGAACCGGATCACGGGCGAGGGAGACGACTTCGTCTCCACCTACGCCAACTTCTACGTCGCCAACGACTCGGTGTTCATGCCCCAGTTCGGGGACCGCAAGGCGGACGACCGCGCCCGCGGCATCCTGCGGGAGCACTTCCCCAAGCGGGACGTCGTCATGGTGAAGATCGACACCATCGCCTCGGGCGGCGGCGGCATCCACTGCTCGACCCACGACCAGCCCGGCAAGCCCGCCGCCTGATCCGCCCGCCACCCGCGCGCACGCACACGCACCGCCCCCGCACCACCGGAGACACCGTGTCGAACTCCCACCGCCCCGCGTGACCCGTGCGCCGCGTCCCGCTGCTGCCGGGCCTGGTCCTGATCGCCATCGTCGCGGCGGTCACCGTGGGGGCGTGGCTCCAGTTCGGGGAACGCCAGGCCCTGGGGACACGGTGTACACGGCGGGCCGCGCCGACCGGGACCGCATCGACATCAGCGCCACGATCCAGCGCTTCGACGCCGCGGGCCGCGAGATGACGCTGCGCGTCCTGGTCACCCCGCGGGGCGCCCTGGCCGAGGCCGACGGGGTCTCCCCCACCGAGGACCTCACCGTCCAGACCTCGACGGCCACCCGGGGCGACCGCGGCTTCAAGGCCCACCAGCGGATCTCCACGATGGACGTGCCCGTGGCCCTGACGGGCGGCTCGATCACGGACTACCCGTTCGACGCCTACGGGGCGGACGTCGAGTTCGGTGCGGTGCTCGGCGGTGAGAAGGTCCCGGTCCGCGTCACGCTCTCCGACAACGACGTCCTGTTCTCGGCGACGGTCGACGCCTCCACGGTGCAGGGGATCGCGGTCCTCGACATCGGGCCGGCCCGGTCCAACAGCGTGTTCGTCTTCGCGATCTTCATGATGCTCGCCATGTGGGCGCTCGCCGTCTCGGTGCTGATCGGCGGCTGGTACCTGGTCACCCGCCGCAAGGGCCTGACCTGGCCCGCCCTCGGCTAGGCCGTCTTCGCGCTGGCCGCCTTCCGCAACACTGCCCCTGGCTCCCCGCCGATCGGCTGCCTGCTCGACTACATCGCCTTCCTCTGGGCGGAGACGGTCATCGCGTTCTGCCTCATCACGGTGGTCATCACCGGCATCCGCGCCGAACCCCCGGCCACGGCGCCCACGGACACCCCGTAGGCCGTGTCCGCGAAGTCCCGGACGGACGCCGGCACGGTCACCCCCGGCGGCTCACCCTCCGGCGCTCACCCTCCGGATCGCGCCGCGGGGTGGCCGGCCCGGCGTGCTTCCAGCGCGCGCTTGACCTCCGGCCATTCCGGCCGGGTGATGCTGTACACCGCCGTGTCGCGGATCCAGCCGTCCCGCATCACCATGTGGTGCCGCAACACGCCCTCGTGCGTCGCGCCCAGCCCGGCGATCGCCGCCCGTGACTTCGTGTTCCGTACGTCCGTCAGCAGTTCGACCCGGTTCATCCCCAGCGCCTCGAAGGCATGCGTCAGCATCAGCAGCTTCGCCTCGGTGTTCACACCGGTCCGCTGACGGGACTCCGCGAGGAAGGTCCAGCCGATCTCCAGCCGCCGCTGCGCGGTGTTGATCACCATCAGCCGGGTCGAGCCGAGGACCTGCCCCGTCGCCGCGTCCACGGTCGCGTACGGGATCTGCGTGCCCTCGGCCCGGGCCGCCACCGCCTCTTCGATGAAACCGCGGACGTCGTCCGGGTGCGGTACGAGCGTCACGGCGAGCTCCCACAGGCTGCCGTCGCGCACCGCCGCGCACAGCCCGTCGTGGTGCCGAAGCTCCAGCGGCTCCAGCCGGACCCGCTCCCCCACGAGTACCGCCGGCTCCACCGCTGCCGGCGCCTTCGCCTGTTCCATGCCTGACCTGCCCGTCCCCCGCGTCCAACACGACAGGGCGACCCTACGCGGCGCCGATCGCCGGCCCCACCGGAATTCGCCTGGCGGGACGGCGCGGCCGGCCGGCGGTTCGCCCGGCCACGGCGCCGCGCACCCTCACACCAGTTCGGGCTGCTGTTCGCGTCGCGGCTGGGGCACCCGCACGGCCTCCGCCGCCGCGGCCTCCCGTTCCCACGTCCTGGTGATCCGTACGTAGCCGTAGATCACCGAGCCCATCGCGAGGAGGAGCAGCGGCCCGAACACCCACGGGTACGTCGCCAGCTGCAGCGACAGATAGCGGTACGAGGCGAGGTACGCGACGAACACCGCGGTGCCGTAGGTGGTCAGCAGGACGCCGGGCCGGTCCCAGCCGCGGGCGAGCGAGCGCAGCGCCGTCTCGATCGTGACCGTGAACACCACGCCGGCGATGATGTCCGCGCCGTAGTGGTAGCCGAAGCCCAGGGTGGCGCCGAGCGTGGCGATCAGCCAGAACGTGCCCGCGTAGCGCAGCGCCCGCGGGGCCTTGCGGGAATGGATGAAGATCGCGGTGGCCCACGCGGTATGCAGGCTGGGCATGCAGTTGCGCGGGGTGAACTCGTCGAAGGGCATCGGGCCGGGGGCGCCGACCGGCGTCGGCGTGTTCGGCCACAGGTCGGCCACCGCCCACCGCGCGCCGTCGGCGCCGTAGGCGAAGATCGGCCCGACCACCGGGAAGATCATGTAGATGCCCGGCCCGAGCAGGCCGATGACCAGGAAGGTGCGCACCAGGTGGTGGCTCGGGAAGCGGCGCAGGGCCGCCACGTGCCGCAGCTGGTAGAGCGCGACGGCGACCGCGGCGACCGCGAGCTGGATGTAGACGAATTCGAGGACGCGGAAGCCGACCGTGCCGGTGGCCTCGACGATCCGGCCCGCCACCCACGACGGGTTGCCCAGCGCGTGATCGGCGGTCGCCACGTACTGGTCGAGCACCATCGGGCGGGACTTCGAGGTGATCAGCAGCCAGGTGTAGCCGGTCTTACGGCCGGCCACCAGCAGCAGGGCCAGTCCGACGCCCTTCAGCAGCAGGAGGCGTTCCCGGCCGGTGCGACGCGTGACGGCGATGACGGCCCAGGCCAAGGTCACCAGCAATGCGCCGTTGCCGAACATCATCTCGGCGCCGACCACCCACCGCACGAGCCAGAAGACGAGGTCGATGCCGATCGCGGCGGCGAGCCCGATGAAGCGCTGCCGCCAGGTGAGCACCACCATCATCAACGCCATGCTGGCGTACAGCACCGTCCCCGACTGGGGGGCGAAGATCACTTCTCGGGTCTGGACGGTGATCGGACCCGGTACGCCGTACCGGCGCGCGGCCAGCTCCAGTGCGACGAGGAATCCGAGGCCGATCACACCCACCGCGGCCCACAGCACGACCCGTGGTCGGGGCCGCGCGGCGGACCTGGCGCCGTCGCCTATTCGAGAAAGAACCCGCGATATCGAAGATGTCAATTTCCGGCCGCTTATCGTGGTCCAACATGAACATTGTCAGACCGGACATGTTAACGGAGTGAGTAGGTTTGATTGATCGAGGGTGCGTGACCTGACCGGAAATGTGATCGGAAACCGCCCCTGACGGGACGGCGCCGGACGTCGGCCGGCGCTTGCCGTTGGCCAGGACGGGCCCGGAGTGCGTCGCCGGCTCGGTACCGCGTCGGCGATGGCCGCACGGCGGGCACGGGCGGGGCGGGCCGCCATCAGGACCCCGGGGTGTCCGTGCGGCGTCCGGTCCGGTCCGGTCCGGGCTCAGCCGGTGCCGCGGGGGCCGGCTTGTGCGAGCAGCCCGTCGACGAACGTGCGGAGTCCCCGGGGATAGATGTCCCGTGCGGCCAGCTCGGCCCATCGGACGCCGATGGCGGCCAGGTGGGGCACCTGGGCCGGGTCCAGGTCGTCGCGGTAGGCGAAGGGCCGCCCTTCGTCCCGCCGGCGGGCGGAGTGGGCGCGGACGAGGACCTCGCCGACGGTGTAGTACCAGATGCTGCGGAAGAGATCGACGGTCTGTTCGGGGGTGCAGCCGTGGTCGGCGGCGCCGGCCGCGATGGCTTCGACCATCCACATCGCCGATTCGTCGAGGAGGCCGACGAAACCGTCGGCCGAGAGGACCTCCGCGGCCCACGGCCAGGCCGCGAGGGCGTCGTGCATCGCGGTGGCGGCCGTGAGGATGCGCTCCCGCGGGTCGCCGGGCAGTCGGGGGCGTTCGATCTGCTCGATGTGCTGGTTGAGCAGGAGGAGCAGCAGGTCCTCCTTGTTCCGGATGTGGTGGTACAGGGTCGTCGCCCCGATGCCGGCCTCGGCGGCCAGCCGGCGGATCGTCAGCTTCTCCCAGCCGTCCTGGTCGATGAGCCGGCGGGCGGCCACCAGGATCTGCGCACGGGAGGTCAGGGGCGGGCGGCCGGTGCGGCCGTGCGAAGCGGGCGCTCGGGACATCGTCCCATCATGCCGCCCCGCCGCCCTCCGCCTCGAAACGGGTGCGCTTTCCTCCCTTCGCGGTTTCGCAGCGGCCCACCCGATGATACTTTCGGAACATGTTCCGAAAGTTAACTGACAGCGCCGGGAGCGGAGTTCGTGATGACGAGTAGTTCGGGTGCCCGGCCGGGGCTGACGCTCGCCGCGGTGGCGCTCGTGCAGTTCATGGTGTCGCTGGACCTGTCGGTCGTGAACGTCGGACTCCCGCGGATCGCCGCCGGCCTCGGCTTCGGCGCCGTGGGCCTGACCTGGGTGATCCACGCCTACGCCCTCACCTTCGGCGGGCTGCTCCTGCTGGGCGGCAAGGCCGCCGACCGGTACGGCCGCAAGCGGGTCCTGCTGCTCGGGCTCGCCCTGTTCGGGCTCGCCTCCCTCGCGGGCGGCTTCGCACGGGAACCCGGCCAGCTCGTCGCCGCCCGCGCGGCACAGGGCATCGGGGCCGCCGCGCTGGCTCCGGCCGCACTGGCGCTGCTGACCGGGACGTTCCCGACGGGCAGGGCCCGCATCCGGGCCTTCGGCGTGTGGAGTGCGGCGAACGCGGCCGGCGGCGCCCTCGGCGTCCTGATCGGCGGCGTGCTCACCGAGTACGCCGACTGGCGGTGGGTCATGTTCGTGAACGTGCCGATGGCGGCGTGCGCGCTGGCCCTCGCCTGCCGCGGCGTCGCCGGGGGCCCGCCGACCGCTCGCGGCGGCCGTCCGGACGTACTCGGTGCCGTCCTGGTCACGGCGGGCATGACCCTGCTGGTGTTCGGCGTCGTCCGCACCGACCGGTACGCCTGGACCTCGCCGGTCACCCTGACGACCCTGGCGGTCGCCGCCGCGCTGCTCGCCGCGTTCGTCCGGGTCGAGCTGACCACCGCCCGCGAACCGCTGGTCCGGCTCGGCCTGTTCGCCAACCGCTCGGTCGCGGGCGCGAACGCCTTCACGCTCCTGATCGGCGCGGCCATGACCGCCTCCTTCTACTTCGTGTCCCTCTACCTCCAGCAAGTCCTCGGAACGGGGCCGGCGCGGACCGGGCTGATGTTCCTGCCGTTCGCCCTCGCACTGGTCGCCGGCTCCTTGCTCGCCGTCAAGCTCGGCTACCGCCTTGCGCCCCGCACGCTCGTGGTCGTCGGCGGACTCCTGGCCGCGACCGGGCTCGCCTGGTTCGGCCTGATCAGCCCCGCGGGCGGCTTCACCACCGATGTCCTCGGACCCGCGCTCCTCACCGGCGGCGGCTTCGGGCTCTGCCTCGGACCGGTCGTCTCCCTCGCCACCGCCGGCGTCGCGCCCCACGAGAGCGGCGCCGCCGCGGGTCTGCTCAACAGTTCGCGCCAGATCGGCGCCTCGCTCGGACTCGCCGCCCTCGGCGCCGCGGCGCACCACCGCACCGGCGGGACGGCCACACCCGGGGCCCTCAACGACGGATACGCGTTCGGGCTGACCCTCGGCGCCGCGCTCGTGGTCGCCGCGGTCCTCGTGGCCCTCGCCGTCCTGCGTCGCACCGGTCCACCGTCCCGGGCCGAGCGGACCGATGCCGCTTCCGACTCCGCATCCGATTCCGGTGCTGCGGCGGGACGGACCGTGGCGGGTCTGCTGCGCCCCTACTACGCGAGCTTCGCCGCCGTGGTGACCCTGCAGGTCATCGGCGCCCTGGCGGGTCTGATGCCGCTACTGGCGGTCGCCGAACTGGGGCGCACCCTGCTGGCGCCCGGCCCGGTCGACCACGGTCATGTCCGGACCGTCGTGATCGCGGGTGCGGCCGGACTGTTCCTCCGGCTGCTGTTCACGGCCGCGTCGTCAGGGATCGGGCACCTCGTCGACGGCCGGGTGCAACTGGCGTTCCGCCGACAACTGGCCGCGCGGCTGGGGCGCGTACCCATCGGATGGTTCTCCCGGCGCCGGACGGGCGAGCTGGCCAAGGTGGTCGGGGAGGACGTCAGCGCCGTGCACCCGTTCATCGCCCACACCCCCGGCGAACTCGTCTCCGCCTTCGTGGTGCCGCTGGTGTCCCTGGTCTACCTGTTCACCATCGACTGGCGGCTCACACTGATCACGCTGATACCGGTCGTCCTGGCCATGGCACTGGTCCCCCTGATGATGACCCCGGCCCGGCTGCGCGAGCAGGAGGAGTTCGACGCGGCCATGGGGCGGATCTCGAGTTCCGTCGTCGAGTTCGTCCAGGGCATCGCGGTGGTCAAGGCGTTCGGCGGATCCGGGCGCGCCCACCGCAGGTTCCTCACGGCGGTGGACGATTTCGTCGGCAGCTTCCTGCGGATGGTGCGCGGTCTCGCCGGGATCGCCGCCGCGATGCAGGTGGCCCTGTCGCCGCCGTTCGTGCTGTTGGCCGTCCTGATCGGCGGTACGGCCCTGATCACCACCGGTGGCCTGACCCCGGCCGACCTGCTGCCCTTCCTGCTGCTCGGACTGGGCCTGACCGCTCCCGTGGCGGCCCTCGGCCACGGGTTCGACGACGTACAGGCCGCCCGGCGCGCGGTCGACCGGATCCGGGAGGTGCTCGCGGTGCGGTCGCTGCCGGAGCCCGCGCACCCGGTCGCACCACAGGGTCACCGGGTGGAACTGCGTGACGTCCGCTTCGGCTACGAAGCCGGTCACGAGGTCCTGCGCGGGGTGAGCCTGGTGCTCGAACCGGGTACGACCACCGCGCTGGTCGGGCCGTCGGGAAGCGGGAAGTCCACGCTGGTCCAGCTGTTGCCGCGCTTCTTCGACCCGACCCACGGCTCGGTCACCCTCGGCGGTGTCGATCTGCGCGAGCTCGGCAGCCGGGAGCTCTACCGGACGGTCTCCTTCGTCTTCCAGGACGTCCGGCTGCTGCGCGCGTCGGTCGCCGACAACATCGCGCTGGCGGTACCGCACGCCGGCCTCGACGACGTGGTGCGCGCCGCCCGGCTGGCGAACGTCCACGATCGGATTCTCGAACTGCCCCGCGGATACCGGTCGGTGATCGGTGAGGACGCCGGCCTGTCGGGGGGCGAGGCGCAGCGGATCGCGCTCGCACGCGCACTGCTCGCCGACACACCGGTTCTCGTGCTCGACGAGGCGACCGCTTTCGCGGACCCGCAGACCGAACGGGCGGTGCGCCGGGCACTGACGACGCGCGGGGGTGACCGGACGATCCTGGTCGTCGCCCATCGCCTGGAGACGATCGCCGACGCCGACACCGTCGTGATGCTGGACGACGGGGCGGTCGTCGAATGCGGCGAACCGGCCGCACTGCTGGCACAGCGGGGAAGATTCGCGGCGTTCTGGCAAGCCCGACGGTCGGCGACCGCCGACCGGACCGAAGCCCACGGTGGCGTACCGCAAGGAGGCAAGGCCCGATGATCCGCATGCTGCTGCGCGTGCTGGGGCACGAATACGCCCGGCCGGTGCGTCGCACCGTGGCCCTGATGACGGCGACCGCCCTCGTCGAGGGTCTGTCCTACGCACTGCTGGTCCCCGTGCTGCGGGCGCTGTTCGGGAGCGCACCCCAAGACGCCTGGCCCTGGCTGATCGCGTTCGGGGGCGCGGTCTCGGTCTACGCGGTGCTGCGTCACGTCAGCGACCGGTCCGGTTTCCATACCGGGTCCACGCTGTTGCGCGGTACGTACCACCGTCTCGGCGACCATCTGGCCCGGCTGCCGATCGGGTGGTACGACGCGGGCCGCCTCGGGGAGGTGTCCGTCCTGGCCGGCCGCGGGGTCCTCCAGGCGATGAGCGTGATCGCGCATCTGCTGGCACCGTTCATCTCCGCCTGCGTGACCCCGTTGACGATCGTCGCCGTCATGCTCGCCTTCAACTGGCAGATGGGGCTGACCGCGCTGGCCGCCGTACCGATCCTGGCGGCGATCCAGATCCGGACGGGACGCTCGACGGCCGCCGCGGACGCCGAGCGCCACGGACGCGACCACGAAGCCACCGGACGGGTCGTCGAGTACCTGCAGGCCCAGCCGGTGTTGCGGGCGGGCGGCCGGACCGTGGAACGCTTCCGGGCCCTCGACGACTCGTTGCGGGAAGTCCGGCGCGCCTCCCGCCGCAGCGCGCTGAAGGCGCTGCCCGGCGTGGTCGGGCTGGCACTCGCGGTGCAGACGGTGTTCACCGTCGTGCTGGCCCTGGGCGCCTGCCTCGCGCTCGGCGGGAGCGTCGGTGCGGCGGAGGTCCTGGCGATCCTGGTCCTGGCCGCCCGCTGCGCGGATCCGCTGCTGTCGCTGTCGGACATCGGCGGCCGGCTCCGTGGCGCACGCTACGAACTCGCGCGGCTCGACACGGTATTGCGTACCGAGCCGCTGCCGGAACCGGCCGAACCGGTCCAGCCGGTGCGCCACGACCTGGAGTTCGAGTCCGTCACCTTCCGGCACGGCGACCGCACCGTGATCGGCGGCACCTCGTTGTCCGTGCCGGAGGGACAGCGGCTCGCCGTCGTCGGGCCGTCGGGCGCGGGCAAGAGCACGTTGCTGCACCTGCTCGCGCGGTTCTACGACGTGGACGCCGGCGCGGTGCGCGTGGGAGGTGTGGACGTGCGCGCGATCGACACGGAGGTACTGATGGCGCAGTTCGCCATCGTCTTCCAGGACGTCTACCTCTTCGACGGCACGATCGAGGAGAACGTGCGCCTCGGCCGCCCCGACGCCGACGAGGCCGAGGTGCGGGCGGCAGCCACCGCGGCGCGCCTGGACGAGGTGATCGAGCGGCTGCCCGCCGGATGGGCGACGAACGTCGGCGAGGGCGGCGCGCGGCTGTCGGGCGGTGAACGCCAGCGCGTCTCGATCGCACGAGCACTGCTGAAGAACGCGCCCGTCGTGCTGCTGGACGAGGTGACCTCGGCGCTGGACCCGGTGAACGAGGCGGCCGTCCACGAGGGCATCGAGCACCTGATGGCCGGCCGGACGGTGGTGATGGTGGCACACCGGATGCGGACCGTCCGACGGGCCGACCGCGTCGTCTTCCTGGCCGACGGCCGGATCGTGGAGGACGGCAGCCATGACGCACTCCTGCGCCTCGGAGGCCGTTACGCCGATTTCTGTAATGCCTCGCTCGCACCGGCCGGGAGTGAATGAACCGTGACTTTCATTCCTTTTTGATCGGCACGGTGATGTTCCTGTTGCGGATCACCACTCGTTCCTTTCTGTCGTCGATGGGGAACTCTTCCTTGACCGGCGTCGGCGTGATGACCGGAGGAACGAGCCCGTCGGGTGCGCGCTCGACCAGGTCCAGATGAAGCTCTTCGGGAACCGGCACAATCGGCGGAGAGGCGAGTTTCAAAGTCAGTTCGAAGCCCTCGGTGTTGCATGAGCACGTGCCCTCCACCGTGACCCGGCGTTCACCCTTGCTGTTCCGGTACGCCGTAGCAGTGAAGTCTTCATCCCGAGCTTCGCAGGCGAAGCCGTTTTCATACTCAGACATTCCGACTCCCTCGAGTTCACATTGCGTGACAGTTCACACAACGGATTCAGTATCGGCGCGTTCACCGACTGCCACAATCCGAGCGGAGGCGTTCATCCATACGGCTGCGCATATAATGTCGAAGCCTTCGGGCCGCGGTAAGGACGGCCCGGTCCGGGCCCGGAAACGGCAAAGGGCCTTGTCCCACCGAAGTGGAACAAGGCCCTTTTCGTCTCTGGTCCTCAAACCGCCGGGTGGCGGTCAGCGGCTGGTGCCGCCGAGGCCGGACGGACCCTGCCAAGCACCGTTGCTCACCCAGTCGTTCGCGAGGTTCCCGTTGGTGTCCACGAACGCGACATGTGTACCGGCCGCGTCCGTGGCGAGACCGGAACCGGCCCGAGCCGTACCGCCGATCCCCGACGGACCCTGCCAAGCACCATTGCTCACCCAGTCGTTCGCCACACTGCCGCTACCGTCGATGAAGAAAATGTGGTCACCGGCCGCATTGAAAGCCAACGGCGAATCCCCACGCGGCTGACCACCCAGACCCGACGGACCCTGCCAAGCACCGTTACTCACCCAGTCGTTCGCAAGATTCCCGTTCGTGTCGACGAACGCCACATGCGTACCCGCCGCATCAGTCGCGAGACCCGAACCGGCCCGCGCCGTACCGCCGACCCCCGACGGACCCTGCCAGGCACCATTGCTCACCCAGTCATTCGCCACACTGCCGCTACCGTCGATGAAGAAAATGTGGTCACCGGCCGCATTGAAAGCCAACGGCGAATCCCCACGCGGCTGACCACCCAGACCCGACGGACCCTGCCAAGCACGGTTACTCACCCAGTCATTGACAAGATTCCCGTTCGTATCCACGAACGCCACCAACGTGCCCGCCGCATTCGTCGCGATCGGCGAACCAGGCCGAGCCTTGCCACCGATCGCCGACGGACCCTGCCAAGCACCATTGCTCACCCAGTCGTTCATCACATTGCCATCGGCATCGATGAAGAACGCATGATCAGCACTCGCATTCAACACCACCGGCGAATCCGCCCGAGCCTTACCACCAAGCCCCGACGGACCCTGCCAAGCACCATTGCTCACCCAGTCATTCGCCACACTGCCGCTACCGTCGATGAACGCCACATGCGTCGCACCCGCATCCATCGACACCGGCGACTTCGCGGCGCCGGCCGACCCGCCGATCGACAGTCCGGGGTAGTAGGCGCCCACGATCGACTGCCAGGAGTGGCCGGCGAGGGCGCAGTTCTGCGACCCCCACTGGCTGAGCGTGTTCGGGTACCTGGACAGGCCGGTGCCGCAGACCTCGGACGGGCTTCCGGTGAGCGTCGCCTGGTACGACGCTTGGAACACCGAGCCGTTCTTGGTCATGACCGAGTTCCAGGTCGACTGCACGGCCGAATTGGTGACGGCGGTGGAGCTCCCGGGTATGTAACGCTGATAGTTGATCGAGTCGTCGACGTTGTAGCAGGATCCGTTGTACGACCCGCCACGCCAGTTGTTGACCCAGTACCACGCGTAGGTCTTCACCGCCATCGCACCCGCCTGCAGCGAGGCGGACTGCCAGGAGGTGACCCACTCGCTGGGCAGGACGTCCTTGACGTACTCCTGGAACGGCACGTTGACCACGCCGATCTCGGTACCGGGCACCGGCGCGCCGACACTGGTGTGCTGCGCGTATCGCAGCACCCGGATGCTGGAAGGCGGGGTCGAGTCGGACGAGTAGCCGCCGCAGTTGCCGGTCGCTGCCGGGGCCGCGGCGACCCGGGGAGTGGACAGGAGGGCGGACGGTGCGACCTGGCCGCTGACCGGCTGCGGCTGGCCCGTCTTGTTCGGCAGCGGGGACGCGGCTGCCGGGCCCGCCATGGCGACGCTCAGGGCCGCCATCGCCGTGACACCACTGAGGGTCAGACGTAGACCACGGATGACAGACAATTCCGATTCCTTATCGGTGGACCGCGCCGGCCGAAAGGACCGGCCGGCGCGGTGGCTATGGGTGTGAGGTGGGTGTCAGGTGGCGGTCAGCGGCTGGTGCCGCCGAGGCCGGACGGACCCTGCCAAGCACCGTTGCTCACCCAGTCGTTCGCGAGGTTCCCGTTGGTGTCCACGAACGCGACATGTGTACCGGCCGCGTCCGTGGCGAGACCGGAACCGGCCCGAGCCGTACCGCCGATCCCCGACGGACCCTGCCAAGCACCATTGCTCACCCAGTCGTTCGCCACACTGCCGCTACCGTCGATGAAGAAGATGTGGTCACCGGCCGCATTGAAAGCCAACGGCGAATCCCCACGCGGCTGACCACCCAGACCCGACGGACCCTGCCAAGCACCGTTACTCACCCAGTCGTTCGCAAGATTCCCGTTCGTGTCGACGAACGCCACATGCGTACCCGCCGCATCAGTCGCGAGACCCGAACCGGCCCGCGCCGTACCGCCGACCCCCGACGGACCCTGCCAGGCACCATTGCTCACCCAGTCATTCGCCACACTGCCGCTACCGTCGATGAAGAAAATGTGGTCACCGGCCGCATTGAAAGCCAACGGCGAATCCCCACGCGGCTGACCACCCAGACCCGACGGACCCTGCCAAGCACGGTTACTCACCCAGTCATTGACAAGATTCCCGTTCGTATCCACGAACGCCACCAACGTGCCCGCCGCATTCGTCGCGATCGGCGAACCAGGCCGAGCCTTGCCACCGATCGCCGACGGACCCTGCCAAGCACCATTGCTCACCCAGTCGTTCATCACATTGCCATCGGCATCGATGAAGAACGCATGATCAGCACTCGCATTCAACACCACCGGCGAATCCGCCCGAGCCTTACCACCAAGCCCCGACGGACCCTGCCAAGCACCATTGCTCACCCAGTCATTCGCCACACTGCCGCTACCGTCGATGAACGCCACATGCGTCGCACCCGCATCCATCGACACCGGCGACTTCGCGGCGCCGGCCGAAGCGGCGACGACGTTCTTGTAGCGCAGGGCCTCGTAGGTGGTGAGCGCGTGGCCGTCGAGCGTGCTCGCGTAGACGCTGCCCTGCCGCTGGTCGGCCACCGTGCCCGGGCGGTGTTCGGCGTCGTAGTAGAACGTCCCGGCGGACTTGTCGATCCAGGAGTCGAAGAGCACGACGTGTTCCTGGGTGAAGTCCAGTGCGTCGCCCGGCTGCAGGCCGGTATAGCCGATGACGTTCGTGGCGGTGACGGTCGAGACGTCCGGAAGGGTCCAGGTGACCAGGCTGTCCTTCAGGCCCCACGCCATCGAGATGAAGCCGGAGCAGTCCGCGCGGTACGGTCCGCCGACCGTGTTGTCCTTCCAAGCGAGCGACTGGCTGTACGGAACGGCGTTGTTGATCCAGTCGTGCGCCCGGGTGATGATCTGCTCCTGGGTGATCGGGCTGCCGAGGGCCGGACCGAGGCTTCCGCTCGAGGTGGCGGGGCCTATGGGAACGGTTCCGGCGAACGCGTCACCGGCTGGTATCAGCGCGGCCATCGCGCCGAGCAACGATGCGGCCGCGAAAGCGGCGACGCCACGCTTCTTGGGTGTTGAAGACATTGCTTTCCTTCGGTCGTCGGCGTGTTGAGCGAATCAGCGGGTGCCGGCCGGGGCGGCCGGCAAGTTCGTGAGCAGCGACAGCACGTTCGGGTCCTGCTGCGCGTCGTACGGGGCAGTTGCCGGAGATCCCCCGGCCAGTTCGTCGAAGTGCAGGACCAGCACCCGCGTGCCGTGCGCCGCGAGGTAGAGGTGGTTGGTCTGCGCGCCCTGGGTCGAGATGCCCTGGACCCCGGTCCAGGTACGTTCGAACGCCGCCGCGTCCTTGGCGGTGACGGTCTGCCGCGAGACGGCGTCGGTCTTGAGGTGGTTCGCGCTCTGCAGAGCCCTGGACGTGGCCTGGCAGGAGTTCATGCCTGAGCGGACCCCCTCGTACGCGGCACCGGCCGAGGCCTCGGTACCGAAGGTGTAGATCTCCAGCACTGCGGAGTTGCCACCGCTGCTCAGGTACGGCTGCTGCTGCCAGGTCGCGGCGCCGCGCACGCTCGCGCACTCGTTCAGCGCGATGTCGTGCCCGGTGATCTGGCGCACCGGCCCCGGGGCGTGCGCGGTCCACGACCGGGCGGTGACGGCGGCGAGGTCGGACGGGACCTTGGCGCTGGTCGCGGCGTCGAGTGCGGGCGCCGTCCCGGAGTTGCCCGACGGGGCGGCGGGCTTCCCCGCAGCGCGCTTCGCCGGCGCCCCGGCAGCGCTCGGCGTCGCGGCCGACGCGCTCGGCGTCGGTGTCGGCGACGTCGGCGGCGCCGCAGAGGCAGACGCAGACGGCCTGTCGACGGACGGCCCCGTCACCGAGGCGGCCGCTTGGACCTGGTCCGTGGCCGGCGTGTGCGTACCACTGCCCGATATCGCCAGACCCAGCGCACCGGCGCTGAGGACGGCTCCGGCCGTCATCACTGCCGCCCGGTGGGAACCTCGTATGGAGAACTTGATGGCTGGCATGGCGAACTGACTCCTAGAGCGTGAAGCGTGGGTGAGGGTCCTGGCCCGCCCCTGCGCGACGGCGCAGGGGAGCCCCGGAGCCGCGGCCACCGGATCCACCGACGGCGGGGTTCGGCAAGGCGGGTGTGGCGACCGGTCAGGCCTTGGCCCGTCGGGGGTCGCCGGTTTGCGGATCCGGCGCCCCGGCGGGCGGCAGGTAGCGGCGCTGCAGCGTGGGTGACCGCTGGTGGCCACGGGCGAGCAGTGCGGCAGCCCGGTGGAGCGGGCCGTGGGCCGTGGGCGAGTTGGGGTCGGGCGAAAGGAAGTACAGGAGGAGATCGACCCGGTCGCTGTCGAGGGAGCCGGAGATGTGCTCCAGGCCGTCCTTCGGGGTGGCGTGCGCCCACAGGATGCCGAGGACCTCGGCCACTTCGCCCGCCGGTGTGGGGGTCACCTCGGGGCGGCGTCGCAGGCTCGTGTAGACACAGTCCATCGCGTGTCTATCCCCATTGGGCGTTTCCGGCGGGGAAGGTGGTGACACCGGTCGCCGTCGTGGTGGTGGTGATGGTTCCGTGGGCGGCGCCGGCCGCGACGGGCAACAGGGCGATGACCCCGGCGGCGAGGGCGGCGACCGCGGTGGCCAGACGGAGACGGGTGCGGAGCATGGCGTTCGGTCCTTCGCTGGAGGTGTGACGGTGGATCGGTGCCGGTTTCGCGTCCCGCGGTTGACGCTCGTTCCGGTGCCTTCTCCTGGCCGGCAGGGTGTTTCCGGCCGGCGATGAACAGCTTCGCCATTGGACCGGCGCCCCGGAAGGACCTGCGGCTGTCGTCAAGTCGCCTGGCGCCATCCGGACAACCTGTCATGCACTCGTCAATTCAGGGACGCGTCGACCGTTCGCCCTGAGCGCCACGGCGGAATCGTGAAGATCTTGAAGGGGTGGTGCCCGAGGTGCGACGATGCTGTGCGCGCGCGAACCGTGGACGGTTCGGACGCGAGACCCGGGGGGGGGAACACGATGCTGGAAGCGCTGGGCCTGAGCGTGCTCGGAAGCAGGGTCTACCAGGCCATGCTCGACCATACGGACCACGGTGTCGCCGGGCTGGCCGAGCTCTGCGGGGCCTCCCCCGCCCAGGTGCACGACTGCCTGGACGAACTGGCCCGCCTGATGCTGGTGCGGGCCTCTGCCGACTACCCCGGCCACATGCGCGCCGTCTCCCCCGATGTCGGCCTGGCGGACATGCTCGCCCGCCAGGAGGCGGACCTGGCCGCCCGTCAGGCCCGGCTCGCCGCCTCCCGGGCGGCCGTCACACGCCTGGTCGCCGAACGCGCCGGCTCCCACGCCACCCACGGCGAACGCCTCCTGGGGATGGACGCCATCCAGCGTCGCATCGAGCAGCTGGCCCACGGCATGTCGCAGGAGTGCCTGGGCGTCCACCCCGGCGCCAGCCACCGTCCCGAGGACCTCGCGGCAGCCCGGGCCGCCGACGACGAGCCGCTGGCGCGCGGGGTCGCCATGAAGACCCTCTACCAGGACACCACCCGCAACGATCCGCACACCACCGCCCACGCCCACTGGCTCCTCAGCCGCGGCAGCGAGGTGCGCACCGCCCCCGTCCTCCCCCAGCGCCTCGTCATCTTCGACCGGGCCCACGCACTGGTCCCCATCGACCCCGCCGACACCCGCAAGGGCGCCCTGCACGTCACCGAACCCGGCCTCGTCACCGCCCTCCTCGACCTCTTCGACCAGGCCTGGGCCACCGCCGTCCCGCTCGGCGCCCTGAGGTCCGACGACCCCGCGACCGGCTTGACCGACACCGAAGCCCAACTCCTGCGCCTGCTGGCCGGCGGCCTCACCGACGACGCCGCCGGCCAGCGCCTCGGCATCTCGTCGCGCACCGTCAGCCGCCACATGGCCTCGATCATGGAACGCCTCGGCGCCACCAGCCGCTTCGAAGCGGGCCTCAAGGCCGCCCAACGGGGCTGGCTGTAGCGCGAACGCCACACGGCCCGCCAGCGCGACAACACCGGCCCGTGTCCCATGCGGATCCACAGCAGCAGCCGGATGCAGACCGCATCGAAGCAGACCCCAAACATCCCCGGCTCGACCGCTTACCATGATTCGGTGATCACGTAGGCCGTCTCCGCCACCATCACCGCACAGGCACGATGGCGGCGGCAGCGGTCCGGAAGAGGGGGACTCGTGGAGATCGGCCTGGCGGAGACAATCAAGGCGCTGCGTGGTGAGTTGGCGCAGGCGATGGCGGACGCCGAGGGTCAACCGGTCCGGCTTCGAGTGCAGTCGGTGAAGCTGGACGTACAGGTCGCGGTGACGGCATCGGCAGAGGCGCAGGGCGGGGTCAAGTTCTGGGTGCTGTCGGCCGGCGGTAAGGCGACCGGGGGTGTCTCCGCCACGCACACCGTGTCTTTGGAACTCTCGGCCGAGACGGCCAACGGCGGCTCCGTCCTGACGGCTTCGGGGCGTGGAGCCGTTCTGGAGGACTGACCTCGTGGATGAGTCGGTCCTCCGGGAGTGGCGTCGGCTGTGGCTGATCTGATCGCCGTGCAACAGCCCCTGGAACGTGTGGCCATGGTGGTGCGGCGCGGATCCGACGGTGTCCCTCGATTCGCTTCTTCCGGATTCATGCTCGCCTCACGACTGGCCATCTGCGCCGGCCACGGCTTCACCCGGCCCGGTGACGGCCATGAGGTGAGACTTCCAGGGCGGTCCACGCAGAGGCTTCAGGTCACCGCGGTGCTGCGGCACCGGATCGACGAGGTGGACCTCGCCCTCCTGGTTCTCGGGGAGGGCGGGCCCGTCATCCCTCCCGCCCGGTGGGGCGTCCTGCCCCGAACCGTGGAGTCGGTACCGTTCACCGCGATCGGGTTCCCCGACCATGCGTCGCTTCAGGACGTGCCGAAAGCCCGTCAGTTGACCGGGGCGATCCTTCTGGGCTCCTTCCTGGGGAGCCACGAGATGGAGCTGTCCCTCAGCAGCCCTGCGCCGCCGCTGGAGTCAAGCGGATCTCCCTGGGAGGGGGTGTCCGGGGCAGGGGTCATCACGCAAGACGGCGTTCTCGTCGGCGTGTGCACGAGCCACCACGTTCCATCCGGCGCGGCGAGCCTCACCGCGACCGACCTCTCCCAGGTGTCCCGAGATCCTGAATTCGTGCGCCTGCTGGCCGAGCACGGGGTGGAGCCCGTGCCACCGGAGGACATCGCGCCGACGGCGTTCGACCCGGCCGTGCGCGGCCGCGTACGCACGCACGCCGAAGTCATGCGGCGCCTGCTCGGACGGCGCAGCTTTCTCGACGAGGAGCACCTGCCCTTCATCCATCCCGGGATGGACCACACCTCGCATCCGGACCACCTGTTCGCCCGGCTGAGCTCTGGCCGTTCACGAGGGGCACTGCTGGTCGGACCAGCCGGTTCGGGCAAAACGCGGACGTGCTTCGAGGTCGCGCACCGGGCGGACCGCGCGGGCTGGCACGTCCTGCACGTCCAGCCCGACAGCGCCGTGACGGTCGACGACGTGGCCGCATCCGTCTTCTCGTGCGCCCGCCGACGGGTGCTGCTGATACTCGACTACCTCGACGCCTGCTCACAGGTCGACCTGCGCGTCCTCGCCGAAGTGCTGATCCCCGAGGCCAAGCGACGTGGCGTGACCGTGGCGTGCCTGGCCTCCGTGCGTCCCGGATCCCTGTACGCGGTTCAGCTCCGTGGCAGCAGCCGGGTGCTCGACGAGATCTACGTACGAGAGGACTGGCCACACCAGTCCGCGATCATCGACCAGGTGGTCCGCCACGCGGCACCTGACACCGTGCGCCGATGGGGGAACGAGGCGTTGTCCCGGATCTGCGGGCGGCGTCCGGTGATCGCGCTGTTGATCGCGCGGGCGATCGAGGAGCAGGGGCTGGCCCAGCACGCACCGGGGGTGGCGGCAACGGTCCGGCCCGGCGAGCTGCTGGACTGGCTGCGCGAGGGCATGCGCCGGGACGCGCTCGCCACGAGCCCCACGCTCAGCCCCTCCCCCCTGGGCATCACCACCCCTGCCATCGAGCAGCTGGCCTTCACCGTGGCGGTCGCGGCGAGCCCTCAGTCCCGAATGGTCGTCGAACAGGCCGTCGACACGTTCCTCACGGTGGCCGGCGGGCTGGCCGTTCCGTTCGGAGGGCGGCGCGTCGTCGACACGCTGATCTCTCTTGGGTGGCTCGACGAGGTGGGCGGTCAGCTGGTCGTGGTGCACGACATCGTCATCGACGAACTCCTGCTGCAGTCGCTGATGCCTGCTCCCGGTTGGAGCATCGACGCAGCCGCGGCCGGTGCGCTCTTTGCGGCGTTCACGCAGCATGCGCGTACGTTCTCCGTGTTCACCGGCCATCTCCGACGGCTGGCCGTCGACATGGGAGCGCTCGGCCCCGCCCATCGGATCGCTGCCCTGGAACGCTTTTGCGGGGAATGGCTCACGGCCCGGGTGGAACCGCTCGGCCGCCTCTTGGCGGGCGCCGGTGACGACGGCGGCCGGGCGCTGCTGACGATGGTGACGAGCCGGCCCTGGCAGGGGTTCGACCGCTCCGTGTGGAACACGCTGGTCGCTCCCTGGCTCTCCCGCGCCGAGGCCGACCACATCGCGCAGCCGTTCCTCACCGCCGCCCTGCGAGGTATGGATCCCGCTCCCGCGTTCCTCGTCGAGGCTTCGGTCGGATGGCTCGTCCGCCGGGGCGGACAGACCGACACGGAGCATCTTCTGCTCGCACTGATCGAGCGCCCCGGCCTTTCGCCGAGGACCGAGGACCTGGTGGTCGACTGCACCCTCGCCTGGGTGTCTTCCCGGCCCGACTGGCGTCATACGCCCGCGCTGTTGAAACGCCTGCTCGGCATGGACCACTCCGGGGACCGACTGGGGAGCGTGGTCGCGGGCGTACTGGCGTGGCTCACTCCGTACCGGTCCCTCGGAGTCGCACCTGTGATCCGTGCGTTCCTGCAGCGTGCGGACATCGACGCGGTCGCCCGCCGGAAGCTCGTGGACCACGGCCTCGGGTGGCTGCGTTCCGATGTGCGCCCGGGCTCGAACGTCGGTCCGGAGCTGTGTGCCCTGCTCGAAGACGACCGCCTCGCGGACCCGGACCGCACGGCATTGATCCGAAGCGCACTGGACTGGCTGGAGACGGGACAGGTGTACCCGAGCACGGGCCGGGTCGTGCAAAGGCTCCTGTCCACGGACGGGATCCCGCCGGAGCTGCGTCCCAGGATGATCGCCGTCGCCCGCTGGTGGGCGGCCGAGGGGCCTGCCGACCACCCGGCAGGCTCCCGCGTCCTGGGCACGTTGCTGTCCGCCGACAGCGTGGCGGACGCCGGGGCCCTTCTCCTGGAACGGCTGAGGTCGCAACCTGACGCCCAGTCCGCCCCGGCCCTGCTCCTTCGCCTGCTCCTCCACTGCGAGGAACTCACGCAGGACCAGGCCCGGACCGCCGTCACGCTCGCCTTCCCGTGGCTCGAGGGCCACCCGGGGCACGAGTCGTTCGGTTCCGTTCTGGGCTCCCTCCTGCGCGTGCCGGACCTGTCGTCCGCACAGCTACAGCGTGCCGTCCGGCTCGGATGCGCCGCGCTCTTCGCACACCCGGACGACCACGTGCTCATGGCCGTCATGCTCAGCCAGCTCGACGGGCTGACGCGCGATCAGGCACGGTCCCTCGCGGACGTCGGCCTGCGGTGGCTCGCCTGCCACGGGGGCAAGGTGCAGCGCCCGGTGCTCGCCTCCTTCCTGACACGCCCGGACCTGTCCGTCGAGCAGGCACGCATCGGCATCGACATCGCTCTCGACCGCCTGAGCACCGACCGGTCGATGAAGTCCCGCTCCGTGCTCTCCGGTGTCCTGCGCCACCCGGCCCTCGACGAGGACCGGCGGTCCCGCGCCGTCGACAGCGCCCTGAGCTGGCTCGAAGCGCACGACATGGGGCCGAAGGTAGGTCTGGTCATCGAGGATCTGCTCGCTCTCCCGGCGCTCTCGCCGAGCCGGAGAGTCCAGGTGACGCGCCTGGCAGCAGGCTGGCTGACCCGGCACGAAGACCTGCCGTACGCGGATCGCCTCCGCGCGGCGCTCGACGCGGAAACACGGCGCGACGCCTCGCGCGAACAACTCGGAGCCGACTCGGGATCGCCTGCCCGGCGGTGACCGGCCTCGAAGCCTGTACGGGGAGGCCGGCGCCTCAAAAATGATCAAGGGGCCGTTTCAGATTGCTCTGAAACGGCCCCTGATCTGCGACTTCGAAAAGTCGGGACGACAGGATTTGAACCTGCGACCCCTTGACCCCCAGTCAAGTGCGCTACCAAGCTGCGCCACGTCCCGTTGTGCCTGCGACCTGGGGTTTCCCCCTGCTCGGCGGCACATGCAGAACATTACCCCACGCCGAGGGGTGTGCATGCACGGGTAATCGGCGAGGGGGAGGATGGGGTGGTGAACGCACGGGATCGGGACGTCGACGGGCGGGCGCGCAGTGCGCGCCCGAGGGATGGGCTGGGGCGGCCGCTCGCCTACGGGGTGGCCGGGGTGGAGCGGCAGCCCGAGGGGGTGGTGCGCTCCCCCGGCGAGACCGTGCGGGAGGCGCAGCGGCTGCTGGACGCCGGGATGCCGTTCCACGCGCACGAGGTGTTCGAGGAGGCCTGGAAGTCCGGGCCCGAGGCCGCGGCCCCGCTCTGGCGGGGGCTCGCCCAGCTCGCCGTCGGGTTGACGCACGCCGCGCGCGGCAACGCGGTGGGCGGGGCGCGGCTGCTGCGGCGCGGGGCCGCGGGGATCGAGGGGCTGGACGGGGGGCCGTACGGGGTCGACGTGCCGGGCCTGGTCCGGTGGGCCGGGGAGCTGGCCGGCCGGGTGGCGGACGGCGGCCCGGCCGTCGATGCCGCGCGTGAGGCGCCGAGGCTGGGACCTGCCTAGGCGGCGGGCTGGAGGAGGTCCCAGCGGTTGCCGTACAAGTCTTCGAAGACGGCGACGGAGCCGTACGGCTCGTGGCGGGGCTCCTCCAGGAAGCGGACGCCCTCGGCGGTCATCCGGGCGTGGTCGCGGGCGAAGTCGTCGGTGTACAGGAAGTGGCCGACGCGGCCGCCCGTCTGGTCGCCGACGCGGGAGCGCTGGGCCTCGTCCTTGGCGCGGGCCAGGAGGAGCGCCGATTCGGTGGCGCCGGGCGGGCGGACCACGACCCAGCGGGAGCCGTCCGGGCGGGCGGTGTCCTCGGCGAGGTCGAAGCCGAGGGCACGGGTGTAGAAGTCGATGGCCTCGTCGTAGTCGTGTACGAGGAGGGCCGTGAGGGCGATGTGCGAGGGCATGCCCTCATTGTGTGCCCACGAGCACCACGTCCAGGGTGCGGGGGCCGTGGACGCCCTCCACCCGGTCGAGTTCGATGTCGCTGGTGGCGGAGGGGCCGGAGATCCAGGTCAGCGGGCGGGCCGGGTCGAGGAGCGGCAGGACCTGCGGGACGGAGTCCACCACCTGGTCCGGGACCCGGACCACGCAGATGTGGTGGTCCGGGATCAGGGTGATGCGCCGCCGGCCCTGGCCGGGG
The DNA here is from genome assembly GCF_017639205.1 of Streptomyces nojiriensis. Taxonomy (NCBI): domain Bacteria; kingdom Bacillati; phylum Actinomycetota; class Actinomycetes; order Kitasatosporales; family Streptomycetaceae; genus Streptomyces; species Streptomyces nojiriensis. The sequence goes on along the minus strand of NZ_CP071139.1, from coordinate 7,462,441 downwards.
CCGCCGTCGAGGACGATCGTGCCGGTCTCGGCGACGGCCAGGGCGCAGCCGGTGACCACGCTGTCGACCCGGTCCAGTTCGTACGGGGTGGAGGCCGCCCGGTCGGGTACGCGGGTGGGGCCTCCGGCCGGGAGCCAGTGCGGGGGCAGGCCGGGCGGGACGAGCACCGACCGGGCGCCCCGCGCCTCCAGGAGCCGCGCCAGCAGCGCGGGCAGCGCCTCCTCCTGCGTGCGGTGGACCAGGGCCCGGTACTCGGCGAGGTGGGCCGCGAGCAGGTCCACCCGCTCCGCCGGGGTGCGGGCGCCGTGGACGGGAAGGTAGTCGCGGGGGATCTCGGCGGCGGGGACGGCGTCGTCCAGCGCCCGGCGGATCCGGCCCAGGATGCGGTCCTTGCTGCTCATCGCGGGTCGCTCCGTTCCCGGGCCCACCAGTCGCGGAAGGACTGCGCGGCCACGGTGGGCAGTTCGCGGCTGTCGGTCCAGGCCCGTCCGGCTCCGGGGAGCCGGCGGGGGGCCAGCCGCCGGGCCCTGGCGAGCAGGCGCTCCCCCGCGCGCAGGGCCCCGGGGTGGTCCAGGAGCAGCCGGGCGGCACGCATGGCGGCCCGTTCGGCGGTGTGGCCGTCGGCGGGGCGGAGTGTGACGCGGACGCCGGCGCGGGTCACCGGGCCGCCCTGGGCGATCCGTTCGCGGAGGTGGACGAGGACCTCGGGGATGTCGATGGCGACCGGGCAGACCTCGTAGCAGGCTCCGCACAGGGTGGACGCGTAGGGCAGCGAGGCGTCGATCGCGCTGCCGGTGCCGCGGAGTTGGGGGCTGAGGATCGCGCCGATGGGGCCCGGGTAGACGGAGCCGTAGGCGTGGCCGCCTGCGCGTTCGTAGACCGGGCAGACGTTGAGGCAGGCGGAGCAGCGGATGCAGCGCAGGGCCTGGCGGCCGGTCTCGTCGGCGAGGGTGTCGGTGCGGCCGTTGTCGAGGAGGACGAGGTGGAAGGCGGTGGGCCCGTCGCCGTCCGCCCCTCTTGACGGGCCCAGCCCGGTCCACATCGTCGTGTACGGGTTCATCCGCTCGGCCGTCGAGGAGCGCGGCAGGGTCTGGAGGAAGATCTCCAGGTCGCGGAAGGTCGGGACGACCTTCTCGATGCCGACGACGGAGATCAGGGTCTCGGGCAGGGTCAGGCACATCCGGCCGTTCCCCTCGGACTCCAGGACGACCATCGTGCCGGTCTCGGCGACCATGAAGTTGGCCCCGGACACGGCGACCTTGGCGCGCAGGAACTTCTCGCGCAGGTGCAGGCGCGCCGCCTCGGCGAGTTCCCGCGGGTCGTCGCCGAGCGGTTCGGGTGCCGGCCGGCCCCAGCCGGCCATCTCGGCGCGGAAGATGTCGCGGATCTCGGCCCGGTTGCGGTGGATGGCCGGGACCAGGATGTGGGAGGGGCGGTCGTGGCCGAGCTGGACGATGAGTTCGGCGAGGTCGGTCTCGTACGCGGCGATCCCGGCGGCTTCCAGGGCCTCGTTGAGCCCGATCTCCTGGGTGGCCATGGACTTGACCTTGACGACCTCGCGCTCGCCGGTCGCGCGGACCAGCTCCGTGACGATCCGGTTGGCCTCGTCGGCGTCGGCGGCCCAGTGGACGGTGCCGCCGGCCGCCGTGACCGCCGCCTCCAGCTGCAGCAGGTAGCGGTCGAGGTGGCGGAGGGTGTGGTCCTTGACGGCCTTGCCCGCGGCGCGCAGCCGGTCCCAGTCGGCGAGTTCGGCGACGGCCCGCGCGCGTTTGTCGCGGATGGTGTGCGTGGCGTGCCGGAGGTTGGCGCGCAGCGCCTCGTCCCGTACGGCCTCCCGCGCGGCGGCCGGGAAGGCGGGGAAGGCGGGCATGCCCAGGTAGGTACCGGTCACGTCAGCGGTTCCTCCTCGGTCGCGGCCAGGATCTCGGCGAGGTGCAGGGTCCGCAGCGGGCTGTCCGCGCGGCGCAGCAGGCCGCCCAGGTGGGCGAGGCAGGAGTTGTCGGCGCCGCACAGCACCTGGGCGCCGGTCCCGGCCGCCGCCGTGATCTTGTCGGTGCCCATGGCGGTCGAGACGTCCGGGTTCTTGACGGCGAAGGTGCCGCCGAAGCCGCAGCACTCCTCGGCGCCCGGCAGCTCGACCAGGTCCAGGCCCTTGACCGCGGCCAGCAGCCGCCGCGGCCGGTCCCCGAGCCCCAGGCCGCGCAGGCCGTGACAGGAGGGGTGGTAGGTGACGGTGTGCGGGAAGTACGCGCCGACGTCGGTCACCCCGAGTACGTCGACCAGGAACTCGGTCAGCTCGTACACGCGCGGCGCGAGCGCGGCGGCCGCCTCGGCCAGCTCGCTTCCGCGCCCCTCGGCCGCCGCCTTCCGGCCGATGCGCGGGTAGTGCTCGCGGATCATCGCGGCGCAGGATCCGGAGGGGGTGACCACGTACTCGTGTCCCGCGAAGGCCCGCGCGGTGCGCCGCATCAGCGGTTCGGTCTCGTACCGGTAGCCGGTGTTGTACTGCGGCTGCCCGCAGCAGCTCTGGGCCGCCGGGAAGTCCACGCCGACCCCGAGCCGCTCCAGGAGGCGTACGACGGCGATGCCGGTCCGCGGGTAGAGCGCGTCAGTGACGCAGGTGACGAACAGGGCGGCTCGCATGATGGGCACAATAGCCCGGTGAAGAAGTTCTCAGTGATCGGCATAGGCGCGGGCGACCCGGACCATCTGACCCTCCAGGCGGTCAGGGCGATCGGCGCGGCGGACGCATTCCTCATCCTGGAGAAGGGCGAGGAGAAGGCGGATCTGACCGGGCTGCGGCGCGCGATGCTCGACGCGCACGCCCGCCCCGGCCACCGGCTGGTGGAGGGCCGCGATCCGGACCGGGACCGGACGCCCGCCGACTACACCCCGACGGTGGACGGCTGGCGCAGCGCGCGGGCCGAGCTCTTCGAGCGCTTCATCGCGGAGGACCTGGCGGACGGCGAGACCGGGGCGTTCCTGGTCTGGGGCGATCCCTCCCTCTACGACTCCACGCTCGCGATCCTCGACGAGGTGCTGGAGCGCGGCCGGGTGGCCTTCGAGCACGAGGTCGTGCCCGGTATCAGCAGCATCTCGGCGCTGCTGGCACGCCACCGGACCAACCTGAACCGGGTCGGGCGCCCGGTCCAGATCACCACCGGCCGCCGGCTGGCCGCGGGCTGGCCGGACGACGTCGACGACGTGGTGGTGATGCTGGACGCGCGGCACGCCTTCACCGCCCACCTGGACCAGGACCTCTTCATCTACTGGGGGGCCTACGTGGGCACCCCGGACGAGATCCTGGTCTCGGGCAGGCTCGCGGAGGTCGCCGGGCGGATCGAGGAGCTGCGTACCGAGGCCCGCGCCCGCAAGGGCTGGATCATGGACACGTACCTGCTCAGGCGCGGCTGAGGCAGGACGGGAGGACGGCGGCGAGGCGTTCGTACTCCTCGGGCCGGTTGTAGATCTGGCCGCAGACGCGGATGCCGCCGCCGCCCGGCCAGGGCCAGATCAGCACCCGGATGCCCTGTTCGGCCGCGATCCGCTCGCGCAGCTCACGGGCCCGCTCCGGGGTGTCGGCGACCCCGGGCGGCAGGCGCAGGGTGCGCATGGCGAGGGCCTCGCCGTGCGGGAGCGGGGTGAGGCCGGGGAGCTCGGCGAGCAGGGCCGCTCCGTGGGCGGCGAGCGCGCTGTTGTGGGCCCGGACCTTGGCCGCGTCGAGCCGTTCGAGGAGGTCCAGCCCCTCGGGGGCGGCGAGCCAGCCGGTGTAGTCGGCGGTGGCCCGGTTCTCCACGGAACGCGGGAATCCGTGCTGGTCCTCCCAGGACGGTACGAGGGCCCTGATCCGGTGGCGGTGCTGCCGGGCGACGGCCAGGACCGCGCTGCCGGAGGGTGCGTAGCCCCATTTGTGGAGGTTGCCGAACCAGAAGTCGGCGCCGCCCGCGAGGGGGTCGGCGAGCATGCCCGGGGCGTGGGCGCCGTCGACGACGGAGGTGACCCCGCGTTCGCGCAGGTCCGCGAGGAGCCGGGGGGAGGCGATGATCCGGGCGGTGGGCGAGCTGACGTGGTCGAGTACGGCGACCCGGGTACGGGGGGTCAGCGCGGCCAGCACGGTCTCGCGTACGGCGTCCTCGTCGGGCAGGTGGGGGTCCAGGGCCACGGTGGTGACCGGGGCGCGGCGGGCGGCGGCCGCGACGACGGTGCCGTAGCCGTGGTCGGTGACCAGGATCTCGTCGCCGTCGGCGAGCGGGACGGCGTCCAGGGCGAGGTTGGCGCCCTCGGTGGCGTTGGCGATGAAGGCGATGCCGTCGGGGTCGGCGCCGAGGTGTGCGGCGATCCGGGTACGGGCCTCGGCGAGCCGGTCCGGGACGGCGATGAAGAAGGCGTCCGGGTCGGCGTGGACCTCGGCGCGGAGCGCGGCCTGGGCCTCCTGGACGGGGACGGGCACCGCGCCGAATGAGCCGTGGTTCAGGTGGGCGACGCGGGGGTCGAGACGGAACAGGGCGGGCCCGCCGGGGAACTCCTGGGCGGACCCGGCGGGACGTTTCGGCTCGGTCACTGCTCCTCCGAGGGGTGGGCGCGGCTGTCCTCCGGATCATCCCCCGCCACCGCCGGCTCCGGTAGACCGGGGCCGGTCACACGACTAGGCCGGCTCTTCCGGATCTTGTCGGCCGAGCCCGCGGCGTCCGGTGCCATGGGGCCTCCCCGGGCCCGCCAGGGCCGAGGGGAAGCAGGGCAAGGCGGAGGGGCGCCCGTGTACCGGACGTACTCGGGTGCCCCGACAACGCGGCCAGGTGCGGTGCCGGGCGTCGCGGGCCCGGCAAGATCCGAAAGAGACGGCCTAGGATTCCCGGCCGCTGGTCGCCGCGTAGTACTGGAGGTCCTGCACCTCCACCTTGTGGTCCACCCGGTACGGCAGGTCGACCTTCACCCCGGCCTTCCCGTCCCGGACGACCTGCGCCGAGCTGGTGCCCGCCTTCAGCGGCAGCAGCTGCGAGTGGATCCCGGAGGGGGCCTCGTGGCTGCCGTCCGCGGCGCCCACGGCCGTCCGGACGGCTGCGGGCCCGGTGAGGAAGCTGAGCACCTCCACCTTGTCCCGGGGCGGGGCGCTCCCCTTGCGGAGCGACATCACCAGCGACTGGTCGCCCGTCGGGTCGGCGTCCGCGAACTGCGTGCGCGCGGAGAGGTAGAGGGTGTCCCGGACGATCTCCGGCCAGCCGCCCGTCTTGAACCTGGTCAGGTAGTACGAGGTCAGGTCCAGGTAGGCGTAGCCGTTGTGCAGGGAGGGGGCGAACTGGCTGCCCTCCGAGTAGTCGTTCCAGGTGGTGAGCTGCACCCAGTCGGCGCCGTCGTCGATGGCGTGCGTCCAGGTCGAGCGCAGGGTCGCGGTGTTGCCCGCCTCGTCGTAGATGCCCTGGTTGGGGCGCGCGTCCTGGACCGACACCGGCTGCATCCAGATCTTGCCCATGTCGTGGGCCCGCCGGACGTCGCGCGTGGAGCTCTCCTGGCCGACGTAGCTGCGGCTGCCCCACTCGGAGAAGCCGTGGCTGATCGGGGCGAACTCGCCGCTGTGGGCGCCGAAGTCGAGGAAGAGCGGGACGAAGGCGGTGCGGATGCCGTGCTCGGACTTCAGGCGGGCGATGACCTCGGTCCACCAGGCGACGCTCTTCTCCTCCGCCTTGAAGGGGGAGACCACCAGGCGGCCGTCGGGGAGCCGGTGCGCGGCGGAGGCGTCGGCGAGCGTGGCGATCGCCTCGGCGAGCACCGCGGGGTCGTCGGTCTTCAGCGAGGTCATGTCCGGCATCAGCATGATCTTGAAGGCCGGGTCCACCGAACGGGCGGCCGCCATCAGCAGGTTGCAGCGGTCCCAGTTCTTGCCGGAGAGGGAGAGCAGGTCGAGGGTGAAGCCGTCGATGCCCGCCGCACGGGCCGTGCGCACCTCCTGCTGGAGGTTGGCGTACTCCCAGTCGCCGCTCTTCGGGGTCACGGGCAGCGGCCGGTCGCGCAGCAGGCCGCCGTACCGGCCGTGCTTCCCGCTCTCGCCGTCGGGGTCCAGGTAGTTGCGGGTGTAGTAGTCCCGGTCCGCGGCCGCGTTGTCGAGGGAGAGCGGGTAGGGGGTGAAGTAGTGGGCGAACACCAGCTTCTTGCCCGCCGTGCCGGAGCGCAGGGCGGCCGGCGAGGGCATGTCGAAGGGCAGCGCTCCGGTGGGGCGTTCGGCCCCGGAGTCCACCGCGTCCTTGGGGTTGCCCTTGGCTGCCGCGCCCTTGGTGGGCGCCGGGGGCCCGGCGGGCGAGGGGGCGGCCTCGCCGGGTGCGGCGGGAGCGCCGGAGGTCGCGGTGGCCGCCGGGAGGCCGCCGGCGGGGGCCGAGGCCTCCTGCACGGAACCCGCGTCGCGGGGGTCCCAGGCGATTCCGGTGGCGGCACAGACACCGACCAGGAAGAAGGCGGAGAGCAGCGTGGCGAGCAGCGGCCTGCGGCCCCGGAAGGCCGGCCGGCGCCGGTGCGACACGGGTCCGGCCGCCCGGCCCGCGCGCCGTGCCCGCCGGCCGGCACGATGCTGCCGTGCTCGCCGGTCCGTCCGCCGGTCCGCTGTCATTCTGGTCCCTCCCGCGAATATGCCCCTCCCAGGGGGCTGCACAGCAGTAGAGCCCAATCCCGGCTTCCGGACAACCGTTCCCAGGAGCCGGAGTTCGGGTGCGTACGTCACACGGACCACGGGAACTACGCCGCCCGTCCGGCGGGCCGGACGAAGTCCCCACCTGGGGCGCAGCGAACGCATTCTTCGGAATACGACATTCCCCTAGCCTTACGGCGCAAGTGGCGCATAATCGTCGTCACGCGGCTCGAAAAAACCCTCTTGCCGCACTTGGTCACGCATGCAGTGGGGGCATCGTGCCGATGAGGGAATCCGGGGCCATGGGGGAAGCCGGGTCGATGAGGGAAACACGGTTAACCGGAACGCTGCCGGCAACGTCCGCCGAAATGTCCCGGCTGCTCACCGCCGTCCGGCGGGGGCGCGTCCTGACCGTGGCGGGAGCCTTCCGCGAGCCGCGGAGCCTGCTGGTACGGGAGATCGCGCGGCGGATCGCGTCCAACTTCTACGACGGGGTGGCCGTCGTCGCGATGAACCCGCAGCACGGCGGCTACGGAGTCCGCGAGCTGACGGCCGAACTGGGCTCCGTACCCGGGATGCCCGCACCGGCCTGCGGGACCGCGAACACCGCCTCGTGGCTGGCCGAACGGGACATGCTGCTCGTCCTGGACGGCGCGGAGCAGCTCGGCCCGGACGCCCTGGCCTGGCTGCGGAACCTGCTGGCCGTGGCGCCGGGGCTGCGGATCCTGGCCGCCGGGCGGTCCCCGCTGGCCTTCGAGCAGGAGCGGATCCACCGGCTCTAAGCGTCGGCTCCGGACACCCCGGACGGCTCCGCCGGGCACGTCGGCCTCCGGGTGGCCGCGGACGTACCCGTGGGCAGGGCCGCCGGGATCAGCCGAGCTGCCGGCTGAGCCGGCGCCACACCGGTGCCGGGCAGCGCCCCTGCGGCCGGGACTTGAGGAACATCCCGTACTCGACCCGGCGCGGCGGACGGCCGAACTCCACCCAGTGCGCGCGGCCGGAGGCCTTGTCCCAGCCGTCGTTGGGCATCCGGATGTGGTCGTCGCGCCCGTCCTTGTCCTTGGTGGTGATCTGGGCGACCTCCGCGTGGCCGGGGTGGACGGCCAGCACCACGCAGTAGTGCCGCAGCTGCCGCGCCGGGTCCTCCCGCAGCGGGACCATGGCCAGCCAGATCTCCCCCGGCGCCGGCCGGTGGGTGCCGGGGGCGACGCGCGGGCCGCCGCGGGAGGCGTCCCAGCGGCGGACCGCCACGACGAAGGCGAGCGCCACCAGACCGACGGCCATGCTCTCGGCCGTGGCCCGGACGTTCCACACCGGGTACTCCCCGACCTTGCTCTCCGTCCACCACAGCGCAGCGGCGACGAGGGCGAGCAGGGCCGCCGCCCGGGCCGGGACCAGCCACCAGGCGCCGGTCCGGCGGCGCGACGCGAACAGGGCCAGCAGCAGGGCGACGACGGCCGGGACGGCGTAGACGATCAGGTACTGGCCGAAGCCGTGCAGCTGCTGCGGCGGTGCCTGCTCGGCCAGCAGGTCGGGCAGTGCCAGCGGTACCGCCAGCAGATAGCCGACGGTGGGCAGGACGAACAGCACGAGCAGGAGTCCCAGGCAGCCGGTGCCGCCGCAGGACGTGTCGGAACGACGGGCCACAGAACCCCCAGAGCCTCTTCGGTGAAGCCCCCCGGCGCACCGACCCCGAACGCTAGCGCAGGGCCCGGCCCTCGGCCAGGAGTCCCATGACGGCCCGCTCCCCGAAGGCCCCGGACACGGCTCCGGACACGACTCCGGACACGGCTCCGGACACGGCTCCGCCCCGGCCGGGCACGGGGCCGGCCGGGGCGGGGCGGATCACGTCGTCAGGGACGCGTGGGTACGGCTGTCGGCATCAGCCCAGGAGGGCGAGCGCCTGGTTGAGGGTCGCGGACGGGCGCATGATCGCCGCGGCCTTCGTGGCGTCGGGCTGGTAGTAGCCGCCGATGTCGGCCGGGGATCCCTGCACCGCGACGAGCTCGCCGACGATGGTCTCCTCCTGCTCCGACAGCGCCTTGGCGACCGGCTCGAAGGCCTTGGCCAGCTCGGCGTCGTCGGTCTGCTTGGCCAGCTCCTGCGCCCAGTAGGTGGCGAGGTAGAAGTGGCTGCCGCGGTTGTCGATGCCGCCCAGCTTGCGGCTCGGCGACTTGTCCTCGTTGAGGAAGGTGCCGGTCGCGCGGTCCAGGGTGTCGGCCAGCACCTGGGCGCGGGCGTTGCCGGTGGTGGTCGCGAGGTGCTCGAAGCTGGCGGCCAGCGCGAAGAACTCGCCCAGGCTGTCCCAGCGCAGGTAGTTCTCCTTGACCAGCTGCTGGACGTGCTTCGGGGCGGAGCCGCCGGCGCCCGTCTCGAAGAGGCCGCCGCCGTTCATCAGCGGGACGACCGACAGCATCTTGGCGCTGGTGCCCAGCTCCAGGATGGGGAAGAGGTCGGTCAGGTAGTCACGCAGCACGTTGCCGGTCACCGAGATGGTGTCCTCGCCGCGGCGGATGCGCTCCAGGGAGAAGGCGGTGGCCTCGACCGGGGACAGGATCTTGATGGTCAGGCCCTCGGTGTCGTGCTCGGCGAGGTACGTCTTGACCTTGGCGATCAGCTGCGCGTCGTGGGCGCGGTTCTCGTCCAGCCAGAAGACGGCCGGGACGCCGGTGGCGCGGGCGCGGGTGACGGCGAGCTTGACCCAGTCCTGGATCGGCAGGTCCTTGGTCTGGCAGGCGCGGAAGATGTCACCGGCGGCGACCTCCTGCTCCAGGACCGTGTTGCCCGCGGCGTCGACCAGGCGGACGGTGCCCGCGGTGGCGATCTCGAAGGTCTTGTCGTGGCTGCCGTACTCCTCGGCCTTCTGCGCCATGAGACCGACGTTCGGGACCGAGCCCATGGTGGACGGGTCGAAGGCGCCGTGGGCGCGGCAGTCGTCGACGACGACCTGGTAGACGCCGGCGTAGCTGCTGTCCGGGAGGACGGCGAGGGTGTCGGCCTCGGCGCCGTCCGGGCCCCACATGTGGCCGGAGGTGCGGATCATGGCCGGCATCGAGGCGTCGACGATGACGTCGGACGGCACGTGCAGGTTGGTGATGCCCTTGTCGGAGTCGACCATCGCGAGGGCGGGGCCCTCGGCGATCTCGGCGTCGATCGAGGCCTTGATCGCGTCGCCGTCGGGCAGCGCGCCCAGGCCGTTCAGGATGGCACCCAGGCCGTCGTTGGGCGACAGGCCGGCGGCAGCCAGGGTCTCGCCGTAGCGGGCGAAGGTCTTCGGGAGGAAGGCGCGGACCACGTGGCCGAAGACGATCGGGTCGGAGACCTTCATCATCGTGGCCTTGAGGTGCACGGAGAACAGGACGCCCTCGGCCTTGGCACGCTCGATCTGGTCGTTCAGGAAGGTGCGCAGCGCGTCGACGTGCAGGACGGACGCGTCCACGACCTCACCGGCGAGGACCGGTACGGACTCGCGCAGCACGGTGGTGGCGCCGTCGGCGGCGACGTGCTCGATGCGCAGGGTGCCGGCCTCGGCGATGACGGTGGACTTCTCGGTGGAGCGGAAGTCGTTCTCGCCCATGGTGGCGACGTTCGTCTTCGACTCGGCGGTCCAGGCGCCCATGCGGTGCGGGTGCGTCTTGGCGTAGTTCTTGACCGAGGCGGGGGCGCGGCGGTCGGAGTTGCCCTCGCGCAGGACCGGGTTGACGGCGCTGCCCTTGACCTTGTCGTAGCGGGCGCGGATGTCGCGCTCCTCGTCGGTCTTCGGGTCGTCCGGGTAGTCCGGGAGGGCGTAGCCCTGGCCCTGGAGCTCGGCGACCGCGGCCTTGAGCTGCGGGATCGAGGCCGAGATGTTCGGAAGCTTGATGATGTTGGCTTCCGGGGTCTTCGCCAGCTCGCCGAGCTCGGCGAGGGCGTCGGCGATCCGCTGGCTCTCCTGGAGGTACTCCGGGAAGACGGCGATGATCCGACCGGCCAGGGAGATGTCACGGGTCTCGACATTCACACCGGCCGTCGACGCGTACGCCTGGATCACAGGCAGGAAGGAATACGTCGCGAGGGCCGGGGCCTCGTCAGTGTGCGTGTAGATGATGGTCGAGTCAGTCACCGGATGCTCCGCTCCACAGTCTGCGTCTCTCGTCTGCAACATTGCTCGACATCAAGATATCTCGTGATCGGGCCGCTCTGGACAGCCCCCTGCCGCCAGTCCGCGAGACGCGTGTCACGCGGGCTCCGGCGGGCCCCGGAAAAGGCGAAAGCGCCGCCCCGGCTGTTCCCGGCCAGGGGCGGCGCTCAGGCGTTCAGGCCTTGATCAGGCCCGTACGGCAGATCAGGCGGCGTAGGCCTTCGGGTCCGGGCCGTACTCGTTCGGCTGCGTCTGACCGGCGGTGGCGGTCAGGACGAGCAGCCAGATGCCACCGATGAACGGCACGAAGGCGATGAAGTACCAGGCGCCGGACTTGCCGAGGTCGTGCAGACGACGGACGGTGACCGCCAGGGACGGCACGAAGGTGCCGAGGAAGTACAGGCCGACGAGCAGCGGGTAGGTGCCCAGCACGCCGTCGAGGATCATCAGGACGATCGCGATGGCCACCTGGAAGAGGGTGAACATCCAGTACTCCTGGCGGCGCGCACGGCCGGAGAAGACGGCGTACTTCTTCAGGACATCGGTGTAGTGGTTCATGAGGGTCCCCCCAGAGGACGGTTGGTTCGGCCCGTCCTGCTGGAGCAAGCCGGGGCAGAACTTATGCCCCCCTTACGTCGTGGTCAAGCCACTTACGCGGAGGCCAAATCGGCTGGACCGCCCGATTTCCGGCACCGGAGTTACGACTTCGGGACACAGTCGCAGCGCCATGTCCCTGAACGTCCGAATCGTCCGCACAAGAGGCCCACTTGACGCCCCCGCAGCTGATCCGATCGTTACCCACATCGTTATCGCCCCGCGACACCGCGGGCGGGGACGGGGAGGAAGACCCGCGCCCCGGCCCGCAGCCCGCCGTCAGCCGATGTGGAAGGAGTCCCCGTAGACCTTCCAGTCGAGCGGCGTATTGAGGTTCAGATTGCCCTTCTTCAGGAAGACCCGCTGCGCGGTGTCGACCCGACTGGTGTCGCTGTGCGCCTCCTCCTGCTTCATCGCCCAGACCCGGGCGTCGAGGAAGGCGTTGAGGTACGTGGTCTCGTTGCCGCCCTGGGACGGGGGCTTGGCCTTGGACAGGGCGCGCTTGCGGATGTTGCGGAAGCTGGTGGAGTCACCGCCGTCGCCGTGCATGACGATGGCGTCGTAGTACATGAACTGGCCCAGTACGCCGACCCCGTCGGCCTTGCCCTGGTTCACGGCCGGGTTGAAGTAGACCCGGTCGCGCTCGTGGTCCTGGGCCTTCCTGAAGTCGGCGTCCTGGGCCGCCTTCGCCCAGTCCTTGGTGAAGTTCGGATCGAGGCCGGCGTGCGAGTCGCTGCCGTCGACCCTGCGCAGGGCGGGAAGGTACTTGGCGAGGACGTTGCCCGGCTTGATCTGCGTGTAGTGCTCGACGAGGTCGAGCATGTCGCCGGTGCCGGAACAGAATCCGATGATGCCGGCCGTGTAACCGCGGCCGTCGTCTATGTCCTCGATGTACTTGTACTGCGCCTTCCAGTCCAGCGAGGAGTTCTCCGCACTGGAGACGATCTTCATGGCGATCTCCTTCTTCGCCGGATCGTCGAGTCCTGCGGCCGCGGCCGCCACGGTCTGCGCCGTGGAGGCGGGGGTCGTGGTGGCGTGGGCGGCGACGGGGACGGCGATCAGCGCGCTGCCGAGCAGTGCGCCGATCGCCAGCATCTTGCGGCGGGGGGTGAACACAAGGCCTCCATCTGGTAGTTGAGGCGTCCCAGCTTCGTTAGGAAACTTTACTACCAGAGCTGACGGCAGCTCAATACCCGGGCGCACCCCAGGGAATGGGCCCGTCCGGTCAGAGCCAGCCGTTGCGCCTGAAGCCCCGGTGGATGACCAAGCAGGCGAGCGCCATGACACCGAGGACCAGCGGATAGCCGTAGGTCCAGTGCAGTTCGGGCATGTGGTCGAAGTTCATGCCGTACACCCCGCAGACCATGGTCGGGACGGCGACGATCGCCGCCCACGCCGTGATCTTGCGCATGTCCTCGTTCTGAGCGACGGTCACCTGCGCCAAGTGGGCCTGCAGGATGGAGTCGAGGAGGTTGTCGTAGGCGCCGATCTGCTCCGTGGCCCGGGTCAGATGGTCCGCCACGTTCCGGAAGTACGCGCGGGTCTCCGGCGGGATGACCGGTATCGGCTGCGTGGCCAGCTGCTGGAGCGGGCGGCTCAGCGGTGCCACCGCCCGCCGGAGCTCGAGGAGTTCGCGCTTGAGCTGGTAGATGCGCCCCGCGTCGCCGCGGCCGCCGTCCTCGCTGAACACCGCGGTCTCGACGGCGTCGATGTCGTTCTGCACCGCGTCCGTCACGGCCACGTAGTCGTCGACCACGTGGTCGGCCATGGCGTGCAGAACCGCCGCGGGCCCGTTGGCCAGCTGGTCCGGGGCGCGCTCCAGCTCCTCGCGGACCGGGCCCAGCGTGCCGCGGCCGCCGTGCCGGATGGTGATGATGAAGTCCTGGCCGGTGAAGGCCATCAGCTCGCCGGTCTCCACCACCTCGCTGGTCGCCGTCAGCTCCTCGTGCTCCACGTAGCGCACGGTCTTGAAGACGGAGAACAGCGTGTCGTCGTAGCGCTCCACCTTGGGGCGCTGGTGCGCGTTGACGGCGTCCTCGACGGCGAGGGGGTGCAGGCCGAACAGCTCGGCCAGCCCGGTCAGCTCCGACCTCGCCGGCTCGTGCAGGCCGATCCAGACGAAGCCGTCGCCCGTCTTGCGGACCCGGCGCAGCGCCTCCTCGACCTCGGCGCAGTCCTCCTGCCGTACGCCGTCCCGGTAGACCACGCAGTTGACCACCGCACTGCCGAGCGGGGAGCGGGCCGGGTGGCTGAGGTCGACGGCCCGCCGGTAGCTGCGCCGCACGACCCGGCGCAGGTTGCTGAACATGGACAACGGCGTACTCCCCTTCGGCGGATCAGCGGCCAGTCTGCCATCGCCGCCGGAACGCCTGCGTCCGGGCTCACCGCCCCGGAGGAACCACGCCGGGGAACCGCCCTGGGGAACCGCCCCGGGGAAACCGCCCCGCCCGCGTCAGACCCGGTCGATGAACACGCTCGTCGACTTCACCCGTGCCGTGGCCCGCGCGCCCACCTCCAGCCCGAGCTCCTCCACCGCCTCCCGCGTCAGCAGCGACACGATCCGGTGCGGCCCGGCCTGGATCTCCACCTGCGCGTCGACCGTGCCGAGCTTCACCCCGGTGACGATGCCGGGGAAGGCGTTGCGGGCCGAGGTGTACGGGGCCTCCTCGCCCTCGGCGCCCTCCTGCGCGGCCTCGACGCAGAAGGCGGCCAGGTCCGGCCCGTCCACCATGCGCCGCGTGCCCTCGCGGTGGGTGGGGAACCGGTCGGCATCCGCCCAGCGCCGGGCCGTGTCGACGCTGACGCCGAGCAGCCGGGCCGCCTGGCCGATCGTGTAGGACTCCATGGGTCGCAGCTTAGGGGGTGTCCTGCCGGTCAGGCCGCAGGTGCCGGAGCGACTCCCGGGCCGCCGCCGCGATCACTTCGGCGACCGACGACAGCGCGGGCGAGTCGAGCCTCCACTGCTGCCAGTACAGGGGTACGTCCATCGGCCGCAGCGGCTCCAGCAGCACCAACTGCCCCGTCCGTACCAGCGGTCTCGACTGCTGCTCCGGCACCAGCCCCCACCCCAGCCCCGCGACCACCGCGTCACGGAACCCCTCCGACGTCGGGATGTAGTGCCGTACCGGCCCCGCCCCGGCCGCCGGGTCCCCCGTCAGCGCGCGGACGAAGGCGTCCTGGAGGTCGTCCTTCCGGTCGAACACGATCGTCGGCGCCTCGCGCAGATCCCGTTCCGGTGCCCCGGTCAGGTACCGGGCCGCGAACTCGGGACTCGCCGTCGGCAGGTACCGGACCAGTCCCAGCAGCCGTACGCTGCACCCGGCCACCGGGTCGGGCGAGGAGGTCACCGCCGCCATCACCTGCCCCTCCCGCAGCAGCGCCGTCGTGTGGGACTCGTCCTCGCGGTGGAGCTCGATGCAGACCGGCGGATCCTGCGGCACCCGCGCGAGCGCCGGCAGGAACCAGGTGGCGAGGGAGTCCGCGTTCACCGCGATCGGCAGCCGCACCGGGCCCATCCCGTCGGCCATCCCCAGCTCGGCCCGAGCGTCGCGCTCCAGGCGCGCCAGCTGCCGGGCGAAGCGGACCACCACCTCCCCGGATTCGGTCGCCCGCACCGGCTTCGTACGCATCAGCAGCACCCGCCCGGTCCGCTGCTCCAGCGCCTTGACCCGCTGGCTGACCGCGGAGGGGGTCACGTGCAGGGCGGCCGCCGCCGCGTCGAAGGTGCCCTCGTCCACCACGGCGAGCAGCGTGCGTACCTGGTCCAGCGGAAGCTCATCCATCACAAGCGCTAATGGTACGTAAAAATCTTTAGCTGTACTGAACCGATCTCGCTGCCTACCGTCGACGTCATGAACTACGGCATCGTCACCGCGGCCCTGGCCGGCTTCGGCAGCGGACTCTCCCTCATCGTCGCCATCGGCGCGCAGAACGCCTTCGTCCTCCGCCAGGGCGCGCGCCGCCACGCGGTCCTCGCCGTGGTCGCCATCTGCGCCGTCTCCGACGCGGTCCTCATCACCCTCGGCGTCGCCGGCGTCGGCGCCTTCGTCACCGCCTGGCCGGCCGCCCTGACGGCGGTCGGGCTGGCCGGCGGCGGGTTCCTGATCTGCTACGGGGTCCTGGCCGCCCGCCGGGTGCTGCGGCCCGCCCCCGGCGCCGCCCTCACCACGGAGGGGGCGACGAGCGGGTCCGCCCGCCGGGCCGTGCTGACCGCTCTGGCCATGACCTGGCTCAACCCGCACGTCTACCTGGACACCGTGCTGCTCCTCGGCTCCCTCGCCGCCGACCGCGGCGACCTGCGCTGGGCCTTCGCCATCGGGGCCGTGCTGGCCAGCCTGACCTGGTTCGCCGGTCTGGGCTACGGAGCCCGGCTGCTGAGCGGTCTGCTCGCCCGCCCGGCTGCCTGGCGGGTCCTGGACGGGCTCGTCGCTGCGACCATGGTCACCATGGGCGGCCTGCTGCTGGCCCGCGCCTAGGTCCTGTCGTCAAAGTGGCGTCGGTAAGGCCCGCGGCGTCCGGTGCCGTGCATCGCAAGGCGGAGGGGCGCCCGTGTACTGGACGTACTCGGGCGCCCCGACAACGCGGCGAGGTGCGGTGCCGGGCGTCGCGGGCCAGACGCCACTTTGACGACAGGACCTAGCCCGCATGTCGGCGCCGGGCACCGCCGAGGCCGGGGCATAGTGCTGGTGGCCGCCGATCCGATCCGCAGGAGCCCGCCGTGCCCGACCGTCCCTCCCCGCTCGTGGCCGCCACCGGGGTCGTCCTGGACACGCGCGGCCGGGTCCTCGTACTGACCACCCCGGGCAGGACGGAACCGGAGCTGCCGGGCGGCTCGGTCCACGGCACCGAGACCCCGGAGGAAGGGCTCGCCCGCGCGCTGCGGGAAGGGCTGAACCTCGCTCTGCCCGCCGGCCGGCTGCTGGCGGTGGACTCCCGTCCGCCCGCCACGGCGGGTACGCCCGGCCGCTCCGTGATCGTGCACGTCCACCTCGTCGGCCCGGTCCCGCCGCAGGAGGCCGCGGCGGTCTCCTTCCCCGTCGGGGAAGCGACCGAGGCGCGCTGGCTCCCGCCGGAGGCGGCCTGCGCGCTGCTGCCCGCCCGGGTCGCGCCCCGGCTGCGCGCCGCACTGGCCGCCCTGCACACCGGCTCCTTCGCCCACCTCGTCGACGGGGTGCCCCAGCCGGGCTCCCCGGCCGGTCTGGATCCGGCCCGGCGCGTGGCCCTGGAGCACTCGGGCACCCTCGACCCGGCCAGCCACCGGGCCAGCCGCCCCAAGGCGGTGACCGCGGCGAGCGTGCTGTTCACCGGCTCCGACGGCCGGATCCTGCTGGTACAGCCCGCGTACGGCAGGTCCGACCGCTGGAACCTGCCCGGGGGCGGCATCGACAGCGACCTCGGCGAGATCCCGCGCGCCGCCGCCCGGCGGGAGGTCCTCGAGGAGCTCGGCCTCGACCTCGCCCCGGGCCGGCTGCTCGCCGTGAACTGGTCCCACAAGCCCGGCCGTCCGGCCCGTATCCGTTTCCTCTACGACGGCGGCGTCCTCGACGCCCCCGCCCTCGCCCGGATCCGGCTGGACCGGGCCGAGCTGCTCCAGTGGCGCACCGTCACCCCCGTGGAACTCCCCGGCCTGGTCAAACCCGCCCTGCGGCGCCAGATCACCGCCTGCCTGACCGCCCGCGCCACGGGCGCCGGCCCGCTGGAACTCCACGCGGGCCGCCCCTGACCGGCGGGCGCGGCCGCCGCCGCGCCGGGCCGCGGCGGCGGGGTTACCGTCGGCGGCATGGAGGATGATCGCCGGCGGTGGCGCCCGTGCTTGCTCGGCGGGGCGGTGTTCGCCGTGTGTATGGCGGGCACCACGCTGCCCACCCCCCTGTACGGGCTCTACCAGGAGAAGTTCGGGTTCTCCGAGCTGGTGGTGACCGTCGTGTACGCCGTGTACGCCTTCGGGGTGATCGGCGTGCTGCTGCTGGCGGGCAACGCCTCGGACACCGTCGGCAGGCGTCCCGTGCTGCTGGCCGGTTTGGCCTTCTCGGCGGCCAGCGCCGTCTGCTTCCTGTCCGCCACCGGCATGGGCTGGCTGTACGCGGGCCGGCTGCTGTCGGGGCTGTCCGCCGGGCTGTTCACCGGGGCCGCCACGGCCTACGTGATGGAACTGGCGCCCAGCGGCGGCGCCACGCGGGCCACGTTGGTGGCGACGGCCGCCAACATGGGCGGGCTGGGCTGCGGCCCGCTGCTCGCCGGAGTGCTCGCGCAGTACGCCGCCTGGCCGCTGTACCTGCCGTTCGCCGTGCACCTGGCGCTGGTGGCCGTCTCGGCCGTGGTCCTGGCGCGGCTCCCCGAGACCGTGCGCGACCGCCGGCCGCTGCGTACGGTACGGCCGCAGCGGCCCGGTCTGCCCCCGCAGGTGCGGCCGGTGTTCGTGCCCGCGGCGATCGCCGCCTTCGTGGGCTTCGCGCTGTTCGGGGTGTTCACCTCGGTCAGCCCCGCCTTCCTCGCGCAGTCCCTGGACGTGCACAACCGCGCGGTGAGCGGGCTGGTCGTCGCGCTGGCCTTCTTCGCCTCGACCGCCGGGCAACTGGCCGTCGACCGGGTCGGGGTGGGCCGGTCGCTGCCGCTGGGCTGCGCGGGGCTGCTCGCCGGGCTGGCGCTGCTCGCGGGCGCGCTGTGGTGGGACCTGTTGGCGCTGGTGGTGGCGAGCGCGGTCGTCGGCGGGGCCGGGCAGGGCCTGGCGTTCCGCGGTGCGCTGGCCGCGGTGGCCGCGGCCTCGCCCCCGGACCGGCGCGCCGCGGTGATCTCGATGCTGTTCGTGGTGGCGTACGCGGGCATCTCGCTGCCGGTGATCGGGGTGGGGCTGCTGGTGGGCCCGATCGGTCTGGAGGGCGCCGGGCTGGTGTTCATCGTCTGCATGGCCGTCCTGGTCACGGCCGCGGCCGGCTACCTGCTGCGCCGGCCCGCACGGGCGAGCGCCTGAGCGCGCGGGGCCCACGCTCACCCCGCGCGGCTCCGCACGCTCAGCTCGTCGCCGAGCGGGCTGCGGCGGTAGAGGACCTGCCGTCCGTCGCGCGCCCGGGAGACGAGGCCGGTGGCGTACAGCACGCCCAGGTGCTGGGACACGGCGCTCGCGGTGACCCCGAGGCGGCGGGCCAGCTCGACGGTGGGCAGCGGTTCGTCGAGCAGGCCGAGCAGTCTCGCCTTGGGCGCGCCCAGCAGGGACACCAGGGCGGCCGGGCCGGCGACGGGCTCGCGCGCCCAGAGGGTGGCCACGCCGCGACTCGGGTACGCGAGCGTCGGCGCCTCCTCGGGGCTGACCGGGGGTGCGGGCTTGTGCGCGAACACGGACGGCACGAGGAGCAGCCCGCGGCCGGACGCCACGACGCGGTGCCGGCTGATCATCTGCCCGATGTGCAGCACGCCGTCGTGCCACCGCAGGTTCGGGTGGATGTCGGCGAAGAGGAGACGGGCTCCGCCCATGGCCAGCTGCCGCGCGCGATAGGTCATGTCGGCCTCCAGCAGGAGGCGCATCCGCGGCCACATCGGCTGGACGGCGATCTCCCAGTACCGGCGCAGCAGCGCGCACAGGGCGTCGCGAAGTGCGGCGACGGGTCCGTCGTCGGGGGCGAGGGCGGCGCGCAGCGGGGCGGGGAGCGGGTCCGGGGCGTGCGCGGCCAGCAGGTCGCGGCGGACCAGGTCGGGGGGCGTCCGGCCGACGGTGGCCAGTTCCTCCTCGAAGGAGGGCGCGAAGCTCGCGGGGCGGGGGGTGAGGAAGTCGGGCAGGGTGCGCCGTACCGCGACCACGGACATCAGCAGCTCGGTGTCGAGCCCGCCGAGTGCGCCCGGTGCGTCCGGTGTGCCGAGGACCGACCTGCGCCACGGGAGGTGCAGGGCGGAGAGCCCCGGCTCGCGCAGCACGCGCAGGCTGAGGACGGTCTCGTACAGGGGTGAGAGCGCGAACCGGGTGTCGGCGAGGTCCTCGACGCCGAGCTCGAAGCTGATCATGAAGGCATACGCTACATCGATTGTCGCGTCCGGGGTCGTGCCGTGAACTCCCCTCATGACAACTCCCCCCATGACGGGCGCCGTTCACCGGGGGTCCGGGATGAGCCGCCGGTTGCTCCTGCTCCTCACCCTGACCTGCGCCGTCGGCGTGGGCACGGTCTACTTCCCGCAGGCCGTCAGCCCGCTGGTCGTCACGGCCCTGCACGCGTCGCCCGGCTCGGCCTCCCTGGTGGTGACCGCGATCCAGATCGGCTACACGGCCGGGATCTTCCTGCTGGTGCCGCTCGGCGACCGGCTCCCGCACCGCCCGTTCCTCGTCACCCTGCTGGCCCTGACCGGCGCCGGCCTGCTGGCCGCGGGCTGTGCGCCGGGGCTCGCGCCGCTCCTCGCCGCCGCGGCCGTCGTCGGGGTGACCACGGTGGCCGCGCAGGTCATCGGGCCGCTGGCGGCCGGTCTGGTGGCCGCCGACCGCCGGGGAGCCGTACTGGGCACCCTGCTGAGCGGTTCGACCGGCGGCATGCTGCTCGCCCGCACCTTCGGCGGGACGCTCGGGGAATGGCTCGGGTGGCGGGCCCCCTACCTGGCGGCCGGGGCCGTGGCCCTGCTGCTGGCGGCCGTCCTGGCCCGCACCCTGCCGGTCACCACTGCGACCTCGCGCCGGCCGTACCCGGCGCTGCTGGCCGAGCCGCTGCGTCTGCTGCGCACCGAGCCGGAGCTGCGCCGCTCCTGCCTCTACCAGGCGGCGGTCTTCGGCGCCTTCTCGGCGGTCTGGACCTGCCTGGCGCTGCTGCTCACCGGCCCGGCCTACGGTCTGGGCGCCCACGCGGTGGGGATGCTCGCCCTGGTGGGCGCGGTGACCATGCTGTGCACCCCGTACGCCGGGCGTCTGGTGGACCGCAGGGGAGCGGACCGGGTGAACCTCTGCTGCCTGCTCGGGGTCCTCGTCTCGGCCGCGGTCCTCGCGGCGGGCGCCGGCGGCGGGGCGGCGGGACTGGCCGCGCTGGCGGGCGGCACGCTGCTGCTCGACGTCTCGATGCAGTCCGGCACGGTCGCCAACCTGGCCCGGGTGTACGCCGTGCGGCCCGACGCCCGCAGCCGGCTCAACACGGCGTACATGACCTGCGCGTACCTGGGCGGCAGCGGCGGGTCCTGGCTGGGCGTACGGATCTACGGCCGGGCCGGCTGGCAGGGCGTGTGCGCGCTGGTGGCCCTGCTGGCCGTGATCGCCCTGGCCCGGCATCTCGTGGCGCCGCACGGGCGCGACGCGCGACAGGCGGGGGGCGATGGGCGGGGCGCCCCGGTGCCGGCCGGCATCGGGGGCCCGCCCACCGCCGCCCCGCCTGTCGGATCAGCCGGTCGAACGGTGTGACGGTGGTGCGACGGATCAGACCGCCGGAACCGGGTAGGTCGGGTACTCGACGCCGGACACGTGCTGGACCACACGGATGACCTGGCAGGAGTAGCCGAACTCGTTGTCGTACCAGAGGTAGAGGATGGCGTTGTCGCCGTCCACCTTGGTGGCGCCCGCGTCGACGATCGAGGAGTGGCGCGAACCGACGAAGTCCATGGAGACCGCGTCGGGTGCCGTGGTGAAGTCGATCTGGCGCTTGAGCGGCGAGTGCAGCGAGACGTCGCGGAGGTAGTCGAGGACCTCTTCGCGGGTGGTCTCACGGCCCAGGCGCAGGCTCAGGATGGCGATCGAGACGTCCGGGACGGGGACGCGGATCGAGCTGCCGGTGATCGGCGCCTTGAGCTCGGGCAGCGCCTTGGCGACGGCGGAGGCGGCGCCGGTCTCGGTGATGACCATGTTCAGCGGCGCGGAGCGGCCACGACGGTCGGCCTTGTGGTAGTTGTCCAGCAGGTTCTGGTCGTTCGTGAACGAGTGGACGGTCTCCACGTGACCGCGCAGGACACCGTACTCGTCGTCCATGGCCTTGAGCGGCGGGACGATCGCGTTGGTGGTGCAGGAGGCGCAGGACAGGATCTGCTCGTCCGGCTTGATGGTGTCGTGGTTGACGCCGTGCACGATGTTCGGGACGTCGCCCTTGCCCGGGGCGGTCAGGACGACCTTGTCGATGCCGGGGCGCAGGTGCTTGGACAGACCCTCGCGGTCGCGCCACTTGCCCGTGTTGTCGATGAGGATGGCGTCCTTGATGCCGTGCTCGGTGTAGTCCACCTCGGACGGGTCGTTCGCGTAGATCACCTTGATGGCGTTGCCGTTGGCGATGATCGTGCTGTTCGCCTCGTCGACGGTGATCGTGCCCTGGAACTGGCCGTGGATCGAGTCGCGGCGCAGCAGCGAGGCGCGCTTGACCAGGTCGGCCTCGCCGCCCCCGCGGACGACGACGGCGCGCAGGCGCAGGCCGTTGCCGGAGCCGGCCTTCTCGATCAGCAGGCGGGCGACGAGGCGGCCGATGCGGCCGAAGCCGTACAGGACGACGTCGCGGCCGTCGCCGCGCTCGATCTTGTTCGCGCCGGTGGCACCGGCGACGGCCTCGGCGGTGAACTCGGCCACCGAGAGGCCGCGGTCGTCGCTCTTGTACTCCGCGGCGAGCATGCCGATGTCGATCTGGGACGGGCCGAGATCGAGCGTGGTGAGCACCTGCAGGAACGGCAGGGTCTCGGTGACCGAGAGCTCCTCACCGTCGATCTGCCGGGCGAATCGGTGGGTCTTGAGGATGCTGACCACCGACTTGTTCACCAGGGAACGGCTGTGGAGCAGGATCGTGACGTCCCGCTCCCGGTGCAGCTTCCCGATGATCGGGATCATCGACTCCGCGATCTCCTCGCGGTTCTTCCAGCTGGTGAACGAGTCCTCATTGACAGTCACAGGATTATCTTTCGAGCTAGGCGGTGCTCATATGCTAACCCGCCGCCATTTTGGTCACTTAAGCGGTACCCACCGTGCCGGGAACGGGCACTATGTGACATGAATTTGTACGGATTTTCAATGGTTCGCCGTCAGAAGGTGCCCCGGATCCTCATACCGAGCGGACGGCCGTCCGGGTCGACCAGCAGGTGGTGCAGGGGGGTCGCGAGCACCCGCCGGGTCACGGACAGCTCCGGGGACACGTACCGGCGCAGCCGGCCCGGCGGCCGGGGGCCGGGGCGGCCGCCCGCGTGCCAGGCGTCCAGGGCTGCCGCGCTCGCGGCGAAGGCATCGAAAGCGGACACCGGGTCGCACAGCCCGTCCGCCGCCCCGGTCTCGGTGTGCTCGCACATGAGCTCCAGGCGCAGCTCGCGGGCGAAGGTGCGTGCGCCGTCCCCCAGCCCTCCCGGGTCGGCCGGCCGCCTGGGATCCGGGTGCTCGTCGTACACGGCGCAGCCCAGCTCGGAATCGTGCGTCCACGAACGGAGGTTGATGTTGTCGGAGCCGACCGAGGCCCAGACGTCGTCGATCACGCACACCTTGGCGTGGACGTAGACCGGTGTTCCCGCCCGGTTCTCCAGGCCGTACACCGCGACCCGGTCGCCGCCGGCCCGGCGCAGCTCGTCCAGAGCCGTGATCCGCCCGATCAGGTTCATCGGCAGGGTGAGCGGACCGTCCTCCTCCGGGATGCTGGGGACGACCGCGATCACCCGCAGCCGCGGGTGATCACGCAGCGCCCGGGCGAAGCGGTCCACCACCCGGGGCGACCACAGGTACTGGTCCTCCAGGTAGATCAGCGCCCGGGCCCGCCGCAGGGCCTTGGCGTACCCGCGGGCGATGCTGCGCTCTCCGTCCGGGGCGAAGGGGTAGCCGGAGAGCAGACGGTTCGGATAGGTCCGCAGCAGTTGGACGGTGTGCGTGCCGCACGGCTCCGGATCGGGTGTCTGCGGTGGCAGCGGGTCCGCGCTGACGTCCTCGCGGTGCATCAGCTCCCGCAGGCGGGTGAGCGGGCTCCGGCTGAGCGGAGCCGGATCCTCCCAGCGCTCGCGGAAGACGGCCTCGACGTCGCCCACGACCGGCCCGCGCAGGGCTAGCTGGACGTCGTGCCACGGCGGGTGCGGCCCGTAGGCGGCGGCGAGGGGCAGCGACTGACGGTCACCGCGGTGCGATGCGTCGTCGTTGCGGTTGCGACAGAGGTCGATCCCGCCGACGTAGGCCACGTCGAGCTCAGGGCGGCCGGGGTGGCGCAGCACGACCAGTTTCTGGTGGTGGGAGCCGCCGGGCCGCACGCGCATGTCGAGCAGGCACTCACCGCCGGCCCGCGCGAGCTCCTTGCCGAGGTGGAGGTTCTCCTCTTGGCTGAAGTGAAGACCGTCCAGGTGGGAACGCCACAGCAGGCCCTTGACGATGACGCCGCGCTCGGCCGCCCGGCACAGGACCGAGCCGATTTCCGTGCCGGGTCCGTCGAGCCGCTCGTCGGGGTCGCCGCGCCAGTCGGTGAACAGGAGCAGATCGCCCGGGGCCGTCGCGCGGACGGCCGCGAGGAGCTCCGCAAAGTACACGGCTCCGTGGACCAGGGGCCGTACGTGGTTGCCCGTGGACCAAGCCGTGCAGTCGGGCCGGCGCCGGTCCAGGCGTGTCGCCGGGTTGCCACGTTCACCGGGTTCCAGAAGCCAGTCGGCGCGCGTCATGACTCCGGCCCTCCGATCGCGCTGGAGTACCGCAGTCCCAGGCTAGCCGCGCCCGGGCGGTGCGGCCCGCTCAGCCCACGGGTTCGGCGGCGGCACCGCGGCCGGCCGGCGCCTGCGGTGCCGCGCCCCGGCGCGTCCCGCGGAAGGGCACGTCGGCCATCCGCCGCTCCGGGCCGCGCCGGCGCAGGTGGCGGTAGCCGAGGAAGGCCGCCGGGCCGAAGAACACCTGGGCCGGGATGAGGGCCGGCGCGTGGCCGGTGGCCGCGGCGAGGACGTGCAGCGTGGCGACCGGGGCCACCGCGCCGAAGAGGGCGACCAGCGCGATCCCGGTCCGCAGCCCCGGTTTCCCGTACGCCTTGTAGGCGGTGGTGGTGAACAGGGCGTACGCGAGCAGGTCGCCCATGCCGACCACCGCCCCCAGGTCCTCGCCGATGCGCAGGCCCGCGGCGGGGGCGTACGGATATCCCTGGACGGCGTCGGACAGCTGCTGGGTCAGCGGTACGACCCAGGCGAAGAAGGCGTCGTAGGCGGCCAGCGCGAGCAGGAACCACGCGACGTTCTTCAGCCGCATGCCGCCCTGCACGTTGAGGTTCGTGGCGGAGACGACGATCAGCGCGACGACGGCGCTGTTCGCCACCCAGTACGGCGGCGCGGTCTCGCCGAAGGCCAGGTGCGAGAGGAGGACGCTCGCGATCAGTACGGCGATCAGGGCCCAGCGCAGCCGGCCGTTCCCGATCACGGGCTGGTAGCCGACGGACAGCCCGCCCGCGAAGACGAGGGCGAGCACCACCGGAAGGACCGCTCCGGGCAGCGCCAGGTAGACGTACGGCAGTGCCAGGACGAAGCCCATCATCATGAAGATGTCGCTGCCGTTGAAGACGCCGACGGGCGGCCTGGGCGTGCGTACGGCCCGGAAGTAGGCGACCGCACCGGCGCACACCCCGACCGCCAGGACGATGGTGACCGCGAGCTGGAAGAAGACGCTCATGCGTGGCTCCGGGTGAAGGTGTGCTCCGACAGGTCGCAGCGGAGGGGGAAGAGGCGCGCGGCCTCCTCCTCGTCCACCGGCAGGACCGTGACGCGGGCGTCGATGTCCTGGGCCCGCAGCCGCTCGGTCACCTCCGCCTCGGTGACCTCCTTGGAGGCGACCTCCACGAGGAGCCGGCCGTCCGCCCCGACCTCCGCCCGGTGGCGCAGCGGGAACGGCAGGCCGGGCGTGCCGTCCAGCGCCTCCACGATGTCGCGCGGGGTCACGATGCCGTCGACGGTGCGGTGCAGCGTGCCCGCCTTCCCGAGGATGTGGGAGACGGCGGGCACCGCCGCCAGCTCGCAGTCCGGTTCGCCCTCCAGGGTGCGGACCACGTCGCCGGTGTTGTACCGCAGGACCGGCATGCACTCCCGGTAGGGGAAGTAGGGGGTGATCGTCAGTTCGCCGAGCCGGCCGGGGGCGGCGGGCTCGCCGGTCGCCAGGTCGAGCACCTCGGTGTACCCCATGTTGGGGTCGATGTGGAGGTGCCGCCCGCTGCAGGTGCGGCCGCTGACCGGCAGCAGTTCGGTCATGCCGAAGGCGTCCCCGACGGTCGGGGCGCCGAAGGTCTCGCGCAGGGCGTCCGACAGCCTCCGCGACAGCATCTCCCCGCCGGCGTAGACCGCGCGCAGCGCGAAGTCGTCGGGTCCGCAGCCGCGCCGCCGGGCTGCGGTGACCATCTGGCCGAGGTAGCTGGGGTTGCCGGTGAGGACGGTGGGCCGGGCGCCGCCGCCATCGCCGAGCAGGTGCGCGACGGACTCCTCCGGCGGGATCTGTCCCACGACGTGGCACGAGGCGTTGGCGAGCCGGCACACCTCGACATCCTCCTGCACGGCGGCCGTCGCCCGGGAGCTGAGGTTGATCTGCATCCGGTCGCCGGGTCCGAGGTCGCCGCGCAGCACCAGGGACAGCGCGATCAGCGCGGGCCACAGTTCCATCTCGTAGCGGGAGAGCCAGATCTGCACGGGGCGGCCGGTGGTTCCGGTCGTCTGGGTCGCCAGGTAGGGGGTACCGCACAGGAAGTCGGCGGGGCGTTCGACGAGGTCGGCCTTGCGGGTCACCGGGATCCCCGTGAGCGTCTCGGCGGTCACGCCGTCGAGGTCGATGCCGGCGAGCCGCTCCCGGTAGAAGGGGGACCGCTCGGCCAGTCGGCGCACGGTCCGCCGGAGCGCGCGGTCCTGCAGGTCCCGGCGCTCGTCGGGGTCGGCGAACGGTCCGTCGGCCAGTTCGTCGACGTCGTCGCCCAGCGAGCCGAACTCCTCCAGGGTGAGGAGGGCGTCGGCGACCAGTCGCTCGACGGCCCGTACGTTCAGCCGCCGGCCGAACACCATCGCCATGGCCACCCGTACCTGGCGGACACCGGTCTCGAGCACTCGTACCTCCCTGGGGTGTGGCGGAGGGGTGGGAGCGACGCGCCGCTCCCACCCCTCACTGCTTCATCGTCAGCTGGCGGAACAGTTGGCGAAGAAGACCGCCGTCATGGCACCCATGACGTACTTGAACTGCTTGGCGCTCGCCTTGATCGCGCTCATCGGATCCTCCTTGTTCGTTCCGGGTGGACGGTCCCTCGGGCTCCTTCGAAGTCGCCGTAACGTTCCGTCACTTGGACGAGAGCACAATGGCGCGATCGGATCGCACGGGCAATGATCTGGTCCATTCAACGGACCGGTGAACGGGGGAAGGCAACACCGAGACCCCCGACGAGCCGGTGCGAACGGGGAGTTCTGGTTCCGTCCGACCGATGGGGCCAGGCGTGAAAGGGGGACCGCCCATGGCCAGATCAGGCGCAGAGGGGCGGGGCGTACTGGAAGGTGCGTTCGCGTTGATGGAGGTGCTCGCGGAGGGCGAGGAAGTGGGGCTGACCCGCCTGGCGACGGACGCGGAGCTGCCGAAGGCCACCGCCCACCGCTTACTGGGTCAGCTGGTGGCACTGGGCGCGGTGCAGAGCCGCTCCGGCCGCTACCGGCTCGGGGCGAGGGCCTTCCGCCTGGGACAGGCCTGGCACCCGGCGCGGGCGCTGCGCGCGGCATCGGCCCGGCCGCTGCGTGAGCTCGCCTCGGCGAACGGCGGGCTGACGCTCAGCCTGTCGGTCGCGGAGGCGGGACAGACGATCGTCGTCGCGGGTCTGCGCGGCGAGGCGGACGACGTCTTTCCGCTCAGACCGGGTGTCGTCCTGCCGCCCGGGAGCGCGGCCGAGCTGATCCTGGCGGCCTCCGCCCCGGTGGCGGAGCCTCCCGGGGGACGGACGGCGGCCTCCTGGGCCCGTGAGGTCGCACAGGCCGGGGAGCTGGGGCTGGCCTTCCGGTACGGGGAGTGCGTGAGCTCCCTCTCGTGCGTGTCGGCGCCGGTACTCTCCGCGTCCGGGCAGGTGGTCGCCGCCGTGGCGGCGACCAGCCCGGACGCCGGACAGATCACCCCGCTGGGCGGGTCGGTGGCCCGGGTGGCGGCGATGATCAGCGCGAACCTGTCCCGGCGGCCGGCCGCCGGGGCCCGGCCGCACCGCGAGTGGCCCGCCCGCCCTCCGGTTCCCGGGGGCCCGCACCCCGCCCTGGCGGGCCCGCGCTAGGCCGCGCCCCCGGCAACCAGGGGGTGGTTCCGGATCGCTCCGGAACCACCCCCTCCTGCGGCCGGAGTGCCGACGGAGGGTGACCGTGCCACGCTGAATCGGGGGAACGCCGACTCCGGCGCGCCGGGTCGGCTCTGCCACCGAGGAGACCGACATGGCCAGTGACGCCGGCAGGGCCCGGACCAGTCAATCGCAGCCCAGCGCCTGGACTGCGCCCACATCGGGTACGACCATCACGGCAGGCGCCCTGATGGTCTTCGCGGGCGCGATGGCGATCTTCGAAGGGATCGCGGCCCTCGCCAGGGACGACCTGATCGTCGTGACGCGGCACTACGTGTTCGAGTGGAGCGTGACGGGCTGGGGCTGGGTCCACCTGATCCTGGGCATCGCCCTCGTCCTCGCCGGCTGCGCCGTGTTCACCGGAGCCCTGTGGGCGCGCTTCTTCGGCGTGGCCATCGCCGGCCTCGGCGCGATCGCCAACTTCCTGTGGCTGCCGTACTACCCCTGGTGGGCCGTGATCCTGATCGCCGTCAACCTGTTCGTGGTCTGGGCACTGTGCGCGGGCATGCAACGGGAGGCCGATGCGAGCATGACCACCTGACCTCGGCCGGAACACCCCGGCAAGGCCGGAAAACGATCGAAGGGCCGCTTCGGATTGCTCCGAAGCGGCCCTTCGATCTACGACTCTCACGAGTCGGGACGACAGGATTTGAACCTGCGACCCCTTGACCCCCAGTCAAGTGCGCTACCAAGCTGCGCCACGTCCCGATGCGCGCTGACCTGGGGTTTCCCCTGGTTGAACGCGCAGGAGAACGATACCGCACTTCGTGGGGTGGTTGCGCGCACCTTTTCCGTCTCCGGGTCCGCTCGGCCGTGTCGCCGCCCTCAGCCCGGGTTCGCGGTCAGCTCCGGATGCGCGGCGATCAGGCGCTTGGGAGCCGCCTGGAGCCAGGAGTCGGTCAGGATGGAGCGCAGCTCGGCCGCGTTCCGCACGGCCGGGAGCCGGACCCGGATCCAGTCGTAACGGTCGTCGTGGCCCGCCCGCAGGAAGAACCTCTCCGGCTCCGCCGCGATCAGCTCGGCCCGGTCCTCCTTGGGGCACTTCACCCCGATCGAGGTGTCGTCGTCGGCGAGCGAGACGAAGATCTTTCCGCCGACCCGGAAGGTCGGCATGCCCCAGGCGAGCTTCTCGCTGCTGTCCGGAAGCGACAGTGCGATCAGGCGGACGTCCTGCGCGGTCGTGGCCATCCCCGGTTCTCCTCTCCAGCCACCGGTACACCCTTGTCCGACGACCGTAGCCCCCGCCACCGACAGATCCGCTCACCCCGCCCTGTCCTCCCGCTCGTGCACCAGTGCCACCAGGTCCGCAGCGAGCGCCTTCACGGTGGCGAGTCCCTCCGCACCCCATTTGCGGGGCACCACGTCCACCGCGCACACCGTGCCCAGGACGATCCCGCGCCGGTCCGTCAGCGGCGCGCCCACGTACGACCGCACCCCGCTCTCGTCCACCACCGCGTTGCCCGCGAAGCGTGCGAAGTCCCGTACGTCCTCCAGCACCAGCGCCCGCCGCCGCACCACCACGTGCGGGCAGTAGCCGTGGTCGCGGGCCAGTACCCGCGCCGGGTACCCGCTCGCCGGGGCCTCGGCGGCATGGTGCAGCCCGGCGAAGAACTGCCGTTCCTCGCCGATGAAGTTGACCCCCGCGTACGGTGCTCCGAGCGTGTCGCAGACGCGCCTCGCGAAGGCGTCCAGTTCGGCGTCCGTACGCTCCCCCAGGCCCAGCTCGCGCAGCCGGACGGCGCGTGCGGGTGCCTCCCGGTCCACCGGCGTGAGCAGCAGGTGTCCGTTCGATTCGTAGTACGTCATGGCGGTTCCCCCGACTCCGAAGACGATGAGCTGACCGTGGACATGCAGAGCAGGTGCCGGACGAGGGTGGCCAGCGCCCCCGTCCCGGAGCTCGCCAGGCGCGCGTCGCACCGGACGACGGGCACCTCGGGCCCGAGCCCCACCGCCTCGCGGACCTCGTCGGGCCCGTAGCGGTGAGCGCCGTCGAACTCGTTGACGGCGACGATGAAGCCGATTCCGCGCCGCTCGAAGAAGTCCACGGCGGGGAAGCAGTCGGCCAGGCGGCGGGTGTCGGCGAGCACCACCGCCCCGAGCGCGCCCGCGCACAGCTCCTCCCAGAGGAACCAGAAGCGGTGCTGGCCCGGGGTGCCGAAGAGGTAGAGCACGTGGCGCTCGTCCAGGGTGATCCGGCCGAAGTCGAGCGCGACGGTCGTCGTGGTCTTCTCCCGGACGCCGTGCAGCGGGTCGCAGCCCGTGCCCAGCCCGCTGAGGAGTTCCTCCGTGCTCAGCGGTTCGATCTCGCTCACCGCACCCACGAAGGTGGTCTTGCCCGCCCCGAACCCGCCCGCGACCAGGATCTTCAGGGTCGCGGGCGGAGCCCCGGCGTCCGCGGCCGGGGCGGCGGGGGCGTCACAGTCGTCTACGCAGGCCATCGAGCACCGCCAGGAGCAGGGACCGGTCGTCGGCGGCGAACGAACTCCCGCCCGGGAACCGGGGCGCCTGCGCCATGACGGCCCCGTGTTCCATGAGATCGGACAGCAGCACCTTCACCACGACGGCGGGCAGCCGCAGCTGCCCGGCCACCTCGGCGACGGTGACGGTGGTGGCCCCCGCGCACATCCGCAGGGCGAGCGTGTGCTCCGCCCCGAGCGGGACGTGCGGCCGCACCCCGGTCGCACTCACCAGCGAGAGCAGGTCGAGCGTGAAGCCCGGCCTGGTCCGCCCCCCGCTGGCGGTGTACGGGCGCATCACACGGCCCGCCGAGTCGTCGAGCCACGGTGTGTCCCGCCCCTTCGCGTACGCCCCCGGCCCCCGGGCCCTCATCGCTCCACATCGGTGACGGGCCGCCGCGGCGGGGCCGCGAGGTACGGACGTACGCTCTTGACCAGCATCGCCATCTCGTAGCCGAGCACACCGGCGTCGGCCTCCCGGTCGGCGAGGACGGCCAGGCAGGTTCCGGATCCGGCCGCGGAGACGAAGACGAGCGCGGTGTCGAGTTCGACCACGACCTGCCGCACCTCGGCACCGTCCGCGAAGCGGGCACCGGCGCTGCGGCCCAGGGAGTACAGGCCTGAGGCGAGGGCGGCCATGTGGTCGGCGCTGTCGGCGTCCATCCCGTGCACGCAGGTCACGAGCCCGTCGGCGGTGAGGAGTACGGCGCTTCGCGTGTACGGCACGCGCTGCACCAGGCCGCTGAGCAGCCAGTCGAGGTCGGAGAGCCGGCCGCCGGTCTTCGTCGCCACTTCGCCGCCCATGGGGGTGCGCTCCTTGCTGATGGGGTGAGGGGTCGGGGTCATACCTGGTTCTCCGACTGGGCCAGTCCGAAGCCCCGTTGGAAGGCGGCCATCAGGCCCGGGTCGTGCACCGGCTGCTCGGGGTCCGCGGCCCGCCGGGGGGCGGGGGCCTCGCGCAGCTGGGGCGCGAGGTGCTCCTGGGCGCGGCGCCGGGGCAGCCGCGGCCGGTCGACGGTGACGGGCGCGCCGGGTGCGCCGGGCGCGGGACCGGCGGCGGGCGCCGGTTCGGGCGCGGGCGCCGACCAGGTCACCGCCCCGGCCGGCGGACCCGGCACGGGCCCGACCCGGGGATCGGCCGCGGGCGCGGACCAGGCCACCGCCCCGGGCCCGTCCGTCTCCCCGGACCGGGGCGCGGGCAGGGACGCCGGACGGGGCCGGGGCACGGGCCGCGACGCGGGTTCCGGCGGGCTCGCCGCTCCGGTCCCCGGCCGCGTACCGGTGCCGGCCGCGGGTACCGGCACGGGGTGCGGCTCGGGGTCGTACGGGGCCGCGGCCCCCGGGCCCGCGGAGGCCTGCCGGGCTTCCGGCGGGGGCGTCTGCAGGGGCACGCGCACCGGCTCCAGCGGCGGCACGGCCGACCCCTGCCCGGTCCCCCACGAGGTGGCCCGCGAGCCGCCCGCCGCATCGGCCGCGGTGGGCGCCTCCGCGCCCAGCAGCTCCTGCGGCAGCACCAGCACGGCGAGCACACCGCCGTAGATGTTCGACTTGAGCTCGACGGCGATCCCGTGCCGGCGGGCCAGCGCCGACACCACGAACAGGCCGATCCGGCCGTCCGCCAGCAGGTGCCGCACGCTGATCTGGTCGGGGTCGCCGAGCAGGGCGTTCATCCGGTGCTGCTCCTCGGCCGGCATGCCCAGTCCCCGGTCCTCCACCTCGACCGCGATGCCGGCGGTGACCCGCTCGGCGCGCAGCACCACGTCGGTGTCGGGGGCGGAGAAGACCGTGGCGTTCTCGACGAGTTCGGCGAGCAGGTGCACCACGTCCGCGACGGCGTGCCCGCGGACGCTGCCGCCGGCCGGGGGCACGACCTTGACCCGGGTGTACTGCTCGACCTCCGCGACCGAGGAGCGGAGCACCTCGCTCAGGTCGATGGGCCTGGTCCACTGCCGGCGGGACGCGGCGCCGCCCAGCACGGCGAGGTTCTCGGCGTGCCGGCGGATTCGGGTGGCGAGGTGGTCGACGTGGAAGAGCTCCTTGAGGAGGTCCGGGTCCTCGACCGTGTCCTCCAAGTCGTCCAGCAGCGAGATCTCGCGGTGCACGAGGGACTGGAGCCGGCGCGCGAGGTTGACGAAGACCTCGACCTTGCGCTCGCTGTCGGTCGGGACGGCCGGGCCGGCCAGCCGCAGGAGGGTCGTGTGCGCCTGTTCGCGGGCGCCCCGCAGCTCCTGGGAGAGCAGCCAGAACTCGTCCATCCCGGCCGGATCGCCGCCGGGCAGCGGCGAGCTCGGTCCACCGCGCACCGGGCGGGGCGGGGTCTCGCCCCGTTCCAGCCGGTCGGCGGCCGTGCGCAGCTCGCCCCGGCCGCGCACGCTGGAGCGGCGCAGCGCCTCGCACCGGTCCCGTACCGCCTTGGCGGCGCGCTGGGCTCCGAGCAGGGCGGCGGCGAGGGCGCCGACCACGAGGAGGGCGCAGCCGGTGAGTACCGGCCACAGCCGGGCGTCGCGGTCGCCGGCTCCCCCGCCGAGCTGGAGGGTGAAGATCACTGCGGCGGCGCCGCTGAGCCCGGCGGCGAGTGTGGGCAGTACGGCGGCGCGCACCAGCTGAGGCCGTATCTGCCGCGCGGGACCGGTGACGGCCTGTCTCGACGGGGCATGGCGGGCGGCGCGGAGTCCGGACATCTGGGCGTCCTCGGTACGTGGGGCCCGGCCCCCAGCGTTCCCGGGGCCCGGTGTTGATCACCGAATACCCACGCTAGACCCCATCGCAGCACCCCGGACCGCCAGTTGGCGAACTTCGCGGGGGTGCTTCCCGCTCCCGGTGGAGCGCTCGCACAGCAGCCCGAATGCGCCGGTTGGACCCTGCGGACCGCCCCGGCGGCGCCTCTCGCCCACCGGCACCGGTCGCCGGACCGTCGGCGGTACGGGCCGAGGGCACCGAATCGGGAGGACCCCCAGGAGTGCGTCCCGTGGGGGTCCTTCCACGGGCTGCCCGCCGCCCGGCCCGGTCGGGACGGCCGGTTCTCCCCGATGCCCCGCGTTACGAGCCGACGGACTCCGACTTCTCCTGGCCGTCGACGGCCGCGGACGCCACCCGGGCAGGAGCCGCCGCCGCGCCCGCCCCGAGCGGCGGTACGGACACCCGGCCGTCGAGGGGACCGCCCGCCGCCCCTCCGGCGACGAAGGGCCGCCACCACGGTGCGGCGGGCGCGTCCGCCGAGCCGGGCTCGAAGGGCTGCCCCGGGATGGGGAGCGCGATGGCCGCGCCCGCGTTCTGCGACGCGGTCAGCGTGCCCTCGCCGGGCTCGTCCCACGGGTGCAGGGCCAGGTTGAAGGTGCCCCAGTGGATCGGCAGCATCGTCCCGCGGGGGGTGCCGCCCTGCAGGTCGAGGTGGGCGCGCATGCCCTCCTCGGGCGTCATGTGGATGTCGGGCCAGTACTCCGAGTAGGCGCCGATCTGGATCATGGTGGCGTCGAAGGGCCCGTGCTCGGCGCCGATCTCCTCGAAGCCCGGGAAGTAGCCGGTGTCCCCGCTGTGGAAGATCCGGTGCTCGTCGCCCGCGACGACCCAGGACGCCCACAGGGTGTGCTGCTGGTTGCGCAGACCGCGGCCGCAGAAGTGCCGTGCGGGGGTGGCCGTGAGCGAGAGCCCGGCGATCTCGGTGCTCTCGTTCCAGTCCAGCTCGCGCAGCCGGTCGGCCGGTACGCCCCAGCGCTCCAGGTGCGCGCCGACGCCCAGCGGGACGGCGAAGACCGTGTCCGTACCGGCCAGCGCCTTGATCGTCGGCAGGTCGAGGTGGTCGTAGTGGTCGTGCGAGATGACCACGACGTCGACCGTGCCCAGTGAGGCCAGCGGGACCGGTACGGGGTGCAGGCGCTTGGGGCCGGCGAACGGGAAGGGGGAGCACCGCTCGCCCCACACCGGATCGAACAGCACCCGGCGCCCGTCGATCTCCGCGAGCACGCTGGAGTGCCCCATCCAGGTCAGCCGCAGGCCGCTCGCGGGCGGCTTCGCCAGGTCCGCGAGGGTCGTCGGGTGGACCGGGATGGGCGCGGCGGGGCTGCGCCGCACCCGCTGCTCCCGGTGGAAGTAGATCTTGGCGAACTCGGCCATCGACCCCGAGGGCCTGTTCCGGGCCCCGACCGGGTTCTGGAAGACGCCGTCGGCGAAGTTCGGCGAGCGGCGGATCCGCTCCAGCCGGGCACCGGACGGGTCCGCACCGAAGGCTTCGGGCCGCAGGGCACGCAGCCGCGGACGCAAGGGACGGGAGCCGGTCAAAGCGCCTCCAGGGAGGATGGGGTCAGGATGGTCGTCGGTCTACGACCATCCCAACGCACACCGGCCCCGAAGGATTCCGCTGCCGGCTCCCGCAGCCCGCTACAGCGGCAGCAGGTCCGGCCGCTTCGCCTCGACGTGGTCCCCGGAGGACTCCCCGCGCAGCCGCCGGCCGATCCACGGCACGAGGTGCTCGCGCGCCCACTGGATGTTGTCCCGGGTCACGTCCACCGAGCCGCGCGGCCGCTGCGGGGGCCACGGCTGGTCGGGGTCGGCCGGCACGTCCAGCCCGAGCACCTGCGCGGCGCGCAGCGCGACCCGCGTGTGCCCCTCGGGCGAGAGGTGCAGCCGGTCCGTGTCCCAGGCCCGCCGGTCCTGTACGGACTTCAGCGACCAGAGGTCGAGCACCGGGCAGTCGTAGCGGTCGGCGATGGCGCGGACGTGCGCGCTGTACGTCGCCACCTTCCCGCGGAGGTGCTTGAGCACCGGTACGCCCCGGGTGTCGAAGCCCGTGGTGATCATGACCTGGCCCACGGCTCCGGTGAGGTCGGCCACGGCCGCCTCGAACCGCTCCGCCACGTCGTCCGGGTCGGTGCCGGGCCGGATGATGTCGTTGCCGCCCGCACAGAAGGTCACCAGGTCCGGTGCGAGGGCCTTGGCTCTCGGGAGCTGGTCGGCCACGATCTGGTCGAGGAGCTTCCCCCGCACCGCCAGATTCGCATACCGGAAGTCATGCTCTTCGCGCTGATCGGCCAGGAGCACGGCGAGCCGGTCCGCCCAGCCGAGAAATGAATCCCCGGGTCCCGGGTCCCCCACGCCCTCGGTGAAGCTGTCCCCGATCGCCGCGTACGAGCCGATGGTCTTGAGTTTCGTCGTCGTCGCTGCCACGAGAACCCATACTTCACTCCCGTAACCAACCTACGCCAACGTAATGAGGGGTTGACGGACCGTGATCTATACCACGCGGGGGATAAGGAATAAGTACACGTGAGGCCGGGACCCCCCTCGGGTCCCGGCCCCACGCGTGTCGGTGCTCCTGCGGCGGGTGCCGTCAGAGGCTCGCGCCCTTGGAGCGGAGGTAGGCGATCGGGTCCATGTCCGAGCCGTAGGACGGGGTCGTACGGATCTCGAAGTGGAGGTGCGGGCCGGTCGAGTTGCCGGTGGAGCCGGAGAGGCCGATGGCCTGCCCGGCGGTGACGCTCTGGCCGGAGGAGACGGAGAGCTGGGACAGGTGGGCGTACTGGGAGTACTTGCCGTCCGCGTGCCGGATGACGATCTCGTTGCCGTACGAGCCGCTCCAGCCCGCGGAGACCACGGTGCCCGCACCGACGGCCTTGACGGTGGTGCCCATGGCGGCGATGAAGTCGACGCCGGTGTGGTAGCCGGAGGACCACATGGCGCCCGCGACCTTGTACTGGGTGGAGATGCCGCCGCTGACCGGGGCCACGAAGCCGCCGGCGGACTGCGGCGCGGCGGCGGGGGCCTCGGCCTGGGGCTCGGCGGCGGCCTCCCGCTGCGCCGGGGCGGCCTGCTCGGCCTGCTTGCGGACCGGCTTCGGCGCGGCCTGCGCGGCCGGCTCCGCGTCGGCCTCGGGGGCCGGGGCGGCCTCGGCCTCGGCCGGAGCCGCCTCGCCGGGACCGCCGATGTTCAGCTTCAGGCCCGGGTGGATCAGCGACGGGTTGACCCCGACGGCCTCGCGGTTGTCGGCGTACAGCCGCTCCCAGCCGCCGGACAGGTGGCGCTCGGCGGCGATCTTGGAGAGGCAGTCGCCCGGCACGACGGTGTAGACGGTCGGCGCGGCCTGCGCGGCGGCGACGGGAGCCGCCTGCAGAGCGACGGGAGCCTGCGGGGTCACCGCGGTCGCGGCGGCCGGGGCACCGGCCGCGTGGGCGCCGGCGGCGCCGATCAGCGGCAGCACGAGGGCCGCGCCACCGGTTCCGGCGACGGCGAAACCGCGGGAAAGGGAAAGGGACTTGGGGCGGCGGTGCTTACCCTTTGCAGGCATGACGAATTCCTCTCCGGCGCCTGCGAGGTGAGCTGTCGGGTTCGGACTGGAGATGTCCGGCCGTACATGTACGGGACACGCACGACTTCACCCCGAGCCGTCCCGGTGAATTGATCTCCGGGTCGGCGGCTTACCTGGTTCCCCCGCTCCTGCCGCGCGAAATAGGTCGGATGCGGTTTCCGGGAGGCGGCAGGATTTGGCGGTCCACCCGGATCGATCGCGAAGGTAATCCCTTGCGGCCGCACGGAACAAGCCGTGAATTCCCTGACGGAATAACAGGCATGAGGGACCGCCGGAATTACCGTCACCCTCCGTCCATTCCGCACCGGCAACAACCGCCCCGGCGGGGCCATTCGCCTTTAGTGATCAGGCACTCACGGTCACCGTATGATCTGGCTCACGGGGGCGTGCCCGATCTCGCCTCCGGATATGGCAAGTTGGCGCCAAGCAGTGCAATTCGGACAGAGGGCCCACGACGTGGCGGAGGAGTTGCTTTGACCCAGCAGATACAGGAGCCGGAGCTGTCCGGAGTGCGCAATTTCCGCGATGTGGGCGGATTGCCGACTTCTGACGGACGAACGGTCAGGGCGGGACGACTGTTCCGAAGCGGACATCTCGCACATGCCACCGAAAGCGACGCAGAATTCCTCGCCTCGCTCGGCCTCCACACCATCTTCGACTTCCGCAACGGCGCCGACCACGCGCTGGAGGGGCCGGACGTCGAGCTGCCCGGCGTCCGGAACGTCAACATCCCGCTCTCGGACCCGGCCGACGGGCGGGAGTTCTGGCGGCTGGTCCGCGACGGCGACCTCGTGCAGCTGCGCGAGCTCCTGGGCGACGGCAAGGCCGCGGCCCGGATGTCGAACTCGTACCGCGGGATCATCGGGCAGCGCACCGCCGAGCACAGCCGGGTCGTGCACGCCCTCGCCGAGGACAGCGTCCCCGCGCTCATGCACTGCGCGGCCGGCAAGGACCGGGCCGGCCTGTCGATCGCCGTCACCCTGCTCGCGCTGGGCGTCGAGCGGGAGGCGATCGTGGCGGACTACCTGGAGTCGAACGCCCCGCACCGCCGCTACCGCGTGCGCCGCACCGACGAGTCGGAGGGTGCCCGCTCCCCCGAGGTGATGGAGCTGCTCGCGCCGCTCTTCGACGCCCGCGCCGAGTACCTGGTGGCCGCCTTCGACACCATCGACGAGCTCTGGGGCGGGGTCGACCGCTACCTGGCGGAGGGCCTCGGGCTGACGCCCGAGACCCTCGACCGGCTGCGGGACCGACTGCTGGTCTGACGCGGCGGGGGCCGGTTCCCCCACGGGGTGGGCGGGCCGTCAGCGCGTGGCGACGGCCTGCTTCACCAGCGTCCTGCCGAAGTCCCAGATCAGCCCGGAGCCGCCGTGCGCCTCGTCCATGACCTCGCGGAAGGCCCCGACGAACCGGTCCACGTCCTGCTCGTCCACGATCAGCGGCGGGATCAGCTTGATCACCTCCAGGTGGTCCCCGGAGACCTGGGTGAGGATCCGGTGCTTCTGCAGCAGCGGCACCACGACCATCTGCGCGAAGAGCCCCTTGCGGGCCGCCTGCAGCATGGTCCACCGGCTGCGCAGGCCCAGCGAGGACGGCCGGCCGAACTCGATGCCGATCATCAGCCCGCGCCCCCGCACCTCGTGCAGCAGCTCGTACTCGTCCACCAGCGCGGCGAGCCGCCCGCGCAGCAGGTCGCCCATGGCC
Organism: Streptomyces nojiriensis; assembly: GCF_017639205.1. Lineage (NCBI taxonomy): Bacteria > Bacillati > Actinomycetota > Actinomycetes > Kitasatosporales > Streptomycetaceae > Streptomyces > Streptomyces nojiriensis. The sequence goes on along the minus strand of NZ_CP071139.1, from coordinate 7,424,442 downwards.
CGGGCGTTCGCCACGACCTCCTCGTCCTCCATGACGGACAGCACCGCGAGGCCCGCCGCCATGGCCTGGGCGTTGGACCCGAAGCTCGCGGAGTGCACGAGCACCCGGTCCATGGACGAGTAGACCTTCTTGAAGATCCAGTCCTTGCCCAGGGTGGCGCCGACCGGCACGTAGCCGCCCGACAGCGCCTTGGCCACGCACACCAGGTCCGGTTCCACGCCCGGCTCGTGCTGGTACGCGTAGAAGTCCCCGGTACGTCCGAGGCCGGTCTGCACCTCGTCCGCGATCAGCAGCGCCCCCCGCCGGTGCAGCATCTCCTGCGCGGCGAGCAGGAACCCGGGCGGGGCGGCCAGGACCCCCTTGCCCTGGATCGGCTCGACGACGAAGGCGGCCACGTCCCCGCGCTTCAGCTCGCGCTCCAGGGCCGCGAGGTCCCCGAGCGCGATCCTCGTGTCGGGGAGCAGCGGTGCGAAGCCGTCGCGGAAGCCGCCCTCCCCGTTCACCGAGAGGGAGCCCGCGGTCAGCCCGTGGAAGGCGTGGTCGCAGTAGAGGATCCTGGCGCGCCCGGTGGCGTACCGGGCGAACTTCAGGGCCGTCTCCACCGCCTCGGTGCCGCTGTTGCCGAAGAAGACCCGGTCCAGGTGCGGGCTGTACGAGAGCAGCTTCTCGGCCAGCAGCCCGGGCAGCGGCTGGCAGTCGAACCGGGTCAGGTCGGCGAGCTGGGCGTCCAGGACGTCGTGCAGGGCGCGGCGGACGACCGGGTGGTGCCGGCCCAGGCCCATCACCCCGAACCCGGCCAGCATGTCCAGGTAGTCGTTGCCCTCCGCGTCCCAGAAGTGGGCGCCCTCGGCCCGCTCGTAGACCTTGTCGAATCCGATGGTGTGCAGCATCCGGGGCAGCTGGTGGTTGAGGTGCCGGGCGTGCAGCTCGTACCGCTCGGCGCCGCGCTCGGCCAGCAGGGCGCCGAGGTCGAAGCCCCGGCCCCGGCCGCCCGCCCCCTCCTCCGCCGGGGTCATGCCGACGCGTCCCGGTTGCCGCCGATCGTCTCCCGGGCCGCGCGCAGGGTCTCCTTGAGGGAGCCCATGGTGGCGAGGACGGCGGTGGGCTCGTAGCCGCAGTGCGCCATGCAGTTCGCGCAGCGCGGGTCCTTCCCGCGGCCGTACTTGTCCCAGTCGGTGTCATTGATGAGCTCGCGGTACGTCGGTACGTAGCCGTCGCTCATCAGATAGCAGGGGCGCTGCCAGCCGAAGAGGGAGTAATTCGGAATGGCCCAGGCCGTGCAGGGGAAATCGACCTTTCCTTCCAGGAAGTCCAGGAAGAGCGGGGAGTGGTTGAGCCGCCAGCGCCGCCGGTTGCCGCCCGCGAAGGCCTTCCTGAAGAGTTCCCGGGTCTGTTCGACGCCCAGGAAGTGCTCCTGGTCGGGGGCCTTTTCGTAGGCGTAGGCGGGCGAGATCATCATTTCGTCGACCTGGAGGTCGTCATTGAGGTAGTTGAGTACCTCGATGATCGTCTGCGGGGTGTCGGTGTTGAAGAAGGTGGAGTTGGTGGTCACCCGGAACCCGCGCTTCTTCGCCTCCTTGATGGCGGCGACCGCCTCGTCGAAGACGCCTTCCTTGGCCACCGACTCGTCGTGGCGCTCGCGCAGACCGTCGATGTGCACGGCGAAGGCGAAATACGGGGACGGGGTGAACTTCTCGATCTTCTTGCGCAGCAGCATCGCGTTGGTGCAGAGGAATACGTACTTCCGCCTCGCCACCAACTGCCGGACGATCTCGTGGATCTGCGGGTGCATCAAGGGCTCGCCGCCCGCGATGGACACCATGGGCGCACCGGACTCCAGTACGGCGCCGACCGCCTGGGCGACCGGCATGCGCTGCTTGAGCACCCCGGCCGGGTGCTGGATCTTCCCGCACCCCTCACAGGCCAGGTTGCAGGCGTAGAGCGGTTCCAGTTCGACGATCAGCGGGAACTTCTCGCGCTTGCGGAGCTTCTGTTCGAGAAGATACGTCCCGACCCTGATGGACTGGCGCAGCGGCATGGCCATCTGGCTCACCTCCTGGGGAGCAGCAACGAACGGTGCCATTCATGAAACGCGGGCAGTACGGCACGCAGGACACGGAAGGCCGATATTCCCCCGCGCACCGTGCCGATACGGACGAGCTCGTGCTCCGGAGCGTCCACGATCACCCGGACGGCCGCAACCGGACGGCCGCCGCCGCGGGTGGCGGTCCACAGGGTGGCCGCGGACTCCATGTCGACCGCGATGGCGCCGGTGGCGCGCAGCTGCGCGCGCTCCTGGCCGCGGACGACGTGGTCGGATCCGGTCAGGGCGCCGCGGTGGACGGTCCGGCCCGGCACGGCCCGGGCCAGGGCCTCGGCGAGCAGGGCGCTGCCGGTGCAGGTGACGGTCCCCAGCGGGTCGCGGGTCTCCTCGGCGACGACCAGGTCCCCGGGGTGCATGCCGGGGACCAGCCCGGCGCAGAACCCGGTCGCGAGGACGGCGGCGAGGTCCATGCCCGGCCGGCCCAGTGCCCGGCCGACGGATCGCTCGGCCGCGCGCGGGCCCATCCCGGTGCGCAGCAGGACGTGCCCGCCGGCCGGTCCGTGCCCCGGGCCGCGGCAGGAGCTGCGCAGCGCCGCCTGCTCGATGCGCAGCGCGCAGGCCACCAGCAGCGGGTCGGGGCCGCGGGCCCGGTCCCCGCCGTCGGCGGGCATCACGCCTCCCCGGCGGCTGCCGGGTGCGCTCCGGCCGGGGCGAACGGTTCCCCGTACAGGTAGCGGCCGAGCGCGGTGAGCGGGAAGACCTGCCGGTACAGGTGGTAGTTGATGGAGAAGTCCCAGGGGAAGCCGGTGCCGGTGAAGTACGGCTCGTCCCAGGTGCCGTCCTCCTTCTGGGTCTGCACCAGGTGGGCGATGCCCCGCTCCACGGCCCTGCCCGCGCGCTCACCGGCCGACAGCAGGGCCATCAGCGCCCAGGCGGTCTGCGAGGCGGTGGAGGCGCCCTTCCCGGCCCAGGACGGGTCCTTGTAGGAGCGCTGGTCCTCGCCCCAACCGCCGTCGTCGTTCTGTACGGATTCCAGCCAGCGCACGGCCCGCCGGATCGCGGGATGACCCGGGGAGATCCCGGCCGCGGTGAGGGCCGGGACCACCGCGCCGGTGCCGTAGACGTAGTTGGTGCCCCAGCGGCCGAACCAGCTGCCACTCGCCTCCTGTTCCGCCAGCAGCCAGGCGATGCCGCGGCGGGTCCGGGCGTCTCCCGCGCGGCCCTCGAAGGCGAGCATCTCCACCACGTGGGCGGTGACGTCGGCCGAGGGCGGGTCGATGACCTCGCCGAAGTCGCAGAAGGGCAGCTTGTTCGGCAGGGGGCTGGTGTTGTCGGCGTCGAAGGCGCCCCACGCCCCGTTCCTCGACTGCATGCCGAGGTTCCACGACACCCCGCGGGCGATGGCCGCCTCGACCCGGGCCGGGTCCGGGTGCCTGATCCGGCGCAGGGCGAGGACCACCTCGGCCGTGTCGTCGATGTCGGGGTAGGTGTCGTTGTGGAACTCGAACGCCCAGCCGCCGGGGGCGAGCCCGGGTCGGCGCACGGCCCAGTCGCCCGTGCGGACGATCTCCTCGCCGAGCATCCAGTCGGCCGCCTTGACCAGCGCCGGGTGGTCGGGGCGCAGGCCCGCGTCGGCCAGGGCGATCGCGGCGAGGCAGGTGTCCCACACCGGGGACTGGCAGGCCTCGATCATCCGGGCGCCGTCCGCGCGCCACACGGCGAACCGCTCCAGGGACTCCAGTCCGGCGCGCATCACCGGATGCCCGAGGTCGTAGCCGAGCAGGTGCAGGGCGATGACCGAGTACACGGCGGGCGGCTGGATCCCGCCCCAGCAGCCGTCGTTCTCCTGGCGTTCGACGATCCAGCGGCCGGCGCTGGCCATCGCGGCCTTGCGCAGTCGGCGCGGGGCGAACCGCCGGTAGGCGTGCAGGGCCTTGTCCATCCGCTGGAAGGCGCCGTCCCAGCTGGTCAGCGGGGCGAGTCTCCTGGCGGGGCGGGGTGTACGGGCGTCGGTGTGCAGTTCGTCGAGGGCGAAGGGGGCCGGGCGGACCGGGCGCAGTGCGGAGACCACGGTGAGCGGGACGATGGTCTGGCGGGCCCAGCAGCCGAAGTCGTAGATGTTCAGGGGCACCCAGGGCGGCAGGAAGACCAGCTCGGGCGGGAGTTCGGGCAGGTGGTCCCAGCTCCACCAGCCGAAGAGGGCCAGCCAGATCCGGGTGAAGACGCGGGCGGCGGCGATCCCGCCGTGGGCCCGGATCCAAGCCGAGGCCCGGCTCATGTGCGGGGAGTCCGGAGCGTCCCCGGCGAGGCGCAGTGCGACGTAGGCCTCGATGGTGGCGGACAGTTCGGGCGGTCCGCCGTGGAAGGTGGCCCAGGTGCCGTCCTCGCGCTGTTCGCCGCGGATGAAGAGGGCGGCGGCCCGGGTGGTGGCCTCGTCCCGGATCCCGAGGAACTGCCGCAGGAGCAGGTCCTCGGCGTCCATGGTGACGTTGGTCTCCAGGTCGCCCTTCCACCAGCCTTCGGGGTCCTGGCGGTCCAGGAGGTTGCGGGTGGCGCGCGCGGCGGCCTCGTACACCCCCGGCCGGGTGCCTTCCGGCGGCCGGGGCAGGTCCGCGGTGGTCCGGCCCGGCCGGTCGTGCCCCGGGCCGGGGGACGGGTCCGCGGTGAGGGCACGGCCGCCGCCCCGGCCGGTGTTCGGCGCGGGCGGGCCGCCCGGCTTCGCCGCGGGCGGCATCGTGGCCACACCCTGCCGGCCGGCGGGCGGGGCCAACGGCCCCGGTTCGGCCGTCGGCGGGGCGGAACGGACGCCCTGCGCGCCGGCCGTGCCCGGCGGGCCGTACTCGGCCCGCGTGCCTGCCCGGCCCGCACGGGACGGGGCGGGCGGACCCGGTTCCGCGGCCGGACCACGGGCGCGCCCCACGCCGGGGCCTGCCGGGAGGCCCTGGGCCCCCGGGGTGGATTCGCTGCCGGCGCCGGCGCTCTCGGCGCTGCCGTCGGTCGTCGCTGTCATGGCTTCCCCTTAGAACAGTGTCCTGTGCTGTGCTGGGGTCTGCCGTCGGCCGGTGCGCACCACGCTCAGGTGGCGGCGCCGGCCGGCGACTCGCGATTCATATCCGCTGTCGGGTGGCGATCACCTCTTGCGCACGACGACGAAGTCCGCGAGGGCCACGAGCTGGTCGCGCACGCGCTGCGGCATGTCGACGTCGTCCAGGGCCCGGATCGCGACGGCGTGCTGGCGGCGCGCCTCGTCGGCGGTCCACCGGCGGCCGCCGGCGGCCTCGATGAGGGCCGCCCGGGCGGCGAACTCCTCCTCCGAGAAGTTCTCGAAGTCGCTGCTCTTGGCGTCGGCGGCGAGCAGTTCGGCGAGCTGCTCGGAGGCCTCCCCGCCGGCCGCGAGGGCGGCGACCACCGGCAGGGACTTCTTGCGCTGGCGCAGGTCGCTCCAGGTCTGCTTGCCGGTCGCCTCCGGGTCGCCCCAGATGCCGAGCAGGTCGTCGACGGCCTGGAAGGCGAGGCCCAGGTGGTAGCCGTACTCCTCCAGCTTGTCGGCGGTGCGGTCGTCCGCGCCGCCGAGCACCGCGCCGATGGAGACCGCGCAGGCGAGCAGGGCGCCGGTCTTGTTGCCCTCCATCTCCAGGCACTCCTCGACGCTGACGCGCTCGCGGTGCTCGTAGGAGATGTCCTGCGCCTGGCCGTCGATGAGCTTGCGGCTGGCGGTGGTCAGGCGGCGCGTCGCGCGGCCCGCCTCGACGGTGCCGAGCTCCAGCAGCACCTCGTTGGCGAGGGCGAACAGGGCGTCGCCGACCAGGATCGCGAGGGCCGGGCCGTGCACCTTCCACACGGTGTCGCGGTGGCGGCGCTGCTCGTCGCCGTCCATCAGGTCGTCGTGCAGCAGCGAGAAGTTGTGCACGAGCTCGACCGCGACGGCGCCCGGGATGCCGACCTCGGCCGCGGCGCCCGCGGCCTCGGCGGAGAGCAGCGCGAGCGCGGGACGCACGGCCTTGCCGCCGTCGCCGTCCGCCACGTTGCCCTGGGCGTCGATCCAGCCGAAGTGGTAGGCGGCGACGGTGTCCATCGGCGCCGCGAGCCGGTCGACGGCGGCGCGGAGCGCGGGGGTCGAGAGCGTACGGCCGCGTTCCAGGAGCGCGATCGTGTCTGCCTTCTCCACGCCCCCTCCGGCTGTGCCCACACTGGCATCCGTGTTCTCGACAGCCGGGTTCCCCGGGTTCACTGGCTCTCCTCTTGTTCCTGTACGTGCTGTGCCGCTGGTGCTGGTGGTGCCGGTGCTACTGATGGTGCTCGTCATGCCGCCTCCTGCAGAGGGTGTTCGCGGTGGCGGCCGAGCGCGGCGAGTGCGGCGTGGGCCGCGCTCAGTCCGCTCCGGACGGCGCTCTCCATGGTCGCGGGCCAGCCCGTGGCAGTCCACGCACCGGCGAGGTAGAGCCCCGGCGTGTCGGTGCGCGCCCCGGGGCGCAGCCGGCCGACGCCGGGGGTGGGGGCGAAGGTGGCCGTCCGCTCCCGGGTGACGAAGAAGTCCCGTACCTTGGCGTCGCGCGCGGCGGGCAGCAGCCGCTCCAGCTCGGGCAGGTACTTGGCGCGCAACACCGAGACGGGCTCGTCGATGTCGTCCTGGGCGACGGACTGGGACAGGGCCAGGTACTGGCCGCCGTCGGGGAGTCCGGAGGATTCCGTACGGTCGAAGACCCACTGGACCGGGGAGCCGAGGGCGGCGAAGAAGGGCTGCTTGAGCACCTTGCGGTCGTAGACCACGTGGACGTTGAGGATGGGCGCGGTGCCGATGTCCAGGAGCTTGTCGCGGTCGGGGAGGGCGTCGGCGGGCAGCAGTCCGTGCGCCTCGCGCTGCGGGACGGCGAGGACGACGGTGCCCGCCTCCAGGGACTCGTCCTCGGTGTCGATCCGCCACGCCCCCTCGGACATGCGGGAGATGTCCGTGACGCGGCTGCGCAGCTCGGTGCGTACGCCGGCCGCGTCGAGCGCCTTGCGGGCGAGGGTGTCGTGCAGTTCGCCCAGCGGTACCCGGGCCCAGCCGATGTCGGCGGCGCCCTTCTCGGAGAGCAGGCCGGTCTTGAACACCATGGCGGCCAGGCCGAGCGAGGACTGCTCGGCGGTGGCGTTCAGGGTGGCGATGCCGACCAGGTCCCAGAGGGCCTCGATCGTACGGGCGGACTGCCCGTAGCGGCCGAGCCAGGTCGCGAAGTCCACGCCGTCCAGCGCCGGGTCGGTGGGGTCCAGGCGGCGCAGCGCGAGGGCGGCGCGGCCGACGCTCAGCCGTTCGGCGAGGGAGAGGTGCGGGTAGCGGGCGAGCGCTCCGGCCAGGTGCAGGGGCACGGGCAGGGCGCTGCGGCGCAGCCGTCCCAGGCGCGGTCCGCCGGGGCGGGCGACGTCCAGGACGGGTACGTCGAGCCGGTCCTGCAGGGGCGCGAGGGCGGCGCCGTCGACGCGGTCGAGGAACCACCGGTAGGCCGTGCAGCAGCGCAGGTAGACGTGCTGGCCGTTGTCGACCTCGAGGTCGCCGCGCTTGAAGGAGAAGGCGAGCCCGCCGAGCCGGGGGCGGCCCTCCAGCAGGGTGACGCGGAGCCCGGCGTCGGCGAGTTCGAGGGCGGTGGTGACTCCGGCGAGTCCGCCGCCCACGACGACGGCGTGCTGTTCGAAGCCGGTCATGCGCCCTCCCCCGTGGTGCGGTGGCCCTCCGGGCCGGCCGGTCGGTCCTGCGCCGGCGGGGCCGCCCGGTGTGCGGCGGCCCGGCCCGCGTGGCCGCGGCCCGCCGGAAGAGACGCACCCGCCGCCGGGGCGGTTGCCCGGGCGCCGTCCCGGCCGGGACGGCCCGACGGGCGCGGGCGGGTGGGCGCCGCGGCGACGGCGGCCGGACGGGCTGCCGCCTCCGGAAGCGGGGTGATCGTGGTCATCAGGCTCGCCTCCGGGTGTTCTGGCGGGAGACGGTCCGCGCGTCGAGACCGGACAGGCCGCGCACGGCGACGTACGCCTTCTCGTGCGGCGGCAGCGACACGCGGCCCCGCAGCACCGCCTCCGGCTCCCGCTCGATCCGGTCCAGCAGGCGCCGGTAGATGCCGGCCATGGCGGCCACGCAGGCGCCGCTGCGCCGGTCGAGCATCGGCAGCAGCCGGTAGCCCTCGGCGAACAGCGCGCGGGCGCGGCGCACTTCGTGGTGGACGAGCCCGGCGAAGTCGGCGCCGGCGGGCATCCGGTCGCTGTGGAAGCCGTCCGAGCAGCCGAACTTGGCGAGGTCCTCGGCGGGCAGGTAGGTGCGCCCGTTGCCGGCGTCCTCGCGAACGTCCCGGAGGATGTTGGTGAGTTGCAGGGCGAGGCCGAGGGTGTCGGCGTACTCCCCGCCGCGCGCGGCGTCGGCCGCGGCGAGGCCCGGGCCGTTCACCGTGCCGAAGACGCCGAGCGAGAGCCGCCCGATGGCCCCGGCCACGCAGCGGCAGTAGGTCTTGAGGTCGTCCCAGGTCTCGTAGGTCTCGCCGCGGACGTCCATCAGGACCCCGTCGATGAGCTCGTCGAGGCCGCCGAGCGGGATCGGGAAGCGGCGCGCGGCGTGCGTGAGGGCGACGGCGACCGGGTCGGTGTCGTCCTCGTCGACCTCCTCGGCGAGGATCCGCCCGAGCAGGGCGCGCGTCTCCTCCAGCCGGGCGAACTTGGCCTCGGGCGCCAGCGTGCCGTCGCCGATGTCGTCGACCCGCCGCGAGAAGGCGTACAGCGCGGACATCGCCTGCCGCTTGTCGGTCGGCAGCAGCCGGATGCCGTAGGCGAAGTTGCGTGCCTGTGAACCGGTGACGGCCTCGCAGTAGCTGTAGGCGGCCTGGACCGGTGCGGACACGTGTGTGGGGCCCTCCACGGTCGGGCTCACCCCTTTCTCGGCGCTGTGCGCAGGACGGCGGCCACCTCGCGGAGCAGGCCGCTCTTGGTGGGCTTGGGCGGGCCGGGGAGTACGTCGAATCCGGCGGCGGTGACGGCTCGCAGAGCCGCACGCCCCCCTCCCACGAAGCCCGCGAGCAGCAGCCGGAGTCGGCCGTGCACGCTGCCCACGAGCGGGGTGCCTTCGTCCAGCAGCTCGCGTGCGCGCTCGGTCTCGAATGCGATCAGGGAACGTACGGACGCGCCGGCGGACGGGGCCGCGAGCTCCGCCTCGGTCACGTGGAAGCGGCGCAGGTCCTCGGCGGGCAGGTAGATCCGGTCGCGGCCGAGGTCCTCGGCGACGTCCTGGATGTGTTCGGCGATCTGCAGGGCGGTGCAGACGGCGTCGGAGCGGCGGATCCGTTCGGGGGTGCTGGTGCCGGTGAGGGAGAGCACCAGGCGGCCGACCGGGTTCGCGGACAGCTCGCAGTAGCCGACCAGGTCGGCGTACGTCCCGTAGCGCGCGACCCGCTGGTCCTGGCGGTTGGCCTCGATCAGGGCGAGGAACGGCTCGGGGGTCAGGCCGTGGGCTCGGACGACGGGCCGCAGGGCGAGCAGGAGCGGGTGGCGGGGCGGGACGCCTGCGGCGCCGAACACGCGCATCAGGTCGGCCTCGAGGGCGTCGAGCATGGCGAGCCGGTCGTCGACCGCGGCGGGGTCGAGACCGAGGAGTACGGCGTCGTGTCCGCCGGGGGCGAGGTCGCCGTCGCCGATGTCGTCGACGAGGCGGGCGTACCCGTAGACGGCCGTCAGCCCGTCGCGCCAGGCGCGGGGCAGGAAGACGGGGGCGACGGGGAAGTTCTCCGCCGCCGCCTTGTCGAGGGTGGCACTCACGTGGGCCGTGTCGGCCAGGGGTCGGATGCCGTGCCCCGGGGTCACCGCCCGCCGCCCGGGGCGGGGACGGCCGTCGTGCCTGGGGGCCGGAGAATTCCCGTAGCCATTGCCGTCACATCTCCCGTTCTACACTGCCGACCCATTACATCCTATTTCGGACACGCCGCCGGGGGATTCCCCGGGCTGCCCCAAGGCCCTTCACCTGCGGGGAATCGTCCCCTCTTGCCGCGATTGAGGACCGCCTCAGCTTACGCTGTAGAACGTCGCGGAGCCCTCCCGGGTATTCGCTCCGCCACCGAATGTCGCCGCGAAATGCGAGAACACGATTGAGGCCCCCGCCGCGCTGAGCGGCGGGGGCCTTCGGGTGAAGCGGAAAAGCGCCGGAAGAGGGCGCCGCGCGACCCGGAGGTCAGCCGTTGGTGGCCTTCTCGTATGCCGAGACGACTTCCTCGGTGGGGCCGTCCATCAGGAGCTCGCCCTTCTCCAGCCACAGCACCCGGTCACAGGTGTCACGGATGGACTTGTTGTTGTGGCTCACCAGGAAGACCGTGCCGGCCTTCTGCCGCAGTTCGCGGATCCGGTCCTCCGAACGCACCTGGAAGCTGCGGTCACCGGTGGCCAGGGCCTCGTCGATCATCAGGACGTCGTGGTCCTTGGCCGCCGCGATGGAGAAGCGCAGGCGCGCCGCCATACCGGAGGAATAGGTGCGCATCGGCAGGGAGATGAAGTCGCCCTTCTCGTTGATGCCCGAGAAGTCGACGATGCTCTGGTATCGCTGCTTGATCTGCTCGCGGCTCATACCCATCGCGAGACCGCCGAGAACGACGTTCCGCTCGCCGGTGAGGTCGTTCATCAGGGCCGCGTTGACACCCAGCAGCGAGGGCTGGCCGTCGGTGTAGACCTTGCCCTCCTCGCAGGGCAGCAGGCCCGCGATGGCGCGCAGCAGGGTGGACTTGCCGGAGCCGTTGGAGCCGATGAGGCCGATCGCCTCGCCGCGGTAGGCGGTGAAGGAGACGCCGCGCACGGCGTGGACCCGCCGGACGCCCGGGGCGTCGCCCTTCTTCCGGCGGACTATCTTGCTGAGCGCGGCGGTGGCCGCGCCCTTGCCGCTGCTGCCGGTGTTGACCCGGTAGACGATGTGGACGCCGTCCGCGATCACGGTGGGGACGCGCCCCTGGGTGTTGTCAGCCACGGCCGTAACGCTCCTCAGACTTCCAGAAGTACACGAAGCCACCGATGCCGATCACCGCGGCCCAGCCCACGGCGAAGGCCCACACGTGCGGAGGCAGGTTGCTCGCCGCGTAGTCGTCGATCAGCGCGAACCGGATGAGGTCCATGTAGATCGCGACCGGGTTCCACAGCAGCAGGTCGCTGATCCACGTGGGCTGGTCCTTGAGGTAGATCCCGATCGGGAACATGACGCCGGACGCGTACATCCAGGTGCGCATCACGAACGGCATCAGCTGCGCGAGGTCGGGGGTCTTGGAACCCGCCCGCGCGAAGATCATGGCGAGGCCGGTGTTGAAGACGAACTGGAGCGCCAGCGTCGGGACCACCAGCAGCCAGGAGAGCTGCGGGTAGTTGCCGAAGCAGATGGCGATCACGAAGACGACGATCATCGAGTACAGCAGCTGCTGGAGCTGCTGCAGCGAGAAGGACACCGGCAGGGCGGCGCGCGGGAAGTGCAGCGCCCGGACCAGCCCGAGGTTGCCCGAGATCGCCCGGACGCCCGCCATCAGCGAGCTCTGGGTGAAGGTGAACACAAAGATGCCCATCACCAGGAACGGGATGTAGACGTCCTTCGGCATCTCCCGGCCCGCTTTGAGGATCAGGCCGAAGATCAGCCAGTAGACGACCGCGTTCAGCAGCGGGGTCGCCACCTGCCAGACCTGGCCGAGCTTCGCCTGGCTGTACTGCGCGACCAGCTTGGCCCTGGAGAAGGCCATGATGAAGTGGCGCCGGCCCCAGAGCTGCCGCACGTACTCGCCGAGGCCCGGCCGGGCGCCGCTGACCGAGAGGCCGTACTTCCTGGCGAGCTCCGCGGCGCTCAGCCCCGCGTCGTCGGACAGCGGCCTGCTCGTGGCGAGGGCGCCGTCGTGGGTTGTGTCACTCACAAGTTGAAACTTTCGTCTTCAAGATGCGGCCAGGTGGGCATCAGGCTGGTGGCTCGAGGCCCGTGATCGCGTCATGTTCCCAGACGCGGGCTGGTCAGATGACAGGAGGTCGGCCCAGCCGGGTCAACCGCCAGACCGTTCGCCATCTCATCGGGCGGCGGGGTCCGCAGGGAGTGGTCCATCCCTCCCGGAAACCACCGAACCAGGCCTTGAGCGCGGGTGCCGACGGCCTGCGTACGAGCGTCAGCAGGAGCCAGACGCCCAGGTAGACCGGGACCAGCGGGGCGGGCAGGTTGCGGCGGGCGAGCCACACCCGGTTACGAGCCACCATACGGTGGTAGACCGCGTGCCGGGAGGGGGCAGTTGTCGGGTGCAGCAGCACCATGTCCGAGCGGTAGTCGATCAGCCACCCTGCGTCGAGCGCCCGCCAGGCCAGATCGGTCTCCTCGTGCGCGTAGAAGAACTCCCCCGGCAGCGCTCCGACCTGCTCGAACACCGTCGTGCGGACGGCGTTGGCGCCGCCCAGGAACGTGGTCACGCGAGAGGACCGCATCGGATCGGAGGCGCGCAGCCGCGGCACGTGCCGGCGCTGGGTCCGGCCGGTCTCCGGATCGGCGATCCGGAAGCTGACGATCCCGAGCGCGGGGTCCTCGGCGAAGGCCTGCCGGCACAGCTCGGCGGTGTCGGTGCGCTCCAGCAGACCGTCGTCGTCGAGGAAGAGCAACACGTCCACGTCGCTGCCACCGGGGCCGAAGGCCTCGATGCCGACGTTGCGCCCGCCCGGGATGCCCAGGTTCTCGGGCAGGTCGATGCTGCGGACGCCCTCGGGCAGGCCGGTGACCTGCACGCCCTGGCCCACGACGACCACGTCGACGGGGGGGCCGTCCTGGCGGGCCACCGAGTCGAGGAGCGCCTTGAGCTCGTCGGGCCGGTTGCCCATGGTGATGATCACGGCGCCCAGCCGCAGCGGGGCACTCACTTGAGCCTGCTGGAGGCGAGGATGGACACCAGGTGCAGCACGGTCTGGAGCATCGCGATGGCGGCCAGCACGGCGACCCCGACGCGGGACCAGTACAGGTCGCCCTGCATCTGGTCCACGACGGCCAGCACCAGGATGAGCAGCGAGGCCTCGATGCCGAGGATCAGGCGGTGGAACTTGAGCGCGGCGGCGGCCCGGCGGGCGAGCGCCATGCCCTTCGCGCGCGGCTCGGCGGCCGCGTCCTTGACCACGGGCTTGCCGGCCTGGTGGCGGGCGACGCCGACCAGGTCGGTCTCGGCCTTGATCAGGATGGCGCCGAGGGCGGCCAGGGTGCCCAGGAAGGCCCACAGCCAGTCGGCGCCGCCGGGGCCCCACAGGTCGGCGGCCCGCAGGCCGAAGCCGACCAGGACCGCGGCGTCGCACAGGTAGGCGCCGACCCGGTCCAGGTACACGCCGGAGAGCGAGAACTGCTTCTTCCAGCGGGCGACCTCACCGTCGACGCAGTCGAGCAGCAGGTACATCTGGACCGCGATCACGCCGAGGACGGCGCCCCAGATGCCCGGCACCAGCAGGGCCGGGAGCGCGAGGACGCCGGCGAGGGTCATCAGGTAGGTCAGCTGGTTCGGCGTGACCTTGGTGGTGACCAGGACGCGGGTGATGCGCAGGGAGATCTCGCGCATGTAGAGGCGCCCGCCCCAGTGCTCGCCGCTGACCCGGTCCTTGACGCCCGCGGGGTGGACGACGGGCCTCAGTTCAGCTACGGATGGTCTTGGCATAGTCGGCGTAAGCGTCCCTGATCTCGGCGGCGGACAGGTTGAGGTGCTCCAGGATCGTGAAGCGTCCCGGGCGGGTCTGGGGGGCGTACTCGACGGCCGCGACGAACTCGTCGATGCTGAAGCCGATCTCCTCGGGGCCGACCGGCAGACCGTGCCGGCGCAGTACCTCGACGAAGAGGCCGGACTGCTCTGCGGCCCCGCGCAGGTGCATCGCGAAGGCGGCGCCGATGCCGACCTGCTCGCCGTGGAGCGCGGAGCGTCCCGGGTGGAGCAGGTCGAAGGCGTGGCTGATCTCGTGGCAGGCGCCGGACGACGGGCGGGAGTCCCCGCTGATCGACATGGCGATGCCGGAGAGCACCAGTGCCTCGGAGAGCACGGTGAGGAACTCGTCGTCGCCGCATCCGCCGGGGTGGCGCAGCACGGACTCGCCTGCGGTACGGGCCATGGCGGCGGCCAGGCCGTCGATGGGCTCGCCGTTGATCCGGTGCGAGAGCTCCCAGTCGGCGATCGCCGAGATGTTGGAGATCGCGTCACCGATGCCGGCGCGGATGAACCGGACCGGGGCTTCCTTGATCACGTCGAGGTCGATCACCATGGCGATCGGCGTCGGCACACCGTAGGAACCGCGGCCGTTGTCGTTGTCCAGGATGGACACCGGCGAGCAGATGCCGTCGTGCGAGAGGTTGGTGGCGACGGCCACCATGGGCAGCCCGACCCGCGCCGCGGCGTACTTGGCCACGTCGATGATCTTGCCGCCGCCCAGGCCCACGACGGCGTCGTAGCGGCGGCCCTTTATGTCGTCGGCCAGCTTGACCGCGGAGTCGATGGTGCCGTCGACGACCGCGTACCAGTCGGCGTGCGGCAGTACGGGCTCCAGCCTGGCGCGCAGCGCCACGCCGGAGCCCCCGCTGATCGCGATGGCCAGCTTGCCGGAGGCGGAGATCCGCTGGTCGGCCAGGAGGCCGGCCAGGTCGTCCATCGCCCCGCGACTGACGTCGACGACGACGGGCGAGGGGATGAGCCTCGTCAGTACTGGCATGCGATCGTCCGGCCCTTGGCGAGGTCGTCGTGGTTGTCGATCTCGACCCACCTGACGTCGCCGATGGGGGCCACGTCGATGGTGAAGCCGTCGTTGACGAGCTGCTGGTAGCCGTCCTCGTAGTAGAGGTCGGGGTCGCGCTCGAAGGTGGTCTTCAGGGCCTCGGCCAGCTGCTCGGCGGCCTCGGGCTCGATGAGGGTGACACCGATGTACTCGCCGGTGGCGTCGGCGGGGTCCATCAGCTTGGTGATCTTCTGCACGCCCTTGCCATCGGCGGTGACGACCTTCATCTCCTCGTCGGCCAGGTTCTTGACCGTGTCGAGGGCGAGGATGATCTTCTGGCCGTTGCCGCGGGCGGCGAGGAGGGTGCGCTCGACCGAGACCGGGTGGACGGTGTCGCCGTTGGCGAGGATCACACCCTGCTTGAGGACGTCACGCGCGCACCACAGGGAGTAGGCGTTGTTCCACTCCTCGGCCTTGTCGTTGTCGATCAGCGTGATCTTGACGCCGTACTTGGCCTCCAGGGCCTCGCGGCGGGCGTACACGGCTTCCTTGCGGTAGCCGACGACGATGGCGACCTCGGTCAGGCCGACCTCGGCGAAGTTGCCCAGCGTCAGGTCGAGGACCGTCAGGCTCTCCTCGTCACCCTCGGGGCCGACCGGCACGAGCGCCTTGGGCAGGGTGTCGGTGTAGGGACGCAGACGGCGTCCGGCACCGGCAGCGAGTACAAGGCCGATCATGCTGGTTCTCCTTCGTCATGTACGGCGGGTGCTCCGGAGGAGACCCAGAATCGGATGCTCTCCACGAGCACCACGAGTGCCACGAACACGGCCATGACCGTGAGCGCGACGGGGAAGTCCGCTTCGCGCGTTGCGAGGACGGCCGCCAAGGCCGTGATCAGCAGGACCCGGCCTTCGTGGCCGCCGATCGTCCGCACCAGCCAGTGCGGGGGCGCGCCGGTGCCACCGCGAATGCGGTACACCGTGTCGTAGTGATGGTAGGCGACCGCCGCGATCAGGCCGAATGCCGCCGGGAGGGCCCCGGGGACGTCCGCCTTGACGGCGAGGGCGAGGACCGTGCCGTATTCGGCCGCCCTGAACAGGGGCGGGATCAGCCAGTCCAGGGCGCCCCGGAGCGGCGCGGCGACGGCGAGGCCGGCCGCCATGACATAGATCACCGCGACGGCGATCGACCGGGGGTCCCCGAAGGGCAGGAACACGGCGCCCGCGATCATCACGAGCGTGCCGAGGGCCGCCACGTACACGGAGCCGAAGGACCCGGCGCGGCCGCGCAGGAGGCGGGCCTGGAGTTCGCCGAGCGGGCCGGAGTCGGCCAGGTCGGCCAGTGCCTGGGCCGCCCGGTCGGTGCGGGTGGCCTTGCGCGTCACGGAGCGCAGGACCCGGCCGGCGGTGGTGTAGAGCGCGCCGAAGGCGCAGCCGATCAGCAGGGCGTAGAAGACGATCCGGGGGGTGGTGAAGGCGGTCAGCACCGCGATCATCGCCCAGCGCTCACCGATCGGCAGGATGATCATCCGGCGGATCCACACGGTCCAGCCGACGCTGTCGAGGCGGTCGGAGAGGGCGGCCGTGGGGCTGGTGTTGGCGGTGGCGTCGTGGTTGGCCTCGTTGAAGGAGAAGTCCACGACGTGCCGGCAGGTCATCAGGATCATGGAGCCGACGGCCAGGGCCCAGACGTCGTCGCCGTTCCTGGCCGCGCCGAGCGCGAGGCCCGCGTAGAAGGAGTACTCCTTCGCGCGGTCGAAGGTGGCGTCGAGCCAGGCGCCCATCGTCGAGTACTGGAGCGAGTAGCGGGCGAGCTGCCCGTCGGTGCAGTCCAGTACGAAGGAGACGAGGAGCAGCACACCGGCCGCCACGTAGCCCCAGCGCTCGCCGGTGGCGGCGCAGCCGGCCGCGATGAGCGCGGTGATCAGCGAGGCGGTGGTGACCTGGTTCGGGGTCAGGCCGCGGCGCGCGCACCAGCGGGCGATGTAGCGCGAGTACGGGCTGATGCAGAAGGTGGTGAAGAAGCCGTCGCGGGACTTCACGGCCGTCCGCAGGCGTACGGCCTCGTCGTCGACGGCGGCGACGGCGGCGCTCGCCGCGTCGCGCTCCACCGGGCCGACGGGGACGGCGGCGACGAGCGTGCCCAGTTCGGGGCGCTGGACGGTGGTCCCTGCGGCCTCGACGGCGGCGGCGAGCCGGTCCGCGTACGGGCCGGCGGCCTCGCCGTCGGCCGCCGCGCGGGCGGCGGCCTTGTCGAGGGCCCCGCGGGCCCCGGCCTGGACGGCGAAGGCACCGGTGACGGCGCAGGCGTCGAAGCGCGGGTCGGTCAGTGCGAGGCGCAGCGCGTGCACGTGCCCGACGAAGGCGCTGTCCACGACGGCCACCCGCTGGTCGGCGGGGACGCCCGCCAGTGCGGCGGCGGCGTCCTCGGGACCGGCGGCCGGGCGGACGTCGAAGCCGAGGGAGCGCAGCTCGTCCGCGAGCGGTGATCCGGGGACCGGCAGGCCGGTGAGGATGACGGTCGGCAGACGAACTCACTCCTTGTAACGGATTCCGAACGCGCGCCCTTATGGGGCGGCAGCACGTCGGCAGAGGCTATCGGATGAATGGAAGCAGGGGTTCACCACCCGTTTACGCCCTGATAAGCCGAATATTCGGGCCCGGGGCCGGGTTCCGATCATCATTGACGATCACGGCGCGGTACCACAAACGGGCCGGATGTTACGGTGGACACGCCCTTGAACGTGTCGAGTGGGAAGAGGTGGGTCGATGACCGTCGCAGTCGTCGCGGCCGTGCGCAGCGAACTCCGGTGCATCCCCCATTCCTTCCGGGCATCCGGCCGGGCCTGATCACACAGCTGGGCCTCGTCGGCCGGAGCCCCCGTTCCAAGGGTTCACGTTGACCGACAGCAATTCCCCCGACGCCGCCTGCGACCCCGACGGCGTCGACGACTTCACGCACGCCTTCTTCGCCCTGCACCACGGCCTGCCCCGGCAGGCTCCGGGCTCCGACGCGAGCACCCGCCACCTGTTGTCCCTGTGCGGACCGCTGCCCGAGCGGCCGCGCGTCCTGGACCTGGGCTGCGGCCCGGGCCGCAGCGCGCTGCTGCTCGCCGCCGAGGCGGGTGCGGCCGGCGCGGGCGCCGAGGTGACGGCCGTCGACCTGCACGCCCCCTTCCTCGACGAGCTCCGTGCGTCCGCCGCGGCCCGCGGACTCGCCGACCGGGTCCGCACGGTGGAGGCGGACATGGGCGCGCTCTCCGGCGAGGGCTTCGAGGACGGCTCCTTCGACCTCGTCTGGGCGGAGGGCTCCGCCTACCTCCTCGGCTTCGACGCCGCGCTCGCGCGGTGGAAGCGGCTGCTCGCCCCGGGCGGCACCCTCGTCCTGACCGAGTGCCAGTGGTCGGTCGCGCAGCCGTCCGCGGGCGCTCGCGCCTTCTGGGACCCGCACTACGCGCTGCGCACCACCGCCGGCAACCTGGCGGCCGCCCAGGCCGCCGGGTACCGGGTGCTCGGCGTGCACGACCTGCCCGGCTCCGACTGGGCCGAGTACTACGGCCCGCTCGCCGAGCGGGTCCGCGCCCTGTCCGGAACCGGCGGCCCGGCGATGGCGCGGGCCCTGGCCGCGACCCGCGAGGAGCTCGACGTACGGGACCGCCACGGGCACGAGTACGGGTACACGGGCTACGTCCTGCGCCCGGTGAGGGCCGGGGACGGCGACGCCTGGCCCGCCCGGCCGGAGACCGCGGCCGACGCGGCGGCCGTCCGGGAGATCAACCTGGCGGCCTTCGGGACTCCGCTGGAGGCCGACCTCGTGGACGCGCTGCGCGCCGACGACTCCTGGCTGCCCGGGCTGTCGTACGTGGCCGAGGCCCCGGACGGGTCGGTGGCGGCGCACGCCCTGCTGACCCGGTGCGAGGTCGACGGCGCCCCGGCGCTCGCGCTCGCCCCGGTGGCGGCCGATCCCGCGCTGCAGCGCTCGGGCGCGGGCAGCTCCGTCGTACGGGCCCTGCTCGCGGCGGCCCGGGAGCGCGGGGAGTCACTGGTCCTCGTCCTGGGGCACCCGGCGTACTATCCGCGCTTCGGTTTCCTGCCGGCGTCGCGCTTCGGGATCCGGGCCCCCTTCGAGGTCCCTGACGAGGCCTTGATGGCGCTGGTGCTGGACGATTCCCGTCCGGTGCCGACGGGAACGATCAGGTACCCGGATCCGTTCGGGGTCTGACGCGCACCGAGGTCATATGAGGTGGCACGTGGTGTGACCCGCCCCTCGTCGCGTAGCACGCGACGAGGGGCGGACATGCGTGGATCTCCGAAGTGGGGACAAGCCTCTTTTGTACGGCAGACTGAAGGCCGAAGTCCGAAGCGAAGGATGGGTATGCCGACCACACCAGCCACCGCCGCGAACAGCGCGTCCAACGGCACCGGTACTCAAGAACCGATCATGCTCGAACTGGTCGACGAGGCCGGCAACACCATCGGCACGGCGGAGAAGCTCTCCGCCCATCAGGCGCCCGGGCAGCTGCACCGGGCGTTCTCCGTGTTCCTCTTCGACGAGCAGGGCCGTCTGCTGCTCCAGCAGCGGGCCCTCGGGAAGTACCACTCCCCCGGCGTCTGGTCGAACACCTGTTGCGGTCACCCCTATCCCGGGGAGTCGCCGTTCGCGGCCGCGGCCAGGCGGACCCATGAGGAGCTGGGCCTGTCGCCCTCGCTGCTCGCGCAGGCGGGGACGGTGCGCTACAACCACCCGGACCCCGCGTCGGGTCTGGTGGAGCAGGAGTTCAATCACCTGTTCGTGGGACTCGCGCAGACCGTCGTGCGGCCGGATCCGGAGGAGGTCGAGGACACCGCCTTCGTCACCCCCGGGGAACTGGCGAAGCGCCACGCCGAAGTGCCGTTCTCGGCCTGGTTCATGACCGTGCTGGACGCGGCGAGGCCCGCGATCCGCGAGCTGACCGGCGACGCGGCGGGCTGGTAGCCCGTACGCCGTCCCGCCCCTCCGCCCTCCCGCCGTCCGCCGCCTCACCGCCCCGCCCCGCCGCTCACCCGGCGGGCGGTGGGGCGGTGAGCGGCAGGGCCGCCCAGATCACCTTGCCGCCGGTCGAGGTGTGCTCGACGTCGCAGACCCCGCCGGCCTCCAGGGTGATCTCCCGGACCAGGAGCAGGCCCCGGCCGCCGGTCTGGCCGAAGTCGGCCTCGAGCGCCTTGGGCCGGTAGGGGTGGTTGTCCTCCACGGCCACCCGCACCCACGCACGGCCGATCGCGACCTCGACCGCGACCTCCGGCGAGAGCAGGGCGGCGTGCCGGACCGAGTTCGTCACCAGCTCGGAGACGATCAGGAGCAGGGAGTACACGAGGTCCTGATGGGCCGGCACCCCCTGGCGCCCGAGCAGGTCCCGAACCGCACGACGGGCCTGCGGAACGGATTCTTCAACCGCGGGGGCGGTGAACCTCCACACGCCCTCGTACGCGAGGGGATCGGCCGGAGCCTCCGTCTCACCCGCCCTGGCCGGCGGGACACTCCCGCTGACATCCATCTTCCGTCCCCCGTCTTCGCGCTCGATCGTCTCCACGCGACAAGAGTGGGGAACGGGCTGGTCCGGGCCGGACTGCTGACCAGAAGTCAGCGTCTATCGGACACTTTCTGACCGCTGGCGTATGACAGAGTCAGTTGTTCGACTATTCCTGATCTTCTGTCCGGCGCTTCACGTCCGCCTCGCCCGCCCCGTCCCCCGCGGCCGCCCCCGCGTCCGCCGCCGCCGGAGCCCCGTCCTCCCTGACCAACCCCAGGATGCGCCGGGAGCCCATGCCCATGGCCACCAGGCTCAGCCCGTCGAACAGCAGGGCGAGGGAGAAGAAGGTTCCGATCACGTACAGACTGTTGCCGGGCCAGTTGGAGAGGATCAGGAAGCCCAGCAGGATCCCGAAGGCGCCCTGGACGACCGCGAGCCCGAAGTTGGCACCGCGCACCACCAGCGCCCCGACCAGGCGGAACACCCCGCCCGTGAGGAAGAGCAGCGCGGCGAACATGGTCAGCGCCTCGGCGCTCGCCTCGGGACGGCGCAGGATCACGAAGCCCGCGGCCAGGTTGATCGCGGCGACGACGACGGCGAGCCAGAAGTAGTTGCTCCTGCGCCACTGCACGGCCTGCAGCAGACCCACCACGCCGCCGATCAGCAGCAGCCAGCCGAAGAGGAACATCGAGGTGAGGGTGGCGACGGCGGTGTAGACCAGGCCGACCAGCCCGGCCAGCGCCAGCAGCACCCCGAGCGCCGTCATCAGCGCGAAGCTGCGGTTGAGCTTCTTCTTCTCGCGCTGCGGTTCCGGGCCCCCGACCCTGGCCCCGGTACGGTCTGCGCCCATGGACGGCCACCTCCTGCACCCCTTGATCATAGGTATGACCGCCCGGGATAGCATCCGGCGCATGGACGCAGCCATGGACGCCACCCTCCGGCACACGGTCGCCGACGGGGTGGCCACGATCGTCATCTCGCACCCCGCCAAGCGCAACGCCATGACCGCCGCCATGTGGCGGGCGCTCCCGGAGCTGCTGGGGGGCCTGGCGGACGACCCGGCGGTACGGGTGCTCGTGCTGACCGGGGCCGGAGCGACCTTCTGCGCGGGCGCCGACATCTCCTCGCTGACCGGCGACGCGGCGGAGCCCGGTGCTGCCGGGGACGCCGGGGCCGCGGACCCGCGGGACCTGGCCGTGGCCGCCGAGGAGGCCCTGGCCGCCTTCCCCAAGCCCACGCTGGCGGCGATCCGCGGCTTCTGCGTGGGCGGCGGCAGCCAGCTCGCGGCCGCCTGCGACCTGCGCTTCGCCGAGGAGGGGGCCTCCTTCGGGGTGACCCCCGCCAAGCTCGGCATCGTCTACCGCGCGTCCTCCACCCGCAGGCTCGCCTCCCTGGTCGGCCCGGCCTGGGCCAAGTACCTCCTCTTCTCGGCGGAACTGATCGGCGCCGAGACGGCGCTGCGCGCGGGGTTCCTGAACGAGCTGCTCCCGGCCGGCCAACTGGACAAGCGGGTCGCCGAGTTCACCCGGATCCTGGCCTCGCGCTCACAGCTGACGCAGGCGTCCGCCAAGGAGTTCGCGGACGGCCGGACCGACCGGGACGCGTACTGGGAGGAGCAGGCAGCCGGGAGCGAGGACACCGCGGAGGGGGTCGCCGCGTTCCTGGAGCGCCGGGCTCCGCGCTTCACGTGGGCACCGTGACGGCCGGCCGTCAGCCGGGGGTGCTGCCGCCCCGCAGCATCTCGACGAGAGCGGCCGGGGCCTTGTCGGGCGAGCCGGCGTCGTAGGGCGGCTGGGGGTCGTACTCGGTCATCAGCTGCACGGCCTGGGCGAAGTCGTCCCCGGCGATCCGGCCGAGCAGGGTGAGCCCCATGTCGATCCCGGAGGACACCCCCGCGGCGGTGACGTACTTCCCGTCGAACACGACGCGCTCCCCGGTGGGCTCGGCCCCGTGCTTCGACAGCTGCTCCAGGTACAGCCAGTGACTGGTGGCCCGCCGGCCGTCGAGCAGTCCGGCGGCGGCCAGCAGCAGGGATCCGGTGCACACCGAGGTGGTCCAGGTGGTGGTGGCGTCGACCGTGCGCAGCCAGTCCAGGACCACGGGATTGGCCATCTCCCGTTCGGGATGCGGCCCGCCGGGCACGATGACGATGTCCGGCCGGGTGACCTCGTCCAGCCCCTTGTCGGCGACGAGCGCGAGCGCCCCGCTGTCGGTCCGTACGGGACCCGGCCGCTCGGAGACGAAGACGACCTCGGCATCGGGCAGCCGGCCGAGGGTGTCGAAGGGCCCGATGGCGTCCAGGGCGGTGAAGTGGTCGTAGAGAAGTACGGCGATCTGCATGGCTCCTCCGGAGCGCTGGTCGGTACACGACTCCGCCCCGCACGGGGCGGCTCTTCTTCTTGCGGGTGCGCCGGATCCTGTCCTCAGGGACGGGACGTGCCGAACCGGCGGCGGTACTCGGCGGGCGGCTGACCGAGGGTCCGCACGAAGGCCCGGCGCAGCGCCTCCGGGTTCCGGTACCCGCAGGCCCGGGCGATCTGTGCCATCCCTTCCCCGCTCTCCTCCAGCAGCCGCCGCGCGTGGTCCACCCGGACCCGTTCGACGTACCGGCCGGGCGTGACCCCGGTCTCCGCCTGGAAGGCCCGCGCGAAGTGCCGCGGCGACAGCCGGGCCCGGGCGGCGAGGTGCTCGACCGAGAGCTGCTCCCCCGGGTGCTCGGCGATCCACTGCTGTACGTCCCGCAGGGGGTCCCGGCGGGCCGTCTGGGCGGCCAGCTGCGCGCTGAACTGCGCCTGGTTGCCGGGCCTGCGCAGGAAGACCACCAGGTGCCGGGCGATCGTCAGGGCGACGTCCCGCCCGTGGTCCTCCTCCACCAGCGCCAGGGCGAGGTCGATCCCCGCCGTGACCCCGGCCGAGGTGGCCACCGGTCCGTCCCGTACGTAGATCGGGTCCGGCTCGACGGCGACGGCCGGGTAGTCCCGCGCCATCCGCTCGCAGGCGTTCCAGTGCGTCGTCGCCCGCCGCCCGTCCAGGAGCCCCGCCTCGGCCAGCAGCAGTCCTCCCGTACACACGGAGACCAGCCGTTCCGCGCCGCCCCCGTGGGTACGGAGCCAGTCGGTGAGCCGGGGCTCGAAGTCCCCCGAGAACCGTCCCCCGGGCACCAGGACCGTGGTCCCGGGCCCCGGCCGGGCGCTCGCCAGCTCCCCGTCCGGCACCAGCGTCAGCCCGCTGCCGGTGCGGACGGGCTCTCCCGCGGGAGAGACCGTCCGGATCGCGTACCCGGTCCGCCCCGGGAAGTGGGCGAGCGCGGCGAACACCTCCACCGGCCCGGTCACGTCCAGGCTCTGGACCCCGTCGTAGAGGAGGACGAGGACGGTGCGCGGCGATGACGGCATGGCTTCATGGTGTTCCGCCCCCGCGATGGCCGCAATGACGGGCTTCCCACCTATCCGGCCATGCCGGGGGCCGTCCGCGCGCGGATAGGATCGGCACATCATGACTGCAACCCTCGTCGCCAAGAAGCTCACCGCCGCGCACGGTGAGCGCACCCTGTTCGCCGATCTCGACCTCGTCGTCGCCCCCGGCGACGTCATCGGCCTCGTCGGCGTGAACGGCGCCGGGAAGTCCACCCTGCTGCGGCTGCTCGCCGGGCTGGACACCCCCGAGACCGGGGAGCTGCGGCTCTCCCCGCCCGGCGCCGCCGTCGGTCACCTGCCGCAGGAGCCGGAGCGCCGGCCCGAGGAGTCGGTCCGTGAGTTCCTGGCCCGCCGTACGGGCGTGGCGGCCGCGCAGGCCGAGCTGGACGCGGCGACGCAGGGTCTGGTGGACGGGACGCCGGGCGCGGACGACGCGTACGCGACCGCGCTGGACATGTGGCTGAACCTCGGCGGTGCCGACCTCGACGAGCGGGCCCAGGAGGTCGCCGACGAGCTGGGCCTCGCCGTCGGTCTCGACCTGCCCATGACGGCGCTCTCCGGCGGTCAGGCGGCCCGCGCGGGCCTCGCCTCGCTCCTGCTGTCCCGTTACGACGTCTTCCTGCTCGACGAGCCCACCAACGACCTCGACCTGGACGGTCTGGAGCGGCTGGAGCGGTTCGTCAAGGGGCTGCGGGCCGGCACGGTCGTGATCAGCCACGACCGCGAGTTCCTGACCCGGACGGTCACCAAGGTCCTCGAACTCGACCTCGCGCAGCAGCAGATCAACCTCTACGGCGGCGGCTACGACTCCTACCTGGAGGAGCGCGAGCGCGCCCGCAACCACGCCCGCGAGGAGTTCGAGGAGTACGCGGGCAAGAAGTCGGCCCTCGAAGGCCGGGCGCAGATGCAGCGCAACTGGATGGACAAGGGCGTGCGCAACGCCCGCCGCAAGGCTTCCGACAACGACAAGATCGGCAAGAACCTGCGGGGCGAGTCGAGCGAGAAGCAGGCCGCCAAGGCCCGCCAGACGGCTCGGGCGATCGAGCGGCTGGAGGTCGTCGACGAGCCCCGCAAGGAGTGGGAGCTGCGCATGGAGATCGCGGCGGCCCCGCGCTCCGGCGCGGTGGTGGCCACCCTGCGCGAGGCCTCGGTCAAGCGCGGCGACTTCGCCTTCGGCCCGGCCAGTCTGCAGATCGACTGGGCGGACCGGGTGGCGATCACCGGGGCCAACGGCGCCGGGAAGTCCACCCTCCTCGCCGTCCTGCTGGGCCGGCTGGCCCCGGACTCCGGCTCCGCCACCCTCGGCTCCGGCGTCCTGGTCGGCGAGGTGGACCAGGCGCGCGGCCTGTTCCTCGGCGACGAACCGCTGCTCGAAGCCTTCTGCGCGGCGGTCCCCGAGACCGAGCCGGCCGAGGTCCGCACACTGTTGGCCAAGTTCGGCCTGAAGGCGGCCCACGTCCTGCGCCCGGCGGCCACCCTCTCCCCGGGCGAGCGCACCCGTGCGGCGCTGGCCCTGCTCCAGGGCCGCGGGGTGAACCTGCTGGTCCTGGACGAGCCGACCAACCACCTCGACCTGCCGGCGATCGAACAGCTGGAGTCGGCCCTCGACGCCTACGAGGGCACCCTCCTACTGGTCACCCACGACCGCCGCATGCTGGACGCGGTGCACGTGACCCGCCGCCTGGAGGTCGCGGGCGGCAAGGTCACCGAGCTCTAAGGAAGCCGGTCCGGGCGGGCGGCGATGTCCGTGGCCCACGCGCGGAAGGCGCGCAGGTCCCCGGGCGGGATGCGGAGTTCCTCGGGGACGAGGTCGGAGCCGGCCGCGTCGAGGAGATCGGCGAGGCCGAGGTGGAACCAGTCCCAGTGCACGGAGTTGTAGGCCGCCATGAGCGGCCCCACCCGCTCCCGGATCGCGGCCGCCTCGGTTGCGTCGACCCCGGCATCGGCCAGCCGCTCCAGGGTCGCCGCCCGGGTCCGGCGGTCGGACCCGGTGTCGAGGAAGGGTTCGAGCAGGTCGCCCCAGACATCGGGCCGGGAGCGCAACGGGATCCCGTTGTCGGTGCAGAACCGCTCCAGCTCGGTCCTCAGGACGGACGTCACGAAAACGATCTCCCCCGAGCGGGTGCGGATCTCCGGCGGAACGGCGGCCGGGTCGGCCTCCCGGACGGCCGACGCGCACAGCACGCCCCCGGGCGCGGCGTCGGGCAGCGCGCCGTCGCCTTCCGGAAGGCGGACGCGGTCGCCGTCGAAGAGCGGTTCGAAGATCACCCGGACATCCTCTCCCACGACCCGCCGCAGGCCTGCGCGAGATCTCCCGTTCAGGTCCCTTGCGGCGGCCGGCGCTTGCGGGCCATCCGGGCCGCCACGAAGGTGCGCGGGAGGTGGCGGGCGGCGAGGGCGTACGCGCGGTAGCGGCGGCCGGTGATGCTCACCGGGCGGCGCAGGGCGAGGTCCTTCAGGGCTCGCGCGACCACGGCCTCCGGCTCCAGCCAGACCGCGTCGCGCAGCGCGCTGACGTCCATGCCGGCCCGCTCCTGGAACTCGGTGCGGGTGAAGCCGGGGACCACGGCCAGCACCCGGACCCCGTACGGCGCCATGTCCACCCGGAGCGACTCGCTGAAGGCGGTGATCCAGGCCTTGGCGGCCCCGTAGGTCCCGGTCGGCAGGAGTCCCGCCACCGAGGAGACGTTGAGGACCGCGCCCCGGCGGCGTGCGCGCAGGCCCGGCAGCACGGCGTGGGTGAGCCGGAGCGGGACCTTGACCAGCAGGTCGAGCATCCGCTCCTCGTCCTCGACCGGGCTGTACGGGAAGGGCGCGGGGAGTCCGAAGCCCGCGTTGTTTACCAGGATGTCCACGGGCCGGACCGGGTCGGCGAGCCGCTCGACGACGGCCGCGCAGTCCGCCGGGTCCAGCAGGTCGGCGGGCAGCACCTCGGACGCGGTGCCGTATTCCCGGACCAGTCCTGCGGCGACGGCGTCGAGCCGGTCCTTGTCACGGGCGACGAGGACCAGGTCGCAGCCCTTGGCGGCGAAACCGCGGGCGAAGGCCGCGCCCAGTCCGGCGCTGGCCCCGGTGATCAGTACGGTGGTCAAGAGCGTTTCACTTCCTTGTGGTGGCGGGCGCGGCGTACGCCTGGGCGACGTCGACGAGGAACCGGGCCTCGTCCGCCAGGTCCCCACCCTCCTGCGAGGTGTGGATCGCGGCGGGCAGTTCCAGCGCCGCCGCCTCGCCCGGCTGCCCGGGCGCCCCGTCGAGCTTGGCCTGCCGGGCCTCCTTCAGTACGCGGGCCAGCGCGGTGGCGGTGGCCCGCTGCTCGGGGACCCCGTGTCCGGCGGCCTCGCCGCGGGCCTGTTCCAGGGCGCCCGGGGCCACGTACTCGCCCAGGATCAGGATCGCGTCGCGCGTCTCGATGACCTTGCGGTACACGAGCAGGTTGCGCGGGACCGGCGGCCACAGCAGCTCCATCACCCGCCAGGCGCGCGGCTTGTTGAGCGCCACGTGCGGCACCGCTTCGACCAGGTCGCGCCACAGCGGCCACAGCCGCCAGGTGGTGGCGATGTCGGTGCAGGTGCGCCGGAGGGTGAACAGGGTGGGCACGAGGATCGCGGCGGCGCGCAGCAGGCCGTGCAGGTTCATGAGCAGCGGGAGGGCGGGCATCGCCCAGGTGCTGCCGAACAGGGCCTTGAGCAGGTACGCCAGCCAGAACAGTCCGGCGAGCGCGGTGCCGAGGCCGAACAGCCGCAGTCCGGCGGCCAGGCCCCGGCTCTCGGTACGGCGGCTGTAGCGCGAGCACAGGCCCACGCAGACGATGTTGGCGGTCACGTGCGCGGAGATCAGGACCAGCCAGTACGCGAGGGAGGGCACCGGGTCGCCGACCGGCGGCATGGTGTGCGTGCCGTGCCCGGGCGCGGCCGCGTCCAGGGCGAGGAGGGCGCCGAGCCAGGCCACGGTGGCGACGCAGGCGGTGATCTGGAGCCGGCGGCCGCGGGTGGTGGCGGCCACGAAGTAGAGGACGGCGCCGGCCGACAGCACCCCGATGAGGTTGCGGACGAGGCCGATGGTGTGGGCGTAACCCGGGCCGCGGCTCATCGCGTACGAGACGACGTCGGGGAGGTTGAGGGTCATCGCGGCGGCGGCGGTGGCGACGGCCAGCCACAGGCCGCGCTGCTGGGGGGAGCGCAGGGCTCCGGGGGCGCGGAGCAGGACGGCGGTCCACAGGCACACCACGCCGGGGACGGCGAGCCAGTTGCCGAAGGCGGTCAGGTCAGCTGCCATCGTTGCCCCGCTCGTATCCCATGGCGGACTCCAGTCGGGCCAGGGTGCCGCGCGCGCCGTTCGCGGGCCGCGGGCCGGCGTTCGCCGTGCGGATGCGGATCATGCTGGCGAGCATCTCCGCCTCCTGCTCCTGCCGGGTGGTGTAGTTGGTGCGGCCGAGCACCACGGGGGCGTTCCCGTCGGTCTCCTCCCCTTCCAGGGAGTGGTGGCCGAAGAGGATGTGGCCCAGCTCGTGGAGGACGATGTGCTCCCGGTGCAGCGGGGTGGTCTGCGCCTCGTAGAAGACGTAGTCGACGCTGGCCGTGCCCACCCACAGTCCGCAGACTCCGGACTCCGCCGCTTCCTTGGGGAGCGGATGGAGCCGGATGGGACGGCCGCGCCGCTCGGCTATCCGGCGGCACAGGTCGTCGAGGGAGAAGGGGTGGGTCAGATCCAGATGGCCGAGAATCTGCTCGCACCTTTTGCGAATGCTGAGTTGCCGGTGGGGCATGTGATCCCTCTTCGGACCCTTTCCGGGGCAACGGCGGTAGGCGTGTGTGGGCATGGGCATGACGTCCTGTGCCTTCGAGGCGGCCTCGGGGAATGCGGTCCTGAGGGGAAAACGCGGAAGCCCGTCCGCCGACCGACGAACGGGCGTTCCACCATGCCTACAGATCTTGTACGGGAGTTGGCAAGGCAAGTCCCCAGGTGGGGAAGCTATTCGGCCACTCGGTACCAAGACCGACACGCGCCGGGTGGCTGCAAGACACCCTTGGCGGCTCCTACTTCTTGCGGCGCTCCTCGGGGGCGGTGAGGCCGGCCCGGCGCAGGGCGTCGGCCATCGCGCTGTTGGCGGGGGCGGGGGCGCTGCCGCCGCCCTGCCGACGGCCCTGGCCGCGCTCGCCCTGGCCGCCCTGGCCGCCCTGGCCCTGGCCCTGGTTGCGGCCGCCCTCTCGGGCGCCGGACCCGCCGCGCTGCTGCGGCGGACGGCCACCGCCGCCACCGCCGCCGCGCCGGTCCTCGCGCTGGCGGGGAGCGCCCGCGCCGCGCTCCGCGCCGGCCTCGTCCTCCAGCCGCAGGGTCAGCGAGATCCGCTTGCGCGGGATGTCCACGTCCATGACCTTCACGCGGACGATGTCGCCCGGCTTGACCACGTCACGGGGGTCCTTGACGAAGTTCTTCGACAGCGCCGAGACGTGGGCCAGCCCGTCCTGGTGGACGCCGATGTCGATGAAGGCGCCGAAGGCGGCCACGTTGGTGACCACGCCCTCCAGGATCATGCCGGGGGCCAGGTCGCCGATCTTCTCGACGCCCTCCTTGAAGGTGGCCGTCTTGAAGGCGGGACGCGGGTCGCGGCCCGGCTTCTCCAGCTCGCGCAGGATGTCCGTGACGGTGGGCAGGCCGAAGGCCTCGGTGACGAACTGCTCGGGACGCAGCGAGCGCAGCACGCCGGAGTTGCCGATCAGGGCCGCCACCTCGCTGCCCGCCGTCTTCGCCATGCCCCGGACCACCGGGTAGGCCTCGGGGTGCACGCTGGAGAAGTCCAGCGGGTCGTCCCCGCCGCGGATCCGCAGGAAGCCCGCGCACTGCTCGTACGCCTTCGGGCCGAGCCGGGCCACGTCCTTGAGCCCCTTGCGGCTGCGGAAGGGGCCGTTGGCGTCGCGGTGGGCCACGATGTTCTCGGCGAGGCCGCCGCTGATCCCCGACACCCGCGAAAGCAGCGGCGCGGAGGCGGTGTTGACGTCCACGCCGACGCCGTTCACACAGTCCTCGACGACCGCGTCGAGCGAGCGCGAGAGCTTCACCTCGGACAGGTCGTGCTGGTACTGGCCGACACCGATCGACTTCGGGTCGATCTTGACGAGCTCGGCGAGCGGGTCCTGCAGGCGGCGGGCGATGGAGACCGCGCCGCGCAGCGACACGTCCATGTCCGGCAGTTCCTGCGAGGCGAAGGCGGAGGCCGAGTACACGGAGGCGCCCGCCTCCGAGACCATCACCTTGGTGAGCTTCAGCTCCGGGTGGCGCGTGATGAGGTCCCCGGCCAGCTTGTCCGTCTCTCGGGAGGCCGTGCCGTTGCCGATGGCGATCAGCTCGACGGCGTGCTCCTTCGCCAGCCGGGCGAGCTTGGCGAGGGACTCGTCCCACTTGTTGGCGGGCACGTGCGGGTAGATCACGTCCGTGGCCACGACCTTGCCGGTCGCGTCCACGACGGCGACCTTCACGCCGGTGCGGAAGCCCGGGTCCAGGCCGAGCGTCGCCCGGGTGCCGGCCGGCGCCGCGAGCAGCAGGTCGCGCAGGTTCGACGCGAAGACCCGTACCGCCTCGTCCTCGGCGGCCTGGCGCAGCCGCATCCGCAGGTCGATGCCGAGGTGCACCTGGATCTTCGTACGCCAGGCCCAGCGGACGGTGTCGGCGAGCCATTTGTCGCCGGGGCGGCCGCGGTCGTTCACCCCGAAGCGACGGGCGATCATGCCCTCGTACGTGGACGGGCCGGGCACCTCGCCCGGCTCCTCCGGTTCCAGGGTGAGGTCGAGGACGTCCTCCTTCTCACCGCGCAGCATGGCGAGGACGCGGTGCGAGGGCAGCGCGGTGAACGGCTCGGCGAAGTCGAAGTAGTCGGCGAACTTGGCGCCCGCCTCCTCCTTGCCCTCGCGGACCTTCGCCGCGAGCCGGCCGCGGCCCCACATGCGCTCGCGCAGCTCACCGATCAGGTCGGCGTCCTCGCCGAACCGCTCGGTGAGGATGGCCCGGGCACCCTCCAGGGCGGCGGCCGGGTCGGCGACGCCCTTGTCGGCGTCGACGAACGCGGCTGCGGCCGCGGCCGGCTCCACGGACGGGTCGGCCAGCAGGCCCTCGGCGAGCGGCTCCAGGCCGGCCTCGCGGGCGATCTGCGCCTTGGTGCGCCGCTTGGGCTTGAAGGGCAGGTAGATGTCCTCCAGCCGCGCCTTGGTGTCGGCCGCGGCGATCCGCGCCGCCAGTTCGTCGGTGAGCTTGCCCTGCTCCCGTACGGAGTCCAGGACCGCCGCGCGGCGGTCCTCCAGCTCCCGCAGATACCGCAGCCGCTCCTCGAGGGTGCGCAGCTGGGCGTCGTCGAGCATCTCGGTCGCTTCCTTGCGGTAGCGCGCGATGAACGGCACGGTGGAGCCGCCGTCGAGCAGCTCGACGGCGGCCTTGACCTGCCGCTCCCGTACGCCGAGCTCCTCGGCGATCCTGCCTTCGATGGACGTCGTCACGATCGGGTCCCGCCTGCCTTCGTTTGCACTGGAAGGCTGCCAATTGTGGCAGGTGGCGGTGGCGGACGGCGGGAACCCTGCCCGTCCCGCCGGTCAGGCCCGGCCCATGAGGTCCTTCGGGAAGGCTCCGGCGGTCACGGCCTTGACGACGAGGGCCCCGCCGAGCTCGGTGAGGCGGGCCAGACCGTCCGCCCCGAGGTGCTCGTAGGGGGCGGCGTCGAGGCGGTCGGTATCGCTCTCCAGCCGCTCGCGCAGGGCCGCGCCCTCCTCGGTCAGCTCGCCGGCGGCGTCGAGGACGCCGCGCTCGCGCAGCCGGCCGGTCGCGGCGTCGAGGTCGTCCTGCGTCCAGCCGCGCATGCCCTTGAGCCACTTCGGGGTCATGCCCTTGCCGGTGGCGGTGTGGCTGACCAGCGCCTCCACCGGGTCCAGGCCCGCGAGGAGCAGGGCGGCGAGGTGGCCGTCGCCGCGGTGCTCGCGCAGCAGGGTGGTGGCGTGCCACAGGCGCAGGTGCGGGGCCTCGGGTACGGGGAGGTCGGCGTGGGCCGCGTAGAGGGTGCGGGCGTGCCGGGTGCAGCCCTCGGTGGCGCGCATGGCCAGGTCGGCGGCCTCGGCCACCTCGGGGGACTTCACGGTGTCGGCGCCGAGGAGCCGGGTCAGGGCGGCGTCGGCGGCGCGCAGCCGGGCGGCGAGGGCCTGCTCGGGAGTGACGGTGTCCCAGACGGCGGGCAGGTGCCGGGCGACGAGGTCGTGCCGGTAGTTGTAGAAGGCGGCGGTGACCGTGCCGGCCCCGACGGCGCCCATCGCGGCGGAGCGGTGCGCCAGGTTGACGGCGACGGGGTCGGCTATCCCGAGAGCGGCGAACTCCGCGGCGATCTCCGGCGAGAAGTAGACGGTGGAGTGCAGCGGGTTGACGGCAGTGTGCCAACAGCGTCGTGCGGCGCGAGGGTGAAGGGTCATGCGCGGCACGGTACCGACTGTTCGGTATCCCGGACAGCCCGTGACGGGACGTCGTCGGGCAGACGGGGTGTCAGCGGCCGGGCAGCCGCCAGGACCGGCTCTGGGCGCGAGCCTGCTCGGGAGGCACCTCCCGGACGAGGTGGTACAGGTTCTCGAAGTACTCCTGCCACCGGTTGGGGTCGGGCAGGGAGTTCTGCGCGCGCCGGGCCCGTTCCACCGCCACCAGCGGTTCCATCTTCTCCCACACCGTGATCACGGATCCGCCGAGGTAGCCGGAGACGGGCTCGATCTCCACCACTCCGTGTGTCACGAGAGCGCCGAGGTTGTCGTAGTACCAGGCCAGTTCGCGAACGAGTTCCTGCCCGTCGTCGGGCAGGCCTGCCAGCCCCAGCGACAGGTCGCAGGCGGGAAGTTCCTCATGGGCCTGCGTTCCCCACCCGGCGCGGCCCCACACCGCCGACCGGGCGCGAAGGCGGCCGCACACCTTCACGGGCCGGTGCGCGGCAGGCGGGCGTCGTGCCGATCCGGCCGATCCGCCGGGTGGGGCCGGGCGGTCGGCGGTGGCGGCGGGTTCGGGCCTCCGGGTGGTCGGGCCGCAGGCCGGGGCGGGTGCGGCCGGGGCGGGCGGACCCGCGCGGGCGCGTCAGCACCGTTCCACGCGCGGACGCGTGACGGCCGAATGGCGATCGTGTGACAGCAGGGGCCATGGACATGACCTGAGTGGCCAGGGGTGAATACGGTCGAGCGACAAGGCCTTGGACCACTCTGTGAACCGATCTGTCTCCCCTACCACTTGGAGCCATTCGTGCACCGCAAAGTCATCGCCCCGAGCGTGCTCGCCGCTTCCCTCCTGCTGGTGATCCCGGCGTCGGCGGCGGGTTCGGGTTCGGGCGCCCCGGGTATCGGCGATCCCTACTACCCGGCCAGCGGCAACGGCGGATACGACGTGTCGCACTACGACCTGCGCCTGCAGTACCAGCCGAAGACCGACCTGCTGGAAGGCACGGCCACCCTGCTGGCCACCGCCAAGGAGGACCTGTCCCGCTTCAACCTGGACTTCGGCCTCCAGGTCAGCGAGATCCGGGTCAACGGGGTCAAGGCGAAGTTCGCCACGTCCGGCTCCCACGAGCTGGAGGTCACCCCGGCGAAGCCGCTGGCGCGCAACACCCCGCTGTCCGTCGTCGTCAAGTACGCCGGGAAGCCCTCCGAGCTGAAGGTGGACGGCTGGACGGCCTGGCATCGCACGCCCGACGGCGGGGTCGCGGCGCAGGAGCCCGACTCGGCGGTCTGGTGGTTCCCGAGCAACGACCACCCGCTGGACAAGGCCACCTTCGACGTCTCGATCAACGTGCCCGACGGCACCCAGGCGATCAGCAACGGCGTGCTGCAGTCCCAGACCTCGCGGCTCGGCTGGACCCGGTACAACTGGCGTTCCAACAAGCCGCAGGCGACCTACCTCGCCACCCTCGCCGTCGGCAAGTTCGACATCACCACCGACAAGACCGCGAGCGGGCTGCCGATCCTCAACGCGTACAGCAAGGACCTCGGCGACAACGCGGGCGCGGCCCGCGCGAGCGTGGAGCGGACCGGCGAGGTCACCGAGTGGCTGGAGGGGGTCTTCGGGCCGTACCCCTTCAACGCGCTCGGCGGCTACGTGCCGAACGTGACCGCCGGTTTCGCCCTGGAGACCCAGACCCGGCCGTTCTACGGCCCGGCCCAGTTCCGCAACGGCGCCAACGTCTCGGTGGTCGTGCACGAGCTGGCGCACCAGTGGTACGGCGACAGCGTGTCCGTCGAGGGCTGGAAGGACATCTGGATCAACGAGGGCTTCGCCCGCTACAGCCAGTGGCTGTGGTCGGAGAAGGAGGGCGAGGGGACGGCGCAGGAGCTGGCCGACTGGGCCTACGCCCTGCGCCCGGCCGAGGATGCGTTCTGGCAGGTCAAGCCGGGTGACCCGGGTCCGGAGAACCAGTTCCACGGGGCTGTCTACGACCGCGGCGCCATCGCCCTGCAGGCGCTGCGCAACGAGATCGGCGACGAGAGGTTCTTCGAGATCCTCAAGGGCTGGCCGACCGAGCGGGCCTACGGCAACGCCAAGGTCGGGGACTTCGTCCGGTACGCCGAGAAGGTCTCGAAGAAGCCCCTCGCGCAGCTCTTCGAGACCTGGCTCTACACCCCGGGCAAGCCGGCGGCCTCGGCCCTGAACCCGTCGGCGGCCAAGCCCGCGGCCCGCTCGCCGCAGCAGTCCGCTCCGGCGAAGCCCGCCGCGGAGCCCAAGTCCTGGAAGAAGATCGCGGAGACCAACACGATCCACGACACCGAGCACGGCTCCGGGCCCGGCCACCGGCACTGAGTCCGCGTCGGCCCGCGCACCGCACACGGGCTCCCGCATCCGGCGGGGGCCCGTGCGTCCCGGAGCCCGTCAGCGGCCTCCCGCATGCCACGCGGCCCGCGCCCGATAGGCGATCGGCAGGTACCGCAGCCGCTCCGGCAGCAGCGGCACGAGGATCCGTACGGCCGTGCTGAACCGGCGGAGCCTGCGCTCCTGGGCCGGGCTCCACTCCAGCCCGATCGCGGCGCGGGCCTCGGGCGGCATGTAGCCGACGGTGACGAAGGCCCGCAGGCGCAGGAAGGCGGCCCGCAGCACCGGCCAGGTGAGCCGCAGCAGCAGGCGCACGGCGGGCGAGCCGGCCTCCGGCCGGGGCAGCCGCACCTCGGTGGAGATCAGCTCGCGGGCGACCGCGGTGGGCTCGATCTCCTCGGCCAGCATCCGGCCCCAGTACGTCCAGTACTCCTCGATGCTCTGGGGCATGTCCCGGTCGTGCAGGCCGAGGATCCGGCCCACCTGGAGCCATTCCCGGTAGAGCTGCCGCTCCTGGGCGGGGGTGAAACGGCGCAGCAGGTAGCGCCCGGCGTACAGGTAGACCGGGAAGCCGGTGGCGTGCACCCAGGCGTAGCAGGCGGGGTCGAGGGAGTGGTACCGGCGGCCGCGGGTGTCGGTGCCCTGGATGTCCTTGTGCAGGCGGCGCACCCGGCGGCCCTCCTCGGCCGCCTCCTCCCCTCCGTACACCCACAGCTGGACGGAGCGCAGGGAGCGCTCGCCGCGGCCCCAGGGGTCGGTGCGGAAGACGGAGTACTCGTCGACGCCGGCCGCGATCGCGGGGTGGGCGACCTGCATGGTGAAGGCGGCGGGCAGCATCAGCAGGGCGCGGACGTCACCGGCGATGGTCCACAGCACCCCGCCGGGCGGGGGCGGCGCGGGGTCGGTGCGGCGCGTGGCCGCAGGTCCGGCGGGGTGTGCGGAGTCCGTCTTCGTCATACGACAAGTATGCGAGCACCGGACGGCCGTCTCACGGACAGAAAGTCTCTGCACGGGTGTTACCCAGAGGTAACTGCTGCTGCTTGTATGACGGCGTCGATCTTCCCCCGCAGGAATGATGGAGACCTTCATGCTGCTTTCCTCGCCCCGCTCGCGCCGCGCCGCCGCCGCCACGGCCGTCGCGGCGGTCGCCGCGGGCGCGCTGGCCGCCGCCACCGCGCCGGCCGCCTCGGCCGCGGAGACCGCCGCCGCCCCGCGGCTCAGCGTCCTGTCGTACAACGTGTTCCTGATGAGCAAGAACCTCTACCCGAACTGGGGTCAGGACCACCGGGCCGCCGAGATCCCCAAGGCCTCCTTCTACAAGGGCCACGACGTGGTCGTGCTCCAGGAGGCCTTCGACAACAGCTCCTCGGACGCGCTGAAGGCCGGCTCCGCCGCGCAGTACCCGTACCAGACCCCGGTCGTCGGCCGCAGCAAGAGCGGCTGGGACGCCACGGGCGGCGCGTACTCCGCCACCACCCCGGAGGACGGCGGGGTCACGATCCTCAGCAAGTGGCCGATCCTCCGCAAGGAGCAGGTCGTCTACAAGGACGCCTGCGGCGCCGACTGGTGGTCCAACAAGGGCTTCGCCTACGTCGTCCTGAACGTGAACGGCGCCAAGGTGCACGTGGTCGGCACGCACGCGCAGTCCACCGACCCCGGCTGCGGCGCGGGCGAGGCCGCGGAGATGCGCGCCCGTCAGTTCCGAGCCGTGGACGCCTTCCTGGACGGCAAGAACATCCCGGCGAACGAGCAGGTCATCGTGGCGGGCGACCTCAACGTCGACTCGCGCACCCCCGAGTACGCGAGCCTGCTCGCGAACGCCGACCTGGCGGACTCCGACAGCCGCACGGGCCACCCGTACTCCTTCGACACCGCGCTGAACTCGATAGCGAACTACCGCTACCCGACCGACCCGCGCGAGGACCTGGACTACGTCCTCTACCGCAAGGGCAACGCCCGCCCGGCGGGCTGGGAGAACAACGTGGTCAAGGAGCAGTCGGCGCCCTGGACGGTCTCCAGCTGGGGCACCTCCTACACCTACACCAACCTCTCCGACCACTACCCCCTGATCGGCCGCTAGGCCTGTCGTCCCTGCGCGCCTCACCCGGCAGTCAACGAGCA
Source organism: Streptomyces nojiriensis (assembly GCF_017639205.1). Lineage (NCBI taxonomy): Bacteria > Bacillati > Actinomycetota > Actinomycetes > Kitasatosporales > Streptomycetaceae > Streptomyces > Streptomyces nojiriensis. The sequence goes on along the minus strand of NZ_CP071139.1, from coordinate 7,387,865 downwards.
TCATCAACACCGGCTGGGCCAGCCAGTGGTACGGGGTTTCCTGAACAGCACAACGCCCCCTTCCGGCCCTTCGGGGTCGGGAGGGGGCGCTTTCGTGCGTCCGGGCTCAGTCCAGCGGGAGGGCCTGGTGTGCAGCCACGATCGCGTCGATGCGGTGCGCAAGGTCGAAGTCAGCCCGCGTCAGTCGGTTGCCCGCGTCGTGCGTCGTGATCGAGGCACGCAGGTGGTCGATACGGAGGTCGAGGTCGGCGTGATGCTGGATGCGCCGGGACCGGTCTGCGATGGTGACGATCGCGGCCACCGCGGCGTGGTAGCGGATCTCGTACGTCCGGGTGATCGCATCGCCCTCCTGTACCCAGCCCGGAAGCTTCTCCAGGCCTTCGGCGATCTCCTCGTGCGTCAACGGCTTCGGTACACCCATGTCAGCTCCCCTCGTTCACGGGCGCCAGAACCTCCGCGAGGTCCCGGCCTACCGGGGCATCGTGCCACGGCCGCATGGCCCGCTCCAGGCCCCGCAGTTCACGCAGCATGCGGGCCGACCGGGTCTCGGCCGCGATCTCGGCGGCCGCGCGGGCGATCTCGACGGCTTGTTCCGGCTGGCGGGCGCCGGCCGCCGCGGTGGCGTGCCGGGCGAGGTACACACCGCGGTCCCGGCGGGCCGTCGCGGGTACCTCATCGAGGACCTGCGACCACAGATGCTCGGCCTCCCGGCCGAGGCCGAGCCGCCCGTAGCAGGTGGCCCGTTGCACCTCGAGGTAGCCGGGGGTGCGGCGGCAGGCGTTGCCCCAGGGCAGGTCGTCGTCGACGCGGCCGAGGAGCTCTCCGGCGTCGTCGATGAGCCGGTCGACGGCCGTACGGTCGCCTGTGAGGCTGGCACCGTGGGCCTGCTGCTGCATCGCCATGATCCGCACCTTCGGGAACAGGCGGTCGTCGTCGAGGGCGGCCTCGCACAGGTCGATGACGCCGTGGCCGTCGCCGAGGTCGGTCCGCACGTGGGCGAGGTTGACGAGGCTGTAGCCGATGAGGTGCGGGTCCTGGGACCTGGCCGCTATTTCCTGCGTGATCCCCCGCCAGAACGCGGCCGCGCCGAGGTCGCCGGCGTCTTGGTAGAGCCAGCCGACGAGCGCCGCGTACGCGGCTCCGACGCGCAGCAGCCCGCGCCGGGTCTCGCCCTGCGCGGACCGGACGAGCTTGTCGATGAGCTGGTACTGGGCAGACACGGTGCCGATGAGGTCGTGCGGCCCGAGGAACATGTCGGCCCGGTAGTGGCCCTCCAACTGCTGCTGGAAGTAGTCGATGAGCGCGGGGTCGACGTGCTGCCTGGCGGTAGGGCCGGGCAGGAGCGCGGCCGCGGTGACGTTGACGAAGGTCCTGCGGTTCACGTCTTCCTCTTGGTGTGCCTCGGGGCGGATCCAGCCGGCGGGTGCCGTGAATCCCAGCTCCTCGGGCCACCGTCCGAGCGCGTCATGCAGCACGGTCGCGGTCTCTTCCGGCGGCCAGCCGGGTGCACCGCCTTCCCACCGGCGCCACGTGCGCGCGCTGACGGTGAAATGGGCGTCGTCGAGGAACCGTTGGCCGTGCGCCTGCAGCGCGCCGGCGGCCTGTTCGATGCTGCGCCACCCGACCCGGAGTCGGGCGGCCCTGAGCGCGTCGTTTCGGGGGCTCATGGCCCCAGTGTGAGGTGTCATCGCGTCTGTCCCCGGCCGTGGCCGCTACGTGGCCACCGATGGCCACGCGATGGCCTATCTGCCCATCTGCGCGCCCGCCCATCATCCTCATATGACGACGAGCAGCGCAGACGAACAGCAACGCAGAACAGGCGTGTTGCCCGAACTGTGGCTGGGGCCCAGTGCTGAGCTGGTGGCTCGTGCGGCTGTCGGCTGGGAGCGGTTCCTTCGCTCCGCGGCAAAGCACGTGGAGCCGTCCGATGACTGAAATGTACGAGTACCAGCCTCACCGGCTGCTCCGTAAGCGAGTCCGCGACATCGCCTCCGGCATCGAGGGCCAGCTCATGGCCGTCATCACCGAGGGCGTCAACGACATCGCGTACATCAGGAAGTCGGATGGCCGGGAGTTCACGACCGCCGCGGCCAACGTGCAGGCAGCCGGCCAGTGAGTGCGCTCGGGCGTCAGGCCCTGTACGTCGCGATCGTGTTCGGCGTGCTCGCCGTGATCGTCGTCGGCACCTGTTGATCTGACCAACCAACGAGGAGACCCCATGGCCAGCCCACCCCCGCCCCCATGTAGTGCCGGTAAGGGCGAAACCCCGACTCCGGCTATCGGCGCCACCCTCACTGCGCCCCGCCGCGCCAGCGACCCCCGCAGCCTTCTCCCTGCCGACGACTTCATGATCGTCACGGCTGCTCTCGCCCGCCAGCACCCCGAACTGGGCTGGGTCGCCGCAGAGCAGCGGGTGGTCGAGGCCTTGAAGTTCGTCGCCGCGGTCGCACACAGCGCCGCCACCGATCTCGCCCCCTCCGGCCCGGTCGATGCCGGCTGGCACGCCCTGATCTCCTGCACCGTGGTCTACGCCGAACTGTGCGCGCGGTTGGGTACGGTCGTCCACCACCACCCCGAGGTCACCGGGGCGGCAACTCCCGCCCCCGGCTGGTTGGACCGCACCACGGCCGCGATCGAGGCCGCCGGGTACGACATCGCCACGGACCTGTGGTGATCACCACCGAGTACGTGACGTCGACGACCGACGTCGTCGTCTGTGAAGCCTGCTGGGTCGAACTGGTCGAAGCCGTTCGCACGACGGCACACAGTCACGGCCGGGACCTGCTGTGCATCCCCTGCGCCGACGCCGGCTATCCGACCCGCGTCGACCTGTTCCCCCCGCTCGGAATCTACGGACTCAACGGAAGGAAGCTGAAGATGGGTAAGCACGGCTCCGGAAACCCGAAGCTGCCGCCGGATCCCGGCCCGCCGCTGCCGTCTCCGCCGCCCACCCCTACACCCGGCCGCCCGCCGGTGTAGGGCCATGAGACTGCCCCGGCCGGCAATCCCCCCGTCGGCCGGAGCTACTCGCGGACCAGCTGTGCAAACGGTACGCCGATGGCCTCGGCAGTGAGGATGAGGGTGTCGAGGCGAGCCGCAGCATGACCGCCCCTCGATGCCATTGAGCGTGTGCCGTTCAATGCCGGCCCGCCGGGCGACCTCCTCTTGGGTGAGGTGCGCGCGCCGGCGCGCTGCCCGAAATGTTTTCGCCGATCTGCCTGCGGCGGGTGAGTACCAACTCATCCGACCACTACCCGCTGATCGGACGCTAGCGGCGTCCTCTCGGACCGGGCCGGTGGCGCCCGGTCCAACAGCACCGCCGTCAGCGCCGGCCGCCGGGTGGCGGGGACGCGGAGGGCGGCTCGGCCGCGTCGACCTCCGGATCGCCGGACGGGCCGATGCGGATCTCGAATTCGCCGCCGCACTCCTCGTGGCCCGCGGCCACGGCCACGGCTTCCTCGCCCCGTTCGGACCGATGAGGGCCGTAGCCGCAGGGGCGGCCGCGCGGCGGCTCACCTGCTCCGCTCCCCCGGTGCGGTGAGCGCGGATCCCGCCCACCGCACCGGTGCGTCCGGGCTACGCCGTCCCCGACGGCTCCTCGTAGAGGCCGTCGATCAGGGCGCCGTATTTGTCGCGGACCACCCGGCGGCGGAGTTTGAGGGAGGGGGTGAGTTCCCCGGTTTCGGGGCCCCACTCCTCGGTCAGCAGCCGGTACCGCTTGATCTGCTCGGTCCGGTTGAGCCGGGCGTTGGCCGTCTCCACCGCGCGGGCGATCTCCTCCCGGACGGCCGGGTGTGCGGCGAGCTCGGTCGGGGAGGCGGTCTCGATGCCCCGGGCGGCGGCCCAGACCGGGGCCAGCTCCGGGTCCAGGACCAGCAGCGCGACGAGGTAGGAGCGGCCGTCGCCGTGTACCAGGGCCTGGCCGATCAGCGGGTGTTCCTTGACCGTGTTCTCCACCAGGGCGGGCGAGACGTTCTTGCCGTTCGAGGTGATGATCAGTTCCTTCTTGCGGTCGGTCAGCCAGAGGAACCCGTCCTCGTCGAGGCGGCCGATGTCGCCCGTCGGGAACCAGCCCTCGTCGTCGGCGGCGCTCTCCACCGAGCCGTCCGGCCGCAGGTAGCCGCCGAAGACGGTCGCCCCGCGGGTGAGGATCTCCCCGTCCTCGGCCAGCCTCAGCTCCAGCCCCTCGATCGGGCGGCCCACCGAGCCGAGCCGGAAGCCGTCCGGACTGTTGACCGTGCACACGCCCGAGGTCTCGGTGAGCCCCCAGGCGTCCATGATGGTGATGCCCCAGCCGGCCCAGAAGCGGACCACGTCGATCGGCATCGGCGCCGTGGCGCTGGCCGTCCACATCAGCCGGTCCATGCCCGCCAGCCCCAGCAGCGGGTCCAGCACCTGTTCCTTGGCCCCGGCGTACGAGGCTTCGAGCGCGGCCGGCACCTCCTCGCCCCGCTCCCGGTGGGCGGCCCGGGCACGGGCCAGGTCGTTGGCCGCCTCGATGGCCGCGCGCTGGGCCTCGGGGAGCTGCGCGAGGACCGCACGGACCGAGGCGGCGAGCTTCTCCCAGACCCGGGGCACGCCGAAGAACTGCACCGGGTGCAGCTCGCGGACCGCCCCCGACACGGCGGCGGGGTCGGCGCACAGCCTCACGTGCGAGGCCCGCAGCAGCGGCAGGTAGATCCCGAGGACCCGCTCGGCTATGTGCGCGAAGGGCAGGTAGCAGATGTGCTCGGCGTGCTCGGGCAGGTCCACGTGCCGGTCGAGGCGGATCGCCTGGAGCATGAGGTTGCGGTGGGTCAGCCGCACGCCCTTCGGGTCGCCGGTGGTGCCCGAGGTGTAGACGACGGTCAGCGGGTCCTCGGGGCGCGTCTCCTGCCAGGCCTTCTCGAAGTCGCCGGCGCGGTGGAGCCGGGCCCCGCCGGAGTACAGGGAGCCGTAGGTGGAGTGCCCGCCCGCCTCGGCGGCCTCGGCGACGACCAGTCGCTCCAGGGGGACATCGGCGTCGGCCAGCAGCGGCTCCCAGCGCAGGAGTTCGCGGGCGCCCTCGACGACGGCGACCCGGGCCCGGCTGTGGCGGGCGATGTGGGCGATCTGCTCGGGGGCGGAGGTCCCGTACACGGTGACGGGCACGGCGCCGAGGTGGACGAGGGCGAGGTCGCTGAGCCAGTGCTCGGGGCGGTTGCCCATCATCATCAGCACGTGTTCGCCGCGCTCGACGCCGAGGGCGGCGTATCCGGAGGCGAGGACGGCGACCTTGCGGCGCACCTCGCTCCAGGTGAGGGTCGTCCACCCGGCGGTGTCGGGGCCGGCCCGCCAGGAGAGGGCGGGGAGCTCCCCGTACTCGGCGGCGTTGCGGGCCAGCAGGGCCGGCAGGGTGATCTCTTCGGGTCGTCCGGGCAGTCGCAGGTTCGTGGTCATGGGCAGCTCCTGGCCGTTTCACATCGTTGGTGCGACAGCAATACTGTTGAACCCAAGCTGTGGAGCAGAGAGCGAGGCGCAGACGATGGCCGACCAGGCACCCGAGCCGATGCTCACCGTCGACGAGCTGGCGGCCAGGGCGGGCGTCACCGTGCGCACCGTTCGTTTCTACAGCACCCGCGGACTTTTGCCCCCTCCCGTGATCGGCCCTCGTCGGGTGGGGCACTACGGGCCGGAACACCTGTCCCGGCTGGCACTGATCGAGGAGCTGCAGCACCAGGGCATGACCCTGTCCGCCATCGAGCGCTACCTGGATGCGCTGCCCGACGACCTGAGCGCCCACGACCTGGCCATCCACCGGGCCATGGTGGCCAGTTGGGCTCCGGACGCGGCTCAGGAGGTGTCGCGGGAGGAGCTGGAGAAGCGGGCGGGGCGGAGCCTGTCGGACACCGATGTCCGGCGGCTGGCGGCGATGAACGTGCTCGCCGCTTCGGGGGACGGTTTCCGGGTGGACGTGGGGCTGCTGCGGCTCGGGGTCGCGCTGCTCGACGTACCGATCGCCCACGAGACGATCCTGGCGGCGCGCCGGGTGCTGATGGAGCACACCAGATCGGCGGCGCACGAGCTGACGGCGCTGTTCCGGGACGAGGTGTGGGGGCCGTTCACGGAGGGCGAGAGCGATCCGGAGCGGGTGGAGTCGATGAAGGCGCTGTCGGCGCACATGCAGCCGATGGTGGTCCAGGCGCTGGTGACGGCCTTCCAGCGGTCGCTACGGGAGGAACTGCGGGCGGCGTTCGCCTCGGAACCGGAGGCGGACGGCGGGCCGCACGACCGGTCGGCACCCCTGCCGCCCGGGTAGTTTGTGGATCATGGCTGTCATTCACCGCACCACCATGTCGCCCGGCAAGCTCGAACTCCTGGCCGACTGGCTGCCCCAGCGCCCCTGGTACCGGGGCGGCACGGACACCCCGCAGCTCGAAAAGGCCGGCGGTTTCCGGCTCGACGACCCCGAAGGCGAGGTGGGCATCGAGTTCATGGCGGTCACCGACACCGCCGGGGACGAGCCGGCGACCTACCTGGTCCCGCTGACCTACCGCGGTGCTCCGCTCGAGGGGGCCGACGAAGGCCTGATCGGCACCTCCGAGCACGGTGTGCTGGGCCGTCGCTGGATCTACGACGGGACCCACGACGTCGTCCTGGTCGAGCAGTTGCTGGCCCTGCTGGCGGGACGCACGACGGCCCAGGACCAGAACGAGAGCGGCATCCCGGACCCGACGGTCGAGGTCCGTCCCGAGACGGCCGGGGTGCCGCAGGGCCTGACCGGCCCCGGGACCGTGACGGACACCGCCGACGCGAGTCTCGTCACCGTGGGCCCGGTGGGTCGGGAAGGCCCGGTGTCGACCCTGACCGTGTGCCGGGTACTGCGGCCCGCTCCCGCCGGTGACGGCACGGGGCGCCGGGTGCTGGCCGGCTGGGCCGCCCCGGACGGCGCCCGGCGGCACGGGCTGTTCGCCCGCCTGGCCGCGTCCGAGGACTGACCGCAAGGGGCGGCCCCGGGCCCGCTCGCGGGCGGGCCCGGGGCGCTCGCGCGGTCAGTCCGCGTAGGTCTCGCCGCGCTCCGCCTTCGCGATCAGCGAGGCCGGCGGGATGAAGCGCTCGCCATACGTGTCGGCGAGCTCGCGGGCACGGGCCACGAAGCCGGCCAGGCCGCCCTCGTAGCCGTTGATGTACTGGATCACGCCGCCCGTCCAGGCCGGGAAGCCGATGCCCATGATGGAGCCGATGTTGGCGTCGGCGATCGAGGTGAGCACGCCTTCGTCGAGGCAGCGGACGGTGTCCAGGGCCTCGGAGAAGAGCATCCGCTCCTTCATGTCGGCGAACGGGATCTCGGCGTCCGGCTTGGCGAAGTGCTCGCGCAGGCCCGGCCAGATGCGGGCGCGCTTGCCCGACTCGTCGTACTCGTAGAAGCCGGCCCCGCCGCTGCGCCCGGGGCGGCCGAACTCGTCCACCATGCGGTCGATGACCGCGTCGGCGGGGTGCTCGGTCCACGCCTTGCCCTCGGCCTCGAAGGCCTTGCGGCTCTCGTTGCGGATCTTGCGCGGCAGGGTCAGGGTGAGCTCGTCCATCAGCGAGAGCACCTTGGCCGGGTAGCCGGCCTGGGCCGCGGCCTGCTCGATCGAGGCGGGCTCGATGCCCTCGCCGACCATGGCCACGCCCTCGTTGATGAACTGGCCGATGACGCGCGAGGTGAAGAAGCCGCGCGAGTCGTTGACCACGATCGGGGTCTTGTTGATCTGGCGGACCAGGTCGAAGGCGCGGGCGATGGCCTCGTCGCCGGTCCGCTCCCCCTTGATGATCTCCACCAGCGGCATCTTGTCCACGGGCGAGAAGAAGTGCAGCCCGATGAAGTCGGCCGGCCGCGCGACGCCTTCCGCGAGGCCCGTGATGGGCAGCGTGGAGGTGTTGGAGCACAGCAGCGCGTCCGGCTCGATGACGTCCTGGATCTCCTGGAACACCTTGTGCTTGAGGGAGGTGTCCTCGAAGACGGCCTCGATGACGGCGTCGCAGCCCGCGAGGTCGGCCGCGTCGGCGGTCGGGGTGATCCGGGCGAGCAGCTCGGCACGCCCCGCCTCGGTGGTCCGGCCCCGGGAGAGCGCCTTGTCGAGCAGCTTCTCGGAGTACGCCTTGCCCTTGGCGGCGGCCTCGGCGGTGACGTCCTTCAGCACCACCTCGATGCCCGCGCGGGCGCAGGAGTAGGCGATGCCCGCGCCCATCATCCCGGCGCCGAGGACGGCGACCTTGCGGACCTGCCGCGGCTCGATGCCCTGCGGGCGGCTGCGGCCCGCGTTGACGGCCTGGAGGTCGAAGAAGAACGCCTGGATCATGTTCTTGGCGGTCTGGCCGGTGACCAGCTCGGTGAAGTAGCGGGCCTCGATGGTCAGCGCGGTCTCGAAGTCCACCTGGGAGCCCTCGACGGCGCAGGCCAGGATGTTGCGCGGGGCCGGGTACGGGGCCCCGTTCAGCTGCTTCTTCAGGTTGGCCGGGAAGGCCGGGAGGTTCGCGGCGAACCGCGGGTTGGACGGCGTACCGCCGGGGATCTTGTAGCCGGGTACGTCCCAGGGCTGCTTCGACTCGGGGTTCGCGTCGATGAAGGCGCGGGCCTTGGCCAGCATCTCCTCGGGCGTGGCGGCCAGTTCGTGCACCAGGCCGTTGTCCAGGGCGCGCTGCGGGGTGTACTGGGTCCCCTGGAGCAGCACCTTGAGCAGCGCGTCGGCGATGCCCATCAGGCGCACGGTACGGGTGACACCGCCACCGGCGGGGAGCAGGCCGAGGGTGACCTCGGGCAGGCCGATCTTGGAGCCGGGCGCGTCGAGGGCGACGCGGTGGTGGGAGGCCAGGCAGATCTCGTAACCGCCGCCGAGGGCCGCACCGTTGATGGCGGCGACGACGGGCTTGCCGAGGGTCTCGATCCGGCGCAGGGAGCGCTTGATCTCGGTGCCGGTGTCGAAGGCGATCTGCGCGTGCTCGGGGCGGAGCCGGATCATGTCCTTGAGGTCGCCGCCCGCGAAGAAGGTCTTCTTGGCGGAGGTGTAGATGATGCCCCGGATGGAGTCCTTCTCGGCCTCGGCGCGGTCGGCGATCGCCGCAATGGAGTCCTTGAAGGCCTGGTTCATCGTGTTGGCGGACTGGTCGGGGTCGTCGAGGATCAGGGTGACGACGCCGGTCTCGTCCTGTTCCCAGCGGATCGTGGTGGACTCGCTCATGGTCACTGCTTTCGTTTCGGAAGGTCCGGTGGGCAGGGGGAACAGGGCTGATCAGAGGCGTTCGACGATGGTGGCGACGCCCATGCCGCCGCCGACGCAGAGGGTGACGAGCCCGTAGCGCTTGTCCTGGCGCTCCAGCTCGTCGACGATCGTGCCGAGGATCATCGCGCCGGTGGCGCCGAGCGGGTGGCCGAGCGCGATGGCGCCGCCGTTGACGTTGACCTTGTCGAGGGACAGGCCCATGTCCTTGACGAAGCGCAGGACGACGCCCGCGAAGGCCTCGTTGATCTCGACGAGGTCGATGTCGTCGATGGTCAGCCCGGCCTTGGCGAGGGCCTTGCGGGTGGCCGGGGCGGGGCCGGTGAGCATGATGGTGGGCTCGGAGCCGGAGACCGCCGCCGAGACGATCCGGGCGCGCGGGGTCAGGCCGTTTCGCTCCCCCGCCTCGCGGGATCCGATGGCGACGAGCGAGGCGCCGTCGACGATGCCGGAGGAGTTGCCCGCGTGGTGGACGTGGTCGATCTTCTCGACCCAGTGGTACTTCTGCAGCGCGACCGCGTCGAAGCCGCCGAGCTCGCCGATGTCGGCGAAGGAGGGCTTCAGCTTGGCGAGGGTGTCGGCGGTGGTGCCGGGGCGGACGAACTCGTCGTGGTCCAGGACGATCAGGCCGTTGCGGTCGGTGACCGGAACCACGGACTTCGCGAAGCGGCCGTCCTTGATGGCGGCGGCGGCGCGCTCCTGGGAGAGGGCCGCGTACTCGTCGACGTCGCGCCGGGAGAAGCCCTCGATGGTGGCGATCAGGTCGGCGCCGATGCCCTGCGGGACGAAGCCGGTGTCCCAGTTGGTCATCGGGTCGGCGAACCAGGCGCCGCCGTCGGAGGCCATCGGGACGCGGGACATGGACTCCACGCCGCCGGCGAGGACCAGGTCCTCCCAGCCGGAACGGACCTTCGCGGCAGCCAGGTTGACGGCCTCCAGGCCCGAGGCGCAGAAGCGGTTCTCCTGGACGCCGGCCACGGTGTCCGGGAGCCCGGCGGCGATGGCCGCGATCCGGGCGATGTCGGAGCCCTGGTCGCCGACGGGACCGACGACGCCGAGCACGATGTCGTCGATGGTGGCGGGGTCCAGGCCGGGGTTGCGCTCGCGCAGGGCGTCGATGAGTCCGACGACCAGGTCGATCGGCTTGGTGCCGTGCAGGGCGCCATTGGCCTTGCCGCGGCCGCGCGGCGTGCGGATCGCGTCGTATACGTAAGCTTCGGTGCTCACTGGTCAAGCCTTTCGGAGGTGTCCAAGGGGGAGGTCTCCACGGGGGAGGTGTCCAAGAGGGAGGTCAGCCGAGCAGCGAACGGCCGATGATCTCTTTCATGATCTCGGTCGTGCCGCCGTAGATGGTCTGGATGCGGCCGTCGGTGAAGGCCCGGGCGACCCGGTATTCGGTCATGTAGCCGTAGCCGCCGTGGAGTTGCAGGCACCGGTCGGCGACGCGCTTCTGCAGCTCGGTGGCCCACCACTTGGCCATGGAGGCGTGCACGTGGTCCAGTTCGCCGTTCGCGTGGTCCGTGATGCAGCGGTCGAGGAAGGTCCGGGTGACGGCGACCTCGGTGGCCATCTCCGCTATCTCGAACCGGATGTGCTGCAGCTTGGCCAGCGGACGCCCGAAGGCCTCGCGCTCCTTCACGTACTGGGTGGTGATCTCCAGCAGGTGCTCGGCGGCGGCGATCCCGGCCATCGCGATGCCCATCCGCTCCTGCGCGAGATTGGTCATCAGGTGGACGAATGCGCCGTTCAGCTCGCCGAGCAGGTTCTCCTTCGGGACGCGGACGTCGTTGAAGAACAGCTCGGCGGTGTCCTGGGACTTCTGGCCGATCTTGTCGAGGTTGCGGCCGCGCTCGAAGCCCTCCGCGCCGCGCTCGACGACCAGCAGCGACAGCCCGTGCGCCCCGCCCTCCGGGGTGGTCCTGGCGACCACGATCACCAGGTCGGCGAGGATGCCGTTGGAGATGAAGGTCTTGGAGCCGTTGAGCACCCAGTGGTCGCCGTGGTCCTCGGCGGTGGTCCGGATCCCCTGGAGGTCGGAGCCCGCGCCCGGCTCGGTCATCGCGATGGCGGTGATGGTCTCCCCGGAGCAGAAGCCGGGCAGCCAGCGGCGCTTCTGCTCCTCGGTGGCGAGCGAGGTCAGGTAGGGCCCGATGATGTCGTTGTGCAGGCCGATGGCCAGCCCCGGGGCGCCGGCGCGGGTGAACTCCTCGGCGATCACGGCGGCGTAGCGGAAGTCGGGGTTCCCGCCGCCGCCGTACTCCTCCGGGACGGCCAGGCCCAGCAGCCCCTGCCGGCCGGCGGCCTGCCAGGCCTCGCGGCTGACGATGCCGTCCTTCTCCCACTGCTCGTAGTGCGGCAGCACCTCCTTGGTGAGGAAGGTGCGTACGGTCTCGCGGAACGCCTCGTGGTCGGCGTCGAAGATGCGTCGTTGCATCGGGGCCCCCTAGAGCCAGCTCTTGACGGTTTCGATCAGCTTGGCCGGGTCGGGGCCGACCGGTGTGACGTTGAGCATGGTGACGCCCGCCTCGCGGAAGGCCTCGACGCGCTCGCGCACGTAGCCCTCGGGCCCGCACAGCGTCATCAGCTCGCAGAACTCGTCCGGGACGGCGGCGGCGGCGTCGCGCGCCCGCCCGGCGAGGTACAGCTCCTGGATCCGGCGGGCCTCTTCCCCGTACCCGTAGGCGACGGCCAGGTCGTTGTAGAAGTTCTTGCCGACCGCGCCCATCCCGCCGACGTACAGGGCGATCTGGGGGCGGGCGAGGTCCCGTGCGGCGGCCGCGTCGTCGCCGATGGCGAGCAGTCCGCCCGCGACGGTCTGCAGCGGGCCGAGCTCCGGCGACCGCTTGGCCGTCCCCTCGGCGAGCGGGCCGCCCCACACCTCGGCGGCCTTCTCCGGGACGAAGAGCGTGGGCAGCCAGCCGTCCGCGATCTCGGCGGTCATCCGGACGTTGGCCGGGCCGAGCGAGGCGATGTAGACGGGGATCGCGGGGCGGACCGGGCGGGTGAGGATCTTCAGCGGCTTGCCGAGCCCGCTCCCCCGCTCCGGCGGCAGCGGCATGTCGGTGATGCCGTGGTGGTCGATCGTCTCGCGGCGCCAGATGCGCCGGCACAGCTCGACCGTCTCGCGCGTGCGCCCGAGCGGCTTGTCGTACGGCTTCCCGTGCCAGCCCTCGACGACCTGCGGGCCGGAGGCGCCGAGCCCGAGCAGCGCCCGGCCGCCCGAGAGCGCGTCCAGGCCGGCGGCCGTCTGGGCGATGAGGCCGGGGGTGCGCGAGTAGACGTTCATGATGGCCGAGCCGATCTTCAGCCGCTCGGTGCGGGCGGCGAGATAGCCCATGATCGTCGGGGAGTCGAAGCCCCAGGCCTCGGCCACCCACACGGCGTCGAGGCCGGCGGACTCCAGCGCGGCCGCCTCGTCGGCGGCCCGGCGCGGGTCCCCGGCGTAGTCGAGCATCATGGACAGTTCCATCAGGCCTCTTTCGGGAGCAGGGCCGGTACGTCCCAGTCGGCGGCCACCGACTCGGTGTCCGCGCCGGGCAGGGCGGGTCCGGAGGTCACGCGGGCCGGGGTCGCGGAGAACCGCGGCGCGGGAGCGGGCTGGACGATCCCGCCGAAGTCGGTGAAGGTCCCGCGGGCGGCGAGGTGGGGGTGGCCGGGGGCCTCGCGCAGCGACAGCACCGGGGCCACGCACGCGTCGGTGCCCTCGAAGACCGCCGTCCACTCCTCGCGCGTACGGGTCCGGAAGCGTGCGGCGACGGCCTCGCGCAGCTCGCCCCAGCGGGCGGGGTCCTTGCGGGCCGGGGCCCGGTCCCCGATGCCGAGGAGTTCCGTGAAGGTGTCGTAGAACTGCTGCTCCAGCGCGCCGACCGCCATGTACCCGCCGTCGGAGGTCTCGTAGGTGCCGTAGAAGGGGCAGCCGCCGTCGAGGAGGTTGGCGCCGCGCCGGTCCTGCCAGCCGCCCGCCGCCATCATTCCGTGGATCATGGCGGTGAGGTGGGCGGTGCCGTCGACGATGGCCGCGTCGACGACCTGGCCGGCGCCGGTGGCGCGGGCGTGGTGCAGGGCGGCGAGGACCCCGACGACCAGGTAGAGCGAGCCGCCCGCGTAGTCCCCGACGAGGTTGGCGGGGACGGCCGGCGGCTCTCCCGGCTTCCCGATCATGCCGAGGGCGCCGGTGACGGCGATGTACGCGATGTCGTGCCCGGCGGTCTCGGCGAGCGGGCCGTCCTGGCCCCAGCCGGTCATCCGGCCGTAGACGAGCTTCGGGTTCCGGGCGTGGCACTCGGCCGGTCCGACGCCGAGGCGCTCGGCCACCCCGGGCCGGAACCCCTCGACGAGCACGTCGGCCCGCTCGACCAGGTCCAGGACGCGGGCGGGCCCGTCGGCGGACTTGAGGTCGACCAGGACGGACCGTTTGCCGCGGTTGGTGATGTCGTAGGCCGGATCGACCGCGAGCCCGCCGCCGCCGGGCCGGTCCACCCGTACGACGTCGGCGCCCAGGTCGGCGAGGAGCATGGCGGCGAACGGCCCGGGGCCGATGCCCGCCAGTTCGACGACGCGCACCCCGGCGAGCGGGCCGGACCGGCTCGCGTCCCGGTGCCCGTTCCCTGTCACTGCCATCGGGCCCCCAGCGGCTCTGGTGTGCATGGTGTGCGTGGTGTGCGGCTATGTGACACAACTGATGTAACACCAGTGATGCTAGGAACGTGTTCCATCGAACACAAGCCCCCGTGCCGGGCTCGGGGCGGATCGTCCGGCCCCGGGGTGTGCGACTCCGGGGCGGCGCCGGGGCGGCCCCGGGGCGCCGTTCCCCCCTGACCGGCGCGCCGTACCCGCCCGCACCGACGGGCGAGCACCACGCTAGCCTCGGCCACCGAAACCCCCTGGGAGGAGCCGTTCATGAACGCAACTGTCCCGCACGACCGGCCGGAACGCGCCTACGACGTCGTCCTGTTCGGCGCGACCGGGTTCGTGGGCGCGCTCACCGCCGAGTACCTCGCCGCGCACGCGCCCGCCGGCTGCCGGTGGGCCCTGGCCGGCCGGGACACCGCGAAGCTGGAGCGGCTGCGCGAACGGCTGGCCTCGATCGATCCGGCGTGCGCGCGGCTGCCGCTGCTGCGGGCCGACGCCCAGGACCCGGCGGCCGTGCGCGAGCTGGCCGCGTCCACCCGCGTGCTGGCCACGACGGTGGGCCCGTACATCTGGTACGGGTCGGAGCTCGTGGCCGCGTGCGCCGAGGCGGGCACGGACTACGTGGACCTCACCGGGGAGCCGGAGTTCGTGGACCGCATGTACGTCGAGCACGACGCGCGGGCCCGGGAGAGCGGGGCTCGGATCGTGCACGCCTGCGGATTCGACTCGATCCCGGCCGACCTCGGGGCGTACTTCACGGTCCGGCAGCTGCCGCAGGGGGTCCCGCTGGCGGTCGACGGGTTCATGCGGTCCAACGCCTTCTTCTCCGGCGGCACCCTGGCCTCCGCGCTGACCGCGCTGAGCCGCGGCCCCCAGGCCCTGGCCGCCGCGCACGCCCGCCGGCTGCACGAGCCCCGTCTGCTGGGACGGCGGGCCCGCGGGCCGGTGGGGGCGCCGCGGTTCAGCCGGGAGACCGGGACCTGGGCGCTGCCGCTGCCCTCGCTGGACCCGCGGATCGTGGCCCGGTCGGCGGCCGCGCTGGAGCGGTACGGCCCGGACTTCCGCTACCGGCACTACGCCTCCGTCAAGCACCTGCCCGTCGCGGTGGGCGGCACGGCGGCGCTGGGTGCGACGGTGGCCCTGGCGCAGGTGCCGCCGGCCCGGCGGTGGCTGATGAACCGCTGGGAGCCGGGCCGGGGACCGGACGCGGAACGCCGCGCGCGCAGTTGGTTCACCGTGCGGTTCGTGGGCGAGGGCGGCGGCCGGCGCGTGCTCACCGAGGTGGCGGGCGGCGACCCCGGCTACGGCGAGACCGCGAAGATGCTGGCCGAGTCGGCGCTCTGCCTGGCCCACGACGCCCTGCCGGAGACGGCCGGGCAGCTGACGACGGCCGTGGCGATGGGCGACGCACTGATCGCCCGCCTCCAGAAGGCGGGGATCACCTTCCGGGTGGCGGACGTCCGCTGACGGGCGGGCCCGCCGACCGGGTGCGGCCCGCCGGCCCGGTGCGGCCCGCCGGCCCGGTGCGTCAGGAGGCCTGGTGCGTCAGGAGGCCTCGCGCAGCGCCCTGCGGCACAGGGAGTCGGCGTGGCGGGTGGTCTCGGGGATCCGGAAGCGCGGGCTCAGGGCCAGGGCGTGCGCACAGGCGTTGTCCAGCGAGACCCGGTGCCCGACGGAGACGTAGACCGGCTTGATCCCGTCCTGCGTGCGCAGCGCCCGCCCGACCTCGGCCCCGTCGGCCGCGAGCAGCGCGGCGGCGTCGCCCCGCCGGGCGCCCGGTTCCTCGTAGGTGAAGGTGAACGGGTTCTTCGCGACGCCGATGGCCGGGAGCCCGGTGACCACCCCGAGGTGGCAGGCGAGTCCGAAGCCGCGGGGGTGCGCGAGGCCGTAGCCGTCGCAGACGACGAGGCCGGGCTCGGTCTTCAGGGAGTCGAGGGCGGCCAGTACGGTCGGCAGCTCGCGGAAGGCGAGCAGCCCGGGCACGTAGGGGAAGCTGACGTGCCCGACGGCGGTGGCCTCCTCGACGACCTCCAGGGTGGCGGCGTCGAGCACCACGGCCGCGGCGGCGACCAGGTCGCGCGCGTCGTCGTAGGCGACGTCCACTCCCGCGACGAGGCCGCGGCCGGGTGGCGGGCCGGGCTCGGTGAGCACGACCTGATGGCGTAGTTCGTCCTGTATCGCCCGGGCCTCGGCCTCGTCGGCGGGGGTCTTCACACTCGTCATGATGGAGCGAGAGTAGCCTGACGATCATGTTCGTCATGGAGCTCACCTACACCGCCCCCCTCGAGTCCGTCGAAGAGCAGATGGACGCTCACATCGCCTGGCTGGACGGCTACTACGCCGCCGGAGTCTTCCTCGCGTCGGGGCGCAAGGTCCCGCGCGACGGGGGCGTGATCCTGGCTGGCGGGGTGTCACGGGCCGAGATCGAGCGGATCGCGGCCGAGGACCCGTTCGCGGTGGCGGGCGTCTGCGCCTACTCCATCACCGAGTTCATCGCCACGAAGACCTCGGCGGACCTGTCGACGGTGCGGGAGAACCCGATCACGTAGTGCGGTGACCGGCACGGTCCACCCGGTGGCGACGCCCGGCAGACCTGTCCGGCCACGGCACCGGCCGCGCGGGGACGGCCCCGGGCACGGCCCAGGCCGCCGTCCGAGCGGTTTCGTGTCGGCGCTGGACGCCCTGCGCGGTGACGCCGGCCCCGCCACGGCCCGGGCCGCCGTCACCGCGATCGCCGCCCGGCCGGCCGGAGGGCCCCGCGCCGCCGTCGTGCGCGCAGCAGCGGCTGTGGTTCCCGGACCGGCTCCGGCCCGGCCGGCCCGACTGCAACATCCCCGTCGCGACCCGGCAGGTGGCCGACCCGGCCGCGCTGCTCCGGGACCCGTACGTCGGGCCCGACCGGCCCGCCCCCCTCGACCCGCTCGACCGCCCCTGCCCACCGGAGTGTTCATGCAGCCCCGTCCCGCCGTTCCCGCCGACGTCCCCGAGCTCATACGCCTGCGCGCCGTCGCCCTCGACGCCCTCGGGATCGACCCCGGTCCCGCCGACGCCGCCTGGCGGCAGGTCGCCCGCGCCTGGTTCCTCGAACGCGTCGGCGAACGCCCCGACGTGCACTGCCTGGTCGTCGGCGGAGCTCCCGGCGAACCGCTGCTCGCCACCGGCATGGCCTGGGTCACCTACCACCTGCCCGGTCCCCGGTGGACCGACGGCCGGCGCGGCTACCTCGACGGGATCGTCACCGACGCGCCCGCCCGCGGGCGGGGCCACGGCCGCCGGATCGTCGACGCCCTGGTCGCCTGGCTCGACGGCATCGGCATCCACTACGTCCAGCTGCACGCGAGCCCCGACGGCGAGCCCGTCTACCGGGCGGCGGGCTTCACCGCCGGGCGCTACCCGGGCATGGACCTCGTCACCGACCCGGCGCCCGCGGCGCCCGCATCCGCTCCCGCTCCCGCGAGCTGATCAGCGCCGCCGTTCCAGCCGCGCCACCCGTCCCTTCTCCCCCGCCGCCCAGCATCCCGTGTCGGCCGCGCAGTCGACCGTGTCGAAGGATCCCGCGTCCAGGGACCGCCAGCTGCGTCCCCCGTCCGTGGTCACATCGGTGCCCGTGGGCCCCACGGCGAGGGCCGTTCCCCCGCTGTACGGGAACCAGGCCGCGCCCGAGCGGTAGGCCGGCGGCGGTGTCGCCGCCTGGCGCCAGGTGCGTCCCCCGTCGGCGGACACGGCCGCGGCCTGCGGGGAGGCCTGCCCGGTGCGGTAGTCACCGCCGACCGCGAGTCCCCTCGTACGGTCCCGGAAGGCGAGGGCGAAGACCCCGCGTGCCGGATCGCCCGCGGGGACGGTGGATTCGGCGACCCGCCAGGTCAGTCCGCGGTCGGCGGAGTGCAGCACCCGGGCGCGGGCACCGCCGCCGGTGGCCAGCCAGACGTCGCGCGGGCCGGAGCTCACCAGGCACTGGCCGCTCGCGGCGAAGCCCGCCTCGCCCGGCAGCGCCTCGGGCATGCCCTCGCCCGGCAGGACCCGCCAGTTCCGGCCGCCGTCGTCGGTGGCCAGGATGCGGAACTTCCCGTCCACCGGATCGCTCATCGCCAGGCCGTGCCGGGCGTCGAAGAAGGTGAGGCAGTCGTAGAAGGCGCGCGGGTCGGGGTTGCGGAAGGTCTCGGTCCAGGTGGCTCCGCCGTCCTCGGTGCGCAGCACCCTGGAGGCCTCGCCCTCGCCGATGGACAGGGCCACCGCGCGCCGCGCGTCGAAGGCCTCGATGTCGCGGAACTCCAGGGCCTCCGCGACCGCGCCGGGCGGCGAAACGTCACGCCAGCTGCGGCCGCCGTCCACCGTGCGCAGCACGGTCCCCTTGGAACCGGCCACCCAGGCCGTGGACCGGCCGACCGCCGCGAGCCCGCGGAAGCGTACGTCCTTCCCGGTGTCCTTCAGTGCCCAGCCGGCGCCGCGTAAGTCCTGCGCCACCGGGGCCGGGTCGGGGGCCGGGGCCGCATCGGCCTGGGCGGGGGCGGCCAGTACCCCCATGGCCAGGGCTGCCGCGCACATGCCGATTCCGAGTTCCAGAAGTCTCATGGCGCCGGAAGCTAACGCACCCCGGATGCCCCGTCCAGAGCGCCTTCCGGCCCCTGCCACCGCGCGTGCCGGAGCACGTACCCGCGGCCTCGTGCCCCGGTCACAGGCTCGCGTCGCGGTGGGTCACGCCGCCGTCGACGGCGGTGAGGAGCACGGGGAGGTCCGGCAGTTCGGTGGCGGCGACGGTGAGCGGGTCGTCGGCGAGGACCGTCAGGTCGGCGCGGTGGCCGAGGGCGATCCGCCCCGCCAGGTGTTCCTCGCCCGCCGCACGGGCGGCGTTGACGGTCATGCCCTGGAGGGCCTGCAGGGCGGTGAGGGCCTGCTCGGGGCCGTGCGGGGCCTGGGTGAGGTCGCGGCTGGGGCGGCGGTGGCGGGCGCCGCCCATGACGCCGAGCGGCGGGTAGGGGGCGATCGGCCAGTCCGATCCGAGGACCACGGTGGCTCCGGAGTCCCACAGGTCCCGGCAGCGCCAGGCTCGCGAGGCGCGCTCCTCGCCGAGCCGGCGGGACCAGTTGTCGGTGTGGTCGGCGCGGGTGAAGTCGCAGCAGTGGGTGGGCTGTACGGAGGCGATGACGCCGAGCTCGGCGAAGCGGCGCAGGGTGTCGTCGGGGACGGTCTCGATGTGCTCGACACGGTGGCGCACCCGGGACCCGGGCCCGCTGGAGGTCTGGGCCTTCTCGACGGCGTCGAGCACGTGCCGTACGGCGGCGTCGCCGATCGCGTGGGTGGCGGTGGGCACTCCGGCCCGGTGGAACTCGCCCACGATCCTCGTGTAGACCTCCGGGTCGGGCCAGAAGGCGTGCGTGGACTCGCCGTTGCGGTCCGGCTGTTCCAGCCAGGCGGTGCCGTTGTCGATCGTGCCGTCCATGAAGATCTTCACGCCCTCGGTGCGCCAGAGCCTGCCGCCGGCGCCCTGCTGGGCGATGAGCGCGCGGACGGCGTCGGCGTCGGTGCCGGGCTGGCACCAGGGCGCGACGCGCAGGCGCAGCGGCAGTTGTCCGGCCTCGTCGAGTTCGGCGTAGAAGGCGAGGCTGTCGCCGTTCGCGTCCATGGCGTGGCCGCCGGTCAGTCCGGCGGCGGCCATCCTGCGCAGCGCCGCGGCCAGCCGGTCGCGGCGCTCCTCGCGGGTGGGCTGCGGGGCGACGCGTTCGACGAGTTCGCAGGCGGCGTCCTCCAGGAGCAGGCCGGTGGGCCGGCTGGCCGCGTCGCACACCACTTCGGCGGACGCCTGGTCGAAGGTCCGCGGCCCGTCGACGCCCGCGAGTTCGAGGGCGCGCCGGCTGGCCAGCATGGAGTGGGCGTCGAAGAGCAGGAGGGTGGCGGGCACGCCGTCGAGCACGGAGTCGAAGGGGGCGGTCTCGACGGGCCGGTCCCCGAAGGCGTTCGGGTCCAGGCCCCAGCCGCCGAGCCAGGCGCCGGGCGCGAGGCCGCGTACCCCGGCGGCGAGTGCCGCGCGTACCTGCTCCAGGTCGGTGCAGCCCGACAGGTCCAGTCCGTGGGTCAGTTCGGCGCCCGAGACGGGGTGGATGTGGCCGTCGACCAGGCCGGGGGTCACGACGGCCCCCTTGAGGTCGACCACCGTGGTCGAGGCGTCGGCGAGCGCACGGATGTGGCTGTCGTCGCCCAGCGCGGTGATCCGTCCGCCGGAAGCGGCCAGGGCGGTGTCCGGCAGGAACCCGCCCGTGGCCGGGTCGAGCAGGCGGGCGTTGAGCAGGACGAGAGGGGTGCGCACGGAGCCTCCAGCGGGGGCGGGATGGGGAACGTCGGGCGGGGCGAGGGCCGGGTCGGGGGAAGGACCGGGCGGGGGGAGGGCCGTGGGGGAAGGAAGGGCCCGGCGCGAAGGGTCAGGCGTCGGCGGCGGCGTCTCCGGTGAGGGCGCCGCGGGGCAGGCCGAGTTCGCGTTCCGCGGTGGTGACCGCCATCCGGGTCACGGCCTCGGGACGGCCGCGGTCCTCGGTGTTGGCGTGGGCGCCGAGGCCGTCGAGGACGACGAGGATCTGAATGGCCGTCACGTACGGGTCCTCCGTGCGGAATTCGCCGCACGCGACGCCCTCGCGGAGCACGTCCTCCAGGCGGCCGCGCCAGGCGGCCTCCTGCTCGGCGACCCGGTCGCGCAGGAGGGGCCGGTAGCGGCTGAGGTGGCGGGCGTTGATCCAGAGCCGGCTGATGGCGTCGTAGGCCTCTCCGGACGTATGGGCGAAGAACCGCGCCAGCCGCTCGGCCGGGGTCGGCACGTCCCCTTCCGGCCCGGCCGGCCCTGCCGTTCCGGCCGGCAGCAGGACCTCCAGCTCGGCCCCGGCGGCCGTCCCGAACGCCTCGGCGACCAGGTCCTCCACCGAGGGGAAGTAGTGGCTGATCAGTCCTGGCCGGACGGCGAGCTCTTCGGCGATCCGGCGCAGCGTGAGGCACTCCAGCCCTTCGGCCAGGGCGACGGCTGCTGCCGTGTCGACGATCTCGGCCCGCCGGGCCTCGGGGGACTTGCGGATCCGCTTGCGCTGGACGCTTGACGACATACCGAGGATGCTATTGAGTGTGCGACCAATAAGCAAGCGAGGCGGACACGCCCAGCATCCGGAGGTCCCTCATGGCGTCCCCGATCCCCGATTCGCCTCCCGGTTCGCACCCGGCCCCCGGAGCGCTCGGACAGGCCGCGCCGCACCCGGAGCGGGCCACCCGCATCGAGGCCCACGGCATCGACCACATCCCCGATTCCGAGCGCCACGGCCGCCCCCGGGACCTCTTCGCCGTCTGGGCGGCGGCGAACGTCAACTACCTCAGCCTGGTGATCGGCGGCGCTCTGGTCCTCATGGGGCTGAGCCTGTGGCAGTCCGTCGCGGTGATCGTGGTCGGCAATCTGTTCTGGCTGCTCACCGGCCTGCTCGCCACCTCGGGCCCGGCCGCCGGAGCACCCAGCGAGGTGATCACCCGGGCCATGTACGGAGTCATCGGCAACCGCGCCATGAACGCGGTCGGCGGCTGGCTGGTCTCCGTCTGCTACTTCGCGCTCAACCTGGCCGCCGCCGCGGCCGCCGCCTTCGCCCTCGCGGAACGGGCCGGCATCCCGGCGAACACCGGGATCAAGGCCGCCGTCATCGTGGCCATCGCCGCGCTCACCCTGGCCATCAGCGTCTACGGCCACGCAATGATCATGAAGCTCTACCTCCCGATGACCCTGGTCCTGGCCGCCGCCTTCACCGTCGTCGGCTTCTGCGTGGTCGGCCACACGGACTTCTCCTACCGGCCCGCCGCGTCCCTGACCGGCGCCGGCCTGTGGGCGGCGCTCCTCGCCGGCACCACCCTCATCGCCTCGGGTCCGCTCTCGTACACCACCAGCGCCGACTTCTCCCGCTACCTGCCCCGCGCCTCGTCGCGGAAGGCGATCATCGGCTGGACCGCCCTCGGCGCCTTCCTGCCCAGCGTGGCCGTCTGCTCCCTGGGCGCGTTCGCCGCGACCGCGGTCGACATGAGCGACCCCCAGGCCGCACTGCAGAAGATCCTGCCCGGGTGGTTCTACCCGGTCTTCCTGCTCGCCCTGATCCTCGGCACGGTCTCCGTCAACGCCCTGACCGCCTACAGCGCCGGGCTCGCCCTGCAGGCCGTCGGCCTCCGCATCCGGCGCTCCGTCAGCGTCCTGTTCGACGGGGCCGTCGCCGTCGCCCTGACCCTCTACGGCCTGCTCGTCTCCAACCTCCTGGACACCGTCAGCAACTCCCTCCAGCTGGTCGTCGTCCTGATCGGCCCCGTCATGGCGATCTACGCGACCGACATCCTGCTGCGCCGGTTCCGCTACGACGGCCGGGCGCTGGCGGACGAGACCTCCAGCAGCCCCTTCTGGTACACCGGCGGCGTCAGCCCGGCGGGCGCGCTCGCGCTCGCGGCCGGGGTGGGCGCGGCCGCCCTCTGCGTCAACACGCTCTACACCGGTCCGGTCGCCTCCGCCCTGGGCGGCATCGACCTCTCCCTGCCGGTCGGCATGGTCGTCGCCGCCGCCCTCTACGCGGCCTTGACGCGGGCCCTTACGCCGGTGGAGTGATCGGTAACCAGCCCTTCTCCGAGGCTCCCCGGAGCCGCCGCGGACCGGGTCCGCCTTCGTGCACATCCACCGTTCGATCACTCTGTGCGATCACACGGATTGGTTCAAGCCAATCGGTGACACAGCTCACGCAACGGCCCATGCACGGATTTGCCGATTCCGGCGTCTATCGGGTTGCCGGGCTCCACCCCAACAGTCCGGCAGCAGATCCGCCGCAAGGGAGTGAGCCTTGATCACTGTCATCGAGCAGGCCGCACAGGCCCGTCTGGTCGCCACCGCGCCGAAGGTCGAGACCGTGCCCGTCACCCTCTGCTACGACCGTGCGGATCCGTTCGCGGTGCGCATGGCGTTCCCGGCCCCGGCCACGCTGGAGGGTGTCGAGGTCTCGTGGACCTTCTCGCGCGAGCTCCTGGAGTCCGGCCTGGACCGCCCGTCGGGCTGTGGCGACGTACGCGTGCGCCCGTACGACGGTGACCGGACCACCATCGAGTTCCACGCGACGGAGGGTGTCGCGATCGTGCTGATGCTGACGGCCGAGCTGCACCGCTTCCTGGAGCGGGCGGCGACCGTGGTGCCGCCCGGCCTCGAACACCTCTACCTGGACATGGACCACAACCTGGCCGAGCTCATGCGCGACACCTGCTGAATTAATTGCTTTGCGGGCGGCTGCGGCCGCCCGTAGCTTCGAAGACGGCCCATCCCCGTCGAAACGGAGCAGGACATTGCTCGTCTGAGGTTCGAGACACCGACCACCACGCCCTGCGGCTGACCCGTCGGCTGTCTCCCCGCGTTGCACGCACCACTCACGCAACCTGGAGGCCTCCATGAGTAACGCCCCTGCGTTCATCACCTGCTCCGCACTGCCCTTCGACTGGCCCGACGGCACTCCCGTCTTCGACGGGTTCCAGCTCACCGTGGGCCCCGGCCGCACCGGCCTGATCGGGCTCAACGGCTGCGGGAAGTCCACCCTGCTGAAGCTGATCGCCGGCGAACTGGCCCCGACCGAAGGCCAGTCCTCCGTCGCCGGCTCGGTCGGCCACCTCCCGCAGAACGTCACGCTCGACACAGCGCTGCGCGTGGACGAGGCGCTCGGCATCCACACCGCCCGCGCCGCGCTCCACGCCATCGAGGCGGGCGAGGCCACCGAGGCGAACTTCACCGCCGTCGGCGACGACTGGGACGTGGAGGAGCGGGCCCTGGCCACGCTCGACCAGCTCGGTCTCGCCCGGATCGGCCTGGACCGCACCGTCGGCGAGCTCTCGGGCGGCGAATCCGTACTGCTGCGGCTGGCCGCCCTGCTGCTCGCCCGCCCCGACGTCCTGCTGCTGGACGAACCCACCAACAACCTGGACCTGCGCGCCCGCAGCCGCCTCTACACGGCGGTCGAGTCGTGGTCCGGGGTGATGCTCCTGGTCAGCCACGACCGGGAGCTGCTGGAGCGGGTCGACCAGATCGCCGACCTGCGCGACGGCGAAGTCCGCTGGTACGGAGGCAACTTCACGCACTACCAGGACCTGCTCGCCGCGGAGCAGGAGTCCGCCGAGCGGATGGTCCGGGTCGCGGAGGCCGACGTACAGCGGCAGAAGCGCGAACTGGCGGACGCCCAGGTCAAATTGGCGCGGCGCAAGCGGTACGGGCAGAAGATGTACGACAACAAGCGCGAGCCGAAGATCGTGATGGGTGCGCGCAAGCGCGCGGCCCAGGAGTCGGCGGGCAAGCACCGGATCATGCACACCGAGAAGCTGGCGCAGGCGAAGGAACGTCTGGACCAGGCGGTGGAGGCGGTGCGCGACGACGACGAGATCCGGATCCAGCTGCCCGCCACCCAGGTCCCGCCGGGGCGGCAGGTCCTGACCCTGAGCGATCTGCGCCTGGCCCACGGAGCCGCCGTACCGGGCGAGTGGGAACTCCGGGGGCCGGAGCGGATCGCCCTGGTGGGCCGCAACGGATCGGGCAAGACCACGCTGCTGCGCACGATCGCGGGGCAGCTCCCGCCCGTGTCCGGTGCGGTGGTGGCGCATGTGACCACGCGGTTCCTGCCACAGCGCCTCGACGTACTGGACGAGAGCCGTTCGGTCGTGGAGAACGTGGCGCGGTTCGCGCCGCAGGCCACCAACAACCTGATCCGGGCCCGGCTCGCGCACTTCCTCTTCCGCGGCGCCCGGGCGGACCGCCCGGCCGGCACGCTGTCGGGCGGCGAACGCTTCCGGGCGGCACTGGCGGCCCTGCTGCTGGCGGAGCCGGCTCCGCAGCTGCTGATGCTGGACGAGCCGACGAACAACCTGGACCTGTCGAGCGTGCGGCAGCTGACCGACGCGTTGGAGTCGTACGAGGGCGCACTCGTGGTGGCGAGCCACGACGTGCCGTTCCTGGAGTCGATCGGCATCACGCGATGGCTCCTGCTGGACGGCGAGCTGCGGCCGACGACGGCCGAGGAGGTGCGGGAGAGGCTGTGGTCGGGTGAGTGAGACCGCGCCCCCGCCGTGAGCGGCGAGAGCCGGATCGCCGCGCCCCCGGTCAAGCGGAACCCATTTCTTTCGTCAAACCGGGGGTCGGCAAACCACCCGCTGGCGTGATTTTCGCCCCCCAGACCCCTCTCAGGCCGGTCATAAACTGCATAGATAGCTGGATGTAACCGGACATACACCTGCCGGGGGGTTGGCTGGCCTTGATGTCACGCTTAACCTACGACTCCGTAGGCTACGGAACCGTAGGTAGTTCGCTTTACACCCAGGAGTACCCGTGACGATCACCTCTCCCCACCTCGGCAGCTCGGAGGCGTGGACAGACGCCAAGCTGCTGTTCGCGCTGGAAGAGGTGGTCGAAAAGGAGCTCAACCGCCATCTGAAGGTCACCAAGGACTGGATGCCCCACGAGTACGTCCCGTGGAGCGATGGCCGGAACTTCCCCGGCTTCTTCGAGGACGGCGAAGCCTGGGACCCGCAGCAGTCCAAGGTCACCGACATCGGCAAGATCGCGCTGGTCGTGAACCTGCTGACCGAGGACAACCTCCCCAGCTACCACCACGAGATCGCGTCGCTCTTCGGCCGCAACGGCGCCTGGGGCACGTGGGTGCACCGCTGGACCGCCGAGGAGGGCCGCCACGGCATCGTGATGCGCGACTACCTGCTGGCCTCGCGAGCCGTGGACCCGGACAAGCTGGAAGCGTTCCGCATGCAGCACATGTCTGAGGGGTTCGAGTCCGACAACCGCCACTCGATGCTGCACTCGGTGGCGTACGTGGCCTTCCAGGAGCTCGCGACCCGCATCTCGCACCGCAACACCGGCCACCAGTCCGGTGACCCGGTCTGCGACCGGATGCTGGCCCGCATCGCGCAGGACGAGAACCTGCACATGATCTTCTACCGCAACCTGCTGGGCGCGGCCTTCGAGCTCGCCCCGGACCTGACCATGCAGGCCGTACGGGACGTCGTCGTCAACTTCCGGATGCCCGGACACGGCATGCCCGGCTTCGAGCGGATGGCCGCGCAGATGGCCATCGGCGGGGTCTACAACCTGCGGATCCACCACGACGACGTACTGAGCCCCGTGATCCGCTTCCTCAAGATCATGGACATCGACGGCCTCGGCCCCGACGGCCAGAAGGCCCAGGAGGAGCTCGGGCTGTTCATGAACGGCCTGGACTCCGAGGCCCGCAAGTTCGACGAGAAGCTGGCCGCCCGCGCGGCCCGCCTCGCCGCCCGCAAGGGCTGACCGATTTCCGCTCGCTCGGGCGAGTGATACCGATTGCCCTGGCAGAGCCCCGCTCTGCCAGGGTTTCGCGTCATGACCTCGCTCCAGGTGGACATCGACCAGCTGACCCGTCTGACGCGCGCCCTGGACTCCTCGCTGGTCTCCCTGCGGGAGGCCCGGCGCGCACTGGACCACGTACGGCCCGATCAGCTGGGCACGGCGGACCTCGACGCGGCGTGTGACGGCTTCCAGGAACGCTGGGCCTACGGCACGCAGGAGCTGACCAAACGCGTCAAGGACGTCCGGGAGGGCGTGGACCGCAGCGCCGCGGAGTACGCGGAGCTCGATCAGGCCGTCCGTGCGGCCTTCCTCCGGGCGGCGGCCGCCCGTGACTGAGTACGCGGCACTGGGCTTCGACCCGGCCCCCGGCAATCCCGCGACGGTCCTGGCCCTGGCCAAGAAGCTCGGCGCCTCGGCCGGCTCCCTCGGGGAGGCCTCCCGGGTGGTGAAGGACCTGGTCTCCCACAGCTCGGCCTGGCAGGGCGAGGCCGCCACCGCCTTCCGCGCCTCCCTCTCGCAGGACCTCCCCCGCTACCTCGGCGCGGCCCACACCTCCCTCGCGGAGGCGGCCCGCCGGCTCACGGGGTGGCACGACACCCTGGTCTCGCACCGCGCACTGGCCACCCGGTACGAGGCCCAGGCCGCGGCGGCGAAGACGGAAGAGGCCCTCACCGATGCCCGCCGCCTGGCCCGCGAACTCGCCGCCGAGCACGGCACGGCCGCCCGCCGGGTGGCCCAGACCCTGAACGCGGCGACGGACCGCCTGGCCCCGAAGGAACCGGGCCTGCTGGCCTCGATCTGGAACAAGATCGTCGACGACCCTGCGGACGCGATGTCGAACGCGTCGGCGATCCTGGGTGCGATCGGGGCGGGCGTGGCCCTTGTCTGCCCGCCGGCGGGGCTCGCCATCATGCTCGTCGGGAGCGGCCTGTCCTTGGCAGCCCTGGCGATGCACACCTCGGACCCGAAGTTCCGCAAGTCCCTGTCCGACGGCTTCACGAAGGGCCAGTTCGACGCGGACTTCTGGAAGAGCAGCGTGACGCTCCTCGGCGACTCGGTCGGCGCGGTCCCGGGTGTCGCAGCGGTCGCCTCCGGCGCCAAGGCGGGCACAGCGGCCGCCCGCGCGGCGATGGCCGCCGCTCCGGAAGGCAGCGCGGTGGTGGGGCTGGCTCCCGGAGCCACCGCGTTCAGGCAGGCGGCATGGAGCACCTCGGACGACCTGCGCCAGTTGGACAGTCCACTCACCGGATGGGCCATGCGCTCATCGAGTCAGCACGCCAGAGACCGGGTGGGCGTGGCCGTGGCAGGTACTGGTGCGCTGACCGCCGCAGGAGACTACGGCCCGGACAACGAAGCAGTCGAACAAGGCTCGACAGCAGTGGACGGCACCCGAGGGGTTCTCGACGACGCTCCCTCTGCCATCAGGAAATCGGGCCACGTCTGGTCGGCGTTGCGGCCATGACACAGGAGAGCAGCATCCCGCCGGTCTGGTTCCGCCTGCCCCCGGGCTTCCATGACATCGGCCCTGGAGAATCAGCGACCTTGAACGCGTTCGCTGAAGCCTTGGGCAGCCAGATTGCCCAAGAGGAACTGTCCCAGCTCATGGACGGCCTTGAAGAATTGGCGGGGCACGACGTCGTATACACCGCATTCGGCTTCCATCCCGAGGAACCGGTCGGGGTCACCACCTCGCTGTTCTCCCTCACGATCCGGCGGGTCGAGCAGCCCAACCCCCGGCTCGCCGTGGCACGTACGGCTCTGGCCATCGCCCGCTCCACGCTCTGGACCAGCTCGGTCCGCAGGTTCATCGACCTGCCGTCGGCTCTTCCTTGTTGTCTGGTCACCGGGATCATGTCCGTGCCAGATATCGAGCATCAGCTGTTTCAGGCCAGGGTCGCAACGGTGCATCCTGATGGACTCCACTTGCTCGTCCTCGATCTGACCAGCGCCTGCACCGATCACGCCGCTGCCTATACGGACATCCTCGAAGCGGTGGCGCACACCTTGCAGTTCACCGACCCCGACCCGAGCGTGCTGAAGGCCACCGGGACCTCACGCATCCTGGAGGTACTCCTATGAGCGTCACACTCACCAAGACGGCCTGGGACCACCCGCCGACGGTGGTTGGCTACAAACGGCTGGCCGTCCGACGCTTCAATTGGGTACTCAGCCTCGGCGGTCCTCCGCTGGCCGCCCTGGCCTGCATCGGTGTCATTCCCTACGCGGGAATGACCCTCACCCTCTTGATCATTCTCACCACCCCCTACTTGCCCTGGGTGATCGTCGCCTACTTCCGGCGGCGCCGGGTCGTTGCTGTGCTCCAGGCCTATCCCTGGCGCGAGTTGCCGTGCCGACACCCGCGCAGGCCGCCCGGAAGTCCGGCGACCGTCGCCATCTCTTTCAGGGAAGACTTCACGGCCATGTTCCGGATCATCCCGTTCCCCGTCGAGCCAGCCACACTGGAGGGAGACCACCCGGACCGGATCTGGTTCGCCGGAGATCCCCGCTTCGGTGGCGTCGTATCGCCCGTCGGGGGGCACTACCCGGTGCGCGTCGTGCCCCACACACCGCGCCGGGAGGAGTGCGGTGGTGAGGGGTTCGACCTCGCGCGGCGCGTGGGGCTGGTGCGTGGGAGCGGGAAGGGGACGCGCACCTGATCAGCTGCGGCGAAGGGCCTGGCGCTCGGCCTCCGAGAGGCCGCCCCAGACTCCGAAGCGCTCGTCATTGGCCAGGGCGTACTCCAGGCAAGCCGCCCGCCCCTCGCAAGCCCCGCACAGCCGCTTCGCGTCGCGCAGCGACGAGCCGGGCTCCGGGAAGAAGAAGCCGGGGCCCGTCTGGGCGCACAGGGCAAGGTCGTACCAAGCGGTGTCAGTGGTTGCGGCAGTGGTGTTAATCGACATGCCGGAGATACTGACCGCCGCCGATGGACGTCCGATCAACGACTGATCAACACCTCGTCATGACCCGGGTGCGGGTGTGCTGGCTATGACCGCGAACCGCGCCCCGAAGGGGTCCGCCAGCTTGGCGAACCGGCCGACTCCCTCCATGGACTCCGGGGTGAGACGTACCTTGCCGCCCGCCTCCTCCGCCTTCGCCGCCGCCGCGTCGCAGTCGGCCACCTCGAAGTACGGCGTCCAGTAGGGCTGTTCGGCGTCCTCCACCGGGTCCGTCGAGATCGGCACCAGGCCGCCGAAGGCCGCCTCGTCCAGCGTGCCGGCCGGCTTGGCCATCGTGTACGTACCGCCCTCGTAGGGCATCGCGTTGACCTCCCAGCCGAAGACCGCCCGGTAGAACTCGGCGGCCCCTGCCACGTCGCCCGTGTACAGCTCCGTCCAGCACAAGGTGCCCACGTCCGTCACCGCGCCCAGCCCGGTGTTCATCCTGGGCTGCCAGACCCCGAAGCCCACGCCCGACGGGTCGGCGCACATCGCCATCCGGCCGAAGTCGAGGACGCTCATCGGCTCGAAGGTCACCGTGCCACCCGCCTTCGTCACGGCCTCGGCCGTCGCGTCCGCGTCCGCGCTCTGGAAGTAGATCTGCCAGGCACAGGGGCCCTGCTCTGCGGGAACGGCCATACCACCCGCGACGGTCTTGCCGCCGAGGTGGAACATTCCGTACCCGCCGACCTCCTCGCTGCCCGCCTGGAAGTCCCAGCCGAACAGTGCCCCGTAGAAGTCGGCGGCTCCGCCGATGTCGGGCGTGCCGAGGTCCACCCAGTTCGGAGAGCCGTCCTTGTAGTCAGTGGTGAGCATGGTCCGCACTCCTTCCGACCCCGGTTCTTCGATCCCTGTCCTTCCTCTTCGAGCATCGCACCCGCCACTGACAGCGGCCCCCTTCCTCCACCAGGTGAACGACCGTGCGTTCGGTAAGATGGCGCCATGGCTGACGGGCGCGTGGAACGCGGTAACCAGACGCGGCGGGCCGTCCTCGACCGGACGATGAGCATCGCTTCCGTGGACGGTCTCGAAGGCCTGTCCCTGGGGAAGATCGCTGCGGATCTCGGCCTGAGCAAGAGCGGGGTGTTCGCGCTCTTCGGCTCCAAGGAGGACCTGCAGCTCGCCACCGTCCGTGCCGCCGTGGAGGTGTTCAAGGACGAGGTGGTGCGACCCGTGCACCGGGACCGCGACGGTCTCGCCAAGGTGTGGCGGCTGTGCGAGCGCTGGCTCGACTACTCCGGACGCCGGGTCTTCCCCGGCGGATGCTTCTTCTACTCCGTCTCCGCGGAGTTCGACGCGCGCCCCGGCCCCGTACGGGACGAGATCGCCGAGGCGCGGTCCGACTGGACGCGTTACATCGAGCGGCTGCTGGACGACGCCCGGCTGACGGGCGGGTTCCGGGACGCGTCCGACGCGGACGAGGTTCCGCAGCTCGCCTTCGAGCTGACGTCCCTGATGGAACTGGCCAATGCGCATTCCGTCCTGCACGGCGACCCGCTGGCGTACGAGCGGGCCGGCCGGGGGATCCTCCGCCGGCTGCGCGCGGTGGCGGCCGCTCCGGACGAACTCCCGGAACGACCGCCTGCGTTCACCTCGCCTTCCTGACCGCGCTCCTCACACGCGTCGCGCGGGCGCGGGCGCGGGCTCACGCTCGGGCTCGGACAGCGCGAAGTCGACCGCCGTCGCGATGACGTCGGGGTCGGCCAGGATGCGGCGGTGGCCGAGGCCCGTGGTCTCGATCAGACGGGCCTGCTCGCCGTAGGCGGCGGCGATCGCGCGGGACTGGGCGGGATCGATCACGTCGTCCTCCGTGTCGTGGACGAGGAGGATCGGCGCCCGCATGCCGGGACGGCGACGGCGGGCGTCGAGGCGCTGCCAGATGTCGGGGTCGCCGGGGAAGAGGCGGCGCTCGACATGGGCGTGCAGGACGCGCCCGACTCCCTCGCCGAGGTTGAGCCCGGCCCGGAACCGCTCCACGAGGTGGTCGAAGTGGGCCACGCCCCCGATGGCGACGACACGGTCGGCCCGTACGCCGTCGTGCAGCATGGAGAATGCGGCGAGCACGCCGAAGGAGTGGGCCACGACGGCCGAGAAGTCGCCGTGCTCCGCGTGCAGTCGGCCGATGATGGCGCGGTAGTCGAGGATCGTGGAGGCCCGGCCGTCCGACTCGCCGTGCCCCGGCGCGTCGAATGCGATCACGGTACGGCCCTGGGCGCGCAGGGCCTCGACGAAGCCGGCGAACCGCGAAGCGCGCGAGGACCAGCCGTGCACGATCAGCACGGGCCGGTCCCCGTCCCCCCACCGGTAGGTGGTCACGGCCGTGCCGTGCACGACCATCCGCCCGCTCTGCGCCCGCGCCATCACCTCCGCCTCCTCGGACCGTAGCCGCGCGCGCCCGAGGGGCCGGACGAAGAGGGCGAAGACCCGGGGCCCGGCCAGTCGCGGGGCGAACCGGGCGGCGATGTCGAGGGTCGTGCTCAGGAGTGAAGCCATGGGACGCATGTGCGGGTTCTCCGGAATTCTCCTCAGGGCGGCCAGACGCCTACGGCGAGCCGATGAGCGGATATTAGCACGATCGTTCGTGTTGTTTTATGGATCGAACTCCACCCCGCCCGCTTGCAGCAGATACAACGAAATCGTATAGTTCGAAAGCGTGAAATCCGAAACCGTGCCATTCGAATGGTCGGCCCTGCTGGCGCTCCAGCGGGCCACCCATGCCACCCTCCAGGTGCTCGCCACCGAGCTGGCCGACCTGGATCTGACCGCCTCCGAGATCAATGCGCTGGCCAATCTCGCCGACGGCCGCGGGCGCACCGTGTCCGAGCTGGGAGCGGCCGTGGGAACCCGGCCCAGCACGCTGACCAGCGTGCTCGACCGCCTGGAGCGGCGGGGTCACATCACCCGCGGCGCCCGTCCCGGGGACCGTCGGGCGGTGCTCGTCGAGCTCACCGACTCCGGGCGGCCGGCCGCCGCGAGGATCCGGCGGGCCATCACCGATCTGGAACTCCACGCGCTCGGCGAGCTGCCCGCCGAGGCGGTCGCCGGGCTGCGCACCGCCCTGCAAGCTCTGACCGAGGTGACCCGATGACCGAGCCCGCCTTTGACGCATTGATGGCCGAAGTGATGGCGACCGCCGAGCGCTTCGGCCACCGTGAGCACGTCCACCTGACCTGGCTGGCCGTGCGCCGCTGCGGCATACCCGCGGCGATCGACCTGGTCAGCGACGGCATCCGGCGGACCGCCCGCTACGCGGGAGCGCCGCAGAAGTACCACGCGACCGTCAGCCGTGCCTGGGTGGAGCTGGTCGGGTACCACGCGGCCGAGTCCGGCGACGACGATTACGACGCCTTCGCCGACCGCCACCCCGCGCTGCTCGACAAGCGCCTGCTGACGCACTACTACCGTCCGGCCACGCTGGCCGCCCCGCGGGCGAAGGACGGCTGGGTGGAGCCGGACCTCGCCCCCTTCCCCGGGCAGGACGCCGCCGCGTAGCGCCCGGCGCCAGCAGCCCGGAGCCCGGAGCCCGTCAGTCCTCGTGCTTCGCCCGGCTGGGCTGGACGCGCTTGGGCTCGCCCGGCATTTTCGGGTAGTCCGGGGGGTAGGGCATGTCCCCCAGGCCGTGCTCGTGTTCGTCGCGGGCCGCGAGCTCCAGTACGGCGTCCAGGGCGAAGGCGTGCTCGTCCATGTCCGCGTGCAGATCGCCCAGTGCGGCGAAGCGGGCCGGCATCGTCACGATGTCGAAGTCGCGGGGCTCCGCGTCGTCCACCTCGTCCCAGCGCAGCGGCGCCGATACCGGGGCGTGCGGGCGGGGGCGCACGGAGTAGGCGGAGGCGATCGTGCGGTCGCGCGCCGTCTGGTTGTAGTCGACGAAGATCCGCTCGCCGCGCTCCTCCTTCCACCAGGCCGTCGTGACCTTGCCCGGCATTCGGCGTTCCAGTTCCCGGCCGAGGGCGATGGCGCACCGCCGGACCTCGGTGAAGGTCCAGCGCGGCTCGATCGGCACGAAGACGTGCAGTCCGCGGCCGCCCGAGGTCTTGGGCCAGCCGCGCAGACCCAACTCCTCCAGCAGGGCTCGCAGTTCATGGGCGGCCGCCACCGCGTGGTGGTAGTCGGTGCCCGGCTGCGGGTCCAGGTCGATCCGGAGCTCGTCGGGACGGTCGGTGTCCTCGCGCCGCACCGGCCAGGGATGGAAGGTGAGGCACCCCAGGTTGGCCGCCCACAGGACGGCGGCCGGTTCGGTCGGGCAGATCTCGTCGGCCGTGCGGCCGCTCGGGAAGGCGATGTGGGCGGTGGGAATCCAGTCGGGAAGGTTCTTCGGTGCCCGCTTCTGGAAGAAGGACTCGCCCTCCACCCCGTCCGGGAAGCGCTCCAGGGTCGTGGGCCGGTCGCGCAGGGCGCGCGTGATGCCGGGCGCGACCGCCAGGTAGTACTCGGCCACGTGCCGCTTGGTGAGGCCGCGCTCCGGGAAGTACACCTTGTCCGGGCTGGACAGCCGTACCGTCCGCCCGCCCGCCTCCAGCTCGATCGCATTACCGGCAGCACCCATGTGCGCCACGGTAGGCGGGCCCGGTCATGCCCGCATACCGGGCAGGTCCGGACGTACCACCGCAGAATCGAAGGCATGGACCTGCCAGTGATGCCGCCCGTGAAGCCGATGCTCGCCAAGTCCGTCGCGAAGATCCCGCCGGGGATGCAGTACGAGGCCAAGTGGGACGGCTTCCGGGCCATCGTGCATCGCGACGGCGACGAGGTCGAGCTCGGCAGTCGCACGGGCAAGTCTCTGACCAGGTATTTCCCCGAGCTGGTGCAGGCCCTGAAGAGCAATCTGCCGAGCCGTTGCGTCATGGACGGCGAGATCGTCATCGTTCATGGCGGGCGCCTCGATTTCGACCGGCTGACCGAGCGGATCCATCCCGCGCAGTCCCGCGTCGCCCTGCTGGCCGAGACGACGCCCGCCAGCTTCGTCGCCTTCGACCTGCTCGCCCTGGGCGACGACGCGTTGCTCGACGCCCCGCTCGCCGACCGCCGTGCCGCCCTCGTCCGTTCCCTCTCCACCGCTCGGCCCCCCGTCCATCTCGCGCCCGCGACCACCGATCCCGCGCTCGCGCAGGAGTGGTTCGAGCGATTCGAGGGCGCCGGGCTCGACGGGGTGATCGCCAAACCCCTCGATCTCCTCTACCGGCCCGATGCCCGCCTCATGTTCAAGGTCAAACACGAACGTACCGCCGACGTCGTCGTGGCGGGTTTCCGTTTCCACAAGAGCGGTCCGATTGTCGGATCGCTGCTGCTCGGCCTGTACGACGTCCACGGCACCCTCCAGCACGTGGGCGTGTGCGCCGCCTTCCCCATGAGGCGCCGCGCCGAGCTGGTGGAGGAACTCGAACCCCTGCGGATGCCCGACCCGACCGGCCACCCGTGGGCCGCCTGGGCCGAGGAGTCCGCCCACGAGAGTGCCCGGCTGCCCGGCGCGCAGAGCCGCTGGACCGGCAAGAAGGACCTGTCCTGGGTACCGCTGCGCCCCGAACGGGTCGTCGAGGTGAAGTACGACCACATGGAGGGCGACCGCTTCCGGCACACCGCCCAGTTCCACCGCTGGCGGACCGACCGGACGCCCGCGAGCTGCACCTACGCCCAGTTGGAGGAGGTCGTCGGCTACGACCTCGCCGAGGTGCTCGGCCCCACCGCCGGCGCCGCCGATGCCGGCGACACCGCCGGCTGACCGGCCACCACCGCCGCGGCTCACCCCGGCTCACCCCGCCTCGCCCCCGCTCACCCCGCCGTCAGCTTCTCCCACTCCTCCCGGTCCGGCCCCGACGCGTTCGGCGCGTAGTGCGGCCGATCCGCCAGCCAGCGCGCCACCCTGGCGCGGATCTCCGGATCCGCGTACGCCCGCCCCGGCGGCTCCGCCAGGTGCCGGACCCTCGCCCGCGCCCGCATCACCTCCGGATCCTCCAGCGCGCAGTCGAACAGCGCGGACACCTCGCGCGCCGTCCCGCCGCGCACCGCCCGGGTCGCGAAGCGCTCCCCGATGGCCGCGTCCGCGACGACCTGGAAGTCGAACCACGGTTTCAGGGTGTGCTCCGCCCAGGCGTGGTGATCGGTGGCGTACCGCGCCGATCCGGGGTCCCGGTGCGCCGTACGGGCCACCCTGCGCGCGGCCCACAGCGCGAGCGAGGTGCCCTGCCCCAGCGTCGGGTTGGTGTGCGTGATCGAATCCCCCACCGGCACCAGCCCGGTCACCACCGGGCCCGCTTCGTCGACCAGCGTGCTCCACCGGTTGTCCAGGCTCGCCGTGGCCAGGACGCCCGACAGCGGCTCGGCGCCCAGTCCCAGCCAGGCCGCGCCGGGCGGGAAGGCGCGCGCCGCCGCCTCGAAGACGGCGGGGTCACGCAGCGCCGAGCGCGTGGAGTCGGCGGTGTGCACGAACAGCGTCACGGCGAACGCCCGGTTGTCGGCCGGGAAGACGGCGCAGCCGGCGAAGGGTCCGCCGGTCACCGCCCACGGCCGGCGCGGCCCCTCGTCCAGGCCCGCGGGCAGCCGGTACCAGCGGCAGAAGTACGCGAGCCCGGTGCGGTGCCGTTCCACGACGGGCGGCCTGCAGCCCGCCTCGGCCAGCCTGCGCTCGGTGCCGCCGCGCCGCCCGCCGGCGTCCACGACGAGGTCCCCCGGGTAACTCCCGATCTCGGTGGTCACTCCCGTCACCTGGATCCCGGCGCCCTCCGACGGCCCCGGGGCCGTGATCAGCCCGGTGACCGGCTCCCCGTACCGGACGACGACCCCCGGTTCCGCGCGCAGCGCCGTGGCCAGCGCGCTCTCCAGCACGATGCGCCGGGCCTGCAGCATCACGAGGTCCTCGTCGCCCGGCCGCTCGGGCGGACGTACGTCGAACCAGTCCAGCTCGTGCCGTTCGCGGGCGCCGAGCCGGAGCATCTCCGCGTGGACGTCGGGCAGGTCACCGCGCAGCACGTTGCGGGCGGCCCCGAGCAGCACGTGCGGCTGGGCCGCCTGCGGTACGGTCGGCCGCCGCCAGCCGAAGAAGTCACGGTCGAGCGCCGTGCCCGGGGCCCGCGTATCGCGCTCGAAGACCTCCGCCGTGTGTCCGCGCCGCGCCGCGAGCAGCGCGGTGGCGGCCCCCGCGACACCTCCGCCGATGACCAGCACATGTGCCATGGAGCGTCCCCCCGAGCCGTTGGACCGTACGACGATCACACCGCCCAGAGCCTGCGCGAACGGAAGCCGGCCGAAACCCGCACAGATGTCCGAGAATCACTCCAGCGCTCGCGCGGCGCTCGCACGGCGATTCACACACCGGCGCCCGCACGGTGGGCCTGAACGGCCCGCCGGGTCTCCGCCTCGATCAGGTCGGTGTTGACGGCCATCGCCGCCCGCACCCCCTGGGCGGCCGCGCCCGGGACCTTCTCCAGCGGGGAGGTGACGTTGCCCGCGACCCAGACCCCGTGCAGGGCGGTGGCTCCGGTGACCGGATCCGACTCCACGCAGGTGCCGATCGCCCTGCCGTCCCGCTCCACCACCGAAGTCGGCAGGCCGAGGCCGGTCAGGACGCCCGAGCGGGCGGTGAACCGCGGGGCGACCACCAGGGCCCGGCACTCCACCACGGCGCCGCCCGCCAGGGTCATCCCGGTCAGCCCCTCGTCCCCGACCGCGAGGCCGGTCACCTCGCCCTCGACGACGCGGACCCCGAGGGCGGCCAGCAGTTCCCGGTCCTCCGCGGTGAGCCGCCAGGTGTGCGCCAGCAGGGTGGTCCGCTCGCTCCACTGCCGCCAGAGCTCGGCCTGGTGCACGGCGAGGGGCCCGTCGGCCAGCACCGCGATCGGCCGGTCGCGGACCTCCCAGCCGTGGCAGTACGGGCAGTGCAGCACGTCCCGCCCCCAACGCTCCCTGAGGCCCGGCACGGCGGGAAGCTCGTCCGTCAGGCCGGTGGCGACCAGCAGCCGGCGCGCCCGGACGGTGCTCCCGTCCCCGCAGCGGACCAGGAAGGTGCCGTCGGGCAGCCGGTCCGCGGCGACGGCCGTGCCCGGCCGGATCTCCCCGCCGTAGCCGGTCACCTCCGCGCGCCCCTTGGCCAGCAGTGCGGCGGGGCTCTCCCCGTCCTGCCCCAGATACCCGTGCATGTGCGCGGCCGGGGCGTTGCGCGGACTGCCGGAGTCGATGACCAGTACCGTACGGCGGGCCCGGACCAGGGTGAGCGCCCCGGCCAGCCCGGCGGCTCCACCGCCCACGACCACCACGTCGAACGAGCTGTCCCTTGCGTTGTCCATACCTGCGAGGGTCCGCCCACGGCGGCCCGCTTGACAAATGTTGTTGCCGAAGCGGCAAATGGATCCATGGCCACCGAGGAACGGGACGAGGAACTCGCGGGCGTGCTCACCGCCGTGGGCCCGCGGCTGCGCGCCCTGCGCCGACAGCGCGGCACCACTTTGGCCCAGCTCAGCGAGACCACCGGCATCTCGCTCTCGACCCTCTCCCGGCTGGAGTCCGGGCAGCGCAGGCCGACGCTGGAGCTGCTGCTTCCGCTGGCCAGGGCGCACCGGGTGGCGCTCGACGAGCTGGTCGGCGCCCCGGAGACCGGGGACCCCCGGGTCCGCCCGAGGCCCTTCGTCCGGCACGGCAGCACCTATGTGCCGCTGACCCGGAAGTTCAGCGGGGTGCACGCCTTCAAGCAGATCCTCCCGCCCCTCGACGGCCCGCCGCCCGAGCCCGAGCTGCAGGTCCACGAGGGCTACGAGTGGCTGTACGTGCTCGCCGGACGCGTCCGGCTGCTGCTCGGCGGGCACGACCTCGTCCTCGGCCCCGGTGAGGCCGCCGAGTTCGACACGCGCACCCCGCACGCCTTCTTCAACGCGGGTCCGCAGCCGGCGGAGTTCCTCAGCCTCTTCGGCCCCCAGGGCGAGCGGATCCATGTCCGGGCCCGGCCCACCCCTCCACCGGAAGGACGTCCATGAGCACCCCCCACGAGCGCCCCGAGCGGGCCGTGCCGCAGCCCCATGCCGTCGTCGGCGTCGGACTGGTCGTCCTGGCTGCGGACGGCCGGGTGCTGCTCGGCCAGGCGCACGACGGCCGCTGGGAGCTGCCCGGCGGCAAGGTCGATCCCGGGGAAGGGTTCGAGCAGGCCGCCGCCCGGGAACTCGCCGAGGAGACGGCCCTGCGGGCGGCTCCCGAGGCGATCCGGATCCTGTCCGTGCAGATCGAATCGCTGTCCGGTCTGACCCGGCTGACGGCAGCCGCCGTCACCACCTCGGCGGAGGGCGTCCCGGCCGTCACCGAGCCCCACAAGATCGCCCGCTGGCAGTGGTTCGCCCCCGCCGAGATCCCCTCGGCCCTCTACGCCCCGTCGGCGGGCGTGCTGCGCGCCTGGCGCCCGGACCTGACCATGCTGCCGCACGTCCCCTCGTACGCCTACCCGACCACGGGCCCGGCACCGAGCGCCTGAACCGTGCCGGCTCAGCTGGTGGCCGTCAGCACCGTGACCGTGGTGACCGCCACCATCGCGGCCTGCATGTCCCGGATGGCCTCCCGGACGCTCTCGGCGGCCCACTGGCCGGCGGCTATCTCCGCCGTCCTCGCGGTCACCTCGTCGGGCTGCCGGCC
This sequence comes from Streptomyces nojiriensis, assembly GCF_017639205.1. Lineage (NCBI taxonomy): Bacteria > Bacillati > Actinomycetota > Actinomycetes > Kitasatosporales > Streptomycetaceae > Streptomyces > Streptomyces nojiriensis. The sequence goes on along the minus strand of NZ_CP071139.1, from coordinate 7,349,109 downwards.
GGGGAAGGCGAGCCGGTGCATCTTGGCCGAGTGGATCAGGGCGATGAGGCCCGCCGTGCGCTCGTCCGGCTCGGCGCCGCCGAGGACGACTTCGCGCAGCCGCTCGCGCAGGGCGCGCTCGACCGTGCCGTCCGCCTCCGGGTAGCGGCGCTGCGGGAACACTCCGAACACCTTGTGCACCTGCGCCACCACCAGCCCGCGCCCGGTCAGCCGCTCCAAGGCGGCACCGACCGCCTTGGGCTGGTCCTTCGTCAGCCAGTCCGTCACCCGGCGCTTGGCGCGGCCCCGCAGCCAGGTCTCCATCAACCGGATCCGGCCGTCGAGCAGTTCTTCTCCAGTGGACTCGGTGCTCCTGAGCTCCAGGTACTTGCCCGACACCGACACCCGCTCCGCCAGGACGAGTTCGAGCAGGAGCGCGCCCGCCACGGCCCAGCCCGCCGCCTGCCGCTGGCGCGCCTCCCCGGACTCGTCGTCCAGGGACAGCAGCATGATCTCCTCGGCCAGTGTGATCCTCACGAGCGCGCCCCCCGTCGTCTGCCTGACGGTCCGTCCGTCCTACCGCCTCGCAGGGGATGACGAGCGGCCGGCGCGCGAGGTTCCCTTCGTGGCCGGGATCTACCGCCGCACCACCACCTTTGGCGCGAAGTTTCCCTCCTCCAGGTCCTCCGCGAGCAACCGCTTGGCGATGGCGTCCGCCGCCGCCCTCAGTTCGGCGCTCCGCGGCCGCCCCCGGTCCTTCTCCAACTGGTCCCCGAGCCACTGGGCCCACGCCTTCGAGATCACGTCGGCCTCCCGCTGCCCGGCCGCGGTGAGGGTGAGGAAGCCGTCCTGGCGGCTGACGAAGCCCTCGTCCACCATCCGCTCGTAGACCGGGACCAGCACCTCCGGCGGCAGGGACCGGCGGCCGGCGATCAGTGCGAGGCCGGCGTGACCGACGGTCCGGGTCAGCAGTTCCACCTGCATCACCGCCCAGGCGCCCGCGATGTCCAGCCGGGTGTCGGAGCCCCGGACGATCCCCCGCGCCGTGTCCGCGCCCATGTTCCGTACGAGTTTGCCGACGGCCAGCTCCAGCAGCTTGGCCGAGTCCCCCGAGGCCGTGGCCGGTGAGCCGAACCCGTCGCCCATGTCCGTGGATCCGGCCCGGGCGCTGTCGCGCAGCCGCACCTGCTTGAGGAAGAGCGCCACGACGAAGCCGAACACGGCGACCGGAACGGTGTACAGGAACACCGTCTGCAGGGCCTGCGCGTACGCGTCGATCACCGGGGCGGCGACCGCCGGATCGAGCCGGTGCACCCCTTCCGGGGTGGACGCGGCCCTGGCCAGCTCCGCCGGATCCTGCCCGGAGAGCCGCGCCGCCTCCACGTACGCCGCCTCCAGTGCGGGCCCCAGGTGGTTCGCGTAGATCGTCCCGAAGACCGCAGTACCGAAGGCGCTGCCGAGCGTACGGAAGAAGGTGACGCCGGAGGTGGCCGTGCCCAGGTCGGCGTAGTCGACGGTGTTCTGCACGGCGATGGTCAGCACCTGCATGGACAGGCCGATGCCCGTGCCGAGCACGAACATGTACAGCGATTCCAGCAGGGTGCTGGTCCCCGGCTCCATCCGCGACAGCAGGTACAGGCCGACGCCCATGACCGCGTTCCCGACGATCGGGAAGATCCGGTACTGGCCGGTCTTGCTGACGACGTTGCCGCTGAACACGGAGGCGATCAGCAGGCCGATGACCAGGGGCAGGGTCCGGACGCCCGAGATCGTGGCCGAGTCCCCGTCCACGTACTGGAGGTAGGTCGGCAGGAAGGTCATCGCGCCCAGCATCGCGAATCCGACGACGAAGCTGAGGACGGAGCACACCGCGAAGACCGGATTGCGGAAGAGCCGCATCGGCAGCATCGGTTCCGCGGCGCGGGTCTCGACCAGGCAGAACAGCGCCAGTGCGACGGCGCCGCCCGCGAACAGGCCGATGATGACCGGCGAGGTCCAGCCGTACTCGTTCCCGCCCCAGCTGGTGGCCAGGATCAGCGCGCCGGCGCCGACGGCGACCAGCGCGATGCCCAGGTAGTCGATCACCGGCTTGCCCGTGACCCGGACCGCCGGGATCGTCCTGGCCGCCGCGACGACGACGAGGATCGCGATCGGGACGTTGACGTAGAAGCACCACCGCCAGGTCAGCTGGTCGGTGAAGAACCCGCCGAGCAGCGGGCCGATCACGGTGGCGACCCCGAAGACGGCGCCGATCACGCCCTGGTACTTGCCGCGTTCGCGCAGCGGCACCACGTCGGCGATCAGCGCCATCGCGGTGACCATCAGGCCGCCGGCGCCGATGCCCTGGACGCCGCGCCACACGATCAGGAAGGTCATGTTGCCGGCCAGGCCGCACAGGAAGGAGCCGCTGATGAAGACGATGGCGGAGATCTGGAAGATCAGTTTCCGGCCGAAGAGGTCGCCGAACTTGCCGACCAGGACGGTCGCCACGGTCTCGGCGAGCAGGTAGGAGGTCACCACCCACGACATGTGGTCGCCGCCGCCCAGGTCCCCCACGATCGTGGGCAGCGCGGTGCCGACGATGGTCTGGTCGAGCGCCGCCAGCAGCACGCCGAGCATGATCGTGCCGAAGATGACGTTGCGCCGCCGCCGGTCGATCTCGGGGGGCGCGGGGGCCGTGGCGGGGGCAGTGGTCACCCTCGCACTGTCACAGCGCGCCCGTCGCGGCGCATGCGGCACTGAGCCGTACGGGGGAACCGTCCGCCGGGATCGACGCCGGCGGGCCGGGGCTCAGCGCAGGTAGGCCAGGCCCGGGTGCTCCGCCGCGTACCCGTCGAGCAGCCGCCGGGCCACCCCCACCGAGTCGACCAGCGGATGGAGCGCGAAGGCCTTGACCGCGGCCGCCCGCGAACCGCTCGCGGCCGCCGCCAGGATCTCCCGCTCGACCGCCTTGACCGACGTCACCAGCCCCACCGCGTGCAGCGGCAGCTGTGCGACGCCCACCGGGTGGGCGCCGTTCGCGTCGACCAGGCAGGGCACCTCGATGACGGCCTCGGCGTCGAGGACGGACAGGGTCGACCGGTTCCGGACGTTCAGGATCAGCGTGGCCCGTTCGTCCCGGGCGATGGCGCGCATCAGCGCGAGCGCGACCTTCTCGTAGCCCCCGGATTCGAGGTCGCTCTCCTCGCGCTCCGGGGCACCCGCCGCCTCGCGGTTCTCGGCCATGTACGTGGCCTCGCGCTCGGCCCGGGTACGGTCCCAGGCGGCCAGCGCCGCACCGGCCGGCGCCCCGGCCCGGCCGGCCTCGGCGTAGAAGCCGCGCTGCTGGTCGCGCAGGAAGGCCCCGCGCGTCTGCTTGGCCTCCTGGTACGCCCGTACCGTGTCACGGTTGAAGTAGTAGTAGTGCAGGTACTCGTTGGGGATCGCGCCGAGCGAGCGCAGCCATTCGGCGCCGAAGAGCCGGCCCTCCTCGAAGGACTCCAGGGCCTCGGTGTCGGCCAGCAGCCGGGGCAGCTCGTCGCGGCCGCCGATGCGCAGCCCGCGTACCCAGCCCAGGTGGTTCAGACCGACGTAGTCGATCCAGGCCTCCTGCGGGCGGGCGCCCAGCAGCCGGGCGATGCGCCGGCCGAGGCCCACGGGGGAATCGCAGATGCCGATCACCCGCTCGCCCAGCTCCTCGGCCATGGCCTCGGTGACCAGCCCGGCCGGGTTGGTGAAGTTGATGACCCACGCGTCGGGGGCGGTACGGGCGATCCTGCGGGCGATCGCGCGCGCCACCGGCACGGTCCGCAGGCCGTACGCGATCCCGCCCGCGCCCACCGTCTCCTGGCCCAGGACTCCCTCGGCCAAGGCGATCCGCTCGTCCGCGGCGCGCCCTTCCAGGCCGCCGACGCGGATGGCGGAGAAGACGAAATCGGCCCCGCGCAGGGCCTCGTCGAGGTCCCCGGTGACCGTGACGGCCGGGGCGTCCACCGCCGGGTCGGCCGCAGACGCGGCCGCGGCCTGGTCGCGGAGCACACGGGCCATGGCGGTGAGCCGTGCCGGATCCTCGTCGTACAGCGTCACCTGGGACACCCTGCCCTCGGCGCGGTCGCCGAGCAGTGCTCCGTAGACGAGCGGTACCCGGAAGCCGCCCCCGCCGAGGATCGTCAGCCGCACGCCCCTACCGCCTTTCGCCAGTGCAGATCCCGTTGCTGGCGCCGCGGTGCCGGCCGGTGCCACGATCGGTGACACGCACGCCACGGCACCCGTCCGCCGGCACCAGTCTGCCCCGGTCGGTCACTCCACCGGCGACGGCACGGCGCGCAGCCTGGCGCCCTGCTGCTGCTTGAGGCCGCCGCTGCGGACGGGTCCCCTCGGTGCGCCCGTGGGCGTCGAGAGGATCAGGGTGATCCGGGTCAGCCCCATCTCGCCGAGCCTGCGACTGGTCTCGGCCACCATCCGGCACCGCACCAGACCCCACCGCGGGTCGGGGTGGCGCACGGTGCGCACCGCCCCGTCGAGCTCGGCGGCGTCGGTCCCGTGCGTGCTCAGCCAGTGCGGCACCCCGTACCGGTAGGCCGCCTCCATGAACGGGTCACGGGCCACCTCCTGGCGGATGCTGCGCAGCCCCTCGTCCTCGGGGACTGCGGCCAGCGCGGTCGCGAACTGGGCCAGCAGCGGTACGCACCAGGCCGGTTCGTGGTCCTCCAGCACGGCGGCCGCGTCCGGGTGGAACAGCACGAAGCGCAGGAAGTTGTCGTCCGGCAGCGCCGTCGGGTGCGGTCTGACCGACTGGAAGAGCTGGTCGAAGGCCGAGTTGGTCAGGGCCACGTCCCAGCGGTGGTCCACCAGGAAGCTCGGGTACGGCACGGACTCCATGAGGGCCGCGTAGTCGCACAGGTAGTCGCGCTGCGCCGGGTCCTCGGGCAGCCGGTTCTCCTCGGCGGCCCGCCACGTGGGCGGCGGATCACGGTCGACCATGACGCGGAACAGCCAGAAGCACTGCCGCTCGCTCATCTCCAAGGCCTCGGCCAGGGCGAGGAGTTTGCGGTCCGTCCACTCCTTGACCAGGCCTCTTTCCCAGTTCCCGTACGCGCGCACGCTGATGCGCAGCCGGGCGGCGAGGTCTTCCTGGCTCAGGCCCAGCTCTTCGCGGCGCTGGCGCAAAATCTCCTTGCGCCGCTCCGACCGCACGGCACCGCGGGCTGGTTCCTCGCCCGCCAGGCGCTCTTCACCGGCTCGGGCGAGTCCATCGGACGGGCCCACCGCTGCGAGATGTGGCACTGAGAGCTCCCCCTCCTCCGGTCTGGATCTTCATTTCCGTGTGGCGATCCTGCTACCGACTTCATTCGAGTGTCAACTATTGTGGCAATTCCAGCCTCTTGACAGCTCATTCCCGCCACAGCTGTGGCACGTTCTAGCCCTTCCGGGCGAGAGCGGCTAGATTCCAGAAGCCGACCATGTGCCCATACCGACTTCGCGCGATCTAGGAGAACCACTGGTGACAGACGGCTTCCCGGCTCCCGTCGCGGTGGCCAACGCACCCATGGCAGCCACCATCACGCGTGTCGCCGAACTCGCGGGCAAGATGGGCCGCGACCTGAACCAGGTCTTCGACCTGCGGCGGCTCTCCGAGGCCTCCGGCGTACCCACGGACGTCGTCAGGACCCTGCTCGACGGCAGGCCGGCCGGCGAACCCGATCTGCAGACCCGGTTCCTCCAGCGGCTCGACCTGCTCCGGCGGACCCGCGTCAAACCGAACGGCCGCCGCTACACGCAGCAGGAGATCGCCGACGGCGCCGGCATGTCCCGGCAGCAGGCCGGAGCACTGATCAACGGCGACCGGCGCCCCACCATGGAGCACTGCGACGCGATCCAGCGGTTCTTCGGGGTGCACGCCGGATTCCTCACGGCGCACGATGCCGACGCCCTCACCGACGCGCTCCAGCGGACCGAGCAGCAGCTGCTCCAGGACTTCGCGGGGCGGGCGCGGGAAACCGTACCGGCCGCGGCCGCTTCGGCGGGCGATCCACTGGCAAGACTCCTGCAGAACCACGGTGTACGGGGCATCGCCTGGCGCGCCGCCCAACTGCCCAGCGACAAGCACCGGGACAAGGTGACCGAATGGCTGGACATGCTCCTCGAAAGCGTCAAACCGAACGAATCCTGACCCAGTCGAAAGTCTGGGTCTGATCCTTGAGTCCTGATCCGGATCCGCGCCGACGGGGAGAACGGTGAGCATAGGCAGAGAGCAGCGGCGGTTGTGCGGGGAGCTGGTGGCCGGCATCCGGCTGACCGCCCCCGTGGAACCCGTGGACCTCTACGCTGCCCTCTGCGAGGGCATGAGCAGACACCGCGGCCGTCGGGTGGACTTCCGGATAGCCTCGTTCCCCCCGCGGACGGCCAGCGGCCTGTGGCTCGACATGGCGGACCGCGATCTCGTCGTCATCGAGGAACGCACGGCGCCGGACCACCAGTTGGTGATCCTGGGTCACGAGCTGTGGCACATGAAGGCCGGCCACTGCAGCCACCACGTCGACGGCGCCGCCGTCGCCGCGCGGCTGCTGGCCGACGAGGCCGACATCGGCGAGACCGTCCGCCGCGTCGCCGCGCGCACGCGCGCCGACGTCCAGGAGGAGACCGAGGCCGAAACCTTCGGCTTACTGCTGGGTAGTCGGTGTCGGAACTGGCTCGCCGGGTCGGCGAGCCACCGCGCTCCGGTCCAGCGCGATCAATTGGCGGGCCGGATCGAGGCTTCGCTGGGCTACCGGGGGCACAGGAACGAGCGTTGAACGGCAAGGACTACTACATACCGGCAGCCGCGATGGCGGTCTCACTCGCCTTCAAGCTGCCGGCCCTGCGGCACAACTGGCGCGACCCGCTCCTGCGGTCGGTCGTCGCCCTGCTGACCCTGGCCGGGGCGGTGTTCACCTTCGCGGCGCCGCCCACCATCGCGGCGGTCAACCGCTGGACCGGCATCGTCAACGTCTCGGCCCCCCTGGTCTACTGCCTGATCACCGCGTTCAGTGCCTCCTGCCTGATCCTGATGGTCAACTGGCGGGGCGGCCCGCCCGAAGAGACCCGACGCGTCTCGCGCCGCTGGATCCTGGGCTACAGCGTGGTGGTCCTCGCCCTGATCGCGCTCTTCGCCCTCGGTGAGACCCCGGTGGAGCGGCTGCGCGACTTCGACACCTACTACGCGAACACGCCCTACATCGGCCACATGATCGCCCTCTACCTGCTGGCGCACTTCGTGGCCGCGGTGGTGATGGTGGTCCTGTGCTGGCGCTGGTCGCTCCAGGTCCGCGGCTGGCTGCGGGTCGGCCTGGTGATCATCGTCATCGGCTACATCTTCAACCTCTCCTACGACGCCACCAAGATGACCGCGGTCGTCGCCCGCTGGACCGGTCACGACCTGGACGGCCTCAGCACCTTCGCCGCTCCGCCGCTCGCCTCCCTCGGGGCGCTGATCAGCGCGATGGGCTTCGTGGTCCCGCTCGTCTGCCAGCGGCTGTCGGACCACTGGCAGACCTGGGCGACGTACCGCCGGCTCGGCCCGCTCTGGCACGAGGTGCAGATCTCCGCGCCCAGCGGCACGCCCTCCGTGCAGATGGCCTGGTGGTCCGCGGCCGAACTGCGGGTGATCCAGCGCGAGTCGGACATCCACGACGGCTTCCTGCACCTCGGGCCGTACTTCGACAAGGGCCTGCGCGACGGCGCCTACGGGAGCGCCGTCGCCGCGGGTGCCGACGAGGAGACGGCCCGCGCCGTCGCCGAGGCGGCCATGGTCGCGGCCGCCGTACGGGCCCGCTCCGCCGACCCCGACGGAAAGATCATCGGAGAGGACGAGGAGACCGTCCTCGACGCCGCCGACGGTCCGCGCGACCTGCTGCGCATCTCCGACGCGCTGCGGCACTCGCCGGTGGTGCAGGCGGTCCGGCGAGAGGTGACCGTGTAGCGGCGGACGAGGAGGGCTGCCGGCCGGCCGTCAGCGGCTGGCGACGGACGCCGGGGCCGTGGCCGGGAACAGGTCCTGGAACGGTGCGGCCGAGTCGATCCCCTCCCGCCCGTACGGCGCGTCGAAGCTCCACACCATGAAGAGCAGGAACACGATCAGGGCGCTGAACAGGCCGGCGAGCAGCAACTCCCGTCCGGAGCGCCGGATCTGCAGGGTGAAGATCAGCCCGACCGTGACCAGCCCGCCGACCAGCAGCCCGAACCACACCACGCCCGGCAGCGTGGACTCGGAGCTCTGCGTCCGCGAGTGCCGCGCGTCGTCGGCCGCCGCGATGTGGTCCAGCAGCGGCTGGTAGGCCTGCGCCTGGAGCTCGTTGGCCGGGCTCTGGTGCGTGACGTCGGTGCGCAGCTTGCCGAGCAGCGCCGCGCCCTCGGGGGAGGCGCTGTCGCCGGCGGTCAGCAGCGGCCAGTCCACGGCGACGGTGTGGGACACGTACGCGTCCACCTCGCCCCGGATCCGGTCGCGGACGGCCGCCGGGTACACGTCGGCACGCTGGGTGACCTCGTACAGGGCCTGGGCCTCACGGCGCACGCTGTCCTCGGCGGCGCCGCGCGCCTCCCAGACGCCCGCGATGGCCAGGCCCAGCACGATCGCGTAGACCACGCCCACCATCATCGTCATGTACTCGATGACATCGGGGGTTTCGCTGGTGTCCTCGTCATCGGCTGCCCGGCGGTGCCGGATCGCGGTGATGGCGAGGACGAGGGCGCAGACGAGCGCCATGGCGATGGCCAGGACCAGCCATTCGGACACGTGGATTCTCCCGGTGTGGATCGGTGGTTCGGTGGATCGTCGGACGGGGGACGGGGGACGGGGGACGGCGGCGGTCAGCCGCGGCTCTTGGAACGGGGCCGCAGGGCGGCGGCGGCGAGTACGGCCGGGGTGGTGACGACGACCATGAGCGTCACGGTGGACATCCCGCCCGGGCCGCGCCGCTCCAGGGCCGCCGAGCGGTACGGACGCACGTGGAAGGCGCTCACCCGTGCGGCGGCGGCCCCGGCCGCGGGCGGGGCGGGTGCGTCGGCCGACGCCGGTTCGTCCCGGACCTCGGGACCCGCCGCGGGCTCCGGCGGCTGCGACCCCCCGGCCCCCGCCTCCGCGGAAGGCTCCACCGCCGCGTCCGGCGGGCGCGGCCGCGCGGGCTCGGCCGGCCGCACGGGCCGCTCCGCGGGGGTGGCGGACTGCGCGGGCCGTCCCGGGTGGTGCACGGTCGGCCGGTCGGCGCCGGGCACGGCCACCCGGACCGAGGGCAGCCCGGACGGCGGCCGGAAGACCGGCCGCTCCGGCCGCCCGGACGGCACGCACAGGTCGACGCGGGCTCCGTAGCCGGAGCCGTAACCGTCGCCCTGCCCGTCGCCCGCGACCGCCACATGGCCGTGCAGCGGGCAGAGTGCCGCCACCAGGCCCGCCCCGGCGAAGTACTGCCAAGCGGTCACCGCGCGCCTCCCGAAATCCGCAGCAGAAGTAAGGGCTACCGCTGAAGAAACGATCAAGGGGCGGCTTCGACACGCCGCGGACGGGTGCTGATCCCGGATGCGGCATGATGTCGCCCATGGGGACCGAGGGGGCGAACGCCCGTCTGATCGCAGGGCGCTACCGGCTGGACGCCAAGCTCGGACGCGGTGGCATGGGCATCGTGTGGCGCGCCACCGACCAGCTGCTCGGCCGGAACGTCGCCGTCAAGGAGGTCGCGCTCGACCCCGCGCTGTCCGAGGAAGAGGCCCGGCACCAGCGTGAGCGCACGCTCCGCGAGGCACGGGCGGCCGCGCAGCTCAAGCACCCCCACATCATCGTGGTGCACGACATCGTCGAGGACGGCGAACTGCCCTACATCGTCATGGAGCTGGTCGAGGGCGGTTCCCTCGCCGACCGGCTTTCGCGGACCGGTCCGGTGGACGTCGCCGAGGCGGCCCGGATCGGGATCGCGCTGGTCGGCGCGCTGCGCACGGCGCACGCTGCCGGGGTGCTGCACCGGGACATCAAGCCGGCGAACGTCCTGCTGGAGACGCCGGGCGGGCGGCCCGTGCTGACCGACTTCGGCATCGCGCAGGTGTCGGGCGCCACGACGCTGACCACCACCGGGTCCTTCGTCGGCTCCCCCGAGTACACCGCGCCCGAGCGGATGTCGGGGCGGACACCGGCGGGGCCCGAGGCCGATCTGTGGTCGCTGGGCGCCCTGCTGTGCGCGGCCCTCAGCGGCGCCTCGCCCTTCCGGCGGGACTCGCTCGGCGGGATCCTGCACGCGGTCGTCTTCGACGAGATCCGGCCGCCCGAGGCGTGCGGCCCGCTGCTGCCGGTGGTGCGGGGGCTGCTGGAGCGCGATCCGGCCGGGCGGCTCGACGCGGAGCGGGCCGAGCAGATGCTGCGGACCTGCGCGGAGACGGCGGCGCAGTACACGCCGACGCAGTCCGCTCCGGTCCCGCAGGGCCCGACGCGGCCCGGCCCGGCCCCGGTGTCCGCGCCGACGCCCGTATCGGCCGCCGCGCCCGCGCCCGGACCGGGACGCGCCCCCGGGAAGCGGCGTCCGGGCGCGGCGCTGATCGCCGGTCTGCTGGTGGCCGCGATCGCCGGTGCGGGCGTGTCCGCCGCGCTGCTCATGAACGACGGCGAGCACGGCGGACAGACGTCCACGAGCGGGGCGGCCGGCCTGCCGCGCACGCCCACCTCCGCCGCCACCGGCGAGAAGATCGACACGGTCTCCCCCTCGTCGGACGACAAGCCCGCACCCGCCGGCTACCGCGTCGTCACCGACCCGGAGGGCTTCTCGCTCGCCGTACCGCTCGGCTTCACCCGCAAGGTGGAAGGTCCGCGGATCTTCTACATGTCACCCGGTGAGGCCTTCCGCATCGGCATCAAGGTGGCCGAGCCCGAGTCGGGCGGCCCGCTCGCCGTCCATCAGCGCGCCCACGCCCAAGGGCCGGGCACCAACCCCGGTTACCGTGACGCCGAGGTCGTGGCCACCTCGCAGAACGGCCGGCAGGCCGCCCTGTGGCGCTTCACCTGGGACGGCTTCTCGACGACCGAGGGCCCCCGGCACACCCGCGACCTGTGCTGGGAGGAGGACGGCCGGCTGTACGACGTGTGGGTGTCCTCACCGGTCCGCCAGGGCGACGAGGCCCGGGGCTACTTCGACACCGCGGTGCGGACCTTCGTACGCACCGGGGGCTGACCCCCGCCGCCACGCCCCGGTCCACCCTCCGGGCGCGGCCCACCACCGACGACCCGCCACCGATCCCCCGGTCGGCAGGGCCGCCCCTGGACACCCCCGAACAGCCCCTAAGCTGGGGAGACATGTCCGACTCCACCCCCCTCCCCGAACCGGCCGGCTTCCCGCCGGTCACCGTCCTGGCCGCGATACGCCGCCGACCGCTGCGCTTCCTCGGCTCGTGGTGGCCCTGGCGGTGCTGGGCGTACCTGGGCAGCGGGTTCCTCATCGGCTATCCCGTACTGCTCGTCCTCGTCCTGCTCCTCGGGTTCGGAGTGGCGCTGGCGGTCGTCGGGATCGGGCTGCTGCTCCTGCTCGGCGCCGTCGTCGCCGGGGTGCCGCTGGGGGCGCTGGAGCGGTGGCGGCTGCGCTGGGTGGAGCCCGAGCCCGTGCCGGACCCGCACACCTCCCTCGCCGGGGCCGGGCCCGCGGCCTGGCTGCGGACCCGGCTGCGGGAGCGGGCCACCTGGCGGGAGTTCGCCTACGCCACCCTGCTCGGGCCGGTCTTCGGGGCGGCCGGGTTCGCCGTGGTCACGCTGCTGGCCTTCGCCCTGATCCTCGTCGCGACCCCGGCGATCGTGTGGGCCATCGCCCCGGAACCGGTGATGCTGATCCCCGGCCGGCCGGTCTCCGGGCCGCTGGAGGCCCTGGGCGGTACGGCCGTCGGACTGGCCGGGATGGTGGTGGCGGCGTACACGGGCGCCCTGCTCGCCGCCGCCCAGGTCAAGACCGCCCGTCTGCTGCTCGGACCGCGGGTGGAGGCCGACCGGATCCTGGAGCTCACCCGCTCCCGGGTCCGCCTGGTCGATGCCTTCGAAGCCGAACGCCGGCGCATCGAGCGGGACTTGCACGACGGCGCGCAGCAGCAGCTGGTCGCGCTCAGCATGACCCTGGGCCTGGCCGAGCTGGAGCTGCGCGGGATCCCGCAGGCGGCCGGGGCCGCCGCGCTGGTGGCCCGGGGCCGCGGTGAGGCCAAGGTCGCCCTGGAGCAACTGCGCGACCTCGTACGGGGTATCCACCCGCAGGTCCTCACCGACCACGGGCTCGCCGCGGCCGTCGCCGAGGTGGCCCTGCGCCATCCCGTACCGGTGACCGTGGACCTCGACGTGCCCCGGCTGGCCGAATCGGTGGAGATCACGGCGTACTTCACCGTCACCGAGGCGCTTGCCAACGCGGCCAAGCACAGCGGTGCCTCGCGGGTCGCCGTCGTCGGTAAGGTCGAGGGCGACCGGCTCACTCTCACCGTCACCGACGACGGCCGCGGCGGTGCCGATCCCGGCGCGGGAGCGGGCCTGGCAGGACTCGCGGACAGGGTGGCGATGTTGAAGGGCAGGCTGGTGGTGTCGAGTCCGGTGGGCGGACCGACCCGACTCCGCGTGGAGGTCCCGTGCTCCGGCTGATCCTCGCCGAGGACTCCGTACTGCTGCGCGCCGGACTGACGGAACTCCTCACCCGCGGCGGGCACCAGGTCCTCGCCGCCGTCGGGAGCGCCGAGGAGCTGGTGCGGGCGGTGGAGGCACAGCGGCCGGACGCCGTCGTGACCGACGTGCGGATGCCGCCCGGCTTCCGCGACGAGGGTCTGCGGGCGGCACTCGAACTCCGTTCCCGGGACGCCTCGCTGCCCGTGCTCGTGCTCTCGCAGTACGTGGCCACGGCCTACGCCACGCAGTTGCTCACGGGCTCCTCGGCGGCCGGGCTGGGCTATCTCCTCAAGGACCGGGTCGGCGAGGTGGCCGAGTTCCTCGACGCCCTCCAGCAGGTCGCCGAGGGCCGTACGGTCATCGACCCGGAGGTGGTACGGGTCCTGCTCAGCCGGCAGTCGCAGGAGCGGCCGCTGGCCCGGCTGACCCCGCGCGAGCGGGAGGTGCTGACCCTGATGGCCTCGGGCCTCAACAACCAGGCCTTGGCGGCCCGGCTGTTCATCACCGAGGCGGCCGTCGTCAAACACGCGTCGAGCATCTTCATGAAGCTCGACCTGGACGCCACCGAGGGCAACCGCCGGGTCCTGGCGGTCCTGGCCCACCTGTCGGGCCAGGAGGTCTAGGCCGGGTCCCGCCGCGGGGTCCTGATCAGCAGGGCGGCCGGCAGGGCCGCGAGCAGGAGGGCCCCGACCCCGCACCAGAGGGTGGTGGTGTAGGAGGCGAGCAGCCGGGCGAACACGTCGGTGTCGTCCGAGACCTGGTTCAAGCGGTTCATCAGGACGGTGCCGAGCACCGCCCCGCCGATCGCCTGCCCCAGGTGGTGGGCCGCGCCGAGGGCCGCCGAGGCCGCGCCCGCGTGCTGCGGGGCCACTCCGGCGGTCGCGATGGCGTAGAGCGGGACGAGGGCCAGGCCCAGGCCGGCGCCGGTGAGCAGCATGCCGGGCAGCACCCCGGTCGTGTACGTGGCGGCGCCACCCACACCGGCCAGCAGGGCCAACCCGAGGGCCGTGACCACCAGGCCGGGCAGGAGCAGGGCGCGCGGTGCGAGGCGGGGCAGCAGGCGCGCGGAGATCTGGGTGGCGGCCACGAGCGCGGCGGCGGCCACGGGCAGGTGGGCCGTCCCGGACACGCCCGGGCCCTCGCCGCGGATCTGCTGGGCGAAGAAGCCCAGGGCCGGGAGGAGGGCGACCACGGCGACGCCGGTGCAGAGGAGGACCAGGAGGGAGGCGAGGCGGCTGCGGTCGGCGAGGACGTACGCCGGGAGCAGCGGGCCGGACGTCCTGGTCTGCCACCACAGGAAGACGGCGAGCAGCACGACGCCGCCCACGATCAGGGAGAGACTCAGGGCGACGCTCCAGCCGACCGTCTCGACCTCGGCCAGGCCGTAGGTCAGGGCGGCGGATCCCGCCGTGCCGAGGAGTACGCCGAGTCCGTCGAACCGGGCGCCGGTGCGGCCCGGACGGTCGGGCAGCAGGGTGAGCGCGCCGACCAGGGCGAGCACGGCGAGCGGAACGACCGACCACAGGGCCCAGCGCCAGTCCAGGGTCTCGGCGAGCCACCCGCCGGTGAACACGCCGAGTGCACTGCCGCCCGCGGCGACCGCCGCGTAGATCCCGAAGGCCCGGCCGCGTTCCCGCGGGTCGGTGAATCCGGTGGCCACCAGGGACAGCGCGGCCGGGACGAGCAGGGCGGCGAAGGCGCCCTGCAGGGCACGGGAGGTGATCAGCAGCGCGGAGCCGCCTGCCGCGCCGCCGAGTACGGCGGCCGCCGCGCTGCCGATCAGTCCGGTCACCAGCATCCGCCGGGCCCCGAGCAGGTCGACGAGGTGCCCGCCGAGCAGCAGCAGTCCGCCGAGGGAGACCAGGTAGGCGCTGAAGACCGGGCCGAGGCCGTCGTAGCCGAGGCCGAATTCGGCATGGATCCGCGGCCCGAGCAGGTTGAACTGCGCCGCCTCGACCAGCACCAGCAGCTGTGTCAGGGCGAGGACCGCGAGGCCCCACCAACGCCTCGGGTGCGGGGGCGCGGCGACGGGCGGGTCGCCGGGTACGGGGCCCGGGGGCGGGCCGAAGCCGTCCGCGGGGCCGAAGTGGCCGGGAGCCGTGGGGGCGTACGCGGGCGGCGGGGGCGGTGTCCGGTACGGGGAGGCGTCCTGCCTGGACTGCGACGGCACGAGGCGGGGATCCGGCGTCTTCCCGACGGGGGTCTTCCCGACGGGCGTCTTCCCGACGGGGGTCTCCTCGGCGTGGGACTCCTCGGTCGGGGCCCCGCCGCCGGCTCCGGCTCCTACGGGGGAAGCCGGGACGTAGTCCAGCAACTGCGCGGCATGCCGGCCCAGCTGGGCCAGCACCGCGCCCGGGAGCCATTCCCCGGCGGCGTCCTCCGCCGTACGCTCCGCCACCTCCCCGGGGGTGGGCCGCAGGGCCGGGTCCTTGTGCAGGCACGCGCCGACGAGGCCGGCCAGCGACTCCGGAACCCCGGTCAGGTCCGCCTCCTCCTCGGCGATCCGGAAGAGGTGGGCGTTCAGACCGGTGTCCTTGGCGCCGAAGAGCATGCGTCCCGTGGCGGCGTACACGAGGACCGCGCCGAGGCAGAAGACGTCGCTGGCCGGGCTCAGTTCGAGACCCCGGACCTGTTCCGGGGACATGAACCCCGGCGAGCCGATCAGCATGCCGGTACGGGTGTGCAGGCTGTCCCCGGTCAGGCTGTCCATCGCCCGCGCGATGCCGAAGTCGATGACGCGGGGCCCGTCGACGGTGACGAGCACGTTGGAGGGCTTCAGGTCGCGGTGGATCAGGCCCGCCTCGTGCACGGCCCGCAGGGCGAGGGCGAGCCGGTTGGCGAGGGTCCGCACCGAGTCCTCGGGCAGCGGGCCGAACTGTCGGGCGACCACGGTCTGCAGGTCGGGCCCGGGGATGTACTGGGTCGCCACCCAGGGCACGGCGGCCTCGGTGTCGGCGTCGAGCACGGCCGCCGTCCAGCTGCCGCCCACCCGCCGTGCGGCGGCCACCTCGCGGGCGAACCTCCTGCGGAATTCGGGGTTCCCGGCGAACTCCGCCTGGACCACCTTCACGGCCACGGTACGGCCTACCTCGGAGCGGCCCAGGTAGACCAGGCCCATGCCACCCGCACCCAGCCGGGCGATCAGGCGGTATGGTCCGATACGGCTCGGGTCTTCGGCGATCAGCTGATCCACGGACCGAAGGATAGTGCAACTATCCAATGTCCGGAGGCCGTCAGGCCAAATGCCCTCCCGACCGCTCGTTCCGTACCCGCGGCAGGCCGTCCGACGGCCGCAGCCGGAACGAGCCCGTCACCACGCGCGAGACACCCGGTACGGCCACCGAGCGGGCCCAGACCGACAGCAGGACCGGCAGCGCGAGGTAGCCGAAGCGGCCCGCCGGGGCCAGCAGGAAGGCCAGCGTGAGGCCGAGGGCGAGGCGGTCGGCGGCGGCCGCCACCGTACGCGGCGGCCGGGCGATCAGGGACAGGGCCACCGCGAGGCCTCCGGCCAGCAGCAGGCCCACCGTCAGGTACCAGCCCCAGGAGCCCAGTCCGGCCAGCAGGTGCCCGGGCAGCGGGCTGCTCGCCGGGGTCGGCACCTCCGCCCGCCCGGTGGGGAAGGCGAACACCTGGCGCCACAGCTCCGCCGGCTGGAGCAGGGCGGCGGGCAGCACCAGCAGGGCCGTGCCGCCGACCGCGACCAGAGCGCAGCGCACCGCCGCCCGTCCGCCCCGGCAGACCGCGAGCAGGGCGACGGCCACCGCGACCGCGGGCAGCGCCGTCCACTTCAGTGCGCACGCCCCGGCGAGCGCCGCCCCGGCCAGGACGGGCCGCCCGGTGGCGGCCGCCGCCAGCGCCAGGCAGCAGAGCCCGGCCAGCGGCAGGTCGACCCCGCTCACCGCCAGGGGCAGGGCCACCACCGGCGAGGCCACCAGGACGGGCAGCAGCCGGCCCGGCCCACCGACCGGCCCGCCGCCGGTTCCGCCGACGAGCAGCCGCCGGGCCGCCCCCAGGCAGCCGAACAGCACGGCCGCGCACCAGATCCGGGCGTCCCCCAGCAGCCGCACCACCCAGCCGTCGGCGCCGCCGTCGCCGCCGAGCAGCGCCCGCGGTATGCCGAGCAGCGCCATGCCCGGCAGGTAGGGGGTGTACTCCTCGACGTGCGCGGGCCGGTCGACGTAGAGCCGGCCGGACTCCAGCAGGAGCCGTCCGGACCGTTCGATGACCGTCACCTCCGACTGCCCCTGGCCGGTGAGGACCAGCCACAGGAGCGGTACGGCGACGGCGCCCAGCAGGGCGGCGGCGAGCGCCGCGCGGCGGCGGCCGAATGCGGTGGCCGCGGCGGCCCCGAGGTACCCGGCGGCCGCGCACCAGCCCCACAGCCGGTGCGGCGCCAGCGAGGAGAACAACGGGAAGGACAACGCCCACGCGGCGGCGAGCAGCCAGCCGGCGGTCCACCGGGCGGTACGGGAAAAGGTCATGGGCCCATTCAGCCGCGCGGCCCCCGCCGGGTCTGCACGGCCAGGTCGACGGTCCGCGGTGGGGTTTCCCCTACCTTTCCCCTCCTCCGACCGCCCTCCGACCGCCTCCGACCGCCCTTCGGGCATGCGAAAGGGGCACGACCCGATCGGGTCGTGCCCCTCACTCAGATGTCACCGGGCCCTGAGCGGGCCTCAGGCCTGAGCCCTCGGGCCTCAGGCCTCCGGGTTGCCGCCGAACCGCTCGCGGTAGGACTCCAGGTCCTCCTCGGTGACCCGCGCGAACAGCACCGGCGGCACCGTGAACGGGGTGCCGGCCGGCACGGCGTCCAGGGACCGGGCCTGCTCCGGCGTGATCCACGTGGCGGTGTCGTCGGCGAGCGCGAACGAGGAGCGGATGGTGCGTGCCGAGGCCGGGATGAACGGCTCGGAGACCACCGAGTAGAGGTGGATGAGGTTCATCGCGGTGCGCAGGGTGAGCGCGGCGCCGTCCAGGTCGGTCTTGACCTCCGTCCAGGGGGCCTTCTCGTCGAGGTAGGCGTTTCCGGCCGACCACAGGGCGCGCAGCGCGGCCGCGGCCTTGCGGTACTGGAGGGAGTCCATGTGGCTCTCGTACTCGGCCAGCAGCTCGGCGATCTGTTCGCCCAGCTTGGCCTCGGCCTCGCCGGCGGGGCTGCCCGCGGGGGCCTCGTCGCCGAATTTCTTGCGGGAGAAGGTCAGCACGCGGTTGACGAAGTTGCCGAGGGTGCCGCCGAGGTCCTTGTTGACCGTGGCCTGGAAGTGCTCCCACGTGAACGACGAGTCGTCGGACTCGGGCGCGTTCGCGATGAGGAAGTAGCGCCAGAAGTCGGCCGGGAGGATCTCCAGCGCCTGGTCCGTGAAGACGCCGCGCTTCTGCGAGGTGGAGAACTTGCCGCCGTAGTACGTCAGCCAGTTGAAGGCCTTGACGTAGTCGACCTTCTTCCACGGCTCGCGGGTGGCCAGCTCGGTGGCGGGGAACATCACCGTGTGGAACGGGACGTTGTCCTTGGCCATGAACTGGGTGTAGCGGACGTCCTCGGCCTCGTACCACCACGACTTGTAGTCGCGGTTCGCCGGGTCCAGGTCCGACCACTCCTTGGTCGACCCGATGTACTCGATCGGGGCGTCGAACCAGACGTAGAAGACCTTGCCCTCGGCGGCCAGCTCGGGCCACGTGTCGGCCGGGACCGGGACGCCCCAGTCGAGGTCACGGGTGATGGCGCGGTCGTGCAGGCCCTCGGTCAGCCACTTGCGGGCGATGGAGGACGCCAGCTGCGGCCACTCCTCCTCGTGCTCGGCGACCCAGGCCTCGACCTCGTGCTGGAGCTTGGACTGCAGGAGGAAGAGGTGCTTGGTCTCGCGGACCTCCAGCTCGGTGGAGCCGGAGATGGCCGAGCGGGGCTCGATCAGGTCCGTGGGGTCCAGGACGCGGGTGCAGTTCTCGCACTGGTCGCCGCGGGCCTTGTCGTAGCCGCAGTGCGGGCAGGTGCCCTCGACGTAGCGGTCCGGCAGGAAGCGGCCGTCGACCGGCGAGTACACCTGCCGGATCGCGCGCTCCTCGATGAACCCGTTCTCCTGCAGCTTGCGCGCGAAGTGCTGGGTGATCTCGCGGTTCTGCGCGGAGGAGCTGCGGCCGAAGTAGTCGAAGGACAGCTCGAAGCCGTCGTAGACCGCCTTCTGGGCGTCGTGGGCCTGCGCGCAGAACTCGGCGACCGAGACGCCGGCCTCCTTGGCGGCGAGCTCGGCGGGGGTGCCGTGCTCGTCGGTGGCGCAGATGTAGAGGACGTCGTGGCCGCGCTGGCGGAGGTACCGGGAGTACACATCCGCCGGAAGCATCGACCCGACCATGTTGCCCAGGTGCTTGATCCCGTTGATGTACGGAAGCGCGCTGGTGATCAGGTGTCGAGCCATCCTCGGATGCTCCATTTCCTATGTGCGGTACAACGTGACGTAACGGATTGTGAATGCGGTTCATCGTATCGAACCGCCGCGAGGCCACGCGCCGCATTTGTTCATGGGTGGACGTAAAGCAAAAGCGAGGGCAGTGACCTCTCCGTCACGGCCCTCGCGATCGGGCCCATGTTACAGCCGGACCGCGGCGCACCCGACCGGCGCCCGGGGCGACGGCAGCTGCGGCGGCACCGGCAGCGGGCATATGCATACGTGCCGACTGGAGCCGCGCGCGATCGAGATCGATCACGGGCCGATCATCCACGACGTATTGCTTCCAGGTTTCTTCTCTGCGCCCTCCGAGTGCGCCCGCGCTGCTTTCCTGTTCAGCGCACAGGGGATGAGGTGGAGCGGTGAACGATGGCGGACCGGAGGAGTCCGGTGGGGCCGTGGGACTACCGAGCCGGCGCCGGCGGCCGACTCCCATGAGCCAGTGGGATCCGACGGCGCGCCTGTCGTACTGGGCCTTCCACGCCAATCGGCGGCCCGCGTACATGCGCTTCGCGTATCTGCAGCTGGGCTCCGACGCGGCGGCGGAGGAGGCGGTGGACGCCGCCTTCGACTCGATCATGGGTGAGTGGATGCGGATGCTCCACATGGACCGCCTCGACGCCTACGCCTGGACCGTGCTCAAGCACTGCCTGGTCGACGGGCAGCGCCGGCGCCATCCGTGGCAGCAGCGGCCGGAGCCGATGGACATCAGCGCCTTCGAGGCCGCCCTCAAGGAGGCCCACGCCGATCAGTACGAGGTGCTGACCGACACCATCCGCTTCTACTCCGCCGTCTCCCGGCTCGCCGAGCGGCAACGCGACTCGGTACTGCTGCGGTACGGACTCCAGTGCACCCCCGGTGAGGCCGCCGCCGTGATGGGCGTCGACGAGGCCACGGTCCGCTCCTACCTCGGACAGGCCCACCGGCGGCTCGCCCGCCTGCTCGCCACGTCCGCCGCATCGCCCGAACCAGCCGAACCAGCCGAACCAGCCGAACCAGCCGAATCATGAGGCGCTACGAACGGCAGGAGCTGCAGGACGGCGACCCGGTCCCGCGCTCCCTGGCCGAGTTCCTCGCCCGGGCGGGCGTCCGTGACCGCTACCGGTACTACGACCTCGGCGCCGCCGAGGCCCGGCTGCTGCGCGCCACGCCGCACCCGCCCGCCTCCGGACACCGCGCCCGGCGCCGGTCGGTGCACGGCTGGAGCGACCCCGCCCGGGACTGCCCGCTCGACGCCGAACGGGCCCGGCGCGACCTCAAGGCCGTCTGCCTCGCCACCACGTGCGCGCCCGGGGCCGGCGCGCACCTCGACTCCTTCCTCACCGACGGACACGCC
The DNA here is from genome assembly GCF_017639205.1 of Streptomyces nojiriensis. Lineage (NCBI taxonomy): Bacteria > Bacillati > Actinomycetota > Actinomycetes > Kitasatosporales > Streptomycetaceae > Streptomyces > Streptomyces nojiriensis. Next base: position 7,328,729 of record NZ_CP071139.1, on the reverse strand, counting down.
GACCTGGCCGGGGCGGTCGTCTTCGGCTGTCTGCTGCACCTGGCCGGGCTGCGCGAAGGAGCCCGCTTCTGGTGGCAGTTCGCCGCCGGGTCCGGCAGCCCGCGGACCTCAGCGGCCGCGTACTGCCTCTTCCTCGACCACTCCCGGCGCGGCGAGCACCACGACGCCCGGCACTGGGCGCGCGAGCTGGGCCGGCGCGGCTTCCGGCCGGGCGGCCGAAGGGATCTGCGCGAGATCCGGCTGTGCACGCAGGCGGCCGTGCTGCGCCACGTCGACCAGCTCGAGGATCCCGACCTGGGCCCGGTGCCGCTGCCGAGGCCGGGGCTGTCCGGGGTGCTGGCCGCGCTCCTGCCGCAGCCCGTCACGGTCGTCGCGCCGGTGGCGGCGGCCGGGCCGGCCGCCGGACCGCTGCGCCACCCCGCGCTGACGGCGGCGAGCCGCGGGAGCGCCGCCCGGGCCGGAACGGGCCGGGCCCTGACGGAGGCGCGCCGCGCGCTGGCCGTCGTACACGTCCTGGAGCGGCACCCGTTGGGGGTCCGGGCCGACCGGCTCGCGCGGGAGTCCGGCCTCGCCGAAGGGGAACTGCGGCCCCTGCTGGCGATGCTGTGCGAGGAGGAGTACGCGGTGCGCCCGGCCCGCGGGGTGTACGGGCGCGGCCCCGCACTGGACCGGCTCGCCGCCCCGGGCGGTCAGGGCCTGGCCGGGCAGCTCCAGCGCACCTTGGCCCTGGCTCGGGACAGCGCGGGCGCGGCGGTGTACCTCAGCCGGTACGCCGAGGGCGAGGTCCGGATCACGCAGATGGCGGACGGGCCCGCGACCCCGCCGGTGCGGGAGTGGGTCGACTTCCGAGCCGCCGCGCATGCCAGCGCGGTGGGCAAATGCCTGCTGGCCCAGCTCGACCACGACGGCCGCGCCGACCACGTGGCCCGGCACCGGCCCGCGCGGCTCACCCCGCGGACGATCACCGACAGCAGGGTCCTGCTCAGCGCGCTGGACGCGGTGGCTCCGGGAGCGCCCGTGTTCGACCTGCGCGAGTACTCCCCCGGGGTCGTCTGCTCGGCGGTCCCGATCGCCACCGGGGGTGCCGCCGGGAGCCTTGCGCTCTCGCTGCCCGCGCGCCACGCCCACCGGCTGGGAGCGGCCACCGAGACCCTGCGCCGCAAGGCCGTCCCGGTGCTCCTGGCCCTGCTCCTGACCGGCGCGATCCCCCCGGACGCCCCGGCGGCGGACGCGGACGCGGAACAGGCTCCGGCCGACCGGCGCCGGCCGGTGCGGTCCCCGGTCACCCCGCTCACCCCCGAGACCCTGCGGCACCTGCGGCGGCTCTTCCGTACCCCGCTCGCCGGAGGCGCAGCTGCGGCGGGCGGCCCGCACCTGGTCAGCGACACCGCGGCGGCCGCGGCCTACCTCTTCGACGCCGCCCCGGACACCGGCCAGCCCCGCCTGTCGCTGCCCCACACCTTCACGTCGGTCGTCCCGGGCAGCCTGACCACCCCGACGGGCCTGGTGGTCCTGGGTCCGTGAGCGTCCCGGACCGGGAAAACAGCAGGAGCCCCACACGACGTGTGGGGCTCCTGCTTCTTGTGTCCGAGGGGGGACTTGAACCCCCACGCCCGATAAAGGGCACTAGCACCTCAAGCTAGCGCGTCTGCCATTCCGCCACCCGGACCAGGTGGTCGGCCCCGGTTTCCCGCGGCGACATGGACAACAATAGCAAAGGATCGGCGGGGTTCCGACCACTTATCCGGGCGGTGATCCTCCGCCACGCCGGGCTGACCTGCACGCATGCACCGGAGGCCATAGCGAGACGGGCTGTCTCGCCACCATGGGGGCGGCGGCCCGGTGCCTGCGGCGGGGAGTTGGGATGCCGCGCTTCCGCTTCCGGATGCTGATACCGGCTGGACACCGTGGGGAGTCGGGCGGTCGGATGGCTGCGCACACGTCCGGGGGGAGCCGCGCATGGAATCCGAGCACCGCGTCAGCACGCTGGAGCTGTTCTTCGACCTCGTCTTCGTCTTCACCATCACGCAGTTGACGGTGCTTCTGGCGGACGACCTGAGCCTGCGGGGCGCCGGGCAGGTGGTGCTGATCTTCACCGTCCTGTTCTGGATGTACGGGGGCTACGCGCACCTGACCAACCAGGTGCCGCCGGACCGGACGGTCCGGCGGGTGCTGCTGATGCTGGCCATGGGGGCGTTCATGGTGTGCGCGCTGGCCGTGCCGACCGCGTTCGGCGCCGGCGGGATCGCCTTCGGCCTGGGGTACGTGTTCGTGGTCCTCGTGCACAGCGCCCTCTACACGCAGGCGCACGGGTTCGGCGTGCTCTGGTTCGCGCTCCCCAACATGCTGTGCGCGCTGTCGGTGCTGGCCGCCGGGTTCTTCGACGGGCCGCCCGCCTGGGGGCTGTGGATGCTCGCCCTGCTGATCCAGTTCGCCGTGCCGCAGCTGGTGCAGCGGGTGGCGGCGAGCGGGGCGGAGCCCGCCGAGGCCGTGACCGCGGTGACGACCGTCAGCGACCAGCTCGGCGGCATGAGCTCCGGGCACCTCGTGGAGCGGCACGGGCTGCTGCTGATCATCGTCTTCGGCGAGTCCGTCATCGCGATCGGCATCGGGACCGGCTCGCTGCCGCTGTCCGCGGGGATCGCCGGGGGCGCCTTCCTCGCGCTCGCCGTCGCGTCGGCGCTGTGGTGGATGTACTTCGTGCGCGACGAGGGCCGGGCCGAGGAGGTCTTCGCCGAGACGCCGCCCGAGAACCGTTTCAAGCTGGCGATGCTCGCCTACTACTACGCCTTCCTGCCCATGCTGCTCGGGATCGCCGCCTTCGCGGCCGGTGTCAAGAAGACCATCGGGCACCTGGGCGAGCACCTGCACACCGGCCCGGCACTCGCCCTCGCGGGCGGGGTCGCCGTCTACCTCGCCGGCGACCTGGCCTTCCGGACCGTGCTCGGGATCGGCCCGGCACGGTTCCGGGCGGCGGCGCTGGTGCTCGTCCTGGCGACGGTCCCGGTCGGCACCGTCGCCTCCGGGCTCTGGCAGCTGGTGGCGCTCGTCGTCGTGCTGCTGGGGACGCTGGGAGCCGAGGTCCGCTGGACCCCGGGCTGCACCGCGACGCCTACGGGCAGCTGATGACCTGGCCCGCGTAGGAGAGGTTGCCGCCGAAGCCGAAGAGGAGGACCGGGGCGCCGGAGGGGATCTCGCCGCGCTGGACCAGCTTCGACAGGGCCATCGGGATGCTGGCGGCCGAGGTGTTGCCGGACTCGACGACATCGCGGGCGACGACGGCGTTGACGGCGCCGATCTTCGCCGCGAGGGGCTCGATGATCCGCAGGTTCGCCTGGTGCAGGACGACCGCGGCCAGTTCCTCCGGGGTGACCCCGGCCTTCTCGCACACCTTGCGGGCGAGCGGCGGGAGCTGGCTGGTGGTCCAGCGGTAGACCGACTGGCCCTCCTGGGCGAAGACCGGCGGCGAGCCCTCGATCCGGACCGCGTTGCCCATCTCCGGGACCGAACCCCACAGGACCGGGCCGATGCCCGGCTCCTCGCAGGCCTCGACGACGGCCGCGCCCGCTCCGTCGCCGGTGAGCACGCAGGTGGTGCGGTCGGTCCAGTCGGTGATCTCGGTCATCTTGTCGGCGCCGATGACCAGGGCGCGGGTGGCGGAGCCGGCCCGGATGGCGTGGTCGGCGGTGGCCAGGGCATGGGTGAAGCCCGAGCAGACGACGTTGATGTCCATCACGGCGGGTCCGCCGCCCATGCCCAGCTTGGCGGCGACGCGCGCGGCCATGTTGGGCGAACGGTCGATCGCGGTCGACGTGGCGACGAGCACCAGGTCGATGTCGTCCGGGGTCAGGCCGGCGCCGGCCAGCGCCTTGCCCGCCGCCTGGTAGGCCAGCTCGTCCACCGGTTCGTCCGGGCCGGCCATGTGGCGCGTGCGGATGCCGACGCGGGACCGAATCCACTCGTCGGTGGTGTCGACCATGGCCGCGAGGTCCTCGTTGGTGAGCACTTTCGCGGGCTGGTAGTGCCCTAGCGCCACCACGCGTGAACCGGTCATGGGCGGGGTCCCCCCTTGTACGGAAGTCAGGATCACCCAGCTTTGCCTGCTACTGGTGGGTACGTGTGCGCGTGACCCGACAGGATTCCGGCCCCGGATTTTGGAGCTTCCCGAGGATCCACCTGCCGGGGGCGTCGCGGGAAGCGGAACCGGGACAATGAGCTTGTCGGGAACCGGCGAGAACAGAGGCGAGAACAGAAGGGGTGGGCTGATCACCATGGGACGGGTCACCGAGCGCCGTCGCGTCGTCCGGATCCGGAACGGCGGGGCGGGTGTCCGGCCGGACACACTGGTGGCCGAGGAGCCGCTGGAGATACGCCTGAACGGCAAACCGCTGGCCATCACGATGCGTACGCCGGGCGACGACTTCGCCCTGGCGGTGGGCTTCCTGGTCAGCGAGGGGGTGCTCGCGGCCGCCTCGGACGTGCAGGCCGTCACCTACTGCGAGGGGGCGACCGAGGAGGGTTCGAACACCTACAACGTGGTGAACGTCCAGCTGGCCGCCGGGGTCCCGGTGCCGGACATCACGCTGGAGCGGAACGTCTACACCACCTCCTCGTGCGGCCTGTGCGGGAAGGCCAGCCTGGACGCGGTCCGTACGGCGACCCGCTTCCCGGGGATCGCCGCCGATCCGGTACGGGTGCCCGCGCAGGTCCTGAGCGCGATGCCGGACCGGCTGCGCGCGGCCCAGAAGGTCTTCGACCGTACGGGCGGACTGCACGCGGCCGGGCTGTTCACGGCGCAGGGCGAGCTGCTCGACCTGCGGGAGGACGTCGGCCGGCACAACGCGGTGGACAAGATCGTGGGCCGGGCGTACCAGTCCGGGCGGCTCCCCCTCGCGGGCGCGGTCCTGCTGGTGTCGGGCCGGGCCTCCTTCGAGCTCGTGCAGAAGGCCGTGATGGCGGGCATCCCGGTGCTGGCGGCCGTCTCGGCGCCGTCCTCGCTGGCGGTGGACCTGGCGCTGGAGTCGGGGATGACGCTGGTCGGCTTCCTGCGGGGGCCGGACATGAACATCTACGCGGGCGAGGAGCGGATCACCCTGTAGGAGTACGCCGGAAAAGCTCCTTGTTGCCACTACCGTGGCTGAGGAACGAGGCCCACACGTCGCCGCCGTCCCCCGAGACGCCCCCTTTGCCGGTGCCGTGGAGCACGAGCCAGTTGTCGCAGGCCTGTACCGCGGGCGTGCCGTCGACGGTGAACTTGATCAGGATCTGGATCCCCGGGTCCTCGTCGGAGTGCCGAGCGAGGATCCAGGTGCCCTCGCCGGTGAGCACGGCCCGCTGCGGGCCGGGGGTGCACGGCCAGCCCGAGAGCTCCGTGAGGCGGGCCCGGCCGTCGGCCAGCACCTCGAGCCGGCCTCCGCGGTCGCCCTGCCACGTGCCGGTGACGTCCTGCGCCGTGAGCGGCACGGAGGGTTTGCCGTCCTCCAGGTCGAGGGACAGGGCCAGCCGGATCACCAGAAGGACCAGCAGGCCGACTAACACGAGCACCGCGCGGGCGAGGTTCTGCACGTCAGCGTCCCCGGCGGCCGCGGCGCGGGGAGTCCTTGGCCGGCTTCGGGGTCGGGGGGTCGATGCGGTGCAGGTCCAGGGTGGGCGGGAGCGGGGTGGTGCCCGGGCCGCCGGATTCGGCCCAGGCGATGATCTCGTCGGTCGCGGTGTCGTCCAGGGCCCAGCCGAACCAGGTCGCGCGGGCACCGCGGCGGCGGGCCTCGGTGGTGGGCTGGACCACGATGACGTTGGCCTGGGCGCAGGGGCCGAGGCACTCGCTCGTACGGACGGCCAGGCGGCCCCCGGAAGCGGCGGCGGCCTCGCGCAGCCGGGCGAGCTGACCGGCGTGGTCGGAGCCGGGGTTCTTGCGCGGGTCACCGCAGCAGCAGCCGCGGCAGACCACCAGTGTGCAGGGGCGTTCGGCGTGGGCGGCGAGCGGGCGTATCCAGGTCACCACCGAACGTTAACGGGCCCGGGGCGCGGGCCGTTCGAGCGCGGGCGAGACGTCCGCCACACGCTCGGCGGCGAGTTCGGGCGCCGGGTCCTGGGCGCGGCGCCGGGCGATGACCGCGCAGACCATCAGCTGCATCTGGTGGAAGAGCATCAGCGGGAGCACGGCGAGGGCGGCGTGGGCCCCGAACAGCACGCTGGCCATGGGGAGTCCGGCGGCCAGGCTCTTCTTCGACCCGGCGAACTGGATGGCGATGCGGTCCGCGCGGCCGAAGCCGAGGCGGGCGGCGCCGTACCAGGTGGCGAGGAGCATGACGGCGAGGAGTACGGCCTCCACCAGCATCAGGGCGGCGAGCCGCGGGAGGCTCACCCGGTGCCAGATGCCCGCGACCACGCCCGCGCTGAAGGCGGCGTAGACGACGAGCAGGATCGAGCCGCGGTCGACGTAGCCGAGGACCCGCTTGTGGCGGACGAGGAAGCCGCCGGCCCAGGGGCGCAGGGCCTGTCCGAGGAGGAACGGCAGCAGGAGCTGGAGGGTGATCTTGAGGAGGGAGTCGAGGGAGAAGCCGCCCGCGTCGCCGCCGAGCAGGGCGGCGGCGAGGAGGGGGGTGAGGACGATGCCGGCCAGGCTGGAGAAGGAGCCGGCGCAGATCGCGGCCGGGACGTTGCCGCGGGCGATCGAGGTGAAGGCGATGGAGGACTGCACGGTCGAGGGGACCAGGCAGAGGAAGAGCAGGCCGCCGTAGAGCGGGGCGGTGAGCAGGCCGGGGACGAGGCCGCGGGCGGCGAGGCCGAGGAGCGGGAAGAGTACGAAGGTGCAGGCGAGCACGGTGAGGTGGAGCCGCCAGTGGCGCAGGCCGTCGAGGGCCTCGCGGGTGGAGAGCCGGGCACCGTAGAGGAAGAAGAGCAGGGCCACGGCCGCGGTGGAGGCGAGGTCGGCGGCGGTGGCGGCCGGGCCGCGGGCCGGGAGCAGGGCGGCGAGGCCCACGGTGGCGAGCAGCGCCAGGATGTACGGGTCCAGCGGCAGCCGGGCGGGGAGGTGGGGGCGGCGCATGCGGGGGTGCTCACTTGCTGTCGGGGCGGGGGCTCCCTCTCATGGTCGGCGGTGGGCGTTCATCGGGAAACCCGCACACCGCACTCACTGCCATCGCGAACCATGATGAGCGGCTAACGTGGCGGTATGTACGACCCTGTCCAGTTGCGGACCTTCCTCACGGTGGCCCAGACGCTCAGCTTCACGCAGGCCGCGGGGCGGCTCGGCGTGGGGCAGTCCACGGTCAGCCAGCACGTGCGGCGGCTGGAGGAGGCGACGGGGCGGCCGCTGTTCGTCCGGGACACGCACAGCGTGGGGCTGACGGAGGACGGCGAGGCGCTGCTCGGCTTCGCGCGGACGATCCTGGAGGCGAACGAGCGGGCGGCGGCGTTCTTCGCGGGGACGCGGCTGCGCGGGCGGCTGCGGTTCGGAGCCTCGGAGGACTTCGTGCTGACGCGCCTTCCGGAGATCCTCGAAGGGTTCCGGCACGAGCACCCCGAGGTGGATCTGGAGCTGTCGGTGGAGCTCTCGGGAACGCTGCACGAGCGGCTGGACGCGGGCCGTCTCGACCTGGTGCTGGCGAAACGGCGGGGGCCGGGGGACGAGCGGGGCCGGCTCGTGTGGCGGGACCGGATGGTGTGGATCGGCGCGGAGGGGCTGCGGGTGGACCCGGAGCGCCCTGTGCCGCTGATCGTCTTCCCGCCGCCGGGCATCACCCGCGCCCGGGCGCTGGAGGTGCTGGAGGGCGAGGGGCGGGCGTGGCGGATCGCGTGCACCAGCGGCAGCCTGAGCGGCCTGATCGCGGCGGCCCGGGCCGGCCTCGGTGTGATGGCGCACGCCCGGGGGCTGATCCCGCCCGGGCTGGTGCGGGTCGGCGGGCTGCCGGAGCTCGGTCCGGTGGAGTTCGCGCTGCTCCGCGGGTCGCGTCCGCCGGCCGCGGCCGAGGCACTGGCCGCGGCCGTGCTCTCCGGCGCGGACCGGCTCAGTCGCACGTCAACGGCGTGAACGGCGTGATCACTGGGGAGGTCTTGTGGAGGTATCCGAAGGCCGGTCACCCCCTGTTGACCATGAGGTACGTTCACCGCGGCGCGCGGAGAGGAGCGGGGCCTTGCGCGAGATCACCGTCCCACCCGTCGTCACGGGCGCACCCGTCGGCGGCCTGGCCGACATCGTCTTCCAGTACGCCCGCGAGGAGCCGGACCGGGTGGTTCTCGGCCGGAAGACCGACGGGGTCTGGCGGGACGTGACGTCCCGGGAGCTGGCCGCCGAGGTGCTCGCGCTCGCCCGGGGCCTGCTGGCCCAGGGGGTGCGCTTCGGGGACCGGGTCGCCGTCATGTCCCGCACCCGGTACGAGTGGACGATCTTCGACTTCGCCCTGTGGGCGATCGGCGCCCAGCCCGTGCCGGTGTATCCGACGTCCTCCGCCGATCAGGTGCACTGGATCCTCTTCGACTCCGACTGCACGGCCTGCGTGGTCGAGGACGAGAACCAGGCCATGACGGTGGGATCGGTCATCGACCGGCTCCCCCGCCTGCGCCGGCTGTGGCAGCTCGACGCCGGGGCCGTGGAGGGACTGGTCGCCGACGGCCGCGGGGTCGCCGAGGACGTCGTGCACCGCCACCGGGGCGCCGTGACACCCGACGCGACCGCCACCGTCATCTACACCTCCGGGACGACGGGCCGGCCGAAGGGGTGCGTCCTCACGCACGCCAACTTCATGTACGAGACCGACACCCTGGTCAGCCGCTGGGAGTCGGTATTCCAGGCCCGGCAGGGCGAGGAGCCGTCCACCCTGCTCTTCCTGCCGCTGGCGCACGTCTTCGGGCGGATGGTGGAGGTGGCCGCCGTCCGGGCGCGGGTGAAGCTGGGCCACCAACCGGTCCTGGCGGCCGCCGAGTTGCTGCCGGACCTCGCCGCCTTCCGACCGACCTTCGTGCTGGGCGTCCCGCACGTCTTCGAGAAGGTCTTCGCGGGCGCCCGCCGCAAGGCGGAGGCGGAGGGACGTACGGGCCCCTTCGACCGGGCGGTGGAGACGGCCGTGCGGTACGCGGAGGCGCGCGAGCGCAAGGCCTTCGGCACCGGGCCGGGGCCGTCGGCCGCGCTGCGCATGGAGCACCAGCTCTTCGACCGGCTCGTCTACGGGAAGGTCCGCGAGGCGATGGGCGGCCGGGTGCGGCACGCCATGTCGGGCGGGTCGGCGATGTCGCGCCGCCTGGGGCTGTTCCTCGACGGGGCCGGGATCACGGTGTTCGAGGGGTACGGGCTGACCGAGTCGTGCGCGGCGGCCACCGCGAACCCGCCCGGTGCGACCAAGTACGGCACGGTGGGGCGGCCGATCCCGGGCAGTACGGTGCACATCGCGGACGACGGGGAGGTCTGGCTGCACGGCAGCCACATCTTCTCCGGGTACCTCAACGACCCCCGGGCCACCGAGGCGGTCCTGCGCGGCGGCTGGCTGGCCACCGGGGACCTGGGCCGGCTGGACGCGGACGGGTACCTGACCATCACCGGGCGCAAGAAGGACATCCTGGTGACCTCCAACGGCAAGAGCGTCGCGCCCGCCGCGCTGGAGGAGCGGGTGCGTTCGCATCCGCTGGTGTCGCAGTGCGTGCTGGTGGGCAACGACCGGCCGTACATCGCGGCGCTGCTCACCCTGGACATGGACGGGATAGCGCACTGGCTGTCGATGCGCGGGCGGCCGCAGCTGCCGGCGAAGGAGCTGGTGGGTGACCCCGAGCTGACGGCGGAGGTGCGCCGGGCCGTGGTGGCCGCGAACACCCTGGTCTCGCAGGCGGAGGCGATCCGCACCTTCCGGGTGCTGGGCGAGCAGTTCACGGAGGAGCGGGGGCTGCTGACCCCCTCGCTGAAGCTCAAGCGCCGGGCGATCGAGAAGGCGTACGCGAAGGAGGTCGCGGCCCTGTACTCCTCCTGAGCCGGGCCCGGCCGGGGCCTGCGCGGCGCAGGTCCGGGCGGTCCGCCGGGTGCGCGCGACCCTAACTGACGGATCGTCATTTCCACTCGTCGACAATATTGACGATCCGTCAGGTCGCGCACAGAATGCGGGGATTCCAACCGGAGGGGATCCCCGACATGTTGCGACCGATCCGCACCCTGGCCGCCGCGGCGGTGGCCCTCGCGCTCGTCTCCGCCTGCAACTCCGCCTCCACCAACGGAACCTCCCCCGGCAAACCCGGCGACACGGCGGGCAACTCCCGGGGAGTGAGCGACGACTCGATCAAGGTCGGCGGGATCGTGTCGATGACCAGCGCCAGCGGCTACAGCAAGAAGGACACCGACCTCGGCGCCAAGGCCCGTTACCTCCGGGCCAACGCCGAGGGCGGGATCAACGGACGCAAGATCGACTACCTCGGCGCGGAGGACGACGGCCAGGACCCCGCCAAGAACCTGGCGGCCGCCCGCAAACTCGTCCAGCAGGACAAGGTCTTCGCCGTCTCCCCCATGAGCTCGGTGACGTTCTCCGGCGCGGACTTCCTGGAGCAGGAGAAGGTCCCCACCTTCGGCTGGGGCACCCTGCCCGCCTTCTGCGGACCCAAGCACATCTACGGCTTCAACGGCTGCCTGGTCCCCACCCCCGGCGGCACCCTCAACCAGACCTGGCCCGAGGGCATCGGCCGGATCCTCGGCGGGGCCCAGGGCAAATCGGTCGCGATCATCGCCAACGACAGCGACGCCGGCAAGTTCGGCATCCGGACCTTCCAGCAGGGCTTCACCAGCGCCGGGTTCAAGGTCTCCTACGCCAAGGCCTCCGTGCCCGCCACCGCCGTGCCGAGCGACTGGTCCGCGTACGTGAAGGAGATCCTCGCCGCCGACGACGGCAAGGCCCCGGACGCCGTCGTCTCCGTCATGCAGACCCCGAACAACATCGGACTGTTCACCGCCCTCAAGCGCAGCGGCTACCAAGGACTGCTCTCCGACCCGACCGACTACGACCCCGGGCTGCTCGCCAAGGACGCCACCAAGCAGGCCCTCGACGGGGTGCACGTGCTGCTGCAGTTCCAGCCCTTCGAGTCGACCGACCCGAAGATGGCGCAGTTCAAGGCCGACGTGAAGGCGGCCGCGGGCGGGCAGGACGTCCCGCTGAGCATGCACACTCTCACCGGGTACATGTCGGCCGACCTCTTCCTCTCCATCGCGCAGAAGGCCGGCAAGAACCTGACCGTCGAGTCCTTCCAGGCCGCCGCGCAGGGCTTCTCCGACACCGGCACGCTCGTCGGCGACCGCGCGGAGCCCAAGGGGCAGAAGGACAGCTTCGGCTGCGGGGCGCTCGTACAGCTGAAGAACGGCGCGTACGAGGTCTCCGTACCGTTCAAGTGCTACGAACCCATCCCCTTCAAGTAGGGCCGCGGCATGGGGGATCTGCTCGTCTTCGTCCTGAGCGGTCTGGTCTCCGGCGCCCTGTACGCACTGCTCGCCACCGGGCTGGTGCTGTCGTACTCGGCGTCCGGACTGTTCAACTTCGCGCACGGGGCCACCGCCTACCTGTGCGCGCTCACCTTCTACGAGCTGCACTCGGGGCTGGGCTGGCCCGCCGTCCCGGCCGCCCTGCTGGTGGTCTTCGTCCTGGCCCCCGGTCTCGGCTGGGGGCTGGACCGGCTGATGTTCCGGCGGCTCGCCCGGGTCGGCGAGACCGCGCAGATCGTGGCCACCATCGGGCTGCTGGTGGCCCTGCCGGCCGCCGGGCTGTGGCTGGTGGAACTGCTGGCGGAGGCGGGCGCGCCGGTCAAGCCGGCGGAGAACCAGTTCGGGCTGCCGGGAGTGGGGCCCAGCCCCGCGAGGTCCTGGCAGCTCGCGGACGGCGTCGGCATCGACTCCGACCAGCTGATCACCTGGGTGGTGACGGCGCTGGTCGCGGTGGCCCTGTGGGTGCTGATGCGGCACACGCGGCTGGGGCTGCGGCTGCGGGCCGCCGTCGACAACCGCTCGCTGACCGAGCTGCGAGGCATCAGCGCCGACCGGCTGTCGTCGGTGGCCTGGATGATCGCGTCGGGCCTGGCGGGCCTCGCGGGTGTGCTGGCGACCCCGCTGCTGGGACTGTCGGCACACGACTTCACCCTGTTCCTGTTCGTGTCGGCCACGGCGGCGGTCATCGGACGGTTCGCTTCCGTGCCGCTCGCCTTCGCGGGCGGACTCGGGCTCGGGGTGCTGCAGAACCTGGTGGCCGGGTACGCGGCCTTCGCCGAGTCCGTCACCGGCTTCCGGACGGCCGTGCCCTTCCTGATCCTGTTCGGCGGGCTGCTGGTGCTGACCCGTAGGGCGCGGACGGCTGGGGTCGCGGCCGTGGACGCGCCGCCGGTCGACCATCTGGCCGGGGCCTCGTGGGGGCGGCGGTGGGGGGTGTGGGCGGCGGGTGCGGCAGCGCTGTGCGTGGCGCTCTACACCGTGACCACCCCCTTCTGGAGCGGCCTGCTGGCGCAGGGGCTGGCCATCGCGCTCGTGTTCATGTCCTTCACGGTGGTGACCGGGCTCGGGGCGATGGTGTCGCTGGCGCAGGGCACCTTCGTGACCGGCGCCGCGCTCGTGGCCGGGCTGCTCATGAGCCGGGGCTGGCCCTTCGTGGCCGCGCTGGCCGTGGGCACGTGCGCGGCGGCCCTGCTGGGGGCGCTCGTCGCACTGCCGGCGCTGCGGCTGGGGGGCAGGTCCCTGGCCCTGGCCACGCTGGCGCTGGCCTTCCTGGCCGATCAGGTGCTGTTCCAGCTGCGGTGGCTGCGCAACGGCGATGCCGGATGGTCGATCCCGCGGCCGGTCTTCGGACCGGTGGACCTCTCCGACGACCGGGCGCTGGGGGTGGCCCTGGTGGTCCTGGTCGCGCTGGTGGCGGCCGGGCTGACCGCGCTGCGCCACTCCCCGTCGGGGCGGGCGATGCTGGCGGTCCGGTCGGCCCCGGCGGCGGCCGTCGCCTCGGGGGTCTCCGTACTGCGCACGAAACTGCTGCTGTTCACCCTGTCGGCGGGACTGGCCGGGTTCGGGGGCGTGCTGTACGCCTCGTACAACACCCGGATCACGGCGACGGACTTCACCGCGATGACCGGGCTGGTGTGGCTGGCGGTGGTGGTGGCGGCGGGTGTGCGCAGGCCGCAGTACGCGGCGGTGGCGGGGCTGGTGTTCGCCGCTGCTCCGCGGGTGCTGGCGGACTACGTGACGGAGTCGGCGCATCTGCCGGTGATCCTGTTCGGCCTGGCCGGACTGGCCCTGGCCAATGACCCGGACGGGTACTGCGCGGCGGTGCCGGTGCGGCTGGCGCGGCGGCGCGCCGCCGCCCCCGCCTCCCGGGGCTCCGCCCCGGACCCCTCGGGGGCTCCGCCCCCGGACCTCCGCGCCTCAATCGCCGGCGGGGCTGATGTCGCCCTGGAGCTGCGCGAGGTAACCGCCGGGTACGACGGGGGGCTCGTGCTGCACGGGGTCGACCTCACCGTCCGCGCGGGCGAGATCCTCGCCGTGCTGGGGCCGAACGGGGCCGGGAAGAGCACCGCCTGCCGGGTCGCCGCCGGGCTGCTGCCGGTCGGGGCCGGGGCGGTGTACGTGGCCGGGCGGGACGCGACCCGGGACGGGGCCGTGCGCCGGTCGCGGGCCGGGGTGCTGCTCGCCCCCGAAGGACGCGGGATCTTCCCCGCGCTCACCATCGAGGAGAACCTGGCCCTGTACCTGGAGGACGCCGCCGCCCGCGCCGCCGTCTACGCACGCTTCCCGCGGCTCGCCGAGCGGCGCGGGATCCCCGCCGGAGCGCTCTCGGGCGGGGAGCAGCAGATGCTGGCCCTGGCTCCGCTGCTCCAGCGGCCGCCCGCGGTGCTGATCGCCGACGAACCCTCGCTCGGGCTCGCCCCGCGCGTGGTGGAGGAGGTGTACGCACTGCTCACCGAGCTCCGCGACGCCGGGACGGCGCTGCTCCTGGTGGAGGAGAAGGCGGCCGGGATCCTCGGGATCGCCGACACCGTGGCCTACCTCTCCCAGGGCCGGGTCTCCTGGTGCGGCCCCCGGGCCGAGGTGGAGGCGGACCGGCTCACCGAGGCCTACCTGGGGATGGCGACATGAGCGAGGGCGGGTACGTGCTGGAGGCCCTCGGGGTCGGAGTGCGCTTCGGCGGTGTCCGGGCGCTGACCGGGGTGGACCTCGGGGTCCGCGCGGGCGAGGTGTGCGGGCTGATCGGGCCGAACGGCGCCGGGAAGACGACCCTGTTCGATGTGCTGTCCGGGATCCGCCGCCCCGACCAGGGGCGGATGCTGCTGGACGGGGCGGACGTCACCCGCCGCTCCCCCGTCTGGCGGGCCCGGCACGGGATCCGCCGGACCTTCCAGCGGCAGCAGTTGTTCGGACAGCTGAGCGTGGCCGACAACGTCCTGGTGGCACAGGAGTGGCGGGGCGGCGGGGGCGGGCCGGCCGCCGATCTCCTCGCCCTGCCGGCCCGGCGGGCCCGGGAGCGCGAGCGCCGGGCCCGCGGCGAGCGGGTGCTGGCCGACTGCGGGATCGGCGCGCTCGGGGCCTCGTACGCCGGCGGGCTGCCCGTCGGGCAGGCCCGGATGGTCGAACTGGCCCGTGCGGTGGCCGATCCGCCGAGGGTGCTGCTGCTGGACGAGCCGGCGTCGGGCATGTCCGCGCCCGAGCGCGCCCGGCTCGCGGAGGTCGTGCGGCGGCTGGCGGAGCGGGAGGGCTGCGCGGTGCTGCTCGTCGAGCACAACGTGGCCTTCGTGATGGAGCTGTGCGCGCGGGTCGTCGTACTGGACCTCGGGACGGTGCTGGCCGAGGGCACCGCGGCCGAGGTACGGGCGAACCCGCTGGTGCGGGAGGCGTACCTCGGCACCGCATGAGGGCCCGCACGGAAGAATGGCGGGAATACGTCGCACGAGGGGCCGGTTATCGCCCCTTGTGCGACGCTCCACCGCCGCCGCACCGACGTACCGACGCCCCGACGTGAGGGAACGACCAGACGTGAACCAGGTCCCCGCCATCAAGCTCAACAACGGCACGCTCATGCCCCAGCTCGGCTACGGCGTCTGGCAGGTGCCGGACGCGGAGGCTGAGCGCGCCGTCGGGACCGCCCTGGAGGCCGGTTACCGCAGCATCGACACGGCCGCCGTCTACGGCAACGAGGCGGGCACCGGCAAGGCCGTCGCCGCTTCCGGGCTGGCCCGCGAGGAGCTGTTCGTCACCACCAAGCTGTGGAACGGCCGGAAGCAGAAGTGGGGCCGGGACCAGGTGCTGCGCGCCTTCGACGACTCCCTCGCCAAGCTCCGCCTCGACCACGTCGACCTGTACCTGATCCACTGGCCGCGGCCGATGCGCGACGATTTCGTCGCCATCTGGAAGACCTTCGAGGAGATCGCGGCGAGCGGCCGCGCCAAGGCGGTCGGCGTGTCGAACTTCCGCCCGGCCGACCTGGACCGGATCGCCGCCGAGAGCGAGCTGGTCCCGGCCGTGAACCAGGTCGAGCTGCACCCGCTCTTCCCGCAGGCCGAGCTGCGCGCCGTACACGCCGGGCGCGGCATCGCCACCGAGGCCTGGTCCCCGCTGGGCCAGGGCAAGGAGCTGCTGACGCTCCCGGCCGTGGCCGCGATCGCCGCCGCGTACGGCCGCAGCGCCGCGCAGGTGGTGCTGCGCTGGCACCTGCAGCACGGGAACATCGTGATCCCGAAGTCGGTGACCCCCGCGCGCATCCGGGAGAACCTGGACGTGTTCGGCTTCGAGCTGGCGGCCGCGGACATGGCGGCGCTGGACGCCCTGGGTGCGGGCGCGGCGGGCCGCCGGATCGGGCCGGACCCGGCCGAGTTCGACGTGTGACGGAAATCCGGGGCAGGGGCAGGGGCCGGGTCAGGAGCCGGGCCCGGGTCCGGGCCGGGGTCCGGTCGGGCCTTCGCGCCGGTCAGACGCGTACGAAGCTCCGTATGCGGTACGTCGGCTCCGCGCGGGGGACGTCCTGGTCCGGCAGCAGTTCCAGCCGGGCCGCCAGCTCCCGCGCGGTGATGCCGCGCGGGACGATCCGGGAGGCGTAGCGGCCCGCGAGCAGGGACTCGGCGGAGCCGCGCGGCGTGCGGCCCTGGCCGTGGCCGGTGAACCGGGCCTCGCCGACCGCCAGCAGGCCCGCCCGGGCCGCATAGGCCTCGACCTCCCCGGAGGCGTCCGAGGGGGTCGGGGTCAGGTGCGCGGCGAAGACGGCGTCGATGTCGCTGCCGACGTCGTGCGCCGAGTCCTTGTCCACGGTGGCGAGGAACACCCCGCCGGGCCGCAGCACCCGGGCGGCCTCGGCGATCACCGCGGGCACCAGTCCCGGCTCGCGCAGCAGGTGCAGCAGCCACACCGCGCTGACCGCGTCCAGGGATTGCGACCGGACCGGCAGCCGGGCCGCGTCGGCGAGGGTCACCGGGACGCCGCGCCGCACCGCCACCGCGGCCATGCCGGGGGAGGCGTCCGCGCCCAGGACGCGCAGGGCGGGGCGGCTGATCCGGCTGGTGACGATGCCGGTGCCGCAGCCGATGTCGAGGAGGGTGTGCGCGTCCGCGGGGAGCAGTTCGAGGACGGCGGCGGCGGCCGCCTCGGCGCGCGGGATGCCGCCGCGGGTGGTGTCGTAGGCCTCGGCCTCGGCGTCGTAGTCGAGCAGGGATCTCACGGACGGTATGTGCGTGGTCATCAGCTCGCGCCGTGGGTCGGGGCGAGGGCCTCGACGCGTTCGGCGAGGGCGAAGTCGGACTCCGTCACCACGCCGCCGGCATCATGGCTGTTCACGGAGAGCCGGACCGTGTTGTAGCCGAGGGTCAGGTCGGAGTGGTGGTTCAACTCCTCCTGGACCGTGGCGATATGGACGACGAGGGCGCTCGCGGCGAAGTGCGTGCCCAGCCGGTAGGTGCGGAAGATCCGGTCGTCCTCGAAGGCCCAGCCGGGGAGTTCCCGCAACCGGTCCTCGATCTCCTTCTGTGACAGCGGCTCACTCGGCATGCACCGGCTCCTTTTCCCCGTGACGTGTAGTCAAGGTTCCCACAGTGCACACCTGACCAATCCTTTCCCGCCATAGTGCGCTCGGGTGCTTCTACACCTTCCAGGTCCCTCGCACCCCCCATATGCTCCTGCGCCGAACGCACTGTTACCAGCGGTAACGAGGGGGCATCCGTCATGGCGGGCACAGGAAGTTCCAGGCGTACGTTCATCGCCGGCGCGGGCGCGGCGGCCGCCGCCGGGGCGGTCCTGGCCGGGCCCGGGGCGGCGTCGGCAGCGGCTGCGGCCGCGGCCGGACCACCGCCTGCCGGACGGCGTGTCGCGGTGCTCGGCGGCGGGGTGGCGGGCCTGACCGCGGCCCACGAACTGGCCGAGCGCGGCTACGCCGTGACCGTGTACGAGCGCCGGGCCCTCGGCGGCAAGGCGCGCAGCATGGACGTACCCGGCAGCGCCCGCGGCGGGCGCCGTCCGCTGCCCGCCGAGCACGGCTTCCGCTTCATCCCCGGCATTTACCACAACCTGCCCGACACCATGCGGCGCATCCCCTTCCCCGGGAACGCGCACGGAGTGTGGGACAACCTCGTGGCCCCGCGCGAGATGATGTTCGCCCGGGCGGCCGGGCGCGAGGACCTGCGCGGACCCATCCCCTGGCCCGGGCACTCCCCCGCCGAGCTGACGCCCGAGGAGATCCGGCGCGCCCTCGCCGGCATCCTGCAGACTCTGGTCCGGCTCCCGGCGCACGAGACGGCGTACTTCGTCGACCGCGTGCTGGTCTTCCTCACCAGCTGCGACGAGAGGCGCGAGGAGGTCTGGGAGCGGACGCCGTGGTGGGAGTTCGTGCGCGCCGAGCGGATGTCGAACGAGTACCGGCGCATCCTCGCCGTCGGCATCACCCGCAACATCGTGGCGACCAAGGCCGAGGAGGCCTCCACCCGTACGGTCGGCACCCTCGGCGAGGCCTTCGTCCTCAACCTGCTGGGGCGCGGGGCGGACGGCCCGCCCGACCGGATCCTCAACCTGCCGACCAACGAGGCCTGGATCGACCCCTGGGAGGCCCATCTGCGCTCCCTCGGCGTGGAGTTCAGGATCGGCTGGACCGTGCGGGAGGTGCGGTACGCGGGCGGCCGGGTGAGCGGGGTCGCCGTCGAGGGCCCGGACGGCGCCGCGCGGACCGTCACCGCCGACCACTACGTGAGCGCACTGCCCGTCGAGCATGCCCGCCGTACCTGGAGCGCGGCGCTGCGGGCGGCCGATCCGATGCTGGGGCGCTGCGACAAGCTGCAGACGGACTGGATGACCGGCATCCAGTTCTATCTGACCGAACGGGCCGAGCTGGTGCACGGCCATCTCAACTGCATCGACTCGCCCTGGTCGTTGACGGCGATCCAGCAGGCCGAGCACTGGCCGTCCCGCGACTTCCCGGCCGACTACGGCGACGGGACGGCGGTCGACTGCCTGTCGGTGGACATCTCCGAGTGGGACAAGCCGGGGATCCTGTACGGGAAGACGGCCAAGCAGTGCACGCGCGAGGAGGTGGCGCGCGAGGTGTGGGCCCAGCTGAAGGCCTCGCTCAACGACACCGGGCGGACCGTGCTGACCGACTCCGCGCTGCACTCGTGGTTCCTGGACCCGGGCGTGGACGGGCTCGGCACCCCGCACCCCACCAACCAGGACGAGCTGCTGATCCACCCGGTCGGCACCCTGTACGACCGGCCGAGCGCGGGCACCCGCATCCCGAACTTCTTCCTCAGCGGGGACTACGTCGCCGTCGACATCGACCTCGCGACGATGGAAGGGGCCAACGCCTCGGCGCGCGCGGCCGTCAACTCCCTGCTGGACCGTGACGGTTCCGACGCCCCGCGCTGCACGGTCCGTCCGATGTACCGGGCGCCGGAGCTGGAGCCCGCCAAACGGCACGACCGGTGGCGCTACCGTCTCGGCCTGCGGAACGTCTTCGACCTGGGCTGACCCTCCTCGGCTAACGTCGTGCGCATGACGACGACGAGTGTGGGCACCCTGCTGCGCGCCTGGCGGGAGCGGCGCGGCATCAGCCAGCTGGAGCTGGCGGGCCGCGCCGACTCCTCGTCCCGCCACATCAGCTTCATCGAAACGGGCCGGTCCCGGCCGAGCGAGGAGATGGTGCTCCGGCTCGCCGGCCATCTCGACGTACCGATGCGGGAGCGCAACTCCCTTCTGCTCGCGGCGGGTTACGCCCCACGCTACGCGCACACCGCGCTGGACGACCCGGCGATGGAGACGCTGCGCGAGGGCATCGCCCGCCTGCTGGCGGGGTACGAGCCCTACCCGGCCCTGGTCGTGAACGCCGTGTACGACGTCGTCGCCGCCAACCAGGGCATCGCGATGCTGCTGGACGGACTGCCGGAGCACCTGCTGACCCCGCCGCTGAACGCCATGCGGATCACCCTGCACCCCGAGGGCCTGGCCCCGCGGATCCACAACCTCAGGGAGTGGCGCGGGCACCTGCTGGCGCAGATGGAACGGCAGATCGCACTGGCCCGCTCCGAGCCGCTGCGCGCCCTGTACGAGGAGGTGTCGGCCTATCCGGTCGCCGAGCGCCCGGGCGGCGACGGCGCCCCGGAGGAGTCCACCCCGTACATCGCGCTGCCGCTGGTCATCGAGCACGACGGGCACCTGCTGTCCTTCGTGTCGTCCATCGCGACGTTCAACACGCCGATGGACGTGACCGTCGCCGAGCTGGCCATCGAGACGATGCTCCCGGCCGACCCGGCGACGGTGAAGTACCTGCGCTCACTGGGCGGCTGAGCCCGAGCGCAGGGCGAGCTGCTGGAGCACGGCGAAACCGGCCACGGTGACGGCCTGCGCCGGGATCCACAGCAGCCCTGCGGTGGTGGGCTCGAACCACAGCACCAGCGACGCCAGACTGAGGGCGGCCCAGGCGTAGTTCGTCTCGATGACGAGCTTCACGGGGAAGACGGGCGGCTGCGGCCGCGAGGCGAGCCATCCGACGCCGGCCCCGTACGCGAGGAGGAGGATCCCGAGTTCGAGCAGCAGCCCCTGCCCGACCCCGAGCAGCCGGCCGAGCGGGGCGGACAGGGCTGCGTACGCGAGCCCGTTGGCGGTGGTGACGACCGAGTCGAGGGCGAGGAACCGGCGCAGCGCGGTCTGCGGGACGCGATTGCGGGTGAAGCCGGCGAGCGGGGTCGCGGACATGGGAATCAGCCTCCATCGAGGTCGAACGGCCAGGTGGGACACGGATCCCGGGACCGAGTGCGCGGCCCCGGAACCCGCTGCGCCCACTGTGCCGGGGCCCGTGGGGAGGGTCGATTACCCCGGAGGTAAGGAGCGGTCTCAGGAGCGGGCGGACGGAGCTCGTCGTGCGGCGGTGGGGTGGGGGTGGGGGGATGCCAACCCTTTTTGAGCTGTACGGCAGGAAACGTTGGGGTTCCCCTGGTTCGGCCTGGGGCGGGAGGCTAGGCTTCGCGAAGCCGAATCACTCGAACGCCTTGTCGACATATGGAGAATCCGCCGGTGCGAGCCGCCGCCCGACCCGATCTCGCCGCCGTCTGGCGTCGCACCTGGGCCCTGGCGCAGGAGTACGGGCAGGACCCGGCCGAGGTGCTGGCGGTGGAGCGGCTGAGCCATCTGTCCGGGGTCGAACCCGGGCGCGTGCCCCAGGTGGTGGCGGGCACCGCCGTGGAGGCGCCGCTGGAGCGGCGGGTGCACCAGCGGTTCCTGCGGCTGCGCGCGACCCGGCGCGACAAGCACGGCCGGGAGTGGCCGCTGGCGGCCATCGCCGACGACTTCGACGCACCCGGCGCCTCGCTCGGGCCGCTCAACGCCGGTACCGGGCTGCCCCGGATGGGTCACGCGGCCGGTGTGCAGCGGTTCTTCGGCGTCCACGCCGGTTTCCTCCTGGCCGACAGCAAGAGCGCGGTGGAACGGGCCCTCGCCCTGTCCGCCACCGACGTCGCCGACGGCCGGGACGACCTGGAGCGCCTGTCGTACCTCACCGGCATGACCCCGCAGGCCATCCGCCTCACCCTCGACGGGAAGCCGCCCCGGATCCCGCTCAAGGAGCAGGTGCACCTGCGGTTCGAGCACCTGCGCCGCACCCGCGTGCGGGAGGACGGCCAGCCCTACTCGCTGGCGGCCGTCGCCCGGTCCTTCGAGGCGTCGGGCCAGTCGCTGACCCGCCTCGCCCAGGGCGAGGGCCTGCCGAACCTCGCCGCGGCCGCCGGGATCCAGCGTTTCTACGGCGTCGAGGGCGGCTTCCTGCTGGCCGACGACACCGAGGCGCTCTCCAGCGCCCTCGCCCTGATCGAGGGCGAGTTGGAGACCTCGGTGCGGGACCGGGAGAACCCGATGCTGGCGGTGCTGCGGGCGCACGACGTACGCAGCATCGTCACGCGGGCCGGACGGCTGTCGCCCCAGGGCTGGAAGTCACTGGCCGACCACTTGGACGACCTCCTCGCGCGCGAGGGGCAGCTCGGAGTTCCGGGCACGAAGGGCGGGGCGCCGACCGAAGGCGCCCCCGCCGAGGGAGAAACACCATGAGGACCACACGGGCCATGCGCAAGCTGGCCTCCGAGCTGCTGGAGGGCGCACGCCTGACGCCGCCGGCCGATGCCGGGGAGATCATCGGGGCGCTGTGCGCCGCCTACGCCGGGCGGCGTGGCGGAGAGCGGAAGGTCGATGTCCACTTCACCTCCTTCCCGCCCGACACCGCCAGCGGGCTGTGGCTGGAGCTGGACGACGTCGACCTGATCGTGGTCGAGCAGCACACCCGGCCCGAACACCAGCTCGTCATCGCGTGCCACGAGCTGTGGCACCTGGACGAGGGGACCAGCGAGAGCGTCGGTCCCGGCATGCTGGTGGCCGCCCGGCTGGCCGGACACCCCGGCCGCCTCGCCGAGCTGCTGGCCTCCGAGTCCGGGCTGGAGGCCGTGGTCCGGCAGGCCGCCGCCCGCGCCGACCAGGGGGATCCGGCGGAGATCCGGGCCGAGACCTTCGGCCTGCACCTCGGCAACACCCTGCGCTCCTACCTGCCGTCGCCCCGGGAGCAGCAGCTCCCCGAAGCCATCGAGCGCATCAAGTCCTCACTCGGTTGGGGAAGCCCCGTGCCACGCCGCGACCCGCAGCAGCCGGTCGCCGCATCCCTCACGCCGATGCCCTCAGCACGGCCCTGACAGAGAGCACGCCACGATGAACCAGTCCACCCCGCCCCGCCACGCGATCGTCATAGGCGGCAGTCTGGCCGGCCTCCTCGCGGCGGCCGTCCTCGCCGAACACGCCACGGTCACCGTCATCGACGCCGACCCGCTGCCCGAGGGTCCGGCCCCGCGCCGTGGACTCCCGCAGGCCCGGCACACCCACCTCCTGTGGTCGGGCGGTGCCCGTGCCATCGAGCGGATCCTGCCCGGCATCACCGACGACTGGACGAAGGCGGGGGCCATCCGCCGCAGCCTGCCCACCGACCTGGTCAGCAAGACCGCCCACGGGTGGATCCCGCGGTGCGGGGAGAAGCAGTTCAACATCTCCTGCAGCCGCGATCTCCTCGACTCGGTGGTCCGCGCCCGGGTGACCGGGTTGAAGGGGGTCTCCACGCTCCAGCGCAGCCGGGTCCGCGCCCTGGAGGGCACGGCGTCCCGGGTCACCGGCGTGCTGGTCGACACCCCCGAGGAAGCGGGCCGGCTGCTGACCGCCGACCTCGTGGTCGACGCGAGCGGCCGCGGCTCGCGCGCCCGGACCTGGCTCCAGGCGCTCGGCGTGACCGGGATCCGGCAGGCCGAGGTCGACTCGGGCCTCGTCTACGCGACGAGGATCTTCGAAGCCCCGGCCGGAGCCCACGAGATGGGCTTCCCCATCGTCAACGTCCAGTCCGACCCCCGGGTGCCCGTCCCGGGCCGGACGGCCACGATCGTGCCCATCGAGAACGGCCAGTGGCAGGCCACCCTCTCCGGGACCCGCGGCGGCCAGCCGACCGGTGACCCCGACGCGTTCATCCCGTTCGCCAAGGCCGTCCGCGACCCGATCGTCGGTGAGCTCCTGGAGGGCCGCAAGCCCCTGACGGACGTCTCCGTCACCCAGGGCACCGCCAACCGCCGGATCTACTTCGAGAAGGCCGAACTGCCCGACGGCTTCTTCGCCGTCGGCGACTCCGTCGCCACCTTCAACCCACTGTACGGACAGGGCATGAGCGTCGCGGCCCAGGGGATCCTGGCCGTACGCACCCTGCTGCGGGCGAAGGGATTGGAACATCCCGGCATCGGCCGCGAGGCGCAGCGCGCCATCGCACCGCAGGTCGGCACCGCCTGGGAGCTCGCCACCTCGCAGGACATCCTGTATCCGGGGGCCACCGGGATGACGCCGCGCGCCGGCAGCGGTCTGCTCAACGGGTA
This sequence comes from Streptomyces nojiriensis, assembly GCF_017639205.1. Lineage (NCBI taxonomy): Bacteria > Bacillati > Actinomycetota > Actinomycetes > Kitasatosporales > Streptomycetaceae > Streptomyces > Streptomyces nojiriensis. Next base: position 7,305,380 of record NZ_CP071139.1, on the reverse strand, counting down.
CGTCAACCGGCTGATGACGGGAGCCACCACCGACGAGGCGCTCACCGCCGCCCTGCTCAACGTCCTCACCATGAGCATCGCGCCCACCCACTGGCTCCGTCCGTCGGTCGTCTGGCACGTCCTGCGCGCCTCGGACCGGGACGCGCTGAAGGCGGCGCCGCTCACCGCCGCCGAGCGGGCCGTCGCCGGGCTCGACCGGGCGCCCGGCACGACGCCCGGCACCGGCACGGGCACAGGCGCAGGCACAGGCACCGGCACCGGCACCGGCACCGGCACCGGCACCGGATCGTCCGCGGACCCGGTCGGACCCGCCGACGCCGTCGGACAGGCCCGATGAGCGGCAGAATCCTGCCGCTCCTGCCCGCCTCCCTGATGGTCCTGGCGCTGCTGATCAAGCTGCCGAAGCTGCGCCGGGACCGGGACCGGCCGCTGAACCGGACCGCGTGCGCGCTGCTCGCCGTCGGGGCACCCATCAACTTCCTGGCGACACCGTCCACCATCGCCTCGGTCAACCGCCACACCGGCGTGGTGAACTTCTCCGCACCCCTGGTGTTCGGCCTGTGCACGGTGTTCTCCGGGCTGTGCGTCGTCCTGGTCCTGCAGTGGCGCGGCGGGCCGCCCGCGGCCGTGCGCCGGGCCACCCGGCTGACCACCGCCCTGTTCGGCACCGCGACCGCGGCCATCGTCGTCCTGTTCGTGATCGGCGACGCACCGGTGGAACGGCTCCGGGACCTGGACACGTACTACGCGACGACGCCCTGGATCCGCGAGATGATCGTCTGCTTCCTCGTGGCGCACACCCTCGGCACCTCGGCGCTGACCTGGCTGAGCGGCAAGTGGCTGGCGGTCGCGGACCGTGCGCGGCGCCCGCTGCGCACGGGGCTGGCCCTGATCGTGGTCGCCGGGCTGATGGACCTGGCCTACCTGGCCGCCAAGTGGGCCTCGGTCGTGGCCCGCTGGACCGGCCACGACCTGGTGTTCCTGTCCACGGACGTGGCGCCGCCCCTGGCCGGGGCCGCCGGGCTGCTGCTCGGTGCCGGATTCGTCGTGCCGCTGGTCGGCGGGTCGGCGACCTGGATGGCCTTCAGCCGGTACCGGCGGCTGCGCCCGCTGTGGAAGGCGCTGCGCGCAGTCGCCGCGACCCAGGGACGGACCGTCCCGCTGGCCTGGTGGTCCCCGGTGGGGATCCGGCTCATCCACCGCGAGTCGGTCATCGACGACGGCATCCTGGCGCTGGCCGGCTGGTTCGACCCCCGGGTGCGCAGCGCCGCGTACGAGGAGGCCCGGGGCCGGGGTATGGACGAGGCGCGGGCCGCCACGGTCGCGGACGCTGCCGTCCTGGCCGCCGCATGCCACCGCAAGGCCGCCGCCGCGCGCGGATCCCTGCCGGGGGCGGCCGCGATACCGGAGCCCTACCGTCTGGGCCGGCGGCCCCTGACCGCCCTGGCCGACGCGTTCCGCACGTCCGACATCGTCGCCGCGGCCCGTGACGCGGCCCGTGACACGGCCACCGCCGGCACGCCGGGCCTGAACCCCGACCCGGTCGGCGCCTGATCGCACGGGTACGGGAAAGCACGACGCCCCGGACCGAGGGCCGGGGCGTGCGTGCGTGAGCGCGCGCCTGCGTACGTGTGTGCACGTCGTACGCGGGATCCGCGCGGCGGGATCAGAGCTCGGCGAGGTCCAGACCGGCCTGGACGGCGGCCGCCTGCACGGTCTGCTCCAGCAGTACGGCGATGGTCATCGGGCCGACACCGCCCGGAACCGGCGTGATCAGCGAGGCCCGGGCGGCGGCCGATTCGAAGTGCACGTCGCCGACGTTGCCCTCGTTGTACCCGGCGTCCAGGACCACCGCGCCCGGCTTGATGTCCTCGCCCCGGATGAACTCGGCCTTGCCGACGGCGGCGACCAGCACGTCCGCCTGCCGCACGATCGAGGACAGGTCCTGGGTGCGCGAGTGACAGTAGGTGACGGTGGCGTTCTGCTCCAGCAGCAGCATCCCGGCCGGCTTGCCCAGGATCGCGCTGCGGCCGACGACGACGGCGTGCTTGCCGGTCAGGTCCACGTCGTAGGCGGCGAGCAGCCGCATGATGCCGCCGGGGGTGCAGGAGACGAAGCCCGGCAGCCCGAAGCCCATGGCGGCGAAGGAGTGCATGGTGACCCCGTCGACGTCCTTGCCCGGGGCGATGGCCTCGAAGGCGGCGCGCTCGTCGATGTGGTGCGGAACGGGGTGCTGGAGCAGGATGCCGCTGATCTCCGGGTCCTCGGACAGCGCGGTGAGGGTGGCCACCAGCTCCTCGGTGGTGGTCTCGGCCGGCAGCTCGACGTGGCGGGAGGTGATCCCCGCCTTGGCACAGCGGTTCTGCTTCATGCGGACGTACGTCACGGAGGCCGGGTCCTCGCCGACCAGCACGGTCGCGAGGCAGGGCGCGGTGCCGGTGCGCTCGGTGATCTTCGCCGCGTAGGCGGCGGTCTGCTCCGAGATGCGGCGGGCGAGGGCCGTGCCGTCCATCAGCCGGGCGGAGCCGGCGGCAGGGGCAGGGGCAGTCTGGGCGGTCGTCACGGGGTCTCCTGAACGTCGCTGCGGATCGCGGTTCGCCCAGGCGCGCGGCAGTCGGCGTACCCGAGGTCCACCGGTACGCCGGGCCGCTCCCCGGTGGTGATCCACCCGAACGCCAGTCACGGCCCGCCGACCACTGTAGTCGACATATCCGGTGGTTGTCGGGCGTCCGACCTGGGACGATCAATGCATGACGCGTACTTTCGACCACCTTGTCGCCGAGGCCGAGTCCGTCTCCGTGGACGGCTGGGACTTCTCCTGGCTCGACGGCCGGGCCACCGAGCAGCGCCCTTCCTGGGGGTATCAGCGGTTGATGGCCCAGCGCCTGGCCCAGGTCCGGTCGGCGCTGGACATCCAGACCGGCGGCGGTGAGGTCCTGGCCGGGTGCGCTCCGCTGCCGCCGCTGACGGCCGCCACCGAGTCCTGGCCGCCCAATGTCGAGAAGGCGACGCGGCTGCTGCACCCGCTGGGCGCGGTGGTGGTCGCCGACTTCGACGAGCCGCCGCTGCCCTTCGGCGACGCGGCCTTCGAGCTGGTGACCAGCCGGCACCCGGTGACCATCTGGTGGGAGGAGATCGCGCGGGTGCTGACGCCGGGCGGCCGCTACCTCTCGCAGCAGGTCGGGCCGGCCAGCGTCTTCGAGCTCGTCGAGTACTTCCTCGGCCCGCAGCCGGAGGAGGTCCGGCGCGCCCGGCACCCCGACGACGCGGTCGCCGACGCCACCGCGGCCGGCCTCGAAGTGCTCGATCTGCGCTCCGAACGACTGCGCGCGGAGTTCCACGACATCGGAGCCGTGATCTACTTTCTACGGAAGGTGATCTGGATGGTGCCCGGCTTCACGGTCGGGCAGTACCGGGACCGGTTGCGCGAGCTCCACGAACGGATCGAACGCGAAGGTCCGTTCGTCGCTCACACCGCCCGCTTCCTCATCGAAGCCCGCAAAACGGGCTGATCTGAAGGGCGGACGGATCTGCGCCGGATCGGTTGCGCGGCCACAGCGTGGCGCAGGTCACTCAATTCAGCGCGTAACGAATCGACTCGGGCATGCGATGAACCGACAGGTGTCCTCGCGCGGCCCGGAATACAGACCCCCCTCGGGTCTGTTTCCCGAGTTCGCGCGATGATGTCCAGCCCACCTTTATCTGTTCGCAACGAGAGGCTCCTTGTGTCGCTCAGCCCGTCCCGTACGTTCCCTCCGGAGATCGCCGAATCCGAGGCCCTTGTCGCGCTCGTCGAGCGCGGCCGCGAGCAGGGTCACATCAACGGTGACGACGTGCGCCAGGCCTTCGAGGCCGGCCGCATCCCGGTGGACCAGTGGAAGCGGGTCCTGCGCAGCCTGAACCAGGTCCTGGACGAGGAGGGTGTCGCCCTTCACGTCAGCGCGGCCCCCGCCACCAAGGCTGCCGCCAAGAAGCCCCGCAAGGCTGCCGCCGCCCCGGCCCGCACCGTGGCCAAGAAGGCCACCGCCGCGCCGCGCCCCATCGGCGCCCGCAAGACCGCGGCCACCGCCGCGGCCACGGCTGTGACCACCGCCACGGCGATATCCGCTTCGTCGGCCGCCGCCATCGGGGACGAGGCGTCGGCCGAGGCCGCCGCCGAACCGAAGAAGCGCACGGTCAAGAAGACCGCCGCCAAGAAGACCGCCGTGAAGAAGACCGCGGCGAAGAAGACCAGCGCCAAGGACGCCGACGAGGGCGAGACCCCCGTCGTCGAGGGCGAGGACTGGGCTGCCGAGGACCTGGTCGACGAGGCCGAGGACGAGGCGCCCAAGGCCGGCGGCACCCAGGGCTTCGTCCTGTCCGACGACGACGAGGACGACGCCCCGGCGCAGACGGTCATGGTGGCCGGCGCCACCGCCGACCCCGTCAAGGACTACCTCAAGCTCATCGGCAAGGTGCCGCTCCTCAACGCCGAGCAGGAGGTGGAGCTCGCCAAGCGCATCGAGGCGGGTCTGTTCTCCGAGTACAAGCTCGAAGAGGAGGAGGACCACAAGCCCGCCTTCAAGCGCGAGCTGGAGATCCTGGTCGAGGACGGCCGCCGCGCGAAGAACCACCTGCTGGAGGCCAACCTCCGCCTCGTGGTCTCCCTCGCCAAGCGCTACACCGGCCGCGGCATGCTCTTCCTGGACCTGATCCAGGAGGGCAACGTCGGCCTGATCCGCGCCGTGGAGAAGTTCGACTACACCAAGGGCTTCAAGTTCTCCACGTACGCGACCTGGTGGATCCGCCAGGCGATCACGCGTGCCATGGCCGACCAGTCGCGCACCATCCGCATCCCCGTGCACATGGTCGAGATCATCAACAAGCTCGCCCGCGTGCAGCGCCAGATGCTCCAGGACCTGGGCCGTGAGCCCACCCCGGAGGAGCTGGGCAAGGAACTCGACATGACCCCCGAGAAGGTCATCGAGGTCCAGAAGTACGGCCGTGAGCCGATCTCCCTGCACACCCCCCTGGGCGAGGAGGGCGACAGCGAGTTCGGTGACCTCATCGAGGACTCCGAGGCGGTCGTCCCGGCGGACGCGGTCTCCTTCACGTTCCTCCAGGAGCAGCTCCAGTCCATCCTGGGCACGCTCTCGGAGCGCGAGGCGGGCGTGGTCTCCATGCGTTACGGCCTCAACGACGGCCAGCCGAAGACCCTGGACGAGATCGGCCGCGTGTACGGGGTCACCCGTGAGCGCATCCGCCAGATCGAGTCCAAGACCATGTCGAAGCTGCGCCACCCGTCGCGTTCGCAGGTGCTGCGCGACTACCTCGACTGAGTCGATCTCCTCCAGAACGCCCCTGACCCGCGGACCCGCAGGTCGGGGGCGTTCTGCGTCCGGTCAGGGCAGATCAGGTCAGGCGGAAGACGGGGCCCTTGGGGGTGAACGGCAGGGAGGCGCCCTGGGGGATCAGGTAGGCGTGTTCGCGCCGGATGCGCAGGGTGTCGCACCACCCGTCCGTGATCACCAGCACCGGGGCCCCCGGCGGGAAGTCCTCCGCCCGCTGCAGCAGGTCGATGCCCGGCTGCAGCTCGGTACCGCCGCGTCCGCGGACCCGTACCCGGCCCGCGATCTCGGTCGGGGGCAGATAGCCGGCGTCGTACGGCGCCGCGTCGCAGAAGACGACGCGCGCCGCCGGTACGTCGCGGGCCTGCGCGTACGAGGCGATCGCGCCGAGCGCCTTGCCGAGCAGGGCGGCGTTCATCGACCCCGAGGTGTCGAGCACGACGCCGAAGGTGCAGCGGGCGGTCTCCTCGGGCGGGAAGTGGCGGCCCGCACGCGGGATGTCCGGGGTGGAGGCCTGGCGGCGCGCCGGGCGCGCGAAGCTGCGTACGGGCTCGGGGCGCGGCACGTACTCGTCGAACCAGCGGGCGAGCCGGGCGTCCCACGGCACGGGCGGGTGGGCCAGGGCCCGGATCTCCTGGATCAGCCCGGCCGGCAGCAGGCCGCGCTCCCCGTGGGTGTGCAGGTCGAAGCCCTGGACCAGGCCGCGCCGGTAGAACTCGTCCAGGTCCGTGTAGGGCGCGCTGCCGGGGTGGGGCAGCGGGTCGCCCAGGATGTCACCGCGGCCCTTGCCGCGCAGGGTGGCGAGGCGGCGCATCCGGCGCAGGTCGGCGGTGATCCGGTCGTAGACCTCCTCGACGGACAGGTCCCTCAGCTCCGCGTCGTACAGCAGCCCGGCGGGCATCTCGCCGACGCCCATCTCGACGAGCCAGCCGTTGACCACGTAGTCGGCGGCCACGTTGTGCAGGTACGGGTCCCGGGCGCCGCGCCGCTCGCCGTGGCGCAGGGCGGCGTGCAGCATCTCGTGGGCCAGGATGAACCGCCATTCCCCCTCCTCGAAGCTGCGCAGCGGGTTGACGTAGATCTCCCCCGCGGTGGCGCTGACCGCGGCGACGTCGATGTCCTGGGCGCGGGCCAGCTCCGCGTCGGCGACGATCTTCAGGCCGCTGGCCAGGCCGCCGAGGAGCGGGTACGAGGAGACGAACCAGTTCAGCGCCCGGTCCCACGGGCGCTGCGCCACGCGCTCCCCCGTGATGCGGTCGCGGCGTCCGCCGGCGACCTCCATGGCGGCGGAGACGCTGCGGGTCAGGGCGTGCGCGAAGGCGGTCTCCCAGTCGGGCACCGCGGTGGAGTTCCATGCGTGCCAGGTGACCAGGAGCTGGTCGGGGTGGTCGCCGGCGGTGCCGCAGACCTCGTAGGCGGCGGGGATGCCGTCCCGGCGCCAGCGGGCCGCGAGCAGTTCCTCGTCACCGCCGGGGTACTCGGCCGGGAGGTCGTCCGGGGGCCGGAGGGACGGCTGGGTCAGCAGGAAGCGGTTGACGACGGCGCAGCGGGCGGCGAGGTCGAAGCGGTCGGGCTGGACGCGGTCCCGGGCGGCCGCGGCGGGGACGTGGCCGAAGCCGAGGTGGAGCAGGGCGTGGGCGAGGGCCCAGGCCCAGGTACGGGGCTCGGCGCGCAGGCCGGAGCGGACGTGGAGGACGCCGTTGGAGTCCACGGCGACCAGGCCCGCGGCGGGGGTCCCGGGGCACTTGGGCTGCTCGCACACGCTCCCGCCGACGGCGGCGAGGGCCGGGTTCCGCTTGACCAGGGCGAGCCCCTCGGCGAAGGCCTGGGCTGCGGGGTCGGGCTGGGTCTTCTTCTTGGGCCGGGGGCGCGACCCGCTCACCGGCGGGCCTCGACCAGGCGAGGCATGTCCCGGGCGGCCTCCACGAGGAACCAGGAGGGCAGCACGGGCAGGCCGTCGGCGTCGTCGGCGATGACGGTCTGCGCCACCTCCACGGAGATCTCGGCGAGCTGGACCAGCAGTGCCTTGGCCCGGTAGGCGGTCTGGCGCAAGGCGGGCGAGACGTGCTCGCGCTGCGCGGGCAGCTCCTTGACCAGGCGGCCCCGGAAGGCTTCGGCGAGGTAGTAGAGCAGGTCGCGGTCGGCGGGGCGGGTGGGCCAGGAGGCGTCGCCCTTCATGATCGCCTCGATGCCGAAGCTGTGCCGCACGATCTTGGCGTAGCCGCAGAAGGAGACGGCGTGCGCGGGGGTGAGGGTGCCGTGCGCGATCACCTTGAGGGTCTGCTCGTCCAGTTCCGGCCCGAAGGAGTGCAGGGCGTCGGAGAGCATGTGCCAGGAGCGCGGGGTGGAGAAGGGCTCCTCCGTCTTGGGCGGCTGCGACCAGAGGTGGTCGGGGCGGTCGGTGAGGTAGTCGGTGACCCAGGGGTGGATGCCGTGCTCGCCGGCCCAGACCAGCCAGTCCCCCGCGGACGCCTGGAGGTGGACGTGGGTGAGGCGGTTGACCAGCGCGGAGGCGATCGGCCGGGCCAGCGCGTTGTCGGTGGCCCGGTTGCCCGCGCCGATGACGATGGAGCCGGCCGGGAGCTCGTAGGAGCCGATCCGGCGGTCGAGGATCAGCGAGTAGAAGGCCTTCTGGACGTCCGGGCTCGCGGCGTTGAGCTCGTCGAGGAAGAGGCAGTACGGCTCGTCGCGGGCGATGGCCTCCGGCGGGCAGAAGACGGACCGGCCGTCGCGGATCTGCGGGACGCCGATCAGGTCCTCGGGGGCGAGCTGGGTGCCGAGCAGGCTGACGCACTCCAGCCCCAGTGCGTCGGCGAACTTCCTTACGAGCGAGGACTTTCCGATGCCGGGAGCCCCCCAGAGGAACACCGGCCGGACGGTGGCGAGGCCGAGCAGCAGTTCGGGGATCTGGGCGGGGGTGACGGTGACGGCGGCCTGCACGGGTGTGGACGTCCTCGGGGGTGTGGCGGGTGTCTGGTGCGGCCAGTGTGTCCGCACCACACACCTCGGGGCATCCGGTTTTCGCCCCCCGGCCGCGCGCCGTCAGCGGGTTTCGAGGAGGTGCTTGAGCTTCGCCTCGCCCCGGGGCATCTCCTTGCGGACCATGGGCCTGACCACGAGGGGTACCAGGGCCCGGCCCAGGCCGTGGCCCTCGAAGTCGACGTCCAGGGTGACGCGGGAGCGGGTGCCGCCGTCGAGGGGTTCGACGGTGCCGTGCACATCGGGTCGTACCGGCCCGTCGACCCCGTGCACGTGCCAGCTCCTCGGCGGGTCGAGCTCCACGAACTCCATGGTCGTGGGGACGCGCCGGCGGCCGATCTGCCGGGTGACGAGGATCAGCGAACCGACGTGCACGGGGAGGTTTCCGACCGGGACGGCGGACACGGCGCTGTCCTGCCACTCCGGCAGGTGCGTGGGATCCGTCAGGTACGCGTAGACGTCCTCGGGCCTGCGGTCGATGTCGATGCTCTTCCTGAATGCGGACATGGTGACCCCTTGGCGCCCCCTGGACGGTCCCTCTTTCCAAGCTACTCCGCGGGTGACACGGCGGCGCGGTGCTTGCGCGCGGACATGGCGGCGTAGACGAGGACGCCCGCGAAGAGGAAGAGGACGCCCTGGTAGACGGCCGCGTAGCCGGAGCCGGCGACCAGCCACATCGAGAAGCCGAAGGCGAGGGCGGCGAGGACGCCGTCGCGGGCCAGGCGGCCGGGGTGGACGCGCTCGCGCTGCCCGGAGAGCAGGAAGTAGATCTGCGCGGCGGTGGCCAGCAGGTAGGGGACGGTCGCCGTGAAGGTGGTGATCAGGACCAGGCTCTCGAAGACGCCCTGGGTGCCGGCCGTGTAGTTGTAGACGGTGAGGGCGGAGGCCAGGGCGACGGTGACGACCACGCCGACGACGGGGACACCGCGCTTCTTCCTCTCGAAGGCCTTCGGGAAGAGCCCGTCCTTGGCGGCGGCGTACGGGGTCTGCGCGCTGAGCAGGGTCCAGCCGTTGAGGGCGCCGAGCATCGAGACCACGGCGGCGCAGGCGACCACGGTGCCGCCCCAGGTACCGCCGAACATGGCGTTGACGGCGTCGGTGAAGGGAGCGGTGGAGGAGACCAGCCGGTCGTGGGCGACCAGGCCGAAGACGGCGACCGTGCCGAGCAGGTACACGGTGGCGGCGCCCACGGTGCCCAGGACCGTGGCCCGGCCGACGTTGCGGGCCGGGTCGCGGACCTCGCCCGCGCTGACGGTGGCGGACTCGACTCCGAGGTAGCTGAAGAGCAGGATCGCCGCGGAGGCGGAGACGGCGCCGGCCGCGCTCTGCTCGGTGGCCCGGAAGGGGCCGAGGTTGGCGGGGTCGAAGAAGAACAGCCCGCCGACGGCCACCAGGAGCAGCGGGGCGAACTTCAGTACGGTGGCGACGACTTGCACCGCTCCGACGTAGCGGGTGCCCGCCAGGTTGGAGAGGGCCGGGAGCCACTGGACGGCGAGGGCGGCCAGGCACATGGACCACTTGTGCTCGCCCGCGGCGGGGAACAGCACCGTGAGGTAGCCGACGGCCGCGACGGCCAGGGCCGCGTTCGAGACCCAGGCGGTGATCCAGTAGCTCCAGGCGGCGAGGAAGCCGGCGAAGTCGCCGAAGGCCGCGCGGGCGTAGACGTAGGGGCCGCCGGTCTGCGGGTGGCGTTCGGCGAGCCGGCCGAAGACCAGGGCGAGGGCGATCGCGCCGGCGGTGAGGACGGCGAAGGCGACGAGGCTGATGGTGCCGAAGGGGGCCACCGAGGCGGGGAGGAGGAAGATCCCGCCGCCGATGATGTTGCCCATGACCAGGCAGGTCGCGACGGGCAGGCCGAAGCGGCGCGCGTGGGGGGCGCGGCCCTGCTCGGGGGGTGCGGCGGCCTCGGCGGGCAGGGTTGCGGTGCTGGTCATCGGTGGTGCGCCTCTGGATGTCTCACATGCTGGGCAGGTCAACACATGGTTGACCACCGCGAAAGCGGCACAAAATCAGCGGATTTCGTCCCGTGCGGGCACCCCTGCGGAAGGAAAGCTTCCGCTCTTTCCGTCCCCGGACCGGGTTTCCTCCACCGGCGGGGCCGGGGGCGCCGCCAGCGGTACCTGCGGCCCGTCCGCCTCCCGCAGCCAGCGCCGCAGCACGGCGTGCACCGCCTCCGCGCCGGCCAGTTCCTCCCCGGGGTCCGACAGATCGGTGGGCCACATCAGGAACGGGTGCCCCTGCTCCCCGCCCAGCCCGCCGTGCGAGCCGATCTGTTCCTCGAAGGCGTGCACCTCGCCCGTCTCCGGGTCGTACGCCGAGTTGACCATGACGTCCGCCACGTGCGGGAAGGCGTCGGTCCGGCGGACGGCCTGCGCAGCGCCCGGGCCGAAGGGCGCCAGCAGCTCCTCGGCCTCCCCCGGGACGTCCAGCCGGGCCGCCCTTCCGTCCCGGCCCAGCACCACCCCGTCCACCAGCAGGAATCCCACACCCGGATGGTTCGCCAGGGTGGTCAGCAGGGCGGGGTGCGCGCGCTCCACGCGCGCCCGCGACGCCCGGCCGGGGATGTCCGGGAAGGAGATCAGGCCGAGGTTGCCCGAGGCCAGCACCACCGGATCGGAGCCCGGCCCCGGGTGCGCCTCCTCGCCCTCCTCCACCGGCCGGTGGAGCGCCGCGAGCACGGCCGCCCGGGCCTCGGCCCCGCTGCGGGTCCGGCCGGCCCGGCGCGGGACCGGCAGCCCGCAGCCCGCCCGGACCAGGTCCTTGAGGGTCAGCCCGTAACGGCCGAGGAAGGTCTCCCCCGGGCTCTGGCCGTGGTCGGAGAGCAGCACGATCCGGTACCGGCGCGGCGCGTGCTCGGCGACCCGGGCGATCAGCGCGAGGCTCCGGTCCAGGCGCTGCAGCACCCGGTCGGTGTCCCGGCCGTGCGGGCCCGAATGGTGCGCGACCTCGTCGTAGGCCACCAGGTCGGCGTAGACCGCGGAGCGCCCGGCGAGCATGTCGCCGATCACGGCCGCGACGACCACGTCCCGTTCGACCACGGTCGCGAAGGCCCGGATCAGCGGGTACAGCCCGCCGCGCGACACCCGGGGCCGGTCCCCGCGGATCCGCGCCCGCAGTGACTGGACGACCTCCCGGACCACCTCGGCCACGAAGGACCCGGCCGTACGGACGGCGTTGGCCGGATCGGAGAAGTACGCGAAGTAGCCCGCGCGGGACCGGTTGGCCCGACCCCGCCGGGCCGAGACCGACAGCACCAGCGCCAGCTGGTCGGCGCCGCCGCTGAACAGGTTGCCCCGGCTCGCCCCGTCCAGCGTGAGCAGTCCGCCGTCCCCGGTGCGCGCGATGGCCCGTCGCTGGAGCTCGGCGGCGCTGGTCGGCCGGTTGCAGACCACCACCTCGCCGGTGTCCTTCTCGTACCAGCGGAAGGCTGGCACGTCGTGGTTGGAGCCGTGCAGGATCCCGAGCTGGCTGGCGCCGGTCTGGCTCGACCAGTCCGTACGCCAGGACCGGGCGTGGTGGCTGCCCTCCAGCAGGCCGGCGACCGTGGGCATCAGCCCGCGGCCGCACGCGCGGCGCAACTCCCCGTACCCCACCCCGTCCAGCTGGAGCATGAGCAGGCCCGGCGGGGCCTCGGCGGCCCGGGACGGACCCGCCCGGCCCTGCCTGCGGCGGCGCCGGTCGGCGAGCCGGTAGAGCCGGCGCCGGTAGGCCTCGTCGTCGCGTACGGCCAGGGCGGTGGAGGTGGCCGACGCCACCGCGGACATCACGGCGGCGACGACCACCGCGGTCTCGGGAGCCACCTCGCTGCGGCCGTCCGGGATCAGGCCGATCGCCATCAGCAGGAGCGAGCCGTTGAGGAAGAAGACGAGCAGACCCAGCACCAGGGCGGGCACCAGCAACAGGGCCCGGACGAGCACCGGCCAGACCAGCGCGCTCAGCAGACCGAAGGCCCCGGCGGCCCAGGCGGCGGTCAGCCCGATCTGCGTGATGCTGTCGCCGTCGTCGGACTGGAGCCGGAAGTCCGGCAGGATCCCGGCCAGCGCGAGCATCGTGAGGGTGGACACGGCCCAGACCAGGAGCACCCTCACCAGGGCGCTGCCCGCGGTCCGCCACCGTCCACGCCCCACGCCGCCACCTCCCGCGCGCCCCGTCCGCCTTCCAGGCTCGCACAGCCCGGCGCACCCGGTCGGGCGAAGCGGACGGCGCGCGGGGGCGCGTGGCGGGGCGGGCGGGATCGGTGCGGGCGGAGCGGGCGCGGAGGGCCGGTCAGGTGCCGTCGTAGCCGGCCGTCGGCATGGACAGCCTGCGGTGCACCTCGGCCTTCATCGCCGAGGTGTACCGGGGCTCTTCGGCCCCGGCGGTCTCCAGCCGTACGCCGCGCCGCTCGCACTCGGCGGTGAACTCCTCGACGGAGCGCAGCGCGCGGGCCAGCACCCGGTGGTTGGCGGCGACGAAGAGGTCGACCTGCCCGGTGTCGACGTCGGACCAGAGCCCGCAGTGGTCGGCGCGCAGCCCGTAGACCAGCAGCTGCCTGGTCACGACGTAGCCCCGGTCGGCGGCCCAGCGCGCGCACATGGCGTGCTGGCCGCGGGTGTCCACGGCGAAGGGGTCGGCGTCGAGGTCTTCGAGCGGGGCCAGGCTGGTGATCGCGGCCACGCGCAACTCTTCCATGCCGCCGGACCCTACTCCGATACTCCGCGGTAGAGGAGGGGGCCGCCGAGATCCGGTTCCGAGCGGCCGCACGGGGCAGACACCCCCTAGGCTCGTGAACGGGGCGTGAGGGAGGGAGGTCCGGGTGCCGGTGGAGATCACCTGGTGGGGCCATGCCACGTGCACCGTCGAGGACTCCGGGGTCCGGCTGCTCACGGACCCGCTGTTCGCGCGGCGGCTCGCGCACCTGCGGCGGCGCCGCGGTGCGGTGCCCCCGCCCGAGGCGGCGGTGGCCGACGTGGTGCTGGTCTCCCATCTGCACGCCGACCACCTGCACCTGCCGTCGCTGGCCCGGCTCGCGCCCGGCACCCGGCTGGTCGTGCCGCGCGGGGCGCGCCGGGCCGTGCCGGGGCTGGCACGGGTCGCCGGGCTGCGCGGGCTGGCCGTGACGGAGGTGGTGCCGGGCGAGGAGGTCCCCGTACGGGACGGCGTCCGGATCCGGGCGGTCGGCGCACGGCACGACGGACGCCGGCTGCCGTTCGGGCCGCACCTGTGCCCGGCGCTCGGGTACGTGGTGCGGGGCGCGGCGCGGACCTACTTCGCCGGGGACACCGGGCTGTTCGACACGATGGCCGAGGAGGTCGGGCCGGTGGACGTGGCCCTGCTGCCGGTGGGCGGCTGGGGGCCGTACCTCGGCCCCGGGCACCTGGACGCGGGGCGGGCGGCGCGGGCGCTGACCCGGCTGGCGCCCGCGGCGGCGGTCCCGGTGCACTACGGGACGTACTGGCCCGTGGGGCTGGACGCGGTCCGGCCGCATGAATTCCACGCGCCGGGCGAGGAGTTCGAGCGGCTCGCACGGCAGCTGGCGCCCAAGGTGACCGTGCGGGTGCCGCAGCACGGCGAGCGGGTGCGGCTGCCGTGACGTGGCGCGAGCTCGCGGCGGCGGCCGGCCAGGTACCGCCGGAGAGCACCCAGCAGGCGGTGGGGTACCCGGCGCTGTTCCTGCTGGTGGCCCTGGGTGCGCTGGTACCCGTCATCCCGACGGGTGCGCTGGTGGGTTCGGCGGCGGTGGTGGCCTTCCACCACCAGTCGCCGCCCTACGGGGTGCTGCTGGTGTTCGCGGTGTCGGCGCTGGCGGCCTTCACCGGGGACATGGCGCTGTACTGGCTCGGGCAGCGCGGGGTGCGCTCACGGGGCGGCTCGCGCTGGCTGGAGGCGCTGCGCGGCCGGGCCACACCGGAGCGGCTGGAGCAGGCGCGGGCGGGGCTCGACGAGCACGGGGTACTGGTCCTGGTCCTCTCGCGGCTGGTCCCGGCGGGCCGGATCCCGGTGATGCTGGCCTGCCTCCTGGCGCAGATGCCGCTCCGCCGCTTCGCCCGCGGGGACGCCCCGGCCTGCCTGGCCTGGGCGGCGACGTACGCTCTGATCGGCATCCTGGGCGGCACCCTCTTCGCGGAGCCCTGGAAGGGCGTGGCCCTGGTGGTCGGCCTGGCCCTCGCGATCAGCGCGGGGCCCTCGCTCCGGCGCCGCCTGCGGCCGCCGCCCTGAGCCGGCCCGCACCACCTTCCGGCCTGCCTTTACAGGGCCTTGCGGGGCCTTGCGGGGCCTTACCGGTCCCGGCCGTGCGGCGGCCGTGCGCCGGCCGGTGGGAACGCGAGGCCCGTCGGCGTGTTGAGCCCGGTGAAGCCGACCGTGACCTGTCCGCCCCCCGTCTCGCGGACCCGTACCACCCGGTTGTTGAAGCCGTCGGCCACGTAGAGGCTGCCGGAGCCGTCGAGCGCGAGGCCCAGCGGGGAGCTGAGGCCCGTGGTGGGCACCGTGCTCTGCGCACCGCTGCCCGCGGCCACCTTCACCACGCGGTTGTTGCCGCTGTCGGCGATGTAGAGGTCACCGGCGGCGTTCGGGGCCAGCCCGGTGGGCTGGGAGAGTCCGGTGGCGGGCACGGTGCTCTGGCCGCTCCCGTCCACGGCCACCTTGACGACGCGGTCGTTGACGAAGTCGGAGACGTACAGCTCCCCGCCGGGCGCCCACGCCAGCCCCCAGGGGTGCAGCAGCCCGGCGGTGGGCACGGTCGTCTGGTCCCCACCGCCGGCCGGCACCTTCACGATCCGGTCGTTGAAGCTGTCGGCGATGTACAGGTTCCCGGCCGGGTCGACGGCGAGCCCCAGCGGGCGCGACAGGCCGCTGGTGGGAACGACGACCTGCTCCCCGCCGTTCGGGGGCAGCACGAGCACCCGGTTGTTGCCGGTGTCGGAGACGTAGAGCCGGCCCGCGGCGTCCCAGGCCAGCCCGGTCGGCCGCACCAGGCCGTCGAGGGGGACGGTGCTCTGGTCGCCGCCGGCCGCGGGCAGGGCCACCACCCGGTTGTTGCCGTAGTCGGACACGTACAGGGGCGGCCCGGCGGGCGACCGCACGTCACCGGGCTGCGCGGCGCCGACCGCGCCCGCGGGGAGCGCGCAGAGCATCAGCAGCGCCACGGCGGCGGCCAGTCGCCGGGTCCACCGCCGGACGGCCGCAGGCGCGTGCGTTCGTGACTCGGCCGTCATGCGTTCCACGACTCACCCACCTGATCCGGACGGTCGGCCGGCTCGTGCCGTACCCCCGCCGACCCTAGGAAGCGCCGGGCACCGGCGCGGGAGCCACGCCATCGGAGCGTCCGACGGCCACTCCGATGCCCCGGAGAGCGAAGGCCCGGGCCGGTGAGCGTGAGCCGTCGTCCGGGCCGTGGCCGATGAAGGGGTCGAAGCCCGGGAGTTCACGGCTGCGGCACGTCCGGCGGATCGTCCGGCCGCACCCCCGCAGGGGCGGGATCGGGACAGGTCCCGTCGGGGGGCTGGACCTCAAGTGCGCTTGAGTTCATAGGGTCTTGGGGAGCGCACCACGCTGCACCGCGAACGGGGAGTTGATCCGCCATGGAGTACTCGCACGACGACGCCGAACTGATCCGCCAGCCCATCGGCTACTGGAGCTGGGCCGCCTACGACGCGATCGTGAGCCGCACCCGGGGCGCACTCGCCGGGCTCGGCACCACCCAGCCCCAGTGGTGGATCCTGTCCCGGGTGGCCCTGGCGGGCGACGAGGTCAGGACCCGGGACGGGGTGACCGAGACCCTGCGGGGGTACCTCGCGGTGGGCGAGGAGGCGCTGTCCGAGGAGATCGACACGGTCATCGTCCTGGGCTGGATCACCCAGGACGCCGAAGGGCGCCTGGAGATGACCCCCGAGGGGCGGGAGTTCCTCGACAAGGCCGTGGCCCTGCAGGCGGACCTGTGGGACGAGCGGCACGCGGGGATCTCCGACGAGGAGTACCTGATCACCCTCAAGGTGCTCCAGCGGTTCATCCGCAACGTGGGCGGGCAGGCCTGGCACCACTGAGCCGGCGAGGGCCGCGTCACTCGCCGGCCCCGCCCCCTGCCCCGCTGCCGGCCGCCTCGGGGGGCAGCGTGCGGGAGGCGCCGATCGGCAGGTCCCAGAGGTCCTCGCGCGGCAGGCCGGCCCGGTGCCAGGCCGCCTGGGTGCGGTGCAGGGGTTCCATGACCGGCTCGGCGGAGAGGACGAAGGCGGCCCAGTGCATGGGGGCCATCCGGCGGGCACCGAGGTCGAGGCAGGCTTGGACGGCTTCCTCCGGGTCGGCGTGGACGTCGCCGAGCCACCAGCGCGGGGCGTACGCGCCGACGGGCAGGAGGGCGAGGTCGATGCCGGGGTGGCGGCGGCCGATCTCACCGAACCAGTGCCCGTAGCCCGTGTCGCCCGCGAAGTAGAGCCTCCGCGGCACCGCACTCAGGGTGTCGGTGAGGATCCAGCCGCCCCACAGGGACCTGCAGGTGTCGATCAGCGACCGCTTCGACCAGTGGTGGGCTGGGACGAACTCGAAGCGTACGCCGCCCAGTTCGGCCGATTCCCACCAGTCGAGGTCGGTGACCCGGGTGAAGCCGCGGCGGCGGAACCAGCCGGCCAGGCCCGCCGGTACGAAGAGGGGCGTGTGCCGGGGCAGCCGCTTGAGGGTGGGGGCGTCGAGGTGGTCGTAGTGGTTGTGACTGATGACCACCGCGTCCACCGGCGGCAGGTCCGCCCAGCGCACGCCGACCGGGGTCAGCCGGGCCGGGGTGCCGAGGATCCGCCGGGACCAGACCGGGTCGGTCAGTACGGTCAGCCCGCCGGTCCGCAGGACCCAGCTGGCGTGTCCGGCCCAGGTGACGCAGACGCTGCCGGGGGGCGCGGGGGGCAGCGGGCCGGGCTCGTACGGCAGGTCGGGAATGCCCCGCAGGCCTTCGGGGCCGGGCCGGAAGGCGCCCTCGCGGGCGAGGCGGGCGTAGCCGCGGACCCCGGGGAGCGGGGTGGTCAGCCGGTCCGCGAACGAGCGGGGCCAGCGGCGGTGTCCACCGAGCGGGCGCGGCGGCGCGGACGCACGCTCGGGCGCGGCTGCGGCGAGGCCGGGTGCGGAGCCGGGCGAAGGGGCGGGGGCAGGGGAAGTGGCGGGGGCGGGGGAAGTGGCGGGGGCGGGGGCGGCGGTGTCCGTCCGGTCCCTCATCGCGAAGTCTCCGTTCACCGGGGTCGGGTGGTCAGGCCAGCCCGGCCAGCACTGATCCGAGGAGTTCAAGGGAGTCGCGTACGTGCGGGAGCGCCAGCGGATCGCGGGCGGTGAGCGCGGCCAGCCGTTCCTGCGGGGTGGCGCCCAGCAGCGGACCGGTGGACAACCGCACGCGCAGCGCGCCCAGTTCGTCGGCGAACCGCTGCCCGCCGGGCGTGGGCGCGCCGAGCCGGCCGCCGAGCCAGTCCTCCAGTTCCATCGCGTCGCCGACCCCGTGCCGGGCGAGTCCGGCGCGCAGCGGGGTGAGGTCGACGTACAGGTGCCGGCCGGCCTGCGGGGGCCGGGCCAGCGCCCCTGCCTCCAGCAGCCGGCGGTGTGCGGCAGCGGCCACCACCCCGTGCAGGGCCGCGGCGGCGTACGCGCGCCCGGCGACGGCGTCGGGTTCGTCGAGGGCGTGCGCGGCGGCCCCCGCGACGGGTCCGGCGACCATCGCCCCGGTGGCGGTGAGGACGTCGAGGGTACGGGCGCGCAGCCAGGTCCCGCGCGGGGTGTCGGGGAAGCGGACGACGGCGGCGGGCCAGCCGGCCGGCAGCATCGCACCGGCCAGGTCGATGAGGACGGCCGCCTGCTCGGGGAGCATCTCGGCGGGGCTCAGGACCAGGGTGTCGTGGGGCCGGTGGACGGTGTCGCGCCAGCTCTCGTCGCTGACGACGAACAGTCCGGCGGATTCGGCGGCCTCGCAGGCCTCGCGCAGCATCTCGGGCGGCGGCACGGTCGCGGTGGGGTCGTCGGCGACCGACAGCAGCAGCACGCGCGGGTCACCGCCCTCGGCGCGCACCCGCCGGACGGTCTCCAGCAGGGCGTAGGGGTCGGGCACTCCGCCGCACTCGGCCGGGGTCGGCACGTGGTAGGCCCGCCGTCCCAGCAGCCGGACCTGTGGGGTCCACCAGGCGGGACAGGGCCGGGGCAGCATCACGTCCCCGCCGTAGGCGCCGAGCAGGGCCAGGAGCAGCGCGGGGGCTCCGGGGCCCGCGGCCACGTTCTCGGGCGGGGTGGCGAGCCCGCGCCGCCCCCAGTGCCGGCAGGCGGCCTCGCGTACGGCCTCGCCGCCGCCGGGGGGCTCGGGGGCCGCGCGTCCGGCGGCCGCGGCGAGGACGGAGACCAGCTCGGGGAGCACCGGCAGGCCGGGCTGGGGGGCGGGCGGGCCGTACCGGACCGGGCCGCGGCCCTCCGTCGCCGTGCGCTGCATCCCCGCCACCGCTTCCCGCCTTCCGCGCTCGCCCTGCCACGCCCGCCGCGCCGCCGGGCTCGCGACGCCCGCCGAACGCGCGACGCACCGCGATGCGCCACGGCGCCCCGCCGGACCTGACCTTTATACGATTATTCAAGGCTGCATGCCCGTTATGGGGGATTCCTGCCCCTCGCGCGTCAGCACGTGCGCGTCAGCCCTCGCGCCCCACCATCGCCAGGAGCCTGGTCTGCGCGTCCGCGCCCGCCGGGACCTCCACCGGCTCGGCGTACGCGCCACTGGCCGCGAGCCCGTCGGCGTACGGCATGATCTCCTTGATCGAGAACTCGACGAGGCTGTCGGGCAGCCGGTCCTCGGCGCCGATGCCCCGGGCGAGGTCCCAGGTGTGCACGACGCAGTCGGCGGTCAGCTCCGAGCAGTACGCCGAGCCGAGCGCGGGCCCGTACGACAGGCGCACGGTCCGGTCCAGCGCGCCGGACGCCGCGAAGGCGGCGTGCGCGGCGGCCGAGGCCCGGTCCCAGGCCGCGACCGGGTCGTCGCCCAGCACGTCGCCGGAGAACCGCCCCTCCAGCTCCCCGACGGTCCGGCCCTCGGTGACCAGCGGCGGGATCCAGAGCTGTTCCGCGGTGACGTGGTTGACCAGCTCCCGCACGTTCCATTCCGTGCACGGGGTCGGCTCCCCCCACTGGTCGCCGCGGACCTCACGCACCCGTTCACCGAAGAGCCTCAGCGCCTCGGCGTGCCGTTCGAGCAGCGTGTCCGTCATGACCCTCACCGCCGTCCGCCCTGGGGATGTGTCCCCCTGCAGCCACTCTCCTCGCACCCGCATCGGCCTGCCACCGCCTCACCCGAACCCCTTGGCACGCAACGCACCTGTCCACATGTCAAAACGTCGATCTCAAATGACGAACTGATCGTCTACGGTGGGAGCACCGCTTCGCCGAGGAAGAGGAAACGAGGAGGGGTCCGGTCATGAATGCCGCCAGGGAAGCCGCCGCCAAGGAGACCGCCGTCTACACGCACGGCCACCACGAGTCGGTGCTGCGCTCGCACCGCTGGCGCACCGCCGAGAACTCCGCCGCGTACCTGATCGGCGAGCTGCGCCCCGGGATGCGGGTGCTGGACGTCGGCTGCGGCCCGGGCACGATCACCGCGGACCTGGCGGCGCTGGTCGCGCCCGGCGGCCACGTCACCGCCGTCGACGCCGCCGAGGACGTCCTGGCGCAGGCCCGCGCGTTCACCGAGGAGCGCGGCCTGGGCGACGCCGTGTCCTTCGCCACCGCGGACGTCCACGCGCTGGACTTCCCGGACGACTCCTTCGACGTGGTCCACGCCCACCAGGTGCTGCAGCACGTGGGCGACCCGGTCCAGGCGCTGCGCGAGATGCGGCGGGTGTGCCGGCCGGGCGGGATCGTGGCCGCGCGCGACGCCGACTACGCGGCGATGACCTGGTACCCGGCCGCGCCGGGCCTGGACGAGTGGCTGGGCCTGTACCGGCGGGTGGCCCGCGCCAACGGCGGCGAACCGGACGCGGGCCGCCACCTGCGGGCCTGGGCCCGGCAGGCCGGTTTCACGGACGTGACCTCCTCGGCGACGGCCTGGTGCTTCGCCACCCCGGAGGAGACCGCCTGGTGGTCGGCCCTGTGGGCGGACCGTACGCAGGCCTCCGCGTACGCCGCCGTAGCCACCCGCGGCGGCCACACGACGGCCGCCGGCCTGGCGGCCGTCGCCGACGCCTGGCACACCTGGGGCGCGGACCCCGACGCGTGGTTCTCGGTCCTGAACGCCGAGATCCTGTGCCGGGTCTGACGCGGCGCGACCTCGCCCGCAAGCGGTTCGTGCTGCGCATCGACAAGATCAAGAAGTAGCCGGCCGCATCCGGAAGTCGTAGCGCGCGGGCAGCGGGCAGTCGGTGAGGGTGGACCAGACCTCGGCGAGGGTCTCCTCGCCCTCCCTCAGGTCCGGGAGTTCGAAGCCGTCCTCGAAGACCCGGCGGGCCGCCCGCACATGCCCCTCCGCCGCGAGGAGCCGGGCCGCGAGGAGCCGGAAGCGGCCCTGCTCGCGCAGGGCGGGCCGCAGCCGGTCCCAGACGGCGCGGGCCTGCGGCAGCCGGCCCGCCGCGAGGAGGGCGGCCATCGCCTCCTGCCCGAGCGCCGACTCCGCGGCCGCCCACGGCCCGCCGCCGCGGCTCTCCGCGGCCAGGTCGTCGAAGGCCGCCGTGAATCCGTCGGCCGCCCGCTCCGCGTCGCCCGCCAGGGCGTCCGCCACCGCCAGGCACCGCAGCAGCGGCCACCGCGAGGGGGCCAGCGCCAGCCCGCGCTCCCAGCTGCGTACCGCCTGGGCGACGTCCCCGGCGTGCCATTGGGCCACGCCCAGGTGGTACTCCGTCAGCGGATCCGCCGGGGCCGTCTCCAGCATGTCCCGCCAGTGCGCGGCGACCAGGCTCGGCCCCGGCGGAACCACCCGGCGCGGGGCCGGCAGGACCCCCGTGCGCCAGAGCTGGAGCCACGGCTCCTGCTCCTCCCCGAGCGTGTCCTGCGCGAAGGGGGTGCCCGGCAGCTCGAAGCGCCCGCACAGCAGCTCCAGCGCGCCCCAGCCGGAGCCCTGCGCCAGCCGCTCCCCCGGCTCGGTGTCGGCGTGGCCGCGCCACGCCTCGTACGCCGCGTCCACCCGCTCCCGCGGCAGTACGTCGTCCAGCGCGCCCTCGGCCGCGCCGCGGGCCGCCGCCCAGTCCGCGCCGTGCACCCGCGCCGGATCCGCCGACAGCGGCCCGTACGCCTCCAGCCAGCTGAACTCCGCCCCGCCCTCCAGCCGTACGTGCTCCAGCTGGGTCCGGGCGAGCCCGGCCTGGATCTCGGCGTAGCCGCCGGTGCCGGGCTCGGTCAGCCACTCCTGCCAGCGTCGGCCGCCGTCGCCCGCGCCCCACACGAAGAGCTTGCGCCCGCCCAGCCGCGCGGTGGAGGTCTGTACGAGCCCGTGCCCGGCGGCGTCCAGGGCGGCGATCCAGGGCCGGGCACCGCCCTGGACCTCGTAGAAGTAGTCGGCCGGATACTCGCCGCGCAGCGGGTACGTGCGGTCCACGCCCTCCCACTCCGGTACGGGGATGCGGCGCAGCGCGCGCTCGTAGCCGAAGTGCCAGGCCTCGTCGGCGGGGGCGAGGACCCGGGTGCCGGAGTCCTCCGGGACGGCGGTGTTGGACCACCAGTACACGGGGGCGGGCCGCTCGTGCGGATTGCGCACGCGGACGCCGGCGTAGAGGAACTCCGAGTCCTCCGGCAGCCACAGGTCCACCTGGAAGGGCAGGTCGCGCAGGCGCTCCCACTCCCACAGGCGGACCATGACGCCCCCGTCGGGGGCCGGGACGAGCGCGGCGTGCACCGGGGCGCAGGACAGGGTGGTGTGCCCGGTCGCACCGGTGTTCCACTCGATGCCGCCGGAGAACCACGCCCCGTTGAGCGCGAAGTTGGCGGGCTGGAACACCGGGTTGCGGTAGAGCAGTTCGCGGCCGCTCGGCAGGTGCACGAGCGAGTGGACGCGCCCGCCCAGGCCGGGGAGCACGGTGACCCGGAGGTGGTCGTTCTCGATGACGATCGACTCGAACTCCCGCTCCGCGCGCTCCCGTCCGTACCCGTCGCGGATCCGTACGGGCAGGAGCGAGCGCAGTGGCTCGTAGCCGATCTGCCGTGCCATGTCGCGCGGCATCCCCTCGCGGGCACGCTCGTCCAGTGCGTGCACCTCGTCGGGCGCGCGCAGGGCGGGCAGCGGGTTGTCCGAGCCCAACGGGGCTGCGGGGAGGGTCAGTACGGCGCGTCGGACGGTGGTGGCCATGAGGGAAATGGAACACGCCACGGCGGCCGGTGCACAGGGGTTCCGCGGATCACCACCGGTCAGGATTACGCAAAGGCGCCCGCGACCAGGTCGGCGAGGAGGGCGCCCGCACGTCCGTCCGGATCCAGGTCCGGGTCGTAGATCGTGACGTTGAGCCCGGCGCAGCGCGGCGAGCCCACCAGGACGGCGAGCAGTTCGGCGAGTTCGTCGGGGAACAGGCCGCCGGGGTCGGGGCTGTCCACGGCCGGCATGACGCCCGGGTCCAGCACGTCGGCGTCCAGGTGCACCCAGAACCCGGCGGTGTCCGGCGGGTGCAGCCCGTCCAGTGCCGCCCGCGCCACCGGTCCCGCGCCGCGTCGGCGGATCTCCCCGACGGTGGCGACGGAGATCCTGGCCGCGTGCAGCTCGGCGAGGTCCGGGTCGCCGTCGCGCAGCCCGAAGAGCCGTACGTCCTCGTCGCGCAGGTAGGGGCCGCGCCCTTCCAGGTCGCTGAGATCCGCCTGGCCGCGGCCGGTCGACAGGGCCAGCTCCTCGCCGCCGGCGGCGCCGACAGGGCCGTTCACGGCCTCGTTGCCGGGGTGGCGGAAGTCGGCGGAGCCGTCGATCGCGGCGAGGCCGTAGCGCCCCAGGCGGCGCATGGCGAGGGCCGCGCCGAGCTGGATGGAGCAGTCGCCGCCGAGCACGACGGGGAACTCCCCCGCCCGCAGGTGCCGTTCGATGCGGTCGGCGAGGGTGACGGTGTACGCGGCGAGGGCCTCGGCGTGGAACACGCCGTCGCCCTCCCGCCAGTCGCCGCGGTCGTAGCGCGGCGGCACCACCACCCCGCCCTCGACGGCACCGAGCCGGGCCAGCAGGCCTTGCTCGCGCAGGGCCCCGGCGAGCTTGTAGACACCCGGTACGACGCCGGGCGCGGGCGGACGCAGCCCGAGGTTGGAGGGGGCATCGAGAAGCACGAGGGTTCGCATCCCCCCATCCTGTGCGATGCGGCCCCCCGGAGCCCGGCATTTCCCCGGCGCAGCCGCACCGGACCCGCCGCGTCGCCGCTGTCCGCGGTCCTCCGCGTCGGGCCGGGGTGGTGTGGCAGCATGGACGGAATGATCATGGACGGGACGGGGACGGGCCTGCTGCGCAGGGCCGCGCTGAACAACGCCGTGTGGTGTGACGCGGTGTGTCGGGCGCACGGGCTGACGCCCGGCTACGACGGCGAGCAGGTCTGGTTCAGCGCGCGGCGGACTCCGCCGATGTATCCCGATGCCGTGACCCTGGCACCGGCCGTGCCGGTGGGGAGCGTGGTCCGGGGCGTCGACACCGCCTCCCCCGGCTGCTCGGTGAAGGACGGCTTCGCCGACCTGGACCTGGCCGGGCGGGCTTCGAGGTGCTGTTCGAGGCCCAGTGGATCCATCGGCCCGCCGGGGCGCCGCTCCCCCGGGCGGAGGGGGAAGCGGCCGGGCTCGAGTGGTCCGAGGTCGCGGACGCCGAGGAACTGGCGGCCTGGGAGGCCGCCTTCGACGGCGGGGAGAGCGCCGGGGGCGACCGGAGGTTCCGGCCGGCCCTGCTCCGCGACGGAATCGTCTTCCTGGCCGGGCGCGCCGGCGGCCGGATCGCCGCCGGGGCCGTCGCGAGCACCGGCGGGGGCGTGGTCGGCGTGTCCAACCTGTTCGGAGCCGCCTGGGCGGGTGTCCTCGGTGCGGCCCGCGACCGGTGGCCGGAGCTGGACGTGGTCGGCTACGAGCACGGGGAGGACCTGGAGGCGGCGGTCCGGTGCGGCTTCGCCCCCATCGGTCCGCTGCGGGTCCGGCTTTTTGCCCAGTGATCAACTTCGAGTGAGACTGGCGCCGTGACATCGCATCAGACAAGCCGACTCATCGGCGCCATATTCGGACTCGCCTTCGTCGTGGCGAACGCCGGAGCCCTGCCCACGGCCGCCGCCGTTCCCCTGCGCCTCCTCGCGATCGCCTCGTTCGTCTGGCTGTTCATCGCACTGCGGCGGGCACGTACGTCCCCGGCCGGCGACGCGGACGGCGACGCCCGCCCCGGTACGGCGCCGAGGATGTTCGGGCGGGGCTACGTCCTCGTGGTGGCCGCCGAGGTGGCCGCCGCGCTGGCCGGCGTCCTCGTCATCAACCTCGTACTGCACGTCCCGCAGGCCACGGTGGCCTGGATCTCCCTGGTCGTCGGCCTGCACTTCTTCGGTCTCGCGGTCGTCTGGCGCATGCCGGCGCTCCGGCTGCTGGCGGCCGCGATGGCCGCCTGCGGCGCCGCCGGTCTGGTCCTGGCCGCCTGCGGGGCCTCCCTCGCCGTCATCGCGACCGTCGCGGGCATCGCCCCCGGCGCCCTGCTGCTCGGCTCCGTCCGATGGAGCCTGCGCACCCCCTAGGGGGCCAGTTCCAGCCGGGGGACGTCGGTGCGCTCGATGTCAAAGACCTGTGCGTACAGCGACAGTTCGGCCTCCAGGGCACGGATCATGGTGTCCGCCCGGCGGAAGCCGTGGCCCTCGCCCTCGAAGGTCACGTACGCGTGCGGCACCGGAACCGGGCGGCCGCGCAGTGCGGCCAGCAGCCGCTCCGCCTGGGCCGGCGGGCAGACCGGGTCCTCCAGTCCCTGGAGGAGGACGAACGGGGCCGTGATCGCGTCGGCCCGGGCCACCGGGGAACGCTCGCGGTTGAGTACCGCCAGGGTCTGGGGCGGCCCGGCCAGGCTGTCGATGTAGCGGGATTCCAGGTCGTGGGTCTCCGCGGCGAAGCCCACCAGGTCCAGCACCGGGTAGATGATCGCCGCGCACGCGTACAGGTCGGTGGCGGCCAGCGAGGCCGCCGCCGTCCAGCCGCCCGCGCTGCCGCCGCGGATGGCGAGCCGGGCCGGGTCGGCGGTGCCCTCGGCGGCCAGCGAGCGGGCGACCGCCGCGCAGTCCTCCACGTCCACCACGCCCCACTGCTCGCGCAGCCGCTCCCGGTAGGCGCGGCCGTAGCCGGTGGAGCCGCCGTAGTTCACCTCCACCACGCCGATGCCGCGCGAGGTGAAGTAGGCGATGTGCAGGTCGAGTACGGGCGGCACGTGGTCGGTGGGTCCGCCGTGCGCCCAGATCACGTACGGGGGCAGTTCGTCGGCGGCGGCCCGGACGGCCGGGTGGTGCGGCGGGTAGACGTGCGCATGGATCTGGCGGTTGTCGGGGCCGAGGAAGGTGCGGCTCTGCGGCTCCGGGTAGTAGGCCGGGTCCACCGGGTCCGGGCGCTGCCCGCCGATCGCCCGGGCGTGCCCGGTCGCGGTGTCCAGCTCGACCACCTCGTACGCACTGCGCGGGCTGGCGGCCACGCCGTAGACCCGGGTGCCGTGCACGGCGAGGGTGGGCTGCCAGGCGGTCCACGGCCCGGCGGCGTCCACCAGGTCGCCGCTCTCCGGGTCGAGGATGCCGAGCACCGAGGAGCCCTGCCCGTGCAGGACGGCGACGAGTCCGGCCCCCGGGCCCGCCGGGTGCGGGGCGTCCCCGGGGAGCGGTGCGAGCCAGCGCAGCCCCGGCTTCCACAGCGGGCCGCCGAACTCCTCCTCCCGCGGGCAGAGGTTGATCGCCCAGCCGGTCCGCGGGTCCACGCCGTACGGGTTCCACCAGCCGCCGCGGTCGCTGACCGCGAGGAGGGTGCCCTCCGCAGTCCACTCGACCTGGGCCACGGCCTCGTCGGGGCCGCCGAGTACGGTCCGGGCATCGGCGAGCTCCCCGTCCCCGGTGACCTCGGCGACCCTCAGCTCGGTACCGTCCCACGGCATCAGGGGGTGGTCCCACACCAGCCAGGCCGCCCGCCGCCCGTCCGGGGAGAGCCGGGGCCCGGTGGTGAACCGGTACCGGTCGTGCGTCAGCTCCCGCACCGCGCCGCGGTTCTCGGCCGCCGAGCCGTCCAGCGGTACGGCGGCCAGCACCCGGCGCACATCGGTCGGCGCGGGCCCGGTGAACTCCTCCAGCACGCACCACACCTCGCCGCCGCGCAGCACCGGGTCGGCCCAGCGCAGGCCGCCGCCGGTCCGGGAGACCGGGGTGAGGGGCCGCGGCTCGGGCCCGCCGGGGGCGTCGGGCTCGTACGCGTACAGCCGCTGGTCGGCGAAGTGGACGAAGACCAGCAGGGGGCCGCCGGCGGGCCGTTCGGTGCCGGCCCAGGGCAGGCCGCCGTACTCGGTGACGCGGCTGCGCACGTTCCACGGGGCGGGCAGTTCGGTGATCTCGGGTGCGCCGTCGGCGAGGCGGCGGCGCACCAGGGTGCGGCGGCCGGCCTCCTCGGGCCGGGGTTCGGTCCACCACACCTCGGGGCCGACGGTGCCGAGGTACTCGGGCCGCCCGTCGAAGGAGGCGGCGAGGCCCGCGTCGATGGGTGAGGGCCAGCTGCCGTAGGGCCGGGTCGTCGCCGCCATCACCGGGCCCCGTTCACAGGGTCCGCAGCGCGTGGTCGAGGACGCGGACGCCGAAGTGCAGGGCTTCGACGGGCACCCGCTCGTCCACGCCGTGGAAGAGGGCCCAGTAGTCGAAGCCGGGCGGCAGCTTCAGCGGGGAGAAGCCGTAGCCGGTGATGCCGAGGCGGGAGAACTGCTTGGCGTCGGTGCCGCCCGCCATGCAGAAGGGGATCACGTGGCCGGCCGGGTCGAACCGCTCGACCGACTCGCGCAGGATCCCGTACGTCCTGCCGTCCACGGGGGCCTGGAGGGCGACCTCCCGGTGGCGGAACTCCCACCGCACGTCGGGGCCGGTGAGGGCGTCGAGGGTGGCGGTGAACTCGGCCTCGCCGCCCGGCACGGTCCGGCCGTCGACGTAACCGGTGGCGTGCTCGGGGATCACGTTGAGCTTGTAACCGGCGCTGAGCATGGTCGGGTTGGCGCTGTTGCGCACGGTGGCGCGGACCAGGACGCCGGCCGGGCCGAGCGCGTCGAGGAGCTCGTCGACGTCGAGACCCGGCCGCCGCGGGTCCACCGACAGGCCCTGCAGGGCGGCGAGTTCGGTGATGCAGGCGGTGACGGTGTCGGTGAGCCGGACCGGCCATTCGTACGCGCCGATCCGCGCGACGGCGGCGGCGAGCCGGCTGACGGCGTTGGCCCGGTTGGGCTTGGAGCCGTGACCGGCGGTGCCGTGCGCGGTGAGCTTCAGCCAGGCGGTGCCCCGCTCCCCCGCCGCGATCGGGTAGAGGGCGCGGCCGCCGGGGCTGCCGTGCACGGTGAAGGCCCCGGACTCGCCGATGCCCTCGGTGCAGCCTTCGAAGAGGTGCGGGTGGTGGTCGGCGAGGAAGCCGGAGCCGTCGACCGCGCTGTCCTCCTCGTCGGCGGTGTAGGCGATCACGATGTCCCGGCGCGGTTTCACTCCCGCGCGCGCCCAGGCCCGTACGACGGCCAGCACCATCGCGTCCATGTTCTTCATGTCGACGGCGCCGCGCCCCCAGACCACGCCGTCGCGCACCTCGCCGGAGAAGGGGTCCACGCTCCAGTCGGCGGCCTCGGCCGGGACCACGTCGAGGTGGCCGTGGACGAGGAGGGCCTCTGCGGAGGGGTCGGTGCCCTCGATCCGGGCGACCACGTTGGTGCGGCCGGGGGCGCGCTCCAGCAGGACCGGCTCCAGGCCGGCGGCGGCGAGCCGCTCGGCGACGTACTCGGCGGCGGGGCGCTCGCGGCAGTCGCCGCCGCCCCGGTTGGTGGTGTCGATCCTGATGAGGCCGGAGGTGAACTCGACGGCCTCGTCGAGAGCCACCGTGTCCACCACGTCCGACGTGGCCACCGGGTCCGCGGTGTCGACGGCGCCGGCGCCTGCCGGGATCTCGGCGTTGATTGCGCACATGTCAGCCATACTGCTCCTCCACGGCCGCCGAGACGACCGTCGTGACCGCTTTGAAGGCCCGGATCCCCTCGTACATGGTTTCGCTGGTGTACGCGACCTTGCGCTCCCCGGACCGCTCCACGCCGGGGACCACCGTCGCGGACATGGCCAGGTGCGCGGCGTCGAACTCCAGCTCCACGGTGAAGGGGCCGCCGCGGACCGGGTCGTGGCGTACGGCCAGGGCGGTGGCCTCCTTGGCCGCGGCCCGGATGTCGGCGGCGGTACGGGCCGGGGTGCGGCACACGGCGGCGTAGCGCGAGACGTGGTCCTTGACGGCGACGGTCGCGGCTCCGGGGGCGTATCCCGCGGCGTCCACGCAGGTGAGGTCGTCGCCGGTGACCAGGATGACGGGGACCCCGTACTCGGCGACGACGTGTGCGTTGAGCAGCCCCTCGCTGGCGCGCGTCCCGTTGACCCAGACTCCGGTGATGGAGTTGGCGAGGTAGGTGTGGGCGAGGACCCCCTCGGAGCCGGCTCCGGTGTGGTAGCCGACGAAGGCGATGCCGTCGACGTCGCCGTGCTGGACGCCCTCGACCATGGAGAGGGTCTTGTGGCGGCCGGTGATCATCTCGGCGCGGGCGTCGAGCTTCTCCAGCAGCAGGTTGCGCATGGTCCAGTGCGCCTCGTTGATGAGGACCTGGTCGGCTCCGCCGTCGTAGAAGCCGAGTACGGCGGCGTTGACGTCGGAGGTGAACATCGCGCGGCAGCGTTCCCACTGCGGGGTTCCGGGCAGCACGTCCGCGGGCCAGGTGACGCCGGTGGCGCCTTCCATGTCGGCGGAGATGAGGATCTTCATCGGGCCCCCGGGCGGTCGGTTGCGCTCAGGGTGCCACCCTAGCCGCCGAGGCCCCCGGCGACCGTGGGGCTCGCGCCCCGGCGCGGCGCGCGACGCCCGGCGCGGCGCGCGACCGCCGGCGCGCGGTCCGTCGGCCGTCCGCCCTGGGGAGCTGCGGTCCGCGGGCGGTGCGGGTTCACCCGATCCGGTGAGGCCGCCGGCCCGGCCCCACCGTCAACGCCGTTGCTCAGCGCTCCACTTCGGCGGCCAGCTTCTCGAGCACGCTGTCGTAGATCCGGCCGAGGCCCTTGGGCGCGAAGGTGCGCTCGAAGAAGCCGCCGATGCCGCCGGCGCCGTTCCAGACGGTGGTGACCACGGCCTTGGACTTGCCCTCACCGGCCGGGGTGACCCGCCAGGTGGTGACCATGGAGGAGTTGCGGTCCTTCTCCACCAGTTCGCCGTCGGTGGGCTCGCTGACCTCCAGCAGGCAGTCGCGTACGCGCTTGCTGGTGGCCTGGAGCTTCCAGTGCACCAGGGTGCCCTCGCCGTCGCCGCCCTCGCGCACCTCGTACTCGCTGAAGTGCTCGGGCAGCAGCTTCCCGCGGGTCCCGGTGTAGTCCGCCAGCGCGTCGAACACGGTCTCCGCGTCGGCCGCGATGATCCGCTCCGTGGTGGCCTCGACCTGCGCCATAGCTGTTCCTCCAGCAGTTGTGATCGCTCGTCACGGCGAAGCCAACCACCTCCGGGCCGGTGGCCCAAATCCGGATCGGACGTGGCAGCGGAGGTGGACCGGCAGGGTGTCGTCCGGGAGGCCGGCGAGGTGGGCCGCGGTTCCCAGGGGTCCGGGGGCCGGGGGCGGGGTGTGCGGGCAGGTCGCGGGATCGTCGCAGGCCCCGTCGAGGGCCAGCCCGGCGGTCCATCGCCGGAAGGCCGCGGCGGGGGTCTGCGCGAGGTGGACGGCACGGGCCGCCCGCCGCTGCTCGGCGTACGCGTGCGCGTCACCCCCCGGCATCCCGACCGGCACGAACTCCCACCACGGCCGGCCGAGCGGGGCCATTTTCTAGGCCCGCACGATCATGGGAACATTTGTTCTATTCTCCGGGGCGAACCACCGAGGAGGCACCATGCGCTGGGAGAATCTGACCGCGGGCTCCGGCGGCCCCGCCGGGCTCTTCGGGGCCGACGCCGTCGTGACCCGGACCATCGACACCCCCGAATTCCGGGGGATCACCTTCCACGAGGTACGCGCCCGGTCGATCGTCAACCGGGTGCCCGGCGCCTCGCGCATGCCGTTCGAATGGACCGTGAACCCCTACCGGGGCTGCAGTCACGCCTGCGTGTACTGCTTCGCGCGCAAGACGCACAGCTATCTCGACCTCGACACCGGCATCGGCTTCGACTCGCAGATCGTCGTCAAGACCAACGCGCCCGAACTGCTGCGCCGCGAGCTCGGCTCGCCCCGCTGGACCGGCGCGCACATCGCCATGGGCACCAACGTCGACTGCTACCAGCGGGCCGAGGGCCGCTACCGGCTGATGCCCGGGATCATCGAGGCCCTGCGCGACCGCGCCAACCCCTTCTCGATCCTCACCAAGGGCACGCTGATCCTCCGCGACCTCCCCCTGCTGCGGGAGGCCGCCGAGGCCACCGAGGTCGGCATCTCGGTCTCGGTCGGCTTCACCGACACCGGGCTCTGGCGGACCGTCGAGCCGGGCACCCCCTCCCCCGCCGCCCGGCTGGGCGCCGTACGGGCGCTCGCCGACGCCGGGATCGAGTGCGGGGTGCTGATGGCCCCGGTGATCCCCTTCCTCGGGGACTCCCCGGAGCAGCTGCGGGCGACCGTGCGGGCCGTGGCCGAGGCCGGTGCGACCTCCGTGACACCCCTGGTACTCCATCTGCGGCCCGGGGCGCGCGAGTGGTTCACGGCCTGGCTGGGCGCCCACCACCCCCACCTGGTCCCCCGGTACGAGCGGATGTACGCGGGCGGGCCGTACGCGCCGACCTGGTACCAGCGCCGGATCACCCGCCAAGTCCACGAACTGGCGGCCGAATTCGGCATCGGCCCGGCCCGGCGCGGCGAGGCCCGCAAGGTCGTCACGCCGGAGCGGCCGGACGGCTCCGCGGCCGCCGGAGCCACACAGCTCAGCCTCCTGTGACGGCCGGCACCGCCTGAACGGTCATCACATCGGGCCAATCGGCGGCCCAATCCCGCCTTCCAGGCGTGGTTTCCGGGACGATTCCGCCCAGAACCCTCGGCTGGGAGGCCCCATGCTCCACCCCTTGAAGAAGCGCGCCGCTGTCCTGCTGTCGATCTCCACCGTCGCCGCCACCGTAGCCGCCGCCCTCGCGAGCCCGGTCACGGCCGCGCCCGCCGGACCGGCCGATCCGGCCGCCCAGGCGCCGGCTCGGGCCGCGCTGCGCTGGACCGGCTGCACCACCCCGCGGTACCCCACGCTGCAGTGCGCGTCCCTCAAGGTGCCCCTCGACCACGCGCGTCCGGACGGCCGGCAGATCACCCTCGCCCTGACCCGGGTCCCGCACACCGGCCCCGCCTCCCAGGGCCCGCTGCTGGTCAACCCGGGCGGCCCGGGCGGCAGCGGCCGCAGCCTGGCCGGTTACATCGCCTCCGCCCTGCCCAAGGAGGTGGCCGCCCAGTACGACGTGATCGGCTTCGACCCCCGCGGCGTCGGCAAGAGCGAGCCCGCCCTGGACTGCGCGACCGGGCACTTCAAGCCCGCCCGGCCGGACTCCGTCCCCATGGACGAGGCCACCGAGCGGGCCAACCTGGACCGGGTGCGCTCCTTCGCCGAGTCCTGCGGGGCCAAGCACGCGGACGTGCTGCCGTACATCGACACCGTCTCGGCCGCCCGGGACATCGAGGCCCTGCGCGGCGCTCTCGGCGCGGAGCGGATCAGCTACTTCGGCTACTCGTACGGGACCTACCTGGGCGCGGTGTACGCCAAGCTCCACCCGGGCCGCGTACACCGGCTGGTCCTGGACTCCGTGGTCGACCCGGGCGGGGTCTGGTACGAGGACAACCTCGCCCAGGACCTCGCCTTCGACGCCCGCCACAAGGCCTTCCTGGCCTGGGTGGCCCAGTACGACGCCACCTACCGGCTGGGCACCGACCCGGCGGCGGTCGAGGAGGCCTGGTACGCGATGCGGGACGCGCTGCGCGAGAGTCCGGCGGGGGGCAAGGTGGGGCCGGCGGAGCTGGAGGACACCTTCATGCCGGGCGGGTACTACAACGGCTACTGGCCGAACCTGGCCGAGGCCTTCGCCGCGTACGCCGTGGCCAAGGACCCGAAGCCGCTGGTGGCCGCCTACGAGCGGTTCGGGGCGGTGGAGCCCTCCGCGGGCAACGGCTACAGCGTCTACACGGCGGTGCAGTGCCGGGACTCGGCCTGGCCGAAGGACTGGAACCAGTGGCGCGCGGACATGTGGCGCACCCACGCCAAGGCGCCGTTCATGACCTGGAACAACGCCTGGTACAACGCCCCGTGCGCGTTCTGGCCGACGGAGCCGCTCGAGGCCCCGGACGTGACCAACGCGGATCTCCCGCCCGCCCTGCTGCTCCAGGCGACGGACGACGCGGCGACCCCGTTCGAGGGGGCGCTCAGCATGCGGGAGAAGCTGTCGGGGTCGGCCCTGGTGGTGGAGGAGGGCGGGGGCAACCACGGCATCGCCCTGAGCGGCAACAAGTGCCTGGACGAGAAGGTGTCGGCCTACCTGACGACGGGCAAGGCCACGGACGCCACCTGCCCCGCCCAGGCGGCCCCGAAGCCGACCACGGCGACCCGCGCGGTGCCCGCCTCCGCGGGCGGCGCGGCCCTGCACGGCCTGCTCGGCTTCCGGGGCTGACGCCCGCCGGCCGGAGCGGGAGGGCGAGAGGGCAAGATCGTGCGCATGACCACGACACCGTCGCCCAGCAGCCACCCGACCCGTATCGCCGCGCCGGAAGGAGTCGCCCCCAGCGCCCACTACAGCCACGTCGTATGGGGCACGGGGCGCTTCGTCGCCGTCTCCGGGCAGTGTGCGCTCGACGAGCGGGGCGAGGTCGTGGGCGAGGGGGATCCGGCCGCGCAGGCCCGGCAGGTGTTCGAGAACCTGCGCCGGTGCCTGGCTGCGGCCGGGGCGACCTTCGACGACGTCGTGAAGCTCACCTACTTCGTCACGGACGTCGCGTTCCTGCCTGCGGTACGGGAGGCCCGCGACGCGGTGATCGCGGCCGACCGCCTGCCGGCCTCCTCGGCGGTACAGGTCTCCGCGCTGGTCCGGCCCGAACTCCTGGTCGAGATCGAGGCCTTCGCGGTCATCGCCGCATAGCGGCCCGCGATCCCCGGGCCGCGACCCTCAGCCCAGGTTGCGCAGCGCGCCCGTCGCCGCCACCGCCAGCCGGGGGTGGGACTGGGCGCGGACGAGCAGTTCGCGGGCGCGGGGGTCGGCGAGGGCGCCGAGGCCCTCGACGCAGGCCAGGGCCACCCGCCAGTACGGGTCGCGCGGGGACAGCAGCCGCGTCAGGGTGGCCATCAGGGCCGGTACGGACTCGGGGGCGCGCAGGGCGGTGAGCAGCCGCACGGGCTGCAGGGCGTAGGCCGTGCGCAGGGCGTTGGTGGCGAGGGCCGCCGCCGCGCGGGCGGTGCGCGGGTCGCCCAGGACGGCCAGGGCCTCGGCGGCGGCCGCGCAGCGGGCCGGGTCCCGGTGGTTGAGGAGCAGGACGAGGGATTCGAAGGCGCGACGGTCTCCCGCGAGGCCCAGCCGGTACGCGGCCAGTTCGCGGGCCCACAGGGGCAGCCCGGCCGAGGTCAGGGAGGCGGCGAGACCGTCGGGGGCGGCCGTGAGCAGCACCTCGTACTCGGGGGACGGTCCCGCCTCCGCCCGCAGGCGCTCCAGCACGTCGTTCACCCGGCCACCCTAGGGGGACACAGCGGTCGCCGTGCCGGGTTTCGGGACATCGGAGACAGCCGGTTGATCGATGATCGATGATCGGTACATTTGGGCGGTACAGGTCACATCTCCGCGCTCTGGCGGACCAGTTACCGGCGGGTTACTGTCGTTTCAACACGTACGAGGGCGGCCTGGTGACGCAGCCGCCTCGTGCCGGTCGGTTCGTATTCCACGGTGTGACCCCGGGACAGGGTTCCGCCGTTCTCGCCCCAGGGACTCATCTCCCCGCGGGCTCCCCTCCTCGGGCCCGCTCACCCCGGGTCCTTCCACCGCACGGCTCTTCCGTACGGCATCCGCGCGCGCCGTGCGCCGCGCGCCCCTCAGTCGTCACCCTCTTCCACTGGAGTCCCTCGATGGACCGTCAGTCCAGTCAGCCCACCCTCCAGACCATCGCCGTCATCGGACTCGGCACGATGGGCACCGGCATCGCCGAGGTCCTTGCCCGGGCCGGCCGCGAGGTCATCGGCATCGACATCAGCGAGGCCGCCGCCCAGCGGGCCGCGACCGCCCTCGCCGCGGCCACCGCGCGCTCCGTCGCCCGGGAGCGGCTCACCGAGCAGGAGCGGGCCGACGTGCTCGCCCGCTTCCGCACCTTCACCGACCTGGGCGCCGCCGCCGAGGCCGATCTGGTCATCGAGGTCGTCCCCGAGTCGTACGAGATCAAGCAGCAGGTGTTCCGCGAGCTCGACGCGATCGTGCGGCCCGACACCGTCCTGGCCACCGGCACCAACGCCCTGTCGGTGACGCGCCTGGCCGCCGAGTCCCTGCGCCCCGAGCGCGTGCTGGGCCTGCACTTCTTCAACCCGGCGCCGGCGATGAAGCTGGTCGAGATCGTCTCCTGCGTCCTGACCGCCCCGCCGGCCGTCGACGCGGTCACCGAGCTGGCCCGCGAGCTCGGCAAGGAGCCCGTGCCGGTCGGCGACCGGCCCGGCTTCGTCGCCGACGGCCTGCTCTTCGGCTACCTCAACCAGGCCGCCGCGATGTACGAGGCGCGGTACGCCTCCCGCGAGGACATCGACGCGGCGATGCGGCTGGGCTGCGGGCTGCCCATGGGCCCGCTCGCGCTGCTCGACCTGATCGGCGTGGACACCGCCCGTACCGTCCTGGAGGCCATGTACGCCTCCTCCGGCGACCGGCTGCACGCCCCGGCCCCGATCCTGGGCCAGCTGGCCGAGGCCGGCCTGACCGGGCAGAAGTCCGGCCGCGGCTTCTACACGTACGAGGCGCCGGGCAGCTCGGTGATCGTCCGCGACCTGCAGACCCCGCTCGACGGGTCCCTGGTCGGCAGCGGCCGTCCGGTCGGCTCGGTCGGCGTGGCCGGCTCGGGGACCATGGCGAGCGGGATCGCCCAGGTCTTCGCGCAGGCCGGTTACAGCGTGGTGCTCGCCGCCCGCAGCCAGGAGAAGGCCGAGGCCGCCAAGGCCGCGATCGGGAAGTCCTTGGGCCGTGCGGTGTCCAAGGGCCGCCTGACCGAGGAGGGCGCGGCCCAGACCCTGGACCGGATCACCCCGGCCGGGTCGCTGGACGCCTTCGCGGAGGTGGACCTGGCCGTGGAGGCCGTCGCCGAGGACCTGGCGGTCAAGCAGGAGCTGTTCGCGGCCCTGGACAAGGTCTGCAAGCCGGGTGCGGTGCTGGCCACCACCACCTCCTCGCTGCCGGTGATCGCGGTCGCCCGCGTGACCTCGCGTCCCCAGGACGTGATCGGCATGCACTTCTTCAACCCGGCCCCGGCGATGAAGCTGGTCGAGGTGGTCCGGACCGTCCTGACCGCCGACGACGTGCACGCCACGGTCCGCGAGATCTGCCTCAAGGTGCGCAAGCACCCGGTGGACTGCGGCGACCGGGCCGGCTTCATCGTGAACGCGCTGCTGTTCCCGTACCTCAACAACGCGATCAAGATGGTCGAGCAGCACTACGCCGACATCGACCAGATCGACGCGGCGATGAAGCTGGGCGGCGGCTACCCGATGGGCCCGTTCGAGCTCCTCGACGTGGTCGGCCTGGATGTCTCGCTGGCCATCGAGAAGGTCCTGCACAAGGAGTTCCGCGACCCGGGCCTGGCCCCGTCCCCGCTGCTGGAGCACCTGGTGGCGGCGGGCTGCCTGGGCCGGAAGACCGGCCGCGGATTCCGTGAGTACGCCGCCCGCCGGTAATCCGTCGGGCCACGAGCCGGATGCGTGGGGAGGGCTGCTCGGGCCCGCCGGACCCTCACGGCGGGCCAACCCTCACGAGCCCAGTGCGGGCTCTCCCCCGCATCCACCCCCCTCCCACCCCCCGCAGGCGCGCACCCCTGCACGAATGAAGTACTTTCGCTCTATGTCCCAGCCCGCCAAGACCTCGCCCCGCGCCGCCACGGCGTCCGACACCCCGGAGAGTCCGGCCGGCACCAAGGCGGCCGCCCAGCGGCTCAAGATGCGCCGCGAGCTCGCCGCCGCGGCCATGGAGCTCTTCGCGACCAAGGGGTACGAGGCGACGACGGTCGACGAGATCGCCGCGACCGCCGGGGTGGCGCGGCGGACCTTCTTCCGGCACTTCCGGTCCAAGGAAGAGGCGATCTTCCCGGACCACGACGACACGCTGACCCGCGCCGAGGCCGTCCTGGACGTGGCCCCGGCGCACGAGCACCCGCTCGACACGGTGTGCCGCGGGATCAAGGAAGTCATGAAGATGTACGCCGCCTCGCCGGCGGTGTCGGTGGAGCGCTACCGGCTGACGCGTGAGGTGCCGGCGCTGCGGGAGCGGGAGATCGCCTCGGTGGCCCGGTACGAGCGGCTGTTCACCCGCTACCTGCTGGCCCATTTCGACGAGCACGACCACCACGACGGCAACGACGACCCGCTGCTGGCCGAAGTGGCCGCCTCGGCGGTGGTCACCGCCCACAACCACGTGCTGCGGCGCTGGCTGCGCGCGGGCGGCCAGGGGGACGTGGAGGCGCAGCTGGACCACGCCTTCTCGATCGTCCGGAAGACCTTCGGTACGGGCATCGGCGCGGGCCGCACGCTGAGCTCGCAACCGTCCGCGCCGGCGGCCGTCCGCACGCAGGGCGAGGTGCTGGTGGCGGTGGCCCGCACCGACGCTCCGCTGGACGAGGTCATGCGGACCATCGAAGAGGCGCTGCGCGCCACATAGTCAGGCGCGTCACAGTGGCCGCTCCCGTTCCGGGGGCGGCCACTTTTTTATGTCCGGCTTGCCCCTACTCGCGGGTAACTCTGATCGATCATCGCTCATCGGTGCAGGTCAATCGGCAAATGAGAGAAAGTTTTGGCACGCGGTGCCTTGCCGGGTGACACGGGGTGCCATACGTTGAAGTCGTCCGGATGTCCCCGCGACCCACGCCCACCCGGCGTGGAACGCGCCCCGGATCGCCTGCGTCACCAGGCACCGCACGCCTCACCACGGGCGTCGCCCAGCACCACTGCACCAGCCGGACCGACGGCACACCGCACCCGCACCACGCACCCCGTTTACCTCAGCGCACCCTCATCAGCGCTAGCCGGAGGCTCACCGTGAAGGACATCCTGGACGCGATTCAGTCGCAGTCCGCCACCGCCGCAGACTTCGCAGCCCTGCCGCTTCCCGACTCCTACCGCGCGATCACCGTGCACAAGGACGAGGCGGAGATGTTCGCGGGGCTCACGACGCGCGAGAAGGACCCGCGCAAGTCCCTCCACCTGGACCAGGTCCCGGTGCCGGAGCTGGGCCCGGGCGAGGCCCTGGTCGCCGTCATGGCCTCCTCGGTCAACTACAACTCCGTGTGGACCTCGATCTTCGAGCCGGTGTCGACCTTCAGCTTCCTGGAGCGCTACGGCCGCCTGTCGGAGCTGACCAAGCGCCACGACCTGCCGTACCACGTCATCGGTTCCGACCTCGCGGGCGTCGTGCTGCGCACCGGCCCCGGCGTCAACGCCTGGAAGCCCGGCGACGAGGTCGTCGCCCACTGCCTCTCGGTCGAGCTGGAGTCCTCGGACGGCCACAACGACACGATGCTCGACCCCGAGCAGCGCATCTGGGGCTTCGAGACCAACTTCGGCGGCCTGGCGGAGATCGCGCTCGTCAAGTCCAACCAGCTGATGCCGAAGCCCGACCACCTGAGCTGGGAGGAGGCCGCCTCCCCCGGTCTGGTCAACTCCACCGCCTACCGCCAGCTGGTCTCCCAGAACGGCGCCGGCATGAAGCAGGGCGACAACGTCCTGATCTGGGGCGCCAGCGGCGGCCTCGGCTCGTACGCGACCCAGTTCGCGCTCGCCGGCGGCGCCAACCCGATCTGCGTGGTCTCCTCCCCGGAGAAGGCGGACATCTGCCGGGCCATGGGCGCCACCGCGGTCATCGACCGCAACGCCGAGGGCTACAAGTTCTGGAAGGACGAGAACACCCAGGACCCGCGCGAGTGGAAGCGCTTCGGTTCCAAGATCCGCGAGCTCACCGGCGGCGAGGACATCGACATCGTCTTCGAGCACCCGGGCCGCGAGACCTTCGGCGCCTCGGTCTACGTCACCCGCAAGGGCGGCACCATCACCACCTGCGCCTCGACCTCGGGCTACATGCACCAGTACGACAACCGCTACCTGTGGATGTCGCTGAAGCGGATCGTCGGCTCTCACTTCGCGAACTACCGCGAGGCCTGGGAGGCGAACCGCCTGGTCGCCAAGGGCAAGATCCACCCGACCCTGTCGAAGGTCTACTCCCTGGAGGACACCGGACAGGCCGCCTACGACGTCCACCGCAACCTCCACCAGGGCAAGGTCGGCGTCCTCGCGCTGGCCCCCGAGGAGGGCCTGGGCGTGCGCGACCACGAGCTGCGCGCGACGCACCTCGACGCGATCAACCGCTTCCGTAACGTCTGAGACCGTTCAAAGGCCTAAGGGACAGCCTGAGATGACAGAGCGCCAGAAGGACCGTCCGTGGCTCATGCGGACGTACGCCGGCCACTCCACGGCCGAGGCGTCCAACGAGCTGTACCGCCGCAACCTCGCCAAGGGCCAGACGGGTCTGTCGGTCGCCTTCGACCTGCCGACCCAGACCGGATACGACCCCGACCACATCCTCGCCCGCGGCGAGGTGGGCCGGGTCGGCGTCCCGGTCTCCCATCTGGGCGACATGCGGCGGCTGTTCCAGGACATACCCCTGGAGCAGATGAACACCTCGATGACGATCAACGCCACGGCCATGTGGCTGCTGGCGCTCTACCAGGTGGCCGCCGAGGAGCAGGGCGCGGACATCGCCCAGCTCCAGGGCACCACCCAGAACGACATCGTCAAGGAGTACCTCTCGCGCGGGACGCACGTCTTCCCGCCGGGGCCGTCCCTGCGGCTGACGACGGACATGATCGCGTACACGGTCAACCACATCCCCAAGTGGAACCCGATCAACATCTGCTCGTACCACCTCCAGGAGGCCGGGGCCACCCCGGTCCAGGAGATCTCGTACGCGATGTCCACGGCGATCGCGGTCCTCGACTCGGTGCGCGACTCGGGCCAGGTGCCCCAGGAGCGTTTCGGCGAGGTCGTCGCCCGGATCTCCTTCTTCGTGAACGCGGGCGTCCGCTTCATCGAGGAGATGTGCAAGATGCGCGCCTTCGGCCGTATCTGGGACAAGGTCACCCACGAGCGCTACGGCATCGAGAACGCGAAGCAGCGCCGCTTCCGTTACGGCGTCCAGGTCAACTCCCTGGGGCTGACCGAGGCCCAGCCGGAGAACAACGTCCAGCGCATCGTGCTGGAGATGCTCGCGGTCACCCTGTCCAAGGACGCCCGTGCCCGCGCCGTGCAGCTGCCCGCCTGGAACGAGGCGCTGGGCCTGCCCCGGCCCTGGGACCAGCAGTGGTCGCTGCGCATCCAGCAGGTCCTCGCGCTCGAGAGCGACCTGCTGGAGTACGAGGACATCTTCGCCGGATCCCACGTCATCGAGGCCAAAGTCGACTCCCTGGTCGCCGACTGCCTGGCCGAGATCGACCGGATCCAGGAGATGGGCGGCGCCATGGCGGCCGTCGAGTCCGGGTACCTGAAGGGCGAGCTGGTCTCCTCGCACGCCGAGCGGCGGGCGCGGATCGAGGCCGGCGAGGACAAGATCGTCGGTGTCAACTGCTTCCAGCAGACCGAGGAGAACCCGCTCACCTCCGACCTGGACGGCGCCATCATGACGGTCGACCCGGCGACGGAGGCGCTCACCGTCGAGCGCATCGTCCGCTGGCGGGCGGAGCGTCAGGAGTCCTCGGACCGGCAGGGGAACGGCGACCCGTTCGTCTTCCCCACCACCCAGCAGGCGCTGGAGCGCCTCAAGGAGGCCGCGGCGGGCACCGAGAACCTGATGGAGGCCACGCTGGAGTGCGCCCGCGCCGGTGTCACCACCGGCGAGTGGGCCGGCGCCCTGCGCGAGGTGTTCGGCGAGTTCCGCGCCCCGACCGGGGTCTCCTCGGCCCCGGTGGCGGTCACCGCCGAGCCCGGTACGCCGATGCACGAGGTCCGCGAGAAGGTGTCCCGTACGGCCGACGAGCTCGGCTCGGGCCGGCTGCGCCTGCTGGTCGGCAAGCCCGGCCTGGACGGGCACTCCAACGGCGCCGAGCAGATCGCCGTGCGGGCCCGCGACGCCGGCTTCGAGGTGGTCTACCAGGGCATCAGGCTGACGCCGGAGGAGATCTCCTCCGCGGCGCTGGCCGAGGACGTGCACTGCGTGGGACTGTCCATCCTG
Source organism: Streptomyces nojiriensis (assembly GCF_017639205.1). Taxonomy (NCBI): domain Bacteria; kingdom Bacillati; phylum Actinomycetota; class Actinomycetes; order Kitasatosporales; family Streptomycetaceae; genus Streptomyces; species Streptomyces nojiriensis. The sequence continues at coordinate 7,264,563 of NZ_CP071139.1, read as the reverse complement.
TCCGGCTCGCACAGCGCTCTGGTCCCGGACGTCCTGGAACGGCTGCGGACGGCGGGGGCGGGTGACATCCCCGTCATCGTCGGAGGCATCATTCCCAACGCCGACGCCGTGGCGCTCAAGGCAGCGGGTGTCGCCGCCGTCTTCACGCCGAAGGACTTCGGCATCACGGAGATCATCGGCCGTATCGTCGACGAGATCCGCAAGGCCAACAAGCTCGCCCCCCTCGACATCGACAACGCACTCGTTGCAAGCACGGAGGTCCCCGCATGACCACGCCCGTCCACCCGGTGAACCGCCTTCGCCCGCGTCGCTCCTGCCTCGCGGTGCCCGGATCGAACCCGCGGTTCCTGGAGAAGGCCCAGGGCCTGCCGGCCGACCAGGTCTTCCTGGACCTGGAGGACGCCTGCGCGCCGCTCGCCAAGGAAGGCGCCCGCCACACCATCGTGGACGCGCTGAACAACGGCGACTGGACCGGCAAGACCCGCGTCGTGCGCGTCAACGACTGGACCACGCACTGGACCTACCGCGACGTCGTCACGGTGGTCGAGGGCGCCGGCCAGAACCTCGACTGCATCATGCTGCCGAAGGTCCAGGACGCCCAGCAGGTCGTGGCCCTGGACCTGCTGCTGACCCAGATCGAGAAGACCATGGGCTTCGAGGTCGGCAAGATCGGCATCGAGGCGCAGATCGAGAACGCCAAGGGCCTGGTGAACGTCGACGAGATCGCCGCCGCCTCGCCGCGGCTGGAGACCATCATCTTCGGCCCGGCCGACTTCATGGCCTCGATCAACATGAAGTCGCTGGTCGTGGGCATGCAGCCGCCCGGCTACCCGGCGGACGCCTACCACTACATCCTGATGCGGATCCTGATGGCGGCCCGCATGCACAACCTCCAGGCGATCGACGGCCCCTTCCTCCAGATCCGCGACGTGGACGCCTACCGCGAGGTGGCGGGCCGCGCGGCCGCGCTGGGCTTCGACGGCAAGTGGGTGCTGCACCCGGGCCAGGTCGACGCCGCCAACGAGGTCTTCTCCCCCTCGCAGGAGGACTACGACCACGCCGAGCTGATCCTCGACGCGTACGACTGGTGCACCTCGGAGGCCGGCGGCAAGAAGGGCTCCGCGATGCTCGGCGACGAGATGATCGACGAGGCCAGCCGCAAGATGGCCCTGGTCATCGCGGGCAAGGGCCGCGCGGCGGGCATGGAGCGCACCACCAAGTTCGAGATCCCGGAGGCCTGATCCCGATGCAGTTCGGACGCACGTACGAAGAGTTCGAGGTCGGGGCGGTATACAAGCACTGGCCCGGAAAGACGGTCACCGAGTACGACGACCACCTCTTCTGTCTGCTGACCATGAATCACCACCCGCTCCACATGGACAGCAATTACGCGGAGAACACGACCGACTTCGGCAAGAACGTGGTCGTGGGCAACTACATCTACTCGCTGCTGCTCGGCATGTCCGTGCCGGACGTCTCCGGGAAGGCCATCGCCAACCTGGAGATCGAGTCCCTGCGGCACGTGGCGCCGACCTTCCACGGCGACACCATCTACGGCGAGACCACGGTCCTCGACAAGACCCCGTCGAAGTCGAAGAACGACCGCGGGATCGTCTACGTGGAGACCAAGGGCTACAAGCAGGACGGCACCCTCGTCTGCGTCTTCCGGCGCAAGGTGATGGTCCCGACCGAGACGTACATCAAGGAGCGCGGCGGCGAGCAGCCCGGCCGCCCCACGCTGAAGGAACAGGGGAAGTAGCCATGGCCCGACTCGCCCAGACCGCCGGGCTGACCGACGTCCAGCGGGAGATCCTCAAGACCGTCCGGGAGTTCGTCGACAAGGAGATCATCCCGGTCGCGACCGAGCTCGAACACCGTGACGAGTACCCGCAGCAGATCGTCGACGGCCTCAAGGAACTCGGCCTCTTCGGCCTGATGATCCCGGAGGAGTACGGCGGCCTGGGTGAGTCGCTCCTCACCTACGCCCTGTGCGTCGAGGAGATCGCCCGTGGCTGGATGTCCGTCTCGGGCATCATCAACACCCACTTCATCGTGGCGTACATGCTCAAGCAGCACGGCACGCAGGAGCAGAAGGACCACTTCCTCCCGCGCATGGCCCTGGGCGAGGTGCGCGGCGCCTTCTCGATGTCCGAGCCGGCGCTGGGCTCCGACGTGTCGGCCATCACGTCCAAGGCGGTGAAGGACGGCGACGAGTACGTCCTGAACGGTCAGAAGATGTGGCTGACGAACGGCGGCAGCTCCACCCTGGTGGCCGTTCTCGTCCGGAGTGACGAAGGACACCCCGAGGGCACGGCGCCCCACAAGTCGATGACGACCTTCCTCGTCGAGAAGGAGCCCGGCTTCGGTGAGGTCCGTCCCGGCCTGACCATCCCCGGCAAGATCGACAAGATGGGCTACAAGGGCGTCGACACGACCGAGCTCATCATGGACGGACTGCGCATTCCGGCCAATCGGGTACTCGGCGGACAGACGGGCCGAGGGTTTTACCAAATGATGGACGGGGTCGAGGTCGGCCGCGTCAACGTGGCGGCGCGTGGCTGCGGTGTCGCTCAGCGTGCTTTCGAACTGGGTGTCTCCTATGCCCAGCAACGTCACACTTTCGGCAAGCCGATCGCCGAACACCAGGCGATTCAGTTCAAGCTGGCCGAGATGGCTACCAAGATCGAAGCCGCCCATGCGATGATGGTCAATGCAGCACGCAAAAAGGACTCCGGGGAACGAAACGACCTCGAAGCAGGGATGGCGAAGTACCTCGCCTCCGAGTACTGCAAGGAGGTCGTCGAGGACGCCTTCCGTATCCACGGTGGATACGGGTTCTCGAAGGAGTACGAGATCGAGCGTCTCTACCGGGAGGCCCCGATGCTGCTGATCGGTGAAGGTACCGCCGAGATCCAGAAAATGATCATCGGGCGACGCCTGCTCGAGGAGTACCGGCTTCAGGGCTGAAAGTCCCTTTTGCAGCGAATCATCCATGGGTTCGTTGCGAAAGGATCACTGGCAGTGACTGGCTGACCGTCATCGACTCGGCTTCTGGCTTGCCCAGTTGTTGCGCGCAACCGATAGCATTCCAGTAAAGCCGCCGTCCCGTCCCCCCGTTTACGGCGCGGCAATCACCCGCTACGAAGGTCATCCATGCCCCACAGCCAAACCTCTGCACCTCGCGACAGCCTCCTTGGCGTACGCCTCGCGCGCGGAGCATCGCCGTGGCTTCTGCCGACCGTCGCCACCGCGGCGCTCAGCCTCACCCGGGCCCGCAAGTCCGGACGCTGGGCCGCGGCGGCCGTGCCCGCCACCGCGCTCGCCGCGGGCATGCTGTGGTTCTTCCGCGACCCCGAGCGTGAGATCGCTCAGGGGCGTGTCATCTCGCCCGCCGACGGTGTGGTGCAGAGCATCATGCCGTGGAAGGACGGACGGACCCGGGTCGCGATCTTCATGAGCCCGCTGAACGTCCACGTCAACCGCGCGCCCCTCGCGGGCACGGTGACGTCCGTGGAGCACATCCCCGGCGGATTCGTCCCGGCGTTCAACAAGGAGAGCGAGAACAACGAGCGCGTTGTCTGGCACTTCGACACCGAACTCGGTGACATCGAGATGGTGCAGATCGCCGGCGCCGTCGCCCGTCGCATCGTCCCGTACCTGCCGGCCGGAACCAAGGTGGAGCAGGGCGAACGCATCGGTCTGATCCGCTTCGGCTCCCGCGTCGACATCTACCTCCCCGAGGGCGTCGAGGTCGCGGTCGAGGTCGGTCAGGCCACCACCGCGGGGGTGACACGAATTGACCGTGACTGACCCTGAGACTCCGGCCGCCGGCTGGGTTCCCGAACCTGCCGAGGAGGAGTCCGCCGAGGACGACATGCCGCTCTCGCTGCGGCTGTCGATAGCGGACACCCTCACTCTCGGTAACGCGACGTGCGGATTCATGGCGGTGTACTTCACCACCACCGGAATCCTCATCCCGCACCTCACCGGCAGTGGCGAATCGGGCATGGCCCGTAACAGCGCCGCGACGGCGGTGATACTGATGCTGCTCGCCGCGGTGTTCGACCTCTTCGACGGCATCGTGGCCCGCAAGCTGCGCAGCTCGCCGATGGGTGCCGAGCTGGACAACCTGTCCGACCTGATCAGCTTCGGCCTCGCGCCGGCCTACTTCGTGCTCGTCTACGGCATGGTCGCCGTCGACGCGCACCAGAAGATGTCGGCGCTGGCCGCGATCGTGGTGCTGCTCGCCGTGGTGCTCAGACTCGCGAGATTCAGCTGCGTGACGATGAAGGACGGCATGTTCCAGGGCATGCCGAGCCCCTTCGGCGCGCTGACGGTCGTCTCGATCGTGCTGCTGGAGCTGCCGTTCGTCCCGACCCTGCTGGCGATCATCGGGGTGGCCTGGCTGATGGTGAGCCGGGTCGAGTACCCCAAGCCGCGGGGTGTTCTCGCGGTGGCGATGCTCTGCTGGATCATCAGCGCGATGGGGCTGCTGGCGGCCTGGGCGTTCGACGCCCCGGGCGGTCAGCTGCTGCTCCAGACCGGCTGCGCCCTGCAGATCGCGATGGCGGCGACCATTCCGCTCTTCGCGACGACCCGGAAGGCCAACACCTTCCGGCACAACCGCCGCGAGGCCCGCGCCACGACGCTGCGCTAGCTGTACCGGAGAAGGCCCCGGATGCCGATGGCATCCGGGGCCTTCTGCCGTTCCCGGGGGCCGGGTCGGGGTGGGCCGGGGGCGGCGGCGGGGCGGGGAGCGTCCGGGGTGTAAAACGTGATTTGTCGGCCCTCACCTCGGGACACGTTGCGCCCCCCGAGGGGCCATAAATCATGCCTACCCCGGACGCCCCCCGCCCCACCGCCGGCCCCGACCCCGCCCGGCCCTCCGAGCCCCCGCGTAACCTTGATGTCGGAAAACCGCCAGCCGGCGGTTCCGCGACACCGGATCCTAGAGCCATGCACACCGACACCGAGCGCTGCGTAAGGGCCGTGCAGTCGAAGGACGCCCGCTTCGACGGCTGGTTCTTCACCGCGGTCCTGACCACCCGGATCTACTGCAGGCCCAGCTGTCCCGCGGTGCCGCCCAAGGTCGAGAACATGACCTTCCTGCCCAGCGCAGCCGCCTGCCAGCAGGCCGGGTTCCGGGCCTGCAAGCGGTGCCGGCCCGATACGAGTCCCGGTTCCCCCGAGTGGAACGCGCGGGCCGACGCCGTCGCACGCGCGATGCGGCTGATCCAGGACGGGGTGGTGGACCGGGAGGGCGTGCCGGGCCTGGCCACCCGGCTGGGCTACTCGGCCCGCCAGGTCGAGCGGCAGCTGAACGCCGAGCTCGGGGCCGGTCCGCTGGCCCTGGCACGGGCCCAGCGCGCTCAGACCGCCCGGCTGCTCATCGAGACCTCCGAGCTCCCGATGGGCGATGTGGCCTTCGCCGCCGGGTTCTCCTCCATCCGGACCTTCAACGACACGGTCCGCGAGGTCTTCGCCCTGTCCCCGAGCGAGCTGCGGGAGCGGGCCGTCAAGGCCGGCCGCAGCAGGAACGCCCCGCCCCGGATCCCGGGGACGATCAGTCTGCGGCTGCCGTTCCGGGCCCCGCTGAACCCCGACAACCTCTTCGGGCACCTCGCCGCGACCGCCGTCCCCGGGGTCGAGGAGTGGCGTGACGGCGCCTACCGCCGCACCCTGCGCCTGCCCTACGGCACCGGTGTCGTCGCCCTGACCCCGCAGCCCGACCACATCGGCTGCCGGCTCGCCCTGACCGACCTGCGCGACCTCACCATCGCCATCAGCCGCTGCCGCTGGATGCTCGACCTGGACGCCGACCCCGAGGCCGTCGACGAGCAGCTGCGCTCCGATCCGCTGCTGGCCCCGCTCGTGGACAAGGCTCCCGGGCGCCGGGTACCCCGTACGGTCGACGCGCCGGAGTTCGCCGTACGGGCGGTGCTGGGCCAGCAGGTCTCCACCGCGGCGGCGCGCACGCACGCGGCCCGGCTGGTCACCGCGCACGGGGAGCCGGTCGAGGACCCGCTGGGCGGGCTGACGCACCTCTTCCCCTCCCCGCAGGCGCTCGCCGGGCTGGATCCGGCGGCACTGGCCCTGCCGCGCAGCCGGCGGGCCACGCTGACCACGCTGGTCTCGGCGCTCGCCGACGGCTCGCTGGCGCTCGGCTTCGACAGCGACTGGGAGGCGGCGCGGGCCCAGCTGACGGCGCTGCCCGGCTTCGGCCCGTGGACCACCGAGGTGATCGCGATGCGGGCGCTCGGCGACCCGGACGCCTTCCTGCCGTCCGATCTGGGGATCCGGCGGGCGGCGCAGGGGCTGGGGCTGCCCTCCACCCCCTCGGCGCTCACCGCGCGGGCGGCCGCATGGCGGCCCTGGCGCGCGTACGCCGTCCAGTACCTGTGGGCCACCGACGCCCACCCCATCAACCACCTGCCCGCCTGAGGAGCACCAGCGATGCGATCCACCACGAACAGCGCCAGGACGCACACCGTCGTCGACAGCCCCTACGGTCCGCTGACCCTGGTCGCCACGGACGGGGTCCTCAGCGGCCTCTACATGACGGGGCAGCGCCACCGTCCGGCTGAGGAGTCCTTCGGGGAGCGGGTGGCCGCCGCCGAGGAGCCCTTTCCCGAGGTGGCGCGCCAGCTGACCGCGTACTTCGCCGGGGAGCTCACCGAGTTCGACCTCCCGCTGCGCCTGGAGGGCACCGATTTCCAGCGCAGCGTCTGGGACCAGCTCGTGCGGATCCCGTACGGCGAGACGTGGTCGTACGGGGAGCTGGCGGCCAAGCTGGGCAAGCCCAACGCCTCGCGCGCGGTGGGACTGGCGAACGGGAAGAACCCGGTCGGCATCATCGTGCCCTGCCATCGGGTGATCGGCGCGTCGGGCGGGATGACCGGTTACGGCGGCGGGCTCGACCGCAAGGTGCGGCTGCTCACCTTCGAATCCGGGCTACAGGGCTGATCCGTTCCGAAATGCGGAGATTTTGAAGCGGTTGTATGAATGGAATACCGCTACATGATCGGAGTCCGGCATGGACGACTATCCGCTTCTCAACATCTTCTGGACGATGCTGTACCTGTTCCTGTGGATCATGTGGTTCTTCCTGCTCTTCAAGATCATCACGGATATCTTCCGTGACCACAGCCTCGGTGGCTGGGGGAAGGCGGGATGGCTGATCTTCGTCCTCCTGTTGCCCTTCCTGGGCGTGTTCATCTACCTCATCGCCCGGGGCAGGAGCATGGGCGAGCGGGACCTGAAGCAGGTCCAGGAGAACGAGGCCGCCTTCCGGGAGTACGTCCAGAAGACGGCGGGCTCCGGCGGCAGCGCGGACGAGCTGCACAAGCTCTCCGCGCTGAAGGACAAGGGCGACATCACCCAGGCGGAGTTCGACCGCGCCAAGGCCAAGCTCCTGGCCTGACGCCGGCCCGGCCGGATCAGACGACGAGGAGCGGAACGAGGAGCGCGAAGGCGGCTCCGGCCTCGACGGCGTAGTTGTACAGCGAGGGGTGCTGGACCGGGGCGGCGAGCAGGACCACGCTCTGCTGGGTGGCGGCGGCCGCCACCCAGTCGGCGTCGGCGCCGAGGTTGCCCTGGTACCAGCCCTCGCAGGAGCCGGGTCCGGTGACGGCGAGGAGGTCGTCCTCGCGGCGGTAGAAGGCCTGCCAACCGGCGGCCGGGACGGACCAGCCCTCGAAATCGGTGAACAGCGCCCAACCGCCCTCGCGTATCGCGGTGTCGAACAGCCAGACCGGGGTCCCCTCCGGCGTGACTTCACCACCGGCCTGCTGGTCGGTGGTGAAGTGCACCATGGGAAGGGCGTCGGGCCCGTCGGCGGTGCTGGGCCAGGCGTACATCGTGATCATCTTCTGATTCTGTCCTGGTCGGGGTAAGTCCGGTGTTACGGGGCGCCCGTCACGAGGTGACCGGGCGCCGGCCGTTCTCCAGTTCCGCGGCGCCCTCGCCCGACTGCGCGATCCGGTACGCCTCCTGGACGCGCAGTCCGAGCGATTCGGGCAGGTAGGCGGTGAGTTCGGCGGGCTCGACCAGCCGCCAGGAGATCAGCTCCTCCTGCTGCAGCGTGACGGAGGCGAGCTGGGCCTCGTCGAGCACGCCGCCGTCGTAGACGTAGGCGACCAGCGGCGGGCGGCCGGGGCCCAGCACCCAGTCGACGGCCAGGAGGCGGCCGAGGGGGAGGTCGAGGCCGATCTCCTCGGCGCTCTCGCGCCGGGCCGCGGTGCGCGGCGACTCGTCCCGGTCCGACTCGATGGTGCCGCCCGGCAGGGCCCAGCCCTCGCGGTAGTTGGGCTCGACGAGCAGGACCCGGCCCTCGGCGTCCCGGTAGAGGGCGGCCGCGCCGGCCAGCACCCGGGGCAGGCTCGCGATGTACGTGGCGTAGTCATCTGCGGTGGTCACGCCGCAACCCTAGTTGCTCCGCGACGACCGCGGCGGTGCCGGGTGGCACGGGGTTCCCGGGCCCGCCCCGGGGACCGAGGGCGGCCCCATGGCAATTGTTTTACTGATGATATTGTTGCCGCTCGCCCGGGTCACTCGCTTGCGCTCCTGTGGCACCAAGGGCTCCGGCAGCTGGTGCGCCTCCGCGTCGTCGGCCTGGTGGTCCACTGCCGACCTCCTGTTCTCGGCAGGCCAGATCGTCAGGCACCCGCCGGCGGTCTTCCGCACTCGGAGATTGAAGACAAGCCCCTCCATGCAGAACGCAGCAGCCCCGGCACGCGACGCAGCCGACCGGCCGGCACCCGTGCTGTCCGTCGTCATCCCGATCTACAACGAGCAGGAGGCCCTGCCCCTGACCGTGGCGCGCCTGCGCCCGATCCTGGACGGCATGGGGATCAGCTACGAGGTCGTCGGCATCGACGACGGCAGCACCGACGCCACTCCGATGATCATGCAGAAGATCCGCCAGGAGTGGCCCGAGCTGCGCATCGTGCGCTTCGCCCGCAACTCCGGGCACCAGGCCGCCCTGACCGCCGGAATCCACCGGGCCTACGGCGCGTACGTCGTGAGCATCGACGCCGATCTCCAGGACCCGCCGGAGAAGATCGTCGAGATGTACGAGCTGGCCCGCGAGAAGAACCTGGACATCGTCTACGGCGTCCGCGGCGACCGCGGCACCGACACCTTCTTCAAGCGGCGCACGGCCGGCGTCTACTACTGGCTGATGCGCAAGCTCGTCGGCAAGAACATGCCGAACCAGGCCGGCGACTTCCGGCTGCTCAGCCGGGCCGCCGTCGACGCGCTCAAGTCCCTGCCCGAGCACCAGCCGGTCTACCGGCTACTCGTGCCGTGGCTCGGCTTCAGCAGCGGCGAGGTCGTCTACGTCCGCGAGGAGCGGGTCGCCGGCAGCACCCACTACCCGCTGTCCAAGATGGTCCGCCTGGCCCTCGACAGCATCACCAACTTCTCCGCCAGCCCGCTGCGGCTCGCCACCTGGCTCGGTCTGCTGAGCTTCCTCGTCTGCTTCTGCCTGGCGATCTACACGACGCTCCAGTACGCGTTCGGCTCGACCGTGCCCGGCTGGTCGTCGCTGTTCATCGGCATGCTCTTCATCGGCGGTGTCCAGCTCATCTGCGTGGGCCTGCTCGGCGAGTACATAGGCCGGATCTACTCGGCGGTCCAGGCCCGGCCCGCCTACTTCGTCGGCTACGACTCCGCCGAGGACACCGCGGCCGCCGACCGCGACCAGCGGGTCTCCGAGTACGCGGCCTGATCCCCGGCGTCCCGGGCCGGGGCGCTCCCGGCCGCCCCGGACCGGGGCGGCCGACGCACAGCAGGTAGGGAAGAACACGACACATGGGTACAACTGGCAGCGCCGCGCCCGAGCGGACCGACCTCGGGGCGCGGCCGCTGAGCGGCTCGTCCCCGTCCCGCGCGACCGACCGGCCCGGACCGCACGTCCTGTGGCGTTTCCTGCCGGCGGCCGCCGCCTACCTCCTGCTGGTCTCCCTGCTGCTCGCCTCGGACACCCCGGTCGGCGGCATCGCCCGGTACACCTTCTACGTGCTCTGGGGCGTCGTGCTCCCCGGCACGCTGGTCTTCCGGGCCCTCCGCCGGCGGCCGCACTCGCTGGTCGAGGACCTCGCCTTCGGTGCGGTCACCGGCCTCGTCCTGGAACTGGCCGCCTGGGCGGTCCTCGTCGGGGTCGGCGCCCAGTCGCTCACCCTCGCCTGGCCGCTCGCCGTGGTGGTTCCCTTCGCGGCCGTACCGAAGCTCCGCCGGCACTGGCGCCCGCGCGGGTACGCCAGCCCTTCGCTGGGCTGGTCCTGGTCGGTCTCCGGCACGGTGATGCTCAGCAGCGTCTACTTCCACCAGGTCTTCCTGTCGCTGTATCCGGTGCTCCCGGACAAGGAGGACAGCAGGCTGTTCGGTGACATGCCGTACATGCTGTCGCTCGCCGCGAACGCGAAGCAGAACGTCCCGCTGACCCTTCCCCAGGCTTCCGGCGAGCCCCTGTACTACCACTGGTTCACCTTCGCCCACATGGCGATGACCGACATGGTCGGTCACCTCGACCTCGCGGTGATCGAGTCCAGGCTCATGGTCCCCGCGCTGGCGGCGCTCGGCATGGTGATCACCGCCGTGGTGGCCCGGCGCCTCATCGGGCGGGCCTGGGCGGGGCCGCTGGCCGCGCTGCTGGTCTTCGCGGTCGCGGAGTTCACCGCCGCCTACCCCAACCCCGTCCCCACCTGGACCTTCGGCGCCCCCGCCGTCCGGCTGATGTCCTGGTCGAGCCTCTCCCAGACCTACAGCCAGCCGCTGCTGATCGCGCTGATGGGCGTCGTCGGCGACGCGCTGCGCAGGAGCCGCAAGGACGGCGGGGCGGCCGCGGACGGCGAAGGCGCCGACCGGGCACCGCTCTTCGGCCGCGGGGTGTACGTCCTCGTCGCGCTGTTCGCCCTGGCCTCCACCGCGGCCAAGGCGAGCACCCTGCCCGTGACCCTGGCCGGCCTGGCCCTGACCGGCTTCATCCTGCTGATCACCACCCGGCGCATCCCGTGGCACGTGGTCGGGCTGGGCGCGATCCTCGGCGGTGCCCAGCTCTTCGCGACGGCCGTCATCTTCCACTTCGAGAGCTACGGCCTCGAAGTCATCCCGTTCGGCAACATCCGCGGCTACTGGGCCGATCCTGGGCACCTGCGCTCGCCGGCGTTCCAGGCCCTCGTGGTCGTGGGCACCCTCCTCGCCTTCGTGCTCAACCACCAGCTGAAGCTGCTCGGCGTGATCCCGCTGATCTCGAAGCGCCGTTTCCGGCTGGAACCCGTCCAGTGGTTCCTGCTCGGTGCCTCGGTGGCGGGACCGTGCGCCTACCTGGCCGTCAACGGCTACAACGCCAGCTACTTCACGCTCGCCGCGCTGCCCTTCGGGGCCGTGCTCTCGGCCTGGGGCTTCTGCGAGACCTTCGAACGCGCCGCGCTCGGCGCGCGGGGCAAGGCCGCACTCGCCTTCGGCGTGCTCGCCTTCTCGGCGCTGCTCACCTTCGGGATCTACCGCTACTCCGGCCGCTGGTCGGCCTACGTGCTGCGGCTCGCCGGGGACGAGCGGCGCGCGGTCACCTCCTACTCCGTGCTGCTGCCCGCGCTCGCCCTGGCCGCCGCGCTGGCGCTGGCCGCCCTGGCCGGCGCGGTCCTGTGGCGGCTCGGCGGCCGGGTGTGGCCCGCGCTGCGCGGGCGCGGCGCGATCGTCCTGCTGACGGCCGCCCTGACGGCCGGCACCCCGGGGCTCTTCCACGACGTCCTGCAGTCCCGGGAGTCCCTGTGGTCGTACTCCTGGGTCATGCCCGGCTCGCAGGTGCAGGCGGCGCGCTGGATCCGCGCCCACAGCGAGCCGTCGGACGTGGTGGCCACCAACAGCCACTGCTGGGAGCTGGAGGGTCCGCTGCCCGCCGGGGCCTCGTGCGACAACGTCCGCTCGCAGTGGCTCAGCGCGTACTCGGAGCGGTCGGTGCTGATCGAGGGCTGGGCGTACGCGCCGCGGGCCATGGCGCTGTCGGGCGGCTCGGCCGCCTACAACGGCCCCTTCTGGGACCAGGAGCTGTTCCGGCTCAACGAGGACGCCGTCTACCGGCCGACGGCCGAGATCCTGAGCCGGCTCCACGACCGGCACCACGTCCGTTACGTGGTGGCGCACCGCCCGTCGGGTGCCGAGTCGCCGCTCCTGGCCGACCTCGCGAAGAAGGTCTACGACAACGGCCGGATGGCGGTGTACGAGCTGTCCTGACGGGTCCGCAGGTCCCGCCGCTCCCGAGGCCCGGGGCCCCGAGGTGTCACGCCTGCGGGGATCCCGGGCCTTCGCCGTCCTCGTGCCCCCGTCCCCCTGACCCGGCCACGCGCCGCAGCCGCGGGTGGCCGGCCGCCCCCTGTTCGGTGACGGCGTCGCCGACCATGGCCCGGACCGCGTCCCGCATCCCGTGCAGGGGGTGGTGGCGGGCGGGTCCGGCGCCGGGGTCCGTACGGAGTTCCTTCACCAGGGCCCAGCAGAGCAGCATCATGACGATGACGAAGGGCAGCGCGACCAGGATGGTGGCGGTCTGCAGGGACTTCAGGCCGCCCGCGACGAGGAGCACGGCGGCGACGGCGGCCATCAGCACGCCCCAGGTGACGACGAGCCAGGTGGGCGGGTTGAGGGAGCCGCGGCTGGTGAGCGAGCCCATCACCAGGGAGGCCGAGTCGGCGCTGGTGACGAAGTAGGTCATGACCAGGACCATGGCGACCCACGAGGTGACCGCGGCGAGCGGCAGGGCGCCCAGCATCGCGAAGAGCGTTGCCTCCGTACCGTCCTTGATCGTGACGGCGAAGTCGACGGCGCCGGTGGAGTCGAGGCGGATCGCGGTGCCGCCCATGACACAGAACCAGATCACGGTGGCCCCGCTGGGGACGAGCAGTACGCCGATGAGGAACTCGCGGACGGTGCGGCCGCGTGAGATGCGGGCGATGAAGGTGCCGACGAAGGGCGCCCAGGACAGCCACCAGGCCCAGTAGAAGATCGTCCACGCGCCGAGCCACTTGGCGTCGGTGAAGGCGCCGGTGCGGCTGGCCATGGGCACCAGCTCGCTCAGGTACCCGCCGATGCTCGAGGGAATCACGTCGAGGATGTAGACGGTGGGGCCGAGCACGAAGACGAAGAGCATCAGGGTGGCGGCGAGCACGATGTTGACGGTGCTGAGCCACTTCACGCCCTTGTGCAGGCCGGAGAAGGCGGAGAGGACGAAGGCCGCCGAGAGCGAGCCGATGATGATCAGCTGCACGGTGACGGAGTCCTCGATGCCGGTGGTGAGGCCGAGCCCCTTGGAGACCTGGAGCGCGCCGAGGCCGAGGCTGGTGGCGGTGCCGAAGACGGTGGCGAACACGGCCAGCAGGTCGATGGCCTTGCCGGGCCGGCCATCGGCCCGCTGCTCGCCGATCAGGGGGACGAAGGCGGAGCTGAGGCGGTTGCCGCGGCCCTTGCGGAACGTCGCGTAGGCCAGGGCGAGGCCGGCGATGCCGTAGATCGCCCAGGGGGTGAGGGTCCAGTGGAAGAAGGAGTACTCCATGGCCGCGAGGGCGGCGGCGCCGGTGCGGGGGGCCGCCCCGGAGGCCGGGGGCGGGGCCAGGTAGTGGGTGAGCGGCTCCCCCACCCCGTAGAACATCAGGCCGATGCCCATGCCGGCGCTGAACATCATCGCGATCCACGCGAGGTTGGTGAACTCGGGCTCGGAGTCGTCGGCGCCGAGCCGGATCCGGCCGAACCGGCTGATCGCGAGGACGACGCACATGACGAGGAAGACGTCGGCGGCGATCACGAACAGCCAGGCGAAGTTCCCCAGCACCCAGGAGAGCGCGGTGCCCGACGCCGTGTCGAAGGAGTCCCCGGCCAGGGCCGCCCAGGCGACGACGGCCAGCACGGCGATCACGCCCACGGCGACGACCGCATGGTCGGGCGCGCCGTCGGCGGGGCCACCGGATCCTCCTGCCGGGGTGTCCGGACGTGGCCGTTCCGGTGATTCCGCGCTCATGCGGCCACACTATGCAGGCGTATATCCCTATTTAGGGGCATGGCGCGCCGGGTGTGGCCCAGGCCACTCATGGGCATAGGAGGATCCTCCGGATAAGCTCATGGCGGCGCGACTGCACTGTTCGATAGCAAGGGAATAGCAAAGGTGACGGACGGAGCAGTAACTGAGGCCGCGCGTGTACTCATCGCCGCGGACAAATTCAAGGGCTCGCTCACGGCCGTTCAGGTCGCGGAGCGGGTGACGGCCGGTCTCCGCATGGCCGTGCCGGACGTGGAGATCGAGACGCTCCCCGTCGCGGACGGCGGCGACGGAACGGTCGCGGCAGCCGTGGCAGCCGGCTTCGAGCGCCGGGAGGTACGGGTCACCGGACCCCTCGGCGACCAGGTCACGGCCGCCTTCGCGCTGCGCGGGAGCACCGCGGTGGTCGAGATGGCGGAGGCCTCCGGGCTGCAGCTGCTGCCGGCGGGCACCTTCGCCGCGCTGACGGCGACCACGTACGGCTCGGGCGAGCTGCTCAAGGCCGCGCTGGACGCGGGCGCGCGCTCGATCGTCTTCGGTGTGGGCGGCAGTGCCACCACCGACGGCGGCGCCGGCATGCTGGCAGCGCTGGGCGCCGTGTTCCTGGATGCGAACGGCGAACCGGTGGGTCCGGGCGGCGGTGCGCTGGCCGAGCTGGCCTCGGCCGACCTGTCCGGCGTCGACCCGCGCTTCGCCGAGGTGGAGTTCGTCCTCGCGAGCGACGTGGACAACCCGTTGACCGGCCCGAAGGGCTGCGCGGCGGTCTACGGCCCGCAGAAGGGGGCGTCGCCCGAGGACGTGGCGACGCTCGACGCGGCGCTGGCGCACTTCGCGGTGGTGCTGGAGAAGTCGATCGGCGCGAAGGCCGCCGAGTGCGCGGTGCTGCCGGGTGCCGGCGGCGCGGGCGGCATCGGCTACGGGGCCCTGCTGCTCGGCGCGACGTTCCGTCCCGGCATCGAGCTGATGCTGGAGGTGCTGGGCTTCGCCCCCGCGCTGGAGCGGGCCACGCTGGTCATCACCGGTGAGGGCTCCCTGGACGAGCAGACCCTGCACGGCAAGGCCCCGGCGGGCGTCGCGGCGGCGGCGCGCGCGGCGGGCAAGCCGGTGGTGGCCGTCTGCGGCCGGCTGCTGCTGAGCCAGGAGGCGCTGGAGGGGGCCGGCATCCGCAAGGCGTACCCGCTCACGGACCTGGAGCCCGACCCGGCCAAGTCCATCCCGAACGCGGGTCCCCTGCTGGAGCAGGTCGCGGCCAACATCGCCGCCGACGTCCTCTGACCCGGACTTCTGGCTCCTGAGGGCCCGGACCCCCTTGCTCGGGGTCCGGGCCCCTTTTCAGCCTCGCCGGCGTTTGAGGCGCGGGGTCTGGGGCGGAGCCCCGGGAAACCCGGCTCCGCCGGGCACCGGGCTCCGCCCGGACCCTCCCCCAGCTACCGCTGGGAGGTGCCCCCTCCTCAAACGCCGGCGAGGCTGGATGTAGCCCGGCGAGGCCAAATCTGGCGGACTCGGAACGGGCGGCTACGCCGTCAAGAGGTCGGCCGTGGTGGTCACGCGGGCGAAGCCGCCGCCCTGGAGGTTCACCGCGGTGGCCGTGGCGAGCTCGTCCGCCGTCAGGGCGAGGCCCGCCGGCCCGGCGAGGTCGAAGGTGTGGGTGGCGTCGAGCGGGACGAGGACGTCGTAGCCCAGGTTCCCGGCCATCCGGGCCGTGGTCTCGACGCACATGTTGGTCTGGATGCCGACCAGCACCAGCTGGCCGATGCCCTGGGCCGTCAGCCAGTCGGCCAGGTCCGGGGTGCCGTAGAAGGCCGAGTTCACCGTCTTGGTGACCACCAGGGCCCCCTCGCTCCGCTTCTCGACCAGGTCCTTGAAGGCGTGGCCGGGGTGGTCGGCGGCGAGGACGGAGCCGGGCTGCACGGACGCGTGCCGCACGAGGACCACCGGCCGGCCGGCCGCCTGCCAGGCGTCCATCAGGGCCGCGATGTTGTCCTCGGCCGCCGGGTTGTTGCGGGGCCCCCAGAAGGACTCCTCGTCGAAGCCCTTCTGCACGTCGATGACCAGCAGGGCACTGTTGGGGGCGATCTCGATCGCGGTCGTCGTCATGGCTCCATGCTGTCCGCCGGGCCGCGGGCCCGACAGCGCCCGCGAGGCCCCGTACCGATGGGATCCTGCCAGACTGGCAGGTGTGGCCGACTGGCAGACTGGCCGGATGCGTCGTGTCGCGATCGTCGTCCAGCCCGGTATCCGCAGTTTCGACCTCGCCGTCATCACCGAGGTCTGGGGCCCCGACCGCAGCCGCACCGGGGTGCCGGGCTTCGAGCTGCGCCGGTGCGCCCTGGAGCCCGGACCGATCCCGCTGCCCGGCGGGCTGACCCTGACCCCGGACCGGGGACTGGACTGGCTGGCCACCGCGGACCTGGTCGTCGTACCGGCGCTGGACGAGCCGGCCGACCCGACGCCCGCGCCGGTCCTCGCCGCCCTGCGCGAGGCGCACGGCCGGGGCGTGCCGGTCGCCGCCCTGTGCGCCGGGGCGTTCATCCTGGCGGAGGCCGGTCTGCTGGAGGGCCGCCGGGCGGTCACCCACTGGTGGCTGGCCCCGCAGCTGGCCGCCCGCTACCCGGGGATCGTGGTCGAGGACGCCCCGCTCTACGTCGAGGACGGCGGACTGTGGACCTCCGCCGGGGTGGCCTCCGGGATCGACCTGTGCCTGCACCTCGTGCGGGAGGCGCACGGCGCCGAGGCCGCCGCCGCCATCGCCCGCTCCATGGTGACGGGCCCGTTCCGCACCGGGGACCACGCCCAGTACCTGGACCGGCCCGTCCCCGCCGCGGACCGGACGGCCGAAGCGCTGGCCGCCGTACGGGCGCGGGCCCTGCGTTCGCTGCACGAGCCGCTGTCCGTGGGGACCATGGCCGGCTGGGCCGGGATGTCCCCGCGTTCCTTCGCCCGGCACTTCGCCGCCGCCACCGGCACCACCCCGCACCGGTGGCTGCTGGGCCACCGGCTGAACGCGGCCCGCAAGCTGCTGGAACGCACCGACCACCCGGTGCCGGAGGTGGCCCGGCGGGCCGGTTTCGCCAGTGAGGTCACCTTCCGCCAGCACTTCACCGCGCACGTCGGCCTCGGCCCTCGCGCGTACCGTGCGGCCTCCTGCGCACCGGCAGCCGCACCAAACCCACCGGACAGTGTTAGAAAGGGCTCATGACCGGACGTTTTGGTCGCCAGCCGACCGGGTGGGGCTCGCGCCTGTTCGCGCGCCTGTCCCGGTGGGCACACAGCGTCGCCGGTCAGGTCTTCGCCCTCCAGGCGATGATCGTCCTCCTGCTGATCGCCGCCGCCGCGGCGGCCCTGGTGTTCCAGGCCCGGTACGACAGCGAGCGCGACGCCCGGCACCGCTCGCTCGCGGCGGCCGAGTCCTTCTCGCACTCCCCCGGCGTCGCGTCGGCGCTGCTCTCGGCGGATCCGACCGCCCTGCTGCAGCCGCTGGCCGAGGCCGCCCGCCGGGGCTCGGGCGTCGATTTCATCGCCGTCATGAACATCAAGGGGGTCCGCTACACGGACTCGCGACCCGAGCTGATCGGCCGGCGGGCCACCGGTGACCTCAGCCGTGCCGTCGCCGGGCACGCCTTCACGGAGACCTTCCGGGGCGAGCCGAGCGACGCGGTCCGGGCCATCGTCCCGATATTCAACGCCGACGGCGCCGTCATCGGCCTGGTCGGCACCGGCATAGACATCGAGAACGTCTCCCAGGTCGTCGAGGGCCAGCTCCCGCTCCTGCTCGGGGCGGCCGCGGGCGCCCTGCTGCTCGGCACCGGCGGTGCCGCCCTGGTCAGCGGCCGGCTGCGGCGCCAGACCCGGGGCCTGGGCGCCGCCGAGATGAGCCGGATCAACGAGCACCACGAGGCCGTCCTGCACGCCGTCCGCGAGGGCGTGGTCATCATCGACGCCGACCAGCGGCTCGTCCTGGCCAACGACGAGGCCCGGCGGCTGCTCGGCCTGCCGCCCGACCCCGAGAACCGGCACGTCACCGACCTGGGCCTGGATCCGCGCACCGCCGAACTGCTCGCCTCCGGCCAGGTCGTGACGGACCACGTGCACCTGGCGGGCGACCGGCTGCTCGCCTTCAACGTCCGGCCCACGGCGCAGTACAAGGGCATGTCCACCGGCAGCGTCGTGACCCTGCGCGACTCCACCGAGCTCGCCGCGCTCTCCGGCCGGGCCGAGGTGGCCCGCGGCCGGCTCCAGCTTCTCTACGACGCCGGTGTGCGGATCGGCACCACCCTGGACGTGGTGCGGACCGCCGAGGAGCTGTCGGAGGTCGCCGTCCCCCGGTTCGCGGACTTCGTCACGGTGGAGCTGCTGGAGCCGGTGCTGCACGGTGACGAGCCCTCCCTGATCACCGGCCTCTACACCGAGATGCGCCGGGCCGCCATCACCGGCGTGCGGGCCGACTCGCCGCTCCAGCCGGTCGGCGACATCATCCGGTTCGTCTTTCCGACGGCCCCGATGGCGGCGGCCCTGGACGCCGGGCACGCGGTGCTCGCGGCCGATCTGAACGCGGCCATGGGCTGGCGGGCCCAGGACTCCCAGGGCACCCGGGTGGCGCTGGACTACGGGCTGCACTCGCTGATCTCCGTACCGCTGCAGGCCCGCGGCGTGGTCCTGGGCATGGCCAACTTCTGGCGGGCCGCCGACACCCCGGAGGCCTTCGACGAGGAGGACCGTTCCTTCGCGGCCGAGCTGGGTGCGCGCGCGGCGGTCTCCATCGACAACGCCCGCCGCTTCACCCGCGAGCACGCCATGGCCGTGACGCTCCAGCGCAGCCTCCTGCCCCGGATGCTGCCCGCGCAGAACGCCGTGCACGTCGCCCACCGCTACCTGCCCGCGAAGGCGGGGGTCGGCGGGGACTGGTTCGACGTGATCCCGCTGCCGGGCGGCCGGGTGGCGCTGGTCGTCGGCGATGTCGTCGGGCACGGGGTGCACGCCGCGGCGACCATGGGCCGGCTGCGGACCGCGGTGCACAATTTCTCCACCCTGGACCTGCCCCCCGACGAGCTGCTCGGACACCTGGACGAGCTGATCAACCGGATCGACCAGAACGACACCGGGAGGGGGCTCGCGGGCGGGGACGAACCGGGGAGCGCCGAGGACGCCCCGGACGGGGCCGCCGAGCCGGCCGGGGTCACCGGCGCCACCTGTCTCTACACGGTCTACGACCCGGTCTCCGGGCGGTGCGTGATGGCCAGCGCCGGCCATCCCGGGCCGGCGCTGATCCGCCCCGGAGGGGCGGTGGAATTCCCCGAGCTGCCGCCCGGTCTGCCCCTGGGCGTCGGCGGGATGCCGTTCGAGGCCGCAGAGTTCACGCTCCCCGAGGGCAGCCGGCTGGTGCTGTTCACCGACGGTCTGGTGGAGGACCGCGACCGGGACTTCGACACCGGACTGCGGCTGCTCGGCGAGGCGCTGGCGCGGCCCGGCCGCAGCGCCGACCAGGCCTGCTCGGACGTGCTCGCCACGATGCTGTTCCCGGTGCCGAGCGACGACATCGTCCTGCTGGTCGCCGACACCCGGCGGCTGGAGGCCGACCGGATCGCCGAGTGGGAGGTGCCGGGCGAGGCCTCGGCCGTCTCGCGCGTGCGCAACGCGGGCGCGGCGCAGCTCTCCGCCTGGGGGCTGGACGAGCTCTCCTTCCCCGCCGAGCTGATCCTCAGCGAGCTGATCACCAATGCCATCCGGTACGGGAGCGCGCCCGTGCGGGTGCGGCTGCTGCGCGACCGCGCCCTCGTCTGCGAGGTCTCCGACGGCAGTAGCACCTCACCGCACCTGCGGTACGCGACGACCACCGACGAGGGCGGGCGCGGGCTGTTCCTCGTCGCCCAGTACGCCGCCCGGTGGGGCACCCGGTACACCGAGCGCGGCAAGGTCATCTGGGCCGAGCTGCCGCTGACCGGGGGTCCGGAGCCGCAGCTGACGGACCCGCTGGACCTGGACGCGCTGGAGGACCTGGCCTGGTGACCGGGTGGTCCGACCCGCGGGCCCCGGCACCCGGGACCCGGGGTCACACCGCCCGGGTGCGGGCGAGCAGCACGGCGACGTCGTCCTGCTGGGCGTACGGCAGCAGCAGCCGCAGGATCCCCTCGCACAGGTCCTCGAGGGGCTGCTCCACCCGGCGCAGGGCCCCCGCCAGCTGGGCCATGCCCTGGTCGAGGTCCCGGTCGCGGGCCTCGATGAGGCCGTCGGTGTAGAGCACGAGCAGGCTCCCGGGCGGCAGCCGCACCTCCTCGGTGCGGAAGTCCCGCCCGCCCGTGCCCAGCGGGGTACCGGGCGGGCCGTCGAGGAAGGTGACGGCTCCGTCGGGGGTGACGACGGCGGGCGGCGGGTGGCCGGCCCGGGCGATCACGCAGACGCCGGAGGACGCGTCGTGGACGGCGTACACGCAGGTGGCCATCTCGTCCTCGCCCAGGTCGGCCACGACGGCGTCGAGCGAGCGCAGCAGCCGGGCCGGCGGCACGTCGTGGCGCGCGAGGGTGCGTACCGCCGTGCGCAGCTGGCCCATGACGGCGGCGGCGTGGATCCCGTGGCCCATGACGTCCCCGATGACCAGCCCGGTCCGGCCGCCGGGCAGCGGGATGACGTCGTACCAGTCCCCGCCGACGTCGTGGTCGCTGGCGGGCAGGTAGCGCCCGGTGAGTTCGAGGCCCGGGACCTCGGGCAGCGCGCTGTTGGTGAGGCTGCGCTGGAGGGTCAGGGCCGCCTGGCGCTGGAGGGTGTACATCCGGGCGTTGTCGATGTTGAGGGCCGCGCGGGCGACCAGATCGTCGACGAGGATGCAGTCCTGCTCGTCGAAGGGTTCCCGCTCGCGCGTGCGGGTGACGGCGACGGCGCCGAGCACGGTGCCGCGGGCGACCAGCGGGACCAGGCGGGCCGAGCCCAGGGTGGCGAGGTAGGTGCGCAGTGCCTCGGCGCGCGGGGAGGTGATCAGTGCCGGGATGTCGGCGAGGTAGAGGTTCATGGGCCGTCCCTCGGCGATGACCCGCTCGTAGCTGGTGCCCGTGGGGACCTGGAAGGTCTGTCCGGGGGCGAGTTTCGCGGTGGGGGCGGTCGGGTCGGGGAAGTGGGCGGCCAGTCGGCGCAGGACACCGCGGGTGGAGGCCGCGGGGACCGGTCCCTCGTCGGGGAGCAGGACCGCTTCGAGCAGCTGTACGTCGGCCGAGTCCGCGAGCTGCGGGACCAGCACGTCCACGATCTCCTGGGCGGTCTGGTGGAGGTCCAGGGTGGTGCCGATGCGGGTGCCCGCCTCGGCGAGCAGGGCGAACCGGTGCCGGGCCCGTTCGGCGTCGGCTTGGGCCCGCTGGCCCTCGGTGATGTCGATGAGCGAGGCGATCACGCCGAGGGCCCGGCCGGAGCCGTCCAGCAGCGGGGCGTACGAGCAGGACCAGGTCCGGTCGTGCTCCGGGTCGGCGGGGGTCCGCCCGGTGCGGCGGACGTCGACGACGGCGGTGCCCCGGTCGAGGACCTGCCGCATGGTGGCCTCCAGCGCGTCGGCGTTGACGCCGGGGACCACCTCGGTGAGCCGCTTGCCGAGGTGCTCGGCGGCGGAGACGCCGTTCATCCGGGCCAGGGCGTCGTTGACGCGGAGGAACCGCAGGTCGGTGCCGAGGGTGGCGAGGCCGATGGGCGACTGGGTGAACAGGCTCTGCAGGGCGGCGAGGGAGTCCCGCATGTGGAGCACCTCGGAGGTCTCCACGGCGATGAGCAGGGCCCCCGTCCGGCCCTGCGGGTCGGCGGCGGGGACGATCCACATCTCCATCGGGACGCGGTGGCCGTCGCGGTGGCGCACGGGCAGGGTGCCGACGACGGTCTCGCCGGACTGGACGCGGCGGGTCAGCTGGTCGGCGAGCTCGTGGTTGGCCTCGGGGACGAGCACGGCGCTGCCGGGGAGGCCGATGATGTCCTCGGGGCGGTGCCCGAGCAGGTCCTGGGCGGCCAGCGACCATTCCACGATGCGCCCGTCGGCGTCCTCCCGCCACAGGGCGATCGGCAGCAGCTCGCTGAGCACGCCCGCGTACCCGACAGCCGCGGGCGGCGGGTCCGGCACCTCGCTCGTCGCCTGGTAAGTGTCCAACGCACCGACCTCACCCCGGGGGGCCTGATTCCTACCGATTCACCCTATCCGAGGCGTGGGCGCGGGGCTCTGTGTCGGCCGGCCCCGACCGGGGGGGGCGGAACACCCGGACCTCCTCGTGCGCAGCACCCGCGTCACTCATACGACCACCACGTCGACGCAGGCCACGGGGTTGCAGCCGTAGCCGCGGGCGTTCCACGGGGCCTGCGGCGGCTGCGTGCCGCCGTGGGCGTCGGTGGCGCGGGAGACCAGCCGGTACGGTCCGGGCCGCCGCGGCGTCCACCGGAACGACCAGCCGCTCCAGCCGTAGGGGCCTGCGGGCGCTTCGAGGAGGGCCTCGTGCCAGCCGCGCTCGCGGTGGCGGTCGTCGTCCTCGTACTCGGCGCGCACCTCGACGCTGCGCAGCGGCACCCCGTCACCCGACCAGGCGCGGCCGCGGACGAGGGTCTCGTGGTCCCGGCGCACGGCCGTGTCCGGTTCGGGCTCGGTGATGAGCGACTTGACCCGGACGCTGGTCACCGGGCCTTCGGGGGTGCCGCGGGAGGCCTCGTAGAGGTACTCCTCGCTCTGGAAGACACCGGTGAACGGGCGGGTCACGGCCCGGATCCCGACCAGCCACTTCACGTCGGCGACCGCGTAGCGGCCGGGGACCACCAGGCGGACCGGCGCCCCGTGCTCGGGGGCGAGCGGCTCTCCGTTCATGCGGGTGACGAGGAGGGTGTCCGGGTGGAGGGCCGCGGCGAGCGGGAGGCTGCGCTCGAAGGCCGCCCGGTGGCCGCGCACCGGGCCGGAGTCGGCCCCGGTGAAGACCACTTCCACGGCCGAGGGTCCGATCAGGGCCCGCTCGGCGAGGAGGCGGAAGGGCACTCCGGCGAAGTGCGCGCAGCCCACCGCCTGCTGGCCCCACGGCAGGCCGGGCGGGCGGGGTGTCATCAGGCTGCGGCCGTTGCCCGCGCACTCCACGACGACGTCGAGTTCCCGGTGCTCCATCGCGAGCAGCTCTTCGTAGCCGAGGGCGAAGGGGGCGGCTGCCGCGGCGCCGCCGATCCGCAGCCGCCAGCGGCCGGGCGGGGTCCGGGGAATGCCGAAGTGGTCGCGTACGAAGAAGGCCCCGACGGGGGTGACCGGCTCGGCCAGCGCGGCCGAGGGGGTCTGGGCGTTGTACGGGTCTGCGGTGACTGTTTCGGGCGCCCAGACCGTGGCGCCGGGCCCTCGGGCCGCTCGTGAAACCGGCCATGTGGTCATGGCAGCACCTTCCGTCGGGCTCGTGCCGAGCGCGACGCGGATTTCTTTACAGACTACGTCCGAACAAAGCCTTGACTGGGTACGAATTGGGAGGAAACTCATCAATACACCGGAATACCGGAAAGAGCCGCACCTCCCTCTGGAGACGTCCTCAGGCCCGCGTGACCCTTGTCCAGGCTCTGGCCAGGCCCCCGGCAGCACCCGTCGACCAGGGGAGCCATCGGCGACGGCGGATGGCTCATGGAAACGACGGACTGCCGGGGACTGTCATGTCTTCGGCCGGAGGACTCGGCGCCGCTCCCTTACGCCTGAACGGCGGCGGCCGCTCCGGACTGCTGCCGGCGAGGAAGCGTCGGGATGGCACGGGGCGCGTCGGCCGTGCCGAGGACGCCCGCGATGCCCCGGGCGAGGCAGGGGATCCGGTGCGCCGGGATGCCCGCGATGTTGATCCGCCCCGAGGTCGTGCCGTAGACGGCGTACTGCCTGCGCAGCCGGAGCATCTGCTGGGCGGACAGCGGCAGCATCGAGAACATGCCCTTCTGCCGGGCGAGCGAGCGCGCCTGGTCCCCGCAGCCGAGCGCGCTGAGGTGGGCGATCAGATCGGCCCGGTTGTCCATGATCCGGCCGCGCATGACCTCCAGCTCCGCCCGCCAGGCGGCCCGCAGCCCCTCGTCCTCCAGGATCGTGGTCACGACGGCCGCACCGTGCTCGGGCGGCATCGAGTAGAGCGTCCGGGCGGCGTTCTGCAGGGCGGTCTCGGCGTGCCGGACGGCCTGCCCCGAGGCGCCGAGCACGATGGCGCAGCCGACGCGGTCGCTGTAGAGGCCGAAGTTCTTCGAGCAGCTGACCGCGATCAGCATTTCCGGCACCCGCGCCGCCAGCATGCGCGTGGGCAGCAGGTCGGCCTCCAGGCCGTCGCCGAGCCCGTGATAGGCGAGGTCGACGAAGGGCACCCAGCCGCGGCGGGCGGCCGACTCGGCGAGCGCCTCCCAGTCGTCCAGCAGCGGGTCGACGCCCGTGGGG
This sequence comes from Streptomyces nojiriensis, assembly GCF_017639205.1. Classification (NCBI taxonomy): domain Bacteria; kingdom Bacillati; phylum Actinomycetota; class Actinomycetes; order Kitasatosporales; family Streptomycetaceae; genus Streptomyces; species Streptomyces nojiriensis. The sequence continues at coordinate 7,240,153 of NZ_CP071139.1, read as the reverse complement.
TTGTGGCAGCAGCCCTGGAGCAGGACCACGTCGTCCCGCTGCGCGTCCTGCAGTTCCCGCAGCACACCGGCCGTGTCGAAGCCGCCCTCGGCGTCGCGCCAGCCGAACGTGCGCACGCGCAGCCCGGCGGCCTCCAGGATGGGCCGGTGGTTGACATAGGCCGGATCGCTGATCCACACCGTGGTGCCCGGGCGGGTCCGGCAGATCAGGTCGGCCAGCAGCCGCAGCGCGCCGGAGCCCGCGACCGTCTGGACGGCCGCCGCCCGGTCGGTCGGCCCGGCCGGGCCGAGGACCAGTTCCAGCAGGGAGCGGTTGAAGGCGGCGTTGCCGGAGAGCCCCCGGTACTCCTTGGAGTCCGAGCGCTCCGCCAGGCGGATCTCGGCCTCGCGCACGGCGGTCATGACGGGGGTGGTGCCCGTCTGGTCCCGGTAGACGCCGAGGACGAGGTTGAGGCGTTCGGGCCGCTCGTCGCTGCCGAACTCGTAGGTCAGGTCCCACAGCGGGTCGGTGGGCGGCGTGGGGAGGAGCTCAAGCATCTGCGGGAACCTTGGGTCGTGGGCGGCGGTTGGCGAGGACGACGCCGGCGGTGATGAGGGGGACGCCGACGAGCACGGCGAAGGTCGGCGTCTCGCCGAGGAGCGGGACGGCGAGCAGGACCACGGCGACGGGGCTGAGGCTGCCGAAGACGGCGCTGCGCTCGGCGCCGAGGCGGCGGATGGCGAAGGCGTACAGCAGGCCCGCGCACAGGCCGACCCCCAGCCCCTGCACGACGAGGAACAGCGCGATGTCGCGGCCCGCCGCGTGCGCGATGCCGGTGGGGAGCACCCCGGTCAGCACCAGGACGCCGATCACCGCGAAGGAGGGCAGGCACAGCAGCCCGATCGACCCGATCGGGTCGAGGTCGACCTCGCGCAGCCCCACGGTGTAGAGGGCCCAGAGGCCGCTGGCCACCAGGAGCGTGCCGGCGCCGAGGAGTACGTCGGTGTCGACGGGCACGACGTAGCGCCAGACGAGGGCGGCCACCCCGGCCGCGATCAGGGCGAGCCCGGCGGCCTGCGTGCCCCGGGGGGCGCCGTGGCCACGGCGGATCATGATCAGGGAGACGAACAGCGGGACCATGCCGGGGACGATGGAGCCGACGAAGGCGGCGGAGGTCAGCGCGCCGCCGTGCATCGCGGCCAGGAAGAACGGCACCCCGGCACCGCAGACGATCTTCACGGCGGGCCCCGGCCGCACCGCGGCGATGGCGCGCCGGCGCCGCCACAGGGCGGGGAACAGGACGACGAGGGGGACACCGAAGCGCAGCAGGGCCGCGTCGGCGGGCAGCAGCGAGGAACCGCTCAGGGCCCGGGCGCTGAGCGCGAAGGCCGCCCAGATCGACACGGTGACCAGCAGCGCCAGCATGCCCTCGGCCTGTGGGGAGAGCCCGCGCCGGCCGGGGTGTCCGGCCCGCGGGCCCGCCGCATCGGGAGGCAGGGTCGCCCGGGTGGTGTGCGTCGCGACCAAGGTATTGCTCCAGCCTCTGAGACCCGGACCGATCCGGTCCGTGCCTGGGCAACGCTAGAGCCTGGGGCGGGGCAGCCGATTGCCAGTTCTGCCGCTCGGACATACGTTTGGGGCAGAATCTGCCAAGGAGTGCCCGTGGACGCAGTGGATCTGCAGATCATCAGGGAATTGCAGGCCGACGGACGCCTGTCCAACCAGGACCTCGCCGACCGCGTCCGACTGTCCCCGTCGCCCTGCCTGCGCCGGGTACGGCGGCTGGAGGAGGCGGGCCTGATCCGCGGTTACACGGCCATGGTCGACCAGGTCGCCTTCGGGCTCCCGGTCACCGTCTTCGTCCGGATCCGCCTGGAACGCCACACGGCGGAGGCGGTGCGGCTGTTCGAGGAGCACGTCGCGGTCATCGAGCACATCCAGGACTGCTACCTGATGGCGGGCAGCAGCGACTACCTGCTCCGGATCGTCATCGAGGACCTGGAAGCCTACGAATCCCTGGTGCGCCACCGGATCCACGCCATCCCCGGGATCGCCTCGATCGAATCGAGCTTCGCGTTCGGCAGCGTCAAGCAGTCCCGGACCTACCCGCGGCCCGCGCCCGGAGCCGCCGGGCGCTCACGGCGCTGACCCGGGACCCGCTGGCGGCTCGGCGGACTCAGGAGGAGGCCGACACCGCCGTCTCGAAGGCCTCGTAGGCGGCCTCGTCGAAGAGCACGAACCGCACTTCCTGCACCTCGGTACGTGCGCGGCGCACCGTCTCCACCGCGATCCGCGCCCCGTCGTCCATCGGCCAGCCGTAGATTCCGGTGGAGATGGCCGGGAAGGCGACCGTACGGGCCCCCAGCTCGTCGGCGGTCCGCAGCGACTCGCTGTAGCAGGAGGCCAGCAGCGCCGACCGGTCCTCCTCGCGCGACCAGACCGGTCCCACCGTGTGGATGACGTGCCCGGCGGCGAGCCGCCCGGCCGTGGTGGCGACGGCCCGGCCCGTCGCCAGCCCCTTGCCGTAGTGCGAACGCCGCAGGTCCTCGCAGGCCGCGAGGATCTCCGGCCCGCCGCGTCGGTGGATGGCGCCGTCGACCCCGCCGCCACCGAGCAGCGAGGAGTTCGCCGCGTTGACGATCGCGTCGGCCTTCTCCGCGGTGATGTCACCGCGGACCAGGGTGATACGGACCATCAGGAGCCCTTTCGCAGGTGCCGCCAGACCGCCTTGGCGGCGTTGTGCCCGGACATGCCGTGCACGCCCGGGCCCGGCGGGGTGGCCGATGAACAGAGGAAGACAGCCGGGTGGGCCGTCGTGTACGGGGTGAGGGAGAGCTTGGGACGCAGCAGGAGCTGGAGGCCCGAGGCGGCCCCGCAGGCGATGTCCCCGCCGACGTAGTTGGGGTTGCGGGCGGCGAGCTGGGGCGGGCCGGCCGTGGCACGGGCGAGCACCAGGTCGCGGAAGCCCGGCGCGAAGCGCTCCAGTTGGGATTCGACGGCCTCGGTGAGATCGCCGTCCCAGCCCGACGGGACGTGTCCGTACGCCCAGAAGACGTGCTTGCCCTCGGGCGCCCGGCCGGGGTCGACCAGGCTGGGCTGCGCGGTGATGAGGAAGGGCGCGCGCGGTGCCCGGCCGCCGGAGGCGAGCTGCAGGGCGGCGTCGATGTCGCGGGCGCGCGGGCCGATCTGGACGGTGCCGGCGCGGCGCGGCGCCTCGGCCGTCCACGGGACCGGGCCGTCCAGCGCGTAGTCGAGCTTGAACACGGAGGCGCCGTACCGGTAGCCGTCGTACGCGCGCCCCAGGCGGGCGATGCGGGCCAGCGCGGTCGGCGAGGTGTCGAAGACGTAGGTGCGGGCGGGCGGGAGGTCGTCGAGCCGCTTGACCTCGAAGCCGGTGTGGACGGTCCCGCCGAGGTCGCGCAGGTACCCGGCGAGGGCGTCGGACACGGACTGCGAGCCGCCGCGCGGCATCGGCCAGCCGTTCGCGTGCGCGGCCAGCGCGAAGACCAGGCCCACCGCACTGGTGGCGATCCCGTCGAGCGGTGCGATGACGTGGGCCACGAGGCCCGCGAACAGCGCGCGTGCCCGTTCGTCGCGGAAGCGGCTCAGCAGCCAGGTGGAGGGCGGCAGTCCGGTGAGCCCGAAGCGTGCGAGCGTGAGCGGGTCCCGGGGCAGCGCGGTGCTCGGCAGGGACATGAAGTCCCGGGCCAGGGTGTCCCATTTGCCGAGGAACGGCCCGACCAGACGCCGGTAGGCGCCCGCGTCGCGGGGCCCGAGGGACGCCGCCGTCTCCGCGACCGAGCGGGACAGGACCGCGGCCGTGCCGTCGTCGAAGGGGTGCGCCATGGGCAGCGGGGCGTGCAGCCACTCCAGCCCGTACCGCTTCAGCGGCATCGTGGCGAAGACCGGTGAGCCGGCCCCGAGCGGGTGCACCGCCGAGCAGGGGTCGTGCCGGAAGCCGGGAAGGGTGAGCTCCTCGGTCCGGGCACCTCCGCCGACCGTGTCGGCGGCTTCGAAAACGGCCACCGAGAAGCCGCGCCGGGCCAGTTCGACGGCGGCGGTCAGCCCGTTGGGCCCCGCCCCCACCACGACCACATCGAGAATCGACGGCACTTGCGACTCCTTCGTCTCCGGCGGCGCCTGCGCCTCCAGGATATTCCGCCGCCCGGACCGTCCGGACCTGAGCGGACCCGCCCGGACCGCTCCGGAGCGGGTCAGGCGCCCCGGAGCAGCTCCCGGATCCGTACGGTGGTGGCCTCGTCCCGCCCGACCGCGAACGGCAGCGCGTTGTCCCGGTCCACCCGGAAGGGGACCCCGTCGACCGTGCTCTGGGTCCCGCCGGCCTCGGCGACCAGCAGCAGCCCGGCCGCGTGGTCCCAGGCAGAGGGCCAGGTGAAGGCCAGGCCGTCCATCTCGCCGCGGGCCACCTTCAGGTACTCCAGGCCCGCCGAGCCGCACGGGCGGGCCGCGACCCCGGGCACGTCCAGCCGGGCCAGCGTCCGCTTGTTCTCGTCACTCGTGTAGAGCGGGTGGGCGATGGCGACCCGCAGCGCTGCGCCCGGTTCCGGCGAACCGCTGTGGATCCGCTCGCCGTTGACGTACGCACCCTGCCCGCGAACGGCGGTCGCCAGCTCGTCCAGGGCCGGGGCGAAGGTCCAGGAGGCGAGGATCTCCCCGCGCAGGGCCAGGGCGACCAAGGTGCAGAACGCGGGGTCGCCGTTGACGAACTGGCGGGTGCCGTCGACGGGGTCGACGATCCACACCGGGGCGTCCGCGCGCAGCGCCGCGTACACCCCGGGGTCGGCGTGCACGGCCTCCTCGCCGACCACGGCGGAGCCGGGCAGCAGCCGCGTCAGGGCCGCCGTGAGGTACTCCTCGGCCTTGCGGTCGGCCACGGTCACCAGGTCGTGGGGGCCGTTCTTCTCGTCGACCTCGTGCTCGGCGAGCTGCCTGAACCTCGGCATGATCTCGATCGCCGCCGCCTTGCGGACGGCCTCTTCCACATCGGGCAGGCCATGGGCCAGGAACTCATCGATCATGCCTCCAGCAAAGCACGACCGACCGACAAACCCCACTGCCATTCCCGTACCGGCGCCTGGACACCGGGTGTCCACCCGGTGAACCGGCCTCGGGGGAGGCAGGTCTCGCGCGGTGGGCTTCGTCGCCCCGCGTCCGCTCGCGCCGCCTTCGAGTACGTTCCCGGCGGCGATCCGCTGTTCGGCATTCAGGTATCGGCTTCCACACCCCTGCGAGCGTCCGCTTCGGCCGCCGCCCTCGGCCTCCCGAAATTCCGAAGACGTCATGAATAAACGATCCGGCCAAGCGCAGGGCCACACCACGAGCCACATGGCGACACAACCACCTCATCCGACTCGAAATCTTCCGCGCGGCACGCAGGCACTTCCCGGCATTACCCGCCGATCTTCCTCTCCCGCCGGATTCGAGAAAACACGTGAGGGGAGGAGCACGGAAACCCTACGATGAATTCCATGAGTGCGCTGATCTTCCTCCTGTCGCTCGGCACAGTCTGTCGCGTCACGCGATTCATCACCAAGGACGCCCTCGCCGCGGGCTTCCGCTCCCGGATCTCCGACCGCTTCGGCGAAGACTCCCACCCGGCCTATCTGGTGACCTGCGGATGGTGCGTCAGCATCTGGGTCGCGGGTGCCGTCACCACGCTCGCCCACTGGGCCGGCGGGGAAACATGGTTCCAGGCGGGCGCCACGGCGCTCACCCTTTCCTACCTCACCGGCCTCGCCGCCAACTGGCTTGACTGACAGTCACGTTGGAATAAACCACATCATCGCCGCCACGCATAAATATGACTATACGGCGGCGAGTGTCGGCGTGCGGCGCCCGGGGATAAAGGGTAAAGGGAACGAGCCGGGGGCTCGGCCCTCCCCGGGAACTCCCCCGGCCCTCCCCCTTGACCGGCCGCCGGAGCGGCCGAACAGAAGGAGGAAGACCATGGCATGCAACTGCGGACGCGCCGGCCGGTCCACGCTCGTCTACCGGCTGACCCTCCCCAACGGGGTCACGCGCCAGTACCCCACGCGGCAGGAGGCCGACGCCGCCAACAAGAGGGCGGGCGGGCACGGTTCCATCACGGCGGTCCGCCAGTAGGCCCGCCGGCTGCACCGGGAAGCGGCGGGCTCCCGTGGACGCACTCCCCCTGGGACGCCACGGACGCATAACGGGCCGCACATCGCGCCGCACCACCGCGCCGGTGACACGGCGCGGGCCCCGGTGGGCACCCCGCCCCCACCGCGGCGGACCGCCGGAAGGGCAACGCCCCACCCGCAGCCCCTCGGCGTACCGGACAGCCGGTGCACCGAGGGGCTGCGGCGTGCCGCGGCACCCCTGGAATTGCGAATACCGCGGAGAGATATCGCAGTACGCTCAGCGCGGAATCCTTTCTCTTCCGACCGCGAGTCCGCCAGACTGTCCTGAGGGCGCGAGTACGCCCCCGGCACCACCCAGTTGCGCACCCGGAAAAACGACGAAAAGGGAAACCTTTCCTCTCGCGGTAATGCACCAAGGCGCCACATAATCCGGGTTTATCGCCTCTCGCGCGCCTGAGTGCGCTGAGCCGAACGAGTGGCGTTCTGTTCACCCGTCTAGCCCAAGTCCTCATTCGGAAGGCCTACTGCTGATATCAGCAGGTGATGGGCTCGACTCCGCATGGACAAGGACTCTTAACGGAACGTCCCACCAGTGTTTTCTCGTGCGTTCCGTGCTCCGCCAAGCGCCATACGGCTGAAGAGAATCATCTGCTTCCGCGGGTCATCCGAAAGGGAGCCACACCATGGCCAGTTCGACCACCACCGTGACCTCGGCACCGGATCCGTCCGTCTTCGGCCAGTCGGTCACCTTCACCGCCACCGTCCAGCCGGAAGTCGCCGGCCCCACCCCGACCGGCAGCGTCGAGTTCGTCGTCGACGGCATGCCCGCCGTGACCGTGCCGCTCGGCATGAGCGGCCAGGCACAGTACGCGACCAGCGACCTGGAGGTCGGTCTCCACGGGATGGAGGCCAACTACTCCGGCGACGCGGAGTACGACCCGTCCACGGGTGCGGACACCCAGGAAGTCATCCTCGCGAACACCACCACCACGCTGTCCTTCGACCCCGAACCCTCGGTCTGCGGCGAGATGGTGACCGCCACCGCCCAAGTGACCCCCGTTCCGCCGGGCGCGGGAACGCCCACCGGGCTGGTGTCCTTCATCGTCAGCGACGACGGTCCGGTGCTGACCGCCCCCGTGGACGTGAACGGGCAGGCGCAGGTCAGCTTCAGTGCGTTGGACGTCGGCTTCCACCAGGCAGCCGCCTTCTACACCGGCGACGCGGACTTCAACGGGTCGAACTCCCCGCTGACGCTTCACGTCGTCGACCATGCGCCCGTCTCGGTCGCCGTCTCGGTGGACCCCAACCCGTCCGTGTGCGGTGAGACGGTGACGCTCTGTGCCACCGTGGCACCGGTCTCCTCGGGCGTCGGCAATCCGTCGGGCTCGGTGACCTTCACCGGCCCCGGCGGGCTCAACGAGACGGTGCCGCTGGACGCGGGCGGCACGGCCTGCGTCACGACGACCGTGCTGGAGACCGGCACGGTCACCGCCTCCTACGGTGGCGACGAGTGCTACGCGAGCGCGACCGGCACCTTCGACGTGACGGTCAACCAGGCGGCCAGCGTAGTGTCGGTGACGGTGGAGCCCGACCCCTCGGTGTGCGGCGAAGCCGTGACCGTGTGCGCCACGGTCACCGCAGTCGCACCCGGCAGCGGCACCCCCACCGGAACCATCACCTTCACCGGCCCCGGCGGACTGAACCAGACCGTGACCCTGGACGCGGGCGGCACCGCATGCCTGACCACGACCGCACTGGAGACCGGCACGGTCACCGCCACCTACAACGGCGACGGATGCTTCACCTCATCGACCGGCACCGCGCCGGTAACCGTCAACCAGGCAGCCAGCACGGTATCGGTAACGGTCGAGCCCAACCCCTCGGTATGCGGCCAGTCCGTGACCGTGTGCGCCACCGTCACCGCAGTCGCACCCGGCAGCGGAACCCCCACCGGAACCATCACCTTCACCGGCCCCGGCGGACTGAACACGACCGTACCCCTGGACGCCGGCGGCACCGCATGCGTCACCACCAGCAGCCTCACCAGCGGCACCGTCACAGCCGTCTACAACGGAGACGGATGCTTCTCCTCATCGACCGGCACCTTCGACGTGACGGTCAACCAGGCGGCCAGCACGGTGTCGGTGACCGTGGACCCCAACCCCTCGGTGTGCGGCCAGTCCGTAACGGTGTGCGCCACGGTCACCGCAGTCGCACCCGGCAGCGGAACCCCCACCGGAACCATCACCTTCACCGGCCCCGGCGGACTGAACCAGACCGTGACCCTGGACGCAGGCGGCACCGCATGCCTGACCACAACCGCACTGGAGACCGGCACGGTCACCGCCACCTACAACGGCGACGGATGCTTCTCCTCGTCCACCGGCACCGCGCCGGTGACCGTCAACCAGGCTTCGAGCGCGCTGTCGCTGACGGTGGAACCCAACCCGTCGGTGTGCGGCGAAGCCGTGACGGTGTGCGCCACCGTCACCGCAGTCGCACCCGGCAGCGGCACCCCCACCGGAACCGTCACCTTCACCGGCCCCGGCGGACTGAACCAGACCGTGACCCTGGACGCGGGCGGCACCGCATGCCTGACCACGACCGCACTGGAGACCGGCACGGTCACCGCCACCTACAACGGCGATGAATGCTTCTCCTCGTCGACCGGCACCGTGGGTCTGGCGGTCAACCCGGCATCCAGTGCGGTGGCGGTGACGGTGGACCCCAACCCGTCGGTGTGCGGCGAGACCGTGACCGTGTGCGCCACCGTCACCGCAGTCGCACCCGGCAGCGGCACCCCCACCGGAACCATCACCTTCACCGGCCCCGGCGGGCTCAACGAGACAGTGACCCTGGACGCCGGCGGCACGGCCTGCGTCACCACGACCGCCCTGGAGACCGGCACGGTCACCGTCACCTACGCGGGTGACACCTGCTTCCTGCCGTCGACGGGCTCACTGGACGTGACCGTCAACCAGGCGTCGAGCGTAGTGTCGGTGACGGTCGAGCCCAACCCCTCGGTATGCGGCGAGACCGTGACGGTGTGCGCCACCGTCACCGCAATGGCGCCCGGCAGCGGCACCCCCACCGGAACCGTCACCTTCCTGCTGCCCGACGGCAGCACTCTTGTCGCGGGGCTGGACGCCGGCGGCACGGCCTGCGTCACCACGACCGCCCTGGAAACCGGCACGGTCACCGCCACCTACGCGGGTGACACCTGCTTCCTGCCGTCGACGGGCACCTTCGACGTGACGGTCAACCAGGCGGCCAGCACGGTGTCGGTGACGGTCGAGCCCAACCCGTCGGTGTGCGGCGAGACCGTGACCGTGTGCGCCACCGTCACCGCAGTCGCACCCGGCAGCGGCACCCCCACCGGAACCGTCACCTTCACCGGCCCCGGCGGACTGAACGTGACACTGGCGCTGGACGCAGAAGGCACCGCATGCCTGACCACCAGCAGCCTCACCAGCGGCACGTACTCGGCCACCTACAACGGCGATTCCTGCTTCGCCGGCTCGGACGGTCTCTTCGAGGTGACGGTCAACCAGGCCACCAGCACCACCACCGTATCCGTCGACCCCAACCCCTCGGTGTGCGGCGAGACCGTGACCGTGTGCGCCACCGTCACCGCAGTCGCACCCGGCAGCGGCACCCCCACCGGAACCGTCACCTTCACCGGCCCCGGCGGACTGAACCAGACGGTGCCCCTGAACGCCGGCGGCACCGCCTGCGTCACCACCAGCAGCCTCACCAGCGGCACGATCACAGCCGTCTACAACGGCGACGAATGCTTCACCTCATCGACAGACGCCGCAATGGTGACGGTCAACCAGGCATCCAGTGCGGTGTTGGTGACGGTAGAGCCCGACCCGTCGGTGTGCGGCGAGACGGTGACGGTGTGCGCCACGGTCACCGCAGTCGCACCCGGCAGCGGCACCCCCACCGGAACCGTCACCTTCACCGGGGCCGGCCTGAACACGACCGTACCCCTGGACGCCGGCGGCACGGCCTGCCTGACCACGACCGCGCTGGAGACCGGCACGGTCACGGCCGTCTACAACGGCGACGGATGCTTCACCTCGTCCACCGGCACCGCGCCGGTAACCGTCAACCAGGCAGCCAGCACGGTATCGGTCACGGTGACCCCCAACCCCTCGGTGTGCGGCGAGACCGTGACCGTGTGCGCCACCGTCACCGCAGTCGCACCCGGCAGCGGAACCCCCACCGGAACCATCACCTTCACCGGCCCCGGCGGACTGAACACGACCGTACCCCTGGACGCCGGCGGCACCGCCTGCGTCACCACCAGCAGCCTCACCAGCGGCACGATCACGGCCGTCTACAACGGCGACGAATGCTTCACCTCATCGACCGGCACCGCGCCGGTAACCGTCAACCAGGCAGCCAGCACGGTATCGGTCACGGTGACCCCCAACCCCTCGGTATGCGGCGAGACCGTGACCGTGTGCGCCACCGTCACCGCAGTCGCACCCGGCAGCGGAACCCCCACCGGAACGGTCACCTTCACCGGCCCCGGCGGACTGAACGTGACACTGGCGCTGGACGCAGAAGGCACCGCATGCCTGACCACCAGCAGCCTCACCAGCGGCACGTACTCGGCCACCTACAACGGCGATTCCTGCTTCGCCGGCTCGGACGGTCTCTTCGAGGTGACGGTCAACCAGGCCGCCAGCACCACCACCGTGTCGGTGACCCCCAACCCCTCGGTGTGCGGCCAGTCCGTGACGGTGTGCGCCACGGTCACGGGAGCGGCCAGCGGCACCCCCACCGGAACGGTCACCTTCACCGGCCCCGGCGGACTGAACCAGACCGTGCCCCTGAACGCCGGCGGCACCGCCTGCGTCACCACCAGCAGCCTCACCAGCGGCACCGTCACGGCCGTCTACAACGGCGACGAATGCTTCACCTCATCGACCGGCACCGCGCCGGTAACCGTCAACCAGACAGCCAGCACCACCACCGTGTCGGTGACCCCCAACCCCTCGGTATGCGGCCAGTCCGTGACCGTGTGCGCCACCGTCACCGCAGTCGCACCCGGCAGCGGCACCCCCACCGGAACCGTCACCTTCACCGGCCCCGGCGGACTGAACCAGACGGTGCCCCTGGACGCCGGCGGCACGGCCTGCGTCACCACCAGCAGCCTCACCAGCGGCACCGTCACGGCCGTCTACAACGGCGACGGATGCTTCACCTCATCGACCGGCACCGCGCCGGTAACCGTCAACCAGGCGGCCAGCACGGTATCGGTCACGGTGACCCCCAACCCCTCGGTATGCGGCCAGTCCGTGACCGTGTGCGCCACCGTCACCGCAGTCGCACCCGGCAGCGGCACCCCCACCGGAACCATCACCTTCACCGGCCCCGGCGGACTGAACCAGACGGTGCCCCTGAACGCCGGCGGCACGGCCTGCGTCACCACCAGCAGCCTCACCAGCGGCACGGTCACGGCCGCCTACAACGGCGACGGATGCTTCAAGCCGTCGCAGGGCACGACGGGCGTGACCGTGAACAAGGCCCAGACCACGACCGCGCTCACCGTCACCCCCAACCCCGCAGTCTGCGGCCGCCCGGTGACGTTCTGCGCCACAGTCACGACCCTCGCACCGGGCAGCGGCACGCCCACCGGGACGGTCACCTTCACCGGCCCCGGCGGCTTCAGCCAGACCGTCGCCCTCAACGCCGGCGGCACGGCCTGCGTCACCACCACCGCGGGCGCCAGCGGCACGGTGACCGCCGTCTACAACGGTGACACCTGCCACAGCCCCTCCGCCATGGCGGCCAACCTGACCGTGAACCCGGCTCCCACGACGCTGACGGCGGCCCCGGCGCAGATCCGCCTGCGGACGAACGGCACGTTCGTCATCCCGTCGATGAGCGCCACGCTCAAGGTCACCTCCAGCGCCGCCCCGCTCCCGGGACAACTGGTCACCTTCACGGCGAACACGACGCTCGGGCCCGTCGTCCTCGGGACCGCGCTCACCAACGCCGGCGGGGTGGCGACACTGGCCCCGCCGATGCTGCCGGTTCCCAGCACGGTGATCACGGCGACGAGCTACACCGCGTCCTTCGCGGGGACGAGTTGCTACGCCGCTTCCTCCGTGTCGGCGCCGCTGACACTCGTCCTCTTCCCGCTCCTTCCCTGACCGAACAGCGGTGACCGCTCCGGGAGCCACGGGCCGGGGCGGGCCGACTGACCGGGGCGGTGGCCGCAGCCCCGGTCAGCGGCGACCGTGAAGACACACGTGGTGCTTGGAAATGGGCCGGGGCGGCGCCGACGAGGGACTCGGCGTCGCCCCGGCGCACGGGGACGGCAGGTGACCAGGAAGCGGGACGCCGGCGCGGTATCGGGGGGGCAGAGGTGAAGCCGAATCTGTACGATCGCCGACCATGCTCCTCACCGCCCGCAGAACCGCCCTCCTTCGCCCGCAGTCCGGAACATCCGTGCGTACCACCGTGCCCGCGTAGGAGGCAGCCCGTCATGAGCCAAGCCACGAGCCACGACCCCAAGCGTGTCGTCATCATCGGGGGGAGCCTTGCCGGCATGCTCGCCGCCGCAGCGGTCAAGGAACATGTCGAATCCGTCGAGATCCTCGAGGCCCACGATCTGCCCGCAGGGCCCGAACCGCGCACCGGAGTCCCCCAGGCCGCTCATATCCACTGGCTGCAGGCCGGCGGCGCAGAGGCGATCGACGCCCTGCTACCGGGCAGCATCGCCCGGTTGACAGCCGCGGGCGCCCACCGCATACCGGTGACCACCGACATGGTGATCTTCTCGCCCGAGGGCTGGTACCGGCGCTGGCAGCGCGCCACCCATTACGTGATCACCGCGAGCCGGGACCTGACAGACCTCGTCGTCCGGAAGGAAGTCCTCAAGGACCCGCGGGTCACTGTGCGTACGCACACCACAGTGGTCGGGCTGCTCGGCGACCGCCGTACCGTCAGGGGTGTACGACTGCGTGGTGCCGACGGCATCGAGGCGGAACTGCGGGCCGACCTGGTCATCGACGCCTCCGGCCGGGCCTCCCGGCTGCCCCGGTGGCTCGCCGGGCTCGGACTCACCGGCCTCGCCGAGGAGCGTCTCGACTCCGGCATGGTCTATGCGAGCCGGCTCTACCGGGCCCCCGTCCCCACGCGCGGCTGGCCGGTCGTCGGTGTGCAGGCCGACCCGCTGCTGCGACAGCCCGCCAAGGCCGGCGGCATTCTGCCGATCGATGGCGACCGCTGGCACGTCAGCCTGATGGGAGCCCCCGGTGGAGAGCCCACCCGCGCCGCGGAGCATTTCGTGCCGTTCGCCCGTTCGCTGCGCCATCCGATCATGGCCGACCTGCTGAAGCATGCCGAACCGCTCGGCGATGTCAGCGTCACCCATAGCACGGCGAACCGGCGCTACTACTACGAACGGCTCGGCGCGCGGCCCGACGGCCTGGTGGCACTGGGGGATTCGGTGGCCACCTTCAACCCTGTCTACGCGCAGGGCATGTCGGTGGCAGCGCTGGGCGCCCTCGCTCTGCGCGACCTGCTCGCGACCGGCTCGACCCACGACCTGGCCCACCGCGCGCAGCGCGCCATCGCCCGGCCCGTCAACGTCGCATGGGCCCTTGCCACCGGCCAGGACATCCATTTCACGACCACCCGGGGCAAGCGTCCGAAGGTCACCGATCGCCTCCTCCGTCGCTACGTCAGCCGTCTGTCCCGCACAGCGACCGGATCGTTCCACGCCGCCACGGCCCTGACCGACGTCCTGGCCCTCCAGGCTCCACCCGCGTCCCTGGTCAGGCCCCGCGTGCTGCTGGCCGCCCTCATCGGCCCCCTGCGTCCCCAGCTCGACCGCCCTCAGTTCAACGCGGCCGAACGCGAGCTCCTGAACGGCCTGTCGCACCGGGAGACCTCACGGACCTGAGTCCGGCACGGGCCCCGGCCGCGATCGGGCGGGCTCGTCGGAGGTTCAACCGGCCGGGTAACGCCGAGAGCGCCGCCAATCCCAAATCGAGTGTCCCACCAAAGCCAACGCGACAGCGGCTGCGACAAAGCGCATCACGGTCCACGTCACCGTGGTGACCAGACCTTGGCCCTCCGCCTCGCGAGTGAGCCGCACAGAGGTCTCCAAAAAGGCCACGAGAGGAACGATCAGCCGGAACGGGAGGCCGTAAACACCTGGTGTTCGAGCCACGTTGCCGAAAAATCCCAGAGGCCCTCCGAGAATGAAGGCCGCCATCCCCCAGAAAATAATCCCGGAAGAATTATCGGTACTCACAACCTCGGCGGATTCCATTCCAGCCGGCAAGGTCGGACTGAAATCCTTGAAAAGGTAATAAGTCACCACGCCGACAGTCAAGCCAAGGGATGCCAGTACCGTCGACTCGATTCTGGATCGACAGAAACAACCCACCAGAAATGCGTAACAAGCCCACGACCATCCGCTGGAAAACACGAGGCCCAGGGCGACGCAAGCGGGATTGTCCCATTTGTTGGCGAGGGGACTCAGCAGCCCCAGCAGCAGCCCCGCGCCGAGAGACACCCCGACCGGTACGAGGCGAGTGCGCGGAATGCGCATGACTTCCCTTCCCTGCTCCGCGGGCACGTCCGAAGTGGAGACGGCTCCACCATGGGGCCGCGCGGTCGTCCGCGCAGCCCCATCGTGTGACAGCCGACCTGCCCGGCCCCGGAACCTACTGGATGGCGTAGTAGGTGCGGCAGGTGTAGCCGGCTCCCGCCACGTACCAGGCATTGGCGACTTCGCCACGGGGCACCCAGCCACTGGTGTCGATCACACCCGCGAGCTCCACCGAGGACCGGTGCGTCTTGGTTCCGTGGAGATAGTTCGAGAAACAGCGCTTTCCGGCGGTGACGTATTCATAGCCCTGACACCACCTGCCACCGCTGACGTTGTCGAGGCAGCTCCACCCCTGCGCGCCGAAGGGGCCCGCCGATGTGGGCACCTTGATCTCCGCCACACCCCATTCGGAGGGATTTCCCAGTGCTGCGGGCGGCTCGGTGCCGTCGCCGCGCTTGTGGAGCGTGACCTGGCCGACCTTCGCACCGTCAGCGGTGACAACAGCGCCATTTGCGGTAACGGTTGCAGCCTGAGAGTCGTCCGCAGCGGCCGGCGTGGCCAAGCTGCATACCGCGAGTGCGATACCCGCAAATCCGACGGCTATCGACCTGCCTAAATTCCTCACGAGATCCCCGTTTCTCAACTTCCCTCGCGAAAGTTGCACAGCGATCTTCGTCGGCAGGTTCATGGAAGTCAACAGCCCAAGCGGTCTTGACCGAATCCACCGCTGGAATTCGTGAAGGCCCGATCTCTCGCCGTGGAGGGTGGGCCGTGTGGCGCGCGGGGTCATTCTCCGCCTCGCACACGGCCCCTCGGCGAGTCCATGAGCTGGGCCTTCGAACGCGTCGCCCGCCGGCCCGTCTCCTGCGACGGCAAGGCCGCCTGCGGCCGG
The DNA here is from genome assembly GCF_017639205.1 of Streptomyces nojiriensis. NCBI lineage: Bacteria > Bacillati > Actinomycetota > Actinomycetes > Kitasatosporales > Streptomycetaceae > Streptomyces > Streptomyces nojiriensis. Next base: position 7,224,582 of record NZ_CP071139.1, on the reverse strand, counting down.
GCAGGCCGCCGACGCACGACCCGCCCGGCCCTGACTGTCTCCAGCCGGATGGCTGGATTCGGTCGAGAACGCAGGAGTCAGCTGAGCGACGGGATGATGTCGGAGCCGTACGCATCGATGGTCGCTTCGCGGGCATCGTGCATGTCGTAGACGGCGAACTGGTCGACGCCCAGGTCGCGCAGGGCCCGCAGCTTCTCGATGTGCGCCTCCGCCGGGCCCAGCAGGCAGAAGCGGTCGACGATCTCGTCGGGGACGAAGTCGGTGGACGGGTTCCCGGCCCGGCCGTGGTGGCTGTAGTCGTAGCCCTGGCGGGCCTTGATGTACTCGGTGAGCTCGTCGGGGACCATCGAGGAGTGCTCGCCGTACCGGCCGACGAGGTCCGCGACGTGGTTGCCGACCATGCCGCCGAACCAGCGGCACTGGTCGCGGGCGTGCGCGAGGTCCTCGCTCACGTACGCGGGGGCCGCCACGCAGATGGTGATCTCCGCCGGGTCGCGGCCGGCCTCGACGGCGGCTTCGCGGACCGACTTGATCATCCACTCGGTCAGGTAGAGGTCGGCGAGCTGGAGGATGAACCCGTCGGCCTTCTCCCCCGCCAGGGCCAGGGCCTTGGGCCCGTACGCCGCCATCCACACGGGGAGTTTCCCGTCGCGGATCCACGGCAGGCGGACCGGGTTGCCGTCCACCGAGGCCTCGCGGCCCTCGGCCAGGTCCCGGATCACGTCGATGGCCTCGCCCAGGCGGGCCAGGGTGTTGGGCTTGCGCCCGGCGACCCGCATCGCCGAGTCGCCGCGGCCGATGCCGCAGACGGTGCGGTTGCCGTACATGTCGTTGAGGGTGGCGAAGGTGGAGGCGGTGACCTCCCAGGTCCGGGTGCCCGGGTTGGTGACCATCGGGCCGATGTGCAGCTTCTGCGTGTTGGCCAGGATCTGGCTGTAGATGACGAACGGCTCCTGCCACAGCACGGCGGAGTCGAAGGTCCAGCCGTAGCGGAAGCCGTTGCGCTCGGCGCGCTTCATGAGGCTGATGACCTGGGATGCGGGCGGGTCGGTCTGCAGGACGAGGCCGAAGTCCATGGGGCGGCTCCTTGACGCTTTACAGGTACTGGCAGGTGGAGCGGGGAACGAAGGCGCCGTGGCCGGCCCGGCCGGTGAATTCGCGCTGGTCGATGACGAGTTCGCCGCGCGAGAGGACGGTGTCGACGCGTCCGGTGATCCGCCTGCCCTCGTACGCCGAGTAGTCCACGTTCATGTGGTGCGTCTCGGCGGAGATGACCTGCTCGGCGTGCGGATCGTAGAGGACGATGTCGGCGTCGGAGCCCGGCGCGATGGTGCCCTTCTGCGGGTAGAGGCCGAACATCCGGGCCGGGGTCGCGCACGCGATCTCGATCCAGCGTCGGCGGCTGATGTGCCCGTCCAGGACCGCCTGGTGGAGGAGGTCCATACGGTTCTCCACGCCCGGCAGCCCGTTGGGGATCTTCGAGAAGTCCCCGCGGCCCAGCTCCTTCTGGCCCCGGAAGCAGAAGGGACAGTGGTCGGTGGAGACCACCTGGAGGTCGTTGGTCCGCAGGCCCCGCCACAGCGCCGCCTGGTGTTCCCTCGGTCGCAGCGGTGTGGAGCAGACGTACTTGGCACCCTGGAAGTCCGGCTCCTCCAGGTTGTCCGTGGACAGGAACAGGTACTGCGGACAGGTCTCCCCGAAGACGGGCAGGCCCTTGTCGCGGGCGGCGGCGAGCTCCGCCACCGCCTCCTCCGCCGAGACGTGGACCACGTACAGCGGGGCGCCCGCGACCCGCGCCAGCTGGATGGCGCGGTGGGTGGCCTCGGCCTCCAGCAGGACCTTGCGGACCTCACCGTGGTGGCGGGGGTCGGTCTCCCCGCGCGCGAGGGCCTGTTCGACGAGGACGTCGATCGCGATGCCGTTCTCGGCGTGCATCATGATCAGCCCGCCGTTGGCGGCGCCGCGCTGCATGGCGCGCAGGATCTGCCCGTCGTCGCTGTAGAAGACGCCGGGGTAGGCCATGAACAGCTTGAAGGAGGTGACCCCCTCGCCGACGAGGTGGTCCATCTCCTTGAGCGTTCTCTCGTTGATGTCCGAGAGGATCATGTGGAACGCGTAGTCGACGGCGCAGTTGCCGTCGGCCTTGGCGTACCAGGTGTCGAGCCCCTCGCGCAGGGAGTGGCCCACGCTCTGCACGGCGAAGTCGACGATGGTGGTGGTGCCGCCCCAGGCGGCGGCTCTGGTTCCGGTCTCGAAGGTGTCGGAGGCCGAGGTGCCTCCGAAGGGAAGTTCCATGTGGGTGTGCGCGTCGACCCCGCCGGGGATCACGTACTTCCCGGTCGCGTCGATCGTGCGGTCGGCCGTCCAGGCGTCGGCCGCCGCCGAGCCGTGTGCGGCCAGTGCCGCCACGCGGCCGTCCTCGATCAGGACGTCCGCGTGCAGTTCGTCGGAGGCCGTGACGACGAGGCCGCCGCGGATCAGGGTGCGGATGCTCATGTGATCCCCCTACTCAAATGCTGCGCAAGGCCTGTTCGAGGATCTCGGCGCCCTCTTCCGCCTCGGCGACGGTGAGGGACAGCGGCGGCGCGATGCGCAGCACGCTGGTGTTGTACCCGCCGCCCTTGCCGAGCAGCAGGCCGCCTTCGCGGGCCGCCTCCAGGACGGCCGCGGCCGCGTCCGGGTCGGCCTCGTCGGTGCCCGGCTTCGTGAGTTCGAGGCCGGCCATCAGGCCCCGGCCGCGGATCTCCCGTACGGCGGGCACGGTGGCGGCGATCGCGCGCAGCCGCTCCAGGAGCATGCCGCCGACGCGGCGGGCGTTGCCCTGGAGGTCGTGCTCCAGCAGGTACGCGAGGTTGGCGACGCCGGCCGCCATGGTGACCGGGGAGCCGCCGAAGGTGGAGATGGAGTTGGAGTCCAGGCAGTTCATCACCTCGGCGCGGGCCACGACGCCGCCGATGGACATGCCGTTGCCGATGCCCTTGGCGAAGGTGAGGATGTCCGGCGGGCCGTTCTGGGCGTGTGCCTGCCAGCCCCAGAAGTTGTCGCCGGTGCGGCCCCAGCCGGTCTGCACCTCGTCGCTGATCCACAGGATGCCGTGGTGGTTCAGGACCTCGCGGAAGGCTCCGTAGAGGCCGTCGGGCGGGGAGGTGAAGCCGCCGACGCCCTGGATCGGTTCGGCGATCAGGGCGGCCACTCCCCCGCGGGCCTGGCCGAGTACGTCCTCCAGGTCCTCGACGGCGGCGGCGGTGAAGGCGGCGTCGTCCAGGTGGGCGAGGGGGCCGCGGGTACGGACCGCGCCCTGGACGTAGTACGTCTGCAGCGGCGACAGGCTGGTCGGGGACCAGCCGCGGTTGCCGGTGATCGAGACGGTGGAGAAGGACCGCCCGTGGTAGCTGTTGCGCATCGCCAGGATCTGGTTGGAGCGGCGGTACGTCGTCGCGAGCAGCAGGGCGGTGTCGTTGGCCTCGGTGCCGGACGTGGTGAAGAAGACCCGGGCGTCGGGGATGCCGGAGAGGGCGGCGACCCGCTCGGCCAGCTCGATCATCGGCCGGTTGAGGTACAGGGTGGAGGAGTGGATGATCCGCCCGGCCTGCTCGGACACGGCCTTGGTGACCTCGGGCAGGGCGTGGGCGGTCATCGTGGTGAGGATGCCGCCGAAGAAGTCGAGGTAGCGGTTGCCGTCGGCGTCCCAGACGTGGCGGCCCTCGCCGTGGGTGAGCTCGATGGGGTGCTTGTAGTAGAGCGCGAGCCAGTCGGGCAGGACGGTGCGGTGGCGGCTGTGGAGCGGGGTCGGGTTGGTCACGGCTGTACGAGCCCTCCGTAGGCGTCGGGACGACGGTCGCGGTAGAAGGCCCACTGGTCGCGGACCTCCTTGATCAGGTCGAAGTCGAGGTCGCGGACGACGAGCTCCTCGTCCTTGTCGCTGGCGACCTCCCCGACGAACTGACCGCGCGGGTCGACGAAGTAGCTGGTGCCGTAGAAGTCGTTGTCGCCGTACTCCTCCTGGCCGACGCGGTTGATCGCGGCGACGAAGTACTCGTTGGCGACGGCGGAGGCGGGCTGCTCCAGCTGCCACAGGTACGCGGACAGGCCTCGGGAGGTGGCGGAGGGGTTGTAGACCAGCTGGGCTCCGGCCAGGCCCAGTTGGCGCCATCCCTCGGGGAAGTGGCGGTCGTAGCAGATGTAGACGCCGATCCGGCCCACGGCGGTGTCGAAGACGGGCCAGCCGAGGTTGCCCGGACGGAAGTAGTACTTCTCCCAGAAGCCTTTGACCTGGGGGATGTGGTGCTTGCGGTACTTGCCCAGGTAGCTGCCGTCGGCGTCGATGACGGCGGCGGTGTTGTAGTAGAAGCCCTCGCTCTCCAGCTCGAAGACCGGTACGACGATCACCATGCCGGTCTCGCGGGCGAGGTCCTGCATACGGCGTACGGTCGGACCGTCGGGAACGGCCTCGGCCCATCCGTAGTGCTCGGGCTCCTGGACCTGACAGAAGTAGGGGGCGTTGAAGACTTCTTGGAAGCCGATGATCTGCGCGCCCTGGGCTGCTGCCCGCCGGGCGTGCTCCTCGTGTTTGGCGATCATCGATTCGGTGTCTCCGGTCCAGGTGGCCTGGACCAGCGCGGCGCGGACGACTTGGGCCATGAGCTGCTCCTCGCGACGGGAACGCCGGGTTCTACGCACGTAGACGGTATGCGTAGGGAGTAGAACGTAGGCCTCGTCACAGCGTGGGGCAAGACCGCCGTGCGCGGTTGGAGTAGTCGATCAAGTTACGTCACCACGCGGTCCTTTCCTGTCACTGGTCGACCTGTTATTGGGCGGTTGACATGCGCGGGGACCACGCGGGGAGCACGATGGAGCTATCCGACCCGCCAACCCGGAGAAGGCCGTGGTCCTGATGCCCCACAGAGACACTGCGCTGGGCGGCGAGCGACGACCGGTTCGGGCGGCGGCGGCTGCCGTGCTGGCCGTCGGCGTGCTGGTGGTGCCGGCGGGTGGTTCCGCGACGGCCGCGACGACACCGGCGACGGCGACGGCCTCGACGGGGGCACCCCCTGGCGTGGCCCCGTCCCTGACGCGGTACGACACGGTCGCCGTGGAGACCCTCGACTCCATCGTGAACGGCGACTTCACCGCCGCCACGGCCAGGTTCGACCCGACCCTGCGCAAGCTCCTGCCCCCGGACGCCCTCGCCCGGGCCTGGGCGGTCTACCAGGACGAGCTGGGACGCTACCGGTCGCACGGCGGCCCCGAAGACACCTCCTCCGGCAGGTTCACCGTGGTCGGCATCCCGCTGAGCATGGAACGCGAGGCCGGGGAGTTCCGCGTGACCTTCCACGAGGACACGAGCATCGCCGGCCTGTTCTTCCTCAGGGCAGGAGTCCCGATCCCGCAGACCTAGGCCACTGCGATACCCGCCACCCGCAGGGCGTGGACCAGGTCGCGGTGCCGGGGTCCGGGCAGCGCCCGGGCCGCCCGGAGCAGGCGCGGGGCGAACCACTGCGGGTCGTGCCGGGCCAGGCCCGCCGCCTCCTCGGCGGTGCGCACGCGGACGAAGGCGCCGAGCAGTGCGTCGGCCTCACGGGTCCGGCCGGCCCCGCCGAGGGCGAGCGCCGCGTCCGCGACCTCGGCGGCCGGACGGGCCGCGCCCTGGCGCAGCAGGGCGTCGCAGTCGGCCTCGCGGCCGGCGGAGCCGAGGGCGGCCGCGGCCGCCGCGAGCCGCTCGGGCGGCAGCGAGGCCGCCTCCCACAGCAGGGTGGCCCAGTCGGCCGCGAGCCCGGCCCCGGTCAGCTCGGCGGCGAGTGCGGGCAGTTGCTCGGCGGGCCGGGCCGCGGCCTCGCACAGCAGGGCGTGCGCCTCACCGCTGCGGCCCTGGGCGCGCAGGGTGAGCAGGGCGGCGGCGACGGCTCCGGGGATGCCCGCCGAAGGCCCGGCCGGATGCTCGGGTCGGGGTGCGGGACGGGGTGCGGGACGGGGCGCGGGTTCGCCGGGGGCGTCGCGGTCGTCCGGGATGCCGAAGCGGGCTCCGCGCGGCGCGGGGAGCGCGGCGCCGGGACCGGAACCGGGTGTGCCGTCCCCGCCGGGATGCCCCGGCGGCGGGGTGAAGGCCGGGGCCTCGGGGGCCGCCGAGCCCGCGTACCGGGCACCACCGGAGCGCCGCGCACCGCGCAGCCACCGCCCCTCGGCCCGACCGACCGGCGGCTCGGCCCGCACGGGGGGCTCGGCCCGCACGGGAGGCTCCTCGGCGGCGGGCGCCTCCGGCCCGGCGCCCGGTTCCGCGTTCGGTACGGCGTTCGGTTCGGCTCGCGCCTCCCGCTGCCGGGGCACGCCGGGCAGCCACTGCGCCCCCTCCGGCCGCGCCGGCCACAGCCCGTCGGGGCCCGCGCGCAGGGCCCGCAGCCGGGCGGCCAGGTCTTCGTGGCGGGCCACGGCGCGGGCCACGTCGTCCTGGGCCCAGGCGAGTTCCCGGGTGAGGGCGTCCGTCTCGGCCCGGTCGGCGGCCCGGCCGAGCCGTACCGTCAGGCTCCGCAGAGCCGTCTGCGCGTCGGCCCGCTGTGCGACCGCCGCCGCGAGCAGGGTCCGCAGCTCCCCCTCGCCGCCCGGCAGCCGGTCCCACACGGCGACGGCCGCCGCCCGCAGCTGGGCCGCGTATACGGTCTCCCGCGCCGCGAACTCCGCGCCCCGCGCCCCCGCCAGGTCCCGCAGCAGCGATTCCACCATGTCCCACGGGGGCATCGCCGCCCCGTCGAGACAGGCCTTCACCCCCTCGGGATCCCGGCGCAGGAACTCCCCGTACCAGCCCGCCCCGGGATCCAGTCTCTGCGTCAACCCCAGTAAATATCCCGAGAGTTGACTGATCGCCAGCGAAGTCGCGGTCTCCATGACCGCATTGGATCCCAGCTGTGTTACGGGCGGGCTACGGGAGTCTCAAAGCTTGACGGCGATCGCGGTGTGCGGACGCTTGCCCCGGCGCGCCAGTGCGGCGGGCACGTCCACCACCCAGAACTGCCAGGTGTACTTGCGCGACATCAGCTTCCGCACCCGCCGCAGCCCCGCCTCGTCGAGCAGCCGGGCCTCGCCCTCCCGCGCCTGCGCCCCTTCCGCGACGCGCCCGCGCATGTCGCAGGCGGTGACGGTGACCCGCCCGTTGTTGCGGATCCGCTTGACCTTCCACGAATCGCTGCGCGTCCACACGTACAGCTCACCCCCGTCGGCGACCGCCCACACCGGTGTCGCCACGGGCGTGCCGTCCTTGCGGAAGGTGGTGAGGCTGACGTACCGCGCTCTGCCGAGCTCTTCGAGATCCATGACCGCACCCTAGGCCGTCAGGCGGGCGGGGTCTCTCCGTGGCTGACCGTCTCCCAGGCCACGAACAGCTCGTCCGTCCCGGCCGGCCGCGTCTTCTCGACCAGGGCGCGGGTGTACGGGAGCTTCGCGCCGGTCCGGGTCTCGTAGTGGTGCAGGGCCACCTCCAGGTCGGGCCCCATGGTCCGCTCCACCCTGCCCCCGCACAGCCACGGCGGGGCCTCGGCCCCGAGCTGGTACTTCGCGTGGAACTCCAGTGCGGTGCGCAGCCGGGCGGACTGCTCGCCGTACAGGTCGACGCCCTGGTGCCAGGCGGTCTCGGCGATGTGCGCGGACGCGGCGAGCGCGTAGCCGACGTGCATCAGGTTGCGGCAGGTCTCCTGGGCGATGCCGTCGACGTAGGTGCCCTGGTCGAACCAGTACGCCTTGACCTGGGCGGCCGTCTGGATGGCGGCGGACCGCGGGGCCATCGGGCGCGGGCCGTCCATCCGGAGGTAGAAGTACGCGGGCACGCGCGCCCGGAACCGCTCCAGGGCCTCCCGGAAGATCGTCCGGTCCTCCAGGAAGACGGCGATGGAGACGGCGGCGTCGGTCATGGCCAGTTCCCAGTTGCCGTTGTAGGCGGGCACCTGGGTGCGGACGGCCGGCAGGTAGGCCGTGCGCAGCATCCTCTTGAACCGGGTGACGCGGGGCTCCGCCCAGTCCGGGTAGTCGGCGTGCATGATCTCGGCGGCCCGCGCCCAGCTGGATCCGGACCAGGCGGCCTGGAGGCCGGCGTTGTCCTCGCGGTGCTGCTTCATCACGGCCGACCAGGCGTCCATGATCTGTACGGCCTTGCGCGCGTGGGCGGTCCGGCCGTTCACCGACCACAGCAGGGCGTGGCTGTAGGCGGCGATGGCGTCCTGCCGTTCGTCGAGACAGGACTGCGGTCCGCTGTTGAAGGGGCAGGGCACCACGTCGGCCGGGTGCGGGGTGTAGTCGAGCGAGGCGTAGCGGCTGCCGAGGAGTGCGCGGTACGCAGAGAGCCAGGGTTCCTTGCCGGCCGCGACCATCTGCTTCGCCTGCCGGAGCTGGCCGTGGCTGACGACGACGCCGGGGTGGTGGAAGACCACGTCGCCGGCGCGGGGGCGGCCTTCGGGGGCGGCACACGCGGCGAGCAGCAGGCCGCCCGCGAGGAGGGCGCCGACGACTGCGAATCCGACTCGCTTGGATGCGTTCATGGCTGACACGCCTTCACGCTTGCCCCGCGCTCCGGACCTCCCACCGCCGATTGGGCCGTCTGGCCGCCGGGCCCGCCCGAACGGCAGGCCGGGACCCGCCCCGACCTAGGCCGGGACGACGGCGCAGCGTCGCAGCAGGTCGTCCAGGGAGAGGCCGAGTGCCGCGGCGAGGGCGGCGACCGTGAAGAAGGCGGGGGTGGGCGCCCGGCCGGTCTCGATCTTGCGCAGGGTCTCGGCGGAGAGCCCGGCGCCGGCCGCGACCTCGACCATGCTCCGGTCGCCGCGGGCCTCACGCAGCAGGAGGCCGAGCCGCTCGCCGCGCTCGCGCTCTTCGGGGGTGAGGGGGGTACGGACCATGCCGTCATCCTACCCCGCACACCAATAACTATCCCGTTATTCTTATACCGGTATAGTTATTGGCATGGTGAAACTGAAGACGGACCGAGAGATCGACGAGATGCGGGCCGCGGGCCGGGTGGTCGCCCGCGCCCTGGCGGCCGTACGGGAGGCGGCCGACGTGGGGGTGTCCCTGCGGGACCTGGACCGGGTGGCCCGCGAGGTGCTGCGCGAAGCCGGTGCCACCTCGCCCTTCCTGGGCTACCGGCCGCAGTTCGCGCCCGTGCCCTTCCCCGCCGTGGTGTGCGTCTCGGTGAACGACGCGATCGTGCACGGCATCCCCGACGACTACCGGCTGCGGGACGGCGACCTGGTCAGCGTCGACTGCGGGGCGAAGCTCGGCGGCTGGGTCGGGGACGCGGCGGTCAGCTTCACCGTCGGCCCGGCCCGGCCCGCCGACCTCCGGCTGATCGAGACCTCCGAGGCGGCCCTCGCCGCCGGGATCGCCGCCGCCGTGCCCGGCAACCGGATCGGCGACATCGCCCACGCGATCGGCGCCACCTGCCGCGCCGCCGGGTACGGGGTGCCGGACGGCTTCGGCGGCCACGGCGTCGGCCGCACCATGCACGAGGACCCGGGCGTGCCCAACGAGGGCCCGCCGGGACGCGGCATGAAGCTGCGCCCCGGCCTGGTCCTCGCCATCGAGCCGATGCTGATCGCGGGCGGCACGGACGACTACACCTGCGACGCGGACGGCTGGACCCTGCGCACCGTCGACGGCAGCCGTGCCGCCCACTCGGAGCACACGGTCGCGATCACCGCCGACGGTCCGCGGATCCTCACGGCCCTCTGAACCCCTCCCCGGCCGCTACGGCTTCCCGTGCGGGCGGACCACCATCGCCGAGCCGCCGCCCCGGCGGCTGGTCTCGGCCGCCGCCAGCCAGCGCCCGTCCGGCAGCCGCTGCACGCCGGTGGCCGCGCCGATCTCCGGGTTCTGCCGGAAGGCCTGGCCGATCGCCTCCAGCTCCGCGCGCACCGGACTGTTCCACAGGCCCGGCTCCAGCTCCGTCGTGGTCTGGTTGCGCTGGCTGGCCCGCGGCGCCGCGATGGCGTCGACGAGCGGCAGCCCCCGGTCCAGGTGGCCGATCAGGGTCTGCAGCACGGTGGTGATGATCGTCGCGCCGCCCGGGGAGCCCACCGCGAGCACCGGACGGCCATCCTCCAGCACGATCGTCGGGGACATGGAGGAGCGCGGCCGCTTGCCGGGGCCGGGCAGGTTCGGGTCCGGGACCCCGGGCGCGGCCGGGGCGAAGGAGAAGTCGGTCAGCTCGTTGTTGAGCAGGAAGCCGCGTCCGGGAACGGTGATGGCGCTCCCGCCGGTGGACTCGATGGTCAGGGTGTAGGAGACCACGTTGCCCCAGCGGTCGGCGGCCGTCAGGTGCGTGGTGTTCTCCCCTTCGTACGTGGTCGGGGCGGCCCGGCCGGTGCCGCCGCAGGCCACCGGGTGGCGCGGGTCACCGGGGGCCAGCGGGCTGGTCAGCGTACGGTCCGGCGCGATCAGGCAGCCGCGCGAGTCGGCGAACCGCTGCGAGAGCAGCTCGCGCGTGGGCACGTCCACCGCCGCCGGGTCGCCGACCCAGCGGCCCCGGTCGGCGAAGGAGATCCGCGACGCCTCGATGAAGCGGTGCAGGTACTGCGTCTCGGACAGCTTCGAGAGGTCGGTCCGCTCCAGGATGTTCAGCGCCTCGCCGACCGTGGTGCCGCCGGAGGAGGAGGGCGCCATGCTGTAGACGTCCAGGCCGCGGTAGTTCACCCGGGTCGGGTCCTGCCGCTTGGTCGCGTACGCGCGCAGGTCGGCGGTGGTCAGGTCGCCGGGGCGGACCTTGCGGGTGGCCGCCGGGTCCACCGGGGGTGTGCGCACGGCCCGGACGATGTCCTCGGCGAGGGGCCCGCGGTAGAGGGCGCCGGTCCCCTTGCGGCCGAGTTCGGCGTAGGTGGCGGCCAGGTCCGGGTTCTTGAAGGTGGAGCCGACGACCGGCAGGGCGCCGCCGGGCAGGAAGAGCTTCGAGGTCGCCGGGAAGTCCTTGAAGCGGTCCTGGTTGAGCTCGGTCTGGGCCCGGAAGGTGCTGTCCACCGTGAAGCCCTCGCGGGCCAGTTTCTCGGCGGGCTTCAGCAGCTTGTCGAGCGGGCGGGTGCCCCAGGCGTCGAGGGCGCTCTTCCAGGTGGCGGGGGTGCCGGGCACGCCGACGCCGAGGCCGCTGGTCTGGCCCTCCGCGAAGGGGATGGGGAGGCCGTTCTCCTGGAACAGCGCCTCGGTGGCCGTGGCGGGGGCGGTCTCGCGGCCGTCGATCGTGTGCACCCGGCGCGAGCGGGCGTCGTAGTAGACGAAGTAGCCGCCTCCGCCGATGCCCGCCGAATAGGGCTCGGTCACCCCGAGCGCGGCGGCGGTGGCGATCGCCGCGTCCACGGCGTTGCCGCCGGAGCGCAGGACGGCGATGCCCGCGGCGCTGGCGTCGGCGTCGACGCTGGCGACGGCCCCGCCGTAGCCGGCGGCGACGGGCACCTTGGCCGGTGGGGCGGCCGTGGTGGGCGGGGCCGCGGCCCCGGTGGAGACGAGCGCCCCGGCGAGGGCGACGAGCGCTAACTGACGTGCGGCGGGGACGCGCATCCGGTTCCTCCGGTCGACTGCCTGTCAGGTCTGGTTCGCGCAGCGTAACTTCACTGCACCCCCCGCGTCAGGAAGGCGGCCCGGCCGCTACCATCCGCCGCATGAACGACGACGTGCGCAACATCGTGCTCGGGGTGATAGCCACCGCCGTCAGCGGCGGGTTCGGCTGGTTCGCCCGGACCTACCTGTGGCGCCGTACGCTGCGCCGGAAGCAGGCGTTCTTCGGACTGCCGGCCGGCGCCGAGTGCCTGTTCGTGGTCAACCGGCAGATGGGCGGAAAGGAATCCTCGGTGCACCGCAACGACGCGTTCGCGCTGCTGGAGATATCCGCGCTGATCAAGGACTGCGGGGCGAACGTCCAGATCGTCACGCACGACGAGGCGCGTCAGGGCTTCGGCGACCGCGCCGAGTTCTGTGTCGGCGGCCCGACGTCCAACGCCCGTACGGTGGCGCACCTGGCCTCGATGCTGCCCGGGGTACGGGTCGACGTCGCCACCCAGGAGTCCGAGGACCGGGGTGCGATCCAGGTGGGCGGTGAGGTCTACCGGTGGGTCAAGGACCAGGTGGAGCACGTGCTGCTGGCCCGGCTGGCGGGCAGGGAGGGCGGCCGGCCGGTGTTCCTGCTGTCCGGGCAGACCGCGGTCAGCAACCAGGCCGCCGCCCGCTATCTCGCCCGCAACCACGAGCGGCTGGCCCGCACGTACGGGACGGACTCCTTCTGCCTGGTCCTGAAGGTGGTCAACTCCCGTGCGTACGGCCCTGATGTGACCGAGCTGGTGGCCGATGTCACCCGGGCCGCCCGGACACCCGCACCGGCAGCCGTGTGATCCCGTTGATGAAGTTGGAGACCAGCCGGCGCGGCGGTCCCGCCAGTTCCGGCGGGGGCATGGCCGCGCACCACTCCTCGTGGAGGATGCGCAGCTGGAGCCGGGCGAAGTGGGCGCCGAGGCAGACGTGCGGGCCGTCCCCGAAGGAGACGTGCGGGTTGGGGGTGCGTGCCAGGTCGAGGCGGCCGGGGTCGGTGAAGACGCGCTCGTCGTGGTTGGCGGAGGCGTGGAAGACCACCACCTTGTCGCCGGCGCGGATGGACTGCCCGGCCAGTTCGGTGTCGACGGCGGCCGTGCGGCGGAAGCTGAGCACCGGCGGGTGGACGCGCAGGAGTTCGTCGACGGCCCGGTCGAACGGGACGGATCCGGCCGCGAGCCGGCGGTAGGCGTCCGGGGCCCCGGCCAGGGCGAGCAGGCCGCCGGGGGCGGCGCTGCGTACGGTGTCGTTGCCCGCGACGGTGAGCAGGAAGAAGAACATCTCCAGTTCGGCCGGGTCGAGTCCGGCTTCGGCGAGGGCGGTCATCAGGTCGTCGCCGGGGTGGGCGCGCTTGTGGTCGGCCAGTTCGCGGGCGTACGCGAACATCTCGCCGAGCAGGGCCGGGGAGCGCGGGTCGAGCGGGGTGCCGTCCGGGCCGAGGAGCGGCGCCGGGGCGTCGTCGGGATCCTGGTACCCGATGATCCGTACGGTCCACTCCAGCAGCAGGGCCCGGTCGGCGGCCGGGACGCCCAGCAGGTCGGTGAGGTTCAGCAGCGCGTACTCGTCGGTGACGGCGCGTACGAGGTCGGCGGTGCCGTCCTCGGCGTCCTGGCGGGCGGCGGCGAGCAGGGCGCGGGCGCGCTCCCGTACCCGGCCGGCGAAGGCGTCGACGCGGGCGGGGGTGAAGGCGCGGGACACCAGCCGCCGCAGCCGGCCGTGCTCGGGTGGGTCCTGGTTGAGCATGGTGCGGCGCAGGAAGGGCAGGTCGGCCGGGTCGGGGTCGCGGATCTGGGTGGCGCCCAGCCAGGAGGAGTACGTCCGGTGGTCGCGCAGGACCCGCACGACATCGGCGTGCCGGGTGACGGCCCAGAAGCCGGGGCCGGCGGGCCAGCCCCGGATCTCCGGCTCCGGCTGCCAGGCCACGGGGTGCCGCTCGCGCAGCAGCCGGTAGCGCTCGTGCGGGATGCCGGCGGCGTAGATGCGGGGGTCGAAGACGTCGGGGACGTCCGCGGCGTGGTCCATGGGGCCACCGTGACGGGTGCGCGGCCCTGACCGCAAGGGCGCGGTCGCGGCCCGGTACCTACGAGCCCGTCAGCGCTTCAGGTCGCATTCGGCAGGGGCGAGGGTGGTGTCGCTGCCCTGCAGGGTGACGGGGCTGAGGGTGTCCTTCACGGCGGAGACGCCGATGGTGCACACGAGCTGCATGCGGGCCAGTGCCGACAGATCGCCCACGGCGAACGGCACCTTGACCGTCATCCCGGCGTGCGGGCTCGGGCTCACCGAGAGCTTCTCCGACCCCGAGCCGGCCGGCAGCTTGGGCAGCCCCGTGGTGAGCCCGGCCTCGCCGGCCCGGCCTCGGGGGCCTTCCAGCAGCAGGTGCAGCAGCACCGCGGGATTGAGGTCGTAGCCCGCCAGGAAGCTGAACGGCGCCGGGACGAGCCGGTCGCCCTCCTTGGAGAGGAAGTAGAGATAGGTGCTGTTCTTGCCGTCGGCGACCTTGACGGTGGCGGCGTGGCCGCTGTCGATGACCCCGCTGCGTTTGATCCCGCATCCGGTGAGCAGCAGGGCGCAGCTCACCAGCGCCGCCGTGGCCGCGGCCGCCCGGGACCCCGTCCGCGTCCCCGTCCGCGTCCCCGTCCTGGTCCTCGTCCTCGTCCTGCGCCCTGTCATACGCGGGCCTCCAGCGGCATGTCGAGGGTGAAGACCGCTCCCCCGGCCGACCCGTTGGCCGCGAGGAGGGTTCCGCCGTGCAGGCGGACGTTCTCCAGGGTGATGGCGAGGCCGAGACCGCTGCCGGCGGAGCGGGTCCTGGCCGCGTCGGCCTTGAAGAAGCGGTCGAAGATGTGCGGCAGCACCTCGGGGGCGATGCCGGGTCCGCTGTCGGCGACTTCGATCAGCAGCCGTTCGCCGCCCTCGCCCGGCGCGGTCCGCACGGTGATGCGTACGGGGGCGCCGCCGTGCCGCAGGGCATTGCCGACGAGGTTGGCGAGGACGACGTCGAAGCGGCGCGGGTCGAGCCGGGCGCGCACCTGGTCCGGCAGCTCGGCGACGATGCGGTCGTCGACCCAGTGGCGGCGCTCCAGGGTCTTGCGGACGGCTTCGGCGATGTCCACGTCGTCGAGGTTGAGCTCGGCGGCCCGGGCGTCGAAGCGGGAGATCTCCATCAGGTCCTCGACGAGGACGGCGAGCTTGCCCGTCTCGGCGCTGACCAGGCGCAGGGCCTTGGCGGTGTCGGCGTCGAGGCGTTCGGCGTCCTCGTCGAGGACCTCGGTGACGGCGAGCATCCCGGCGAGGGGGGTGCGCAGTTCGTGGGAGACGTCGGAGGCGAAGCGGCGGGCGCGGATCTCCGCGTCCTGGAGCTCGCTCACGGACTGTTCCAGGGCGCGTGCGGTCTCGTTGAAGGTGCGGGCGAGTCCGGCGAGCTCGTCGGCGCCCCGGACCTCGATCCGGGTGTCGAGGCGGCCGCGGCCGAGGTGCTGGGCGGCCCGGCGCATGTCGCGGACCGGCCGCAGCACACTGCGGGCGGCCAGCAGCGCGGGCACGATGGCGATGGCCAGACCCGGGACGGCGCCCTGCTTGGCGGCGTCGACCATGGCCTCCACGGTCTGCTTCTCGGTGGAGAGCGGGACGCTGGCGTAGAAGACGGCTCCGGTGGATTCGCTGAAGCCGTTGTGTTCGAAGAGGGCGGGGACGCCGATGGTGAGCCACGGGTTGCCGCGCGCGTCCTCGACCCGCTGGAAGGCGGTGTAGTCGTGGCGGCGGACCTTCTCGCGCAGGTTGTCGGTGATCACGCTGGAGGTCGGCGTGCCGGGGTTGGTGGAGACCCGCACGCTGCCGTACTCGCCGAAGATGATCCACGGGTGCGGTTTGCCGCGCTTGCCGAGTTCGATGACGATGCGCTGGAGCTCCGCCTGGTCCAGCGGAAGGCGGAACTCCTGCTGCTCGACCTGGTCCCGCAGGGTGCTGATGGCGGTGTCCTGGGTCTGCTTGAGGATCGCGTTGCGCGCCTGCTGGTAGGTGAGGGCGGCGGTGGTCACCGCGCTGATCGCGGCGACCAGCAGGAAGGCCGCGATCAGTCGGGTGCGCAGGCCCAGCGGCGCGATGCGTCTCACGGCCGCCTACAGGGGACCGAAGCGGTAGCCGAAGCCGCGCACGGTCTGTATGTAGCGGGGGCTCGCGTCGGGGTCCTCGACCTTGGTGCGCAGCCGGCGCACGCAGGCGTCCACGAGCCGGGCGTCGGCGTGGTAGCTGTGGTCCCAGACGTATTCGAGGAGTTGCTGGCGGGAGAAGACCTGCTCGGGCGAGGCCGACAGGTGCAGCAGGAGCTTGATCTCGCTGGGGGCGAGGGGCACGCGCTCGCCGCTCTTCGCGACGCTCAGCCCGGCACGGTCGATGGTCAGCTCACCGTGCTGCTCGACCCCGGGGCGGGTGCCCACGGGGTCGCTGAGCCGGCGCAGTACGGCTTTGATGCGGGCCTCGATGACCTCGGTGCGGGCGGGTTTGACGATGTAGTCGTCGGCGCCGGCCTCCAGGCCGACGACTATGTCGAAGTCGTCGCCGCGGGCGGTGAGCATGATGATCGGCACCTGGCTGGTCTCGCGGATGCGGCGGCAGACCTGGACGCCGTTGATCCCGGGCAGCATCAGGTCGAGCAGGACGAGTTCGGGGCGGAAGCCGCCCATCAGCGCCAGCCCTTCCTCGCCGGTCTCGGCGGAACTCACGTCGTGGCCCCGGCGGCGCAGGCCGAGGCCGACCCCCTCGCGGATGGAAGGGTCGTCCTCGATCAGCAGTACGCGTGGCATCCGGTCAGTATCCCAAAGGTGTTGCGGGGCCTGCCTCCCGCTATCGGCCGATCCTGCGCCACAGGGAGTTCAGCATGTCGGTGATCTCCGTCAGGCGCAGTGGCCCGGCGAGGATGACGACGACCAGGGCCAGTGCGGCGGTTCCCGCCCCGACCGCGGCGAAGTCGCCGAACGGGTCGGCGGCGCGGGCGGCCGCGTACCCGGCGCCGGCCGCCGGTACGCAGGCGGCCAGCAGCCGCAGGTGGGTCCGTACGGCGGTCGTGCGCCGTTCGGTACGGGTGCCCGCGCGCGGGCCGAGCCGGCGCGCGAGGGTGTGGGCGGTGAGGGCGGCGCCCGCGAGGAAGGCGACGGAGGAGGCCGCGGCCATGCCGGTGGCGGCCCAGCGCGGGGACAGCAGGAAGTAGGCGGCGGCGGACAGGCCGGCGGTGAGCGCGGCGATGACCAGGTTGAGGAGGAAGGGGGTCCGGGTGTCGGAGAGGGCGTAGAAGCCGCGCGAGAGCACGTACTGCGCGGAGTAGGCGATCAGGCCGGGCGCGAAGGCGATGAGGATGCCCGCCATGACCTCGATGTCGGCGGCGCCGGTGCGGCCGTACTCGAAGACGCTGCCCATCACCCAGGGGGCGAGGGCGGCGAAGAGCGCGGCGGCGGGCACGACGAGGGCGGCGCTGGAGCGCAGGGCGTAGGAGATGTCGCGGCGTACGGCGCCGAGGTCGCCGTCGGTGGCGGCCGCGCTCATCCGGGGCATCAGGGCGGTCACGAGGGAGACGGTGATGATGCCCTGCGGGACGATCCACAGCTGGTAGGCGTTGCTGTAGGCGGTGTAGCCGGCGCCGCCCGCGAGTCCGGCTTCCACTGCGTGCTGTCCGGTGGTGGTGGAGAGCCGGGTGACGACCCAGTAGGCGAGCTGGTTGGTGAGGACGAGCATGACCAGCCAGCCCGCGTTGCGCAGTGGGCGGCCGAGGCCGCTGCCGCGCCAGTCGAAGCGGGGGCGCCAGCGGAAGCGGGCGGCGCGCAGCGAGGGGACGAGGGCGAGGGCCTGGATGACGATGCCGATGGTGGTGCCGAGGCCCAGGAGGCGGGTCTCGGCGGCGGTGAGTCCGGCCGCCCCGTCGTGGGAGACGTAGAGGAAGAGCCCGAAGACGCCGATGATGACGAGGTTGTTGAGGACGGGGGTCCACATCATCGCGCCGAACCGGCCGCGGGCGTTCAGCACCTGCCCGAGCAGGGTGAAGAGTCCGTAGAAGAGGATCTGTGGCAGGCAGTACCTGGCCAGCGCCACGGTGGTGGCCGCCTGGGCGCCGTCGTAGTCGGTGTACACCGAGACGATCAGCGGGGCGGCGAGGACGGCGACGGTGGTGAGCACCACGAGGGCGGCGGTGCAGGCGGTGAGCAGCCGGTCGGTGTAGGCGGATCCGCCGTCCGCGTGCTCCTTGGCGGCCCGGACGAGCTCGGGTACGAAGACGGCGTTGAGCGCGCCTCCGATGAGCAGGATGTAGATGATGTTCGGGACCGTGTTGGCGACGGCGTAGCCGTCGCCGAGGAGTCCGGTGCCCAGCGCCGCGACGACGACGGCGGAGCGGATGAAGCCGGTGGCGCGGGAGACGATCGAGCCGGCCGCCATGAGTGCGCCGCTGCGCAGTACCGAGGTCTTCCCGGACGGCGCGTCGGCGGCTTCCGCAGCCGCGGCCGCTCTGGTGCCGGTTTCGGTGTCGGTGGCCGTCACCGGCGGGCCAGGTAGGCCTGGAACGCCTTGTAGAGCGCCGCGTTGGCGACTCCGTCCATCGGTATCTCCCACTCTCCGAGCGTTTCGACGACCTGTCCGCCGGTGCCGAGCTTCCAGCGCAGCAGCCCGAAAGATCGTTCGTCGGGGTCGAGGGTGGAGGGTACCCCGCGCATGTCGTATTCGTCCGCTCCGAGGGCGTGGGCGTCGCACATCATGCGCCACTGCAGGGCGTTGCTGGGCCGTACCTCGCGGCGGTGGTCGGCGGAGGCACCCGTCTGGTACCAGACCCGGTTGCCGGCGGCGATCATCGTGTGGGCGGCGAGGATCTCCCCCCGGTGGACGCCCAGGTAGAGCCGCATGCGGCCGGGCTGTTCCTCGTTCAGGACCCGGTACTGCTGCTCGTAGTACGCGAGGGAGCGGCCGAGGCGGAAGCCGTCGCGCTCCTCGGTGATGCGCAGCAGCCGGTAGAACTCGGGCAGGTCGGCGAAGGTGCCGATGACCGTCTCCACACCGGCCTTCGTGGCCTTGCGTACGTTGCGCCGCCATTCCTGGTTGAGACCCGACCACACCTCGTCGAGGGTGCGGCCGGCCAGCGGCACGCGGAAGACGTGGCGGGGCTGGGCGTCGCCGTCGTCCTCGCCGCCGCAGCGGTGCCAGCCGCGGGTGCGCAACCGGTCGGCGAGGGCGGCGCCCACCGGGTCGACCTCCGTGGCGAGCACGTCGGAGATCTGCCGTCCGGGCCCGGTCGCCGCCTTGGCGGTGGCCGCGTCCCAGCGGCGGTAGGCGGGGGTGGGGCCGATGCGGACCGCGAAGGCGCCGGAGGCGCGCAGGTGCCGCAGGAGCGGGTTCAGCCAGCGGTCGATGTGCGGGTCGGACCAGTCGACGACGGGCCCTTCGGGGAGATAGGCGAAGTATTTCCGCGTGCCGGGGAATTGCCGGTAGAGAACGAGCCCGGCTCCCTGAATCTCACCGTCCGGATAGTGCCATCCGACCCTTTCGGAGCGCCAGAGGTCCTTTACCCGGGCCCAGGACGGGTACTGGAGAAAGCTCGCGCCCCCGTTCCAGTGGAGGAAGGTCTGGTATTCGGTGACGGACAGGGCGCGCACCCGGAGCTGCCCGTCCTGGTCATGGTCCTGCTGGGCGGGGTTCACGAGCAGTGCACACACGGCCGACAGCCTTCCTGTTCGTCCTGACGGTCTCTCACAGGACTCTCACAGCCGCCCGTGACCGAAGTGCGCAACGTTTGTGACCGAATGATGACCGTTTCGCTGCGGTCGATGTCACAAGCCTGAGGACGAGCTTTTCCACCGAATGCGGAACCTAAAGTCGCCTCGTTCGCATCTCCTTTTGTGAACGTTCATCGCCACCACCACTCGAAGGGGCCCTTCGTTGAGCCGTATACGCCGCACCGCCATGGCGGGCACCGCACTTCTGGCCGCCTCGCTCACCGCCTGCTCGGGCGGGAGTGACGGTGGCGGCGACGACAAGGGCACGGCCGAACTGAAGCCGAAGGCGGCCATGGCCGTCGCGGTGAACCTCACGGGCGATCAGGTCAAGGCGGGCCAGCCGGTGACGGTGACCGTCGCCGAGGGCAAGCTGGCCCAGGTGAAGGTGACCGACGCCAAGGGCGCCGAGCTGCCGGGGAAGATATCCGACGACGGGAAGACCTGGACCTCGGAGCGCAACGCCCCGCCCGGTGCGGAGTACAAGGTCGAGGCGCAGAACACCGACAGCCAGAGCGCCACCACCCAGTTCAAGACCACCGCCGCCGACAAGGTGAACAAGGTCTCGATCAACATCCCCAAGGGCAGCACGGTGGGCGTGGCGATGCCCGTGTCGCTCGTCTTCGACAACCCGGTGGCGAACAAGGCCGAGGTCGAGAAGCAGCTCAAGGTCACCACCTCGGACAACAGCGAGGGCTCCTGGGGCTGGATCAAGGACTACTCCGGCAACGACCGCGTCGACTGGCGACCCAAGGACTACTGGAAGTCCGGCACGGACGTGAAGGTCGAGATGAACCTGAACGGCGTCGACTCCGGCAAGGGCGGCGGCCTGTTCACCCGGGACTACAACACCGAGTTCAAGATCGGCAAGGACCGCCGGATCCAGGTCAGCCTCGACACCAAGAAGATGTCGGTGAGCCAGGACGGCCAGACGGTCAAGACGGTCCCGATCTCGGCCGGCACTCCCGGCGGGAAGAAGGCCTCCTGGTCCGGGAAGATGGTGATCATGTCGAAGGAGGGCACCATCCGGATGGACTCCCAGACGGTGGGCCTGGACAACGCCTACAACAAGATGGTCGATTACTCGATGCGGCTCACCTGGTCCGGCATGTACGCGCACGCCGCCCCGTGGAACGAGGGCAACTTCGGCCGCGCCAACAGCAGCTCCGGCTGCGTGGGCATGAGCGACGCCAACGCCAAGGAGTTCTTCGAACAGTCCCAGATCGGCGACGCCTTCGAGGTGGTCGGCGAGGGCTCGAAGGGCAACGCGGACATCGGCAACGGCTACGGCGAGTGGAACCTGTCGTGGGACCAGTGGAAGGCCAAGAGCGCCCTGTCCGGCGCCCCGCAGAACGGCTGACGGCCGCACCGCAGTTGGTCCGCCGCGGGCGGGCCGCCGCGACCGCGACCGCGACCGCCCAATCGTTACCGGCACGTAACTTACTCACGGGCTACGTTGGGTAACACGCTCCCGTTACCGTCGGGTCACTTTGACAACCCGGCGCACGCGCGAGGAGCGAGAGATGCGACGCACCACCACCGCCGCGGCCGTGGCGACCCTGCTGGCCGCAGCCGCCCTGGGCCTGGCCCCCCACCAGGCCCAGGCGGCTCCCGCCGGCGGGCCGGCCGCCACCGCCGACGCCTCCGCGCAGATCCGCTTCCACGACATCCCCGGCTCCGGCGGAGTCACCCTCAAGGGCAACGTCTTCACCCCGGCCGGGGCCGGGAGCGGCCGTACGTACCCGCTCATCGTGCTGCCCACCAGCTGGGGCCTGCCACAGACCGAGTACCTCGCCCAGGCCAAGAAGCTCGCCGACTCCGGTTACGTCGTGGTCAGTTACACCTCCCGCGGCTTCTGGCTCTCCGGCGGCAGCATCGAGGTGGCCGGGCCGCCGGACATCGCCGACGTCAGTGCCGTCATCGACTGGGCCCTCGCCAACTCCCCCGCCGACGCGGACCGCATCGGCCTCGGCGGGGTCTCGTACGCCGCCGGCATCACCCTGCTGGCCTCCGCGCACGATCCGCGCGTCAAGGCCGTGGTCGCGATGAGCGGGTGGGCCGACCTCATCGAATCCATCTACTCCGGCCGCACCCAGCACGTCCAGGCCGCCGCGATGCTCGGCGCCGCCGGATACCTCACCGGCCGCCCCGGGCCCGAACTCCAGTCCCTCCTCGGCAACTTCCTCGGCTCCCGGCTGGACCAGGAGCAGCAGATGATCGAGTGGGGCAGGAAGCGCTCGGCCTCCGAGCAGGTGGACCGGATCAACGCCAACGGCACCGCCGTCATGCTCGGCAACGCCTGGGGCGACACCATCTTCCCGCCCAACCAGTACGCGAAGTTCTACGAGCGGCTGACCGGCCCCAAGCGCCTGGAGTTCCGCCCCGGGGACCACGCCACCGCCGAGGGCACCGGCCTGCTGGGGCTGCCCAACGACACCTGGACCAACGCGCACCGCTGGTTCGACCGCTACCTCAAGGGCGAGCGCAACGGCGTCGACACCGAGGCCCCGGTGCAGATCAAGTCCCGTAGCGACAACGGGTACGAGGGCTACGCCGACTGGAAGTCGGTCGGCTCCGGGGGCACCGAGAAGCTGGCGCTCTCCGACAGCGAGCACCTCTTCGCCAATGTCGACTCCGGCGCCAACGGCGGCATCCTCCTCCTCTCCAGTGCCCTCGACCAGTTCGTGAAGGCGCCGCCGATCGCCTCCGTCCCGCTCCTCCCCCGGGCCTTCGCGGCCGTCTGGCAGTCGCAGCGCTACGCCGAGGCGCGCCGGATCCGCGGCACCGTGAAGCTGCACACCACCGTCACCCCCACCAAGGGCGACGGCACCTTCGTCGCGTACCTCTACGACGTCGGCCCGCTCGGCATCGGCAAGCTCGTCAGCAACGCCCCGTACACCTTCCACGGGAAGGCTCCCGGCCAGGGCTTCGGCGTGGACCTGGAGCTGTTCTCCACCGCCTACGACGTCCCCGCAGGCCACCGGCTCGCCCTCGTCGTCGACACCGTCGACCCGCTCTACATCGAGCACAACCCCATCGGCGCGCAGCTGACCTTCTCCTCGCCGCGCACCGATCCCAGCTACGTGTCGGTGCCGCTGCGCGAACAGTGATCGTCAGTGCTTGAGGATCTTGGAGAGGAAGTCCTTCGCCCGGTCGCTCTCCGGGGCGGTGAAGAACTGCTCCGGGGTGCGGTCCTCGATGATCCGCCCGTCGGCCATGAAGACCACGCGGTTCGCGGCGGAGCGGGCGAAGCCCATCTCGTGGGTGACCACGACCATGGTCATGCCCTCGCGGGCGAGCTGCCGCATCACCTCCAGCACCTCGTTGATCATTTCCGGGTCGAGTGCGGAGGTGGGCTCGTCGAAGAGCAGGGCCTTGGGACTCATGGCCAGGGCGCGGGCGATCGCCACGCGCTGCTGCTGACCGCCGGAGAGCTGGGCCGGGAACTTCTCGGCCTGATCGGCCAGGCCGACCCGCTCCAGGAGCTCCCGGGAGCGCCGGTCCGCCTCGCCCCGCTTGCGGCCGCGTACCTTGACCTGCGCGAGCGAGACGTTGGCGAGGACGGTCTTGTGCGCGAACAGGTTGAAGGACTGGAAGACCATCCCCACCTCGGCGCGCAGCCGCGCCAGCTCCTTGCCCTCGGCGGGCAGCGCCTCCCCGTCGATCAGGATCGTGCCCGACTCGACGGTCTCCAGCCGGTTGATCGCCCGGCACAGGGTGGATTTCCCGGAGCCGGAGGGGCCGATGACCACCACCACCTCCCCGCGGCCGACGGTGAGGTTGATGTCCCGCAGTACGTGCAGTGCACCGAAGTGCTTGTTGACGTCCCGCAGCTCGATCAACGGTTCGACGGCCATGTGCTGCCCTGCCCACTTGTCGGAGTCGGAGTCGGAGTCGGAGTCGGTCTCGATGTCGGTGCCGGTCGCGGTGCGCCGGGGCGTCAGCCCTCGGAGGCCTCGGCGTACGCCTGGCTGAGCTCGGGGGATCCGGTCATCGCCCAGGCCAGGCCCGACTCGATCACGTTCAGCTCCCGGCCCGAGGCCAGCCGGATCACCGGCTGACCGTTGGGCCACACCCGCCAGGCGGCCCCCGGAACGGTCCGGATGATCACGGTCCCGAGGTAGAAGCCGGCGTCGTTGCCGAGCCAGGGCACCGCCTCCGGGTCCCGCCGCCAGCGCGGCATCAGCTGATCCAGGGCTTCCAACGAGTCCTGGCTCTCGTCGAGTTCGAGCCCGGCCGCCCGTGCCTGGACGCGCAGCATCTCGCACTCCGAGAACAACTCGGCGACGCCCTCGGGGTCGTCCGCGAGGGCGGCGGCGAGTCCCGCACCCTGTTCCGTTTCGCGCCGGTTCAGCCAGTTGCCCAGGAAAGGGATGTTCATACCGCCCAGCGTCGCACCAGGATCCGCCACTGACCACAGGGCGCGCCTGGATCCGTCGGCCCGGATGGCTCCCACCGGCCGGCGGTCGGCGGCCACCTGCCCGCGGCTACCGGCCGAGGTCCAGGTCCACGACGACGGGCGCGTGGTCGGACGCGCCCTTGCCCTTGCGCTCCTCGCGGTCGACGTAGGAGTCGGTGACGGCCTTGGTGAAGGGCTCGTTCCCGTAGACCAGGTCGATGCGCATGCCCTTGTTCTTGGGGAAGGCGAGCATCCGGTAGTCCCAGAAGGTGTAGGGACGGTCGTACTTCAGCGCGCGCGGGAACACGTCCGAGAGCCCGGCGGCGCGCAGCGCCTCCAGCGCGGCCCGCTCGGCGGGGGTGACATGGGTGAGGCCCGCGAAGACGGCCGGATCGTAGACGTCCTCGTCGGTCGGGGCCACGTTGAAGTCGCCGAGCACCGCGAACGGCAGCGGACCGGCCGCCTCCTCGGCGATGGCCGTGGTCAGGGCGCGGAACCAGTCCAGCTTGTAGCCGTAGTGGTCGTGCTCGACCTCGCGCCCGTTGGGCACGTACACCGACCAGACCCGGACCCCGCCGCAGGTGGCGGAGATCGCGCGGGGTTCCTGGACGCCCTCGTAGTCGGGCCCGCCGGGCAGCCCGAGGACCACGTCCTCCAGGCCGACCTTGGAGAGCAGGGCCACGCCGTTCCATCGGCCGGTGGCGTTGACCGCCGATTCGTAGCCCAGCTCGCGCAGCTCGTCGTAGGGGAACTGCTCCGCCGAGCACTTGGTCTCCTGGATGCACAGGACATCCGTGCCGGAGCTCTCCAGCCAGGCCAGCAGGCGCGGCAGCCGGGCGGTGATGGAGTTGACGTTGAAGGTGGCGATACGCATACGTGCCAACCTACCGCCCGGCACCGACAGTCACAGTTCGGCGGAGTCCCCCGCGGTGAGTCGCCCGTGGTCGGTGCCCCCGAGGGCGCCCAGGGCGTGGTCGTAGACGGGCCGGGCGATGTCGGAGAGGTAGGCGTCGTGGATGTCCAGGGCCCGGCGCGGCTTGACCTCGCGGAGGTAGTCGATCACCTCGGAGACCTTGTTCCAGGGGGCGTGCACCGGAACCATCAGGGTCTCGACGGGGACGCCGGGCACGGTCAGCGCGTCCCCGGGGTGGAAGAGGGAACCTTCCACGAGGTAGCCGACGTTCGTGACGCGCGGGATGTCCGGGTGGATCACCGCGTGCAGCTCCCCGTGGACTTGGACCTCGAACCCGGCCGCGGTGAAGGCGTCGCCGTGGCCGACGGTGTGCACCCGGCCCGGATAGGCGGGGGCGAGCTTCTCGGCGACGCTGCGCAGGGTCCACAGCCGGACCGCCGGATCGGCGTCGAGGGCGGCCCGCAGCCGGCCCTCCTCGAAGTGGTCGGGGTGTTCGTGCGTGACCAGCAGGGCGTCCGCCCCCAGGCCCGCGTCCGGTTCGCTGAAGGCGCCCGGGTCGATGACGAGCGTGCGCCCGTCCTTCTCCAACTGGACGCAGGAATGCAGCCGCTTGGTGAGCTTCATGATCCCAAGGCTAGCGCCGACCGGGGGCGGTCACGGGGTGGTGGAGGAGACGACGTAGACCTTGGAGACCTTGGGATCGGTGAGGTCGACGGTGATGTCCCGGGTGGGCCGCG
Source organism: Streptomyces nojiriensis (assembly GCF_017639205.1). Taxonomy (NCBI): domain Bacteria; kingdom Bacillati; phylum Actinomycetota; class Actinomycetes; order Kitasatosporales; family Streptomycetaceae; genus Streptomyces; species Streptomyces nojiriensis. Next base: position 7,199,235 of record NZ_CP071139.1, on the reverse strand, counting down.
GGTCGTCCTGTTCGAGGGTGGTGCCCAGCCATGAGGTCTCCGGCTTCCAGTGCCAGCCGGCGATCGAGGTGTCGTGCGCGGAGACCGAGACCCCGGGGGTCAGGTCCTCCCGGCCGATGCCCAGGGAGGACAGGAAGCCGTCCAGTTCCGGCGGGGTGACCGCGAACTGGACGTACAGCCGGCTGGTGCGCCAGTTGTTGGTCTCCAGGAACCCGACGCGCCAGGCCTTGTCCGGGACCGGGACCTCGTAGATGCTGCGCTGCACCTTGGAGGGCCAGCCGGGGCGCACCTTGGACGCGCCGACCTTGGCGGCCTTGTCGCGGCCGCTCTCGCGGCTCTGCTGGGTGGAGATCGCCAGGTAGCCCGCGGGTACGCCGACCAGCAGCAGGATGATGATCGCGGTGATCCAGCGGCGCTTGACGACGTGCCTGCGGTCCTCGGCGGTGGGCGTCGGGGTGCCTTCGGCGTCGGGGGCGGAGGCCTGGTGGGGCAGGGTGGGCGGGTTCACTGTTCGTCCTGCTCCTTGGGGACTGCGGGCTCGCGCCGGCCCAGCTGCTGCGCGTAGCGCTCGTACCGCTCGTAGCGCTCGACCCGGCGGCGGGTGGCGCGGCGGAAGCGGCGGGCGACGAGCCGGGCGAGGTCGGCGGCACCGACCATGCCCGCCTCCGGCCCGAGCTGGGCCTTGGCGATACGGGCCTCGGGGCGGTAGCCGCGACCGGTGAGGTGGCGGCGGAAGGCGTCCCGGGCCGGGCCGATCAGCAGGTCGTCGGCGGCGCTGACGCCGCCGCCGATGACGAAGCAGGACGGGTCGAGGGCGGCGGCGAGGTTGGCGATGCCGACGCCCAGCCACTGGCCGATGTCCTGGAGCAGCTCGACGCACATGGCGTCGCCCTCGCGGGCCAGCTCGGTGATCAGCGGTCCGGTGATCTCGGAGACGTTGCCGCCGACCCGGGCGATGATGTTGTACGCGACCGGCGAATCGGCGGCGGCCAGCTCCCGGGCCTCGCGGACCAGCGCGTTGCCGGAGCTGTACTGCTCCCAGCAGCCGCGGTTGCCGCAGGGGCAGCGGTGGCCGCCGGGGACGACCTGCATATGGCCGAATTCGCCGGCGACCCCGTACCGGCCGCGCTTGACCTGGCCGCCTTCGAGGATGGCCCCGCCGATGCCGGTGCCGAGCGTGATCATGACGAGGTGGTCCTCGCCGCGTCCGGCGCCGAAGCGCCATTCCGCCCAGGCGGCGGTGTTCGCGTCGTTGTCGACCATGACCGGGACCGCGAGCCGGGACTGCAGCGCGTCGCGCAGGGGCTCGTCGCGCCAGGCCAGGTGGGGTGCGAACAGCACGCGGGAGCGGTCGGCGTCGACCCAGCCCGCCGCCCCGATGCCGACCGCGTGCACGTCGTGCCGGTCGGAGAGGTCCAGCACCAGCTCGACGATGGTGTCCTCGACGACCTTGGGGCTCTTGGACTTGTCCGGGGTCTCCGTGCGGATCTTCTCCAGGATGATCCCGTCGGCGTCGACGACGCCCGCCATCACCTTGGTGCCGCCGATGTCGATGCCGACCGTGGGGACGCGCGGGGCCGTCAGGTGCGACCGGCGCTCCCGGGTCCCGATGGTCCGCAGGACGGTGCCTCGCGCCGACCCCCGGTGGGTGAGCGTGAAGTCCCGGTACGTGCTCATCGAGTCGTGTCGTCCCTCTTGGGTGCGGTGGTTCCGGGGGGCCGGCCGGCCTCGTCGGCCGGGCCGCTCCGCCCGGCCGGGCCGTCCGTCGCGGCCGTGGCAGGTGGGGTGCCTTCCCCCGATTCTGCCACTCGCTCCAGCTCGTGGCTCAGTTCCTCCAGCTCGGAGCCGCCCGCCATCTGCCGGGTGAGCTCGTCGAGCGTGATCGAGTCCCGGGTGTGGCTGCCCGCCATGGTGCCGCGCTTGAGGAGCACGAAACGGTCCCCGACCAGGTACGCGTGGTGCGGGTTGTGGGTGATCAGGACCACGCCGAGGCCCGCGTCCCGGGCGGCGGCGACGTACTTGAGGACCACTCCGGACTGCTTGACGCCGAGGGCCGCGGTGGGCTCGTCGAGTACGAGGACCTTCGCCCCGAAGTACACGGCGCGGGCGATGGCCACGCACTGCCGCTCGCCGCCGGACAGGGTGCCGATGGGCTGGTCCACGTCGCGCAGGTCGATGCCCATGCGCAGCAGCTCGGTGCGGGTGGTCTCGCGCATGAGCTCCACGTCGAGGCGGCGGAAGGGGCCGCTGCCCTTGGTGGGCTCGGAGCCGAGGAAGAAGTTCCGCCAGACGGGCATGAGCGGGACGACGGCGAGGTCCTGGTAGACGGTGGCGATGCCGTGGTCGAGGGCCGCGCGGGGGTTGGCGAGCACGGTCTCCTCCCCCTCGATCTCGAAGGTGCCGGCGTCGTGCCGGTGCAGCCCCGCGATGATCTTGATGAGGGTGGACTTGCCGGCGCCGTTGTCGCCGAGGACACAGGTGATCTCGCCCGCCGAGACCTCCAGGGAGACCCCCTGGAGGGCGCGGATGTTCCCGTAGAACTTGCTGACCTCGGTCAGCTTCACCAGGGCGGTGCCCGCTCCGGGAGCGGTCGCGGTCTTCTCGGTCGCACTCACTTGGTCGCCTCCGCCCGCTTGCGGACCCATGCGTTGAGCAGCGTGGCCAGCAGGAGCATCGCGCCGAGGAAGAACTTGAACCAGTCCGGGTTCCACTGGGCGTACACGATGCCGTTGCTGGTCATGCCGAAGATGAAGGCACCGACCGCCGAGCCGATGGCGGAGCCGTAGCCGCCGGTCATCAGGCAGCCGCCGATGACGGCCGCGATGATGTAGAGGAACTCGTTGCCCACGCCCTCGCCCGACTGGACCACGTCGAACGAGAACAGGATGTGCTGTCCGGAGATCCAGGCGCACAGGGCGACGCCCATGTAGAGGCCGATACGGGTCTTCACGACGGGCACGCCGGTGGCGCGGGCCGCGTCGGCCCCACCGCCCACGGCGAAGATCCAGTTGCCGGCGCGGGTGCGCAGCAGGATCCAGGTGGCGACGGCAACGATGGCGAACCACCACAGGACGGTGACCTTGAGGGTGACCGAGCCGATGGTCCACTGCGAGGCGAAGAGGGCGCGGGCGGAGGGGAAGCCCTCCATGTCGGCGATGGTCTTGGTGGAGACGGTGCCGGTGATCAGCTTGGTGAAGCCGAGGTTCAGGCCGGTCAGCATCAGGAAGGTGCCGAGCGTGATGATGAAGCTGGGCAGCTTCGTGCGCGTCAGCATGAATCCGTTGAAGAAGCCGATGGCCAGGGTGACCAGCAGGGACACGCCGACGCCGACCCAGACGTTGGCGGTCATCTGGTAGCTGAACATCGAGCTGACCAGCGCCGAGGTGGTGACCATGACACCGGCGGAGAGGTCGAACTCGCCGCCGATCATCAGCAGGGCCACCGGGGCGGCCATGATCCCGATGGTGGAGGCCGAGTAGAGGATCGTGCTGAGGCTGGAGGCCTGCAGGAAGGTGGGGGCGGCGATGGAGAAGAAGACGAAGACGGCCACGGCGCCGACCACCGAGCCCAGCTCGGGGCGGGCGAGCAGCTTGCGCAGGGTGGAGGTGGGGGCCAGCCGTTCGTCGCGCCCGTCGGCGGGTGCGGCCGCGCTCATCGGCTGCCCCGCTTGATGTACTCCTCCAGCTTGCCCGCCTCGTCGGCGGTCACGATCTGCGGTCCGGTGAGCACGGGGCGGCCGCCGCCGAGCACGTTGGCGTTGTAGCGGTAGAGCCAGAGCAGGTCGATGGCCTCGTAGCCCTGCAGGTAGGGCTGCTGGTCGACGGCGAAGCCGAGGGCTCCGGACTTCAGGTCGCGGGCGACCGACGCGTTCAGGTCGAAGGTGTCCACCTCGGCCTTGCTGCCGGCCGCCTCCTTCGCCTTGACCGCGGTGGGTGCGAAGGGTGCGCCGAGGGTGACGATGGCGTCGACGGAGGGGTCGGCCTGCAGCTGGGCCTGGATCGCCGCCTGGACGGAGGGCATGTTGGTGCCCTCGACGTACAGGTTCTCCATGGTTCCGGAGAAGGTCTTCTTCGCACCGGCGCAGCGCTGCTCGTGGCCGACGTTGCCCTGCTCGTGCAGGACGCAGACGGCCTTCTTGCGGCCGCGCTCGTTCAGCTCGGTGCCGACGGCCTCGCCCGCGACCACCTCGTCCTGGCCGATGTGGGTCAGCGCCCCGTACGCGGCGGACTGGGCGGAGCCGGAGTTGACCGTGATCACCGGGATGCCGGCCTTGACGGCCTTGGCGAGGACGTCCTTGAGGGCCTCGGGCTTGGCCAGGCTGACGACGATCCCGTCGACCTTCTGGTCGATGGCGTTCTGTACGAACTGCGCCTGCTGCTGTGCCTGGTCGTCGTGGGCGTAGACGAAGTTGATGTTGTCCTTCGCCGCGGCCTCCTTGGCGCCCTTCTGCACGATGTCCCAGAAGGTGTCGCCGTCGCCCGCGTGCGTGATCATCGCGAAGGTCCAGCGCGGGGTGGAGACGGCCGGCCGGCCCGCCTGGGCGGCCTTCGCGCGCTCCTCGGCGCGCTTGCCGCCCGTACTGCTGCAGCCCGCGAGCGAGGCCCCCAGTACCGCCGCGAGCACGGCGCCCACGACGCGCACCCCTGTCCGAACCCTAGCCACGTCGCCGCGCCCTTCCCTCGTCACCAATTCGGTCCGTCGTCGAGCCGGTCGACGATCCGGTCGTCACGCCGGCCGTCGAGCCGGTCATCAATCCGGTCATTCCGGCTCCATTCCGGTCCAGCCGTTCAGTATCCGCCACAGTCGACCATGAAGGGTCATCGGGGCACGCGCGGGCAGGTTGACATGCGCGGGCGGATTGACAGGTTCCGCCGACAGGGTCAGGTTGAGTGCATGCGCATCGGCTTGATCGGAACGGGCCGGATCGGGTCCTTCCACGCGGCGGTACTGGCCCGCCACCCGGAGGCGGGCTCGCTCCTGCTCGCGGACGCCGACCCCGCGCGGGCGGCGCGCCTCGCCGACCGGCTCGGGGCCACCGCCGCGCCCTCCGTGGAGCAGGTCTTCACCTGGGGTGTGGACGCGGTGGTGGTGGCCTCGGCGACCGAGGCGCACGCGGACCTCGTCGTACGGGCGGTCCGCGGCGGACTGCCGGTGTTCTGCGAGAAGCCGCTGGCCCCGGACCTGAACCGGACCCTCGCGGCGCTGCGGGAGGTCACGGCCTCGGGCGGACTGCTCCAGGTGGGCTTCATGCGCCGCTTCGACGCGGGCTACGGCACGGCCCGGGGGCTGGTCCGCTCGGGCGCCCTGGGACGGCTGCACACCATCCGGACGATGACGGCCGATCCGGCCCCGCCGACCGCCGCGTACCTGGCGACCTCCGGCGGGCTGTACCGCGACTGCCTGGTGCACGACTTCGACATGGTCCGCTGGGTGACCGGGCGCGAGGTGGTCGAGGTGTACGCGGCCGGGTCGGACGCGGGTGGGGCGCTGTTCCGGGAGACGGGCGACATCGACACGGCGGCCGCCGTGCTGACGCTGGACGACGGGACCCTGGTCACGGCGACCGGCAGCCGCTGCAACGGCGCCGGGTACGACGTGCGGATGGAGCTGGCCGGGGAGCTGGACCAGGTCTCCGTCGGGCTGGACGACCGGACGCCGATCGCCTCCACCGAACCGCACGGCCCGCCCCCGGCGAGCAAGCCGTGGACGGGCTTCCTGGAACGTTTCGCCCCGGCCTACGAGGCCGAGCTGGCGGCCTTCGTCCAGCTGGTGCGGGGCGAGGAGCCGAATCGGTGCGACGGCCGGGAGGCGCTGGCGGCGTTCCGGATCGCGGAGGCCTGCGAGCTCTCGCGCCGGGAGCGGCGCCGGGTGCGGCTGGAGGAGCTCCCGGACCTGCCGGCTGTGTAAGGGGGGCACGGGGCCACAGTACGGCGGGTGATCACCTGTGGCTGCGGCGCTTTCCGGACACGCTCATGCGGCGGTGACGGCGCGCCGCCCCCAGGCGGTGCCGACGAGGACCAGGAGGGCTCCCGCGTAGCCGAGGAACCCGGGCTCCTCCCCTCCGATGACGATGCCGGCGACGGCGGCCCACAGGGGTTCGGTACCCAGCAGCAGGCTGACCCGGGAGGGCGAGGTGCGGCGTACGGCCCACATCTGCACGAAGAAGGCGAAGAGGGTGCAGAAGACGGAGAGGAAGGCGAGCCCGGCCCACTCGGCGGCCCCGAAGCCGGCGGCCGCGGCCCAGGTGCTGTCACCGGTCCCGGGCGCGGCGGCCAGCAGCGCGAAGACGAGCACGGCGGCCCCGAGCTGCACGGTGGTCAGGGACAGCGAGTCGGCGTCCTGGACGGCCTCGATGCGGGCCATCAGCAGGACGTGCAGGGTCCGGGCGAGGGCGGCGCCGAGGATGAGCAGGTCACCGAGGCTGGGGGCGGTGAAGCCGGCGCCCTGGGTGAGGAGCACGACCCCGGCGACGGAGACGGCGGCGGCGCCGAGGAAACCGGTGGAGGGCGCCTGCTTCCTGACGGCCGCTTCGGCGAGCGGGGTGAAGATCATCGTCAGGCTGATGATCAGCCCGGCGTTGGTGGCGGAGGTGTGGACGACCCCGTAGGTCTCCAGTAGGAAGATCCCGCCGAGTACGAGGCCCAGCAGCCCGGCGCCGCGCAGCTGGGCGGGGCGCAGGGCGCGCAGCCGCGCCCACCCGGCGACGACGAGCACGGGCAGCACCAGCGCGAACCGGAGCACGAGCACGGCGACGACGGTGTGGGTGGTGGTGATGCCCTTGGCCGCGAGATAGCTGCCGCCCCAGACGACGGCGACGGCCAGCACGGGCAGATCGGCGAACCAGGCCCGGCGCGGGGCGGCTTCGAGGGCGGGCGAGATCACGGTCAACGGAGGTCTCCGACGTCACGGCAGGGGTGGAGACTTCGGCGGCTCGCACGGGTGCGGGACACCGTACCGGAGCCGATCATGCCGGGCGACCCCTTTCCGGGCCCGCGACCCCGGACCCGTAGCATCGGGCCCATGGCTGATCTCTATGCCCTGGACCTGGCGTTCGACCTGCTCGACACCACGCCCGACGACGTGCTCGCGGAGGTGCGGCGCCAGCTGACATCGCCGGACGGCCTCCTCTCGACCCGGGGCCCGGCGTGGCGCGTGGGCGGCATGCTCGTCGGCGAGTTCGCACCGACGGACCGCGGCGGCTGGGCCCTGACCGCCCGCCAGGAGGTCCACGAGGAACAGCTCCCGGAGGTGGAGGACCTCCTGCTGCTCCTGGCCCCCCACATCCGCCCGCCGGGCCCGGTCGGCCGGCTCCGCTTCTACGAACACGAGGCCCCGGACCTCCTGGTCCTGCGCGAGGGCCGCGTGGTCCAGCTGGCCCTGGACCCGCGGTAGGCCGTCTCTTCCGGATCTTGCCGGGCCCGCGACGCCCGGCACCGCACCTGGCCGCGTTGTCGGGGCGCCCTTAGGCCGTCTCCGCAAAATCCCGCCTGCCCCGCGACGCCTGGCACTGCACCTCGCCGCGTTGTCGGGGCGCCCGAGTACATCCAGCACACGGGCGCCCCTCCGCCTTGCCATCCTTCCCCACGGCCCTGGCGGGCCCGGGGAGACCCCATGGCACCGGACGCCGCGGGCTCGGCCGACAAGATCCGGAAGAGACGGCCCAGGCCGACCTGGGCCGGACGCACCCGGCGATCAATTCGATTGCGGGCGTGGCACGTTCCCGCCGATCCTGTCCACCTCACCGACGAGGAGGACCACGTGGGCCTGATCCTGTGCCCGGACGACGGAGACAACAGCAGCCCGGACGCCACTTGGTCCTGCGTCCGCTTCCACGCGTTCCGGAAACGGCTCGCACGGGCAGAGGGGTTCGCCCTCGACGAGATGTGGGGTTTCGGGGGCGGCCGGCCGTGGAGCGAGGTCTCCACCAGCCTGGAGCCGCTCCTCGACCACCCGGACGTCTGCGGTGACAACCTCTCCGCCGCCGACTGCGCCGCGATGCTGCCCCGCCTGGAGGCGATCGCCGGCGAATGGCTGGAGGAACCGGCCGAACCGCTCCTCCAGCAGCTCATCGAGGACGCCCGAAGGCTGACCGTCGTCCTGCGGTTCTGCGTCGACGAGGACGTCGAGCTCCTCTTCGCCTGACGGCGCGCTCAGCTCAGTCGCCGATCGTCGCGAAGGTGGCCCGTCCCGTCGGCCGGTAGGTGTGGACGGCGGTCCCGGCCGGTGTCGTACGGGAGCTCACCACCTCATAGGCGGTCGGCAGCCCGCCGGTGGGGAACAGCCTCTGCCCCGCCCCGAGAACCACGGGGAACACCAGCAGGTTGATCTCTTCCACGAGGTCCCGAGCCAGCAGCCACTGCGCGAGCTGCCCGCTGCCGTGCACCTGCAGCTCCCCCTCCAGCTCGTCCTTGACCCGTACGATCTCACCCTGCAGGTGCTCCCCGTCGAGCACGGTGACCGGCCCCCAGGCCGGCTCCTTCAGCGTGGTCGACGCCACGTACTTGGGCAGCCGGTTCAGCTTGCCCGCGACGGGGTCGGCGGGGTCGTCGTGCTCCGGCCAGTACGAGGCGAAGATCTCGTACGTCTTCCGCCCGAGCAGGAACGCCTCGGCCCGCCCGAACACCTCGGTGATGAACTCCCCCATCCCCTCATCGGCGAACGGCGCGACCCACCCCCCGTACTCGAACCCCCCGCTCTGATCCTCATCGGGCCCCCCGGGCGCCTGCATCACGCCGTCCAACGTGACAAAGGTGGTCAAGGTCAGCTTCCCCATGCCTCTGCGCTCCTCGCTCGATGGCCTCTACAGGTTCAGACTCCCGTCCACCAGAAAACTCATCGGCACGCCACGCAACAGAACGCCCAATCGGCCGAACACCGCCGCTTACACAGCGCCCTCGACCGGGCCGGACTCCGGCGCATCCGCTTTCACGAACTCCGGCACTCGAACCCGCCGCCCTGCTCCTGGCACAGGGTGTCGATCTCGTCGTGATCAAGGAACTCCTCGGCCACGCCCACATCGGCGTCACCGCCACCGTGTACGCACACGTCCGCCTCCGCCTTCAGCGCGACGTCATCGACTTCCTCAGCCACGCCCTCCGCCACCCCGCCGAGATCGCCGACGTGCCCGACGACGGCGACGAACCACCCCTCTGCACAGTCCCCGTCCGCTGACGTTGCCGTCAACTACTGCCGTCACCGCACCCAGACGCCCCGTCAGGCATTGCCTGACGGGGCGCAAAATTCGCTGGCACACATACATAACAATTCAAAATCAGCAAGTGTCGAAATCTACGCGAAATTCGCGCATCACTTCCGCGACTGAATCCAGAAAGGCGCCATCTAGAAATGCTTGAGATACCTGAAAATCTCGCCAAACAATCTTCACTGGAGGCCCCTCGCCACAGTTCGAAGAAATGCAGTCTGTAAGAGCATCAAGATTCGACCCAAAGTATCCACCCGCACCATTTACCGCCTCACCCAATGCGCAGAAAAATCCCGACTTTGTAGAGATGTGCGCACCATCCAAGTAGATTACGTCATCCACTCCATAGCGGGCAGCCCTACGATTCGAAGTGAACCAAGAATTCTGAACAACGTGCAGCCATGCACTCTGATAGCTCATCGGCCATCGAAGCCATTCGCCTTTCTCCAGGGCGATTCCCGATGCCCAACGTCGCCAAATTCGCTCAGCTTCAGGATATTCGCAGCGATTGCCAAAGAACCGGTACTCGACTCTCGAGATATTACCGTCTGGCGCCGCTAGGCCCGTATCTCCGAGCACAACCCGCCCAATGAAGTACTCACCAACCTTCTCCCGTCGGCGATTCATGACGCCCAGCACTGCTTCTTCGACTCTTCGCCTACCCTTTTCAACCTCATGAGCTCTCAGGAAGGCTACTTCCGACAACTCTTCTTCCGGGGCAACAAAAAAACCCTCTACCCCTTCAGCCGCAACAAGCACATCCCCAGACTCTTCATCCGATACCACGTACAGCGGAAAATCCACCTCAGCCGTTACGGGCACTTCGCCAGCCATATCTCATCCCCAAACCGGAACTGGTGCAGCGACAATCAATCGGTCGCTGCACCAGTTAACCAATAAAGCTACTAATTCCACCCCGCGTCAGGGAAGTGGGGTGCGCTGAAGCGTTGAATCTTCGTGTAATGCGTGGACGTCCAGCCGTACACCTTGGCGCCGTTCGGCAACTCCTTTTCCAGGATTCTGTCAGTTTCCGGCCTACCGGGCACCCGGTACTCCTTAGAGCCTGCCCACCACGGATGCTCGTGGCCTGAATAGGTATCGTGCGAAGGAATCCGCCCCGCCTTCACGCCGTCGTAGGCCGAAGCGATCTTGTTATTCATCCCCCTGGGCAGAGGATCCGACAACTTCCCGTTGGGGCAGTTGCTGTTGTGAACGAGGACCGGTGTGTCGCCCGCCAAAACATAGTACGTGTGCTACGCGGACCCCTCTACCTGCTTTTTCGCAGGTCAAGCGCAGTTTGCTGGTCCGGTGAAGTGCGTGGGCGTTCGTGGTTGTGCGGGGTTGTTGCCGTCGCTACTGCCGTCAGACGGTTCAGCCCAGGTACGGCTTTTCGCGCTGTTCCAGGAAGTGTTGGAGCCTGAGTCGTTGGGTGTGGTGCATCGGCAGCTGCTCGATCTCTTCCGGCGGCACGAACCGGAGTTCGGTGGACTCGTCGGAGATTGCCAGTTGGCCGCCGGTGATGCGGGCGGTGAAGCAGACGTTGAACTGTCGCCGGACCTCGCTGTCGGTGTAGGCGATGATGTGTTTCGGGTCGGTGTAGGTGCCGACCAGGCCGGTGATCTCGACGTCGAGGCCGGTCTCCTCTTTGACCTCTCGGACGGCCGTGCCTGGCAGGGAGTCGGTGAGGTCCATTCCGCCTCCGGGCAGGGCCCATAGGTCGTTGTCGCGGCGGCGCTGGAGGAGGATGCGCCCGTGGTCGTCGGTGACGACGGCGGAGGCAGCGACGACCATGCTGTTCGGCTTGGGCGCGTTGGGGTCGTCGTAGTACTCGGTGCGGGCCACGGTCAGTCTTCCTCTCGTACGGGGGTTGCGGTCGCCCACACGGAGTCGAAGCTGTCGGCGTAGGTGTCGAACATGCCGCTCTCCTGGTGTCGGCGAAGGTGCCACACGGGGGCTGCGTAGGCGTTGACGCCCCAGACGTGTGCGTTGACGAGTTGCTGGTCGTCGGCGCGGTAGAGGGAGTTGTAGAGCGTGGTTTCGTGGGTGCGGACTTCGATGCCGGGGGTGTCGGCGAGCGGCTTGTAGTGCATGAGCGCGAGGCGGCAGCGGGATTCGATGCCGTGGCCGAACCGCTCTTCCTGGCCGCGGGCTTGGACGTTGTCGCTGTCGGGGTCCCCGATCGCGATGCGGACGGTGCAGCCTTCGGCGGCGCGTTCGGTGAGGAGTTCGTTCAGCCGCGGGTACGCCTCGTGGAGGAAGACGGCCGCGTAGACGAGGATGTCGATCCGCTCCCGGGCTTGGGCCATCAGGTCGGTGAACGTCGAGACGGGGAGGTCGGCCCGCTGTTCGTAGAGCGCGACCAGTTCGGGGCTGATGGCGCGGGCGGGGCGGGCCTGGCGGAGCGCCGGCCAGAGTGCGTGCACGTCTTCTCCCAGGGCCTTGGCCGCCTGGAGGGCGGTGGCACGACGTGGGATACGCCCGAGGTTCACCCAGCGCTCGATCGACTTGGGGTCGACCTCGACCTGCTGAGCGAGTGCGGCGTACGTCCAGCCTCCCGCCGCCATGACGGCTCGTAGTCTCTCGTTCGGCACGAGTCTCCCCCTTCGTTTCAGGACGGCACTAGGGACGTTCTACACGGTGCAGGACGTCCCGAAATGGGGTTTGGTGGAGGTTCCTTCGTCCCGGTGACCAGCGTGAGGATCGGTGCCGACCCTGCGACACCAACAGGCCCAGGGGCACGCATCAACGCCGCCGAGGAGCGTCACCGTGCGAATGAGCGCCACCCCATGTGTTCCCGCCCTGCGACTGGACGCCCGGTCGCGCGCCGCCTCGCTGGGGTGGTCACGGTGACGGCCCCCACCCCTGATGCCGACGGGCACACCGTCTCACCCGATGCCGGCGCCCTGGTGGTCGACCGGCGAAGCGGCAAGGTGGGCGTAGTGATGGGGCATGTGGGGACGTACGTGCAGCTTCGACCACCGCGCGGTGGCCGGGAGTGGGACGTGCCGCCCGAGGACGTACGTACGCCGACTCCCACGGAGGAGTTGAGCGCGAAGGTGGCCGTGGCCAACCGGAGGTGGGGACGGTGACCCCTCGCTCGGTCCTGCGCTACGAGACCTGGACGCTCCAGCCCGACCGCGAGCCGGACGCAGAGCCGGTCCATTACGCGATGCAGTGCGCCGTGGACGGAGAGACCTCGCCGACAAGCGAGGACTTCGCCGAACCGCAGGACTGGGTACTCCGGCACTGCGGCCAGAACCCGTCCCACCACACCTACCGGGAGATCATCACCCGCCCCTGGCGGACCTGGCGCCAGACGTAACCCGCCTCGCTCGCCCAAGCGCCGCACCGCGCTGACCCACCCGTCTCCCGTCCCTGCCGGGCGAATCCGATTGAGGCTCCCCCTCCTCATCAGCCCCGGCAGGGACGGGCCCTCCGTGCGTGCCGTGCTCTTGGCTGTGCGGGTTCTGGCCTCTGCCACAGAAAGTCAGCCACGACGGCGGGCGCGTCGACCGACCACCCGCCACGTGTGTCTCGCTCAACCCCGCACCGGCATCAGCCCAGTTATCTCCATCGTCACGGCCCCCAGCCAGGCAGCAAGCATGGGCGTCCAGGACGGCGCGAGCCCGCCGGGCGGCCTCTCAGGTGCCCGGCCAGTCTGCTGCTGAGCGGTCGCACCGGGGCTTCCGATTGGTGGTCCGACCTACGCTCCCGGGCTTTGCGCGCCGAGTGGTCGGCGGCCGTCGCCAGCGGGGCGGCAGACAGGAGCAGGCGGCGGTCACCGACCGCCGGCGCGCGGCGGCCCGCGTCAGCGGGACGCCCTTGATCAAGTAAAGAAACTCTGAACAGCTCGCCTCGCGTGTCTCGTGTCCTGCCGCTCTACCGCGTGCGGTCGGTTCAGCGTCGGCGTCTGCCTTCGTTCAGCCGGTCGTGCAGGCGCTGGGCCTTGGCGGCGGTCTCTTCTGGCGTGTAGTTGCCGCTGAGACGCTTGCGTTGCTCCATGACGGCGCGCATGGCATCACGGTGGGCGGTGGCGGCTTCGAACTCGGTGCTGGCCTTGGTGAATCGTTCCTCGGCGGCCGCGAGTTCGGCGGCCACTTCGTCGTCGCTCTTTCCGCTGAGCCGCACCGCTTCCTCGTCCGCACGGCGCTGCGCCGCCATTTCCTCCAACCCCTCGTTGTAGCGCTTGAGGAACTGATCGCGCGGGCCGAGCTGGCGAACGAAGACGCCTCGGCCCTGTACGGAATAGATCAGCCCCTCCTCCTTGAGGACCCGCAGGGCGTTCTGCGCGGTGGAGTTGGCGATGCCGTACTGAGCTTGCAGGTCGCGGGCGGACGGGAGCTTGGCGCCCGGCGCAAGTCGGCCGTCCTGGATCTGCTTGCGGAGTTCGTCCGCAGTCCGCACATACGGGGGGCGTGGATCGTCGGCGGGACTGTCGGCGGTCTGCCAACCGCGTCGGAGGTCGCCGAGACCGATGTACTCAGGATCGGACTCGCCGGAATCGACCTCGTTTTCCTCGACGGCGTCCGTCTTCGCTTCGGCGGGTGCCATCGGCTTCGGCGCTCGGACGTAGCTGCCCCGGCCCAGGACCGAGTAGATCAGCCCCTCCTCCTTGAGCAATCGCAGGGCGTTTTGGACCGTGGAGCTGGCGATGCCGAAGCGCTTTTGCAGCTCGCGCGCGGCGGGGAGCCGCTCGCCTGGGCGCAGCTCGCCGTCGTGGATCGCGGCGCGCAGGACGTCGGCGGCCTGGACGTATGGCGGCCGGGGGTCCTCTCCCAGGGGCAGCTTCATGGCACGAGGGTAGCGGGGCCAGCACTCGCGGCACACCCGGGCGTCCTCGGCGTTCTAGCTGTATCGCTGTAGCGATACGAATCGAGTGTTGCGGGTGTAGCGAGTGTGCCGCTATGGTCGTGGCGAGCCGTTCAAGCGGCTCCATAGAACGAGGATGTGATGGCATGGCCATGACCCGTATCCGTGTTGCCCTGCTGCCGTCGGCGGTGTGCATCGCGGGCACCGACCCGGTGCTGAAGATCAAGGACCAGCAGACCGGTGAGGTCGCCACCGACCGGGAGACCGGTGCGTCGCTGTACACGGTGACCGTGATGCTCATGGAGGAAGGCCGGGCCGAGGTTCTGAAGATCACGGTGCCGGAGACGGGCCTGGCGGCCGGGCTGAAGCCGGGTGCGATGGTGCGGCCGGTGGAGCTGTTCGCAACTCCGTGGGCGCGAATCTTCAACGGACAGCTCTCCGACGGCGTCGCCTACCGGGCCGCCCGCCTGGAGCTGGTGACGGTGGAGGCGGCCCAGTGATCCGCTTCGAAAACTCCGTACCAGAGCGGGAGTTGTACCCACTCCGACCGCTGCCGGGGACCGAAGGCAAGGCCACGTTCGCCGCCTCGTCTGCGGTGCTCGATCTGCTCGGCCTGAACCCGGAGCAGGCGGCCCGCCTGGACCTGGGTCATGTGCTCCACCTGATACGCGAAGAGGGGGCATGACATGGAAGCCATCGCGGGATACGCGTCGTACGCGCTGCCGATCGCTACTGCGCTGGTCGGTGTGTGGCTGCTGGTGACGGTGGTGCGCTACGTGCGTGCCGACCGGGGCACGCGGGTGAGCATGCGGCAGGCCGTCCGGGTGCGGTGGGGCTGGGTACGGCTCGCGCGGATGGCCGGGCTGACGGTCACCGACAAGACCCCGGGCCTGCTCGCGCAGATCACCGCGTCCAAAGACGGCCCCGCCCCCGCACCTCGGGTGCTCACTCCCCGGATCAAGGTGAAGCCCGACCGGTTCGGCGTGGTCGTGCGAGCGAAGACTCTGCCGCAGGTCGGGCTGGAGGAGTACCAGAAGGCTGCACGGTTCCTGGCCGACGCCTGGCGCTGCACCCGGGTCTCCGTACTGCCGGACGGCCCCGGCCGAGTAGTGATCCGGGGCGTGCGCTCCGACCCCCTGACCACGCCGACCGGGCATCGGCCCACCGGCCGCCCGCCCACGGCCCTGACGCGTTGGGAGCTGGGCGTGGACGAGTACGCCGCCAAGGTGTGCGTGTCCTTGGCCAACGTGCCCGGCGTGACCGTGGCCGGCACCCCCGGCGCGGGCAAGACCTCGACCGTCAACAAGTTCGTCTGCGACTTCGCGCCCTCCCCGGCCGTGCAGATCGCGACTGCGGACGGCAAGGTGTCACGGGCCTCGGAGGGCGACTACGCCGACCTCATCAAGCGGATGTTCGCGTTCTGCGGGGACGACCTTGACGAAGCCAACGCACTGTTCAAGCGGCTGGTGGAGCTGCGTCGTCGCCGGTCCTCGACCATCCGTGACGTACTGGGCGTGAAGAACATGTGGCACGTCGGCCCCTCGCCGCAGTGGCCGCTCACGGTCCTGATCATCGACGAGGCGCATACATTCTTCCGCGAGTACAAGGGCAGCGACGCCGAGACGAAACGTTTTGGCGCGCTGACGGCGGAGAACACCCGGCTGGTGGAGGACCTGGTCAAGAAGGGCCGCAGCGTCGGCATCCTGGTGATCCTCATCAGCCAGAAGACCACCGGCGACGCCATCCCCACCTTCATCCGCGACGTGTGCCCCATCGGGCTGTCCTTCGCGCAGAAGACCGTGGAAGCCGCGGTGGCCGCGCTGGGCGACGACATCCGCAACTGGCCCGACGCCAGCCCGGTCACCTTGCAGGACCCCGCCTACGTCGGCGTCGCGGTGATGGCGATGCAGGGCCGCCCCGGCTACACCCGCATCCGCACCCCGTACGTCTCAGACGCCGACGCGGCCCGCGTCGCCGAGGACACCTCGCACCTGACCACCGATCCCGCCCTGTGCCTGGACGCTCTCCTCGCCTCGACCAGCCGCACGATCCTCGATGACGAGCCGGACGACGCCATTGCATCGCTCGCCAAGTAGCCCCAAAAGCCCATTCCAAGAAGGAGGTTGAGCATATGGCGGAGGAACGGTTCACCCGACGCACCGTGCCCGTGGTCATGGCGGTCATCGCGGCCCTGGCCTTCGTCTTCTCCTTCGGCAACGTCTGGGCGCTCGCCCTGCGGCTCGGCGTTCCCCGCCCGATCGCGCCGCTGATCGCTCCCATGGTGGACCTGTCAGTCGTCGGGCTCTTGGTCGCGCTGCGGTTCCTCGCCCTGCGCGGCGTCCCCAAGCGTGAGCTGAAGGCCGGTACCCGGCTGCTGCACCTGTGCGGCCTGCTCACCCTCGCGCTGAACACCGCTGAACCGCTGCTGGCCGGACGCTACGGACGGGCCTGCCTGGACACCGTCGCTCCGCTCCTGCTGCTCGGCTGGGGCCACGTCGGCCCCGCCTTCCTCGCCCAGTTCCACACCCACCCCACCCCGCACCTGGAGGCCGGCCCGCTCACGCCCACCCCTGTACCGGTCTCCAATACGGTGCCCCCGATCCCCGAATCGGCCCCGACCGTCGCGCCCACCCTTGCACCTGCTCGGGCCGTGGCCGAGGAACCCAACTCCGCTCCCACCTCGGCTCCGGCCGCCACGCTGGTCACCGTCACCAAGACGGCCACGACCACCTCCCGCCCGGCTCTGCCTACTGCTCTGCTGGATGCGGCCCGGCGTATCGCGGACACCCACCGCGACGAGCACGAAGCGCCTATCACTGCGGCCCAGTTGGGGAACCGAATGGGCGTCGCCCTGCCGGTGGCCACCGCCGCGCTCGCTCAGCTCTGAGCCCCGCGCCCCACTGGCCGAATCCCCCTCACTGAACCCACGCCCACCCCCGGGCCTGGTTCGTCATGCCCCGAGCAGCACCAACACGCCTCCCTGACAGGCCGGTTGCTGCTCGGGGCCACCACCCCGACAGAAGGGACACGCCCCGACATGGTCACCCTGGACCTGCGCCACGTGGCAAGCCCCGCCGTGCGGGACCTAATCCACCTGGTCAACCACACCGACTTCGACCGCGCACAGCAGCAGATCGAGCGCCTCGGCGGCTGCACCGAACCCGTACGTCTGATCGGCCGCACCGTCACCGTCGACACCGCAACAGGTGAGGTGCTGCGCTCCTACACCACGTCCGAGGAACCCACGGGCAGTCTGCTCACCACGTGCGGCAACCGCCGCGCCTCCCGCTGCCCGGCCTGCTCCCGCCTCTACGCCGCCGACACCTATCACCTCATCCGCGCCGGCCTCTCCGGCGGCAAGAGCGTGCCTGACACCGTCCGCACCCACCCCCGGGTCTTCGTCACTCTCACCCCGCCGTCCTTCGGCCCTGTCCACAACCGCCTCACCACCCCCGGCGGCGACATCTGGCCCTGCCGCTGCCGCAAACTCCACGAACCCAAGGACGCTCTGATCGGGACGCCGCTGAACCCGGCGACGTACGACTACGAGGGCGCGGTCCTGTTCAACGCCTATGCCTCCACGCTGTGGGCCCGCTTCACCACCTACCTGCGCCGCGAGATCGCCGCCGGGCTCGGCATGACCCAGAAGGCCGCCCACGCGGTCCTGCGGGTGTCCTTCGCGAAGGTCGCCGAGTACCAGCAGCGCGGCCTGGTCCACTTCCACGCCGTCATCCGGCTCGACGGCCCCGACGGCAACAGCCAGCCCCCGCCGCCGTACGCCACCATCACCGTGCTCACCGAAGCCGTACGCGCCGCCGCCGCGCGAGTCCGCGTCACCGTTGACTCCGGTGCGGTCGGGGAACGCGAACTCGCCTGGGGCGAACAGCTCGACGTACGCGAGATCGCGGCCTTCGGCACCGACGCCGAATTCACCGACCAGGCCGTGGCCGCCTACGTGGCGAAATACGCCACCAAGTCCGCCGACGCCTCCGGCATCCTCGACCGCGCCTTGTTCTGCCGCCCCTGCCAGGGACGCGGCGCCACCCTCCTGCCTCACGGGACCCCGCTCCCGTGCACCGCCTGCGGCGGCACCGGGCAGGCCCGCCCGCTGCCACGGCTCGCGGTAGCACGCCACGTTCGGCAGATGATCCGCACCTGCTGGGAGCTAGGCAGGCTGCCGGAGTTCGCCGATCTCAAGCTCCGGAAGTGGGAGCACATGCTCGGCTTCCGGGGCCACTTCTCCACCAAGTCCCGCAGCTACTCCACCACTCTCGGCGCGCTGCGCGACGTCCGCCGCGCCTGGCGCACCGAACAAGCCCGCATCCGCGCCGACCTGCCCGACCTCGACCCGACCACCACTCTCGTCGTCGGCCAATGGGACTACCTCGGCTCGGGCTACACCCCCGGCGCCGCACTCCTCGCCGCCCACGTCTGGCACAGCAAGGAACTGGAACGGCAGTTCGCGGCCGAAGGGGGCTGCTGATGGCCTCGCCCCCGCTCGCCGTCCTCCACTCGGAGGCGGCATCGGCGCTGGAGCTGCTCACGGTGCCCCAGGTGATGGCCCGCCTCCAGCTCGGCCGCTCCGCCGTCTACGACCTCCTCCGCTCCGGACAGCTCGCCTCGATCACCCTCGGCCGCGCCCGCCGCATCCCCACCCACGCGCTGACCGACTTCATCCGCACCCGCCTCGAACAGGAAGCCGCGGGATGACCACACGCCGCGACACCCCCGCCTCCCGCCGCACCCGCGCCAACGGCGACGGAACCGTCTACCAGCGCAAGGACAGCCGCTGGGAAGCCGCCGGATACGTCCTCGCCCCCGGCAACACCCGCAAGCGCGTCCGCGTCTACGGCACCACCCGCAAAGAAGCCCTGGCCAAACTCACCGAGAAGATCGCCAACAGCAACCGCGGACTCCCCGCACCCTCCGCGCAGGGCAGCCTGGCCGCGTACCTGACGTACTGGCTGGAGAACATCGCCGTCCACCAGCTCCGCGAGAACACCCACACCCGCTACACCGCCGTCGCCCGGCTCTACCTCATACCCGGACTCGGACGGAAGAAGCTCGCCAAGCTCACCGCCAAGGACGTCCGCACCTGGCTCAACCAGCTCCGCACCACCTGCCAGTGCTGCTCGCGCAGCATCGATGGCCAGCGTGATGAGCCCCGTTGTTGCGCCATCGGAGCATGCTGTTCCAAGCGGCTCTCTCCGCTGACGTTGGCCTACATCCACTCCGTGCTCAAGTCCGCCCTGGAGCACGCCGTGCGCGAGGAGGAGATCCCACGCAACGTCGCCCGCAACGTCCGCACCGGCACACCCCGCCCCCGCCGTTTCGAACCCCTCACCGCCGACGAAGCCCGCCAGCTCCTCACCAGCCCCCAGAGCCACCGGCTGCACGCGCTGTTCGAACTCGCCCTCCACACCGGACTCCGCAAGGGCGAACTCCTCGGCCTGCACTGGGAAGACCTCGACCTCGACGCGGGCACCGCAGTCATTCGTCGCACCCTTCAGCGCACCAGTGTCGGCGGGCTCACCACGCTGCCCACCAAGACGCGGGCTTCCGAGCGCCGCATCGCCCTCCCCGCTCGCTGCCTCCGCTCACTGAAGCACCACCACGAACAGCAGCAGCGCGAGCGCGAGGCCGCAGGCACGGCGTGGCAGCACAGCATCCACGTGTTCACCACTGCGCAGGGCCGCCCCATCGACCCAACCAACCTCACCCGCGCCTTCACCACGCTTCTCCGCCGCGCCGGCCTCCGCCGCATCCGCTTCCACGACCTCCGCCACTCCACCGCTACCTTGCTCCTGGAGCAGGGCGTCGAACTCGTCGTCATCAAGGAGCTCCTCGGCCACGCTCACATCGGCGTCACCGCCACCGTCTACGCCCACGTCCGACTCCGCCTCCAACGCGACGCCATCGATCTCCTCGGCCGCGCCCTCGACCACCCCTGACACACGTACGGCAACGGCGGCGGACACCTGGTGTCCGCCGCCGTTGCCGTCAACTACTGCCGTCAAGCCGCAAAACGGCCCCTGTAGGTGACACCCACAGGGGCCGCATCTTTGCGCCTCGATGCGTAGTGAATCGGAAGCCTAAATCGGCTCGCCCGCCACTCCGCTAAATCCGACGAGGCCATTCCTCTTCGCCATGTCAAGAATCTCAGGGAGATAATCCAGTTGGCGAACCGAAAGGGTCAGGAGGACGTACTTTCCCGCATCATCCGGTTCCTCTTCCAGGTCGAACCGAGACGGCTCCAGAACATCATCCACATCTGGCCACCTAGTCAGCAACTCCTCCCGGAACCGCAACACGTCAGGGCTCACGACAAGGTCGCTGGTGTCACCCTCGGCAAGGTTGTCGAAGATTTCCTCAGGTTCCCCAACACCGCGCTTCCAGAAGCCGAAGTCGCTACTCACTGGCCATCCTCTCAGGTTAGGGGTTGCAGATTGGACACTCTGTACCGCGACGAACGACTGAGGTTTCAAACCCGTACGTCTGCGCTAGCCATTCGTCCTTCCTTCGCTGACCCCTTGTGTAATTCGATTTATTCACCTTCACCTCGTAAAGGTGAAGGTTGCCGTCTGGATTCCTGACCGCGATATCTACTTGGCGCTTGCCGTAAGGGGTCCAGAGTTCGAGTCCGTTCCCGTAGCTTTCGCTGTAGATATCGGACTTCTTGTAGAACTTCTCAAACGTCGCTGTCATTTCATCAACACCGGCGGCACCCCGGGCTTTGTCGTGCTGACGGACACCGCAGTTGCTGTTGTGAACGAGTACCGGCGTTTCCCCTGCCAGCACATAGTACGTGTGCAGGTCGGCGACGGTGAGGTTGTAGGTCTGATTGAACGCTTCGTAGGCACGGGCCGCGGCGATCGCTACGGACGATCCGCTGCCTGTACGTAGGATTTCTCCAGGCTTGAGATCTTCGGCATCCTTCCACGCCTGGTCCGATTCCGACCAGAAGGGGTGGTGGCCTGTCGCGGTGATGGTCTTGATGCCCTCGGGGGTTTGAATTCCGAGGTCGACGTAGGTCTTGTCATCTTCTGTGTAGATGGTCGCCGTGACCATCTTCTTCGAGGTCTCGCCGGTCTCGGGGTCGGTAGCAAGGACCTCGTCGCCGTCCACCAGGCTCTCGATGGGCCTGCTGGTTCCGTCGGCGAGGAGCACATGCGTTCCAGCGACAAAGCTATTTCCGCACGGCTTCCCCGCTGCCGCCCTCGCCTTCTTCATGCCCGCTGTACGAGAGGCCGCCGCCCCGCCGAACATTTCACCCATCAGCTGGGAGGAGTTCTTTTCATATATATCCGAGGAGACCGACTCGCCGGTCTCCAGCGCTTCCAGCCAGTTGTTGCACTTTACGAAATCACAATAGTGGCCATTGAAGTAATCGAGCTCCTCTTGGGATGCGCCAAATGTCCACATCTTGAAGGAGATCTGCTTGGTGACCGAATAGCCATCCGGGTCATACTTGCCCTGAATTCGGGCAAATTCCTTGCCCGAACTGCTCTTATAATTGCGCAGATAGTCTTTCTTTCCGGAAAGCAGCTTGGAGCGGGTCCGTTCGAAAGTGTTACGCGTATTCTGCCGAATGTCGTTCCGCCGGTCCTGCCTCGCCTGGGCAACCTGCACGACGTTCTGCGAAGCTGCCTGGAATCCGGGGTCGCTGTTGTCTCCCTCGAAGTACTTGCGGCCGTCCGGATCCAGATTGGTGATGGGGTTGCCGTTGGCGTAGGTGTACCCGTTCATCTGGAGCGGGTCGGTGATGTCGATGACCGGGTCGACGGTGATGAAGCGGCCTGTGCTGGCTTCGTATTCGCGGGCACCGATGTGGGTGAGGCCCGTGGTGTTGTCGTCGTTGCCGACGCCGAGGAAGGTACGGTCGCCCGGCCAGCTGGCGGGCTGGCTTCCGCGGGGGTTGCCGTACGGGTCGGACTTGCGGCGGGTGGTCGGCTGGCCGGCCTTCTGGTCGACGCTGATGGTGGCGGTGTTGTGGTGGTCGGTGAGCAGGTGCGACAGGGTGTGGCCGGTAGTCTTGCCGTTGGTGCGTCGGACCGTGGCCGGGGCGCCGGGGCTGCTGTAGTAGCGGACGGCGTCCATGGCCTTGCCGGCCTTGTCGACGGTGATCTCGGTTTCACCGAGGTAGAGGGTGCGGGCGCTGCCCGTGTCCTGGATGACCCGGTTGCCGGACGCGTCGTAGAGGTAGCTGGTGACGTTGCCGAAGCTCCACTGCTGCGCCGGCGTGGCACCCGGGCTGGCACACGTGAAGGTGTGCAGGTCGTTGCCCTCGGCGTCATTGTCGTTGGGGACGGTGAGGCATTGGTTGGTGCCGGTGACGAGGGCCTTGTCCGTCTCGCGGTAGGTGAACTTCTGGCTCTGCGCGCCCGGCGTGCAGGCCTTCAGGACGGCCTTGCCGTTTTCGGCGGTGAGGCACTTGCCGAGGGCCTGGACGGTGTCGCCGGTGATTCGCCACTGCTGGGGCTTGGTCTCGTTGCATGACAGCAGCTGGACGGGAGTGCCGTCGGCGGTATCGCCGTCCTGGACGTCGAGGCACTTGCCGGAGAGGCCCGTGACCGCGACGGAACCGATGCCGGGGCTGGTGGCCGAGAGGAGCTTGCTGCGACGGTCCCAGTTCAGGGTCTGGGTGTCTCCGTTGATGGTCCGGGTCTTGGTGCTGCCCGCCGCACTGTAGGTATACGTGGACAGGGAGTCGACGGTAGAGCCGGGCGTCCTCGTGGTCTTGTTGACCTTGGTCAGGGCATGGGGCTGCTTCTTGGGGTTGGGAAGGGCACCGCCCGTGATCTCCACGCCGTACGTGTACGTCGTCTCGTCGTCGAGGGCGCTGTCGGTCGGGTCGCGATCGGTGAGCTTGGTGCGGTTGCCTATGGCGTCGAACTGGTAGTCCTGCCAGTAGGCATCACCCGGCGTACCCGATCCCACCTCCGTGCGCGCAGGGCCCGTGGGACTGGTGGGGCAGCCTTCCGTCTTGCCCGTCCAGGCACGAACGAGCTGGCCCATGGCGTCGTAGCTGTAGCACTGACGGTCGACGAGGGCCGGAGACTGCGTGGTGGTGCCGGGGTAGGTGTCCTTGATCGCGGTCGGGTTGCCGACCGTGTCGTACGTGAAGCTGAGAGAGGAGAGGAGATTCGAGCCGGACGCGGAGTCGCGCGTCTCCTTGTGGCTGGTCGCCGAGGCGACCCGCCCGGTGTGGGGGTCGTAGGTGTTCGTGGTCCACACGCGGTTTGGTGCGTTGCCGGAGGCGGTGCGCAGGATCTCGCCGTAGGGGCTGTAGACCGTGTCCGCGGTGTACCAGGAGAGGCCGGACATGGTCTGCACCATGCCGTCGGCGTTGTAGCGGGTGATCAGCTTCTCGGCGGCGAGACCGCCGATCGTGGCCGGAAGGGTCGTCGACTGCACCTTGCCGGTGGGGGTGTACGTGGTGCTGTAGGCGTAGCTGCCGGCCAGGCCCTTCGTGGCGGGCAGGTCCGGGATGGTGATCCGCGATCCGGTCGGCCGGTACTCGCTGTCGTAGCCGGTGACCTCGGTCTTGTATGAGCCGGCGCCCCACTTGCGGGTGGAGGCGACGGGCTGGCCCTTGCCGCCCGGGAGGGTGTCGTAGGTCCAGGTGGCGATGGGGTCGGAGGTTTCGGAGTCGTCGCGCAGCGCGGTCTTGCGGCCGAGTACGTCGTAGGAGGTGTACTGGGTGACGTTGTAGACGTTGGTCGTCGAGACCTGCTGGTCGAGGTTGTTGTACGTGAAGGTCGACTTGCCCGTGTCGGGGTCCTCCGACGCGGTCGTCCGCCCGCGGGCGTCGTGGGTGTAGGTCCAGTTGTTGCCGGCCGTGTCGGTGACCTTGGCGAGCTTGCCGCGAACGTCGTAGGTGTAGCCGGTCTTGGTCGACGTGCTGAGATCGGTGGCGGTGTACTGCTCGATCTCGGAGGTGCGGCCCAGGGCGTCGGTCCACGTCTTGACGGCGCGGCTGCCGGGCAGCGGGGACGACCCGGTGGGCGACATCCCGCTGCGGGTCAGGGTCCAGTCGCCGCCGTACTGCGTGACGGCGGACTGCCTGGCTTCGCCCTTCTCCAGGGTGGTGACGCGCACGGCGCGGCCGAGGCCGTCATAAGCGGTCTGGGTGGAGCTGGGTACCTCGGTGACCGACTTGGGGACGTAGAGCTCCGTGCTCACCTTGCCTTCGGCGAGGTAGCTGCTGTTGGTTTCGCTAACGGTTCCGTTCGCACCGTGCAGGGTGTCCGTGATCAGGCGTGCGCCGCCCGGGCCTTCGGTCTGGCTCTGGCGGGGACGCAGCAGTCCGTCGTAGATCGCGATGGAAGTGCTGTAGGTGCCGTTGTCCTTGAGGGTGCGGGAGATGACGGCCGGCGTCTTGAGTTCGGCGATCTGGTATTCGAACGTGTAGGCCGCCGGATCGGTCGGCTTCTGCGAAGGCGTCCGGACCTCGGTGCTCCGGCCGAGCTCGTCGTAGACCGTGGTGACCTTGCGGCCGTTCGCGTCGGTCGACTCCAGGACGCTGCCGCGGGCCGGGTCCACCTTGGTGGTCACCGCATGCCCGAGGGCATTGGTCGCCGTACTGGAGAACGCCGGTCCGGTCGGAGGGCTGAAGGCGACGCTCGACGGGGTGCCCGCGGCGTCGTACGTCTTGACGGCGCGGCCGATCGCGTCGTACTCGGTGCGCCCGGACGTCATCCAGCCGGTGCCTGCCGCGTCAGTGCTGTCGACCTGGTACGGGAGACCCTTGGTGGGCGCGGCGCCGAAGGCATTGACCGCGTCGTACGAAGTCCGGGTGGCATTCAGGCGCGTGCCGGCCTCGATGCCACCGCCGGCGCAGTCACCTGTCGTCTCGATGACCTCGGACTGCAGACCGATGAGGTTGTTCGTGGGGTTGTGAACGTACTTGGGCTTGGTGCAGGACTGCTTGACGGTGGCCCAGCCAGTGCCCTTGTTCTCCGAGACATCGGTCTGTGTGGTGAGCAACAGACCGTAGGAAGTGGGCTCGTCCTCGTATGTATTGAGGGTGCGCACCAGCCGGGACTTGCCGCCACTGACGGACTGGATCTCGTCAGTGCGTGCCGTGCCCAAGCGGTACGCCTCCAAGGGGGTGTTGTCGGCTCGGGGCCGGGAGGCGATCCGCTTGCTCCGCCAGGGTGAAGACAACTGGCGGCTCTCGACGCTGCCGCCGACCTTGGTGTAGGTGATGGTCTCGGCGACCTGGCCCTGGTACTGGGGAAGGTCCTCGCCGAGCTCTTCCGTGCCGGAGGAATCCTTGACAGTGATCTTGGCTGCGTCGGTGGACAGACCGCGGAAGTACCGGGTGCGGGTCTGGCTCTGCTCGGTCGCGTTGGCCTTGCCCGCGTTCTCGGTCGCACCCGTCGTGGTGAGGACGCTGGCGTAGCCGCGCCACTGACTGTAGGTACGCCGATCGGGCTTGGTGAACTCGTCGTCGTCCTTGGCCCAGGCGGCGTCCTCGTACGTGTAGCTGGTCTTGAGGTCGGGGCGCTGTGCCACCCGGTCCTTCTCGATCACGCTGTCCACGACGTACTTGTTGAACAGCTCGATCGGCGGGACCTTGTCCGGGTCCAGTCCTGAGTCCGCGGACCAGTGCACGGGGAAGCAGCGCGTGGTGTTCTTCGCCAGGTCGGGGACGCTGGTCCCCTTCGCGCACGGGGCCGAGTACCTGACCTCGATCTCGCCACCGGTCTCGGTGAGGATGGTCCCCACCCGGAGCCTGTCGAAGTCCGGTGCGGCGTCGGGCTTCCCGTTCGTGTCCGCCTTCAGGACACGGTTGGGCATGTCCACCACGTTGGCCTTGAAGGAGACCGGGGGCAGCGAGACACCGATGGTGTCGTTCTTGGCGCCGTAGGCGGTCCGGGTGATGGACTCCAGCCACAGCGGAGGGCTGGTGTCGGTGCGGTGCTTGGGGAGCGACTGCTTGAGGGCCCACTGGTCGACCTTGGTGAGCGCCGTGGAGCCCTCGGTCCGCTGGCCGTAGGTGGTGACACGGTCCAGGCGCATGCGCGACCAGAACGTGGGAGAGAAGGTTTCGCAGGCCGCCGCGTCCATCTTGCAGTTCAACGAGGCGGGGGTGTCGTACCATCCGATTCCGTTCTTGGAACCGAACAGGGACTCGGCGCAGGAGACGTTCTTCTCCTCGAAGCACCGCTGCGCCACACCGAACTCGACTCGGCCCGCAGGGGCACCGGCGAGGTTGTCGGCGCGGAGTCCGTAGAGGATGCGGGTCGGGTATCCGCCGCGGATGTACCCGACCTTGGCGCGGTCCTTCTCGTTGACCTTCTCGTTCTTGGCGTAGCGGTTCTCTTCCTTCGCCCAGTCGATGATCATGGCGTTGCCGTGGACGTCCTCGACGTAGTCGAGGTTCCAGCGCCAGGCCTGGGTGCAGGAGGAATTCGCGTAGGCCGGCTGATAGCAGGGCTCACCAGGGTGGTTGCCGAAGACCGGGACGGTGAAGACGGAGTCGGTCACGGTCGTGGGTGACGAGCCGTCCCCGTGGGTGCCGACGCTGTGGCGCCCGTAGTGGTAGCGCATGCCGTCACGCGTGGTGACGACCCAGTATTCGCCGTCCTTCGCGCCGTTGCCGCTGCCGGTCTTGAGCTCGACCTTGGAGCCGTCGTCCGTGGCGGGGACCCAGGCACCGCTCGCGGCGTCGTGGACGAGCTCGGTCGTCGACCCGTTGAGGGACAGGACGACGTTGTCGCCGGCCCAGCACAGGTCGCCCTTCTTCTTGTCCGTGGCGTTGTCGTTGTTCGGCTTGCCGCTCGACGAAGCCTTCAGGTCTTCGGAGCAGGAGCGGTAACGGCGTTCGACGAAGCCCGGGTTGTAGTCCCAGCCGTCACCGACCCAGGACGCCTGACCGTTCGTCACGGACGTCTTGCCGTCCACCGCCTGCGAGGAGTACGAGAACGCGATGGACGGGGTGGGGCCCGCCGGTGCCGGGGGCACCGTCAGCGGGTAGGTCCAGGAGAAACCGCCCCCGCTGCCGCCTGCGGTCCATTTGCCCGAGGGCGAGAGGGAGGTGGCCTTGTACGAACCGCCCGCGCCCGCCGCACCGTCGGAGGCGACGACCGCCATGGCGCCGGCGGCGCCGCCCACGCTCATGGTCTGCATGCCCTGAACGGGGGTCGCAGCCGGGTCGAGGGTCGCGATGACCTTCTTGCCGCCGGTGTCGTTCGAGCTCGGGACGTCTACGGAGACAGAGCATTCGGGCAGTTCGGGGTGGTCGAGGAAGCAAGCGGGGTACTGCCGCAGCTTCAGGCGTGAGGACCACTCGGTGCCGTACAGGTCCTGGAACTTCGAGTAGTCCAGAGCGACGTCGACCGGGTTCACGGCGTCGACGGGCGGCGTGATCTTGATGATCGCGCCGTCCACGCCGGCGGCTTCGGTCTTCGTGCGGCCTTCGACGGCCGCCGACCAGGTGCCCGTCGGCGCGGCACCCGTCCCGGGAACCTTGCCGATGCTGACGGGGAGCGAGCCGACCTGAACGAAGTCGGCAGTGGGGACGGGCGCCAGCGGGATGGTGGCCGAGGCTTCCGCGGGCGGCGCCACGGCGGTCGGCGTGTAGTCCTCGAGCGGTTTGGGCGGATCACCGACCCATCGACCGAGCGCGTCCATGGCGGCCTGGTCGGGCTTGACCTTGACGTCTTTCTGGAGCCCCGGCAGCTCGACGCCGCTGCGGTCGCCCGGTGGTGCCGCCCAGGCTTGGGCGGGTAGAAGAGTTGCGACCAGCACCACGGAGAGTGTGATGCCGGTGCGCCCGGCAAGGCGCGCGCGTGTTGCGCGCGCCTTTCTGTTTCCGGGCAGGCGGAAATTCGCCGAGAACGGCGACATGCGGACCCCCCACGATCTGCCGCCACGGCAATGGCACACGGCTGGCAGGAAACTGACAATTAGCCACTGATTCTGTGGCCAGTGGACCAGAAAAGCCACAGTTCCGATAATCGGTGTGGGCTTTGTCACTTTGCCTGGTGTATACCTTGGGGTAATCGGCGCAAATCGGTTGCTAACGCCACGCCCTGCGGTGAATGCCAAGGATGAAGAAGTCAGCGGGATGGTTCATGCTCAGCTCGCACGCCCTGCGCCTCAACGGCCGGGCGGGGCCGGCCGTTGAGTTTTTCAGGCTGAGGGCCGAAATCATTTGGTGAGTGCCGAGGGCTGCGAAGTCGGGCGCCCGAGGGGGGAGAAGTACGTCGTGTCTGTCAGTGATTCCGCGGGCCAAAGTCCGCCAACAGGGGCTGGAGCGGCAGAGGCCCCCGTACCCGCGCGTAGGTGGTTCAGGCGCCGTCGCACCCTGGGGGGTCTGGCCGTGCTGCTCGCCGCCGCTGTCGCGGTGCCGGTCGGTGTGCACGTGACCGGCGACGGGAAGGCGCGCAGCCGGCCCGGCGAGGATGCTCCGGTCGCCGAGCCGCAGGCTCGACGGATCGCGGAGGAGAGCGGCAAAGAGGTCGAGGTCACGGCCGCGCGCAGCGCCAACACCACGACCTGGGCGCGGCCTGACGGGTCGTTCCGCAAGCAGATCCACAGTGCGGCCTTCCGTGCCAACGTGAACGGCAAGTGGAAGCCGATCGACACCTCTCTGGAGCGGGTGGAGGGCGGCTACGCGGCCAAGGCCGTCAACGGCCGCGTCTTCTTCAGCGGCGGGTCGGCGGGGCAGGCGGGCGGTGAGGGGCGTGCCGCGCGCGGCGTGTCCCGGGTGGCGCTGCGCCGGGACGCGCCGGGTGAAGTGTGGACCGAGCTGGTCCGGTTGAACACCGGCGGCCACGACATGACCGTCAGTTGGCCCGGCGCCCTGCCCGCGCCCGTCGTCGACGGCCCGCGCGCCCTGTACGAGAACGTCCGCCCCGGGATCGACCTGGTGATGACCGCCCAGGACGGCGGCTACTCGCACCTGCTCGTCGTCAAGGACAAGCAGGCTGCGGCCGACCCGCTGCTGGGACAGCTCAAGTACCGTCTGGCCAGCCCCGACATGACGTTCCACCTGGACGACGAGTCGGACGCGCTGAGTGCCCGCGACGCCAAGGGCGAAGAGATCGCGGGCTCGCCCACCCCGATGATGTGGGACTCCAGCGGCAAGGTCGCCACGACCGACAACCAGCCGGCGTGGAAGCCGACCGCCGTCGCCAAGCAGCACCCGACGCTGGCCCTGTCCGGCCTGGCCGGTGCGGAGGGCGCGCGCCTGAAGCCCGTCGCGGCGGCGCTCGCCGACAATGCACTGTCCCTCACCCCGGACAATGCACTGCTCAATGCTGCTGAAACGGTATATCCGGTTTTCATCGACCCCTCTTTCAAGGGGCACAAGCACGCTTGGACCCTTCTTTACAAGACGGCAGAGAATTCAAGCTTCTACAACGGACAGAATTACAACGCGAGCGGCACGCACGAAGCCCGCGTCGGATACGAGTCCACGAGCGGTGGCACCTCTCGCTCCATTTTCAACTTCGACTTCGGCAGTCAGCTCCAGGGCTCCGAAATCGTCTCGGCCAGCGTCCGGGCGTTGCAGACCTATTCGTGGTCCTGTGACAGCAAGCAGATGCTCATCTTCTCGACCCCGTACATCACGTCGTCGAGTACCTGGAGGAACACCGACAACGCGGCCCACTGGGGCAGAGTGGTCGCCTCGGAGTACGCGGGATACGGCTACAACAGCTCGTGCCCCGACAACTGGATCGCACCCGACATCAAGGGCCTCGTCTCCGAAGCGGCCACGAGCGGCTGGGGGGCGCTGTCCCTGGGGTTCGCCGCACCGAACGAGTCGGACTCGTACTTCTGGAAGAAGTTCATCGCCAACGGTGAGACCGCTCCGTACATCGAGGTCGTCTACAACTCGCGCCCGGACACCCCGATCGCGGCGAACATGCAGACCTTCCCCGGCGGCCCGTGCCTCACCGGTTGGCCCGGGACCGGCATCGGCAAGACCAACGTCACCTTCCAGGTGAAGGGCACCGACCGCGACGGCAACCTCGACAAGGTCCAGATCGAGGTGTGGGGCACCGGTGGGACGGTCTTCGACCAGTGGCTGTGGCCCAACAGCGATGGCGTCGTCACCGCCGAGGTGCCCTGGAACACCTTCACCGACGGCCAGACGTACTACTGGCTCTCCCGCGCCACCGACAAGGACGGCGCGTGGTCGGGCAGCGGGCCGCACGAATCCGGTGGCGGCGGCTGGTGCACCTTCACCGTCAGCCACACCGTCCCGCCCAACCCGTCCGTCTCCTCCGCCGCCTTCCCGCCGCAGGGCGACAGCTTCACCGAGTGGAGCACCGAGCCCGCCGGCACGCCGGGCCAGAGCTTGACCTTCAAGGGCAACGGCGCCAAGGCGGAGGACATCCTCGAGTACCAGTGGAGCCTGAACCGGCCCCTCTTCGACCAGAAGGCCGTGCCCCAGCCGGGCAGCGACGAGGTCTCGGTCCCGCTCCAAGTGAACACAGCCGGACCGAACGTCCTCTATGTCCGGACCGTCAGCAAGTTCGGCAACATCTCCAACCACAGCGCCTACGGGTTCCTCGTCCGGCCGAGGCCCGGCCAGGACAAGCCCGGCGATGTTACCGGAGACGGCCACCCCGACATCCTCGCCATCGACAAGGACGGGAACCTGCTCACCTACTCCGGTGACGCGAGCGGAGACACCGACGCCTCGATCCCCGGCGCCCTCCAAGGCGGCAAGCCCGCCGTCGGCTACTGGAAGGACAAGACCACCGGCAAGTCCGCACTCATCGGCCACTCGACCGACTGGTTCCCGGGAGACGGGCTCACGGACCTGATCGCCCGGATGCCCGACGGCAAGCTGTACGTCTACCCGGGCCTCGGGGTAGGCCAGTTCGACATCGACCGGCGCATGGAGATCCTGCTGCCCGCAGGCGCTCCCGACCCGGCGACCTTCCGGCAGATCGTCGTCACGGAGGACATCGACGGAGACGGCTTCGCCGACATGTTCGCCATCGCGGACGACGTTGTGTGGAGCTTCTCGGGATACACCGGATCCAGCTTCACCACGTTCAAGAAGGTGGCCAGCACGGTCTGGGCCAGTCGCGACATAGTCGGCGTCCGCGACGTCTCCGGCGACCAGGTCCCGGACCTCGTCTACCGCGACGACACCAACCCGAACCGGGGCCTCCTCCTGCGCAAGGGCAAGCCGGGCGCGAACGGCGGGGTCGACCTCGGCTCCTTCAAGGACGGTGACAGTGCCGCGGGCGGCCAGGACTACGTCTACGCCGGTACCGGGTGGAGCCGCGCCGCGATGCCCATGGTCCTCGGTACCCCCGATGCCAACGGTGACGGCATCCCCGACATCTGGGCCGTCGGGGACAACGGAAACCAATGGCTCTTCCAAGGCGGAACCAACACCATCGGCGCGCCCACCGGTCGTGACGAGGACGGCTGGAACACCTTCCTGACGATCGGGTAGTCGGGACGGAGCGGCCGTTTCCGCGAGCGCCCTGCCGGGAGATGACTCCTGGCAGGGCGCTCCGTCGTTGCCGCTCCCCCACGCGGAACGCGAGGTCGGATTACTGCCAGCGGGGTGGACCCCGGGGAGATTTGATTGAACCCGCAACCAACCGATGCGGGAGGAACGGCATGAACAGCAACAACAGCGTGGCCCTGGTGACCGGGGGAAGCCGCGGGATCGGGGCGGCCGTCGCGCTGCGGCTCGCCGAGGACGGGACCGACGTCGCGATCACCTACGTCAACGACGCCGAGGCCGCGGCCGAGGTCGTCGGGAAGGTGGAGGCGCTCGGGCGGCGGGCCGTCGCGCTGCGGGCCGATGCGGGGGACACCGCGCAGGTCGCGAACGCCGTCGGGGAGACCGTCCGGCGGTTCGGGCGGCTCGACGTACTCGTCAACAACGCCGGCGTGGGCGTGCTGGGGCCGCTGGCGGAGCTGGCCCCGGCCGACGTGGAGCGCGTACTCGCGGTCAACGTGCGCGGGGTGTTCCTCACCACGCAGGCGGCGGCCGCGCACCTCGGGTCCGGCGGGCGGATCATCACGATCGGCAGCTGCATGACCCAGCGGGTACCGGGGCCGGGCGGGACGCTCTACGCGATGAGCAAGTCGGCGCTGACCGGGCTGACCAAGGCACTCGCCCGGGAGCTGGGCGGGCGCGGCATCACCGCGAACATCGTCCACCCGGGGCCGGTGGACACGGACATGAACCCGGCGGGCGGACCGTACGCGGGCCCGCAGGCGGCCATGACGGCGCTGGGCCGGTTCGGGGCGCCGCGCGAGGTGGCGGCCGTGGTGTCCTTCCTCGCGAGCGAGGAGGCCGCGTACGTCACGGGGGCGGAGTTCGCCGTCGACGGCGGGCACGCCGCGTAGCCCTCCGGCCGGGCGTGCGGGCGGGTCCCGGGTCGGCGCACGCCGGTGGGCGGGTGCGGGGCGAGTGCACGGGGCTCCGCCCCGGACCCCGCGCCTCAAACGCCGGCGGGGCTGGATTCGGGTCCGCGCCTCAGGCGTCGGCGGGGCTGGTTTTGGGCCGCGCACCGGACACCGGCCGGGCTGGATTGGGCCCGCGCCCCGGACACCGGCCGGGCTCGGTTCGGGCCCGCCCCTCGGACGCGGCGGGGCTGGATTCGGCCCGCGCGCAGCGCGCCCCGGGGGTGTCGGCCCCCGGGGCGCGCGGCACATCAGCTCCGGACTAGCCGCCCAGTTCCTGGTGGCGGGTGGTCAGCGCCGCCGCGCCGGCCTCCGTCAGGGAGCCGTACAGGCGCAGGCGGGAGAAGCCGCCGTCCGGGAAGATGTCGATCCGGACGTGCGTGCCCACCGCCGGGGCGTCCAGCACGAAGCGGTGGTTGGTGTCGGGCTGCAGGCGGGTGCGCGGCAGGAACTCCGTCCACTCGCCCTCCTCGCCCGTCTTGACCGACAGGGAGGCCCAGCCGGCCGAGTTGCCCTTGAGGTACGCGGTGTCGATCTCGACGGCGCGGATCTCGGACTCGGTGACGAGCTGGTAGCGGATCCAGTCGTTGCCGTTGTCGCGGCGGCGCGCGGTCTCCCAGCCGTCGTCCATCTTGCGGGAGCGGCCCGGGTTGATGGTGTTGGTCGGCGGGGAGTAGAAGCGGTTGGAGGCGTCCTGGACGGAGCCGCCGTTCTCCAGGGCCACCACGTCGAAGGAGCCGAGCGCGTCGAGCCACTTCGGGTCGGGCAGGACCTCGCCGTAGACGCGCAGGCGGGCGATGCCGCCGTCGGGGTGCTGGTTGACGCGCAGGTGGGTGAAGCGCTGCTCGACGTCCACCTCGAAGCCGTTGGCCGCGTGGCCGCCGACCGGGGTGCGGGGGACGATCGTCGTCCACTTCACGTCGTCGCCCTGGAGCTCCTCCGGGGTCGGCGCGAGGGCGCCCGCCCAGTTGGTGGCCTCGACGGAGACGGCCTGCGGCATGTTGCCGCGGAAGTGGGCGGTGTCGACGACGATGCCGCGGATGATGCCGGGGGCGCCCAGGCGTACGAGCGCCCAGTCGTGGTCCTCGGGGGTCGGCCAGGGCTCGGTGGCCGAGACACCGCGGCGGCGGCGGGTCTCCCAGCCGTCCATGACCTTGCCCTTGTGGCCGAAGTCCTCGGGGTCGAAGTGCGCGGCCTCGGAGATCAGCAGGTTCTCGCGCTGGGCGAAGAACTCGTCGTTGGCGGCGATGACACCGGCACCCAGCTCACGGGTGGCGAGGTTCGCGTACTGGGTGAAGGGGAAGTCCGCGGTGCGGTAGTCCGCGTACGGGTCGCCGCCTCCGTACGGGTTCGCGTTACCGGTGAAGGATTCAATCGCCACTGGTCAGTTCTGCCTTTCGAGGAGGAGGCCCGTGGGCTCGGTCGGGGTGCCGTGGTCGGCGATCTGCGTGCCCCGCAGCCAGGTGGACTTCACGACGCCGTGCAGGGTCTTGCCCGCGTACGCCGTGACCTGGTTGCGGTGGTGGAGCTCGGCCGGGTCCACAGTGAACGTTTCTTCAGGGGCCAGGACGGCGAAGTCGGCGTCGCGGCCGACCTCGATGGCCCCCTTCTGGCCGAGGCCCGCGAGCTTCGCCGGAGCGGCGGACATCCAGCGGACGACGTCCTCCAGGGTCCGGCCGCGGCGGCGCGCCTCGGTCCAGATCGCGGGGAGGCCCAGCTGGAGGGAGGAGATGCCGCCCCACGCGGTGGAGAAGTCGCTGGTCTTCAGGTCCGCGGTGGAGGGCGAGTGGTCGGAGACGATGCAGTCGATCGTGCCGTCGGCGAGCGCGTCCCACAGGAGGTCCTGGTTGGCGGCTTCGCGGATGGGCGGGCAGCACTTGAACTCGCTGGCCCCGTCCGGCACTTCCTCGGCCGTGAGGGTGAGGTAGTGCGGGCAGGACTCGACGGTGATGCGGACGCCCTCGGCCTTGGCGGCGGCGATCAGCGGCAGCGCGTCGGAGGACGACAGGTGCAGCACGTGCACGCGGGCGTTCAGCCGCTTGGCCTGGGCGATCAGGTTGCCGATCGCGGTGTTCTCGGCGTCGCGCGGCCGCGAGGCGAGGAAGTCGGCGTACTTGGGGCCCGGGACGACGGGAGCGGCGTCCAGGTGGTGCGGGTCCTCGGCGTGCACGATCAGCAGGCCGCCGAAGCCGGTGATCTCGGCGAGGGAGGTGGCCAGCTGCTCCTGGTCGAGCTCGGGGAACTCGTCCACGCCCGAGGGCGACAGGAAGCACTTGAAGCCGTAGACCCCGGCGTCGTGCAGCGGGCGCAGATCCTTGACGTTGTCCGGCAGGGCGCCGCCCCAGAAGCCGACGTCCACGTGCGCCTTGGCGCGGGCGACCTCCTGCTTGACGCGCAGGTTGGCGGTCGTCGTGGTGGGCGGCAGGGAGTTGAGCGGCATGTCGAGGATCGTGGTGATGCCGCCGGCCGCAGCGGCGCGGGTGGCCGTCCAGAAGCCTTCCCACTCGGTGCGGCCCGGGTCGTTCACGTGGACGTGGGTGTCGACCAGGCCGGGGAGCAGGACGTCGTCGCCGAAGTCCTCCAGCCGGGCTCCGGCCGGTACCTCGGCCTCGTACGCCAGCACGGCCGCTATCTTCCCGCCGGCGACGGCCACCGAAGCGGCACGCGTGCCCTCCGGGGTGATGACGCGCGTCGAGCGCAGTACCAGTTCCACAGCCACGTCGGCCACCGAACCTCCCCATCTACTTCCACAGAGCGAAATTCAACGTTCTGTTGACGGAGTCTTCCCGGCGATCCGTACCCAGTCAAGAGCGTCCGGACGGACCACCGACACACCAGGACCGCAATTGGATGTTTCCACAAGATGGAATTAAGATTTCACTATCCAGAATGTAGCTACCACCACCGGGAACCGGGCGGACAACTTCCCGAGGAGGTCCGCCACCCGGACAAACCCTCTCTGACCGGCGATGACGACCTCGACCCCGACACTGGGACCGACGCCGACCGCCGGGTAGGCTGCTCCCTTGCCTGCCAGCACCGAAAGGACCGCGCCGTGCCGACGTCCAGCGCCAGCACCACCGACGCTTCCTCGAAGACCCCCGCCGCCAGCGGTGGCGTCCAGTCCCTCGAGCGCGCCTTCGACCTGCTCGAACGCATGGCCGATGCTGGGGGCGAGGTCGGCCTCAGCGAGCTCTCCGCCGCCAGCGGTCTTCCTCTGCCCACGATCCACCGCCTGATGCGCACCCTGGTGGCGTGCGGCTACGTACGCCAGCAGCCCAACCGACGGTACTCCCTCGGCCCGCGCCTGATCCGCCTCGGCGAGTCCGCGTCGCGCCTGCTGGGCACCTGGGCCCGCCCCTACCTCGCCCGCCTGGTCGAGGAGACCGGGGAGACGGCGAACATGGCCCTCCTCGACGGCGACGAGATCGTCTACGTCGCCCAGGTGCCGTCCAAGCACTCCATGCGCATGTTCACCGAGGTCGGCCGCCGGGTGCTGCCGCACTCCACCGGTGTGGGCAAGGCACTCCTCGCCCACACCCCGGCCGACGAGGTACGGGCCCTGCTCGCCCGCACCGGGATGCCCGCGGCGACCGAGAAGACCATCACCACGCCCGAGGGCTTCCTGGAGGCGCTGGAGCAGGTCCGCAAGGTGGGCTACGCGGTCGACGACAACGAGCAGGAGATAGGGGTCCGCTGCCTCGCCGTGTCGGTGCCGAACTCGCCGACCGCCGCCGCGATCTCCATCTCCGGTCCGGCGGGCCGGGTCACGGAGGCGGTGGCCGAGTCCTTCGTGCCGATCCTGCAGGGCGTGGCCGCCGAACTCTCGGTGGCCCTGGCCAACCAGAGCCCCGCGTAGGTCCACGCAGTCGTACGAAGGCCCCGGCCGCCCCTCGCTCCGAGGGGCGGCCGGGGCCTTTCCGTACGCCGCTCAGGGCGCCGGCACCGGGGCCGGGCTCAGCGTCAGGCTGCCGTCCGTCATCGTCGCCGTACGGTCCATCCGCTCCAGGTGGGCGTGGTCGTGCGTGACCAGCACCGTGGCCGTGGAGCGCTCCCGGGTGAGGGTGACCAGCAGGTCGAGCACGGCCGCGCCGCGCTCGTGGTCGAGCGCGCTGGTCGGCTCGTCGACCAGCAGCACGGCGGGCTCGTTCATCAGGGCGCGGGCGATGTTGATCCGCTGCCGCTGCCCGCCGGAGAGCTGGTGGGGGCGCTTGTCGGCCTTGTCGGCCAGGCCCACCGCGTCCAGCAGCTCCAGCGCCCGCCGGCGCAGCGCACGCGCCGGGCGGCCGGAGAGGTGCGCCATGACCTGCAGCTGTTCGGCGGCGGTCAGCGAGGCCAGCAGGTTCGGCTGCTGGAAGACGATGCCGATCTTCTCCCGGCGCAGGGCCGACTTCTCGGCGGGGCCGAGCTCCGTGGTGTCCTGACCCGCGACGACGACCCGGCCGGAATCCGGGGTGACGAGGGTGGCGGCGACCGCGAGCAGGCTGGACTTGCCGGAGCCGGAGGGGCCGATGACCGCCGTCAGCGTGCCGGCGGGCACCTCCAGGCCGACCGCGTCGAGGGCGGTGAGCCGGCTCTCTCCGTCGGGGTAGGTCAGCGTGACGTCGTGGACGAGGAGGGTCATCGGGCGCTCCCGAGGGCGGTCAGCGGGTCGACGGCGGTGATCCGCCGGATGGACAGCGCAGCGCCCAGCGCGCCGAGCAGGATCATGATCGCGGCGGGGACGAGCACGGTGGCGGCGTCGAGCACGAAGGGCACGGGGCCGCCGCTGATCAGCGCGCCGAAGCCGGCGGCGAGCGCGGTGCCCAGCCCGGTACCGAGGGCGAGCATCACGACGGCCTGGCCGAGGGCGTCCTTCAGGAGGTACGGGGTGGAGGCACCCAGTGCCTTCAGGACGGCGATGTCCCCGCTGCGCTGGATCGTCCACACCGTGAAGAAGGCGCCTATCACCAGGGCCGAGATGGCGAACAGGAAGCCGCGCATCAGCTGCAGCGAGCCGTTCTCGGCCTGGTACGAGCCGATGGCGCCCAGGGCCTCGTCCACGGTCTGCGCCTTGGTCGCGGCGGCCTTGTCCGCCGCGCCGAGGTCCAGGCCGCCGCCACCGGAGACGGCGACGACCGTGGCGAGGGTGTCGAGGGAGGTACCGGGGTTGCCGATGCGCTGCCAGTCGCCCAGGTCCATCCAGACGACCGGGGTGTGGCTGTAGGCGGCGGTCCCGGACACCCCCGCCACGGTCAGTTCCAGCGGGCCGATCCTGAGCCTGGCCCCGGCGGTCAGGCCGCCCAGCTCCTTGGCGGCCTTCTCCGTCAGGACCACCTGCCCCTGGGTGAGGCCGGCGTTCCGCGGTGCGAGACCCCCGGCGGAATCCACGCCGAAGACCGAGACCGCGGCGGTGCGCTCACCCGAGACGGCGTTGGTGGTGCGGATGCCGAGCGGCTCCGCCGCCCGGACCCCGGGCTGCTTCCGCCAGGCCAGCCAGGCGGACTCGGACACCTGGGAGTTGGTGAAGGACACCTTCTGGTCCCCGGTGGGCGCGGCGAAGGCCAGGTGCGTGGCGGGCAGACCGGTGACGGCCGAGACGTTCTCCCGTGCCAGGCCGGAGGTGAGCCCGGACAGCAGGCCCACCAGCAGGGTGATGAGCAGCACGACCGAGCCCATGAGGGCGAAGCGGCCCTTGGCGAACCGTAGATCTCTCCATGCGACGAACATGTTCCCCACCTTGGTCTTCCGCGTGGACACAAGGCATCGCGCCCCGGTAGTGATCCTCGTATCGAAGGGTGTGCCCGGACATCGAACTTTTGGTTGACCGGGTCCGGTCCGCCCCCACTTACGCTGGTCCGGACATGACTGCTCCCGTTTCCTCCGTTCTCCCCGCCGCGCGTGCCCTGACGCCCGTGTCCAAGGTGCTGCGGCTGTGCCTGCACGCGCTGCTCTTCGGCCTGCTCTTGCTCGCCGCCGGGCGGGCCGTCACCGATTCCGCGCCCCGGCCCGGCTGGGTGATCGCCGCCTGCGCGGTGCTCGCCGCCGTCTACGCGGGCGGCGTACGGGCCCCCGCCGTGCACAGCTCGCCGCGCGCCGGGGCGCTGTGGCTGGCCGGGCTCGGCGCGGCCTGGGCGGCGCTGCTCGTGGTCTCCCCCGACGGCCTGTGGATCGCCTTCCCGCTCTACTTCCTGGAGCTGCACCTGCTGCGGCTGCGCTGGGGGGTCACTGCCGTCGCGGTGACCGCCTGCGCGGCCATCGGCGGCTTCCTCGCGCACAGCAGCTCGGTGACCCCCGGGGCCTTCCTCGGGCCGCTGCTGGGCGGGGCGGTGGCGGTGGCGACCGTACTGGGCTACCAGGCGCTGTACCGCGAGAGCGAGCGCCGCAGGGAGCTGATCGAGGAGCTCATCACGACCCGGGCCGAGCTGGCCGCGGCCGAGCGGGGCGCCGGGATCATGGCGGAGCGGGAGCGCCTCGCCCGGGAGATCCACGACACCCTCGCCCAGGGGCTCTCCTCCATCCAGCTGCTGCTGCGGGCCGCCGAGCGGGCGCTGCCCGAGGGGGCCCCGGCCCGGCCGCACATCGCCCGGGCCCGGGAGGCGGCCCAGGAGAACCTCGCCGAGGCGCGCCGCTTCGTACGGGCCCTCACCCCGCCGGACCTGGAGCACGGGTCGCTCGCGGCCGCGCTGGAGCGGCTGTGCGCGGGGGTCCCGGGGCCGCGCGTGCGGTTCTCGCTGACCGGCAGCCCGCGGGTGCTGCCCACCCCGTACGAGGTGGCCCTGCTGCGCATCGCGCAGTCGGCGCTGGCCAATGTGGTGCGGCACGCGCGGGCCGGGCGCGCCGAGATCACCCTGACGTTCATGGACGCCTCGGTCACCCTGGACATCGTCGACGACGGGCACGGCTTCGACCCCTCGTCGGTCGCCTCCGGCTCGGGCGACGGCGGCTTCGGGCTGCCCGCCATGCGCTCGCGCGCCGAGACCCTGGGCGGGCTGTTCACCGTGGAGTCCGACCCCGGGCAGGGCACCGCCGTGGCCGTCACCCTGCCGCTGCCCCTCGAGAACCTCGAACACGTCGAGGACGCAGCACACGCGGAACATCCGGACGCCGTGGAGGCCCTGTGACCATCCGTCTCCTGCTCGCCGACGACCACCCGGTGGTCCGGGCCGGGCTGCGCGCGGTGCTGGACACCGAACCGGACTTCGCGGTGGTGGCCGAGGCGGCGACCGCCGAGCGGGCGGTGGAGCTGGCCGCGGCGGACCCGGTGGACGTGGTGCTGATGGACCTCCAGTTCGGTCCCGGGCCCGGTATGCACGGCTCCGAGGCGACGGCCCTGATCACCGCCCGCCCGGGCGCGCCCCGGGTGCTGGTGCTGACCACGTACGACACGGACGCGGACATCCTGGCGGCGGTGGAGGCGGGCGCCTCGGGCTATCTGCTCAAGGACGCCCCGCCGGAGGAGCTGGCGGCGGCCGTCCGGACGGCCGCGGCGGGCCAGTCGGCGCTGGCCCCGGCGGTGGCGCTGCGCCTGATGGACCGGATGCGGACCCCGGCGGAGGCGCTGACGAAGCGGGAGCTGGAGGTGCTTCAGCTGGTCGCGGACGGCCTGTCGAACCAGCAGATCTCCAAGAGGCTCTTCCTCAGCCAGGCCACGGTCAAGTCCCACCTGGTGCACATCTACGCCAAGCTCGGCGTCGACTCCCGCACCTCGGCGGTCGCGGCGGCCGCCACCCGCCGCCTGATCCGCACCCCGTAGGGGGGCTGGCCCCAGGGCGGACAGGCGGGGCTGCAGGCGGGTGCGCGGCGCGCGCCGACGGGAGCATCGGGGTGTCGAACCATCCAGTCCCCGGAACGAGAGCGAGCCCACGATGCCTGCCGTCTCCCTCCCCGCGCGCCGTGCGACGGAACGCAGCGACCCCGGCCCGCCGCCCGCCGCCGTCCGGGCCGCCTTCGCGCTCTGGGTCACCGCCGTGGCCGCGGGCGCGTTCGAGACCGCACTGATGGTGGGCCGGGCTCCGGCCGACGGGATCGGTGCGGGTCTGGCGGTGCGGCTGGCCGTGTTCACCGCCGCCGTGCTGGTCGCCTTGCGCATGCGCCGCGGCGCCGGCTGGGCCCGGATCACCCTGGCGGTCGGCCTCGGGGTCCTCGGCACCGCCTCGCTGGTGGTCGGACCGCTCGGGTACCTCCTCGACGGCGGGTCGCTCTCCGACGCGCTGGCCCGTACGGACGCCGTGGAGTGGGTCTTCGGGGCGAGCAGGACGGTCCATCTGGCGGCCGTGCTGACGGCGGTGGTGCTGATGTTCCGCCCGGCGGCGAACCGGTACTTCCGCAGGTCCGCGTAAGGGCCGGGCCTGCGCAGGCCCGGTCCTTACGCTACCCAGTGCGGGCGGTCCACCGCCGGTGGCAGCGGCACCCCGTCGTGGAAGGCGCCCGCGAGGCGGCGGATGCCCTCGTCGAGCCGGTCGGCGGGGAGGGTGTACGGGATCCGGAGCCGGTGTTCGAAGGTGCCCGGGTCGACGCCGAAGCGGGCACCGCGGCCGATGTGCACCCCGGCCGCGGCGGCCCGCTCGGCCAGGGCCGAGCTGACCGGTTCGCCCAGGTCGACCCAGAGCGAGAGGCCGCCCGGCGGGACCTGCCAGGACCATTCCGGGGTGTGCCGCTGGAGCGACTGCACCAGGGCCTCGCGCCGGATCCGCAGCTGCGTCAGCCGGGCCGGCAGCGCGGCGTCGATGCCGGCCAGCAGCGGGAGCGCGACGAGCTGGTCGAGCACCGAGCCGGTCATGTCGGCGGAGACCCGGACAGCCGTCAGCTCGGTGATCATCTTCGCGGTGGCCCGGACCCACCCCACCCGCAGCCCGCCCCAGTGCGTCTTGCTCAGCGAGCCGATGGTGATCACGTGGTCCGCGCCCCCGCGCGGGGCGAGGGAGGCCAGCGGTGCGGGCGCGGGCACGTCCAGCGCGATGTCGGCGATCGTCTCGTCGACGACCAGCCAGGTCCCGGTGGCACGGGTCGCCGCGAGCAGCCGCAGCCGCTGCTCCGGTGGCATCAGGGCCCCCGTCGGGTTGTGGAAGTCGGGGATCACGTACGCCAGCCTGGGCACGGTCTGGCGCAGGGTGGACTCGGCTATCTCCATGTCCCAGCCCGCGTCGGAGACGGCGATGGATCCGGTGCGCAGCCGTGCGTGGCGCAGGGCGTCGAGGGCGTTGGCGTAGGTGGGATTCTCGGTCACGACCCGGTCCCCGGGCCGGCAGAGCAGGCTGACGACCAGGGAGAAGGCCTGCTGGGACCCGGCCGTCACCAGGATCTGCTCGGGGCGCGTGGGGAGCCCGCGGCGGGTGAACCGGTCGGCGACGGCGCTGCGGAGGTCGGGCAGGCCGAAGGGGTGGTAGCCGGGGTTCCGGGCGAGCTCGGGCAGCCGGCGCGCGGCCCGGGCGAGGGCGTCGGCGAGCTCGCCCTCCGGGGCGCCCATGGCGGCGATGGCGAGGTCGACACCGGGATCGCCGTCGGCGCTGTAGCCGCCGGCGCCGAGGAGGGCGTGGGCCCCGACGGGGCGGTGGCCGTCGGGGAGCTCGGTCCAGGTGCCGGCGCCGCGCCGGCTGCGGACGTAGCCGCTCTCGCGCAGCAGGTCGTAGGCGCCGGTGATGGTGGCCCGGCTGGCGCCGACCGCCTCGGCGAGTTCGCGTTCGGCGGGCAGCCGGACGTGCAGGGCGATGCGTCCGTCGAGGATCAGCGTGCGGACTGCGTCGGCGAGCGCCCGGTAGCCGGGGCGGGCCAGGACGTCGGCGGGCAGCAGGGCCGCGAGCTGACGGCTGCCGATGGTTCTGTCCGCTGTCTGGACCACTCGCCCGATTGCCATGCCAACCTCCCCTGATTGGCTCTGACGGCCAGGCCAATCGAGGACCAGACTCGCTGTATTGGCCCTCGATTGGCAAGGAGTTCCCGAGATGCTGACCGACCGCGACGAGCGCGTCCTGCTGGCCGCCGCCGAGAACCGGATCGCCCGTCCGCTGCGGATCGGGGCCGTGCTGGCCTCCGTACGGCGCGCCCTGGCACGGCGGTCACCGGATCGCGCGCAGCAGCGAGAATCGGTGACATGCCAGCCAACAACCACGCACAGACCGGTCCACCCCTGATCGCGGGCCTGCTCCTGGCCGCCGGCGGTGGCCGCCGGCTCGGCGGCCGGCCCAAGGCCCTGCTCCCCTATCGCGGCCGCCCGCTGGTCGAGAACGCCGTACGGGTCCTGCGCGAGGCGGGCTGCGGCCCGGTGCACGTGGTGCTCGGCGCCTCCGCGGCCGAGGTGCGCGAGCGCGCGGACCTGGCCGGCTGCGTGGTCGTGGACAACCCGGACTGGGCGCAGGGGATGGGATCCTCGCTGCGGGTCGGCCTCACGTCCCTCGCCGGTACGGGCGCCCGCGCGGCCCTGGTCTCGCTGGTGGACCAGCCGGGCATCGGCCCGGCGGCGGTGGCGCGGGTACTGGCGGCGTACCGCTCCCCCACGAGCCTGGTGGCGGCGGCGTACGACGGGGAGCGCGGCCACCCGGTGCTGTTCGGCGCGGACCGCTGGGCCGACATCGCGGCGACGGCGACCGGCGACAAGGGCGCGCGGGTGCATCTTGCGCGACATGCCGGGGAGCTCATGCTGGTGGAGTGTGCGGACATCGCGGAGGCCTTCGACATCGACACGCCGCCCGACCTGGCACGACTCCTCTGAGCACGGCGTGACGGACTTGGCACTCAGGGCCACCGGGAAGCGGAATCTGTCGACTCAGAGAATCTCGACATCAACAAACCATTGAACTTCCACCATGAGGAAATTACTATCCACTGGTCAGAAGCGCCCTGAACCCCCAGACGGCGCCCGCGACCGTATTGCGGAACTCTCCACACCCGACGGCACTGCGTGCCGTCTCGCGCGAGCATTCCCCCGCGGCCGCCAGGCACCGCCGCTGAAGGAGTGACAGATATGTCCGCACCAGCGCCGTCCCCGCTGGCCATCGTCGACGCCGAGCCCCTGCCCCGGCAGGACGAAGTCCTCACCGAAGCGGCCCTCGCCTTCGTGGCCGAGCTCCACCGGCGGTTCGCCCCCCGCCGCGCCGAGCTCCTCGCCCGCCGGGCCGAGCGCCGTGCCGAGATCGCCCGGACCTCCACCCTCGACTTCCTCCCGGACACCGCACAGGTCCGCGAGGGCGACTGGAAGGTGGCGCCGGCCCCGGCCGCGCTGAACGACCGTCGCGTGGAGATCACCGGTCCGACGGACCGCAAGATGACCATCAACGCCCTGAACTCGGGCGCCAAGGTCTGGCTCGCCGACTTCGAGGACGCCTCCGCTCCCACCTGGGAGAACGTCGTCCTCGGCCAGCTCAACCTCATCGACGCCTACGAGCGCCGCATCGACTTCACCGACCCGCGCACGGGCAAGGCGTACGCGCTGAAGCCCGCCGACCAGCTCGCCACCGTCGTCATGCGGCCGCGCGGCTGGCACCTGGAGGAGCGTCACCTGCGGATCGAGGGCGGCCCGGCGTCCGGCTCGCTCGTGGACTTCGGCCTGTACTTCTTCCACAACGCCAAGCGCCTGATCGACCTCGGCAAGGGCCCGTACTTCTACCTGCCGAAGACGGAGTCCCACCTGGAGGCCCGCCTCTGGAACGAGATCTTCGTCTTCGCGCAGGACTACGTCGGCATCCCCCAGGGCACCGTCCGCGCGACCGTCCTCATCGAGACGATCACCGCCGCGTACGAGATGGAGGAGATCCTCTACGAGCTGCGCGACCACGCGGCCGGCCTGAACGCGGGCCGCTGGGACTACCTCTTCTCCATCGTGAAGAACTTCCGTGACGGCGGCGAGAAGTTCGTCCTGCCGGACCGCAACGCGGTGACGATGACCGCCCCGTTCATGCGGGCGTACACCGAACTGCTGGTCCGCACCTGTCACAAGCGCGGCGCGCACGCCATCGGCGGCATGGCGGCGTTCATCCCGTCCCGCAAGGACGCCGAGGTCAACAAGGTCGCCTTCGAGAAGGTCAAGGCCGACAAGGACCGCGAGGCGGGCGACGGCTTCGACGGCTCCTGGGTCGCCCACCCCGACCTGGTCCCGATCGCGATGGCCTCCTTCGACGCGGTGCTCGGCGAGAAGCCGAACCAGAAGGACCGACTGCGCGAGGACGTCTCGGTGGCCCCGGGCGAGCTCATCGCGATCGACTCCCTGGACGCGCGGCCGACGTACGAGGGCCTGCGCAACGCGGTCCAGGTCGGCATCCGCTACATCGAGGCGTGGCTGCGCGGCCTCGGCGCCGTCGGCATCTTCGGCCTGATGGAGGACGCGGCCACCGCCGAGATCTCGCGCTCGCAGATCTGGCAGTGGATCAACGCGGGCGTCGTCTTCGAGAACGGTGAGACGGCCACGGCCGAACTGACCCGCAGGATCGCGGCCGAGGAACTGGCCGCCATCCGCGCCGAGGTCGGCGAAGAGGCCTTCGCGGCCGGCAAGTGGAAGCAGGCCCACGACCTCCTCCTCCAGGTCTCCCTGGACGCGGACTACGCG
Source organism: Streptomyces nojiriensis (assembly GCF_017639205.1). Classification (NCBI taxonomy): domain Bacteria; kingdom Bacillati; phylum Actinomycetota; class Actinomycetes; order Kitasatosporales; family Streptomycetaceae; genus Streptomyces; species Streptomyces nojiriensis. Next base: position 7,154,311 of record NZ_CP071139.1, on the reverse strand, counting down.
GACTTCCTGACCCTCCCCGCCTACGACCAGCTGGTCGGCTGATACCCGGACTCGGCCGAAACGCACAGCGGTCGAAGCCTGTCGGCCCCGCCCCCGTCGCCTCACGGCGCGGGGGCGGGGCCGTTTGCGTTCCACAACAGGAAGAGCGGGGTCCCGAACGACCGGTCGGTCGTTACTCGTTCGTAACGTAACTGTACCTAGCGGTAACAAGTGGGCCCGTGTCACCTTTCCGATGCCACCGGCCGGCGGTACCCCCACTTCCCAGCCACGCGACGCAGTCGTCGCCGACTTCGGCGTGGCCGAACGCAGGAGTTCCGCAGTGATCGGATTCCGCAACGTCAGCAAGGACCGGGACCGCAGTCGGGTGCGACGGCTGGCCGGGGCCGCAATGGCCGTGCCGCTCGCCGCCGGCGCACTGCTGGCCGGCGGGGCGGGCACCTCCGCCGCCAGCCCGGGAACCGGACCCACCGCCGTGGTGTCCATGGGCGACAGCTACATCTCCGGCGAGGCCGGGCGCTGGAAGGGCAACAGCCTGACCAACAGCGGCAGCCGGAACGGGACCGACCGGGGCTGGATCAGCGGCAGCACCTACGACCCCGCCAAGGTCTACGGGACCACCGCCGGCGGCTGCCACCGCTCCGACTCCGCCGAGGTGCGCAGCGCCGGGGCGATCGCCGACGTCGCCGTGAACCTCGCCTGTTCCGGGGCGGTCTCGGACAACGTGTTCCGCGCCTCCAACGGCGGCGTCGCCTACAAGGGCGAGGCCCCGCAGGCCGATCAGCTCGCCGCGGTGGCCGCGAGCCACGACGTCAAGGTCATCGCCCTGTCCATCGGCGGCAACGACCTCGGCTTCGCCGACATCATCACCGACTGCGCGCTCGACTTCGTCCTCTGGAACTCGTACTGCTACGACGACCAGCAGTCCGGCGTCGACCAGAAGATCGATGCGGTCATGGGCAAGGTCGGCAAGTCCGTGGACGAGATCCGGGCCGTGATGCGCGCGGCCGGGTACGCGGACTCCTCGTACCGGATCGTGCTGCAGTCCTACCCGTCGCCGATCCCGCGCGGTGCGGAGAACCGGTACACGCAGAGCGACTGGAGCCGGCTCAACACCGGCGGCTGCCCCTTCTGGAACCGGGACTCGGACTGGGCGCGGGACTCGCTCGTGCCGCAGATAGCGAACCGGATCAAGGGCGTCGCGGCGGCCAAGGGCGTGCAGTTCCTGGACCTGCGGGACATGATGCAGGGCCGTGAGGTGTGTGCGAAGGCGAGCAAGCAGGTGAGCTCCACGATGCCGGCCTCGGCGAAGACGAGCGAGTGGGCGCGCTGGATCGACAACAACGAGACGCAGGGGCTGATCCAGGAGTCCATGCACCCGAACTACTTCGGCCAGCTCGCCGCGGGGCGCTGCCTGGCCCTGGTCGTCGCCCAGCCCGCGAGCTCCGGCTTCAGCTGCAAGAACACCGCGGGCGGGGACCAGACGGGCATGTTCCTGACCCCTGCCTCCTGAACGGGAACCGCCGTCGGGGCTCCACCGGGCGACGCGGCCCGGTGGAGCCCCGTGGGCCCGTTCGGGTCAGTGGGACTGCGCGAACGGCCCTGCGGCGCGAGTCTGGGGGTGACGGACGGGGCGACGGACCGCGGGCCCGACGCGGCGCGCCGCATCCGGAAGGAGCGTGATCGGTGTGGCCCGCAACCGCCGCCTGATCCTGAGCACGCCGTCCGAGGTCTGGCGCCTGCTGTCCGACGGCCACCGCTACGGCGAATGGGTCACGGGAACCCAACAGGTCCTCGCCGCGGATCCGCACTGGCCCGACGTGGGGGCCCGGCTGAAGGTCCGGGTCGGCGCCGGCCCCCTCACCCTCGACGACACGTGCGTCGTCCGCCGGTGCGAACCGCAGCGCCGCCTGGAGCTGGAAGCCAGGGCGGAACCCTTCGGCGCGGCGCGCATCGCCATGCGCCTGGACCCCTGGGGCGAGAACACCCTCTTCACCCTGGACTGGCACCCGCTGCGGGGACCCGGCACCCGGATGCACGGCCTTCCCGTGGACTACATCGTCGCCATCCGCAACGGCATGATGCTGACGAAGCTCGCCAGGATCGCGGTCCGCGAGCACGCCGACGCGCGGGTCACCGGTCGGGGGCCGTGAGCACCGACAGGATGTTGCCCGCCGGGTCCTTGAACCAGGCGATGGTGGGCATGCCGTCCTCGCCGTGCACGATGCCCTTGGCGTCCGCCTCGAAGCCCTCGTAGCGATCGAAGGCGACGCCGCGCGCCGTGAGCTCGTCCACGGCCCGTTCGACGTCGTCCACGGGGAAGTTCAGGATCGTGCAGTTCGCGGGCCGGTGGTCCTCCTTCGGGTAGACCATGATCGTGGTGCCGCCCGCGAGGTCGAGGCGGAGCAGGCCCATCTCCTCGTCCTCGGAGACGCCCAGGCCGAGGGTCGTACCGTAGAACTCCTTGGCCCGTTCCAGGTCGTCGACCGCGAATCCGCTGAATGCCCTGCTGTTTTCGAACATGCCGGTTCCTTCGGTCCGGGGGCACCCCCGCTTCCCATGGTCCCTCCGGGACGGCCGGGCGTCGATTCCGCAGGCCGGCGCCCGGCGGAAATCAGGTGATCGGCGCGAGGGGGGCTGGCATGCTCGGGCGCATGGCAGCACGTGGCGCACGTCCCAGTCTCTACATCTCCGTCGACATCGAGGCCGACGGGCCCATTCCCGGACCGTATTCGATGATCAGCTTCGGGGCCTCGGTCGCGGGCCGCCAGAACGGCGCCTCGTATACGGCCGCCGATCCGGAACAGCTCACCTTCTACCGGGAGTTGCGGCCGATCAGCGAGGAGTTCGTGCCCGAGGCGCTGGCTGTGAGCGGGCTGGACCGCGACCTCCTGGTGCGGGAGGGCGCCGATCCGGCGGTGGCCATGGCCGAGTTCCGCTCCTGGGTACGGGAGGTGTCCGCGGGGGCGCAGCCGGTGATGTGCGGCTACCCGGCCTCCTTCGACTGGACCTTCCTGTACTGGTACCTGATCCGGTTCGGCGGGGACAGCCCCTTCGGCCACTCCGGCTGTCTGGACATGAAGACCCTCTACGCCACGAAGGCCCGGGTGCCGCTGCGGGCGGCGGTCAAGGGCCGGATGCCGCGCGAACTGCTGTCGCGGCGCCGCCACACCCACCACGCCCTGGACGACGCGATCGAACAGGCCGAGCTGATGAGCAACTTGATGCTGTGGAGCCCTCCCCCGGTGCCCGCCCCGGCCGCCGGCGGCCGGTCCCCGCGCATCACCCACCTCTCGTGGGGTCGCATCGAGGCCGAAGGGCTCGCTCCCGGCAAGGACTTCAGGCTCTACCCGGGCGGTGGCCGCCCCTGGGACTGGTCCGAGCACGGTACGCGGCACGATCCCGGCATCCAGCCGCAGGAGGTACGCGAGTTCCTCGAACTCGGGGTGACGGCGGTCGTGCTCACCCAGGGCATGGAAAGGCGCCTCGGGGTCGTACCGCAGACGCTGGAGGTGCTCCGGGCGGCCGGGGTCGAGGTGCACGTGGCGGAGACGGCCGAGGCCGTGGAGATCTACAACCGGCTGGCCGCCACCGAGCGGGTCGCCGGCCTCTTCCACTCGACCTGCTGAGCCGTGCACGCGGCGGCGGCGCGCACGCCACACCCGCAGTGGGTGGCGTGCGCGCCGCCGCCGCGTGCGCCCGGGCGGGTGGCCCGGTGTCAGTGCACCGGTACCGGGTCGGCCGCGGCCCCCGAGGCCGCGCCCTTCCTGGCACCGAGGTGGTTGAAGGCCAGGTTCAACAGGATGGCCACCACGCACCCGGTGCTGATGCCGGAGTCGAGGACGACCAGCAGATCCTTCGGGAAGGCGTGGTAGAACTCCGGCGCAGCGATGGGGATCAGGCCGATGCCCACGGAAGCGGCGACGATCAGGGCGTTCTCGCCCTTCTCCATGGCCGCCCCGGCCAGGGTCTGGATGCCGCTGGCCGCGACCGAGCCGAAGAGGACGATGCCGGCGCCGCCGAGGACCGGCAGCGGGACCACTCCGATGACGGAGGCGGCCATCGGGCACAGGCCGAGCAGGATGAGGATCCCGCCGCCCGCGGCGACGACGAAGCGGCTGCGGACCTTGGTCATGGCGACCAGTCCGATGTTCTGGGCGAAGGCGCTGCACATGAACCCGTTGAAGAGCGGGCTGATCGCGCTGCCGAGGGTGTCGGCGCGCAGGCCGCCCTCGATGGTCCTCGCGTCCGCCGGACGGCCGACGATCTTGCCCAGGGCCAGGATGTCGGCGGTGGACTCGGTCATGCAGACCAGCATGACGATGCACATCGAGATGATCGCCGCGACCTGGAACTGCGGGGCGCCGAAGTGGAAGGGGGTCGGGAAGCCGACCACCGACGCGTTCTTGACGGCGTCGAAGCTGGTCATGCCGAGCGGGAGGGCGATGAGCGTGCCGGCGACCAGGCCGAGGAGGATGGATATCTGCTGGAGGAAGCCGCGCAGGAACTTGCGCATCAGCAGGACGATCACCAGGGTGGCGGCGGCCATGCCGATGTTCTGCATGGAGCCGTAGTCGGTGGCGGTGCGGTTGCCGCCCTGTGACCAGTTGAAGGCGACGGGCAGGAGCGAGACGCCGATGAGGGTGATGACCGTACCCGTCACGACCGGTGGGAAGAAGCGGACGAGTTTGCCGAAGTAGGGGGCGGCGAAGAAGCCGATGACTCCGGCGACGATGATCGCGCCGAAGATGACGGGGACGGCGTTCTCCCCTTCCCCCTTGCCGATCGCGATCATCGGGGTCACACCGGCGAAGGAGACGCCGTTGACGAAGGGGAGTTTGGCGCCGATCTTCCAGAACCCGAGGGTCTGGAGGAGGGTGGCGAGGCCTGCGGTGAAGAGCGAGGCGCCCATCAGGAAGGCGGTCTCGGTGGCGGAGAGCCCGACGGCCGGACCGACGATCATGGGCGGGGCCACGACACCCGCGTACATGGCGGCCACGTGCTGGAGACCGCTCGTGAACATTTTCAGCGGAGGCAGGGTCTCATCGACCGGATGCTTCTCCTCCGGTACTGCGACTGCATCTGCATCTTTGCGAAACCTGGGCGCCTGGGCCACGGCTTCCTCCGTTCGGTTGAACACGCCGGCAGGGGCGTGGTGTCTTGGAGGTGGTGCGAAAGCGGTGCGAGTCGAGCCTGTATGCAGTTGTGGTGGTGCGAATACTTGTCCCAAGGGGTGCGGAAACGATTCGCCCGATCATCGGTTCCGCGCTGCGGTCCAGCTCGGGACCCCGGCGCGAGCCGGACCCGATCGTGAGCTGGGGGTGCCGCGGCAAGGGCGCGAGCTGCGCGCCGCGGACTGGTTGCACGAGTCACCGCCCCCGGGGCGCCTTCGGATCTCCTCAGGCGCTACCCGGGAACGGCTGCCACGGACCCCGCTCGGGTCCGCGGCCGCCGGCCGGGGGCCGTCCCCCCCGGCCGGACTCCGTGGGATCAGGCCTGCGCGGAGATCCGCGCGAGGCGCTGGGCCTCTTCCCGGGTGGACACGGCGATGGCGTCCTCGTCGGCGAAGAGGAGACGGTTGTTCTCGACGATCTGCTTGCCGTTGACGAACGACGCGGTGACCGGGGCCGCCGCACCGAAGACCAGCGCGGTGACCGGGTCGGCGATCGAGGAGTGCAGGAAGGTGTTCAGGTTCCACAGGACCAGGTCGGCACACTTGCCGACCTCCAGCGAACCGATGTTGTCGGCACGGCCGAGGACCTGGGCGCCGCCGTAGGTACCGAGGCGCAGGGCCTGGCGCGCGTTCAGGGCGCGCTCGCGGTGGACCGGGTTCAGGCGGTTGATCAGCAGCGCGTTGCGCAGCTCGGTGTGCAGCTCACCGGACTCGTTGGAGGCGGTGCCGTCCACGCCGAGGCCGACCGGGACACCGGCGGCGAGCATGTCCGGGACGCGGGCGATGCCGGCGGCCAGACGGGCGTTGGAGGACGGGCAGTGCGCGACACCGGTCTTCGTACGGGCGAACGCGGCGATGTCGGAGTCGTTCATGTGGACGCTGTGCGCCATCCACACGTCCTCGCCGAGCCAGCCGGTCGACTCGAAGTAGTCGGTCGGGCCCATGCCGAAGAGCTCGTGGCAGAACTTCTCCTCCTCGACGGTCTCGCTGCCGTGCGTGTGCATGCGCACACCGAGGCGGCGGGCCAGCTCGGCACCCTGCTTCAGCAGCTCGGTGGAGACCGAGAAGGGGGAGCACGGGGCGACGGCGACCTGGGTCATCGAGTCGAAGGAGGCGTCGTGGAACTTCTTGACGGTCGCCTCGGTGTCGGCGAGCGCGCCTTCGAGGGTCTCGACGGCGTGGTCCGGCGGCAGGCCGCCGTCCTTCTCGCTGCGGTCCATCGAACCGCGGGCGAGGGTGAAGCGGACACCCATCTCGGACGCGGCGCGGATGATCGAGCCGGACAGGTCGCCGGAGCCCTTGGGGAAGACGTAGTGGTGGTCCATCGCGGTGGTCACACCGCCCTTGGCCATCGCGGCGAGGGAGCCCTGCGCGGCCGTGTACGTCATCTGCTCGTCGATGCGCGCCCACGTCGGGTACAGCGCGACGAGCCAGTTGAAGAGGTTGTGGTCGGTGGCCAGACCACGCGTGATCCACTGGTAGAAGTGGTGGTGGGTGTTGACCAGACCGGGGGTCACGAGGTGCCCGGTGCCGTCGATGCGGCGGACTACGTTGTCGAGGTTCTCGGGGGCCTTGCCCGCGCCGATGGACTCGATCCGGTTGCCGGCGATGACGATGTGACCCGAGGCGTACTCGGTGTCGTTCGCGTCGACGGTCGCGATCGCACAGTTCTCGATGACGATGCGCCGGGCGGCGCTGTCATGGGCTGCCGATGCTGCCATGGGACTTCCTCGTGCTTTCAGTGGCGGTGCGGGCACGGCAAGGCCCAGGAGATTTGAGTGCCGGAGCCGGGGGCCTTGACAGCTGACAGTACTGCCGCCCCGTGTGATACGTCCGGGTGCCGATTCAGGAAGCTTGGGGGTGTCGCGCGGTCCCGGGGCCACTGCGGAGCCCCGGGACGCGCGTGCCGCGTCAGAGGTTGGTCATGTCCACGGGGATACGGGCGTCGACGCCGTCCCGGAGAACAGTGGCCTCGATCAGACCGTACGGACGGTCCGCGGCGAAGTACACCTCGTTGTCGTTCTTGAGGCCGAAGGGCTCCAGGTCGACCAGGAAGTGGTGCTTGTTCGGGAGCGAGAAGCGGACCTCGTCGATCTCCGAACGGTGGTTGATGATGCGCGAACCCATCTGGTACAGGGTCTGCTGCAGCGACAGGGAGTAGGTCTCCGCGAAGGCCTGCAGCATGTGCTTGCGGACCTCGGCGTAGGACTTCTCCCAGTTGGGCATCCGCTGCTCGTCGTCCGACCAGTTGAAGCGCCAGCGAGCCGACACCTGGGTGGCCAGGATGCGGTCGTAGGCCTCCCTCAGCGTCGTGTACTTGTCCTTCACGTAACCCCAGAACTCGGAGTTCGTGGAGTTCATGACGACGAGGTCCTTGAGGCCGGAGATGACCTCCCAGTTCGTACCGTCGTACGTGATCTGGGTGACGCGGGTCTCCATGCCCTGGCGGACGAAGGAGTGGTTCACCTCGTCGGAGCCGATGAACTTGGAGTTGGCGTCCGAGGTGGCGATCCGGTCCCAGGCGTACTCCTCGATCCGGATGCGCGCGCGCTTGATCGGCTCCTGGCTGGTGACGAACCAGCGCGCCAGGTGGATGCCGAACTGCTCGGCGGACTCGATGCCGTACTCCTTGGCGAACGCGTACACCGTGTTCTTGGTGGTGTCCGTCGGAAGGCAGTTGGCGTTCGAGCCGGAGTAGTGGACGTCGTCCATGTCGCCGGAGAGGGCGACCGAGACGTTCAGGTCCTTGATGTGGTGCGTGTCGCCGTCCCGCGTGATCTTGACGACGCGGTTCTCTGCTTTGCCGTACTGGTTCTGGCCCAGAATCGTGGCCATGCTAGCTCCCTCGGTAAACGGAGTAGCCGAACGGGTTGAGCAGCAGCGGTACGTGGTAGTGCTCGCCCGGGTTCACCGCAAAGGTGATGGTGACCTCGGGGAAGAACGCACCGCTGTCCCTTACGCGGGGGGCGTCCTGCTGCGCCTCGGCTTGCTTCTTCTCGAAGTACGTCTCGGTCTCGAAATCGAGACGCACGTGTGTGGTGCCCTCCGGCAGCGCCGGCAGGTCCTTGCAGCGCCCGTCCGCATCGGTGGCGGAGCCGCCCAGGGCCGCCCACTCGCCGCGCAGGCCCGTGCGGGCCGACAGGGAGATGGCGACGCCCTCGGCGGGCTTGCCGATGCTGGTGTCCAGGATGTGCGTGGACACCGACGCGATGGTCTCGGTGCTCATGGTCACGCTCCTTCTGCGAGTTCGACGAGGCGGGTGAGGCGGATCTTGTTGATCTTGACGAGCTCGCCGCGGGCGATCTCCCGCTCCTGCTCCGGCGAGTTGTCGATCCGGACCTTGACCGCGTCACGCATGAACTCACCGGTCGCACCGGTGGCGCAGATGAGGAAGACGTGGCCGAACTTGTCCTGGTAGGCCAGGTTCAGTTCGAGGAGCTCGTTCTTGAGCTCCTCCGAGGCACCGGCCATGCCACGCTGCTCGCGGGCGGAGGTCGGGTCTCCCGGCTTCGGCCGGCCGATCGGCGCGTGGCCTCCCATCGCTTCGCCCAGGTCGTCCGCGGTGAGCTCCGCCATGGCGGCTTCGTTCGCGGCGAACAGGGACTCTGCGGTGGCGAAGGGGCGCTGGGCGAGCATCTTGCTCCCCCACGCCGAGCTGGCGCACACCTCGTGCAGCTCGGCCGTGGCCGCGCTGTCGTCCAAGGCGTTGAACCGGGTGAGACCCGGGGTCGGACTCGAAGTCACGGTAGGCCTCCGTGGCCTGTTGTTGCTTTGACGGGCTGCGCATAGCTAACGCCCTCGACAACACGGCGTCAACACTTTGTTGAAACTTCCCGTACACAAAAGCCGCCGCCCGGGTGAATTGGGCGGCGGCTCGTCACCGTGAGTCAGGCTGCATTCACTCCCGGCTGCTCTTGCCCGCCCCTTCGGGGTGCCCGAATCCCGGTTCAGGTAGTTGTAGACGGTGAAGCGGCTGACACCCAGAGCGCCCGCGACCGTTTCCACGCCGTGCCGTACGGAGAAGGCGCCCCGCGCCTCCAGTATCCGTACGACGTCCTGCTTGGACTTCCGGTCGAGCTGCGCCAACGGTACGCCGTACCGCCGCTCCAGGGCCGCCAGGATGTGGTCCAGCGAGTCCGAGAGCTGCGGCAGGCGCACGGCCAGCAGGTCCTGTCCCTCCCAGGTGAGCACGACGTCGTCGGGCTGCGCCAGGGCGGGATCCATCAGCTCACCGCCCATGGCGTCCACCAGCGGCTTGACCGCTGCGACGAAGGGGTGGTCGCGGGGCTCGGTCATGAGACCTCCTCCCCGATCACATTGACCTGGAGCGAGACGCGCGTGGCGCCGGCCTCCAGGGAGTCGCGCAGCAGTGCCCCCACCGCGGCCAGCACCCGGTCGGCCTCACCCTCGGCGGTGTTGCCGAACGGGCCGACGTCCACCGCGTCCAGCTGGGCCTTCTGGATGACCTCGCGGGCCGCCACGGCATGGGCAGGAGCCTCTTCCAGATCGAAGGGCTCGGTCGTGAACTCCACTCTCAATCGCACGCCGTCAAGCTACCCCGCGGTCTGGATTTTTCGGCAGTCCGCACTTGACATCCACGCAGAACCCCATGCAGTCTTCCATCAAGCAGAAAATAACTTCCGCAATACGGAAGGAGCGCACACCCCTCATGGGATACACGGACCAGCGCTTCGATGTGAACCTGTCGATCCTCTTCACGGAACTCCCGCTCCTGGAGCGCCCCGCGGCCGCCGCCGCGGCGGGCTTCACGGCGGTCGAGCTGTGGTGGCCCTGGATCGAGACCCCCACCCCCGCACAGGAGGAGCTCGACGCCCTCAAGAAGGCTCTCGAGGACGCCGGCACCCAGCTGGTGGGACTGAACTTCTACGCCGGCCAACTGCCGGGTCCGGACCGCGGCGCGGTCTCGGTGCCCGGTGCGGAGTCGGAGCGCTTCAACGCCAACATCAACGTGGCCGCGGACTTCGCGGCCTCGGTCGGCTGCAAGGCGCTGAACGCCCTCTACGGCAACCGCGTCGAAGGCGTGGAGCCGGCCGTTCAGGACGAGCTCGCCCTGAAGAACCTGGTCGTGGCGGCCCAGGCCGCGGACCGCGTCGGCGCGATCCTCCTGATCGAGACCCTCAACAAGCCCGAGTCGCCGCTCTACCCCCTGGTGAGCGCACCGGCCGGCATCGAGGTCGTGGACAAGGTGAACGAGGCCACCGGCCTCGGCAACGCCAAGTTCCTGCTCGACCTGTACCACCTGGCGATGAACGATGAGGACCTCTCCGAGGTCATCGAAAAGTACGCCGCCAAGACCGGGCACGTCCAGATCGCGGACAAGCCGGGACGCGGTGCCCCCGGCACCGGCGAGCTGCCCCTGGAGGAGCTGCTCGACCAGCTGAAGAAGGCCGGGTACGAGGGCTACGTAGGCCTGGAGTACAAGGCCGCCGACGCTGCCGCTTCCTTCGCATGGCTGCCGGCCGAGGCCCGCGCCGCGAAGTAGGCGGACCAAGTCCGGGCGATCAGCCAGGCACTTCACGAACTTTTCGTACAAAGCATTAAGAGAAGGACCCTCATCATGAGCAACCTCCCCAAGATCGCCTGGATCGGTCTCGGAATCATGGGCTCCCCCATGGCCGAGAACCTCCTGAAGGCCGGCTACTCGGTCACCGGCTTCACCCTGGAGCAGGACAAGCTGGACCGTCTGGCCGCCGCCGGCGGCAGCGCGGCCGGCTCGATCGCCGAGGCCGTGGCGGACGCCGACGTCATCATCACGATGGTGCCCGCCTCCCCGCAGGTCGAGGCCATCTCCTACGGTGAGAACGGCATCCTGGAGAACGCGAAGTCCGGCGCGCTGATCATCGACATGTCGTCGATCACCCCGCAGACCTCGGTCGACCTCGCGAAGAACGCCGCCGCCAAGGGCATCCGCGTCATCGACGCCCCGGTGTCCGGCGGCGAGGCCGGCGCCATCGAGGCCGTCCTGTCGATCATGGTGGGTGGCGAGCAGGCCGACTTCGACGAGGCCCTGCCCATCCTCGAGGCCCTCGGCAAGGTCATCGTCCTGTGCGGTCCGCACGGCTCCGGCCAGACCGTGAAGGCCGCCAACCAGCTCATCGTCGCGGTGAACATCCAGGCGTGCGCCGAGGCCGTCGTCTTCCTCGAGAAGTCCGGCGTGAACCTGCAGGCCGCCCTGGACGTCCTCAACGGCGGCCTGGCCGGCTCCACGGTGCTGACCCGCAAGAAGGACAACTTCCTGAACCGCGACTTCAAGCCCGGCTTCCGGATCGACCTGCACCACAAGGACATGGGCATCGTCACCGACGCCGCCCGCAACGTCGGTGCGGCCCTTCCGGTCGGCGCGGTCGTCGCCCAGCTGGTCGCCTCGCTGCGCGCCCAGGGTGACGGCGGCCTGGACCACTCGGCCCTGCTCCGTGCCGTCGAGCGCCTCTCCGGCGCTCAGATCTGAGCACTCCCCCTCTCGCGGGGGACCTGAGTTTCCGGATGGCGCCGGCGCTGACACCTGTCCTGTCGCGCCCAAGCGCCGGCGCCGTCCGGATCACCACTCACTCTTCAACTTCGTTCAACAAACTGTTGACGTTTAGTTCTCGCCGAAATTAGGCTGTTCCGCATGACGGAAGACGCTTTCCGTCAGCAGTTACCCCGTACGGAAGGTCACCATGTCGAAGCGCACGCTGACGACCGAGTCCGGCGCCCCGGTCGCCGACAATCAGAACTCCGCCACCGCCGGCGTCGGTGGCCCGCTCCTGGTCCAGGACCAGCAGCTCCTGGAGAAGCTCGCCCGCTTCAACCGTGAGCGCATCCCGGAGCGCGTGGTGCACGCCCGCGGCTCGGCCGCGTACGGCTACTTCGAGGTGACCGACGACGTCACCGCGTACACCAGCGCCGCGTTCCTGAACACGGTCGGCAAGAAGACCGAGACCTTCCTGCGGTTCTCCACCGTCGCCGACTCGCTCGGCGGCGCGGACGCGGTCCGCGACCCGCGCGGCTTCGCGCTCAAGTTCTACACCGAAGAGGGCAACTACGACCTCGTCGGCAACAACACCCCGGTGTTCTTCATCAAGGACCCGATCAAGTTCCCCGACTTCATCCACTCCCAGAAGCGCGACCCCTTCACGGGCAAGCAGGAGCCGGACAACGTCTGGGACTTCTGGGCGCACGCCCCCGAGGCGACGCACCAGATCACCTGGCTCATGGGTGACCGCGGCATCCCGGCGTCGTACCGTCACATGAACGGCTACGGCTCCCACACGTACCAGTGGACCAACGAGTCGGGCGAGGCCTTCTTCGTCAAGTACCACTTCAAGACGAACCAGGGCATCCGCTGCCTGTCGGGCGAGCAGGCCGCCGAGCTCGTCGGCAAGGACGCGAACTCGCACCAGACCGACCTGCTGCAGGCCATCGAGCGCGGTGTGAACCCCTCGTGGACCCTGTACGTGCAGATCATGCCGGCCGCCGAGGCCGCGGACTACCGCTTCAACCCGTTCGACCTCACCAAGGTGTGGCCGCACAGCGACTACCCGCTGCAGCGCGTGGGCCGTCTGGTCCTCGACCGCAACCCGGACAACGTCTTCGCCGAGGTCGAGCAGTCCGCCTTCTCCCCGAACAACTTCGTCCCGGGCATCACCGCCTCGCCGGACAAGATGCTCCAGGGCCGTCTCTTCGCGTACGCCGACGCCCAGCGCTACCGCCTCGGTGTGAACCACACCGTGCTGCCGGTCAACGCCCCGAAGGCGACGAAGGCCGACAACTACGGCCGCGACGGTGTCATGGCGCTGCGCAACGGCTCGCGCCACGACAAGAACTACGAGCCCAACTCGTACCAGGGTCCGGCCGAGACCGGTCTGGCGCTGGGCGCCCCGAAGGCCGTCTCCGGCTACACGGGCACCCACGCGGCCCCGGCCCACACCAAGGACGACGACTTCTTCCAGGCCGGTGAGCTCTACCGGCTGATGTCGGAGGCCGAGAAGCAGCGTCTGGTGGCGAACATCGCCGGCGGCCTGTCCCAGGTCACCCTGGAAGACGTCATCGAGAAGAACCTGGCTCACTTCCACGCCGCCGACGCCGACTACGGCAAGCGCGTCGAGGAGGCCGTCCGCGCCCTGCGCGACGCCTGAGCCACCCAGTTGTACCGGGGGCCTGACGGGAGGTCAGGCCCCGGGTGCTCAGCCCGACCCGTGGACCCGGATGAGGGGTGGTACACGGTGAGGGCAGGACGAGGACCGTGGCGAGCGTGCGAGCCAGTGCGGTGGTAATGGGTTCCGAGGCCCGTCTCTTGACCTGAGGGAGACGACGCCGGAGTTCTCGTCGCCGTTCGCCACGGTCCCAGCCAACTCCTCCTCCGTACAGGGGCTACGCACAGAGCCCCCTGCACGAAGCGAAGGAGCCTCCTGCTCCGCCCGGCGGTGCGAACGTCCTGTCGCGCCAGCCTCGCACCGTCGGGCGGTAACAAACCAGAGCGCCGAGTCACGGACGGTCCCGTGACTCGGCGCTTTGTCGTGTCCGGGCAGGACTCCGGCCCTGGACGGGAACGCTCCTCAACGGCCCTCGCGGAAGACGTCCTCGCCGGGTTCGGTGTCCAGCGCCTCGCGGTCGAACACCAGCATGCCGAGGAAGAACAGCCCGCCCAGGAGGAGCAGGCCGGCCACGATCACGACGGGGACCAGTGCCTCCCGCGGCGTCACCAGGACGAACAGCGCGAGCAGGGTCCAGACCAGCGCGCAGAGCGCGACCGGCAGCTCCAGGCGTCCGAGGTCGAAGGCGCCCGGACGGCGGCCCAGGCGGCCGCGCACGGCCAGGTAGAGGACGATCGTCGCGCCGTAGATGACGGCCGGGAGGATCGTCGACGCCGTGATCAGCTCCAGCAGTGCGGCGCCGGGCAGCGCCACCATCAGGACGAGTCCGAGCGCGAGGATCAGCAGGGTCGCCGGGACCGGCGTCTGCGTACGGGTGTTCACCCGCCGCATCACCCGGTGCGCGGGGAAGCGCGCGTCGCGCGACATCGCGTAGACCAGCCGCGAGCAGGAGACCATCACCACGATCCCGGCGCCGAAGAACGCGAACGAGATCGCGACGAGCAGCACCTTCTCCGCGGCCGGACCGAGGTTCTCGCGCATGATCGCCGCGACCGGCGACCCGTCGGCGCTGATCCGCGGGACGTCCTCGATCGCGACGGTCAGCGCGATCAGGAAGAGCATGCCGAGGATTCCCGCGGCGACGACCGACCCCACGATCGCGCGCGGGACGCTGCGGTGGGGGTCCTTGGCCTCCTCCGCCAGGTTCGCGGCGGAGTCGAAGCCCACGAGGGTGGCGAGACCCATGATCATCGCCAGCATCAGCCCGCCGCCGACTGCGAAGTAGCCGGGCGCGTGCGCGGCGACCCCGCGCGAGGTGAGATTGGCCGCCGAGCCGTCGCCCGTGACCGCCACGGCGATGAGGAGCGCGATCGTCACCACCACGACGAGGGCCACTTCCAGCCCCACCGCCACCGAGTTGATCCAGCTGACCAGGCGTGTCGAGGCGATGGCGACGACGGCCTGGACGAGCAGCACCACGAGCGTGATCACACGCGCGGTGTCCTCGTCCGCCGCGATGCCGGCGAGCGGCATGAACGACTGGCTCGCCAGGGCGTTGTCGATCGCCACGACGGCGATCGCCAGGAAGCAGAAGGTCAGCCAGCCGAACCACCAGCCGGTCCGCGGGTCGGCCAGCCGTGAGGCCCATTGGTAGGAGGAGCCGCTGAGCGGGATGCGGGCCGCGAACTGGGCGACCACCAGCGCCACCAGGGTCTGCCCCACCGCGGCGATCAGCCAGAGCCAGATCCCCACCGGTCCCGCGGTTCGGAGTACTTCGTCGTAGGTCCCGAAGACGCCGACCGCCACCGAGATGAAGGCGAACGAGATCGCGAACACCTGGAAGGAGCCCAGCGTGCGCTTCAGCTCCTGCCGGTATCCGCCGCGCTCGACATCGGCTTCGACGGAGCCGTCGCCGTCACGGTCATTCCCGCCCGTCGAAGCCTCCGCCACCCCGTCCACCTCGTTCTCCACCGTCCCCCGCGGCAGCGGCGGAGCACCGGTCAGTGTCCTCCGCCGGGCCGCCCGCAGGGGCAGCCGGCGGTCGACACACGTGACGAAGCCCCGAACGGACGCCGCCGTACGGGCCCGGCGGCGCCGGAACGCGGAGCGGCCCCCGCCCTCCTCGCGGAGGGGCGGGGGCCGCCGGGTGGTGCGGGGTGATCAGACCTGCAGGGCCTTGATCGCGGTCGGGGCGTGGCCCGGCTCGGTCGCGAGCTCTTCGAACTCGGTGACGTCGCTCATGTCGACCGTCTTGCTCATCGCGATGTTGGTGATGCGCTCCAGGATCGCCTCGACGACGACCGGGACCTGGAACTCCTGGGCCAGCTTCTTGGCCTCCTCGAAGGCCTCGCCCAGCTTGTCCGGGTCGGTGACGCGGATGGCCTTGACGCCCAGGCCCTCGGCGACCTTGACGTGGTCGACGCCGTAGACGCCCAGCTCGGGGGTGTTGATGTTCTCGAACTCGAGGTTGACCTCGAAGTTGATGCCGAGGCCACCCTGCGCCTGGCGGATCAGACCCAGGTAGGCGTTGTTCACGAGGACGTGGACGTAGGGGACCTTGTGCTGGGCGGCGACCGCCAGCTCCTCGATCATGAACTGGAAGTCGTAGTCGCCGGACAGCGCGACGATCGGGGTCTCCGGCTCCGCGGTGGCGGCACCGATGGCGGCCGGGATGGTCCAGCCGAGCGGGCCGGCCTGGCCGCAGTTGATCCAGTTGCGCGGGCGGTAGACGTGCAGGAACTGCGCCGCGGCGATCTGGGAGAGGCCGATCGTGGTGACGTAGCGGGTCTCGGGACCGAACGCCTTGTTCATCTCCTCGTAGACGCGCTGCGGCTTCAGGGGGATGTTGTCGAAGTGCGTACGGCGCTGCAGGGTCGCCTTGCGGTCCTGCGCCGAGGCGGCCCAGGCGGAGAAGTCCGGCAGCTTGCCCTCGGCCTTGAGCTCCTTGGCGATCTCGATGAAGAGCTCCAGCGCGGCCTTGGCGTCGGAGGCGATGCCGAAGTCCGGGGCGAAGATCTTGCCGAGCTGCGTGGGCTCGATGTCGACGTGGACGAACTTGCGGCCCTTGGTGTAGGCGTCCAGGTTGTAGCCGGTGTGACGGTTGGCCCAGCGGTTGCCGATGCCGAAGACGAAGTCCGACTCCAGGAACGTCGCGTTGCCGTAGCGGTGCGCGGTCTGGACACCGACCATGCCGGCGGCCAGCTCGTGGTCGTCCGGGATGGTGCCCCAGCCCATCAGGGTGGAGATGACGGGGACGTTCACCAGCTCGGCGAACTCGACCAGCAGGTCGGACGCGTCGGCGTTGATGATGCCGCCGCCGGCGACGATCAGCGGGCGCTCCGACTCCAGCAGGAACTGCAGGGCCTTGGCGGCCTGGGCGCGGGTGGCCTGCGGCTTGTAGACCGGCAGCGGCGCGTAGGTGGCCGGGTCGAACTCGATCTCGGTCAGCTGGACGTCGATCGGGAGGTCGATGAGGACCGGGCCCGGACGGCCGGAGCGCATGAGGTGGAAGGCCTCCTGGAACACGCCCGGGACCTGCGCGGCCTCCAGGACGGTCGTGGCCTTCTTGGTGACCGGCTTGGCGATCGAGGCGATGTCGACGGCCTGGAAGTCCTCCTTGTGGAGCTTCGAGACCGGAGCCTGACCGGTGATGCACAGGATCGGGATCGAGTCCGCGATCGCCGAGTACAGGCCGGTGATCATGTCGGTGCCGGCCGGACCCGACGTACCGATGCAGACGCCGATGTTGCCCGCCTTGGCGCGGGTGTAGCCCTCGGCCATGTGCGACGCGCCCTCGACGTGGCGAGCCAGCGTGTGCGCGATGCCGCCCACGTTCTTGAGCTCTCGGTAGAACGGGTTGATCGCAGCACCGGGGACACCGAACGTTTGTTCGACACCCTCGAGCTTGAGGATCTCCACTGCAGCGGCGGCGGCTGTCATACGAGGCATCGAGTTCTCCTGCGGGTCTGGCGGTCAGGCTTTTCCGTCATCCGGAAGTTTTGTTCTGCTATACGGAACAAACTAAGCGGCGACTCCTGCGACGTCAAGGCGGTGGGGGACCTCGGAAGCCACCAAAAGCCGCATCTCGGTCGGCGACTTGTACAAATCACCGATGCGCCGGCAGGAAACCCCCGGAAAAGGAGTGCGGCCTCCCCCCGGCGGTCGCCGGTGGTGGAGCATGGACCTACGCACAGCGACGGAGGGGGTCCAGGTCTCATGGCGGAAGCGGTACCGGTGCGCTGCCCGGCGTGCCTGCGCGAGAACGGCTACACCGCCCCGGTCTTCCCCTGCGCCTGCGGAAGCCCGGTCCATCCCCCGCTGGACCTGGCGGCGCCGCCGGTTCCGCTGACCCACCGGACGTGGACGGACACCTGGGTGACGGTGCGCTGCACGACGTGCGGGCGGGAGAGCGAGTGGCCCCATCCCGAGCTGGGGTGCGGTGGGTGCGGGACGGTGGTGCTCATTCCGGTCCACCCGCCGGAGGGCACGGGGACGCCGGCGGGTCCGGCCGGGGTCCGCGCGGGCTCGCCTTCGGCGGCCGCCCGGCCGGATCCGGGCGGACCTGGCGGACCTGGCGGATCTGGCGGCGGAGCCGTGGGCGGGGGTCCGGCGCACATCCCGCCGCCGCCGTCCGCACCGGTCCCGCGGCCCGCGTTCCGGCCGGTGACCATCCGTACGGCCCGCGACGCGGTGGCCACGGCCGCGCTGTACCTGCGCTGGCTCGGCTTCCGGGACGTACGGCAGCCCGACGGGCGCCCGATCCCGGCGGCGACCGTGGACCTGCGGGCTCCGGGCCTGGTCGCCCAGGTGGACCCGACCACGGCACCGGCCGGGCTGCGGGCGGTGGAGTGCGTCTGGCTGAACGGGCTCACGGCGTCCGCGACCAGCGTGTACTTCGCGCTCGCCGGATACACGGAGGAGGCCCGGGCCCGCGCGGACGATCTCGGGATACCGCTCTTCGTCATGGACCTGACGGGCATGCCACAGCCGGTCAACGACCCGGCGGACGCGCTGGTGGGCCCGGACGCGTAGGCACTCCGGGAACGGGTCGCCCCGGCAGCATCGCCGAGCGACCCCCTAAGCTCGGAGGCATTGCCTACTTCCTGCCCAGGAGAGCCCGATGAGCCTGTACGACATCCCGCTGACCACGCTGTCCGACGAGCCCACCAGCCTCGCCGCCCACAAGGGCAAGGCGATCCTCCTGGTGAACACCGCCTCGCAGTGCGGGCTCACCCCCCAGTACTCGGGGCTGGCCCGCCTGCAGTTCACGTACGAGGAGAAGGGCTTCACGGTCATCGGCGTGCCCTGCAACCAGTTCGGTGAGCAGGAGCCCGGCAACGCCGAGGACATCCAGACCTTCTGCGCGGCCGGTTTCGGCGTCACCTTCCCGATCCTGGAGAAGTCCGAGGTCAACGGCGAGAACCGGCACCCGCTCTACGCGGAGCTGGTGAAGACCCCGGACGCGGACGGCGAGGCCGGGGACATCCAGTGGAACTTCGAGAAGTTCCTGATCTCCCCCGCCGGCGAGGTCGTGGCGCGCTTCCGCCCGCGCACCGAGCCGGAGGCCCCCGAGGTCATCGCCGCGATCGAGGCGCACCTGCCCGCGTAGTACTCCCGTACGCCCTCCGCGGATACTCCCGTACGGGCTGCTGCGCGGACGCGGCAGCCCGTGGGCGCTCCCCTCAGTCCAGGTCGGCCTCGTGGTACTCCCCCGCCGACCCGGCCGCGGTGAGCTCCCGCAGCTCCACCCGGCGGATCTTGCCGGACACGGTCTTCGGGAGCTCGGCGAACTCGATGCACCGGATCCGCTTGTACGGGGACAGCACGGCGCGGGAGTGCTCGAACAGCACCCGGGCCGTCTCCGGTCCGGGCTCCCAGCCGCCCGCGAGGGTGACGTACGCCTTCGGGACCGCCAGCCGCAGCGCGTCCGGGGCCGGGACGACGGCGGCCTCGGCCACCGCCTCGTGCTCCAGCAGGGCGCTCTCCAGCTCGAACGGGCTGATCTTGTAGTCCGAGGCCTTGAAGACGTCGTCGGAGCGCCCGACGTAGGTGAGGTACCCGTCGGCGTCGCGCGCGGCGATGTCACCGGTGCGGTAGAGCCCGTCCGCCATGGCCTCGGCCGTGCGCTGCGGATCGTCGCGGTAGCCGGTCGTCACCCCGGCGGGCCGGGTGCGCAGGTCCACGCAGAGCTCGCCCTCGTCGGGGGACTCCTTGCCGGTGACCGGGTCCAGCAGGACGATCTCGTAGCCGGGGGCGGGCCGGCCCATGGAGCCGGGCTTGACGGGCGCCCCGGGGAAGTTCCCCACCTGGAGGGTGGTCTCGGTCTGGCCGAAGCCGTCGCGGATGGTGACGCCCCAGGCCGCGCGGACCCGCTCGATGACCTCCGGGTTCAGCGGCTCCCCGGCAGCGACCGCCTCGCGCGGGGGCCGGGCCAGCTTGGTGAGGTCGGACTGGATCAGCATCCGCCACACGGTGGGCGGGGCGCAGAATGTGGTCACGCCGTGCCGGTCCATCTCGGCCATCAGCCGCTCGGCGTCGAAGCGGGTGTAGTTGTGGACGAAGACGGTCGCTCCGGCGTTCCACGGGGCGAAGAGGTTGGACCAGGCGTGCTTGGCCCAGCCGGGCGACGCGATGTTGAGGTGCACGTCGCCGGGGCGCAGCCCGAGCCAGTACATGGTGGAGAGGTGCCCGATGGGGTACGAGGCGTGCGTGTGCTCGACGAGCTTGGGGCGGTCGGTGGTGCCGGAGGTGAAGTACAGCATGAGCGGGTCGGTGGCGAGGGTCTCGCCGTCCGGTGTGAAATCGCCGTCGGCGCCCGCCGTGTCCGCCAGCCTCAGCCAGCCGTCGGGGACCTCGTCCCCGGCAGCGATCCGGGTGTAGCCGCCCGGCACCTCGTCGAACTTGGGGGTGTCCAGGGCCCGCGCGATGACGTGGCGCACCTGGCCGCGTTCGACCCGGTCGCGCAGGTCGGCCGGGCCGAGCAGCGGGGTGGCGGGGATGACGACGGCGCGCAGCTTCATCGCGCCGAGCATCACCTCCCACAGCTCGCGCTGGTTGCCGAGCATGACCAGGATCCGGTCGCCGGGCGCGACGCCCTGCTCGCGCAGCCAGTTGGCGGCGGCGCCCGACCGTACGGCGAGCTCCGCGAAGGTGAGGCCCTGGCTGGTGCCGTCCTCCTCGACGATGCGCAGGGCGTCGGCGTCGTTGCCGGCGGCGATGTGGTCGAACCAGTCCAGGGCCCAGTTGAAGCGGTGGGGGCGGGGCCAGGTGAATCCGGCGTGGGCGGCCTCGTAGTCGCCGCGGCGTTCCAGCAGGAAGTCCCGGGCGGCCAGGAACCGGGCGGTGGCGTCGTCCTGCGTACTCTCGGTCGTCATGTCGGGCATCGTGCCGTCTTCGGTGCACGGACCACCAGTGCGGCGTCAGCCGCGAGTTGACCGTCCGGGACGGTACGGGGCCGCCAGGGGACGCGCGTCAGGCTCTGACCGCTCCGAACCGCACCGCCGCACCACCCGCCTGCTCCCCCTCTCCCGCCATCCCTTCCGCCATCCCTTCCACCATCGACTCCCCCTCGGCGACGATCTCCTCCTTCGCCGCCTTCGGGACCGGACCGAACAGCTCGATGGTGAGCGACCGCCCTTCGAGCTTCCACAGGCCGGCGAGGAACCCGTCCACCAGCAGGGTGCAGTGGGCCTGGTTCCCGGTCCACGTGCGCCCCTTGACCTCGGGGGCGACCACGCGGGTGCGGTCGGCGTGCGAGAGCAGGAGGTTGTCGAACTCCGGGAGGAAGCGGGGCGGGGCCGGGGTGTCCGCGTCGGGACGGGGGGCGCCCGGGAGGTCGAAGAGCTCCACCCCGTTCTCGTCCTGGAAGACGAGGAGGCCCGGGCGCAGCCGCTCGAAGGCCTCGCGCAGCCGGGTCAGTCCGGCCCAGGTCTGCATGTCCTTGACCGAGGCGGGCCCGAACGCGGCGAGGTAGCGCAGCACGACCTCGTCCACGGGCTGCGCCGCTCCGGCGGGCTTCCCGAGCCAGCTCTCGACGGTCGTGAGCCGGACCTGGCCGCTGCGCCCCCACACCCCACGGGGGGTGACCTGGACCAGCGGCAGCCTGCAGCGGGCGGCGACGGACAGGGACTGCGGGTCGGCGTCGGGCCATTCCTCGAGCAGTTCCTCGCGGATCTCGCCCATGGTGCGCGGCTCGCTCTCGACGAAGGCGCGGGCACGCCGCGCGAGCCGCTCCAGGTCCACCCCCGCGAGCCCCTTGCGGAAGTAGTTGACCTCGCGGTCGCGGGCGGGCTGGACGAGGGGCCTGAGCGCCAGGGCGTCGTGGGCGGTGTGGGTGTGGATCGTCGACCGCATGGTGACCATCCGGACGACCTCGCGGGCCTCCATGAGCCCGGCCAGCTCGGCGGGCCGGAAGCCGGCGAGCCGGGCGTGCAGCTGGAAGTAGGGCGGCTTCACGTTCTGCGCCTGCAGCCCGAGCAGGTGCGCGACGGCGTCCCCCGCGGACATCTCGGCGCGGCTGAGCATCAGCTGGCGGGCGAGCGTGGCACGGTTCAGAGCGCGGGTGGCGAGTACGGGGTGTGTCGTCCTGGAAGCCATGGCAGCAAACTAATCCCCCTTGCGGACAGCTTCGGTCCGCAACCCCGGAACCGAAGCGGACGGGAGCGGGCCGGAACCCCCTGCCCGGCACCGGCCGCCCTTTTCTCCCCTATATCCTGCCCCTTGCCCGTAAACAGACGTTCGACCGGGAGCTGACCTGCGATGCCGGAGCGCCCAGACCGCCGCCCCTCGCCGTCCGCCGCGAAGCGCACGGGTTGGCGACGCCCGGCCACCCCGGCCGCCGCCGGCCCTCCGCCGGGACAGCCGACCGGCCCGCAGCCCGCACCGGCGGCCGCCGCTCCCCCGGAGCACCGCAGCGTGATCGACTCGGCCGTCTACCGCGACGGCCGCCGCATCGCCTCCCCGGCCACCCTCGCCGAGACCTTCCGGCAGCTGCGCGAGGAGCCCGACGGGATGGCCTGGATCGGCCTGCACCGTCCGACGGAACCCGAACTCCACTCCCTGGCCGCCGAGTTCAACCTCCACGAACTCGCCGTCGAGGACGCCTTGGAGGCCCACCAGCGCCCCAAGCTGGAGCGTTACGGCGACACCCTCTTCGTCGTCCTGCGCGCCGCCCGCTACCTCGACGCCCAGGAGGAGGTCGACTTCGCCGAGCTCCACATCTTCGTAGGACCGGACTTCCTGATCACGGTCCGGCACGGCGGCGCCCCGGACCTGTCCGCCGTCCGCCGCCGGATGGAGGGCAACCCGGAACTCCTCTCCCTCGGCCCGGAGGCGGCCCTGTACGCCATCCTCGACGCGGTGGTCGACGGCTACGCCCCGGTCGTCGAGGGCGTCCAGACGGACATCGACGAGATCGAGACGGAGGTCTTCCGCGGCGACCCGGCGGTCTCCCGCCGCATCTACGAACTCTCCCGCGAAATGGTCGAGTTCCAACGCGCCACCCGCCCCCTGGTGGGCATGCTCCACGGCCTGATGGCGGGCTTCGCGAAGTACGGCACGGACGAGGAACTCCAGCGCTACCTCCGCGACGTGGCGGACCACGTGACCCACACGAGCGAACGCGTCGACGGCTTCCGCCAGGCCCTCACGGAGATCCTCACGGTCAACGCCACCCTGGTCTCCCAACAACAGAACGCCGAAATGCGCGCCCTGGCCGAGGCAGGCTTCGAACAGAACGAGGAGATCAAGAAGATCTCCTCGTGGGCGGCCATCTTGTTTGCACCCACACTCGTGGGAACCATCTACGGCATGAACTTCGAGACGATGCCGGAGCTGCACTGGGCAGCCGGCTACCCCTTCGCGATCCTGCTGATGGCAGTGGTGTGTACGAGCCTGTACATCATCTTCAAGAAGCGGGACTGGCTGTAGCAGGCAGCGCGGAGCCCGAGATCCACTTCGCACCAGCGAAGGCCTCGGTGTCTCGACTGAAGGGGCCTGGGGAGAATCTGGGGAGAATGCGCCGCGGCGGGAGCGAGACTGTCGCTTCACCCGCAGCCGTTCTACCCCGGCCAGTTGAGCTCGATCCAGGGCGTCATCAGCCACTGGTGATTACCGACCCTGCTAGGGCGTGTCCGCAATGTCGATCGGTCGTTACTCCGTTCGTGGTGCGACGTCATGAACTGACCGATCAGGCCTGGGAAATCATCGGACCGTTACTGGCTCCGCCCCGGATGGGACGTCCGGTGCGGGACCGGCGGCAGGTCCTCAACGGCATCCTGTGGAAGCTGTCCACGGGTGCTGCCTGGCGGGACCTGCCCGAACGGTATGGGCCGTGGAAGACGGTCTACGAACGGTTCCGCCGCTGGTCGGCGGACGGAACCTGGGACCGGCTCCTGGCCCACGTCCAGCAGCACTCGGATGCGATCGGCGAAGTCGACTGGTCGGTCGTCTGCGTCGACTCGACGATCGTGCGGGCCCGCCAGCACGCTGCCGGAGCCCGAAAAGGGGGCCCTGGACCGGTGAGGCACTCGGCCGGTCCCGAGGCGGACTGAGCACCAAGATCCACCTCGCCTGCGACGGCCGGGGCCGCCCTCTCGCGTTCACGCTCACCGGCGGGAACGTGAACGACTGCACGCAGTTCGAGCCGGTCATGGCCCGCATCCGCATCAAGCGGTGCGGGCCGGGCCGGCCCCGGACCCGACCGGAACGGGTGGTCGGCGACAAGGGCTACTCATCCCGCAAGATCCGCTCCTACCTGCGCAAACGCGGGATCGCCTGCACCATCCCCGAACGCGTCGACCAGATCAGCGGACGGCGTCGACGCGGAGAGAGCCTGTGCCGTCTCGACCGTGAGGTCTACCGGCGCCGCAACGTCGTCGAACGCTGCTTCAACCGGCTCAAGCAGAACAAGGCCCTCGCCACCCGCTACGACAAACGAGCCCGCCACTACAAAGCCCTGGTCACCCTCGCCTGCCTGCGACTATGGCTCCCCGGCTGACATTGCGGACACGCCCTGGCCCCGGTACCGAGCCCGCCCCGGCCCACCTGCTCAGCCTCGCGGCCGACGCGTACACCAGCGCCGCACGAGCGGGCTTCGGCGATCTGCTCGCCGCGCACGCCGTCGTCCTGTGCCTCCTGCGGACCAAGAACCTCGGCGAGACCCTCGACAGCTGGACCATCAGCCGCCTGCCCGGCACGGTTTTCATGGACCACGTCGACGACCCGGTCGTCCTAGCCCGCGACCTCATCCACGAGGCCGGGCACAACTGGCTGAACGACGCCCTCGCGGCAACGGGATGCAAGATCAGCGACACCGCGCACTTCCACTCCCCGTGGAAGCAGACAACGCGGCCTGCGCTCGGATTCCTCCACGCCTGCTGGGCGTTCCCGCTCACCATGCTGTTCACCGCGCACGCGCTGAACAGCACCGCGGGAGACCTGCACCGGTTCCTGACCGCCTACCTCGACCAGCAGCGAAGCCTCCTCGCCGGTACGGCACCCGACCATGCCCGCGCTCTGGAGCTGATCAGCGACGACGGACTCCGCCACCGCCTCGCCACCGCCCACCACCAGGCACTCGCCCTGTGAACGCGGCCCACGACGAGGAGCCCGGCCTGTCCCTCCTGGTCCACCGGCCAGGCGAAGAGCCCGCTCTTCTACACACCGGTCTGGCCAGCCTCGAACACAGACTGCCCATCGGACCGGACACCACCTTCAACGTCGGATCGGTCGCGAAGCAGATCACCGCCCACCTGATCCTGCTCGCCGCGCATGACGACCTCCTGCGCCTGGACCAGAAGGCCGCGGACCTGCTGCCCCGACTCAAGATCACCGATGTCACCGTCGCGGACCTGGTCACCCACCGATCGGGCATACGCGACGCCGAGTCCCTGCTCTCCCTCGCCGGCTTCCGGGACCTCGACCACTACACGGCCGACGACCTGCGAACCCTCGCCTACCGCCAGCACCAACGCGCCGTCCCCGAAGGCCGCTTCCTCTACAGCAACACCAACTACCTCCTCCTGGCAGAGATCCTCGAAACGGTCCACCGCACCACACTGCCCGACCTCGCCCAGCACCGCGTTTTCGGCCCGCTCGGCATGCACTCCACCCACTTCAAGAGCGACCCCCGCCAGGTCATCCCCGGAGCGGCATCCGCCTACCAGGTCGTCCACAACGACTGGTGGCATACAGAGGTGCCAGTCACGCTGCCCGGCCCGGGAACCCTGTGGACCACCGCCAGCGACCTCGACCGATGGCTCGCCCACCTTCACCAGTACTGGCAGTGTGAACACCAGCTCCCCCGGCAAAACGCCCTCGCCTACCACCCCAGCGACCACCAGCCGTACCTTTACGGACCCGGCCTCTACGCCGACACCCGTCCTGGCCGAGTCGGCGTCTTCCACTACGGGCACGAACAAGGGTTCTCCGCCGCGACTCACCTGGACGCGACGGGACTGCGGGCTATCTGCCTGTCTAACAACTCCGACATCGCCGCCGACTACATCACCGCAGCCATCCTGCGGGGCCTCGGAGAACATCCGGAGCTGGACCCCAAGGATGTCCTCCACACGGCCGCGACCTTGCGCCCAGAGCCCAAGGTCGCGGCCCGCACCCAGCATGCCAACGGCGACCGCGGCCCGGAGGTCGAGCTCGGTAGGTTCTCCTGCGACCAGGCCCCCGGCAGCCTGCGGCTGACCCGGAGCGCCGGCACCCTCCACCTGTGGCGCCGAGGAAGCCGAGACCAGCTCACCCAAACGGGGCCAGCGGCGTACGTCGGCAACGGCTACACGCTCACCCTGACCGGCGGCGCGGACCAGGTGGACAGCTTCACCCTCGACCTCGACCGCGCCCCCGGACTGACCTACGTCCGCCGGTAGCCATCGATTACGAGGCTGCTTCCCGACCCCACCACCTCGGACCGGTGGAGATGCGAACTGGAGAAACTCCCCATGTCTGACCGCTTGGTGATTCCTGGAATCGAGGCGTTTACGCGCGAAGGTCTACCCGCGCCCGCCCAGACCGATGACCGGAACCCATGGGTGGACGGGGTCTGCTGGCTGTACTGCGGGCAACGCTGGACACGCGTCTTATGGATCGGACCAGCGAGTGTTGCGGGCATGCAGGCGCCGATGTTCGCGTGCGGCCCCTGCATCGCCGAACTCCATCAGCGGGTGTGGCGATCTCTGCGCATCAGCGACGAACCTGACCGCCCCAGCGCCCACGCGAGGCACCTCGAACAGGATGAGCACGGCAGCCCCCGTGGCGGCCGCCACCGCGCCCGCAGCAGATTCCTGCGCTCATGACAGCACCCATGTCAACTGAGGTATTCCGCTGCAATCTTGACGCTGATGAGGGAGTCGCCCGCTCGCCTCCAGTACCTGAGAACGTACCCACCGCCGGGGAAGCACTTCTATGAACTCCGGGTCGGCCACCCGGCTTGGCCAAGCCCCTGTTGATGCACCCATGGCCCGCTCCATGCCCAACAGGGAGCCAGCCCCCTCAGCATGTCCTTCACCCATGGCAGCCCGTGTCACCAACGGCGTTATGGCGAACGGGACCTGGACTGAACAGGCCTCCAGCGGCAACTCTTCTCAAAGATCACCTACGCCCGACCAGCCCCTTTCGGTAGCATGCTCCGAACGGGGGATTTCGGCTGACGTGGGACGAGTAGCAGCGCACTCACCACACGAAGCCCGAGCAGTCCTGCCACGTGCCGCTTCGCAGAGCACACAGACGAATCGACCACACAGGACTGACCGGGTGCACCGGGTACGGAGCGTGAAGATGGACTTCGACGTTGCCGCGCCCGACCCTGCCGGCATGGTGGCGTCGCTCAGTTCGCTCGGCTACTCGCTTCCCGCCGCCGTCGCAGATCTTGTGGACAACAGCGTCTCCGCAGAGGCCAAGAACATCGACGTCGACTTCACGTGGGACGGACAGGGCTCCTGGATCTCAGTGACGGACGACGGCAAGGGGATGACGGAGCCCGAGCTGGTGACCGCCATGACGGTGGCGGCCCGCGGCCCATCCGCCGAGCGGAGTGCCATGGATCTCGGTCGTTTCGGTGTGGGGTTGAAGTCCGCCTCGTTCTCCCAGTGCCGCAAGCTCACCGTAGCCACAGCCAAGGACGGGATCTGGCACGTTCGGACGTGGGACCTCGGTGTCGTGGAGCACTACAAGGAGTGGCGGCTACTCCGTGACCCCGGCGACACAACCTCGTCCCTCCTGCGTCGGATCGCGGGAAGCATGCAGCACGGGACCGTCGTCCTGTGGGAGCAGCTCTCCGGCTACCACAACACCGCCGTGGCCGGCGACGACGAAAAGACGCAGGCCCAGTTCTATGCGGAGGTGGAGCGTACCGAAGCCCACCTCTCGATGGTCTTCGCGCGTTTCCTGAAGCGTCCGGTCCGGTGCCGGATCCGGGTGCGCGGCTCCGACCTCTCCCCATGGGACCCGTTTCTGTCCACGCACCCGTCGGTACAGCGGATCCCCTGGGAGCCTTTGCCGCTGGGATCGCAGTCGGTGCGCGTGGAACCCTTCATCCTCCCCACGGCACAGCGTCTCTCGGAGGCCGAATACGAGTCGGCTGCCGGGCAGAGGGGATGGCTGGGGCAACAGGGCTTCTACGTCTACCGCCGTGATCGCCTGATTCTGGCCGGTGACTGGCTGGGGATCCGCGGCCTGAAGCGCGAAGAGAAGTACAACCTCGCGCGGATCGCCGTGGACATCCCTGCGGAGGCCGACGCGGACTGGGGCGTGGACGTACGCAAAGCGAGCGTGGTTCCCCCCGTCTCCTTGCGCCGTCACCTGGAGAGGATCGCCAGGTACACCCGCGAGGCGGCCTCCCGTTCCGCACGACAGCGTGGTCAGGTGGTGTCGCGGGCGCACGGTGACCCCCTGAGGTTTGCCTGGAATGTGAAGCGTCACGATGGCCGGATCACTCTGCGTATCAACAGAAAACACCCCTTGGTGAAGGCAGCGATGGATGACCAAGGGGGCAATCCGGAAGTCGTCCGCTCGATGCTCCGCCTCCTTGAGGAGACGGTCCCGGTCACGGCGCTCCGCATGCTCCACGAGACCGACACGGTCGACGACCCCGAACCCTTCGGCGGTCCAGGGCCAGCCGCTCCCGAGACCGTCGACATCGCTCGCCGGGTGTACGAGGCGCTCTTGGAGCAGGGCCGCTCCCCTGAGGACGCCCGGGGAGTACTTGGCTCCATGCCTCCCTTCGACGAGCAACAAGGCTTCTGGAACTCCTGACCCACTTGGTAGCCCCACTCCCAACCGACCCGGCCGCTGGAGGTCGCTGTGAGCACCACACCCGAAGACAGTCTCGAGAAGGCTGAACAGACCGCGTTGCTGCTCCTGCCGGGTGACCGCCAGGCAACGCCGGCCGAGGTGGACTTCGCCGTGAACACCGCGGTCAGCATCCTTGCTGCCCAGGGGATCACAGTGGACCGGGACCAGGTGCGAAAGGTGCTCGAGGCCCGAGCTTCCGTGTTCCAGGCTGATTCCTCCGCCATGACGAACGACGAGGGCCACGTGGCCTGGCTCGCCGACGCGAAGGCAGACCGGGAGTGGGACTTCTGGGACCGCTACCGGCGCTACCTGCTGAGTGTGTCCAAGCTCCCGACGCAGGTCGTGCGCCGCCTTGACCAGAGCACCGACGACGTTCTCGGTGAGCTGGAAGACCCTCAGCGAGAAGGCATCTGGCGCAGGACCGGGCTCGTGATCGGACAGGTACAGTCCGGTAAGACGGGGCAGTTCATCGGGCTCGCCGCGAAGGCAGCCGACGCCGGCTACCGGCTCATCGTGGTGTTCGCAGGGATCCACAACGACCTGCGCAGCCAGACCCAGCTCCGTATCGACGAGGGACTCCTCGGGTTCGACACCCAGTACCAGTTTCGCTCGGACGACGACGCGCATCGTCATATCGGTGTTGGCGCTATGTCGCATCACGGCAAGCGGCTGAAGGCCGCGTCGCTCACCACCAGTCACGAGAAGGGGGACTTCGCCCGGAAGACGGCGGTCTCCGCGAACGTGCCGGTGGGCAGTGTCCCAGTGGTCCTCGTGGTCAAAAAGAACCGTCGGATCATCGACAACCTGCGCGACTGGGTCATCGACAACCACGGCGTGGAGGACCCGGAGACCGGCCGGATGGTCGTTCCCGACCTTCCCTTGTTCGTGATCGACGACGAAGCCGACAACGCCGGAGTGAACACTTCCAAGGACCCGGACACCAACCCGTCGGCGATCAACAAGGCCATCAGGCGGCTGGTCAACAGCTTCACAAAGGCGTCCTACGTCGGCTACACCGCGACTCCCTTCGCGAACATCTACATCAACCCCGACACAGACGATGCCGAACTGGGACCCGACCTCTTCCCGGAGAGTTTCATCCGTACCCTGCGGGCGCCGTCAAACTACCTCGGTCCCGAGCGTCTCTTCGGTCTGCAGACCGACGGCGACGAGGAGGACATCGAGCCCCTGCCGCTTATAAGGAACATCAAGGACACGGACCTCTGGGTGCCGGATAAGCACAAGTCCCACCTCCAGGTTCCCGACTTCCTTCCGGAGTCGCTCCAGCGCGCCATCCGGTCCTTCGTCCTGACCTGTGCGGCACGCCGAGCGCGCGGGCAGGTCGCAGTGCACAACTCCATGTTGGTGCACGTGACTCGCTTCACCGCTGTGCAGCAGCAGGTCCGCGACCAAATCGACGCCCATGTACGCCTGCTCTTCGACGTTCTCCAGGACCGGTTCAGCAGCGCACGTGAAGAACTCGAGGAAGAGCTGCGGCAGCTCTGGGAGGAGGACTTCGTCCCCTGCACCGAGGACATGACCGGTGACAGGCTCGACTGGGAGGAAGTCGAAGCTCATCTCCATGCCGCCCTCGCGAAGATCACCGTCATGGCCGTCAACGGTGCGGCGAAGGACGCCCTCCAGTACTACGAGCGCCGGGAGACCGGCTTGTCAGTCATCGCCGTAGGCGGCGAGAAGCTCTCCCGCGGTCTGACCCTCGAAGGGCTGTCGGTCAGCTACTACCTGCGTGCCTCCAAGACGTACGACACCTTGTTGCAGATGGGACGTTGGTTCGGCTACCGCCCTCGCTACGAAGACCTGTGTCGGCTGTACACGACACGTACGCTGCAGCGCCAGTACGCGGAGATCACTGCCGCCACAGACGAACTCCGGCGCGACGTCGAGGAGATGTCCGCGGTTGGACTTACCCCCCGCGAGTACGGTCTCAAGGTCAGAACCTCGTCGCTAGGCCTCGGTATCACGGCGTCCAACAAGATGAGGCAGGGTACACGTGTCCGCCTCAGCTACTCCGGTGAGCTTCCCGAGACGACCATCTTCGACCTCTCCGAGAAGGTGGTCCGTAGCAACCACGAGCTGCTGGAGTCGTTTGTCGCACGCCTCGATGCGCACTCCGCCAGGGAGGTGGACGAGCGGAGCGGGACCATTGTCTGGAGCGGCGTCGCGTCCTCCGACGTCACCGAAGGTTTCCTCGACTCCTACCTCACCGACCGACAGGCCCAGCGGGTGCGGCCGGCATTCATCGCGGAGTACGTACGCCAGTGCGCCAAACAGGGTGAGCTGGGCAACTGGACGATCCGTCTGGCGAGCCGACTGCCCGAGGGAGCTCCGGCCGAGATCGCAGGCCATTCTGTCGGCCTCATCACGCGCAGCCACTCCAGGTCCTCGGACGTCGTTTCCGGCCGCTACACGATCAAGCGTGTACTCAGCCCTGCCGACGAGCTCCGCGACCTGACCCCGGAACAGCTCAAGCGTGCCCTGGAAGCCACGCAGGAAGCGGCGAAGGGGAAGCTCAACAGGAAGGGGGAACCGCTCGATCCGGACACCCCCCGCGGTCGGCCTTTGCGTCACCAGCGCCGCCCTGATCAGCCGTTGCTCCTGCTCTATCCCCTCAGCCCTGCCGAGGTGGCCAAGTCGTCGGGAAGCCCCGAGCCGGTCGCTCCGCTGGTCGGGTTCGCAATCAGCTTCCCGTTCTCCCGCCACCAGTTGAAGACTGAGTACGTGGTGAACGACATCTGGTTCAAGCAGGACATGGAGTTCGACGACTTCGAGGACGAAGAGTGATCGACGAGAGTGTGTGGCAGGAGCTGGAAGCTCACCAGCAGACCCCGGGGAGGTCCACCCGGCGGCTCTACCCCGACTCCCCACACGACATCCAGGTGTCGGTGACGCACCCCGCCCTCCGGCGGATGCTGCTGCTCGGCACTGACGCCAGGACCGCTGACACCGTACGTCAGGAGATCCAACAACTGCCGGCCACACGTGGCCTGCAGCTGAACCTGTCGTCGGTGTCCGGCAACCAGTACGAGCTCCAGGTCATGCTCACTGACGACGAACTCACGGAGGTGTTCACCCCGCTCGTCTCCGACATCGCAGAGGTGGTGCGGGACTCACCGACCACCGAGACGGCCGCGGAGGCTGCGGTTCGTCGCTATGTTGGGTGGCAGCAGCTGCTGCGCTCTGTGTCACGCGAGGGCCTGTCCCGACAGGCTCGGTGCGGCCTCTTCGGCGAACTCCACTTCCTCCTCGAGTACGTATTGCCGACTGTCGACCAGCACACAGCTATCGGCTCTTGGACCGGACCCCGGCAGACGAACCAGGACTTCCAGCTGCCTGGCGCTGCGGTCGAGGTGAAGTCGACCACGGTCCGCTCTCCCCGGACGGTGCAGATCGCGAGCGAGCGGCAGCTGGACACGGCCGACTCGACGCCCCTCGCACTGGCCCATGTCGTCCTCGACGACCGGCAGCGGGGGATCGGCACGAGCCTGAACGGCCTGGTGGACGAGATACGGGCTCGTCTGACCTCACCGTCCGCCTCACAGCGCTTCGAGAGCCTGCTGGTCCAGGCCGGCTATCTGCCGAACCAACGGGACCTCTACGACCACGATCGCTACACCCTGCGTCGCAGCGAGTTCTGGACGGTCGGGGAGGGTTTCCCCCGGATCGTCGAGGCCGCGCTGCCGCCTGGGATCGGCAACTGCACTTACACCATTGACGTGTCGGCCCTGGCCACCCACAGCGTGACCGCCGAAAAACTGGTCGACCTGATCCGAGGAACCCATGGCTGAGCACGACGTCCACGAGTACTCCCGCGCGCTGGTCACCGACATCCAGGCGCTGGCGGACGCCGAGGGCGGCTCGATTCCGAACACGTTCACCCAGCACGTACTCGAGATCCTTGAGGAAGCCGGTGTCGTCACCGACGCAGCACTCGCCTACCACTCCTCTCGGGGACTGGAGATCTACGGCTACGGCATGCCTGAGGACGGCTCCAGCCTCGACCTCTACACGACGGACTTCAACCTGACGCCGTCGAGCAGCAAGCTGACCAAGGCCGAGTCCGACAGACTCTTCCGCCGGCTGTTCGCGTTCCTGGGAAAGCACGGGTCAATCCGCCCCAACCAGGAGGACAACACCGACGTGCACGACATGTGCGTCGGTGTGGAGAAGGCGTTGTCGAGCGTTCCGAAGATCCGCCTCTTCCTCCTCAGCAACCGGGTCAGTACGACGAGCGCCCCGGAGCCCTCGGAGTTCGAGGGGATCCCCGTTACCCACGAGCTCTGGGATCTCGCGCGTCTCCACAGGCACGAGACATCCGGGAGTATCGGCGAGCCCATCAAGGTGGCTTTCGAGCGTCCCCTTCCCTGCCTGGCAGCTCACAGCGACGAGCCAAACTACTCGGTCGTCCTGGCAGTGATTCCCGGTCGGCAGCTGGCCGAGCTGTACAAGGAGCACCGGACCCGTCTGCTCGAACTGAACGTTCGGTCCTTCCTGCAGACCCGCGGCACTGTAAACAAGGGCATCCGCGACACCCTTCTGAAAGCCCCGGGCCAGTTCCTCGCCTACAACAACGGTGTGACCGCCACCGCCTCGGACGTGGACTTCGAGACCGACGAGGCTGGCCGGCCCATCGCCATCAGGAGCATGACCGGCCTCCAAATCGTCAATGGCGGCCAGACCACCGCCTCACTGCATCACGTCCTGACCCGTGACAAGCGGGACTTGGATGGGGTCCACGTGCAGATGAAGCTCACGATCGTCGATCCCGCCCACCTTTCCGAGATCGTTCCGAGGATCTCCCAGTACTCCAACACCCAGAACAAGGTGACGTTGGTCGACTTCAGCTCGAACCACGAGTTCCACGTCGCCTTCGAACGTGTCTCCCGCAGCCTGTGGGCCCCCGCAACCGACGGCAGCGGCCAGGAGACGCGATGGTTCTACGAGCGGGCACGGGGCCAGTACACCGACAAGTCCGCGGAGTACGAGACGCGCGCCGCCCAGCGCAAGTTCAAGCTGATTACGCCGACGCGACAGAGATTCAGCAAGTCCGACCTGGCCACCTTCGTGCACTCCTGGGAACAGCTCCCGCACTGGGTGAGCCGCGGCGCCCAGAAGAACTTCGCCCACTTCATGGAGCGGATCGAGAAGTCCGATCCCGTCGTGGACGTGCAGTACTGCAAGCGCGCCATCGCCACCTCCCTCCTTTTCCAGGCTGCCGACCGGATCGCCCGTACACACTCGGCTGGTAGCCACAAACGGCTGATCACGACCTACACGGTCGCCCGGCTCTCGCTTGAGGCCAAGAAGCGGATCGACCTCGACAGGATCTGGAACGAACAGGGCACAACAGACGCCCTGAACAGCGCCCTCGACGAACTCTGTCCCTTGATCATGGAAACGGTGATCTCCGGCGACCGGCACGTGTCGGAGTGGGCGAAGAAGCCTGACTGCTGGGACGAGGTTTCCCGCATCCCGTGGACGCTGCCCGCCGCGCTGGCCAGCGAGCTTACAGCTGATCCCTTCGAGATCGGCTCGCCCGAGAGCACCGAGTCGGACGAGGCAGAAGCCGCCGTCGAGGACATCCCCAGCGAGGAGTGGCAAGCTCTCGCGGATTGGGCCCGCGAGGGCCGGGTCCTGCGCTCCGTGGACAGGCAGCTCGCCGACCGCGTCGCGCAGCGCCTATCCCAGGGGCGACGGGTGGTCGGGGCCCAGGCCAGGCAGGCGATAGAGGTTTACGAAGATGCCCTGCGGCAGGGGTTCCACCCTGTTCCCACCGACGTTGACCACGAGACGGCGTGAGCGGCGGCAGTCCCGGAACAGCTGGGGCTGCCGCTACACGGTTTCTTCGCCTAGCAGTCGTCTGGAAGTCAAGGATGACGCCGAGCGAGCCACCAAACGCATCGCCGACGCCACACGCCTCAGCCTCCTGTTCTGCCGGGAAGGACCTGTCAGTCTGCGGTTAGCACAGCATCGAAGGTGGCTGCGGCTCCCTCGTCCTCCTGTGGACGGGTTGGGCAGTAGTCACTCAGCGGACAGCTTCCACAAACGGGCTGCTTGTCCCGGCACAGGTTCTCGCCAACGAACCTGATGGCGGCCATGCGCACCGGTGCATCACGGCCAGCGCCGAGAAGCTTTATGAGGTTAAGTCGCCCCTCGGTCAGTCGGTTGGTCAGGTGTGATTGGTTCTGCTGCAACCTCGCAGCCACCCGCAACGCACCCTGGTTGACCAGCATGATGTCGTCGCCAGCCAGCAGCCTGAACAGCGCGAGCTCAGCTGGCTTGAGTCCCATCATCTTGCTGTGATCAAGGATCGAATCCGCGTCTACCCAGACCTCGGCCTTGTCGACAACCGGACCGAGTCGGTCTTCCAAACGCTTGCGGGCGGCGGCTGTCGGTGCCGCGTTCACGAGGGCGAGGTAAACGTCCCGGGTCAGTTCCCTGTGTCCGGCAACACCGTTCATCACGTTGGCGAGCTGGCTCGGATGCAGCTTGCCTCCCGAGAGCACCGCCATGACGAGAGCCCCGAGCGGCTTCATCTTCCGGCCGTTGGGGAACTGGTACCACTGCTTACCAGCGCGCTGCTCCTTGGCCCAGCGAGTCAGCTCCTCACGTACCTCCGGCCACTTGTCCGTGGCCTCGTGTCCGACGGGTGCATCTTGCGGCAGGAGAACCCGGGCTGCAGCTTCACCCAACAGCGGGGGAACCGCGTTGCCAATCTGCCGGAAGGCGTCGCTCCGCGTGCCTGCGAACCGAAAGCGGTCCGGGAAGGTCTGGATTCTCGCGGCTTCACGTACGGTAAGCGTTCGCGGCTCTTCAGGATGGATGTACCAGTAACCGTCCTTGGCGATGTGCGCAGTGATTGTACGGCTCAACTCGTTCCAGTCGAGCTTCTTGTACTTGTCCGTGAACTGCTCAGCGTCGTACCTCTGGAATTCCTTCTCGTCGTCTCCCAGCTTCTCATCCAGCTCGGAGTAGAGGGTCTTGGAATCCATGATGGTGAAGATCTTGAAGTCGTCGGCTCGAACCCGCCGCGTCATGTGATCATGGATTACGCCCCTATCTGCCCTCTTGCGCATCTCCTTGGCGAATGGTGAAGGTTTCGGCTCCTGCTTCTCGTCGTAGTCGAGAAGTCGGGAGCCCACCGGGTCCAAAGGCTTCGGGTTGATCGGAGGAAGGTCTCCAATGGCATCCCGAAGGGTGGTCTGCTTCTTCGGCTTATCCCACGTGAAGCCGCCACCGTCCCTCCGCGCGAGCAGGATCAGGCGCTTCCTGTGCTGCGGCACGCGATAGTTCCACGCATCGACGAGACGAACCTGGGTCGCATACCCAAGGCTCTCCAGCTTTGCCTCGATGATGCGGATCACGCTGAAATCGTCACCGAGGCCCATGTCGGGGACGTTCTCCATGAGGACGGTACGAGGAAGGAGCTGCTCCACTACGTCGACATAGGCGCGCCACAGTTCCTTGCGAAGATCATGCGGGTCACGGTTGTGATTGTCGACCAAGTGTCGAATCTTGCTACGCCCGGCACGACTGAAGGGCTGACAGGGAGGGCCTCCCGCCACGATGTCGATCTCTGCCCCGGAGTCAAGAATTCGCTGGACGAACTCGCCTCGCTGCCCGTCGTCCCCGAGGTCGACACAAAGGCTCATTCCGGGGAAGTTCACCGCATGAGTCTCGCGTGCCCGCTCGTCGAAGTCCACGGCCGCAGCGGTGGTCCATCCGGCTCGTTCAAGGCCGAGACTCAGACCGCCGGCACCCGAGAAAAGGTCAACAGCGAGACGCTTGCCTTTCCCGTAACCAGACCGGACCCATTCCCCGAATTCTTCCGGCTCACAGTGGTATTTATGCTTGTCCAGCTTGAGGTAGTCGCTCCGCTCCAGGGGCACGCCATACGTACTTTTCGCCCCCTTCTCCTTCGCCACGACCCAATCCTCCGTACTTGCCGACCTGAACGAGCTCCAGGAGATCACGCACGACGCTGCGGAGGCAAGGCTTCCGGTTGATCCGCGCAGCCGTAAACCTCGACGGCCACGCGGATGACCTGCCCGGCGAACGCCACCACCCACTCGCCGTGCGGCAGTGGTCGCTTAAAGTAGTGATCTCCTCGTGAGACACCCCATATTAAAGGAGCCCCGCAGGACTCTCCCCGTGACTGTCTCGATTCAGGGCGACACATCCACGATCGCTACCTGCCTCAACGAGACCCCTCACCAGAAGACACGTTCGATCACAGCGCTGCGCCTCGTTTCATAGGCGCTGTAACCACCTCAGCCGCTGGCCCACAGCACGTACTGGCTTCTGCAGCGCGATCTGAGCTGTGTCGGGGATCTCAGCCGGCAGAGTCGTCGAGTGCTGTGACCCACGGCAGGCGAGCTGGCGCATGCCTCCGTAGGACCCGATCCGCCGGCACGAACTCGTGGGCGAGCTCAAAGGCACGAGCGCTCCGCAGCCGGTGGCAGTCGCCAGCAAGGACTTCTGCGAAGGCAAGCAACTTGCGTCGGGCTGGGCCTTCAAGCAGCTGAGCTGCCGCCTTGGCTCCGTCGCTGATCAGCTTCGCGGTGCTGATCAGCTCGTCCTTGGCGGCTGAATCGTCTTGCGCAAGGGCAGGCAACAAGCGGTCTCGTTCTCCGACCACATGTGCAGCAGCCAAGCAGAGAACCGTTGAAACTGCCGTCTCGGCGGGTTCTCCGGCATTGGTCATGGCATTCGCCAGTAGAGGGAGAACGGCGAAAGGGAGGGGGTCGGCAAGCTCCCAGAGAGGTTCCGCGACTTGGAGTCCTGCGTGTGTTCCCGTACGGTCCACGCACAGGGGTGGCCGACCGGGCGAGGTTTGACGTAGTTCCCAGCGTTCAATGCTGGGGTCTGCCAAGGCGGCCCTGAGAAGCGCGCGGCACGCCTCTCTCAGCGTCTCAACGGAGATGTCCGGCACGTCCAACCGTACGAGACTGCCGTTGCGCCGGATGTCCAGCACCGGGAATCTGGATTCTCCAGCTGCCTGGAGGATGGAGAGGTCTCGGCCGACATAGTTCGCCTCTTCCGCGCCCCAAATGATCAGCGGTGCGTTCTGGGCGTAGGCCAAGGCGACCCCGTGCTCGAACCCGTGGCAGACGGCGCGAGCGCGGATCGCTGCGTCCAGCACCTGTTCCAGATCGGTGGGTTGTCCACTTAGGAGGAGCGTGCTGTTGACAGGGTCCCAGCGGAAGTCCTCGTGTGCGTTCGCGTTGCGCCACTCAGTTCGGATCGTCGAAGCCAGGAACTTGCACAGCGGTTCACTGTCTTCAGCTGCCAGCAGGTCACG
Organism: Streptomyces nojiriensis; assembly: GCF_017639205.1. NCBI lineage: Bacteria > Bacillati > Actinomycetota > Actinomycetes > Kitasatosporales > Streptomycetaceae > Streptomyces > Streptomyces nojiriensis. The sequence goes on along the minus strand of NZ_CP071139.1, from coordinate 7,116,426 downwards.
TACGGTCGAGAGCGAGGCGCCGTCCGGAACCGCCCTGCCCAGCAGTTCCATGACAACGGCAGCCGTGCGCTTGACGTCACCTTCCAGCACGGCCCTATGCAGGTCCATCACCGCACGCGCCTTTTCCTCTTGGTGTGCCGCGCGGTTGCAGGCGTCACGGTAGGCGACCTGTCCGCGATGAGAGGACAGCATCTCCGGCTCGCGATCGACGTGTCGTGCAATCACCGAACACGCAAGTTCCGGTTCGGCCTTCAAATGGGACGTCACCAGATCACGCGCCAAGAACGCGGCGCGATGCGCCAGCAAAGGGCGATCGGACAGCGCGAGGGATGCAAGGTGATGGAGCAGTTTCACCGTCAGCGGTAGCGAGTCATCGATCAGATGTCTCATGCTCCGTCGCAGCCGACGATCGAGGGCCTTCGGGGCCTTCGACCAAGCGGCCAGCAAGCGGGCCCGTGATGCTACGCCGGCCCCGGGCCGCAGTTGCTCAGCCGGCATCCCGAACGCCCGCTGATAGACGTCCTCGTCGGGAAGGCTGGCGCAATCAGTCTTGGCAGCAGCCTCTAGAGTTCGTCCGGCTGCTTGGGCCACGAGAGCATGCCTCCGGACCTCAGACCAAGCGAACTCCACCCATCCCTGTTCCAGGCAGGCGAACAGCTCTCGACCCTCGCCCCGATTCGCTTGCGCCAAGTCGGTCGCTAACCGGTGCTCTGCCGCGCTGGTCCGGGACGGACTGAACCGGGAGACCTCTTCTGCGACAGTGCCCAAGGCGACCACCGACGCGCGGAGACGCCACAACAGCTCCGGAAGCTCCTTCCCCACGATCCGGCCGGAAGCGGTCCGTAGTCGCAGGATCTCCGCGACCGTCTCGTCGGTCTCCCGCTGAAGCCCGGGTAGGTCGGCGTCCCTCAACACTGACTTCCATTGCGCGCGGGTCACAGGAACAAAGGCCACGTCCTGCCGCCCCGTCAAGTGCCCTGGAGGCGGGGAGAGATTCAACTTGCGGATCACCGCTGGCGCTGCGGAGGAGGACTCTCTTTCGACTGCGCCCAGTTGGCCGGGCAGGGTTACGTCCACCAGTACAGGATGGCACCAGCGCCATACCCGAGCGTACTGTTCTCCTCGCTCCGATCGGTGCCCGTGTACGCGACGATGCTGGCGTGGAGCCCGGCCGTTTGCGTTGGTCAGGTCTGCGTGAGCGGACGGGTGGATTGGGGGGCACCTGGGTTCAGGGGCGGAGGTGTCTGACCTGGGGAGTCGCGATCCTGTGGCACCGCCCGGCATCAGCCGGGATGATCTCGCGGGGCCGCTTAATGCGTGTACCTCTGGTTCGAATCCCGAAGCCGGAGCGGAAGAGCCGGGTCAGAGGACCATCGACGTAGGCGTAGTCGCCTCCTCGCTACCGATCTGAATTCCGACGGACGGCGAACGCCACAACTCCCCCCTCCGTGCCTCGACTACGTCGCGTGGCATGTACCGACGCCAGATCACGCTCATGGCAAGTGGTCATCCACCTTCGAAGGCGTCCTCGGCTGGGGAGGATCTGGGAAGAATGAAGCCCCGTTGGGGAGCGGCTGGGGAGGATCTGCCGTACAAACTGGCAGCACGGTGAAAGAGGCGGAAAGGCCGATCGTCGCAGGTCGGACCGCCTGTTCGGGGGATTTCCGCAGGTCAGATGTGTGAGGGTGACGGCTTCAAGAAGATCTCCTCGTGGGCGGCCATCCTCTTCGCCCCTACCCTGGCCGGGACGATTTACGGCGTGAACTTCGAGGACATGCCGGAGCTGAAGTGGGCGGGCGGGTACCCGTTCGCGATCGTGCTGATGGCCGTGGTCTGCACGAGCCTGTACGTCATCTTCAAGAAGCGCGACTGGCTGTAGGCCTGGGGCGGTGCTGGCCGGATACGGTCGGGCCGGGGTGGGTGGAGTTGTCGTCGGCGTCGCGGGAGTGTATTCCGATCATGGCCGACCGGACGCCGTGCGGGACCTCCAGGAGGTCCTTGCCGCGTGTCGGGAGGCGACGAACTGACCCAGGAACGGGTGCGAGGGGCCGGGGCACGCCCGCGTGCCTCCCCGCCGCACGCGGGGAGGAGAGGCAAGACGGTGCCCGACGACATCGCCCGGTGGCTGAACGAGCACGCCAACCCCTTGAGCACCCTGACCCCCGGCGCGCCCGTGGAGGACCTCAAGCCCCTGGGCGAGGCCCTGCGCGGGACACGGATCGTCGGTTTGGGGGAATCCACCCACGGCACGGGCGAGTTCTTCCGGCTGAAGCACCGCATCGTGGAGTTCCTGGTCCGTGAGGAGGGGTTCGCCACCCTCGCCATGGAGGCCAGCCAATCCGCCGCCCGCGCGCTCGACGCGTACGTCCGGTACGGCACGGGCTCCCCCGAACGGCTCGTCGCCCGGCTGGGCTTCTGGACCTGGCGCACCCGCGAGATGGTCGACCTCGTCGAGTGGCTGCGCGCCCACAACCGCGACCTGCCCGAAGAGCGCCGTACCCGCTTCGTGGGAACGGACCCCCAGCTCTGCGCGGACTCGGTCGACGCCGTCGCCGCCTTTCTGCGCCGGACGGCGCCCGATCAGGCCGGGCGCGTCGGCGCCTTGGACATACTGGCCCGGGCCCGCCCGGGCTCGCTTCCGGACCCGGACAAGGCCCTGATGCGGCGCGCCGAGGAGATCGCCCGCCTCGTCGCGGACCACGTCGAGCAGTCGGGTCCCGGCGACGACGCCGCCGAGGCTCTGGAACACGCGCGGATCCTGGTCCGCGCCGCCGACCTGGTGACCCTGCCCTTGGCGGCCCCGGCCGGCGAGGACGGCGTGTACGCCGCGCGTGACCGCTACATGGCCGAGGCCGTCGCACGGCTCGTGGACGACGACCCCGAGGCGCGCGTCATGGTCTGGGCACACAACGGGCACATCGCCAAGGGCACGTACGGGGACCAGGTGCCGGCCCTCGGCAGCAGGCTCCGCGAGCGGTACGGCGACGCCTATTACGCGCTGGCCCTCCTCTTCGGCAAGGGCTCCTTCCTGGCCCGCCGCGGCGACGATCTCCAGGGCCCGCCGGTGCGCCACCGCATCGGCACCGGCTTCCGCTCCCTGGAGGCCCGGCTCGCGGACGCCGTACCCGGCGACTACTACGTGGACCTCCGTGCCGCGGCATCACCCGCCGGCGCCGCACCCTGGCTGCACGCCCCGCACGCACAGCGCAGCTTCGGCGCCAACGTCCAGCGGTTCTTCTACCGTTTGAACACGGCCCCGCTCGTCCCGGCCGCGGACTACGACGGCATCGCGTTCACAGCCCGCTCGACCTGCTCCCACCTGCTGCCCCCGACAGAGGGCTGAGGCCGCACCTTCCTGAAGGCCCGATGAGCGTGAGCTGATCACGGATTGCCGGGGACCCCTGGCCGGGCGTCCGGACGGGGCGTGATCTGTTCGAGGACCTCCGTATAGCGGGACCGTCGGTCGGGGCGGGCGTGGACGGCGGCATGCCTGAGGGCGGGGGTCGCCGACGTGCCCATGTCGATGAGCCCCTTGGCCGCAGTCCTGCGGACGACGGGATGGGGGTGCTCCAGCATTCCGGTCACGGCGGGTATCGCGGGTGTCCAGTTCGCGTGGCAGAGGATCCGGATCGCCGTGCGCACCAGGTCCGGTTGGGGGTCGTCCAGCAGGATCGACGTGTGGTGCAGGTAGGTCCGCCAGTCCAGCATGGCCCGTGAGGTCCGGTGCGCGTGCAGGCGGACCTTGGGCTTGGGATGGTGCAGCAGCTCTTCGATCAGCTCCCGCAGACGGGGGTCCTGGTCCGGTTCGGGGCCGCTGTGCCCTTCGGCCAGTCGCGCGAGTGCTCGGCGCACCCGCACCAGGTCGCCTTCACGGGCCTGGTCCAACAGCTCCTGCCGGGACGGTGGTCGTGATGCCCCCGGCGACGCGGCCGACGCACGGTCACGGTCACGGAGCGCTGCCAGCGCGGCGGCGTCCTGCCCCACCGCGTCCGGGCCGCGCAGCGGACCCTCGACGAGGAGCAGTCCGTCCGCGAGGTCGTCGCGTCCGTCGGCGCGCAGCCGCCGACAGGTCTGCGTCAGCGCGGGGGTGCGCAGCAGGGGACGCCCGCGGAGCAGGTCGAGGAATCCCCAGGCGCCGGCGTCGAGCCGGTCGCCGAGGTGCTCCGCCAGCACGTCGGAGGGGACCCGGCGCAGCGCCTGCCCGGCAGCGGAGCTGCCGGCCGGCGGGTCGTGCTCCCACCATTCCAGCAGGAGCGGGACCAGCGGTTCCAGGTCGCCCGGGTCGAGCCGGCTCGCCACGCGAGCGACCCTGTCGTGCAGGATGCCGTCCGCGCGGAGTTCCGTCCCGCCGATGGTGTTCAGTGCGCGGGCCAAGTCGACACCGACGGGTACGTCGATGCGGCCCTGCAGGAATGCGCGGAGCACGGCACGCCGCACCTCGGGCTCGGGCCACTCCAGGAGCGTCAGGGCCGCGGTGTGCCGGTGGTCCGGAGCGGGTGCCTGCAGCATGGCCAGCAGGCGCTCCAGCAGCGCGGTGGAACGGGGCTGGTCGAGGTCGTCGATGTGCACGGTCCGCGGTCGCGGCGCGGGTGCGTGGGTGGTCTCGGCGATGGTCCAGGGTGGTGCGTCGAGCGGCTGGATGTCCGTCATCCAGTCGACGAGCGCGGCGCGCGTCTCGGGGCCGGCCGCGGCGTAGGCGTCGATCAGCGCGCTCAGTCGGTCCCGGGAGCCCGGGATGCCGTCGCGCCGGCGGCGCAGAAGGCGGAGCAGACGGACCTGCTCCAGGGAGTTCGGCGTGCGCACCGCGGCATCCAGCGCGGCTCGCCACGCCTCGGCCCCGGCCCCGGCCCCGGCCCCGGCCGGCGAAGTGTGCGGGGCGGCGAACGCCTCCCGCAGTACGGCGGTTTCGGCCTGCCACGGGTCGGCGCCCAGCCGGGCCGCAGCGAGTGCCTGCTCGAGGTCGGCGCGGACCGGCACCGCGCCGAGGCCGCGGAGCAGCGTCAGTACGGACCTGCTCCCGGGTACGGAGGGCAGTGCGCGTACGGCGTCGGCGACGGCCGGCCTCAGAGCCGCCGGCAGCGTCGGCGCGACCGCTTCGAGCACCGCGACGAGGTCGTGCCGGTCTTCCGCCGAGGCCTCGGCGAGCCCGTCGAGCAGGACCCCGGTGGACCGGGCGAAGGCCGTCAGTTCCCCGGTCGTCCACGGTGCGGGGCAGAGCCGGAGGGTGAGCCGCAGTACGCGGTCCCGGACGGCGGGTTCGGAACCGGCCAGGCGGAGCCAGTCCGCCAGCAGCGGCCGCAGCGCCCGTAGTTGCGCGGGGTGCGGCTGCTCGGGGCGTTCGGCGAGGCGCAGCGCGACCGACGGATTCCAGCCCTCGGCCAGCAGTGACCTGACGTCGAGGTCTGCTCCGGTGTCCGCCGCCGGACGCGGCGCGGCGGGCGGGGTGATCCCGTGCGCGGCCAGGGCCGTCGACAGCTCCTCGACCGTCCCGGAAGCGAGGCCGACCCGGCCGGCCGCCACCAGGGCGAGCAGGGTCGGTGCGACCCGTGATGCCTGGTCGTCCAGGGCGAGGACCGAACGCGCCGACAGGGTGCGGTCGAGGCCCTCCAGCAGCAGTTCGCGGGCGCGGCCGTCTTCGGTGCGTTCGGCGGCGGCGAGGACGGTGGCCGGGTACGCGTCGCCGAGGATGGCGCGCAACGCCTCGACGAGCGCACCGCGCAGGCCTGGATTGTCGTGCCGCCCGAGCCACCGGAGCAGTGCCGGTACCGCCGTGGGCGTGCCCGCGCGGGCCAGAACCCCGGCGGCGGTCTTCTTGACGTTCATGTTCGGATGGCCGAGACACGCGGCGATCGCGGCGGATGCCCAGCGGGCCCGCGCGTGACCGAGGGCGAGCAGCGCCTGCCGGACGGTCTGGACGTCCTGGGCGGCGGTCAGCGCGATCAAGGTCGCCGACAGCGCCTGCGCGTCGTCCCCGGTGGCGTCGCGGGCCAGCAATGCGATCACATGCTTGCGCACGTGCCGGTCGCGGTGCCGCAGCAGGTGGTGGACCCGCGCGCGGGTGCGTACGCAGGGGGCTCGGAGCAGGAGTTCGAGCAGGATCGCCTGCTCGCCGCTCGACAGTCCCGGCCGCTCCAGCAGATCCAGCCCCATGGTCGCGACGAGTGCGTGTCCGGCCTCGGTCGCGGTCGCCGCATCGAGCATGCAGGACGGCCTGATCCGTCCCCGCTCGTGGAGACGACGGCCCAGGCCGTGTACGGCGTCCACGATCTCCTGGGGTACCACGGGCTCCCCGGCCGACTGTCCGCTTCCGGCTCCCGGGGCGGCTCCGCCCGGTTCCCAGGACGCCGCCAGCCCGGCGACGACACGCAGGAGCAGGTCCGCGATGACCGGCAGCGTGCCGACGCCGCCGTGGGCGGCGAGTCTGCACAGTGCCGCCACCGGTTCGTCCGGGTCCAGATGGGAACTCAGGAGGGCCAGCTCCCGCTCGTCCGGGCCGCCGAGATCCCTCGCGATACGAGCCGGCAGATCCGCGGGATCAAGGCGGACGAGGACGGCACGCCGCTCTGCCGGATCGTGGGTCAGATGCCACAGGATCTCGAGGGCCCGGTGCCGCACCGCGCGGAGGTGCGGCGCGATCACGCCCCCGCTCTGCGGCGTGGCGAGTCCGAGTCCTTCCCTCAGCGCTGTCGTCGTCCGGTGCCCGCCGATGGCCTCCAGAGCGTCCAGGGCCGCTGCGGGAGCGGACGGCAGGAGAGCGATCACGGCGTCTTCGGCATCCTCGTGGCGCAACGCACGGATCGCGTCGAGAAACGGGCCCGGCTCGGGAGCCGAAGGAAGAACCCGTGTGATCGCGTCCCCGATCGGCAGCTCCCCCGCCCCCTGTCCGGCGAGGGCGACCAGCAGCGCGAGCCGCCGCGGCCAGCTCGGATCGCCGGCGTCCGCGTCCACCAGTACACGGAACATCGCCTGTCGGGAGGTGAACAGGATCGTCGCGACCTCGTGGGGCGCGATCGTGTGATCGGCCAGCGCCAGGCCGATGACGGACGGGACGTGCGGATCGTCCGGGAAGTGCCCGCGCCGGTGGAGTCCGCGCAGGCAGGTCACCGCCGGCCCGCCGAACAGCAAGGGGTCCCGCGCGGCGACGGCCGTCAACGCGCCGATGTCGCCGCGGTCCGCCAGGTCACCGAGCAGTTCCATCGCGCGCCGGCGAAGACCCGGCGGCAGCTCCTCGTCGTCGACGACCTGCCACAGCAGGCCGCGGTGCCCATGATGGGAGGCGGCCGTGATCGCGGCATCGGCCACCTGGGGCCGTGCGATCACCGATTCGGGGGCGAGGAAGGGAGACAGGCGTCCCGGCGGCAGGGGATCCAATGCCGCCCACGGCCGGGTGAGTTCACCCAGGACGGCGGTGACGACGTCCGCGCTGTCGACACCGAGCAGGTTGATCACGTACTCGCGCACCAGTGCCGGGGCCAGCAGGCCGGCGTGCAGCCCCTGCCGGGCCAGCCGGAGCGCGGCGGCTTGCAGCACCGGGTCGCCGCTGCCCACCAGCTCGTTCACGAGCTGCTCGGGCCGGTGCGCGCAGGTGACGGTCAGGCCCCGCACGGCCTGGTACAGCAGTTCCCCCGGAGGCTCCTTCCGGATCGCCGCCGGCTCGTTGAGGAGTTCGGCGCGCAGCCAGGCGATCTGCACCGTGGCCGGCAGTCCGGCCGTACGCCACGAAGGCCGGCGGAGCCCCTGGCGATGCGGCTCCAGACGTTCGTGGAGCCGCGCCAGGACGAGCGCCGTCTCCGGCGGTCCCTCCACCGATACCGGCAGCAGCCCCGCGAGTTCGGCCATCTCCTGCTCGTCGGCCGGCCGGCCCGACGTGACGCGCTCGGCCAGGAGGACCAGCCCCAGGTGCCGAAGGCGGGGGTCGTCGTGCCGGATGAGGCGTTCGAAGACGGCCGGTTCGCAGATCCGCGCGTCAAGACGGCCGGCCAGCCAGCTGACGTCAGCCCGGCGCACCGCGTCACGGAAGGGCTTGTCCGCCTGCGTCGTCATCGTCGGATGCTAACGGGGATGTTTCCCGCTCCGCCAACGAGATGTACCCGGGGCGGCGTCACGGAGAGCGGCTCGCCGGGGCCGGCGAGCCCGGTGCGGCACGGCTGAGGGAGGGGACCGGAGCAGGGCTCCGGTCCCCTCCCGGGGGGCGGCGCAGGGGTCGCCGCCGGTTCAGCGGGCGATCAGCAGCCGCTGGTGTGCCAGCGGCAGGCGGTGATCAGCGCGGCGGCGTGCTCCTCGCCGCGGGCGTCCTCGGTACGGACGTCCTCGGGCAGTACCTGGAGGGCATCGATGTCGAACTCCGCCATGGCGGTCTCCTTCTGTGTGGATGGGACGGTGGGGAACGCCGGCCCCGACGGGGCCGGCAGCCGGTGGCCGGAGGCCACCGGACACTCAGGGGTGGGCGGATCCGCCCTCGGGCAGCCACGCTCGCGGGCCGCCGTACCGCAGCCGCAGGAGCAGCGACAGGCTCCCGGCGAGGCCGGTGGCGTACTCGGCCAGTACGCCCTTGCGGTTCTCGTCGGGCACCAGCAGCCGGCCGTCGCGCAGCACCGCCTGGGCCGCCATGTGCTCGACCAGCAGCTCGGCTCCGGCACGGTGGCGCGCATCGCCCGTCAGCTCGGCGGCGTCGAGCAGGAACTCGGCGTTGCCCGCGAGCCCGTGGCAGGTGGCGGGCGAATCGGTGACCCTGCCCGCTCCGACGGCGGCAGCCGCGCCCTCCACCAGCTCGGCCAGGCCCTCGTCGCGGGTGCCGGTGGTCGCCCGGAGGCGGACCAGGAAGGTCCCCACGCCCGAGGACCCGCTGCACCAGTGCCTGGCCAGGTCCGGGGAGTCCGTCAGGTGCCGGGCCCAGTCCACCGGCCACATGGTGCCCGCCGGTCCGCGGCGGGCGGCCTTGGCGAGGGTGGTGCCCGCCGCCAGGGCGGCCGCGCGCAGCCGCTCGTCGCCCGTCGCCTCCCCGGCGAGGAGCAGGAAGGTGCCGACTCCGGCCACCCCGTGCGCGAATCCGTAGTGCCAGGCGCCCGCCAGACCGGAGTCGAAGTCCTCGGGCACCGGCCAGAAGGTGCCCTCGGGCGTATGCCGAGCCGCTGCCAGCAGCCCCTCGGCGGCCTGCGCGGCCCGGTCGAGGAAGCGCGGGTCGCCCGTGGTGCGCCAGAAGTGCAGCTGGGTCAGGCCGGCGCCGGCCGCACCGTGACAGACATCGGGGTTGGGCCACTCCACGGGCAGCGCCAGGGCGAGGGCGACGGCGCGTTCGGTCAGCGCCGCGTCCTCCAGCGCCCGGGCGGCGTCGAGCAGGGCCCAGGCCGTGCCCGAGCGGCCGAAGTGGAGTCCGGGCAGGTTGCCGGGCAGGGCCTCCTGCCGCTCCGCCGTCCAGAGCGCGGCCGTGCGCAGCCCCGCGCGCAGGGCCTCCCCGGTGACCGGAGGTGCGTCCGGGGAGCCGGCCGCGAGGTCGTCCGCGTGGCGCAGGGCACGGGCGAGCACGCCCACTCCGCCGGCCGAGCCGTGCTGGAGGGCCACCGGGTCGCAGGTCGCGCCGAAGGAGTCGGCGGACCAGAGCCGGTCGGGGTCCGCGGGGCGCATGGTGGCCAGCAGGTGGGCGATGCCGTCGTGCAGCAGCCGTGCGCGCACCGCCGCCGGCTCCCCTGACCCGGTCGTCTCCCCGGACCCGGTCGTCTCCCCGGACCCGGTCGGCGCCGCGGACCCGGTGGACGCCGCGGAGCCGGTGGACGCCGTGGTCCCCTCCGCACGGGCAGGTGCGGCCTGTGCGGGCTGTTCCGCCGCCGCGCCGTCGGTGAGGAACTCCCGGGCCCGCTCCAGGGTCCAGCGGTCCGCGGGCGCGTCCCGCATCAGCCCGCGGACCAGCGGCCCGTAGCGGCGTACGAGCGGCCGGTCGCGGCCCAGCAGCTCCACGAGCCGGGACAGTCGCTCCTCGTCCGGGCGGGCTCCCGCGGGCCGGTCCTCCGCGAAGAGCGGATCCGCGCCGGTCAGTGCGTGCAGGACGGTGGCGCCCAAGGCGTAGAGGTCGACGCCGGGTCCGAACGCGGGGGCCACCGGATCGGCGGCGCGCAGTTCGGGGGCGGTGTAGCCGGGGGTGGCGCCGAGCACCCAGCGTTCGCCCTCCCGGGCGGCCATCTCCAGGTCGATCAGCCGTAGCCGCCCGCCGGGGGTGACCATGACGTTGTTGGGATTGAAGTCGTGCAGGGTGAGGCCGAGTTCGTGGGCGCCGCCGACCAGTTCGAGCAGCTGCCGGACGAGGGATCCGGCGGTCGGCCCGTCGGGGCAGCCGGCTCCCTCCCGGATCAGCCGCTCGGCGACGGTCCGGCGCAGGGTAGCCCCGGGGACGGACTCGGCGACCAGGAAGGCGCTGCCCTGCTGCTCGAACACCTCGACGAGCCGGGGAACCCGGTCGGGGAACCGCTTGCCGAAGCGCTGCAGGAGGGTCGCCTCCCGGCGCAGGAGGTCCCGTACGTCCAGCCCTTCGAGTCCCGCGCCCACATGAGGACGGGCCTGCTTGACGACCACCTGCTCGCCGGTGGCGGTGTCCTCCGCCCGGAACACGCCCCCTTTGTTGGAGTGCTGGATCGCTCCGCGTACGAGGTAGCGCTCGTTCAGCAGCACCGGCTTCGCGGTGGCCGTGCTGCGGGCGGGCGCGGCCGGACGTCCCGGGAACGGGTCGTCCGCCCAGGACGGCGGGCTGTACCAGGCGTTGCGCTCGTCGGGCACGGGCCGCCCCTCGGGGTCCCGCAGGCGGGCGGCGAAGGCGCCGTCGGCCGTGAGTTCGGGCGCTGCCGCGAACACCCCGTAGCGGTAGTAGACCTGACTGTCCGGCAGGTAGCGCCGGTCGGAGAGCACCGCGGGACCGGGCAGTCCCACGGTGGCCCGGTGCAACTCCTCGGCGAGCAGCCGGAACTGGGTGTCGTCGACCGGGTAGACCGTGATGAACTTGCCGCCTCCGCCCCGGGCGAAGCGCCCCGAGACCAGGGCGGCGACCCGTGCGGGGCTCGCCGCGAACTTGAACGGCGCCCGGTGGGCGGTCAGCACCTCGGCGGCCCGGGCCAGCACCAGCGGCGCCGAGAGGGGGGTGGCCGAGACGTGCAGCTTCCACCCCTGCGTGCGGCGGACGGCGTCCCCCGGCCGGACGTGGCACCAGAACTCGCCCGCCTCCACGGCCCAGTCCTGCGTCGCCCCTGCCCGTCCGGTCACGCCCCGCGCGAGGACGGCGCGTACCAGATCGGGGAGCAGCGCCAGGTCCGCGGGGCCCTCCGGGCGTGTCCGCCGCGGCCCGGTGAGGGGCGGCCGGGACGCGGTCTCGGGCAGTGATGACACGTTCTACGACCTCGCACTTCGCTCTTCGTACTTCGCACTTCGCACGGCGGAACCGATGAGGCGGACGGCCGGGACCGACGCGGCCGGGACACCCTCAGAGAGGGGGCCGGATGTAGTCGTCGCCCCAGCTCGTGTCGAGAATTTCCGCGGCGAGGTACGCGGTCGCCCCGCCCTGTGCACCCTGCGCACCCCCGTGGCTCCCGGCGGCCTCCCCCGGTCCGGCTCCCGCTCCGGCGGCGACCGGGGCTGCGCCGGCCAGCAGGACCGCGAGGAGGAGCAGACAGCGGAGGGTTCGGGACATGGGGCAGCTCCTGGATGGGGAGGGCGTGGATCGGGCGGCGCACGCCCGGGTCGGGCGCGTCGGACGGTTCACGCCCGGTGTCCACCTGTCGGCCCGGTGGGGTGTGGTGTGGCCCGGCCGGAACTCAAGGCTCTTACGGTTGTGCCCCCTTGGTCCAGCGCCGTGAGCTGGCAATAGCCTGCATGGCACGGAAGTAGCACGGCCGCATTGCGGGGGAAATCATGACCATCCATGCCAAATCAATCGAACTGCCGCGTCTGGACGCCCGGGCCGTCGCGGTCTTCGAGTACGCGCTGTCGCAGGGCAGCCTCAAGCGGTGGCCGCCCGACGTTCCCGAAGCCCTCGGGATGAGCCTGCAGGACGTCGAAGGGGCCTGCCGCACCCTGCTGTCGCTCCGGCTGCTGCGCCCGGCACCCGACAGCCCCGAGGAGCTGGTACCGGTCAGCCCGGACGCCGCCGCGGCCGAGGCGGTCGGCCCGCTGGAGGCCCAGGTCGCACAGGCCGCCGCGCACGCCCAGTCCGTACGCGAGGACCTGCGCATGCTGATGCCCCACTACCGCGCCGCCCAGCGCGAACGCGACCACCGGCAGGGCGTGGACGTGCTGCCCGACCTCACCGCCGCCTCGGCGATGCTCACCCAGGAGTCGGCCCGCTGCCGGGAGGAGGTGTTCAGCATCCAGCCGGGCGGCGGCCGGGCCCCGCACCGACTCGGGGACGCCATCGAACGGGACCTCGCGATGCTGCGCCGCGGCGTCGTGATGCGCACCCTCTACCAGCACTCGGCGCGCGCCAGCCTTTCCACCCAGGGGTACGTGGAGACGCTCACGCAGGCCGGCGCCGAGTACCGCACCGCCGCCGAACTGCCGGACCGGGCCGTGGTGTTCGACCGCTCGGTGGCCTTCCTGCCGCGGCGTGCCGACGGCGGCCCGGGAGAGGGGGCGGTACTGGTCCGGGACCCGGACGTGGTGGCGTACCTGTGCCGGGTCTTCGACCAGCACTGGTCCGGCGCGACCCCGTTCCACGGCAGCAGCGAGGCCGCCTACAAGGAGGTCGGCCCGAGCCTGCGCCGGGCGCTGGTCGGACTGCTGGCCGAGGGGGCCAAGGACGAGGTGATCGCCCGGCGGATGGGCATGTCCCTGCGCACCTGCCGCCGCCACATCGCCGATCTGCTGGAGGAGCTCGGCGCCGAGAGCCGCTTCCAGGGCGGCGCCCTCGCCGAACGCGCCGGGCTCACCACGGCGGAGTGGCCCGCGGCGGGGGATGGACGGCGGCCCGAGGACGGACGCACGGCCGGGTGAGATCATCTTCTGTGAACAGGTGGCGCCCCCGCATCGTCCACCCGCAACCGGATGGGTACCGATGACCGCCACCGCACCTTCCCCCGCCCCGGGCGAAGGCACCGCGCGCCCGCGTGCCGCCACGTTCGGCACCGTGACGGCGGCGCTGATGGTGCCGCTCCTGATCGTGGCCGGTGTGGCGGCCTCCCTGCACACGCAGGAGATCGAGTCCGAGTGGGCCGAACGGCAGCAGAAGGCCTGCCGGCACCTGCCCTTCCCGATGGCGGAGTACGCCGCCGGGTGGGCCGGTGTCCTCCTCGGGGTGGCGGCGGTGGCGGTGTGCGTGCTGCTCGCGCGGCGGCTGCGCGGCCGGTACGGCGTCCGGCTCGGGGAGACCTGGCCGGGTCTGCTCGCCGGCACCACCGTCTGGTTCAGCGTCCTCGCGATCCCGATGGAGCTGATCCAGCTGTACGTCGTGTACGCGGCCGCCGCGTCGGGGGTCAACCTCGGCGACGGGTGTTAGGCCGTCGCCCGGCCTCCGCCGATCGGCTCACCGCGCTCCCTGCGGGGGCGGGAGAGGGCTCGATCGGCCCGATTGGCTCGAATCGCTCGGTCGGCCGGCGGGCGGCGCGGGGCGGCAGGCCCGCCGTGTGCCGGCAGCCCTCAGCAGTTCGGCACCCAGGCGTGGGAGCGCGGGAGGGCCGTGCCGCCCAAGTTGGTTCTCGTACGCACCTTCACACAGCCCAGCGGCTCCTGTTGGGCGGGCCGGCCGTAGTAGACGACGTCGACCTTGGTCGCACCCTCGGTGAGGTCGAACCCGTTGTTGAAGACCGAGCGCGGCGCGCTGCGGGCCGTCCAGGGACAGGGGGCCGGGCCGTCGATCCAGTCGGCGCCGCCGTCGACCCAGGAGCACATCTCGCCCCGGCCGTCCTCCTCCGAGAAGAAGCAGACCGCCCCGCGCCAGCACCGTTCGTACCCCAGCGCCCCGCCGGAGTCCCCGAGGTGGAACAGGCCCGAGCCCCATACGGCGCCCAGGCCGGCGGCGAGCGCCGCCGTACCGGCCGCGATCAGCGCGCGGCGCCGCCCGCGGGGTACGGAAACGCGCGGGGCCGACGGAGTCGGCGGGGCCGGCGACGGGGCGGCGGCCGCCACCACCACGCGGCGCAGCAGCGACGCGGCGGTGTGCGCGGCCCGGTCCTCGTGTCTTCGGGCCAGGCAGTCGCGGACGATGTCCCGCCAGTGCTCCGGGAGTCGTGGCGACAGCCGCAGCTCCTCCTCGCCCCTGGCGTAGCGCAGCGCGGCGTCCCGGCGGGCAGCGGGGGTGCCGCCGGGCAGCGGCAGTGCGCCGGTCAGGACGACGTGGGCCAGTACGCCGAAGGCCCAGATGTCGGCCGTCGGGCGGATCTTCGTCCCCCGTTCGCCGACCTCCGACCAGAGCAGGTCCGGCGGGGTGTAGTCGGGGGTGGCGAAGGCCGGGGAGTAGGCGTGGGTGCCCTCCAGCTCCGCGGCCATGTTGAAGTCGCCCAGCCGTGCCGTGCCGTCGGCCATCAGCAGGACGTTGCCCGGCTTGAGGTCGCCGTGCACCCAGCCCGCCCGGTGCAGTTGGTCGAGCCCCTCGCAGACCTGGGCGAGCAGGGCGGGTCCGGCCGATGGCACTCCGTCGGCCAGCAGGGTGTCCAGGGAGCCCTGTGCCTCCTCCAGGACGAGGACGGTGGCGCCGTCGAGTTCGGGCCGGCCGGGGTCGTCGACCGTGAGGACCTCGTAGAGCCGGATCAGCCGGGGTGTGCGCACCCGGCGCAGTACCTCGGTCTCGCGCTCGGCGAGCTCGACCAGGTGCCGTAACTGGCGCGGGGTGCGGGTACCGGTCGGCAGGACCTTGAGCGCGGCCCGGCCGGGCAGGCCCGGCTCGGGCACGGCGCGCAGGGCCGCGTAGACGCTGCCGAAGGCGCCGGCCCCCAGCAGGTGCCCGACGGCCCAGGGGCCGACGCGGTAGCCGGCCGGGACTTCGAGGGCGCCGGGGTGGCCGGCCTTCCCGGTCAGCGGGCGGTACCGGTCGGGGCGGCCGGCAGGGCCGCCAGGTCGGTCTCGCGGACGAGGTCGAAGCGCAGGGCCAGCGAGACCAGGGTCTCCTTCTTGCCGACCAGCCGCGGCCCCGGATCCACCGTGTCGGGGCCGGGCTTGAGGCGCAGTTTGACCGCGAGGTAGTCGATGTTCCACTGCACGGCGGCGCGGTTGGCCGCGGGCCAGGAGGGCTTCAGCCGTTCGACCACCTGCTCGACGGTGGGCAGGGGCGCGTGCGGTGCGCCGCGCAGCCTCGGCTCGCAGAGCGCGGTGAGGACCAGGAAGTACCGGCTGGAGCGGTCGAGCGGGAAGGGGAGTGCGGTCGGCTCCCCGTCGGGCTCGCCCGGATCGTCCCGGTCGGCGTAGTCGTGGCGCGGTGCCCAGACGTCCAGGGTGAGCAGTTCGGAGCCGGCGGGCAGGACGAGCCGGGCGAATTCGAACGGGACCGGTGCGTCCAGCCGGCCGGGGGCGATCTTGATGTGCTCGCCGGCGCCCTCGGGGTTCTCGACCACGTACGTCGCCGAGCGGGAGAAGTTGCTGAGCGACCAGTACGTGGCCGTGGCGGTGATCTCCCCCGCCGAACGCGAGACGCCGGCGTGCGGGACGTGCAGGGTGTCCGGGCCGCCACCACCTCCGGTGCCGATGCCGCTGCGGCGGAGGGGTCCACGGCCGAACCGGAGGGTCTGCCCCGGTGCCAGGCGGATCTGTGCGGCCGGGGACATGGTGGGCCCCGGGACCACGATGATGCTGTTCACGCTGCTTCCTTCCCCGAAGGTGCAGGGGAAGGTTAGCCAGCGGAATCAATCGTTCCCGCAACAATGACCGGTCTTCAGCACTCTCCTCGCCACTGGAAGCGCTCGATGGTCCGGCCTCCGGCCGGGAGGTTCCCGCGCCCCTCGTCCCAGCCGCGGTGCAGACAGGCGCTGCCGCCCTCCCGGAAGTACACCTGTACGTGGTCGTAACCCGGCTGCGGCGTGCCGTTGTTGAAGAAGGACCTGCGCAGCCCACACGTGCTCCGGGGCTCGTCGGTGGCGGAGCGGCAGACGGTGCCCGTGCCGTCCGCGCCCGAGTAGAAGCAGACGTGGCCGGACGGGCAGTCCTGCCAGGCGGGGGGCGGTGTGCCGGTGCAGTTGCGGCTGGTGACGCTCGGCCATTCCTTCGCGTCGCCCGTGTACTCGACCCCGTCGAAGTGGGCCGGGACGCGGTGGCTCTCGTCGGTGAAGTCGCCCGACGCGAGGTAGCGCTGCTCGTAGTGCAGGTGGGACCAGGTGGAGGCGCCCGAGGTGCCGATGCGGCCGATCCGGGTGGACGGCTGGACGGGGTCGCCCTTCTTCACGTAGGTCGCCGGGTCGTCCTTCAGGTGGTAGTACGCCGTGAACCAGCCGTTGCCGTGGTTGATCTGGATGGTGTTGCCCGAACCGTTGGTCCAGTACGTGGCGGCCACCGTGCCGGCGGCGGACGGCAGGACGGGCAGTCCGTCGGAACCGGTGTTGCCCTCCACCACGATGTCCAGTGCCGGGTTGTGGCCCCAGGTGTTCAGCTGCCAGGTGGTCCCGCACGGGAAGGGGAGCTGGAACAGCGGCTTCGCCGCAGCGGGCGCGGGGACGGGGGCGGTGGCGGAGGCGGGCGCGGGTGTTCCCGCCAGCACCAGTCCCGCCAGGCACATCAGCACCAGCGCCCACAGCCTGCTCGGATACCGCAGCACGTCTTTCCCCTCCCGGACCCTGTGGACGGCGCCCGGACGGGCGGTCCCCCGCGCCATGCTCGGGCCGGGGCCCGAACGGCACCACCTCGCATCTACGAGGGTGGCTGCGGGCGGCGGCCTGCCAGGCCGTGTCCCCCTACGGCTCGATGAGTCCGACCCGGATCGCGTAGCGGGTCAGTTCCAGGCGGTCGCGCATCCCCAGCTTCTGGAGCAGGTTGGCCCGGTGGCGCTCCACCGTCTTGGCGCTGATGACGAGGAGGTCGCCGATCTCCTTCGAGGAGTGGCCCTCCGCGACGAGCTTGAGGATCTCCTCCTCGCGCTCGGTGATCGCCCGGGCGGGCAGCGGATCACCCTGGCGGGCCCGGTCCAGGTAGTTGCGGATGAGCGTCGTCTCGGCCCCCGGGTAGATGAAAGGCTCGTCCCGGATCGCCGCCCGGCACGCCTCGACCAGATCGCGGTCGGCGACCGACTTGGGGACGTATCCGGCCGCCCCGGCCTTGAGCGCCTCGAAGAAGTACTGCTCGTTGTCGTACATGGTCAGGATGAGGATGCGCAGCTCCGGGCGCAGCCGGGAGAGTTCCCGTGCGGCCTGCAGTCCCGTCATCCGGGGCATGGCCACGTCGAGGACGGCGAGGTCCACCTCCCCGGTACGGGCCAGGGCGACGGCCTCCGCTCCGTCACCGGCCTCGGCCACCACCGTCAGGTCCGGCTCGGCGTCGAGGATGAGCCTGACCCCGCGCCGTACGAGGGCGTGGTCGTCGGCGAGCAGGACGCGCGTCGGCGGCCGCAGCGGTGTGGGCGATGAGGTCAGCGGGGGCGACGGGGGCAACGGGTTCAACGGGATACCTCCGTGGTCGCGACCGGTACGTCCAGCCGTACGTCGGTGCCGCCCCGCGGGCCGCTTCCGATGGCGAGGTCCGCGCCGATCAGCAGGGCCCGTTCCCGCATGCCCTGGATCCCCGCGCCCTCGCCGGCGGGGCCGATGCCCCGGCCGTCGTCCCGTACGAGCAGCCGGACCGCGCCGTCGGGCCGGCCCGACAGGTGTACCTCGACCTCGCTCGCGCCCGCGTGCCGGGCGGCGTTGGTCAGGGCCTCCTGGGCGACCCGGTAGAAGACGAGTTCGGCCGCTTCGTCCAGCGGGGGCACGTGCGGGCCGATGACGTGCCGCACCGTCAGCGATCCGCTGGTGAACTCGGCCGTCAGCGCGCGCACGGCACTGTGCAACCCGAGCTCCTCCAGGACCCCCGGGCGCAGCCTGCGGGCGATGCGGCGGATCTCGTCCAGGCCGGCACGGGTGGTCTCCTGCACCTGGCGGAGCTCCTCCCGCAAGGGGGCCGGGGCGCGGTCGGCCGCGTGCTTGAGCTGGAGCAGGACCGCGGTGAGGGTCTGGCCGACCTCGTCGTGGAGTTCCCGGGCGATGCGCCGTCGTTCGGCTTCCTGCGCGCAGAGGGCGCGGGCGCTGCTGCCGGCCCGTTCGGCCTCCAGCCGGCCCAGCATGGCGTTGAAGGAGGTGGTCAGCTCGGCCACTTCGGCGGGACCCTCCACCCGGGCCCGGCCGCCGGGGCGCAGCAGGTCGACCGCGCTCATCGCGCGGGTCAGCCGGCCGAGCGGTGCCAGCCCGATCCGGAGCAGGGCGGCGTTGGCGATCAGCATGGCGGCCAGCCCGGCGAGCAGCACCACGGCCTCGCCGAAGAGGACCGGGGTGGACACGGTGACCGGGCCGAGCAGCAGCAGGACGGCGGTGACGAGGACGGCCGCGTTGAGCAGGAAGATCCGCCAGTACAGCGACACGGGCGTCCCTCCCCTCGTTCCGGGATCCGCCGATCCGGCGGACCACTTGCTTCCACTATCCCCGCCGATACGCCCCCGCACCTGCGGTGACCTGCGGCGGGACCCGCGCGGGGACCGGTGTCCCCGCTTCAGCCTGTCGTCCGCCGTGGCTCTTGTCCATCCGTGCCGACACCCATATCCCGCCCCCTGCCCGAGGTGGCACCATGAGCCCGCGCGGCAGCCCGGACCTGCCTTTGGGCGGCGCTGCGCCGCACCACCGTCGAACACGAAGCAAAGGGGGACAGAGCCGTGCCCGCTCCACGGATGAGCACCACGCCACTGCCCGGCATCGGGGTCCAGTACGACCTCACCACCCGCGAGCGGCGCCACCTGTCGGTGATCGCCCACCGCGACGGCACCCGTACGGTGAACGTCTACCGCGCGGACGATCCCGACGCGTGCGCCCAGTCGCTGCACCTGTCCGGGGCCGAGACGACCTCGCTGATCGACGCCCTGATGCCCGCGCACCACAGCCCCAACCTGCTGCACACCACCGACCTCGGGCTGGTCGCCGAGCGCATCGAGCTGTCCGCGCACTCGTACTGGAACGGCCGGCTGCTGGGCGAGACCCGGATGCGGACGGAGACCGGGGTCTCGATCGTGGCGGTCCTGCGGCGGGCCGAGGCCCGCCCCTCCCCCGCGCCCGACTTCCGCCTCGCCGGCGGGGACACGCTCATCGTGATCGGCACCCGCGAGGGCGTCGACGCCGCCGCCTCCATACTCGGACGGGAGTAATCGCCTGTGCACTCCGCCGTCTTCCTGATCGAGTTCGGTGCGATCATCCTGGGCCTGGGTCTGCTGGGCAGACTCGCCGGGCGCTTCCGCTTCTCCCCGATACCCCTGTACCTGCTGGCCGGTCTCGCCTTCGGCACGGGCGGGCTGCTGCCCATGGGCGCGAGCGAGGAGTTCGTGGCGATCGGCGCCGAGATCGGCGTCATCCTGCTGCTGCTGATGCTGGGGCTGGAGTACACGGCCACCGACCTGGTCTCCAACCTCAAGACCCAGTACCCGGCCGGGCTGGTCGACTTCACCCTCAACGCCGTACCCGGGGCGGTCGCCGCGCTGCTGATGGGCTGGGGTCCGGTGGCCGCCGTGGTCCTGGCGGGGGTCACCTGGATCTCCTCCTCCGGCGTCATCGCCAAGGTGATGGGTGACCTCGGGCGGCTCGGCAACCGCGAGACCCCGGTCGTCCTCAGCGTCCTGGTCCTCGAGGACCTGGCCATGGCCGTCTACCTGCCCATCGTCACCGCGCTGCTGGCCGGGGTCGGTCTCGCGGCGGGCAGTCTGACCCTGGCGATCGCCCTCGGCGTGGCGGGCGCGGTGCTGTTCGTCGCCGTCCGCTACGGCCGGCTCATCTCTCGGTTCGTCTCCAGCGACGACCCGGAGAAGCTGCTCCTCGTCGTCCTCGGCCTGACCCTGCTGGTCGCGGGCATCGCCCAGCAGCTGCAGGTCTCCGCCGCGGTCGGCGCGTTCCTGGTCGGCATCGCCCTGTCCGGTGAGGTGGCCGAGGGTACGCACACCCTGCTCAGCCCGCTCCGGGACCTGTTCGCCGCGGTGTTCTTCGTCTTCTTCGGCCTGCACACCGACCCGGCCAGCATCCCGCCCGTGCTGCTTCCGGCGCTCGCGCTCGCCCTGGTCACCGCCGGTACGAAGATCGCCACCGGGTACTGGGCCGCGAAGCGCGCCGGGGTCGGGGTCAAGGGCCGCTGGCGGGCCGGCGGAACCCTCGTCGCCCGCGGGGAGTTCTCGATCGTCATCGCCGGTCTGGCCGTCACCGCCGGCATCGAACCGGCCCTCGGGCCGCTGGCCACCGCCTACGTGCTGATCCTCGTGGTGATCGGCCCGCTCACCGCCCGCTACACCGAGCCGCTGGCCGCCCGGTTCCGGGGGCGGCGCGCCGTGGACACCCCGCTGCTCGCGGCCGTACCCTCCCCCGCGCGGTCCCCGGAGGCCCTCGCGGAGCCGGCCCCCGACCAGGATCCGGCCGGGCTGCCGTAGCGCTCAAGGGGGTGCCACCGGCTTCGGCCGGCGGGGCGTACGGGGCTCCGCGCCCAGGCGGTTGACCGCCAGGGCGGCCACGACCAGGCCGGCCGCGAGTACGAGCCCGTTGGGCAGGGTGGCCCCGGCCACCGCGGCCCAGACCCCCAGGGCCATGGCCAGCCAGGCGCCCGCCCGGCGGTACGCGCGGGGCCGGAGCCCTGGCCGGGCTTCGGGGCCGGTGGTCCTCACGTCCTCGGATCGCGGCATGACCCCGCTCCTTTCCGTCGGCAGGGCGACAGGGCCTGGGGCGCAGTGGCGGCGGCTCCCGGCGGTGGCCGGGAGGGGATGCCGCGGGCACCCTCAGCATCACCCGGCCCACCGCCACCGCACATCGGGGCCGGCACCCATCTTCGGCAGCCGTCTTCGGCACCCGTCAGCAGATGCGCGGCAGCTGCTCCCCGATCGGCAGGTCGACCACGCGGGTGCCGCCGAGGGCGGTGCGGGCCACGACCAGGCCCGGGTGGGCGTCGACGGCCTCACCGATCACCGCCGCGTGGCGGCCCAGCGGGTGGGCGCGCATGGCGTCGAGGACGGCGTCGGCGTGCTCGCGGGGCACGAAGGCGACCAGCTTGCCCTCGTTGGCCACGTAGAGCGGGTCGAGCCCGAGGATCGCGCAGGCGTTCGCGACGGCCGCGGGGACCGGGACGCGGCCCTCGTGGATCACGACGCCGGTGCCCGAGGCGGCCGCGATCTCGTTCAGGGAGGCCGCCAGGCCGCCGCGGGTGGGATCGCGCAGGACGTGCAGGTCCGGGGTGACCGCGAGCATGCTCCGTACGAGCCCGCCCAGGGCCGCGCAGTCGCTCTGGACGTCCACCCCGAATTCGAGCCCCTCGCGGACGCTCATGATCGCCACGCCGTGGAGCCCGATCTCACCGCTGACGATGACGACGTCTCCGGGTACGACGCGCTGCGGGCGCAGGTCCACCCCGTCGGGGATGACGCCGATGCCCGCGGTGTTGATGTAGATGCCGTCCCCGTGGCCCGCCTCCACGACCTTGGTGTCGCCGGTCGCGACCTCCACTCCCGCGGCCCGGGCAGCCGCGCCCATGGCCTCGGCCACGCGGGCCACCACCGGCATCTCGACGCCCTCCTCCAGGATGAACCCGCAGGACAGGTAGGCCGCTTCGGCTCCGCTCATGGCCAGGTCGTTGACCGTCCCGTTGACCGCGAGGTCGCCGATGGAGCCGCCGGGGAAGAACAGCGGCCGCACCACGTAGGAGTCGGTGGAGAAGGCCAGCCGGACCCCGCCCAGGGAAACGGCCGCGGAGTCCCCGAGCTGGGCGAGCACGTCACCGCCGAAGGCGGGGGCGAACAGGTGCTGGACCAGTTCGGCGGAGAGTGCGCCCCCGCCACCGTGGCCCATCACCACGCGCGGGCGGTCGCGCAGCGGGGCCGGGCAGGTCCAGCCCGTGATGTCGAGTGCGGTGTCAGACAACGGGGCTCGCCTCCAGCGGGGCGCTCACAGGGGTCGGGGCGGTCTTGGCGGCGGGCACGGTCCCCAGCTCCAGCCGCCGGTAGAGGTAGTACGCGGCGCAGGCGCCCTCGCTGGAGACCATGGTGGCGCCGAGCGGGCTGCGCGGGGTGCACAGCCTGCCGAAGGCCTCGCACTCGTGCGGTTTCAGCAGCCCTTGGAGCACCTCGCCGCTGCGGCACTCGGCCGGTTCACGGGTGTTGATGCCGGTGACCGAGAAGCGGTGTTCGGCGTCGAAGTCCCGGTAGCGCTCCGACAGCCGCCAGCCGCTGTCGGGGATGACGCCGATGCCCCGCCAGGCCCGGTCGGTGACCTCGAAGACGTCCTCCAGCATGGCGAGGGCGGCCGGGTTGCCCTCGGGGCGCACGGCGCGCGCGTAGGCGTTGTCGACGGTGTGCTCGCCGCGCTCCAGCTGCCGGACGGCACGGCGTACGCCCTCCAGGATGTCCAGCGGTTCGAAGCCCGTCACCACGATCGGCACGCGGTGGCGCGCCGCCAGTTCGGGGTACTCGCGCACGCCCATCACGCTGCACACGTGCCCGGCGGCGAGGAAGCCCTGGACCCGGCAGCTCGGCGACTGCATGATCGCCTCGATCGCCGGGGGTACCCGGACGTGGGAGACCAGCAGGCTGAAGTTGGGGATGCCCAGCTTCTTCGCCTGGTGGACGGTCATGGCGTTGGGCGGCGCCGTGGTCTCGAAGCCGATGCCGAAGAAGACCACCTGGCGGCCCGGGTTCTCCTGGGCGATCCGCAGGGCGTCGAGCGGGGAGTAGACGACGCGGACGTCGCCGCCCTCGCTGCGCACCTGGAACAGGTCGCGGCCGGTCCCGGGCACCCGGAGCATGTCCCCGAAGGAACAGAAGATCACATCGGGGCGCGAGGCGATCTCCAGCGCCTTGTCGATGACCTCCAGCGGGGTGACGCACACCGGACAGCCCGGTCCGTGGATCAACTCCACCTGTTCCGGCAGCAGTTGATCGATCCCGTGCCGGATGATGGTGTGCGTCTGGCCGCCGCAGACCTCCATCAGGGCCCAGGGGCGGGTCACGGTGGCATGGATGTCGTCGAGCAGCCGCCGGGCGAGGGCGGGGTCCTGGAACTCCTCGATGTACTTCACGGCCGGCCTTCCTCCTGCGGTGCGGCGAGGGCGGGCGCGGGGCGCCCGGCCCCGGGATCGGGATCGGGATCGGGATCGTCGGCGAAGGGCCAGGGGTCACCGCCGACGGCGGCGGCCTGCTCCCACGGGTCGCCGAACTCCTCCTGGAGCATGCCGAGTTGGGCGAACAGTTCGAGGGTCTGCTTGGCCGACTCCTCGTCGAGGCGCTGGAGGGCGAAGCCCACGTGGACGATGGCGTACTCGCCCACCTGGAGGTCCGGCAGATACTCCAGGCACACCTCCTTCTGCACACCGCCGAAGTCGACGGTGGCCATGCGGGTGCCGTCCTTCTCCCCGATGTCGAGCACTCTGCCGGGCACCGCCAGGCACATGGGTTTCTCCTTGCTGTGGGTGTGTCAGGGGTGTGTCAGGGGGTGTGGTGCGCGGCGGCCACCATGAGCTGGCCGAGGGACAGCCCGCCGTCGTTCGGGGGGACCCTGCCGTGCCGCAGGACGGTGAATCCGGCGGCGCCCAGGCGCCGGGCGCACGCCGAGGAGAGCAGGGTGTTGGCGAAGACCCCGCCGGTCAGGGCGACGGTGTCCAGGCCGTGCCGCTCGCGCGCGAGCACGCAGAGCGTGGCGACCAGGGCGGCGACACCGGTGTGGAAGCGGGCGGCGATCAGCGCCGGGTCGGTGCCGGCGCGGACGTCGGCCACCACGGCGGCCAGTACGGGCGCCGGATCGGCGGTGACCGGCCCGCCGTCGGGGCCGGGCGCCGCACGCAGGCCGAAGGCGTAGCCGGGTCCGGGATCGGCTCCGCCCGCCCCCAGAGCCGCGCCCTCCAGCTCGATGGCGGCCTGCGCCTCGTAGCCGGCCAGGTGGCAGATGCCGGCCAGGGAGGAGACGGCGTCGAAGAGGCGGCCCATGCTGGAGGTCGGGACGCAGTTCAGCCCCCGTTCCAACTGGCGCTCCAACAGGGCGAGTTCCTCCGGCGGACAGGCGGCCGTGCAGGGCAGCTCCGGGGTCCGGTCGATGCCCGCGGCCCGCAGATGGGACAGCGCCATGCGGTACGGGCGGTGCACGGCCGCGTCGCCGCCCGGCAGCGGGACGTAGGCGAGGTGGGCGAACCGGGTGAACCCGGCGTAGTCGGCGAGGAGTACCTCGCCGCCCCACACGGCGCCGTCGTCGCCGTAGCCGGTGCCGTCGAAGGCGACCCCGATCACCGGGCGGCCGGCGCCCCGGCCGTGCTCCGCCATGGCGGAGGCGATGTGCGCGTGGTGGTGCTGGACGCGGACGAGCGGCCGGGCGCCCGCGGCGCGCTCGGCCCACCGGGTGGAGCGGTAGCCGGGGTGCCGGTCGGCGGCGAGGAGCACGGGGGCGACGCCGGTGATGGACTCCAGCTGCCGCTCGGCGCCTTCGAGGGCGTACTGCGTGGCGAGGTCGTCCATGTCGCCGACGTGGGCGGACAGCCAGGCCCGGCGCCCTTCGCCGAGGCAGAAGGTGTTCTTCAGGTCCCCGCCCGCGGCGAGGCTCGCGGGGACGGGGACCGGCAGGGTCAGCGGGAGCGGGGCGTACCCGCGCGAGCGGCGCACGGTCAGCGCCTCGCCGTCGCACACCCGTACCACGGAGTCGTCGCAGGGCACGTGGATGGGGCGGTCGTGCGTGAGCCAGCCGTCGGCGAGGCCGGCGAGCCGCTCCAGGGCCTCGTCGTCGTCGGTGACGATGGGTTCCCCGGAGAGGTTCCCGCTGGTCATGACGAGCAGCCGGGGCCCCGGGGGGTCCCCGGGCAGGCCGAGCAGCAGGTGGTGGACGGGGGTGTACGGGAGCATCACGCCGAGGTCGGGACAGCCGGGGGCGACGCCGTCCGGGCCGCCCGCACCGGCGCGGCGCCGGAGCAGCACGATGGGCCGTGCGCCGCCGGTGAGGAGGGCCCGTTCCTCGGGGCCGATGCGCGCGAACCGCTCGACGTCGGCGAGGTCCCGGGCCATCAGGGCGAAGGGTTTGTCCCCGCGGGCCTTGCGCCGGCGCAGCTCGGCCACCGCGCCCGCGTCGGTGGCGTCGCAGGCCAGGTGGTAGCCGCCCAGGCCCTTGACGGCGAGGATCGCCCCGGCCACCAGGAGCCGCCGGGCCCCGGCCACCGGGTCGGCGCCGGCGCGCTCGCGGGGCGGCCGTCCGGTGAGCAGTCTGAGGCGGGGGCCGCAGGCCGGGCAGGCGACCGGCTGGGCGTGGAAGCGGCGGTCGGCCGGGTCCCCGTACTCCCGGGCGCAGTCGGCGCACATGGGGAAGGGGGCCATCGTGGTGTGGGCGCGGTCGTACGGCAGCCCGGTGACGATGGTGAAGCGCGGCCCGCAGTGGGTGCAGGTGATGAAGGGGTGCCGGTGGCGCCGGTCGGCGGGGTCGGCCAGTTCGGTGAGGCAGTCGGCGCAGGTGGCCACGTCCGGGGAGACCAGTGTGCGGCCGGGGCCGCCGGTCCGGGAGGCGATGATGGTGAATCCGGTGCCGCCCGCGACGGGGACCTCCCAGTGGTCGACGGCGTCGACGACGGCCAGCGGGGGTGCGTCCGCCGCGAGCCGTTCGCAGAACCGCGACACCGCCGCCGGGGCGCCCTCGACCTCCGCGACGACGCCCTCGGGGGTGTTGGTGACGTGCCCGGCCAGGCCCAGCCCGGTCGCGCGGGTGTAGACGTAGGGCCTGAAGCCCACGCCCTGGACCACGCCCCGGACGGTGACCCGGCGCCGCTGCACCGCCTCCATCAGCGGGTCTGCGCGACCGTGTGGACGTGCGGGTGCGGGTGCTCGTGATCGTGGCCCTGGTCGAGGTCCTCGTCGTGATCGTGCTCGTGACCGTGCTCGTGGTCATGCTCGTGGTCGTGGTCGTGGTCGTGGCCGGGCGCGTGCGCCTGCTGCTGACGGGCCATCACCGGTGTGTGCGTACCGGTACCGGACCCGGCCGCCAGCGCCCGGTCGAGCAGGACGCCCAGGCCCGTGCCCGCCCGCGCCGAGGTGAGCACCACCTCCACCCCGGGGTTGACCTGCTCGACGTTGGCGCGGAAGGCGGCCTCGTCGAACTCGACGGCTCCCGCGATGTCGGTCTTGGTGACCACCACCAGCTGGGCCAGTCCGAAGGCGGTCGGATACTTCAGCGGCTTGTCCTCGCCCTCGGTCACCGAGGCGAGCACCACCCGCAGCGATTCCCCCAGGTCGTAGCCGGCCGGGCAGACCAGGTTGCCCACGTTCTCCACGAAGAGCAGCCGGGTGTCCCCGGGCAGCCAGCCGTCCAGGTGCCGGCCGAGCATGGCGGCCTCCAGGTGGCACAGCCCGTCGGTGAGGACCTGCTTGACCGGTACGCCCGAACGGGCCAGCCGTACCGCGTCGTTCTCGGTGGCCAGGTCGGCCGTCAGCGCGGCCACGGCCACGCCCCGCTCCCGTGCGAGGAGCAGCTCGCGCTCCAGCAGCGCCGTCTTGCCGCTGCCGGGGCTGGAGAGCAGGTTGACCACCGTCGTACCGCGCGCGGTGAGTTCGGTGCGCAGGACCTGGGCGGTGGCGTCGTTCTTGGCGAGCACCGCCTGCCGCAGATCGACCATTCGGCACATGGTTCAGGCCTCCTCGGGAATCGGTTCGCGGGTACGGGCGCCGGCGGGGCCGTCTTCCCAGTGCACGCTGAGGATCTCCAGCTCACGGCCCGACAGCAGTTCCACCTCGGTGGCCCTGCCGCATCCGGGGCAGCACAGTTCGGGGGGCATGCCCACCGCCCAGGTGCCGGGGCAGGTGCCGCAGCGGGCGCGGGCCGGCACGGACTCCGTGGCGAGTTCCGCGCCTTCGAGGACCGTTCCGGCGCAGGCCAGTTCGAAACAGAAGGCCAGGGCGTCGGGGACCACCCCCGCCAGCTCACCGACCCGCAGCCGTACGGAGGTGACGGCCTGTGCGCCGCCCGACCGGGCCGCCTCTTCCACCTGGCCCACGACGGCCATGGCGATCGACATCTCGTGCATCGGACTCCGTCCTGCCGGGGCTCATTGAACCGGCGGGACGGAGTCCGTGCGGTCGGGCACGCCGGTGCGCGGCGCGCCCCGTACGCCATTCGGGCGCCCGGTCACGCACGGGCGCCCGTGGCCGTGCCCGCGGCGGTGTCACATCCGGCGCATGCGCAGGTAGCGCCGGAGGTCGGGAAGGATCTGCAGCAGGACGGCGGTGACGGCGGCGGCCACGGCCCCGCCGATGAAGGCCTTCTTCACGGTGTTCTCCTCAGTTCGCGGCCGGGCCGGTCTGTTTCGGCGTGGGTCCGGCCGTGGATCAGGTCCAGGGCCGTGCGTACGGCCTCCGGTACGGCGGCGGCCACCGGTGCGCTCAGTCCGATGCCCTCCTCGACACCGGCCGGTTCGCAGCCGAGCACCAGCGTGCGCCGCGGCGGGGTGGCTCCGGTGCCGGCGCACAGGGTGTCCAGCAGGGCGAGGACGGCGTCGGGGGACATGTGGTGGCCGTCGAGGACGGGCGGCGGCGGTGCCCCGGCGCCGGCCGGGCCCGCGCCCGGGCCCGCGCCGCCGTCGGCCTCGATCAGGTAGAGGGTGCCCGGCTCGCCACCGCGTGCGGTGGCGTCGACCAGCAGGAGCGTGTCGTAGCCGTCGAGGAGCTGGTAGGCGAGGTGGACGCCGCGCACGCCGAAGTCCACCACCTCCACCCCGTCGGGCAGGGGGTGCTCGGCCAGCGCCCGTACGGTCTCGACGCCGAAGCCGTCGTCGCCGAGGAAGACGTTTCCGATGCCCGCGATCAGGACCCGCTCGTTCACGCGTCCTCCAGGGGGGTGACCTCGTCGGGCTGGAAGTAGAGGAACCTGCCCTGTTCCCGCCGGATGTCCGCGCCCGGGTCGTCCTCGACGGTGACGGCGAGGTGCACTCCCCCGTCGACGTCGTGCAGCACGGCCTCGACCAGCGCGGTGCGGCCCCGGAGGAACAGGTCCTGGGCGTCGGTGCGGCGCAGTCCGGGGCGGAGCAGGACGCGGCTGCCGGGTCCCACCGGGACTCCGCCGACCGTGATCCGGTCGCGGACCGGGTCCGCGGTGTCCGCCCGGGCGGGATCCCACCAGGGGGTGTCGGGCCGGAACACCACGTCCTCGGAGGGGAGTTCGGCGAGCAGCGGCGGCTGCTCGGGGCCGGTGACCTCCCGCAGGGCGCGTACGGCGCCGTGCAGCCGCTCCAGCACCTCGGGGGGCATGGAATCGGCGAGGTCGATCACGGCGGCCGCCCGGGGGTCGGTGCCGCGGGCCTCGCGCTTCTCCTGCTCGGTCAGGGCGGCCGTGCGCAGGGCGAGGATCTCGTCGATCTCGGTGGCGTCGTACATGGCGCCCAGGCTCTCGGGGGCGATCGCCGGGTGGTCCTCCAGGATGATCGGGGAGGACAGGACCACGTCGGCGCGGCCGGGTTCACCCGCGAGCACCGGCCACGTGTGGCGGTTCTCGCAGGCGGCCACCGCCTGCCTGGCCCATTCGGGCGGGTCGGTCATGGACAGGAACGATCCGCAGTCCAGGCCCAGCAGCAGGTGGG
Organism: Streptomyces nojiriensis; assembly: GCF_017639205.1. Taxonomy (NCBI): domain Bacteria; kingdom Bacillati; phylum Actinomycetota; class Actinomycetes; order Kitasatosporales; family Streptomycetaceae; genus Streptomyces; species Streptomyces nojiriensis. Next base: position 7,087,737 of record NZ_CP071139.1, on the reverse strand, counting down.
CGGCGACCAGCGAGCGGGGCAGCGCGGCCTCGCGGTCGGCGGGTCCGGCGCCGGGCGGCGGGGTCCACGGGCTGGTGTTCTCCACCACGGCCCGGAGCCGGAGCACGCGGTAGGCGCCGGGGAGTTCGGTGGCGCGCAGCCGCAGCACGCCCTCGATCTCCTCGGTACGGCGCACCAGGCGGCCCACCGTGCGCCCGGCGGCGTCCAGGACGGGCTCGGGGTCGACGCGGGCGGGGCGGCGGAAGGGGAAGGTGACGCCGTCGTCGCCCAGCAGCTCGGCGACGGGGACGCTGACCTCCACCCGTTCCTCGGCGCCCTCGTCCCAGGGCACGAGGACCCGGTCGGCCAGGTGCAGTTCGGCGACTTCCGTGAAACCGCCGCCGTCCGCGGCCTGTTGGACCGTACGCCGCTGCGCGTGCAGGAAGCGCAGTTCCAGGGCGAGGGTCGCCGCGCCCCGCGGTTCCATCAGGATCTCGGTCTGCTGGAGGACGTGCTCCTCGTGCGCGCGGCCCCAGGCCGGGGGCACGAGGACGCCGAACTGCCAGCGCAGCCGGTTCTTCGCGGCCGAGGCCCGGTACGGGTAGAGCACGTACCCCTCCAGCAGGACCGCGTCGGCCACCTGCCGGGCGACCGCGAAGCGGGAGTGGGGGGTGGTCGTCGTGGTCACGGAGCCGCCCTCTCGGTGAGGCGCGGCAGGAGGGCGCCCAGCCGGACGGGCCCGGGCGGCTGCGGCGGGTCGGCCGCGTCGAGCAGGGCCCGTACGGTCGCCTCCCACGAGGCGAGGGCGTGGCGGGAGCGGAAGGCGAGCAGCTGGTCCATGGTGTCGCGGGGCAGCCGGAGCCAGCCGCAGCCGGGGAAGTGCTGTTCGACCATCTCGCGCCACACGGCCACGGGCATCCGGTACACGGCTTCGCGGTCCCAGGGCACCGGCTCGACGCGGAAGCCGGCGTCACCGGTGAAGGCGGTGCCGGAGAACAGCATCAGCAGCGGTACCTCGCCCTCCGCCAGGGCTTCGAAGTAGCGGGTGGCGGCGATGTCCATGTCGTAGGTGCAGGGCACGACCAGGTCGGTCTCGGTCTCCCCGGTGAAGCTCGGCACCATGACGGAGACCTGGGCGAACTGCACGGGCTGGAGGGTGTTGCCCCACCGGGAGCGCTCGCCGAACAGGTCCGCGAGCCCTTCCGCCTCGGCCGGGCCGTAGCCGCGCCGGGCCGGTTCGATGCGGATCTGGCAGCGCAGGGCGATGGCGTGCACCCGGGCGCCGCCGGCCGCGGTGATCCGCAGCCGGAAGACGAGGGTGGGGCCGGCGGCGTACGCGTCGGCGCGCACCCCGGTGCAGGTGAAGGCGAATTCCGTCATCGGATCCGGTCCCCGTCCTCGTCCGCCGTCGGGGGCAGGGCCCTCGCCCGCCGTTCCACCTGCTCGAAGAAGGTCTTCAGGGCGGCCCGGGCCTCCGCCCCGCCGTCGAAGCCCTGCCACAGCAGCCGCATCCGCCCCACCAGCTCGTAGCAGATGTCGATCGGCACCAGGTAGCAGTCGGTGCGGTCCTGCGTGCGGCGCAGCAGCAGCGCCTCGACGTCGGGTTCGAGGAGCGCGGCCAGCCGGCCGCCGCCGAGCACGGTCTGCCAGGTCCCTGGGTCGAGTTCGCTCTCGGTGGCTCCGGCCGGGCTCGGGTAGAGGGCGACCAGCCGGTCGAGGGCGGCGTTGCGGAAGAAGAACGCGACGCCGACCGGAATCTGGAGGAGTTCCCACGCGCCGTCGTCGAGCCGGTGGGCGGGGTCGGTGAGGTAGCGGTCCGGTACGGCCCGCAGGCGTCCGGTGCCCGCGCCGGGCCGGTCGAACAGCAGGGCGCAGGCGGTGCAGGCGCAGATCAGCGCGCGCTGTTCGGTCTGCACCAGGTGGCGGTGGCCGTCCGGGGACACGGCGGCCCCGCACAGTTCGCAGGTCTCGGGCCGGGGCGGGCGCGGGCCCGCGAACCGGCGCAGCCCGCGCGGGGCGCGCGGGCCGTCGTGGAGGAGGCCGGGCCCGCTCACGGCACCCGCGCCGGGCTCGGGGGCCGGGTGCCGATCTGCAGGAGGGCGGGGGCGGGGGCCGCGGCGGGCTCCCGCTCCACGCTCGTCACCTCGGGGGCGAAGCAGGTCAGGGTGTCCTCCAGCGTCCGCCCGGCGTCGCTGCCGCCGCCGGAACCCGAGCCGCAGCCGCAGCCCGTGGAGGCGGCGGCGGGGCGCAGCCGCAGGACGCCGGTGTCCGCGTCGAAGCCGAGCAGTTCCAGCGGTTCGCCGTGGGCGGCCAGGGCGCGGGCGATGCGGCTGTGCACGTCCTCGGGGTGCAGGCCGTGCAGGGAGAGCAGGCTCGCCACGAGTTCGTCGCCGTAGACCGGCTTCAGCGGCCCGTCCCCGACCTTCTCGACGATCCGGGCGAGCCCGGCGCCGTAGAAGTCCATGAGGACGCGCACCAGTTCCTCGGCCGCCGCGCACGCCGCCCGGTCGCCGGTGGCGGCGAGCCGGTCGAGGACCTCCTCGACCCGGCGTCCGGCCTGGAGGCCGTCGATCACGGCGCTCATCCGCCCAGCCCGCTCAGGCCGGTGGGCACGTGCATCGTCTTGACCGTCTTGCCGCCGCCGACGTACATGTGGACTCCGCAGGGCAGACAGGGGTCGAAGCTGCGGACCGCGCGCATGATGTCGATGCCCTTGAAGTTCTCCGGGGGGTTCTCCTCGAAGATCGGGGTGTTCTGCACGGCGTCCTCGTAGGGGCCGGGCGTGCCGAAGGTGTCGCGGGTGCTGGCGTTCCACGGGGTCGGCGGGTACGGGTGGTAGTTGGCGATCTTCCCGTCGCGGATCACCATGTGGTGCGACAGCACGCCCCGTACGGCCTCGGTGAAGCCGACGCCCAGCCCCTCGTCCGGGACCTCGAACTTCTCCCAGGTCTGGGTGCGTCCGGCGCGGACCTCGGCGAGGCCCTTCTCGGCGCAGTGCAGGGCGATGGCGGCCGCGTAGGCCTGGAAGTAGGTGCGCGCGCGGTTGCGCTCCAGCGCGTTGCTCCACTTCGGGATCCGCCACTCGAAGCGGGTCTCGGGCTTGGTCATCGTGCGCGGCAGGGTGATCACGACGCTGTGACCGGTGGCCTGCACGTAGTCGGTGTGGACCAGGCCCGACAGGGCGGTGGACCACAGGCGGGCGAGGGGGCCGCCGCCGGTGTCCAGGGGCAGGTGGTCCTTGCCGTCGAACCAGCGGGGGGACATGACCCAGCTGTACTTGTCGTCGAAGTTGCGCTTCTGCGGAGCCGGGATGGTGTGCTGGTTCCACGGGTGGCGCGGGTCGACCGGGTTGCCGAGCGGGTCGTGGGTGACGAACTGCTCCTGGCCCTGCCAGTCGTCGTAGTACGAGCTGCCGAGCAGGATGCGGATGCCGAGGTTGATCTCGGTGAGGTCGTTGGTGACCAGCTTGCCGTCCACCACCACGCCCGGGGTGACGAACATCTTCCGTCCCCAGTCGGTCATGTTGGCGTAGGTGAAGTCGCAGTACTCGGGGTCGTTGAGGGCGCCCCAGCAGCCGAGCAGGACGCGGCGGCGGCCGACCTCCTCGTACCCGGGCAGGGCCTCGTAGAAGAAGTCGAACAGGTCGTCGTGGAGGGGGACGACCTTCTTCATGAACTCGCAGTACCGCATGAGGCGGCTCATGTAGTCCGTGAAGAGCTGGACGGAGGCGATGGTGCCGACGCCGCCCGGGTAGAGGGTGGAGGGGTGCACGTGGCGGCCCTCCATCAGGCAGAACATCTCGCGCGTGTAGCGGGAGACCTGGAGCGCCTCGCGGTAGAACTCGCCCTCGATGGGGTTGAGGGAGCGCATGATGTCGGCGATGGTCTTGTAGCCGTGCTCGCCGGCGTGCGGGGCTGGGGTGCGCTCGGCGAGCTCCAGGACGCCCGGGTTGGTCTCGCGGACCATCTTCTCGCAGTAGTCGACCCCGACCAGGTTCTCCTGGAAGATGTTGTGGTCGAACATGTACTCCGCGGACTCGCCCAGGTTGATGATCCACTCGGCGAGGTGGGGCGGCTTCACCCCGTAGGCCATGTTCTGCGCGTACACCGAGCAGGTGGCGTGGTTGTCACCGCAGATGCCGCAGATGCGGCTGGTGATGAAGTGCGCGTCGCGGGGGTCCTTGCCGCGCATGAAGACGCTGTAGCCGCGGAAGACCGACGAGGTGCTGTAGCACTCCGCGACCCGCTTCTGCTTGAAGTCGATCTTCGTGTGGATGCCGAGACTGCCCACGATCCGGGTGATCGGATCCCAGGCCATCTCCACCAGGCCGCTGCCGTCTGCGGCCGCCTTCGTCTGCGGTGTCATCGTTTCTGCCGTGACCCTTCTTCGGTGCGGAGAGCTGTAGTTGGGGGGGTGCTTCCGTGGGACCCGGGGATCGTCACCAGGGCGGGCGGTAGCCCGTGGTCAGGCTGCGGCCGGTCTGCCTCCACTTCGGTTCCTCGTCCACGGTGTGGGCGGTGACCGACCGGAGCCTGCGGATCAGCGCTCCGTACGCGCCGCTCGCCTTCGTGGAGACCTTGGCGCCGGGGGGTTCGTCCATGAAGGGCATGAACTTGTCGGGGAAGCCGGGCATCGTGCAGGCGATGCAGATGCCGCCGACGTTCGGGCAGCCGCCGATGCCGTTCATCCAGCCGCGCTTGGGCACGTTGCACTTGACGACGGGGCCCCAGCAGCCGAGCTTGACCAGGCAGAGCGGCGAGTCGTAGGTCTCGGCGAACTGGCCCTGCTCGTAGTAGCCGGCGCGGTCGCAGCCCTCGTGGACGGTGGCCCCGAAGAGCCAGGTCGGGCGCAGCTTGTCGTCGAGGGGGATCATCGGGGCGGAGCCGGCCGCCTGGTAGAGCAGGTAGGTCAGGGTCTCCGAGAAGTTGTCCGGCTGGATCGGGCAGCCCGGCACGCACACGATCGGGATGCCGGCCTTCGAGGTCCAGTCCCAGCCGAGGTAGTCGGGTACGCCCATGGCGCCCGTCGGGTTGCCCTCCATCGCGTGGATGCCGCCGTACGTGGCGCAGGTGCCGATGGCCACGACGGCGAGGGCCTTGGGGGCCAGCCGGTCGATCCACTCGCTGGTGGTGATGGGCTGGCCGGTCTCGGGGTCGTCGCCGAAGCCGCACCAGTAGCCCTCGGGCTTGATCTTCTCGTTCGGGATCGATCCCTCGACCACCAGGACGAACGGGTCGATCTCGCCCCGCTCGCCCTTGAAGAACCATTCGATGAAGGTGTCGGCGCCGCCGACCGGGCCGCACTCGAAGTCGATCAGCGGCCAGTGCACGGCGATCTTCGGCAGACCGGGCAGCACGCCGGTGACGATCTCCTCGATGCTCGGCTGCATCGCGGCCGTCAGGGACACGGAGTCGCCGTCGCAGCTCAGGCCCGCGTTGATCCAGAGGATGTGGATCAGCGGGTCCTCGACCGGGTCCTTAGTCGCAGTGGCCATGGGACGGCTCCTCGGGGAGGTGATCGGGAAGGGGCGCGGGGAGGCGGCCTGCCTCGCCCACACCTTTCTTGCTAACAGCAGTCCGGGGCGGGCGCCGCGTCTGGTGCGGCCAGTCCAGTGACGGCGCGCGGCCTGGCGGCCGACCCGCTCAGGTGGAACGGGGTGGCGGCCGGGCGCTCCTTGCGGACGAAGGCGCGGCGCAGTGCGTGGTAGGGGGCGTCGGGGTCGAAGAAGGTCCGCCGCATCAGGGCCAGCTCGGCCCGGCGGTGGTCGGCCAGCGGCCGCCGTGCCTCGTCGCGCTCGCGCGCGGCCTTCTTCCCGGCGATCCGGGAGGCGGTGGCGGGCAGGGCGGCGAGGCGCAGCGCGAGGCGTTGCGTCTCGCCGGTGAAGTCCCCGGGCGGGCAGGGGACCGTACGGTCGACGAGTCCGAGCCCGTGGGCGGCGGCCGCGCTCAGCGGGAGGGCCTCGGTGGTGAGGCGGTCCGCGAGTGCGGGGCCCACGCGGCGGGGCAGGGTGTACGTCCAGTACTCGGAGCCGTGCAGGCCCATCAGGCGGTAGTGCGGGTTCAGGACGACGCCCGAGCGGCACCAGACCTCGTCGGCGGCGAGGGCGAGCATGGCCCCGCCGGCGGCGGCGTTGCCGCCCAGCGCGCTGACCACGAGCCGGTCGGTGGTGGTCAGCACCGCCTCGACCAGGTCGTCGATGGCGTTGATGTTGGCCCAGGACTCCTCGGCCGGGTCGGCGGCGGCATCGATGACGCCGAGGTGGATGCCGTTGGAGAAGAAGTCACGGCCGCCGCCCAGGACCAGGACGCTGGTGGGGCGGGTGAGGGCGGCCCGGTAGGCGTCCAGCAGGCGGCGGCAGTGCGCGGTGCTCATCGCGCCGCCGGGGAAGGCGAACGACAGGAATCCGGCCTGCGCCTCCTCGTGGTAGCCGATGTCGCACCAGTTGCCGAGGCGGGGGCCGCAGGGCTGCGGCGCGGGGACCTCGGGAAGCGGGGGCAGCCGGTCCGCGAGCGCGAGCGTGGCGGGCAGCTTGGGGGCGGCCGGGCCGCCCGGCAGGCGGCGGGCGCGCAGTTCCGGGATCCAGACGGCCCCGTCGGCCGTGGCCCGGCAGAGCGCCCCGGTCCGGGTGGCCAGCAGCTCGCCGGGGCGGCCGCGCAGGTGCTCCTCGCGGTGTCCGCCGTGCAGGTACCACTCACCGCCGAGCAGGTCGTCGCGTACGCCGGGCTGCGAGTCGGCGGCGCGCAGGACGCGCAGGACGTCCTCGGTGGTGTCGCGCTCCCAGTCGATCCGGCGGTCCTCCTGGCGCAGCAGTGGCCGGGCGTGGCCGCCGGTCTGGGGCTGCGGGGTGTACGTACCGGAGGCGAACCGTTCCACCGCGAGCAGGACGGCCTCCAGCGCGGCGTCGGCGATCTCGCCGCGGTAGAGGTCGCTCTTGCCGAGCGGCGGCAGGGGGCACTCGACGCTCGCCCAGACGTCGCCGGCGTCCATCTCCGCGTCGGCCTGCAGGACCGTCACGCCCCACCGGGGCTCGCCGTCCTGGACGGCCCGGTCGAGGGAGGAGGGGCCGCGGTCGCCGACCGGTCCCGGGTGGACGACCAGGCAGGTGTGGGCGGCCCAGACCTCCTCGGGGATGGCGGTGCGCAGCATCGGGGCGATGACGAGGTCGGGGCGGTGGCCGCGTACGGCGTCGGCCAGGGAGACGCCGGGCAGGGCGAGTTCGACCGCGACGTGGTGGCCGTGGTCGCGCAGCTCGGCGTGGACTCGCTGCGTGAGGCTGTTGAACGCGCTCGCCACGAGCAGGACGTACACGTGATCTCCCAGCGGCGGCCCGGAACCGCGCGTGCGCGGTGCCCGGCCTGGTCGGCGGCCCGTGGCCGGAAGATGACCGGCCGCCTGAGATGGTCGGGGAGATCCGGGCGCCCCCGGCCGAGCCCCGCGCGGCGGGTCACTCGAAAGCGCCCGTTGCGGGGTCCGCTCGGCCCAAAGGCCGGCCTACTCGCCGTCCTCGATGCCGATGGCCTCGGCCAGCTCCCGCTGCGCGCGGCCCGGCTCGCCTTCGTACTGCTCCAGGAGGGCGGCTGCGATGGCGTCGAGTTTGCGCTGGATCGCGTGCTCGGCCCGGCGTTCGGAGTTCTTCAGCAGGGCCAGGAGCAGCAGGGCGACCGCGCCGATGGCGTCGCCGAACAGGTGCTGCCAGCCCGTGTCCAGGTGGGCGAGGCGGACGGCGACGAAGCCGGCCACCAGCAGGACGCAGAACACGGAGAAGGCGGGCGAGCTGGTGAAGTTCGAGGCCAGCTCCGCGAGCTTCTCGAACCGGCCGAGCCGCCCCTGGCCGCCCTTCTTCGCGGGATGTTCGAAGGCCATGGTCTGCACGTGCCCGCTCGGGCCGCGCCCCATCCCCACCGGGCCGGCCGAGCACCCGACCGGCCCAGACCGGGGCGGTCAGCTCGCCCGTACGGGCGCCCACAGGCTGACGCTCCACACGTCCCCGTGCCCCACGTGGTATCCCCGCTCCTCCTCCTCGTCGTCCACGACGATCACCGAGACGTCGGACGCCGCCGCCCGGTACTCCAGGAAGCCGCCCTGGTCGCCGACGTGGAGTTCCGGGGCTCCGGGGACGCGCACGAGCTCGTCGCGCACGGCCTCCCAGGCGACGTAGCGGGGGAACTCGACCCCCGTGGTCAGCGCCCATTCCTCCGCCATGTCCGGGCCGGACGCGAGCCGGTGCAGCTCGACGGAGCCGCCGGACATCACCCACGCGCCGCCGGGGGTGAAGTTGAAGTAGAACTCGACGAACCCGTAGTCGCGGCGCAGCGACCGGCCCTCGTCGTCGACCACGTCGACGAAGCGGTGGCGGACGGCCCGGTCGACCTCGCCGAGGGTGGATCCGATGCCGATCCCGTGCGGGCGTCCGGTCCGGAGGAACGAGGCGAGGAATTCGATGCCGTTCACGGCCGGTTCTCCCATGTGTCGATCGGTCCCGGAGCCCGGCTTCTCGGCCCCGCGTCGTTCCACGGTCGCACGATCCATCGGCTCGGAGGCGTAGCCGAGTTCCCTCCGTGGAGCGATCCGCCGCCTGCCGGCGACTGCGATCGTGATGGCCGAACGGGTCAATCGGCACGCTGTCGAAACCGAGGTTCACACATGCCGTCATCCGCACACCGCCAGGACTCCGCCGCTCGGGCCGGTCGGTACCGCGTCGCCCGGCGGGCCGCCCACGAACCCGTCCCCGGAGCGTCCCGGCGCCTGCGACTCACCGCCTGCACCGTGCCCCTGGTCGCACTGACCGTCGCGTACCAGAGGCGTCGCCGCGCAGCGGAACACGCGCTTCCGACTCGCGGCTCAACAAGCGGAATCTCCGGCAGCGCGTACTAGGATCCGCCGCTGGCGTCATTCGATCCACCACAGCTCACCCAAACGATAGGAAGCCTGATGATCGGCGTGCTCGTGACTTTCACGCAGACCGGCAAGTTCGATCGCTCGGCTCTCGAAAAGATTGCCGCCGAACTCCGAGGACCGTTCGAAGGCATGGCCGGCCTTCGCTTCAAGAGCTTCATGCTCGACGAAGACGGCGCCCGGGCACGAAACTTCTACGTATGGGATGACGAGGAGAAAGCCCGCGCCTTCTTCACCGAGGAGATCGTCGACAAGGTGACGGGGATTTATGGCGCCCCGCCCCACATCGAATACCTCGATGTCGTCGGGTTCGTCGACAACTCCGGCACCTGATCCGCGCTTCGCACCGGCCACGCGGGTCAGGTGACGCACGGCCTAGCTCCGCGGGCTCCGTAGCGGCGGCTCCGCGCCGGCCCATGCGAAGGCGTACGGGTCCGCGCCGCCCGAGTACGAGCAGGCGATTCCGGTATCGGGCAGGTCGAATTCCGCTCGCAGCCACCCGTCCATGGCGAGGGCGGCGACCTCCGGCCGGTAGTCGGTCAGCGCGAAGTCGAGCGAGACGATCTCCAGGTGCACGCCCTCCGGACACCTGGCGCACAGCTCCTCGGCACGGAGCGCGACGACGAAGGAGAGCCAGGCCAGGTCCTCCCAGTACATGCCCTTGCCCGGAAGCAGCAGGCGGACTCCTCGGTGGATCCCCACGGAAGGGCCCGCCGCTTCGCCTGGTGGCACCGCTCTCGCCGAGAGGTCCGCCGCCAGCCCGCCGAGCGGACTCCTGAGCCGGTACTTGAACGTTCTGGTCACTTCAGCTTCAGCACTTCCGGAGGTGTGTCCGGACCATGTTGCCACCGGCCGGCGGCCGGGAAGCGTTGGACGTGGTGCGCGATGTGCGCAGGATGGCCGCGAGCGAGGGAGGTCCGGGATGGCATCCGCCGAAGTGACCACGCAGACGGTGCGCGCCGGGGACGGGGCCACGGTGCAGGTCCGGTTCCACCGGAGGCCCGACGACCCGTCGGCCCCGGTGCTGGTGTGCATGCCCGCCATGGGGACCAGGGCCGTCTCCTACACGCCCCTGGCGGAGGCCCTCGTCCAAGCGGGATTCCAGGTGGTCCTCGGGGAGTTGCGGGGGCAGGGCACGAGCTCGGTCCAGGTGCGGCGCGGGGTGCGCTACGGCTACCACGAGATGGTGGCGTACGACTGCCCCGCGCTGTTCCGGGCGGTCGCGGCCGCCTTCCCCGGAGCGCCGCGCCACCTGCTCGGGCACAGCCTCGGCGGGCAGCTCGGCGCGCTCTACCTCGGTCAGGAGCCGCACATGGCCGCGGGCGCGATCCTGGTCGGCGCCCCCTCCTGCCACTACCGCGGCTGGCCCTTCCCGCAGAGCCTGGGAATGCTCGCGGGGTTCCAGCTCGCCGCCGCATTCGCCGCCGTGTACGGGTACTTCCCCGGCCGCCGCCTCAGGGTGCTGGGCAACGACTCCGCGCAGATCCTGCGGGACATGGCCACCCAGGTCCGGACGGGCCGCTACCACGTGCCGTCCTCACCGGTGGACTTCGAGCCCCTGCTGGCCGCGATGGACCTGCCGGTGCTGGCGGTGGCCATCGAGGGCGACCCCATGGCACCGCCCGGCGGGGTGCGGGGGCTCTGCGACAAGCTGACGAGCGCGCGGGTGACGTACGAGGAGCTCGCCCTCGGCGAAGGCGCGCCGGGCGGCCTCCACTACGGCTGGATCCGCGACAACGCCGCATTCGTCGACCGGGTACGGGCCTTCGTGGACCGGGCCTGACGCCTCCTCGGGGGTGTCAGCCGAGCCGGGCCGGGGAGGAGGCTCCGGGGGCGAGCAGTCGCGGGGTGCCGCTGCCGTCGGCGGGCACGGTCCACAGGTCCGTGCTGTCGGCGGCGCCGTCGGTGGGCAGGCCGTAGGCGAGCGTACGGTCGTCGAGCCAGGCGGCCTGGTCGTCCACGCTGCGCTTCTCCGCGAGCGCGTGGTCGCGCAGCGTCCCGAGGTCCATCACGTGCTCGCGCCAGAGCGAGGCGCCGGCCCGGACCCGCTTCTTGTACGCGATGCGCGTCTCGTCCGGGGACAGGGAGGGGCATTCGACGTTCTCGGCCAGGGTTTTGACGCTGCGCCCGGAGATCGAGCCCTTGACCAGGTGGGTCTCGCCGCCGGTGGAGACGGTGGCGTAGAAGGTGTCGTCGTCCTTGGAGAAGGTGACCCCCCAGAAGTTGACGTCCTGGGCGCGGTGGTCCCGGCCGTCCATGTCGATGGCGAACTCCTCCAGGTTCGCCTCCAGTTTCCAGGTGCGGGTGTCCACGATCGCGGTACGGGTGGAGAAGAACGCGGCGCCGTACGACTCGCCGGAGACGAAGACGGTCCAGGCGGCGAACCGGCCGCTGGGCGAGACCCGGGCCCGGCTCGGGGTGCCCGCGAGGGGGAAGCTGCGCAGCGTGCGCAGTTCGGAGTCGACGATCAGGGCTTTGTTGTCCTGGGCGAGCGCGCCGGGCGTGGAGCGCAGGCACACGCCGGTGCCCGCGGCGGCGTGGAAGCGCTGGCAGTTGAGTTCGGAGGCGGTGCGCCCGGACTCGGGTGCGTCGGCCGGTACCGAGGCCAGGGCCCCGCGGTGCGGGCCCTGCCCGCCGTTGAGGAACGCCAGGGAGCCGGGCCGGTCGAGCGTGACGGTCCCGGCGGCGACCGTCGGGCCGCCCGCCGACGGCTTGTCGTCACGGCCGGCGGCGCGCAGCACCAGCGCGGCGGCGAGTCCCCCGAGCAGCAGCACCGCCACCGCGAGGACGAGCAGGCGGCGTGACTTCGACAGCGTCATCTGGGGGGCCTCACGGACTTCGGGTCGGGCTTCGGGTCGGGATGCGGGCCGGGCTTCGGGTCGGGCTTCGGGTTCGGGTCGGGTCGGGTGTCCCGGGGCGCCGACGGGCGCAGGACGAAGCCGGCGACGGCGGCGCAGCACAGCAGGCCGGCCGCGGCGGCGGCCAGTGCCGGGCCGGTGCCCCAGAGCGTCCAGGCCGCGCCGAAGGCCAGCGAGCAGCCGAAGCGGGCCAGCGCCTGGCCGGTGCCGACCAGGGCCATGCCGGTGGCGCGCAGCTCGCCGGGGACGGTGGCGGCGACGGCGGCGGGCAGCACGCCGTCGGTGGCGGCGTAGAACATGCCGTGCAGGGCGAGGACGAGGAAGGGCAGGGCGGGCCAGGCGGGGGCCCACAGCAGCAGCCCGTAGCCGGTCAGCAGGAGGGCGTGCCCGGTGAGGAAGACGGTGCGCCGGCCGATCCGGTCGGCGAGGGCCCCGGCGGGCACGGCGAGCAGCAGGAACACGGCCGCGGTACCCAGCGGCAGGAGCGGGAACCACTGGTCGCCGATGCCGGTGCGGCGTTGCAGGAGCAGGTAGACGAAGGCGTCGCTGACGGTGGTCAGGCCCAGCAGGACGGCGCAGACGGCCAGGTTGCGCAGCCGGGGCAGGCGCAGCAGGCCGAGCGCGTCGCGCAGCCGTACGGGGGCCGGCCGGTCCGCGCCGGGAACGGCGGCGGAGCCCGCGGTCCCGGCGGCGGCCCCGGCTCCGCCGGACGGCCCGGGCCGGGTGTCGGCGCCGGACGGGACGAAGAGCATGAGCACCACGACACCGAGTACGGCGACGCAGGCGCTGACGCCGAAGACCGCGTCGTAGCCGTCGACCGTGAGGCTCAGGATGAGGAACGCGGCGAGCGGGCCGAGCAGCGCCCCGGTGGTGTCCATGGCCCGGTGCACCCCGAAGGCGCGCCCTTGTAACTCGGGCGGTGTGGACAGGGAGATGAGCGCGTCGCGCGGCGCGGTGCGCAGTCCCTTGCCGGTGCGTTCCAGGGTGAGGATCACGCTGATCGGGCCCAGGCTGTGGGCGAACAGGAGCAGCGGTTTGCACAGGGCGGACAGGCCGTAGCCGATGCCGGCGATCAGCTTGTGGTTGCGCACCCGGTCGGCGAGGTGGCCGCCGGTCAGCTGCACGAGGGCGCTGACCCCGTTGTAGACGCCGTCCAGCGCCCCGAAGCCGAGGGGACTCAGGCCCAGACCCGCGATCAGGTACAGGGGCAGGACGGCGGTGACCATCTCGGAGGAGATGTCGGTGATCATGCTGACCGTGCCCAGGGCGAGGACGGTCGAGGCGACCGCGGGAGCCCGGACGGGTCCCCGGTCCGCAGCGGTCTTCGCGCCCCCGGGCGCGGGCGCGGAGCGGTCCGCGAGGTACATGCTCTGGAGCTCCCGATGCCGACGGACTGAGTTCACTCGAACGTGCGAGTGGAACCCTAATGGTTGTACGGGCCAACGGTGCGGCGTACGAGGAGATTCGGCCGTACGCCGCAGGGCGGCCGGGAGTTCAGTCCTGCCGGCTGCTCTCGTCCCGCAGCCAGGTGGAGAAGTCCCGGTCGCGGATGGCCTTCCGGGAACCGCGGCGGGCGGCGAGCGCGGCCACCACGAACACCACCACCCCCGGCAGCAGGGCCGGCCGGGCCCACAGCAGGGCGCGCAGATCGGCCGTGCCGGTGCGCGCGGTCTGCTCCGACACCGGCTCCGAGCCCTGCTCCGGTGCCGCTTCCGGCGCCTCGGCCTGCCGCGCCGCCTGGAAACGCTCGAACTCGGCGGAGGAGGTCGCCGCGCGGACCCGCCGCCTGATCAGGTCGGACCAGGTGCGCGGCGGCCGGACGACCACCCGGGCCTCCTCGACCACGCGCCGCTCCCCGGGCCCGAAGGCGAGGGACGCGGCCAGGTCGTCGGCCATCAGCGGGGGCAGCGCAGCGATCCGCGCGTGCCCCGCCTCGGTCACGGCGATGACCCCCCGGCCGAAGAGCCCCTCCCGGACGGCGGGCAGCCGCTGCCACACCCGGTAGTACGCCCGCACCGGCCAGGCGCAGCCGCCCAGCGGGATGTCCCGGCCGGGGGCGGCGGCGAGCAGCTCCGGGCTCCGGTCGAGGGCGCCCACCAGGGCCCCCACGTCGGCGGCCCCGACGACGACGTCGGCGTCCACGTACAGCCGGGGGAAGCCCCGCGCGTGCTCGTCGCCGACCCGCAGCGCCCGGTGTTTGGAGGGGGTCGGGATCTCGACCACGCGCACGCGGTCGCCGCGCTCGCCCGCCACACGTGCGGTGTCGTCCGTACAGCCGTTGCACACCACGACGATGTCGGGCCCGGACGCCGAGGCGTCGGCCAGGAGCGCGTCGAGGAGGCGGCCGATGACCCGGCCTTCGTTGTGGGCCGGTATCACGATGCTGGTCACCCGGGCAGTATGCATGGTCGAACACCCGCTCCAGGCGATTACGTCAACTCTGCCCGGGGGTACGCCCGGTGGACTAGATTGAGCGGCGCCGACCGGATTCGGCACGCTTCGGCGGTGCCGGTGTCCGGCAGCCGGCAAAGGCGGTAAGCGGTACGGGTTCGGCCTGCTTGTGGGGAACAGGCGGCCGGGCCGGGGGGCGAAGCACGCGGATCACGTAGGGCATCGGTTGTGGGGGGCCATCACCGTTGAGCAGGTCACGCACGGGACGCGCAGGCGTCCGGGCTGCCGTCGACGGCATCTCCCTCCATCACACGCGTCCCGGCCATGAGTTGGCGACACGCCGTCCGGCGTGCGCGAAAGGAAGGGAAACGCCGTGAAGGACACCGCGAAGGACGCGGGGCAGGCCGCGCGCGCCACCGGCAAGGGGTCCGCCCCCTTAGGTGTCGCCGTGGTCGGTGCGGGCTACTGGGGCCCCAATCTCGTCCGCAACTTCCAGTCCAGTGACCAGTTCCGGCTGCGCTGGCTCTGCGACCTGAACGTGGACCGGGCCCGGCAGGTGCTCGGCGCGTACTCCACGGTCCAGGCGACCGGCGACTACGAGGCGGTCCTCGCCGACCCGGAGGTCCACGCGGTCGCGGTGGCCACCCCTGCGGGAACGCACCTCGACGTCGCGCTGGCCGCCCTGCGCGCCGGCAAGCACGTCCTCGTGGAGAAGCCGCTGGCCGCCACCTACGAGGACGGGCTGCGGCTGGTGAACGAGGCCGAGGAGCGCGGCCTCACACTGATGTGCGACCACACCTACTGCTACACCCCGGCCGTGGGCCGGATCCGCGAGCTGGTCCGCTCCGGGGAACTCGGCGAGATCCACTACGTGGACTCGGTACGGATCAACCTGGGGCTCGTCCAGAAGGACATCGACGTCCTGTGGGACCTGGCCCCCCACGACCTGTCCGTCCTGGACTTCATCCTCCCGGACCACGTGCAGCCGGTGGCCGTCGCCGCTCACGGAGCCGATCCCATCGGGGCCGGCCAGTCCTGCGTGGCCTATCTGACACTGCAGCTGAACACCGGCGCCATCGCGCACGTGCACGTCAACTGGCTCTCCCCGACCAAGGTGCGCACCACCATGGTCGGCGGGTCCAAGCGCACCCTGGTGTGGGACGACCTCAACCCCAGCCAGCGCGTCGCGGTGTTCGACCGCGGGGTGGACCTGAGCGCCCCGCAGGAGATCGGCGCGGACGAGCGCCGGGACATGCTCGTCTCCTACCGGAGCGGCGACATGGTGGCGCCCGCGATCGGCGAGAAGGAGGCCCTGCGCAGCATGGTCGAGGAGTTCGCCGCGTCCATCAGGACGGGACGTCCGCCGCTGACGGACGGCCGGGCGGGACTGAAGGTGCTGGACATCCTGGAAGCCGCCTCCCGGAGCCTGGAGTTCCGCGGAGCGGTCGTCGGACTGCGCACCGGGCGTTGACCGTCCGCGTTCCGATCACATGCAAGAGCACGACCGAGGATTCAGTGGGGGCAGGGCGTTGAGCAGCGTACGAGGCAAGAGGATTCTGGTCACCGGAGGAGCGGGCACGATCGGCTCGCACCTGGTGGACCTGCTGGTGGACAACGGGGCACGCGAGGTCGTCGTGCTCGACAACTTCGTGCGGGGGCGGTCGGCCAACCTGGCCCGCGCCCTGCCGAGCGGCGTGGTGGAGCTCGTCGAGGGCGACATCCGCGACGTGTCCGCGGTGCGCAAGGCGACCGAGGGCGCCGAGCTGGTGTTCCATCTCGCCGCCATCCGGATCACCCAGTGCGCGGAGGAGCCGCGGCTGGCGAACGAGGTCATGGTGGACGGCACCTTCAACGTGCTGGAGGCGGCCGCGGCCGCCGGGGTGGGCAAGGTGATCGCCTCGTCCTCGGCCTCGGTCTACGGCCTGGCCGAGCAGTTCCCGACCACCGAGCGCCACCACCCGTACAACAACGACACCTTCTACGGTGCGGCGAAGGCCTTCAACGAGGGGGTGCTGCGCAGCTTCCACTCCATGTACGGGCTGGACTACGTGGCCCTGCGCTACTTCAACGTGTACGGGCCCCGGATGGACATCCACGGCCTCTACACCGAGGTGCTGATCCGCTGGATGGAGCGGATCGCCTCGGGCGAGCCGCCGCTGATCCTCGGCGACGGCCTGCAGACCATGGACTTCGTCGACGTGCGGGACATCGCGCGCGCCAACCTGCTGGCCGCCGAGTCGGACCTGACCGACGAGGTGTTCAACGTCGCGAGCGGCACCGAGACCAGCCTGCTCCAGCTCGCGCACGGCCTGCTGGAGGCGATGGGCGCCGAGGGCCTGGTGCCCGAGCACGGCCCGGCCCGCGCCGTGAACGGCGTCACCCGCCGGCTCGCGGACACCTCGCAGGCCGCGGAGCGGCTCGGCTTCACCGCCGAGATCGACCTGCGCACCGGCCTGCGGGACCTGGTGCAGTGGTGGCGTGCCGAGCGCGCCGCCGACGCGGCGGCTGCTGCCGCGGAGACGGCCCGATGAGCGCCCCGGACGCCGCACCCGCCACCTCCCGGATCCCGGTGATGGTGCCCTGGCTGGGCGAGGAGGAGGCGAAGGCCGCCGCCGACGCCGTGCTCTCCGGCTGGGTGGCCCAGGGCCCCCGGGTCGCCGAGTTCGAACGGGCCTTCGCCGAGCGGGTGGGCGCCGAGCACGGGATCGCGGTGAGCTCGTGCACCACCGCCCTGCACCTGTCCCTGATCGCCCTGGACCTCGGTCCCGGCGACGAGGTGATCGTCCCCTCGCTGTCGTTCATCGCCACGGCCAACGCGGTGCGCTACGTGGGCGCCCGGCCGGTGTTCGCGGACGTCGAGGAGGCCACCGGCAACCTCACCGCGGCCACCGTGGACGCGGTCCGCACCCCGAGGACCAAGGCGGTGATCGCCGTCCACCAGGGCGGGGTGCCCGCGGACGTGCACGCGCTGCGCGCGGTGTGCGCCGACTGGGACGTGGCCCTCGTGGAGGACGCGGCCTGCGGCATCGGCGCGACGGTGGGCGGCAAGTCGGTGGGCCACGGCGCCCTGCTCGCCGCCTGGTCCTTCCACCCCCGCAAGGTGATCACCACCGGCGAGGGCGGCATGCTGACCACGGACGACGCGCAGTGGGCGGAGCGGCTGCGCCGGCTGCGCGAGCACGGCATGAACGTGTCCGCCGCACAGCGCCACGCGAGCAGCAAGCCGGTCGTCGAGAGCTACCTGGAGGTCGGCTACAACTACCGGATGACCGACATCCAGGCCGCGGTCGGCCTGGTGCAGCTCGGCAAGCTGGACGAGATCGTGGCCCGGCGGCGCTCGCTCGCGGCCCGGTACACGGAGCTGCTGAGCGGGATCCCCGGCCTGCGGCCGGTCCGGGACCCCGGTCACGGCCAGGGCAACTTCCAGTCGTACTGGGTGCTGCCGGCCGAGGACTTCCCCGTGGGCCGGGACGACCTGCTCGCGGCGCTCTCCGAGGCCGGGATCTCGGCCCGGCGCGGGATCATGGCCTCGCACCTGGAGCCCGCGTACGCGGACCACGGCGCGGCGCCGCTGCCGGTGACCGAGCGGATCAGCCGCGACTCGCTGATCCTGCCGCTGTTCCACACGATGACGCCGGAGCAGCAGGACCGGGTGGTGGCGGTGCTGCGCGAACAGGCGGGCGGATGAGCGGCCCGCCGCCGCGGACCGAGGATCTGCTGATCGTCGGCGCGGGCGGGTTCGCCCGCGAGACCGCCCAGGCGGTCCTGGACGCGGCCGCCGCGGCGGCCGCGTACGGCCGTGCTCCGCGGTGGCGCCTCGCCGGGCACCTCGACGACGATCCGGGCCTGCACGGCCGGGAGGTCGACGGGGTGCCGGTGCTGGGCGGCAGCCACCTCGTGCACGAGCTGCCGGCGGCCCGGGTGGTGGTCTGCGTGGGCAGTCCGCGCGACTACGCCGTACGGGCGCGGCTGGTGCGGCGCCTGGGGCTGCCCGGGAGCCGCTACGCGACGGTGGTCCATCCCACGGCGGTGGTCTCGGGGTCCTCGCTGCTCGGTGCGGGCTCGGTCCTGCTCGCGCACTGCGTGCTGACGGCCGCCGTCCGGCTCGGGTCCCACGTGGCGGTGATGCCGCACGTGGTGCTCACCCACGACGACCGGGTCGGGGACTTCGCCACGCTCGCCTCGGGCGTCCGCCTCGGCGGCGGGGTGCGGCTGGGGCGCGGGGCGTACGTGGGCGCGGGAGCGCTGGTGCGCGAGGGCACGTCGGTCGGCGCCTGGTCGCTGACCGGTATGGGAAGCACGGTCCTGGCCGATGTGCCGCCCGGTGAGGTGTGGGCCGGGAGCCCCGCCCGCCGGCTGCGCGCGGCGGGTGGCCCGGCGCTCGACGAGCTGCGGGCCGATGGCGAGGAAACGGCCGGCCGTTGGCCGGAGACACGGATGGGGAGCACAGTCGCATGAACCAGATACCGCTGGTCGACCTGAAGGCGGCGCACGCCGAGGTCGCCGAGGAATTACGGGCGGGCTTCGACCGTGTGCTCGCCGACACCGCTTTCATCGGCGGTGCGGAGGTCCGCGCGTTCGAGCGCGAGTACGCCGACTTCGCGGGGGTGGGGCACTGCGTGGGTGTCGCCAACGGCACCGACGCCCTCGAACTCGCCCTGCGCGCGAGCGGCGTGGGCGTCGGCGACGAGGTGGTGCTGCCCACGAACACCTTCATCGCCACCGCGGGCGCCGTGGCCCGGATCGGCGCCCGGCCGGTGCTGGTCGACTGCCTCCCGGACACCCTGCTGATGGACCCGCGGGCCGCCCTGGAGGCCGTCGGCGCCGCCACCCGCGCGGTGGTCCCCGTCCACCTCTACGGGCAGTGCGCGGACACCGCGGCGCTGGCGGCCGGGCTGCCGGCGCACGTGAAGATCGTCGAGGACGCCGCGCAGAGCCAGGGCGCGACCCGCGACGGCCGCTCCCCCGGCAGCGGGGGCATCGCCGCGACCAGCTTCTACCCGGGCAAGAACCTGGGGGCCTACGGCGACGCGGGCGCGGTGGTGACCGACGACGAGGAGAGCGCGGACCTGGTCCGGGCCCTGGCCAACCACGGCGGCATCGCCAAGTACCGGCACGACGTGGCCGGGTTCAACAGCCGGCTCGACGGCCTGCAGGCCGTGGTCCTGCGGGCGAAGCTGGCCCGGCTGGCCGAGGGGAACGCGGCCCGCCGGGCCGCCGCCGCCCGCTACGACGAGCTGCTGGGCGACCTCGCGGCCGCCGGGCGGCTCACCCTGCCGGCTACGGCCGGGGGCAACGTCCACGTGTGGCACCTGTACGTCGTACGGGTCACCGGAGCGGACCGCGACGCCGTCGTCGGCAAGCTCAACGCGGAGGGCATCGGCGCGGGTGTGCACTACCCGGCGCCGGTCCACCTGACCCCGGCCTTCGGTCATCTCGGCCACGACCGGGGCGACTTCCCGCACGCCGAACAGGCGGCGGACCGGATGCTCTCGCTCCCCCTCTTCCCACAGATCACCGCTGACCAGCAGCAGCGGGTCGTGGAAACGCTCCGCAACGCCCTGCGCTGACCCCGCGCTCACGCAAACAATGAGGTCCAGATGAACAGACGGACAAGGTTGCTCCGTTACGGTCTCTTCACCGTGATCGCGGCCTTGATGGCCACGGTCCTGCCACCGGCGGTGGTGGCCGGTGCGGTCGATCCCTGCGGTCCCACCACGAACGCGATCGTGTGCGAGAACTCCAAGCCCGGCACGCCGATGGAGGACTGGTTCGCACCCAGCGCGTACGGCGACATCAAGGGTTTCCCGGCCCAGACGAGCGTCCAGGCCGGCGAGACCGTGCAGTTCAAGATCCAGTCGCCGACCGCGTACAAGGTCTCGGTCTACCGCCTCGGCCACTACGGGGGCACCGGCGCGCGCCTGATGTCGACCGCGGCCCAGGCGGCCCAGACGTACCCGGCGAACTTCGTGCCGGGCGGTAACCCGGCGGCCTGCGCCAAGAAGGCCGCCACCGGCCTGGTCGACTGCGGGAACTGGCCCGTCACCGCGACGTGGACCGTGCCGGCCGACGCCGTGTCCGGGCTCTACGTCGTCAACTTCGACCAGGCGGACGGCAACGGTGTGATGCCGTACCCGTTCGTCGTCCGCAACGACTCCGGCCACTCCGACATCGTCGTGCAGACCAGCGACCAGACCTGGCAGGCGTACAACAACTACGGCGGCCAGGACCTGTACGACGGCGGCGGCCCCGCCCCGGACGGGCGGGCGTACGAGGTCAGCTACAACCGGCCCATGGACATCGGCGGGGACAACGGGATCTACGGGTCCGAGTTCCAGATGGTCGCCTGGCTGGAGCGCAACGGCTACGACGTGAGCTACATGTCCGGGATCGACATGTCGGTGCGCGGCGGGACCCTGCTGCAGAACCACAAGGTCTTCCTGTCCTCCGGGCACGACGAGTACTGGACCCAGGAGCAGTTCACCAACGCGCTGAACGCGCGCCGGGCCGGGGTCCACCAGACGTACTTCAGCGGCAACGAGGTCTTCTGGAAGACCCGCCTGGCGCCGAGCATCGACGGTGCCAACACCGCCAACCGGACCCTGGTCTCGTACAAGGAGACCAAGCTGTCCTTCCCCCAGCCGAACGGCATCCCCGACCCGAGCGGGATCTGGACGGGCACCTTCATGGACCCGGCCAGCGCCGCGAACGGCCGGCCCTTCCAGCCGCAGAACCAGCTGACCGGCTCGATGTTCAGCGTCAACGGCTACCGCAGCGACGCGATCACGGTGCCCGGCACCTTCGCCAAGCAGCGGCTGTGGCGCAACACCACGGTCGCGAACCTCACCCCCTCGCAGACCGCCACGTTCCCCACCGGCACGCTCGGCTACGAGTGGGACAGCGACGTGGAGAACGCCAGCCGCCCGGCCGGGCAGATCACGATGTCCTCCACCACGGTGGACATCGAGGACGGCAAGCTCCTCAAGGACTACGGCAACACCTACGGCAACGGCACCGCCACGCACAGCCTGGTCGCCTTCCGCGACCAGACCTCGCACGCGCTGGTGTTCGGCGCGGGCACGGTGCAGTGGTCCTGGGGCCTGACCAACATGCCCACGGGCAACCCGGACGACGCCGTGATCACCGCGGACAAGCGGATGCAGCAGGCCACGGTGAACGTCTTCGCCGACATGGGCGTCCAGCCCAGGTCCCTGCAGAGCGACCTGGTCGCCTCCACCGCCTCCACGGACGCCGTGGGCCCGGCCGTGACCGTGACCAGCCCGGCGGCGAACGCCACCGTGCCGGCGCTGCGGCCGGTGACCATCACGGGCACGGCCGCCGACACCGGCGGCGGCGTGGTCGCCCGGGTGGAGGTGTCCACCGACGGCGGCACGACCTGGAAGGCCACCACGGGCCTCGGGTCCTGGAGCTACAAGTGGACCCCGACCACTCCGGGCACCGCCCAGATCAAGGTGCGCGCGGTGGACGACAGCGTCAACATCGGCGCCACCACCACGGTGCCGCTGACGGTGGGGCCCCAGCAGTGCCCCTGCACCGTGTGGCCCGCCGCGGCCGTGCCGGGCACCGTCAACGCCGGTGACGGCAGCGCCGTCGAGCTCGGCGTGAAGATCCGTTCCTCGGTGGCCGGTTCGATCACCGGCGTCCGCTTCTACAAGTCCCCCGCCAACACCGGTACCCACACCGGCAGCCTCTGGAGCAGCACCGGCCAGCGCCTGGCCACCGGTACCTTCACCAACGAGACGGCCTCCGGCTGGCAGCAGCTGAACTTCGCCACGCCGGTCCCGGTCAAGGCCAACACCACGTACGTCGCCTCCTACTTCGCCCCGCACGGCGGCTACTCCTTCGACAACACCTTCGCTGCGGGCGACGCGGGCCTGGCCCCGCTCACCGCGCTGAAGAGCGGCACCGACGGCGGCAACGGCGTCTACCGCTACAGCGGCACGGGCGGGTTCCCGTCCACCGCCTCGTCCGGCAGCAACTACTGGGTGGACGCGGTCCTGGACACCTCCACCGCGAGCACGACCCCGCCCACCGTCACCACGACCTCGCCGCAGTCCGCGGCGACCGGCACCCAGATCACGGCGGCGGTGTCGGCCACCTTCAGCAACGCCATCGACGCGGACAGCCTGGTGTTCTCCGTGAAGGACTCCGGCGGCGCTGCCGTCCCGGGCACCAAGGTGCTGGGCGCGTCGAACAGCGCGACCTTCACCCCGTCCTCGGAACTGGCCCTGAACTCCACCTACACGGCGTCCGTCCAGGCCGCCGACCTGTGGGGCAACACGATGGCCGCGCCGGTCACGTGGAACTTCACCACGAGCGCGAGCCCGCCGACCGTGAACTGCCCCTGCACCCTGTGGACCGCCGCCACGACGCCGACCACCGCCAACGTGGGTGACGACGCCAACTCCGTGGAACTGGGCACCCGTTTCCAGTCCGCGGTGAACGGCTACGTCACCGGCGTCACCTTCTACAAGGGCCCCGGCAACACCGGTACGCACACCGGCAGCCTGTGGTCCGCGTCCGGCACCCTGCTCGCCACCGGCACCTTCGGCAGCGAGACCGTGTCCGGCTGGCAGCAGCTGCAGTTCGCCACGCCGGTACAGATCACGGCGGGCACCACGTACGTGGCCTCCTACCACGCGCCGAACGGCAACTACTCGGTGGACGGCGGCTACTTCGCCGGCGCGCACCGCTCCTATCCGCTGGTGGCCCCGGCCGACACGGCCGGCAGCGCCAACGGGCTCTACAGGTACGGGGCGGCCACCGCCTTCCCGACGAACACCTTCGGCTCGGTGAACTACTGGGTCGGCCCGATCTTCACCACCACCGCGCCGGCCGCCGCGCAGTCCGGGCTGTCCACGGAGGTGAGCGGGCAGTGAGCACGGTCAGCGTGGTGATCCCCTGCTACAAGTACGGCCACTTCCTGGCGGACTGCGTCAAGAGCGTGCTGGACGAGCAGGAGGGCGTCGACGTACGGGTGCTGATCATCGACGACGCCTCGCCCGACGACTCCGCGGAGGTCGCCCGCGCGCTGGCGGCCGCCGACCCGCGGATCGAGGTACGGGTCCACGAGAGCAACAAGGGCCACATCGCCACCTACAACGAGGGCCTGCTGGAGTGGGCCGACGGGGACTACGTCGCCCTGCTGTCGGCGGACGACCGGCTGGTCCCCGGGGCCCTGGTGCGCGCGGCGGCCCTGCTCGACGCACATCCGGAGGCGGGCTTCTGCTACGGCAGGCCGCTGCGCTTCCGGCACGGCGGCCCGCTGCCCGCGGCCCGCACCCGCAGCACCGGATCGGTCGTCTACCCCGGACGGTGGTGGCTGGACCGGCGGTTCCGGGAGGGCACCGGGTGCATCACCTCACCCGAGGTGGTGGTCCGCACCAGTCTCCAGCGCAAGGTCGGGGGCTACGATCCGGAGCTGCCGCACGCCGGCGACATCGAGATGTGGATGCGGCTCGCGGCGCACGCCGACGTGGGCTACATCCGCGGGGCCGACCAGGCCTTCTACCGGGTCCACGGCAACAACATGTCCACCACGGACTTCGGCGGCCAGCTCGACGACCTGCGCCAGCGCCTCGTCGCCTTCGACTCGGTGCTCGACAAGTGCTCCGGGCTGCTGCCGGGGTCCGACCGGCTGGCGCTGGCGGCGCGCACCCGGCTCGCCCGGTACGCGCTGCGGCGCGCCTACCGGGCGTACGACCGGGGACGCACCGCGGTGGTTCCGGTCGACGAGCTCGTGGAGTTCGCGGCCGAGTGCCTGCCCGGGGAGTACACGAAACTGGGCGAGTACCGGGCGCTGCTCAGGCGCCGGCGCATCGGGGCGCGCACCATGCCGTACCTCCAGCCGCTCGTGCTCTCGGCCGTGGCCGACCGGGGGCGCGAGTGGCTGTGGTGGCGGTCCTGGAAGCGTCGAGGGATTTGATGACTCGAACGCCGTGTTCAGCGGGTCGCCCCGGCGAGGGCGGCCCGCTCGGGCTCCTCGGCCCGGACCACCGGACCGGCGTCGGCGGCGGCCTCGTGCCGCTGCCGGCGCCGGCTCCGGCGTGTCAGGAGCCGGTCGGTCCACAGGGCCACCACCACACCGCCGACCCCGCCCAGCAGGGCCGCCCCGGCGAGGCCCCGGCTCTTGTTGCCGGTCTGCACCGCCGCGGTGGGCGGCACCAGGAGCGTCACGCTCATCCGCGCGGAGTCCGGGACCCCCTGCTGCGTCTGCATGTCCGTCAGGTGCTTCGTGTAGATCTCGATGATCTTCCGGACCGCCGTGTCGGCGGCGGCCGGTTCGGCCTGCTCGGCCTGGATCTGGAGCGAGGGGATCAGATAGCGGGGGGTGACGCTGGTCCCGCTGTTCCGCGGGATCAGCCGGTACGTGCCGCGCACGCCCGCGACGCGCAGCTCCTCGGCCCCTTCGGGCGAGTCCAGCTGCTGGATCGCGGCGTAGGAGACGGCGGCGAGCGGCGGTTGCAGATTGGCCAGCTGGTTGGGCTGGTTGTCCGTCACCGGCGGCTTGAGCACGACGATCGCCGTACTCAGGTACGTCTGTGTGGGGTGCAGCACTTGCACGGCTCCGGCGGCCGCGAGCACCGCCGCCACGACCAGGACGTACCAGCGCCGACGCAGCGCACGGATCAACTCACCAGGCGACACAGGGATTCCTTCCGTTGTGACCGATCTTTCCAGGACACGGGTAGGTCCGCCATCAATTGCGGTGTGCTCGGGGGGTGTTCATGAGCATCGGTGAGATCCTCGCGGTGCTCCGGCGCCGCTGGTACGTGATGGTGCCGCTGACGCTCATCAGTCTGCTCGCGGGCGCCCACCTGTACCGTTCGGTGCCGGTGGCCTACCAGTCGCAGAGCTCGGTGGCGCTGCTCGACTCGACGGCGGTGGCCGAACTGGCCCCCGCCTTCGGCAATCCCATCTCGAACGCCGGCGGTTCGCTGGTGGTCACCGCGGACGTGCTGATCCGGACGCTGTCGGGGACGGACGCGGCGCGGGACCTGCAGGGCATCGGGGTGACCGATCCCTACACGGTCGGGTTCGCCGCGAACACCTCGGGTCCGATGCTCACGCTGACCGTCACGGGGACCGACCGGGAGAACGTGCTGGAGGAGACCAACAAGCTGACCGCGTTCGCCGGGGAGACGCTCAACGCGCTCCAGGCGGCGGCCAAGGTCAAGCCGGCGTACATGGTGCAGACGGCCCCCGTGGTGCTGCCGCAGACCCCGGTGCCGCAGATGAAGAGCCGCTACCAGCAGGTGCTGGGCGTCGTCATCGTGGGCACCACGTCCGCCTTCGCCTTCTCCTTCCTCACGGACAGCCTGCTGGCGGCGCTGCGGCGCAGGCGGGCGGCCGGGGCCGCCCCGGCCCGGGGGCGCGGGCGCCGCAAGCCGTGGGGGCGGCAGCTGGACGCGACGGCCCTGCTGAGCTGCTATCTGGCGCTGGCCTTCTTCATCCCCTCGAACCTGACCCTGCCCGGTATGGGCGGCGTGGGCACCCCGGCCAACGTGTTCGCGCTGCTGTGCCTGTTCTGGTACCTGGCGGCCTGGATCACCGGCCGGATCCGGCCCGCCCCCGGTACCCGGCTGCCGCGGGTGGTGATGTGCCTGCTGGCCTTCTCGGTGCTGGGCTCGTACCTCGCGAACGCGATGCGCGGCAGCTCGCACAAGGAGATCCTGGCCGCGGACCGCGGGCTGATCGGGCTGCTCGTCTGGGTGTCCCTGGTGGTGCTGGTCTCCGCGGGGATCCAGGACCGTGAGCGCCTGGACGTGCTGCTGCGCCGGGCCGTGGTGATGGGGGCGGTGGTGGCCGCCATCGGCTTCTACGACTTCTTCACCGCGACGAACATCGCCGACAGCATCAGCATCCCGGGCCTGCAGTCCAGCGTCGCCCAGATCACGACCCTGGACCGGGGTTCCTTCACCCGGCCGCGGTCCACCACGGCACAGCCCCTGGAGTTCGGCGGGATGCTGGCCATCCTGCTGCCCTTCGCGGTGCAGCAGGCCTTCGATCCGGTACGCCGGCACCTGCGCGCCTGGCGGCGCTGGGGGCCCGTGGTGCTGATGGGCGGCGCGCTGCCGCTGACGGTGTCGCGGACCTCCATCATCGGGGCGCTCATCGTGATCCTCGTGATGGTGCTGCGCTGGAAGCCGGAGCGGCGGTGGGCGGCGATCGGTCTGCTGATGGGCTCGGTGGCCTGCTTCAAGGTGATCATCCCGGGGCTGATCGGCACCATCACGGCGCTCTTCGCCTCGTTCGTGACGAACTCCGACAGCAGCACCCAGGCCCGTACCGTCAAGTACAGCGCGATCGTCCCCTACCTCACCGAACGGCCGCTGTTCGGACGGGGCTTCGGGACCTTCCTGCCCGAACTGTTCTTCTTCACCGACAACCAGTACATGCTCACCCTGGCGGAGATGGGCCTCGTGGGGCTGATCGCGCTCCTGGTCCTGCTGTTCACCGGAATCCACCAGGGCGGTGCCATCCGCAGGCTGGCCCGCACCGAGTCCGACCGGGAACTGGGGCAGGCGTTCTTCGCGTCCGCGCTGGTCTCCCTCGTCATCGCCGCCACTTTCGACGCCCTCAGCTTCCCGATGTTCGCCGGGGTGTTCTTCCTGACGATCGCCGCCGGAGGCAGCTACCTCGGGTTCATCCGGCGTACGGCGCCGGAGCCCGCAACCGTGGAGTCCCCATGCAGTCCATCCAGCCAGCCGCCCGCCGACCGGAGCCGGGTGCCGGCCCGGTAGCGGTCCTCGTCGTCACCTGGAACAGTGCCGGGGTGCTCCCGGAGTTCCTCGCCTCGCTGCCCGCGGGCATGGCCGGGCTCGACTGGCGCCTGGTCGTCGCCGACAACGACTCGGCCGACGGCACCGTGGAGCTGATCCGCTCCCTGGCGCCGGACGCGACGGTCGTCCAGACCGGCCGCAACGCCGGCTACGCGGCCGGGGTGAACGCCGCCCTCGCGGCCGCGGCCGCGTGGGAGGGCGGCTTCCGGGCGGCCCTGGTGTGCAATCCGGACGTCCGGATGGGGCAGGGCTGCGCCAAGGTCCTCGTGGACGCGCTGGGCACCGATGCGCCCGGCGGCGGCCGGGTCGGGATCAGCGTCCCCCTGCTGTACGAGGAGGACGGCCGTACGCTGCTGCTCTCGCTGCGCCGCGAGTCGCAGGTGACCCGGGCGCTCGGCGAGGCGGTACTGGGCAATCGGCGGGCCGGGCGGTTCCCGCGCTGGAGCGAGATGGTCACCGATCCGTCCGCGTACGAGCGGGCGACGGTCGCGGACTGGGCGACGGGGGCGCTGATGGCTCTGTCCGGGGAGTGTCTGGAGGCGTGCGGGGACTGGGACGAGTCCTTCTTCCTGTACTCGGAGGAGACCGAGTACTGCCTGCGGGCCCGGGACCTGGGCTTCGTCACCCGGCTGGAGCCCGCGGCCACGGCCACCCATCTGGGCGGGGACTCGCAGGTGTCGCCCCGGTTGTGGACCCTGCTGACGCTCAACCGGGTCCGGCTCTACGGGCGCCGGAACGGGGCGGCGGCGACCGCCGCGTTCCGGGCGGCCGTGCTGCTGCGGGAGACCTCCCGCGCGGTGCTCGGCCGGCCCGCGAGCCTGGCGGCCGCGAAGGCCCTGGTCAGCCCGTCGGCGCTGCGGGCCACGCCCGGGCCGTGACTCCCTCCCGGGCGATTCAGGGGGCCGGCGGCCGGATTCCGGTGGGCTTGTCGGGGTTGGTGACCGAGAAGACACCGGAGATCCGGTCCCCTTCGGGGGTCAGGTCCACCACGACGACGGCGCGCGGACTGCCGTCCGCGAAGACGAGCGCGCCGGGGTCGCCGGTCATCCGGCGGTAGCGGAGCTCGATGCCCGGCCCGCGCCGCCGCCCGTGCGGCCGGACTCCGGGTCGTCGCGCACGCGGTCACCGCGCTCGACGCGGGGGGGGACGGGCTCGCCCCGCAGGACCCGGCATCCGGACGCCTCGCCCGGCGCGTCCGCGACCAGGGCGTGTTCGTCGTGTCCACACCCGCCTACTTCGAGGCGGTCGATGCCCACGCGTCCGGCGCGACGGCCAGCGTGCCCCCGGGAGGTCTCGGCCCTCCGCGCGACCGCCGACGTCTGGCGCCCCGGTCCCGGCCCGCCGCGGGTGCTCCAGATCCCCTCGCCGGGCGGCACGGCATCACGTACGGGGAGGGCTAGCCTGCCGCTTCGTCCCAGCTGGTCCAGAAGCTGTCCGGGTTGACCAGGTAGCGGACGGTCGCCCGGGGCAGGTGGCGTACCTCGTGGCGGCGGCCGTAGCGGCGGATCAGCTCCCAGTCCTCGCGGGGCAGCACCTCGGGGGTGCGGCGCAGCCGGCTGAAGTACAGGGACCGGTTGCGCCGCGCCACGAAGGCGTTGGTGTCCAGGAAGGCCTCGTGGGCGGCGCGGCGGCGGTCGAAGGGCACCGAGAGGACGTCCCGGTCGGTGCCGTCGGGCAGCACCCTGCGCAGTGCGGTGTAGACGGCGTCGGGCCCGTCGGGTGCCTCCAGCGTGGCCAGGGCCTGCTCCAGGTGGTCGGGCTCCCAGAGGTTGTCGTCGTCGAGGAAGGCCACGTAGCGCGATCGGGTCAGCCGGATGCCCACGTTGCGCACGACTCCGGCGGTCGCCGTGTTGCGGGCCAGGGAGACCGCGAACAGCCGAGGGTCGTCGGGGAGTTCGGGCAGGCCCGCGCCGTCGTCGACGACGATGACGACCTGGTCGGTGACCGTCTGGCCGAGCGCGGAGCGGACCGCCGCGCGCAGTGCCTCGGGCCGCCGGTGGGTGGGGACGACGGTGGCGACCAGGGCGGCCGGGGGCTCGCCCAGGCCGGCGGCCAGGCGCCGGGTCTCGGCGTCCTCGAAGCGTCGCAGCCGCACGGCGGAGGGGGCCAGCAGGACCTTGTTCCTGGCTTCGAAGAGCACCAGCCAGCCGAAGGTCCGTTTGAGCTGTTCCCAGGGGGCGCGCGCGATCCGGCGCATCATGTCCTGTCGGTCCTCTCGGTGGTCAGGAGGCGGGTGGGGGTTCGACGGGTCTGCCGTCGGACATGCGGTTGCCCTTCCACACGTTCCCCGCGCCGCCCGCGTTCCAGGCGGTGGCGGCGCCGTAGGCCCCGGCGGCCGGGTGGTACTGGGTGGAGAAGACGTTGTTCGTGACCTGGATGCCGGTGGCGCCCGGGCCGCCGCCGTAGAGGGCGTACGCTCCCCCGGCCAGCCAGTTGCCGTCGACGACGACGGAGGAGACCACTCCGGTGTCGGCGAACAGGCCCACGGCCGCGGTGGCGCCCCGGTCCACCGCGGTGGGGTTCAGCAGGGTGTTGCGCCGGACGGTCAGCCGGCCCTTGTTGCCGCCGCCGCTGATGACGGCGTCGGTGTGCTGCCATTCGCCGCCCTGGTTGCGGAAGGCGACGAGGTCGTGGACGTAGTTGTCGTGCAGGTCGCCCTGCCCCATGGAGAGGGCGTTGCCGAACACCGAGATGTCGCACCAGCCGACCTCGATCGAGCTGCCGCCCATGTTGGAGACCGCGTAGTTGACCCCGCCGTTGTCGGGGCCCTTGCCGGGCACGGCGGTGATCGCGGTGTGCAGGACCTTCAGTCCGCCGAAACCGGGGCGCAGGTTGATGCCCCACCAGTTGGTCGAGGTGATCTTGCTGTCGATGACGGTGACGTCGTTGGCGTAGATGTCGAGGGAGCCGCGGATGTCCCAGCCCTTGATGACCGTGCCGTCCTGCTTGACGGACATGTTCCCGGTGTCGTGCCGCTCCAGCTCGATCCGCGGTCCGGTGGTGCTCGCGTCGGGGAATCCGCAGGTGCCGGGCGAGGTGCAGGCGGGGGTGGGGGCGGTGGGCGAGGGTTCGCCCGTCCCCGGCGAGGTGGTCGGGGAGGGCGGGGCGGAGGTGGTCGGCGAGGCCGAGGGGGCGGGTGGCTCCGTGGCGGCGGGTGTGGCACTCGCGGTGGCGCCGGGGGCCGCCGCGTGCTCGCTCACGCCGGTGCGGTCGGCCTGGTAGAGGGTGAGGACGACGGCGAGCACCACTCCGGCGAGCAGCCACGCCGTCAGGCGCCTTCGGTGCTGTGTCACAGCTGTCTACCCTTTGAGTAAGGCGCGGCCGGGCAGGACGCACAGGACGTAGCACAGGGCGCCGGCGGCTCCGGTCGCCAGCAGCGCGAGCACGCTGTCGCCCAGGTACCGCTCCAGGAGGAGGAGTACGGCGGCCATCACCACGCCGCCGAGCAGCGGCCAGGCACAGGCGCGGGCGAGGGTGCCCACGCGGATGCCCCCGCGGTGCAGGGCGAGGAGGAACACCGGGACCACGACGGCCCCGGCGACCAGGACGTGGCCCTGGGCCACTCCGACGATCCCGCCGGTGCGGGCGCCGATCACGAGGGCCGGGATCAGGATGACCAGCCAGAGTGCCTGGACGCCGATGAGCGAGCTGCGCCGGCCGATGGCCACCAGGCAGTCGTAGGCGAGTTCGCAGCCGATGCGGACCATGCCGAGTGCCATCAGCCAGGGCAGGGCCCGGGCGGCCGGCAGCCAGCGTTCGCCGTAGACGAGCTCCACGACGGGGGCGGCGAGCGCGGCGAGCAGGACGCAGATCGGGACGGTGCCGGCCATCACGACGCCGAGGGCGCGGGCGAATCCGGCGGCCAGTGCCTGCGGCGTGTCGGCGAGCCGGGAGAAGCCCGCGAAGGAGACGCGGCGGGCCGCTTCGGAGATGATGCGCACGGGCCAGCCGGAGATGTTGAAGGCGAGCACGTAGAAGCCCAGGGCGAGGGGGTCCAGGGCCGAGCCCACCACCATGGTGTCCACGTTGACCACGCCGAGGGCGAGCATGCTGGCCCCGGCGAGCGGCAGTCCGAACTTCAGCAGGGCCCGGGCCTGTTCCCGGTCCCAGCCGAACTTCAGGGTGCCGGGCGCGGCGAGGCAGCAGCCGATGAGCGCGGCCACGTTGCCCACGACGGAGCCCCAGGCGAAGCTCATGGCGCCCCAGCCGTCGACGGCGAGGAGCAGGGTCACCGCGGTGCTGAGGACGAAGTTGAGCCCGTCGACGGCCATCCGCCGGCCCTGCGCGAACTCCCGGGTGAGGAAGCCGGCGGGAACCTGGGAGAGTCCGTCGAGGACCACGCACAGGCACATCACCCGCAGGACGCCGGAGGCCTCGGGCGATCCGAGCACCCCGGCCACCGCGGGGGCGACCGCGAACAGTACGGCGTACAGCAGGCAGCTGGAGGCGGCGCTGAGGGTGAGGACGGTCGGGGCGAAGCGGCGGGGGTCGCCCTCCCAGCGCACGATCGCCAGCGAGACGCCGAGTTCGTTGGCGGAGAGGAGGACCAGCAGGACCGTCTGGGCGATCCCGTACACGCCCCAGGCCTCGGGGCCGAGGAAGAAGCGGGCCAGGACGATGCCGGTGGCGAAGTTGCCGAGGCGCATGACCACGGTGTTGATCAGGCTCCACTTGGCGGCGGAGCCGACCTTGCGCCCCAGCGAGGGTGCCGCCGCCGGGGTGGTGCTCGCGGTGTCCGCCGCGGGGCCGGTCACGGTGATCCGGCCGTACGGGAGCCGGCGGCGACGGAGCCGGCCGGGTGGGCGGCGGTCATCCGCAGGGTGGCCGTCGGGTCACCGGCGTCGGCTCCCTCGCCGCTGTCGCCGCCCTCGCCGGGGGCGGGCCGGTGCTTGCCGGGCGACGCCCCCCGGCGCTTTCGGGCCTCCACGAAGAAGGTGGCCACCAGGCTGAGTACGAAGCCCAGCGCGCCCGCCATGATCAGGAACTGGAGCCTGGCCTTGGTCTGTGCCTCCGGCTTCTGGGGAGGCACGATCGTGGCCATCCGGATCATGGCGTCGGGGGTCACCGACTGCTGGGTCTGGAACTCCAGCAGCCGCTTCTCGGCGTACTTGGTGAGGATCTCGTCCGACTTCAGCACGGCGGCCCGGTCGGTCCCGACGACGCTCAGCCACATGTAGGGGCCGAGCGCGTTGTCCGCGATCTTCGCCTCGTGCACTCCGGTGACGCCCAGGGACTTGAGGTCGGCCTTGGCGTCGTCGGAGTTGAGGTTGCGGGCCAGGCCGTCGGCCATGCCGGTGAGCGAGGCCTGCGTGCTCAGGAAGGGGTTGCCGTCGAAGGCCACCGTGGCCTTCTTCGAGTTCAGCAGGGTCACCGTGCTCTGCGAGCGGTACTCCACCGGAACCAGCAGGTACACGGCGGCGGTGAGCGCCGCCGTGATCAGCAGTCCGGGCAGCAGCACGTACCAGCGTCTGCGCATGACCCGCCAGATCTCCGCGAGATCCATGGTCTTCCCCTTCGAATTGCGTTTACAGCACGTGCTGTGGATCGGTGGGCGTCCCGCCCGGCACGAGGTCGGTGGGGCGCGGCCGGGTGTGCGCGGGCGGTCCGTCGAGCAGGACCGCGGCGATGCGCTCGCTCGCCCGGCCGTCCCAGAGTGCGGGGCAGCGCGGCGCGGGCGGATCGTCGAGGACCCGGTGCACGGTGGCCGTGATGCGCTCCGGGTCCGTGCCCGCCAGCACGTTCGTCCCCTCCTCGACGGTGATGGGGCGCTCGGTGTTCTCCCGCAGGGTCACGCAGGGCACCCCCAGGGCGGTGGTCTCCTCCTGGATGCCCCCGGAGTCTGTGAGCACCACGCGGGCGGAGTCCTGCAGGGCGATGAAGTCGAGGTACCCGGCGGCCGGGACCAGCCGGATCCCGCCGGGCACGCCCAGTTCGGCCAGTCGCTCGGCGGCCCGCGGGTGCACGGGCAGCAGCAGCGGACAGCGGTCGGCGATCTCGCCCAGGGCCTTCAGCAGGCCGCGCAGCGCGCCGGGGTCGTCCACGTTGGCCGGCCGGTGCAGGGTGACCAGGCCGTAGCCGCCGCGGGTGAGCCCGTACCGGTCCAGGACGTCCGACCCGCGGGCCCGGTCCAGGTTGGCGAGGAGGGTGTCGATCATGACGTTGCCGACGACGTGGATCTGGTCCTCCCGGTAGCCCTCCGCCCGCAGGTTCACGGCGGCGTCGGGCGAGGGCGCCAGCAGGTAGTCGCTGAGCCGGTCGGTGGCGACCCGGTTGACCTCCTCGGGCATGCTCCAGTCACGGCTGCGCAGCCCGGCCTCCACGTGGGCCAGCAGGGGGCCGGCCTTCGCGGTGACGAGGGCGCAGGCGAGGGTGGAGTTGATGTCCCCGACCACCACGACGGCGTCCGGGGCGAGTTCGTCGATCAGCGGCTCGAAGGCGGCCATCACCCGCCCGGTCTGCTGGGCGTGGCTGCCGGATCCGGCGCCCAGGTAGCGGTCGGGCGGGCGGATGCCGAGGTCGCGGAAGAACACGTCGTTCATCGACTCGTCGTAGTGCTGCCCGGTGTGGACGAGGATCACCTCGGCGCCGCGGCGCTCCAGTGCGTCCATCACCGGTTTGATCTTCATGTAGTTGGGCCGGGCCCCGGCCACGCAGACGATCCTGGTCACGGGGTCAGAGCACCTCCACGGTGGGTCCGGAGACCCGGTTGCGGCAGTCGAGGACGAAGGAGGCGTGCTCGGTGACCATCTGGTAGTCGAAGGAGTCGTGGTCGGTGAGCAGGACCACCACGTCGGCGGCAGCCAGCTCCTTGCGGGTCGGCTCGACCCGCACGAGGCGGGCGTCGACCTTGATGCTCTCCACCACGTGGGGGTCGGCCGCGCGGACCTTGGCCCCCATGTCGAGGAGCAGCTGGGCGATCCGGACCGCGGGCGACTCCCGGGCGTCGCCGGTGTTCTTCTTGTACGCGAGCCCCAGCAGCAGGACCTTGGAGCCGTTGACCGAGCGGCGCTTGGCGTTGAGCGCGTCGATCACGCGGCGCGTCACGTACTCGGGCATGTGGTTGTTGATGTCGTTGGCGAGTTCGACGAAGCGGAAGTTCTGGCCGAGTTCGCGCTGCACCCGCCAGTTGAGGTACGAGGGGTCGATCGGCAGGCAGTGCCCGCCGACGCCCGGCCCGGGGGTGAACTTCATGAAGCCGAAGGGCTTGCTGGACGCCGCCTCGATGGCCTGCCAGACGTCGATGTCCAGGTGGCGGGCGAACATCGCGATCTCGTTGACGAGGGCGATGTTCACGTGGCGGAAGGTGTTCTCCAGCAGTTTGGCCAGCTCGGCCTCCTTGGGGGAGCGCACCGGCACGGTGGTGTCGACGAGGTCCCCGTAGAAGGACTCGACGGCCTTCAGCGAGCGGGCGTCGACGCCGGAGACCACCTTGGGGGTCTGCTGGAAGCCCCAGACGGTGTTGCCGGGGTCGATGCGCTCGGGGCTGTAGCCCAGGTGGAAGTCCGCGCCCGCGGTGAGCCCGGAGCCGTCCTCCAGGATGGGCGCGAACAGCTCCTCGGTGGTGCCCGGGTAGGTGGTGGACTCCAGGATGACGGTGGCACCCGGGCGCAGGAAGCGGGCCAGGGTGTGCGCCGACTCCTCGATGTAGCGCAGGTCCGGGGCTCCGTCCTGTAAGGGGGTCGGGACCGTGACGACGGCGACGTCGAAGCCGCCGCAGTCCCGGGCCAGTTCGCTGGGGCGGTAGGTGCCGCGCGCCAGCGCGCGGGCCAGCCGTTCGGAGGAGACGTCCTCCACGTACGACTCACCGGCGGCGAGGCTCTTGACCCGCCGGGTGTCCACGTCGTACCCGATCACCTGGTGTCCGACCTCGGCGGCCCGGATGGCCAGGGGGAGTCCGACGTATCCCTGTCCCACGACGACGACGCGCATCAGTAACTCCTGTTCGCGGAAGCGGAACCGGCGGACGGTGTGCGGTGGATGAGTTCCCGGACCGTCATGAGCAGGAAGGCAGCATTGGTGGTGAGGTAGCGCTTGCCCAGACGGCGCGGTTCCTGGAGGGTGCGGTAGAACCACTCGAGTCCCATCCGCTGCCAGACCAGCGGGGCCCGCTTGGTGATGCCGGCGAGGATGTCGAAGGAGCCGCCGACGCCGTGGACGACGTGCGCGCCGGTGCGCTTGCCGTAGCCGGCGGTGAAGATCTCCTTCTTGGGCGAGGTCATGCCGAGGAACAGCAGCCGCGCCTCGCTCTCGGCGATGGCGTCGGCGATCGCCTCCTGGTCGCCGTCGCCGAAGTAGCCGTTGCGGCTGCCGGCCACCCGCAGCTCCGGGAAGCGCTCGGAGATCTGCCCGAGCATCATCTCCAGGACGTCCTCCTGGGCCCCGAGCAGGTAGACGGGGATGTCCGCCACCTCGGCGGCGGCCAGCAGCCGCATGAACAGGTCGATTCCCGCGACCCGTTCGGGCAGCCGGACGCCCAGCACCCGGCCGGCCCAGACCACGGCCTGGCCGTCGGCCAGGACCAGGTCGCAGCCGGCGACCGCCTCGGCGAGGAGGGGGTCGCGCCGCATGTTGACCAGCTTGGCCGCGTTGACCATGCCGATCTCGATCTGTTCTCCGCGCCGCACCGCGTCGAGGCAGCGCTGCACGGTCTCGTCCATGGTCAGCGGGTCGAGCGGGACCCCGAAGAGGAACTGTCGTCTTGTCATCTCTGGGTCCCCCCGAGCCAGGCGAAGAGCATCCAGCCGAACTCGTACGGGCGGCACTCGCGGTCCACCGCGCCGGGGCGGAAGATCCGGTCGAGCGGGGCGAGCCGTGCGTGCGGTGCCACCTTGGTGGTGAGTCCGCGGGCGGCCCGGACGGCCTTCTTCGGGTCGCCCCGGTAGACCTTGCGCCAGGTGACGCCGAAGTCCTCGCGGATCATCGGCTCCCGCGGGTTCCCGGTGGGATCCCCGAGCTCGGGCACGTCGGTCATCCAGCGCAGCCCGCGGCGGATCGCCGCACCGAAGTCCGTGCCACCCGCCTCGGCCAGGTCGAACAGGGCGGTCGGGGCCATCGCGTGCTGGTGCACGCTGTAGACCGGGTAGCCCTCCACCAGTCCGCCGTCGCGGGCGTCGTAGTGCCACCACCACTGTCCGCCGTCGCCCTGCAGTTCGCAGATACGGGCGGCGCAGGCGTCGGCGGCCGCGAGGGCCTGCGGGTCGTCGCCGCTCGCGTGCAGCCGGGCCAGCGCCTGCAGCGGATAGGTCTGGTCGGCGAAACAGGCCACGTGGGACCGGTAGCCGGGGACCAGCCCGGGCTCGGTGGCGTGCGGGAAGAGCGGGCTGTCGCCGACCCTGGCCGCCAGCAGCCGTACGCGGGCCGCCGCGAGCCGCTCCTCCACGTCCACCACGGCGCGCGCGGCCGCGAGTGCGGAGAGCACCCAGGCCGCCTCCACCGTGTGCTGCGGCCGGCCGGGTACGTCCAGCGCGGCCACCCGGTCGAGCGCGTCGGCCAGTTTGGGATGGCCGGTCTCCGCGGCGGCCCAGGCGATGAGCGCCGCGTCGCCGAGGTTCGTCACCCCGGGCAGCCGCTCCACGAGCACGCCCGTGAACTCCTCGGCGGTGCGCCCGCCGAAGAGCGCGCGCTGCCGGTCCTCGGGCAGGAAGCGGGCTCCCAGTGCGGTGATCGCCGCGTACCGGGTGCTCGTTCCCCGCTCCTCCAGGACGGGAGTTCCCTCGGGCGAGATGACCCCTGCCCGGGTGAACACGAAGGTCTCGGCGTCCGGCAGGTACATCGCCGGAAGCCCCGCCTCGGCCAGCGCGAGCAGCCGCTCGGCGAGGGCGTGCAGCGACGGATCCTCGTGAGCCAGTGCTCCTAATCGTGTGGTGTTCATCGGGTCCCCACCCCGATTCCCCTGGTGCTCCCCGCACCCCGTATGTCCGAGCTGTACGGCTCCAACACACCTACCCCCTCTGTTCGTTCTCCTCGGACGGACCTGGCGGTCGTCACTCCGCGGAGGGGAACGGCGCATGACGGCGTCCGTGCCCGCGGCGATGTATCACGCCGATGGCACGAACCGTCCGAAGGCCGGCGTCTGGATCCCCCCAGCGATGCCTCGGACCGGGACACGCGTGAACGGCAGTGTCAGCAGGCGCGGGTGTGCCCGCGCCGACATGGCCCTGCCCCGGTGCCCTCGTCGTACACAACCCCCCACTGAACATGGCCTGTTGCCTGCTCAGATCCCGTGTGCAGGGACACGTTATGCCCACGGATGTTCATTGATTGTGGTTTTGAGGAAATGCCGGTGCCCTAAATTGCCGACATTCCGTCAGGTTCGCTCGATGAGCGTGCCGTCCTTCTCGTCGTGCAGCGCTCCGGTGCGCGGACACTCCCAGGTGCCCGGTTCGCCTTCGCGCTCGACCAGGCGGACACCGGCCCGGCCCACCCAGCCGATCCGCCGGGCCGGCACGCCCGCGACGAGCGCGAAGTCCGGCACGTCCTTGGACACCACGGCGCCGGCCGCGACGAGCGCCCAGCGCCCGACGCGCACCCCGGCCACGCACACCGAACGGGCCCCGAGCGAGGCCCCCTCGGCGACCACGACCCCGGCGGCCTCCCAGTCGCCGTCGCGCTTGATCCGGCCCTCGGGGTCGACCGCGCGCGGGTAGAAGTCGTTGGTGAGCACCGCCGCGGGGCCGATGAAGACCCCGTCGCCGAGGACCGCGGGCTCGTAGACGAGTGCGTAGTTCTGCAGCTTCACGTGGTCGCCGATCCGTACGCCGGGCCCTACGTACGCCCCGCGCCCCACGATGCACCCGCGCCCGAGCCGGGCCTCCTCGCGGATCTGCGCCAGATCCCAGATCGTCGTTCCCTCACCGAGCTCGGCGCTCTCGTCGACCTGGGAGGAGGGTTGGATACGGACACTCACGGCGCGGTCCCCTTACGGCTGCGAGGCATGCGGAAGCACGGATGCACGGTGTACGGGTGTACGCAGTGCGGGTGTACGAAGCGAGCATATGCGCCGAAGGGTCACCCCACCCGCAGATCAACCGACTGTTCACGCAACGCACTTGGCCCCGGCCCGGGACGAGGGGGCGAAGGCGGCGCACGGGAGCGGAACCGCGCTCCCGCTCACGCCCGGGTGCACCGGAGGGCGGACAGGGGTGAAACCCGATCGGGCTTGCGGCGTTAGAGGGGTGGCCCGCCGTTTCGCCCGCGGCGCAGACGAGAGTACGAGGAGCACGATGAGAGACCCGAGGCCGGCCGGACGCGGCCGGATGAAGCTGGCAGCCCGATGCCGGGTGGCCACGGAGGCCCCCGCCTTCGGGATGGTCGTCTTCTGCGCGATCCTCTTCAACGCCGCGCTGATGGGGGTGGAGACGTACAGCGGGCTCGCCGCGGAGTACCGGCTCGTGCTGCAGGGCGCGGAGAACTGCTGCCTGGCCCTGTTCACCCTGGAAATGCTGCTGCGCCTGGGCGCCTGCGCCGACCGGCCGAAAGCATTCTTCCGTGATCCGTGGAACCTCTTCGACCTCGCGGTCGTGGCCTCCGCCTTCGTCCCGCTCGTCCGTGAGAACACCACCCTGCTGCGGCTGCTGCGCCTGGCCCGCGTCCTGCGCACCGCCCGCTTCCTGCCCCACCTGCGCATCCTGCTGATCGCCGTCGGCCGCAGCCTGCCGGGCACCGCGAGCTTCCTGTTCGTCGGCGCGCTGGTCCTGTACGTGTACGCCATGGTCGGCTGGGTGTGCTTCGCGAGGTCGGACCCCGGGCACTACGGCTCGGTGGGCCGCGCGATGCTCACGCTCTTCCTGCTCACCACGCTCGACGGTCTGACGGACGCCGTCCGCGCGGGACTGCAGATCTCCCGGCTGAGCATCGTCTACTACGCCTCCTACGCGCTGCTGGCCTCCTTCGTACTGGTGAACGTGCTCATCGGCGTCGTCCTCAACTCCCTCGACGAGGCGCGCGAGATGGAGGAAGAGGCCAACCGCGCCCCGGTGCCGGGCGCGGATCCCGACGTCCGGGCGCGGATCGCGACCGCCCGCCGGGCCCTGGACGAGATCGAGGCGAGCCTGCCGGTGGCGGCCGGGCGGCCGGAACGACAGCTGGAGGCCTCGCACACCGGACCCTGAGGGCCCGGCGGCCGCACCGCGGGCTCACTCCTCGGCGTCTAGCAGCCGGATGTCCCAGGTGCCGTCCGAACGCCGGACGGAGGCCCAGCGGTCCGGCGGCGCGACGAAGGGGAACTGGCCGACGAGCGAGTCCGCCTCGAAGAGCACGCCGTCGAAGCGGACCCGGCCCCGGAAGCACGCCCCCGCGAAGTCCACCGGGGCTTCGAAGACCGCCCTGTTGGACAG
Source organism: Streptomyces nojiriensis (assembly GCF_017639205.1). Classification (NCBI taxonomy): domain Bacteria; kingdom Bacillati; phylum Actinomycetota; class Actinomycetes; order Kitasatosporales; family Streptomycetaceae; genus Streptomyces; species Streptomyces nojiriensis. The sequence goes on along the minus strand of NZ_CP071139.1, from coordinate 7,048,476 downwards.
CAGCCCGCCCTCCCACTCCGCGGACGCGAAGGAGACGGCCCCGGCGAAGCCCGCCTCGTTCAGCATGGCCAGGCCGCCGAAGAACGTGCGGGAGAAGTCCGCCGTCCCGGCCACTTGTACCCCGTTCAGGTCCGCGGACGCCGCCAGCACGGCCCGGGCGAAGGAGACGTCACCGAGGAACACCGCGTTCTTGAACCCCGCCGAACCGTGGAAGAGCGTCCGGCGGAACGTGGCCGTGCGCTGGAAGCGGCACCGGTCGAAGTCGCCGACGCGCTCGAAGACCGCGCCGTCGAGGGAGACCGGCCCGGCGAAGACGGCGCCGGCGAAACCGGCCCGGTCCGCGAAGGTGGCCCGGACGAAGGACGCGCGATCCGAGAACTCGATGTCCGACCGGTTCCAGCCCTCCGCGAACCGTGCCCGGTCGAAGGCCGCCGGCCCCAGTCTGGCGGGTCCCGGAGCGCCCGGCTGCAACGCCATGAGGAGGCGCGGCAGCAGGCCGTGGTCGAAGGTGGTGCCCCGGAGGTCCACCGGTGCTCCCGGCGACAGCGACCCGAGGTAGCTTTCCTGGTCCTCGATCTCCAGATGGGCGAGGCACCGCCCGTGGCCCGGCAGCCGGATGCCGATGCAGGCCCGCGGGTCGGCCGGTGAGGCCCGGAGTCCGCACGCCGGCCAGTCGATGCCCTCGTCCAGGAGCCCGCCCGCCTCGGTCAGTACCTGCCCGAGCACCCCGGCGGGCGCGTGGTCGTCCGAGCACACCCAGCCCTCGTCGGCGCCGCCCACCCGGTGCAGCGCGAGCCGGGCGGGCGAGCCGATCACGTCGCCCAGCGCCTCGTACAGGCGGTGGGAGACGGCGAGGACGAGCGCCCCCGGACGCACCGTCCGTCCCAGCAGATCCGCGATCACGGGGTGCCGCACCAGCCGTGCGCTCTCGTCCGTGCCCCCTCCCACGGCCACGCCGAGCGAGGGGTGCATACCGTCCACGCGCCGGAATCCGTACCGGGTCATGACCCCGGGCAGGTCGTGCAGGAGCCGGCCCGCCTTGGCGTGGGCGCCCGGCGCGGCGAGTGCGACGAGCAGCGGCGCGTCCCCCTCGCCGCCGGTCAGCCGCCCGCTGACACCGGTGTGCCGCATGAGCTCGACCAGCATGTCGCGCGTCTCCGCGAGCGGCGTGCTCCCGGTCGGGACCACGCCGTCGGCGCCGGGCAGCACCGCCAGGCACACCGCGGTCTCCGTGTCCCGCGCCCGCCCGGAACCCTCCAGCGCCGCGCGGAAGCCCGGCTGTTCCAGCAGGGCGTCGGCCAGCAGGAACACCATGCGGTCGGGCCAGACCGTGTGGACGACGCCGACCAGCGCACCGTCCGCGGAGACGGGGCCGCCGCGCAAGTGCGTCCAGCCCTCCGGTTCCGCGGAGAGCCGGACGAGCTCGCCGTTGCGTTCGCCGTCCAGCGGGGCCGCCTCGCCCGTGAGCGCGAGCGGGTCCCCCTGATCGGTGCGGCCGTCGATCCGCAGCCGGTCCGGCCGGGGGTGGTCCCCCGCCGCCAGCCAGGGCAGCGGCTCCGCGCCGACCGCCGGATCCATCAGGTCCTCGTCGGCCTGGAGCAGCAGCATCCGGGGCGCCGCGTCGTCCCACCACACCGCACGGCAGGGGATCTCCCGGTCGCCGGGCCGCACCCAGGCCACCGCGCCGGCGGGGGGCACCGCGTCCCCCACCGTGAGGACCAGGCGCGGGGTCAGCAGGGTGCCGACCTCCTGCGGCTCGGGCATCCCGTCGTGGCGGACCCGTACGACCCGGTCGGCCAGGCCCGGTTCCCGCGGTGGCCTCGCCGCGAACGGCAGGGCCCCCTCGGCCACCCGGCGCACGCCCTCCCGGCCCGTGGTGACCCGGGTCGCGGAGAAGTCCGGGCCGGTGCGCCGGTTGCGGGACATGAACTCCCACACGCGGCGCCGGACCAGCTCGCGCACGGCGGCCACGTCCCCGCGCAGCTGCGAGCCGAGCAGCGCCTCCCGTACGCCGGGCAGGAACTCGAACTCCACCTCGCCGGGGTCCTGTTCGTCCTCCCAGGTCTCGAAGAGCCCGCCGAGGGCGACCTCGGCGAGGTGGCCGTGCTCCGAGTCGCGCAGCAGGGAGCGCCTCACCAGGGTCATCACCGGCAGGGTGAGCGGTACGGCGGCCAGGTGGGCGGCGAGCTGCTGGGCCGTCGGCGAGGCGCTCGCCCGGAAGTCCTCCACCACCTCCAGGGCGCTGCGGCCGGCGCCGGGGGCGGGATCGTCCGGGGCGCCCTGGGCGGCGGGTTCGGGGTCCAGGCGCAGACAGGCGAGGCGCCGCCACCGGCCGTCCCCGGAGACCACCCGCACCAACCGGGCCAGGCTGCCGGAGGCGACACTGACCACGGGGACGACGGCCGGGACCGCGGTGCGGCGGCGGCCGGCGCGGGCGCGGCGGGCGGCCGGGATCCGCTGCCAGGAGCGGGTGGCTGCGGCCGGCCGGTCGGCGCGGACGGCGAAGGGGACGGGCCGGACGGCGCCGCGCGTCCAGAGCCGTTCGGGCAGGACGTTCAGCACGGCGACGGCGTTGTGCGCGCACCAGTGCCGGAGCATGCCCTGCACCGGGGCCTCGCGCCAGCCGCCCGCCACGGTGTCGGAGAGTACGAGGATCAGTCGGCGGCCCGCCGGGTCGGCCAGTTCCAGGGGGTTGCGGGGCGGGCCGCCGTGGCCGCGGGTGACCATCGGCGTGGCGCCGGGGCCGGTGCCGGTCAGCCGCCAGGTGCGCACGTCGCGGAAGACCCCGCTGCGGGTCAGGACGCGGCAGAGCTCGTCCACGTGGTCCGACCAGAGCAGCATGGAGCGGTGGGTGTCGACGACCAGGGCCAGGTCCAGCCAGCGGCTCTCGGCGGGGCGCAGGACCGGGGTCGTCACCATCCGCTCGATGCTGCGCTCCACGGTGAGCTGCTCGTCCAGTTCCTCCCCCGGGCCGCCGATGGAGCGTCTCCCGACGGGCCGCAGGGAGCGCATCAGGGCGAGCGGGTCGTCGAGGGAGGCGGCCCGCGGCAGCCGCAGGGCCGAGCCCCGGCGGGCCGCGCCGCCGTCGTCCGGTTTCCCGGTGGGGCCGCGCCGGGCGGCCGGGAAGAGCTGGACGGCCGGTTCGCCGCCGGCCGGGGCGTCCGTCCCGGGCGCGGGGAGGGGCTCGGGCGACGGGGTGCCGGGCAGGGGCGGCGGCCCGCCCGGCGGGTCGGCGCCGGGGGCCGCGGACGGGCGGTCCTCGCGGCCCGCGTCGACCCGGGCCGCCAGCCACAGGATGTCGGCGATCTCCTCGGCCCCGATACCGGTGCTCGGGACGCTGCCGTCGGCGCCGTCGGCGAGGGCCGCGAGCAGCTGCTCGATCACGCCGTGGGCCCGGTCAGGTGCTGCATGACGGTGGCGAGGAAGCGTTCGCGGTCGGCGGGCGCGGACCAGGCGCCGGCGAGGCGGAGCTGGATGGCGTTGAGGAGCTGGTCGGTGGCCAGGTCGCCGTCCTCGCCCCGTTCGAGGAAGGCCTGGACGAGGTCCTGGTACGCCTCGCCGGATGCGATGTCGACGCCGAGGCGGCGGCGCACGATGCGGGCGAGCTTGTCCGGTCCGGGCGGCTCCAGGTGGAGGCGGACGCAGCGGCGCAGGAAGGCGGGCGGGAAGTCGCGTTCGCCGTTGCTGGTGAGGACGACGACGGGGAAGTAGCGGCACTGGACGCGGCCCTGGGTGATCCGTACGACCGCCTCGGGGTCGTCGTCGGTGCCGATGGCGACGGTGGGGTCCTCCTGGGCGAGGCGGGCGAGTTCGGGGATCAGGAAGCCGCCGTCCTCGAAGACGGTGAGGAGGTCGCCGGGGAGGTCGATGTCGCTCTTGTCGATCTCGTCGACGAGCAGCACGCGGGGGCGGTCCTGCGGGAGCAGGGCGGTACCGAGGGGGCCGAGGCGCAGATAGCGGGAGATCGAGGGGGCGGAGGGGGACGAGGGGGACGAGGGGGCGACGGCGGTGTCGGGTGCGGGCACGGGCAGGGCCGCGGCGGGCTGCGCGCCCGGTGTGCGCAGCTGCTCCAGCCCGGCCTCCTGGAGGCGGCCGATGGCGTCGTACAGGTACAGCCCGTCCCGCAGTACGGTGCGGCTGGTGATCGGCCAGTGCAGTACGGGCCCCAGGTTCAGGTCGGAGGCGATGCTGTAGGCGAGCGTGGACTTGCCGACGCCCGGTTTCCCGGTGACGAGCAGCGGCCTGCGCAGGTGCAGCGCCGTGTTGACGACGTCCTTCTCCGGCTCGTCGGGTACGTAGCCCTCGCCGCGCCGCCAGGTGCGCTCCCAGGCGGCTCCCGCGCACCCGGGCGGCGCGTAGCCGGGGTCGGGGGCGCCGGTGAAGTCCCGCCAGGGTGGCGGGAATCCGGCCTCGAGGCGGGCACGCCGGTCCGCGCCCTCGCCGGTCCCGTGGTACAGCCACCAGTCCTTCGCCACTGCCTCTGCCTCCATTTTCGGTTCCGCCGTCTGTCGGTGGTCGGGGTCAGGCCAGGGACCGGAGGCCCGGCATGTCGTCGGGATCGTCCCACAGGAGCACCAACTGGTCTCCCCCTGCGGGCGGTTGGTGGGCGCGTGCGGCTCCCCCGGCGGCGCCCGCGGCCGCCCGGCGCACCTCCCGCACGCGTGCGGGCAGGGCCAGTACGTCCAGTGCTCCGGGGTCGGGGCGGCCGTCCGGCCCGGCCGGGGCCAGCAGGTCGAGGAGTGCGGGCGCGGGCAGGCCGCCCCCGCGCCGCCATACGGCCACCGGGAGCCCGCCTTCGAGCACGGCCTCCAGCAGCCCGGCGTGCGGGGCGGCCGTGGTGTGCGCGAGGACGCAGGCGGGCGGCGGCTGCGCGGCCAGCTCCATCCCGAGCGCGTCGGTGAGCTCCTCGTCCGCGACGACCCGTACGGCGTCGGGGTGCCGGCCGCCCTGGGCGTGCAGCCAGCGCCAGGTGCCGTGCCACTCGGCCCGGGTGTCCGCCCGCTCCTGCGGGCAGCGCACCACGACCTGGTGGAGCAGGCCGAGGGCGCGGCGCCGGCCGGCCGGGCCGCGGGGCACCGGCCACTGGTCGAAGTCGGCGTCGAGCAGCTCGTACGGCACGTGGAACTCGATGCGGTCCACCGCGGCGTACGCCTGCCGTCCCGCTCCGCCGCCGGTTCCGCCGTCGCCCTCGCCCACGCCGGCGGCCTCCGACGCGCCGCCGATGAGGGCGAGTTGCCGTACGAGCTGCTCCCGCACCTCGTCCAGTGCGACCGGCTCCCCCTCCGACTCCCATATGTGCCGGGCCCGTTCACCCCTCAGCCACATCCGGGCCAGGAATCCGGGCTCCCCGCCCGGCGGTGCCTCCAGCCGGACGTGCACGACCGTCCTGCGGGCCGGGGGCGGGGGCGGGGGCAGCACCGGCAGGGCGAGGCGCTCGCGGGTGGCCCGCACCCAGTCCCCGAGGCGGGCCGCCCAGCGCGTGTCGCCCGAGGCGGCGGCCCGGTCCGCGAGGAACCGTACGAAGGGCACCGCCAGCGGCATCCCGCCGCGCCCGCCCTGCCGTTCGTCCAGGTCCTGGACCACCTCCAGCAGGCCGTCCCCCGGCAGGCCGCCGTGCGCCGGGGTGGTGCAGCCGGCCGCCTTGAACGCCCAGGCGTAGGCCTCGTAGGCGCAGCGCGGCAGCTCGCGGCCCTCGAAGAGCTCGCCGAGCCCGTCCCAGGCCGCCTGGTCGAGTTTGGCGGCCCGGGGCGGTGCGGTGCGGGACAGGTCGTCGTCGAGGAAGGAGCAGGCGTCCCAGTCCCGGTCGACGATGAACTGCGGCAGCTGCCAGCCCTCGCCGCGCTCGCGCAGCTCCTGGAAGGTGCGGTGGATGCTGAGGGCGGCGCCGGGCAGCCCGCTGACGCTCTCCCGCACGGACCGTCCGCCCAGTTCGCCGAGGAGGGCCTCGGTGAACCGGCCGGCGCCGCGCTCGGGGTCGTTCTGCGCGACCTCGCCCTCGCGGGAGGCGTAGAGCCGGAACTGGCGCCGGCCCGGCACCGAACTCCCGCCCCCGTAGTCGGTGTTGCCGAAGTTCCACCGGGTGTCGCGGGGCGCGTCGACCCGGCAGGAGTCCACGAGTGCGGCCTGGAGCGGGAAGCGGCGCTGCTTGACGAGGTCGGTCCGCCACCAGCGCAGCGCCGAGTCGAGGTTGAGGTGCCTGATCTGGCTGGGACGGGCGTCGGCGCAGGGCAGCATCAGCTCCTGGCGCGGCCCGAGGTAGCCGTGTCCGGCCCAGAAGATCCAGAGCAGGTCGCCGTCGCACTGCGGGAGTTCGTCGAGGAGTGCCGCTTTCACGTTCTCCTCGGTCGCCGGCCGGAAGGCCGTGCGCAGGGCGGCCATCGCCGGGGAGTCCGTCCAGTCGAGGTCGCCCGGTTCGTCGAGCGGGGAGAGCAGCAGCCGGACGTTGCCGGGCGGCACCTCGGCGGGGCCGGTCAGCCACCGGGCGAAGCGCAGGGCGTCACGGGCCGGACCGCGCAGGTTCCAGCGGTGGCTGATGTCGTAGCGCTCGACCCCCGCGACGAGCGCGAAGGTGCGCTGCGGTCCGAGGGCCGGAGGCAGGAAGTCGGCGGGAGTCACCCGATCTCCGCCTCGGTCACCGCCTGTTCGATCCGCTCGTAGAGGGAGTCCTGTTTCCAGTAGGCGCTGTGGCAGGCCGGGAAGGGCTGGCGGCTGCGGACCTCGTGGTCGCTGACGCGCGCGTCGCCGGGGAAGACGGGTGCGGCGAGGTAGGAGAGCACGTCGTGCCGGTCGTAGACGTTGAGCCAGCGCGGGAAGCCGTACGGGAGTTTCGCGCCGGGTTCGAGTGCGGTGAGTGCGCCCAGTTCGTAGAGGAACGGGGCCTGGGAGCCGACGGTGACCAGCAGCTCGGCCCCGGGGACGGCCTCGCCCCGGGCGGCGGCGAGGGTGAGGAGGTCCACCAGGGCGATCCCGCCGAGACTGTGGCCGATCAGTACGGTCGGCCCCGGGTCGGCGGTGATCCGGGCGTGCAGGAAGTCCCGCAGCTCGTGGCCCCGGGACTGGTAGCGCAGGATGTCGCCGAGCACGGGGGTGGCGCCGGCGGTGAGGGAGCCGCGCCGGGCGTCGAGGAGGGGCTGGGTGGTGACCCGCAGGGCGAGCCGGCCGAGGACGGCGGCCACGCGGGCGCCGGGGACCCGGCCGTCGCCGCCGAGGCGGGTGGTGAGCAGTTCGACGAGGCGGTCGCGTTCGGCGCCGGTGCAGTCGGCCTCGTCGGTGGCGGCGGCGAGGGCGGCGGCGGTCACGGCCCGGGCGAGGGCGGTGGCCAGCTCGCGGGCCTGGGGCTCGTCGGCGGCGCGGGCCGCGGCCCGGGCCGCTTCGGCGGAGCCGGCGGCGGTGTCCAGGGCTGCGGCGAAGCCCGCGGCGAGGCCGGTGCCGTGCAGCAGGGCGCCGAGCTCGTCCCCGGTCGGTGGCGGGGCGGGCGGTAAGCCTTCGAGCAGCGCGAGCACCCGGTCTCCGGCGGCCCGTACGCCGGGCATCGCGAACGCGTCGCCGTACCCGGCGTCCTCGTCGTACCCGGCGTCCTCGCCGTCGGCGTCGCCCCGGTCGCCGGGGCCCGCCCAGCCCGCCTCGGCCAGGACCCGCAGCTCGCACAGCGGGTCGGCGAGCAGCAGCGCCCACTCGGCCGTCTCCGCGTCCACGGGGTCGGGGGCGCCCTGCGGCCCGGGGCGCAGTCCCGGCACCGAACGGCCGCCCGCGCCGAGGGTCGCGCCGAACCGGTCGCCCCAGTAGCAGGAGTCGACGGCCGCTCCGGGGAATCTGGCGGTCAGTCGCTCCCGGACCTGGGCGAACAGCCTGTCGTGCCGCTCGCGCCGCACCCCCGTACCGTGGACAAAGAGAAAACGCATCGCAGCCCGGCCCCCTCGCGCAGTCGTCCCCCGCCCGGCACCATAGCCCGACGGGGGTAACAGGGGCCATGGAACGTCGAGTTCGGCGTGCGCGGGCGGATCGGGGGCCGCCGGCGGGGGGACCGGGGGCGGGGGCTGTGAGCACGGACACGTCCGCCCTCCGGAACCCGGGCCGCCGCTCCCCCATCGAAGGAAGAGTCTGAAGTGTCTGGGGCGGGAGTACCACATGGTCGGCAAGGTTGACGAGCGGGAACGGCAGCGGGGCCGGGCCGCCCCGCGGGGCTCCATGGTCGTCGGCCTCCTGTGCACCGTGGTCCTCGCGGGCGTCGGCTACGTCGCCTGGGAGCTGCGCGGCATCGCCGCGACCCGCGCGGACGGCGATCCGGCGCAAGGTGTCTACCAGCAGGACCCCGAACGCGCCGACAAGACGGCCGCCTCGGTGCTGGACGGGATCGTGCGGGAGGTCACGGAGCCGCCGAAGGACGACAAGGCCTTCGGCGACGGCGGCGGGGCGGACTGGCGGTACGCCGGGTGGCAGCCCTCCGATCCCCTGGAAGCCCGGCCCGCCCCGGCCGAACCCGCCGTGGGCGCGCTCTTCTCGCCCGGCGGCGACGGCGACCCCGACCACCACTGCTCGGCCGTCGTGGTCCACTCCCCGCGGGGCGACCTGATCGCCACCGCCGCGCACTGCGTGTACGGCGGCGGCTTCCGCACCAACCTCGCCTTCGCGCCCGGCTACCGGGACGGCGTGGCCCCGTACGGCATCTGGGTGCCGACCCGGATCGACGTGGACCCGCGCTGGACGCAGGACCAGGACCCCGACCACGACATCGCCCTGGTCCGGCTGCGCCGGCCGGGCTATCCGGGCCAGCGGCTGGAGGACGTGACGGGGGGCCTGACCATGGACTTCGGCAGCGAACTACCGGCGCCCGCCCGGCTCATGGGGTACCCGAACTACGCCGAGCAGCCGCTGGAGTGCCGCAACACCGCCGTCCCGGCCGGGCCGACACAGGTGCGCCTGGACTGCGCCGACGTGCCCAACGGCACCAGCGGCGGCCCGGTGACGACCGGCCGAGGCACCCTGATCGGGGTGATCGGCGGCCGCGACGGGGGCGGGGACGAGGAGACCTCGTACAGCGTCCGCTTCGGCGACGCGGTCCGCGCCCTGTACGAGCGCTCCACCAAACCCTGAGTCCTCCGTCCGACCGGCTCTCGGGATTCCCGGGGTTGCTAGGCTCGTCGGCACGGATTTCGGACATCAGGACGCACACCGACGGGACCGCACCATGTCTCCTAAGCAGCAGCGGGGCGAGGCCACCGTCGACCGGCTCCTGACCACCGCCCTGCGGGTGTTCGCCGAGTCCGGCCAGCAGGGCTTCACCGTGAACGCGGTGGTCTCGGCCGGCGGGGTCAGCCTCGGCAGCCTCTACCACCACTTCGGCAGTTTCGACGGGCTCGCCGCCGCCCTCTACATCCGGTGCATGGACGAGCTGTGCGACGCCATGGTCGCCGCGCTCACCCGGTGCCGCACGGCTCGCACCGGGGTGCGCGCGTGGGTGACGGCCTACCTGACGTTCACCCAGGAACACCGGGACGTGGCGCTGTTCCTGCACGCCTCCGCCTATTCCGGCTACCTGGTGGCCCATGCCGAGGAGATCGCCGCGGCCAAGGCGGAGAAGTTCGGGCCCATCATGAGCTGGCTGGGGGTGCGCATGGAGCGCGGCGAGATCGCCCCGCTGCCGGCACCCGTGGTGGAGGTGCTGGTCATGGGCCCGCTCGCGGAGGCCGCCCGGCGCTGGCTGTCCAGCACCTACGAGATCGACCTCACCGAGGCCGCCCGCCACCTCCCCGACCACATCTGGCGCTCCCTGCGCCCCGAGCCCGTCTGAGATTCCGCCCGGCCCGGCCCGGTCCCCGGACGGGTCCCCGGCCGTGCCGGTCGATGCGGTCGTGACGGCCGCGGGTTTCTGGGTGGTTGTCCGGCTCGTCGTCGTTCATGCCGCAGATTCTGCTGTGCGGGGGGCGCGCGGGGCAGGCCCGCGCCCGGGCGCCCGGAGGCGATCCGGGGGCGGGCGGACTCATTGCGCGGCGCCCGCGCGATCCCCTCGGCGCGGCTCGGCGCGGCTCAGCGCGGCAGTGCGGCGTACGAGACCCCCGTGAGCTTCTCGGAGGCCGCCCACAGCAGCTCCCCGGCGCTGTCGTCGAGGGTCCACCGGGCCCGCCAGGACCGCGCGGGCGCCCCGCGCCAGCCGAACCGCGGGCCGATGAACGCGTCCGGCCGGATCCCGGGCGCGGTGGCCGCGTAGAGGGTGGGCAGCGCGCCCGAGGCGGTGGGCTGGGCGAGGACCGCGTTGCCGAGCGCGGCCACCCGCGAGTCGAACGTGGGGCCCTCCAGCTTCGACGCTCCGGAGTGGAGGTTGCTGGTGGCGTAGCCCGGGTGGGCGGCGACGGCGGTGACCGGGGAGGCGGCGGCCGTGAAGCGGCGGGACAGTTCGTGGGTGAAGAGCAGGTTGGCGGTCTTGGAGCGGCCGTAGGCGGTCCAGCGCCGGTAGTCGTGCGCGCCGCCCGCGTCGGCGAGGCCCGGGGCGACGAGGTCCGCGTCGGCGGGGCCGATCCTCCCCAGTACGTGGAAGCCGCTGGAGACGTTGACGATCCGCGCCCCGGGAGCGGCGGCGCGCAGTCGCGGCAGCAGCAGTCCGGTCAGGGCGAAGTGCCCGAGGTGGTTGACCCCGAACTGCGTCTCGAACCCGTCGGCGGTCCGCCCGTACGGCAGTGCCATCACCCCCGCGTTGTTGATCAGCAGGTCCAGCGAGGTGTGCCGCTGTCCGTACCCGGCGGCGAACTCCCGTACGGAGGCCAGGTCGGCGAGGTCCAGCGGCATGAACTCGGCCCGCGCCCCCGGAACTTCCGCCCGCAGCCGGATCACGGCGGCCCGGCCGCGGGCCGCGCTGCGGCAGGCCAGCACCACCGAGGCGCCGCGCCGGGCGAGCTCGCGGGCGGTGACGTAGCCGATCCCGCTGTTGGCCCCGGTGACGACGGCGCTGCGGCCGCTCTGGTCGGGGATGTGCGTGGCGTTCCAGCCCGGCATGGCGGCTCCCTCGTGAGGCAGTGGGTTACCGAGGGTAGCCCGCACGGCTTCCGCGGGTGCCGGCAGGCCCGGGCCGGGGCGGGTACCGGCCGGGGCGGGCCGGGGCCAGGGCGGCGCGAGCCGCGGATCCGCAGGCCAGTAGGCTGCGGGTCCGCCCTCTTTCCGCATCCCGTCCCCGAGGAACCGCGCAGTGAGCTCCCCGCCGCCCCCCATGCCCGTGACGGTCGTCGGCCTCGGCGCGGACGGCTGGGCCGGGCTCAGTGCCGCCGGCCGCTCCGCACTGTCCTCGGCCGACGTGCTGATCGGCGGGCCGCGCCAGCTGGACCTGCTGCCGGCCGCCGAGTGCGCCGGTGAGCGGGTGGCCTGGCCGAGCCCGCTGCGGCCCGCCGTGCCGAAGCTGATGGCCGAACACGCCGGCCGCCGGATCGCGGTGCTGGCCAGCGGTGACCCGATGTTCTACGGGATCGGCCGCGCCCTCGCCGAGGAGCTCGGGCCGCGGTCCCTGCGGGTCCACCCGCACCCCTCGTCGGTCTCCTACGCCTGCGCCCGCCTGGGCTGGCCGGTGGAGGACACCGAGGTGGTCACGGTGGTCGGCCGCCCGGTGGCCCGGCTGGCGGCCGCGCTCCACGAGGGGCGCCGGGTGCTGGTGCTCAGCGCCGGAGCGGCGTCCCCGGGTGAGATCGCCGCCCTGCTGCGGGAGCGGGGCTTCGGCCCGAGCCGGATGCGGGTGCTGGAACAGCTCGGGTCCGAGCGCGAGGACACGTACGAGGGCCGCGCCGACGGCTGGGACCACGCGCCCGGAGACCCCCTGAACGTGGTCGCGCTCGACTGCCGCCGGGACCCGGACCACGACGCGCCGCGCCTCGGCGCGACCCCGGGCCTCCCGGACACCGCGTACGAACACGACGGGCAGCTCACCAAGCGCCACGTCCGGGCCGCGACCCTGTGCGCGCTGGCCCCGGCCCCCGGCGAGCTGCTGTGGGACATCGGCGGCGGCTCCGGCTCCATCGGCATCGAGTGGATGCGTACGCACCCCTCGTGCCGGGCGGTGGCCGTGGAGCGCGTCCCGGAGCGGGCCGCGCGCATCACCCGCAACGCGGCGGCGCTCGGCGTGCCCGGCCTGCGCGTGGTCATCGGCGCCGCACCCGAGGCCCTGGCCGGGCTGCCGGCCCCCGACGCCGTGTTCATCGGCGGCGGGCTGACCGCGCCCGGCCTGCTGGACGCGGTCTGGGACGCGCTGGCCCCCGGCGGCCGGCTGGTGGTCAACACCGTCACCCTGGAGTCGGAGGCGGTGCTCGCCGAGCGCTACCGGCGCCACGGCGGCGAACTGGTGAAGCTCGCCGTCGCGCACGCCGTGCCGGTCGGCGGTTTCACGGGCTGGCGGCAGGCGATGCCGGTCACCCAGTGGTCAGTGACGAAGCCGGACGGGGCGGCCACCGGGCCGACCGGATCGACCGGATCGACCGAGGAGAAGGATCGAACATGACCGTGTACTTCATCGGTGCGGGCCCCGGCGCCGCCGACCTGATCACGGTGCGCGGTGCCCGGACCCTGGCCGCCGCCCCCGTCTGCCTGTACGCGGGCAGCCTCGTGCCGCGCGAACTGCTCGCCGAGTGCCCGGCGGACGCCCGCCTGGTCGACACCTCGCAGCTCAACCTGGACGAGATCGTCGCCGAGTGCGTGCGGGCCCACGCCGCGGGCCAGGACGTGGCACGGCTGCACTCCGGCGACCCCTCGATCTTCAGCGCGGTCGCGGAGCAGATGCGCCGGCTCGACGCGGCCGGCATCCCCTACGAGGTCGTCCCGGGCGTCCCGGCCTTCGCCGCGGCCGCCGCCGCCCTCAAGCGGGAGCTGACCGTCCCCACCGTCGGGCAGACCGTGATCCTGACCCGGATCGCCCAGCAGGCCACCCCGATGCCGCCCGGCGAGGACCTGGCCACGCTGGGCCGCAGCGGCGCGCTGCTGGTGCTGCACCTGGCCACCCGCTACGTGGACCGGGTCGTCGACGAGCTGCTGCCGCACTACGGGGCCGAGTGCCCGGTGGCGGTCGTGGCGATGGCCAGCCGCCCCGACGAGCTGATCCTGCGCGGCACCCTGGCCGACATCGCCGCGCAGGTGAAGGAGCACGGGCTGGTGCGCACCGCCGTCATCGTGGTGGGCCGCACGCTCGGCGCGGAGCAGTTCCGCGACAGCCACCTGTACTCGCCCGAGCGCGACCGGCATGTCTGCTGAACCGGCCCCCCTCCCCGCCCACCACGTCCTGATCCTCGGCGGCACCACCGAGGCCCGCCGTCTCGCGCAGGCACTGGCACCCGACCCCTCGTGCCGGGTGACCACCTCGCTCGCGGGGCGGGTCGCCTCGCCCGTGCTCCCGCCGGGCGAGACCCGGATCGGCGGCTTCGGCGGGATCGCGGGCCTCGCCGCCTGGATCGTCGAGCACGACGTCACCCGCGTCGTCGACGCCACCCATCCCTTCGCGGAGCGGATGAGCTTCCACGCGGCCGAGGCCCAGGCGCTCACGGGGGTACCCCTGCTGGCGCTGCGGCGCCCCGGCTGGACTGCGCGGCCGGGCGACGACTGGACCTTCGTGGACTCCCTGGAAGAGGCGGCCGACCGGCTGCCCGGGCTCGGCTCCCGCACGTTCCTGACCACCGGCCGGATGGGCCTGCACACCTTCGCGCACCTCACCGACACCTGGTTCCTGGTGCGTTCGGTGGACCCCCCGGCGGCGCCGGTACCCCCGCGCCTGGAAGTCCTGCTCGCCCGGGGCCCGTTCACCCTGGACGACGAGCGGGAGCTGATCGCCCGGCACCGGATCGACGTACTGGTGACGAAGGACAGCGGCGGCTCGGCCACCGCCCCCAAACTCACCGCGGCCCGCGAGGCCGGCATCCCGGTCCTCGTCGTACGCCGCCCGGCGATCCCGGAGGGCGTACCGGAGACGGGCTCGGTGGAGGCCGTACGGGACTGGCTCGGTGCGAGCCGGTAGAGAGGGTCATGTTCCGCCCTGGGGGAAAGGAATTGCCTGCCGGGGACGGGTCACGTTGGGTGGACGGCATGACCGTACTGCACACCGAACGCCTCGTCCTGCGCCCCTGGCGGGACTCCGACCTCGATCCCTGGGCGGCGATGAACGCCGATCCCGAGGTACGGGAGCACCTGGGCGACCCGCTCACCCGTGAGCAGAGCGAGGCCTCCATGGTGCGGTTCCGGGCCGCGTTCGACCGGCGGGGCTACGGCTGGTGGGCCGTGGAGGTCCGGGCCACGGGCGAGTTCATCGGCTTCGCGGGCATGGACGACGTGGACGACGGCATGCCGTTCACCGGGGTGGAGATCGGCTGGCGGCTCGCCCGTGCCTCCTGGGGACTGGGCTACGCCACCGAGGCCGCGCGGGCGGTCGTGGCCCACGGCTTCGACGCGCTCGGGCTCCCCGAGATCCTCGCCGTGACCACGGCCGGCAACCTCCGCTCCCAGGCGGTGATGCGGAAGATCGGGATGACCCGGAACCCGGCCGACGACTTCGACGACCCCGACGCCCCCGAAGGACCGCTGCGTCCGAACGTGCTGTTCCGGCTGGAGCGTGGCACGGCGGCGGGCGCCGGCGCGCCCGCGGCAGGCTGAAGCGCCACCGAACGTTCGGCCCCGGTGAACGGAAAGGCTCGGTGCGGTCGTCGCACCGGGCCTTCGCCACGTTCCGCTCCGCCTCACCCGGTGATCACGGGTAGCGGCGCGGCGTCCAGGTGATCCTCGACCCGTCGGCCCGCTCGGTGACCTGGGTCTGCGAGGAGCCGATCAGCAGGATCGTGCGCATGTCGACCTCGGACGGCTCCAGTTCGGCGAGCGTGACGATCCGTACCGACTGCTCGGGGCCGCCCACGTCGCGCGCGACGACCACCGGGGTACCGGGCTCGCGCAGTTCCAGCAGCAGCTCGCGGGCCTGGGCCACCTGCCAGGTCCGGCTGCGCGAGCCGGGGTTGTAGAGGGCGAGCACCAGGTCGGCCGCGGCGGCCGCGCGCAGCCGCTCCGCGATGACCTCCCAGGGCTTGAGCCGGTCCGAGAGCGAGATGGTGGCGTAGTCGTGGCCGAGCGGGGCACCGGCCGCGGCGGCCGCCGCGTTGGCCGCGGTCACCCCCGGCAGGACCCGTACGGGCACGTCCTTGTACTCCGCCTGCCCGGCCACCTCCAGGACCGCCGTGGCCATGGCGAAGACACCGGGGTCACCGCCGGAGACCACGGCCACCCGCTTGCCGCGCCGGGCGAGGTCGAGGGCGAACTCGGCGCGCTCCGACTCCACCTTGTTGTCGGAGCCGTGCCGGATCTGGCCCGGCTTGACGGGCACCCGGTCCAGGTAGGTGGTGTAGCCGACCAGCACCTCGGCGTCGGCCAGCGCGCGCCGCGTCTGCGGGGTGAGCCACAGCGGGCCGGCCGGGCCGGTGCCCACGACGACGACCTCGCCGGGGCCGGACGGCACGCTGCCCGGGTTGCCGATGCGGCTGGGAACCACGGCGACGGCGAAGTACGGCACGCTGTCGGCGTCGGTGTCGGCGAGGAGGCCGGTGCGCTCGCCCTCCATGGTGGCGCGCTCGACGTAGCGGGCCTCGGCGAGCCGGCCGCTGTTCTCCATCGCGCCGCGCACGGCCGGGAAGGTCCGGCCGAGCTTCATCACGACCGCCGAGTCGGTGGCGGCGAGGCGGGCGGTGAGCTCCTCCTCGGGCAGGGTGCCGGGGAGGATGGTCAGCACCTCCTCGCCCTCCACGAGCGGGGTGCCGAGCCGGGCGGCGGCGGCGCTCACGGAGGTGACACCGGGGATGACCTCGGTCTCGTACCGGTCCGCGAGCCGCTTGTGCATGTGCATGTACGAGCTGTAGAAGAGCGGGTCGCCCTCCGCGAGGACGGCGACGGTCCGGCCGGCGTCCAGGTGGGCGGCCAGGCGGGCCGCGGCGGCCTCGTAGAACTCCTCCATCGCGCCCTGGTAGCCGCCGGGGTGGTCGGTGGTCTCGGTGGTGACCGGGTAGACCAGCGGTTCCTCGACGTGGTCTGCGCGCAGGTGCTTCGCCGCGATCGAGCGGGCGATGGACCGGCCGTGGCGGGCGCTGTGGTAGGCCACGACATCGGCTTCGGCGATCACCTCGACGGCGCGCAGGGTCATCAGCGACGGGTCGCCGGGGCCGAGCCCGACCCCGTACAGCCGGCCCTTGGCGGTGTCGCTCATTCGGCCACGCTCGCAATGGCGTTGACGGCGGCGGCGGCCATCGCGCTGCCACCGCGCCGACCGCGCACGATGAGGTGGTCGAGCCCCGACGGATGGGCGGCGAGGGCGTCCTTGGACTCGGCGGCGCCGATGAAGCCGACGGGGACCCCGATGACGGCGGCGGGGCGCGGGGCGCCCTCCTCGATCATCTCCAGCAGCCGGAACAGCGCGGTCGGCGCGTTGCCGACGGCGATGACCGAGCCCTCCAGCAGGCCGCGGTCGCGCCAGACCTCCAGGGCGGCGGCGCTGCGCGTGGTGCCCATCTTCGCGGCGAGCTCCGGTACGGCCGGGTCGGAGAGCGTGCAGATCACGTCGTTGTCGGCGGGCAGCCGCTTGCGGGTGACACCGCTGGCGACCATCTGCACGTCGCACAGGATCGGCGCGCCCGCCTCCAGGGCCGCGCGGGCGCGCAGCACGACCTCGGGGGTGTACCCGAGGTCCTGCGGGAGGTCGGTCATTCCGCAGGCGTGGATCATGCGCACCGCGACCTGGGCGACCGTGTCGGGCAGCCCGGAGAGGTCCGCCTCGGCGCGGATCGTGGCAAAGGACTGGCGGTAGATGGCCGCGCCGTCCTTCTCGTACTCAAACACGGTGTACTCGCTCATTTCTTCACTACGTCGGGGTCGGTGCGGGCGTCCGCGAGTGCCGCGGCAAGTTCGGAGGGCCGTACGTCCTCGCGTACGGGGCGGCCGGGCGCGGCGAGCCGGTATCCGGAGCCGGTGGCGACCAGGTCCACCCAGGCGGTGCCGCGCGGATGCCCGCAGCGGCGCTCGCAGCCGGACCAGTGCACGGGCAGCGGACCGCGCGCCACCTCGGCGACGGCCCGCGCGTCGGCGCGTACGTCCGCGCGGGATTTCGCGCAACCGGGCCGCCCGGTGCAGGCGGTGACGGACTCCCAGGGGCTGTCGGGGGTGACGACCAGTCCGGCCCGCTCGATGCGGGCGGCGCCGTCGCCGCCGGCCCCGGGCAGGACGACGCTGCGCCACGGGGTGACGCGCAGTTGGCCGCTCCCCTCGTCCGCGACCTGTGCCAGGAGGCGCCACTGCGCGGAGCCGAGCCGGCCGAGCGGGGGCAGCACGCACAGGGTGGCGCGGTCGTGCCCGCCCGCGCCCGACGGCCGGGGCGGCGCCGCGTACGGCCACTCCACGGCTCCGACGGGCGTCGCGGCGATCCCCGCGATGCCGAGACGCCGACCGAACTCGGTGATGTCCAGGGCGTGTTCGGCGGGCAGTTCGGAGATCCGCCAGGCCTGGGTGCCCGCTTCGGCGGCGGCGTCGAGGAAGTACCGGGCGGCCGTCAGCGCCGCCCAGGGGGCGTCCCGCCCGGCGAGCTCCACGGCGTCGGCGGCCCGGCCGAGCCGGACCAGCGCCCGGCCGCCGGGGCGGCCGAGGACGGTGACGTCGGGGCCGAGGGCGGCCACATCGCCGCGCCCGTCGTCGAAGGCGAACAGGAACCGCCCGGACAGCGCGGCAGCCCAGGGGCTCGCGCACAGCAGCCGGTCGAACTCCAGGGCCCGGGCCAGCACGTCGGGCCGGTCCGACCCGTCCAGGCCGGACAGCGGCGTCGCCACGATGTTCCGTACCCGCTCATGGCTCGGCGCGGGGAGCAGCCCGGCCCCGTCCAGCAGCTCCGCGAGCCCGGCGCCGCACCCGTCGGCCAGTCCGCGCAGCTGCACGTTGCCGCGCGAAGTCAGCTCCAGGTGCCCGTCCCCGAACCGGTCGGCGGCGAGCGCCAGCGCCGAGGCCTGCCGCACGGTGAGCAGCCCGCCAGGCAGCCGGACCCGCGCCAGGAACCCGTCGTCCGCCGCGTGCAGCCGCAGCGCGCCGGGGCAGGCGTCACCGCGCTCCCGTATGACGGGTTCGTCCCGCGACGATGCGGCGGAGGGGGGCTGGGGCATGGCCGCGAGCATACCCACGATTGGGTCCCCCCGACCTGTGTCCGTCACCACCCCCACCAGCGATTCCAGCCCCGCCGGCGTTTGAGGCGCGGGGTCCGGGGCAGAGCCCCGGCAACGGCGCCGCACGGCCGCGCGCACCCGCCACGCCGGCGGGAGCGTCCCGGCCGCCACCCCACTCGCCCCGGCGGAAGCCGCCCGCCCCTAAGATGACCTTCCGGCGGACCACACGGCCCGCCGTCGCCGAGGACGGCGACATGGGAGGAAGCCCGGTGCGATTCCGGCGCGGTCCCGCCACTGTGAACCCCGCGGAGCGATCCGCCGACCGGGGTGAGTCAGGAACTCCCGCTGTCCTCACACTGCCCGGGGCGCGGAAACCCCGAGGAAGGCCTGCCGCCGCATGATCCTGCTGCTGTCGACGTCCGACACCGATCTGCTCAGCGCCCGCGCAGCGAACACGGCGGACGGCCCCGTCCCGTACCGGTTCGCGAATCCCTCCCGTCTCCCCCTCGACGACCTCCCCGGCCTCCTCGACGGGGCCGACCTGGTCGTCGTACGCCTCCTCGGCGGCCTCCGCGCCTGGCAGGACGGCCTCGACCTGCTCCTGGCCCCCGGCCAGACCCGCCCGGTCGTGGTGCTGACCGGCGAACAGGCCCCGGACGCCCAGCTCATGGAGGCCTCCACGGTCCCCATCGGCATCGCCGCCGAGGCGCACGGCTACCTCGCCCACGGCGGCCCGGCCAACCTGGAGCAGCTGGCCCGGTTCCTCTCCGACACGGTCCTCCTCACGGGCCACGGCTTCGAGCCCCCGGCCGCCGCCCCCACCTGGGGCCCGCTGGAGCGCACGCCGGGGACCACCACGGGTCCGCGGATCGCCGTGCTGTACTACCGCGCCCACCAGATGAGCGGGAACACCTCCTTCGTGCACGCCCTGTGCGACGCGATCGAGGGGCACGACGCCCAGGCGCTGCCCCTGTACGTGTCCTCCCT
Source organism: Streptomyces nojiriensis (assembly GCF_017639205.1). Taxonomy (NCBI): domain Bacteria; kingdom Bacillati; phylum Actinomycetota; class Actinomycetes; order Kitasatosporales; family Streptomycetaceae; genus Streptomyces; species Streptomyces nojiriensis. The sequence continues at coordinate 7,029,352 of NZ_CP071139.1, read as the reverse complement.
GCGCAGCCCCGAGCCGGAGCTGATCGCCGCGCTGGAGTCGGCCGACGCGGTCGTCACCACCGTCCTCGCGGCCGGCGGCACCAAGCCCGCCACCGCCTCGGCGGGCGGCGACGACGAGTCCTGGGACGCGGGCGCGCTCGCCGGCCTCGGCGTGCCGATCCTGCAGGCCCTGTGCCTGACCGGGTCGCGCTCCGCCTGGGAGGAGAACGACGAGGGCCTGTCCCCGCTGGACGCCGCCACGCAGGTCGCGGTGCCCGAGTTCGACGGCCGTCTGATCACCGTCCCGTTCTCCTTCAAGGAGCTCGACGAGGACGGCCTGCCCGCCTACGTGGCCGACCCCGAGCGGGCCGCCCGGGTCGCGGGGATCGCCGTACGCCACGCCCGCCTGCGGCACATCGACCGCCGCGACAAGAAGGTCGCGCTGGTCCTCTCCGCGTACCCGACCAAGCACTCCCGCATCGGCAACGCGGTCGGCCTGGACACCCCGGCCAGCGCCGTGGAGCTGCTGCGCACCCTCATCGCCGGCGGCTACGACTTCGGGCCGACCGAGGACGTCCCCGGTCTGGTCTCGGGCGACGGCGACGAGCTGATCCGCGCCCTGATCGAGGCCGGCGGCCACGACCAGGACTGGCTGACCGAGGAGCAGCTGGCCCGCAACCCGGTCCGGATCCCGGCCGCCGACTACAAGCGGTGGTTCGCCGAGCTCCCGGCCGAGCTGCGCGACAGCGTCACCGAGCACTGGGGCGAGGCCCCGGGCAACATGTTCGTGGACCGCTCCGCGAACCCGGAGGGCGACATCGTGCTCGCGGCCCTGCGCCGCGGGAACCTCCTCGTCCTCATCCAGCCGCCGCGCGGCTTCGGCGAGAACCCGATCGCGATCTACCACGACCCGGACCTGCCGCCGTCGCACCACTACCTGGCGGCGTACCGCTGGATCCAGGCGCGCGCCGAGGACGGCGGCTTCGGCGCCGACGCGATGATCCACCTGGGCAAGCACGGCAACCTCGAATGGCTCCCGGGCAAGAACGCCGGCCTGTCCGCCGCGTGCGCGCCCGACGCCGCCCTCGGCGACCTGCCCCTCATCTACCCGTTCCTGGTCAACGACCCGGGCGAGGGCACCCAGGCCAAGCGCCGCGTGCACGCCACGCTGGTCGACCACCTGGTGCCGCCGATGGCGCGCGCGGAGTCGTACGGCGACATCGCGCGCCTGGAGCAGCACCTGGACGAGTACGCGCAGATCTCCGCGATGGACCCGGCCAAGCTGCCGGCCATCCGCGCCCAGATCTGGACGCTGATCCAGGCCGCGAAGCTCCACCACGACCTGGGTCTGGAGGAGCGTCCGGACGACGACGGCTTCGACGACTTCCTGCTGCACGTGGACGGCTGGCTGTGCGAGGTCAAGGACGCCCAGATCCGCGACGGGCTGCACGTGCTCGGCGGCGCGCCGACCGGTGAGTCCCGGGTCAACCTGGTCCTCGCGATCCTGCGCGCCCGGCAGATCTGGGGCGGCACGACGGCCCTTCCGGGTCTGCGCGAGGCGCTCGGGCTGGACGAGTCCAAGGCCACCCGTACCTCGGCGGACGCCGTGGAGGAGCAGGCCCGCGCCCTGGTCCAGGCGATGGAGGACGCGAACTGGGACCCCTCGGCCGTCTCGGCGGTCGCGGCCGGCCACTCCGCGGACGTGACCGCCGTCCTGACCTTCGCGGCGAACGAGGTGGTCCCGCGCCTGGCCGGCACCACGGACGAGATCGCCCACGTGGTCGCGGCCCTGGACGGCCGCTTCATCCCGGCGGGCCCCTCGGGCTCGCCGCTGCGCGGCCTGGTGAACGTCCTTCCGACCGGCCGCAACTTCTACTCGGTCGACCCGAAGGCCGTCCCCTCCCGCCTGGCGTGGGAGACGGGCCAGGCCCTGGCCGAGTCCCTCCTCGACCGGTACCGCACGGACAACGGCGAATGGCCGGCCTCGGTCGGTCTGTCCCTGTGGGGGACGAGCGCGATGCGCACCTCCGGCGACGACGTCGCCGAAGCCCTCTCGCTGCTGGGCGTCCGCCCGGTCTGGGACGAGGCCTCGCGGCGCGTCACGGGCCTGGAGCCGATCCCGCTCGATGAGCTCGGCCGCCCGCGCATCGACGTGACGCTGCGCATCTCGGGCTTCTTCCGGGACGCGTTCCCGCACGTCATCGGCCTGCTGGACGATGCGGTACGGCTGGCGGCGTCCCTGGACGAGCCCGCCGAGCAGAACTTCGTCCGGGCCCACGCCCAGGCGGACCTGGCCGAGCACGGCGACGAGCGGCGCGCGACGACCCGTATCTTCGGCTCGCGCCCGGGCACGTACGGAGCCGGCATCCTCCAGCTGATCGACTCCCGCGACTGGCGTACGGACGCCGACCTCGCGGAGGTCTACACGGTGTGGGGCGGCTACGCGTACGGCCGGGGCCTGGAGGGCCGCCCCGCCCGGGACGAGATGGAGACGGCCTACAAGCGCATCACGGTCGCGGCGAAGAACACGGACACCCGCGAGCACGACATCGCGGACTCGGACGACTACTTCCAGTACCACGGCGGCATGGTGGCCACGGTCCGCGCCCTGCGCGGCACCGCCCCCGAGGCCTACATCGGTGACTCCACCCGCCCGGAGACGGTCAAGACCCGCACCCTGGTGGAGGAGACGAGCCGCGTCTTCCGTGCCCGCGTCGTGAACCCGAAGTGGATCGAGGCGATGCGCCGCCACGGTTACAAGGGCGCGTTCGAGCTCGCGGCGACGGTGGACTACCTCTTCGGCTACGACGCCACGACGGGCGTGGTCGCGGACTGGATGTACGACAAGCTCACCGAGACGTACGTCCTGGACCCGACGAACCGCGCCTTCCTGGAGGAGGCCAACCCCTGGGCCCTGCACGGCATCGCGGAGCGCCTGCTGGAGGCCGAGTCGCGCGGCATGTGGGAGAAGCCGGACCCGCAGATCCTCGAATCCCTGCGCCAGGTCTACCTGGACACGGAGGGCAACCTGGAGGGCGAGTCGGAGTAGTCCGCTCCCCCGTGACACAGGCCGTCCCCCTCACCCTGCCGAAGGGTGAGGGGGACGGCTTTCCTCATGCAGGCCCACGCGCCCCGAGCACGCGGACCTTCGACCACTACGCCTTGACGGTCTGGTTCAGCGCGACGAGGGCCTGAGCCCAGCGGACGTACTTCAGCTGCCCGAAATCGGCGACGGTCCTGACCCCGAACGCCTGGTGCAGCAGCTTGCCGTCCTCGTCGCTGACACCCTTGAGCGCGGCGACGGGAGCCGCGAGCACCTCGGCGAGCGGCTTGTCGGCCCACGCCTTGTCGAGCACCTTGTCCAGATCGATCGCCATGAGTGTCCCTCCGGAATATCGGCACTGTATACGCGGGCAAACCTAACCCAATCGGACAATCACCTCGCGCTACGGCACGCCGCCGGTATGTCAGGAAAAGCTCTCGACCCTCTTGCCGTCGACGAGGTATCCGGGCAAGTGCGGCAGCTCCGGGTCGAGCGGGAAGCCCTGGTCGTGGGCGAGGCAGGCCATGGCGAGGGGGCCGAGCGCCACCCGGGCGCGCGGCGCCGCCGACTGCGCCCAGTAGCCGCCGTGTTCCGCGAGGGCTTCGGCGAGCACCTCGCCGAATGCCTCGTGGTCCCGTGTGAAGAGGCGGTGGAACAGCGCGACCGGCTGGTAGTCGACGCGGTTCACGAACTCGTCCGGAGAGTGCGTCAGCGTCTCGGGCAGGGACGCCTGCATGGTGGCGAGCAGCTTCTCCACGACCGCGTCCCTGGAGCCCCCGGTGAGGTAGGTCTGCAGGGTGTCGATCCAGTGCAGGACGTAGGCGTCGACGGTGTCGTCCTGCCGCAGCGTCTCCAGCGGGACCCCGCACAGCCGGGCCACCCGGTCGTGCGCGCGGCAGGCGAGCGCGAGATAGACGGCGTCGAGCCAGGCGCGGGCGTCCGCGGGCGGAGCCGCGGCCCTGGCGGGCAGCCGCAGGGTGTTCTCCTCGCCCAGGTACCACTGCGCCGGCTCGGCGCCGGTGAACAGCGCGGAGCCGAGCCGCACGGCCGTCTCCCACGCATCCCACGTGACGACGTCGCAAGCGCGGGGATCGGCGACGCAGCGCACGTGGGCGAGGGCCAGGGCCGAGGCGAAGGCGTCGCCCAGCCCCGACGGGTCGTGCGCGAGCCCGGCCACCGACTCCACGGTCGCGCGGGTGAGGGCGGCGGGGTCCGGAACCTCCCGGTCCGCGGTGGGTACGGCGATGCGGCCGGCGCGGTCGAGTCGGACCAGCCCCTTGATCAGACCGAGCAGGTGCTGCGGCGGCCGCAGCGACAGCGTGCGCGTGTCCTCGTCGACGACCGTGAGCGAGGTCAGGCCGCCCCGGTGCCACCAGTACACGCGCGGCGACAGCCGCCCGGGCCCGTCCTCGTAGGCGCCCAGGGCGTACGCGGCCAGGTCGTTGAGGGCGTCCACCACCGAGCCGTCGGCTATCGGATGGAAGGCCAGCAGGTGCCGGGTGGGAACGACGACCAGGGCACCGGCGGACGGCAGCGACTCACCGGTGACCTGCCGCGCCAGTTCCCCGAGGTACAGCGCCTTGGAGGCCACGAAGTGCGAGTCGCCGAAGACGGAGTGCAGCGTGGCATGCCCCTCCAGGGAGATCTCCTCGTAGGTGACGGGCACCCGCATCAGGTTGGCACGCGCCGCCTGCCCCAGCTCCTCGGCCCCGGCCCGCTCCACGTCCCCGTCGGTGAGGGAGCGCACGCTGGTCGGCAGGTCGAGGGCGTAGGCGAAGACCAGCTCGTCGGCCACGACCCGGGCGTACCGCATGCCACCGGCGACCTCCGGGGTGATCAACCCGACGGGCAACAGCCGGGCGTGCACCCCGCGCAGCAGCTCCTCGGCACTCTCGCCGCCGTGACCGGCGCTGGATTCAGGTGAGTTGTCTTGATTCACCCCTTGAACACTACGAGACACCCCCGCACCATCCGGCGGGCGGGTCCGTGGGGCGCCGGTCCCGGCGGGGGCGGCGCGCAATCCCTCGAAGGGGGGCATCGCCACCTGCGGGTGGTTCGAACCCGCCCCCCTAGCCCCCGCGAGGTGCCCGCGCCGGTCGATGGGGGGTGCGTCACCTGAAGCGGTGAAATCACCCTTGTCCCACGGGCACCAGGGGTAGGGCACTGCTGATCTCGTGCGAGGGCCGGAGTGAACCGGTCCCCGCAGCCATGACCGAAAGGCCGGCCCCGCCGTGACGCAGCCGTTCCAACTGCCGGATTTCTATGTGCCCTATCCGGCGCGACTGAACCCCCACCTGGAGGACGCGCGGACCCACACCAAGAAGTGGGCGCGCGCCTTCGGGATGCTCGAGGGCTCCGGCGTCTGGGAGGAGAGCGACCTCGACTCGCACGACTACGCGCTGCTCTGCTCCTACACCCACCCCGACTGCGACCGCGACGCGCTGGCCCTGGTCACCGACTGGTACGTGTGGGTGTTCTTCTTCGACGACCACTTCCTGGAGATGTTCAAGCGATCGCAGGACCGGGCCGGCGCCAAGGCGTATCTCGACCGGCTCGCCGCCTTCATGCCCATGGACCTGTCCGACGGCTTCCCCGAGCCCACCAACCCGGTGGAGGCGGGGCTCGCGGACCTCTGGGCGCGGACGGTCCCCGCGATGTCCGCCGACTGGCGGGAACGGTTCTCCTTGTCCACCAGGAACCTCCTCGACGAGTCCATGTGGGAGCTCGCCAACATCGGCATCGGGCGCGTGGCGAACCCGCTCGAGTACATCGAGATGCGCCGCAAGGTGGGCGGGGCCCCCTGGTCGGCCGGCCTGATCGAGTACGTCTGCGCCGAGGTCCCCGCCCGCGTCGCGCACGCGCGCCCGCTCACCGTGCTGCGCGACGCATTCGCCGACGCCGTGCACATCAGGAACGACATCTTCTCCTACCAGCGCGAGGTCACCGACGAGGGCGAACTCTCCAACGCCGTACTGGTGTTGGAGACCTTCCTGGACTGCACCACCCAGGAGGCCGCCGAGGCCTCCAACGACCTGCTCACCTCCCGCCTCCTGCAGTTCGAGCAGACCGCGATCGGCGAGCTCCCGCAGCTCTTCGCCGACCACGCGCTGGACCCGGCGGAGATCGCGGCCGTCCTCGCCTACGCCAAGGGCCTGCAGGACTGGCAGTCCGGCGGCCACGAGTGGCACATGGTCTCCAGCCGCTACATGAACAAGGAGGCCAGGCCCACCGCCCCGGCGACCCTGCCCTTCGCACCGTCCGGGCTCGGCACCACCGCGCTCGACCTGCGCTCGGTCTTCACGCGGCGCTCGATGGAGCTGCGCCACCGCTCCTTCACCCACGTCCCCTTCGAGCGCACCGGCCCCTCCGTCATCCCGGAGATCTACATGCCGCACCGGCTCGCCCTCAGCCCACACCTGGCGCACGCGCGCGAGGAGTCCGTGGCCTGGGCCCGGCGGATGGGCCTGCTGGATCCGCGGCCCGGCGACCCCGGCTCGGCGATCTGGACCGAGGAGCGGCTGCGGGGCTTCGACTTCGCGCTCTGCTCGGCCGGTATCGACCCCGACGCGACGCCGGAGCAGCTGGCCCTCAACGCCTGCTGGCTGACCTGGGGCACGTACGGGGACGACTACTACCCGGTGGTGTTCGCCCAGGGCAGGAACCTTCCGGCGGCCAAGGCGACCACCGCCCGCCTGATCGCCATGATGCCGGTCGACCACGCCGAACAGCCGGAGCCGGTGACCGCGATGGAGCGCGCGCTCGGCGACCTGTGGGTGCGCACCGGCGCCGCCATGTCCGCCGGGCAGCGCACCGAGTTCCGGGCGACCCTGGTGAGCATGCTGGAGAGCTGGCTGTGGGAGGTGGACAACCAGATCCGGAACCGCATCCCGGACCCGGTGGACTACGCGGAGATGCGCCGCCACACCTTCGGCAGCCACCTCACGATGTACCTGTGCCGCCTCGGGCACCGGGGCCGGGGCATCCCCGAGGAGATCTACGCCTCCGGGACCATCCGCTCGCTGGAGAACGCGGTCGCGGACGCGGCCTGCCTGATCAACGACATCTACTCCTACCAGAAGGAGGTGGAGGTCGAGGGCGAGGTCCACAACTACATCCTGGTCACCCGGAACTTCTTCGACATCGACTACCCGCGGGCGCTGCACATCTGCCATGAGCTGATGACCCGGCGGACCGAGGAGTTCGAGCACATCGTGGCGAACCAGCTGCCGCTGCTCTACGACGACTGGAAGCTCGGGCGGCAGGCCCGGCAGGCCCTGGACGCGTACGTGGGCGAGCTGCAGGACTGGCACGCCGGCATCCTCAACTGGCATCAGCAGATCCGCCGTTACCGTCCGGAGGACCTGCACGCGCGGCCCGACCTGCTGTCCACCGCCGTCCTGGGCGCCGGCTTCGGCATGTCGGCCGCCCGGATCTCGCTGCCCGCCTGATCCCCGTACGTCAGAACTCGTCGCCCGTGTGCGGCAGTACGGGCGTCCGCAGGGCCGCGTCCAGCGCCGCCGCCGCGCCGGGCGTGTGCTCCCGTACCAGCCCGGCGGCGACGAGTTCCGCGACCCGGGTCCCGCCGAGGTAGCAGGCGGCCAGTTCGCGTACGTCCAGGGCCAGGTCGGCGGCGGAGTCCGCGTGCTCGTACGCGGCCCCGCCCGGCCCGGCCGTCAGCCGGAACCGCCCGGCGTTGGCGGGCATCCGCACGTCGTGCACCTCCAGCACCACCTCCACCGGCGCGGCCCAGGACCGCCGCGTCAGCGCCGCGTGTACGTCGACCAGGCGCAGCCAGAGCGCCGGGAACTGGGCGGTGACCCGCACCTGGTCCCGGTCCGCGGCGAAGTGCAGCAGCGGGTCGTCGACCGGGCGGCCCCAGGCGCGGACCCTGCCGGTGAGGTCGAGGGAGGCCACGCACTCCCACAGCGCGGCGGCGACCGCCGGGGTGTCGGCCTCCAGCTCGTCGACCCGGACCAGGCCCGGCGCCCGGGTCCGTCCGGCTCCGCCGTCCCCGCCGCCGTCGTCCTCCGGCTTCGTGCGGTAGAGCACGTACCCGGCGATCGGCCCTCCCGCTTCGCCCAGGACGATGATCCGCGGCGGGCTCAGCTCCTCGTCCTCCTCGTCCTGTTCGGCCAGCCACTCCTCGGCCCAGCGCTGCGCGCTGCGGGTGGGGCGGCCCGCCCGCCCGGCCCGGGCGGCCTCGTGGAAGGGCCCGATGACGGCGACGGCCTCCTCCGGGTCGACGAGCCGCAGCGGGCGCCGGTCCGGGTCGATGCGCAGGGCCAGCGGGCGGGTGGAGTCGATCTCGATGGTGACGCCGGTGGTGGCGCTGCCGTAGCCGAAGCGGCCGTAGATCGCGGCCTCGGAGGCCCAGAGGGCGGCGAGCGGGCGGCGGGCGGCGGCGGTCCGCCGCAGCATCTCGTCCATCAGTGCGGTGAGCACGCCGCGCCGGCGGTGGGTGGGGGCGACGCCGACGAAGGTGAGCCCGGGGCAGGGCAGGTCCGCCCCGGGCACCGAGAGCCGGAAGTCGTGCGCGGCCATGAAGCCGGCCAGGACCGTGCCGTCGTAGGCGCCGATCCGGTCGCAACTCGCGAGCAGCTCGTGGTGTTTCTCCCGGACCTCCTTCTCGGGCCGGTCGTGGAAGACCAGGTACGCGAGCTCCAGAGCACGGTCGATGTCGGACTCGGGTACCTCGCGGATGTCCACCATGATCGCGAGACTAATCGGTCATCGCGGGACCGGTCACCTCATAGTGGCCGGTTCGACACGTCCGGCCGGTGCGCGAGCCCCCGGCCGGTGCGCGAACCTCCTGCGGACTACCGTGCGGCGGGACCGGTCCAGCCGGCCGGGACGCGGCCGAGCCGGACGCGCTGCGGATGGTCCCCGACGGGGACGGAGACCCGCTTGGTGCCGGTGGCGAAGTCGATGGCCGTGACCCGGTCGGCGCCGCTCTCGGAGATCACGCAGGCGCTGCCGTCGCCGGAGACCGTGGCCCAGTACGGCTTGGCGGCGGGCACGAGGGGACCTTCGGCGAGGGTGGCGCGGTCCACGACCGTCGCATAGTCGTCCATGGTGCCGGCGATGCAGAGCTTCGCCCCGTCGGGGCTCATGGACATGCCGTGGTGGCGGGAGTCGTTGACCCAGGTGGTGCGGTCGGTACTGGTGGCGGGGTTCATGGGGAGGGTCTTGAGGCGGGTGATCCGGTCGGAGGGGACGTCGTACTCCAGGAAGCCGTTGAAGAAGGACACCTGGAAGTAGAGCTTCGACTCGTCGGGGCTGAAGGACACCGGGCGGACGGCGTCGGACAGGTCGCGGCGGCCGAAGGCGTCCAGCCGCTCCCGCATGTCGATCACCCGGACCGTGCGGAAGGTCTGCGCGTCGACCACGGTGATCTTGCGGTCGCCCTTCGTCCAGTCCAGCCAGGGCGCGTCCAGGGCGGTGTTCACCTCGCCGATGGAGCTGTTCCACAGGAAGCGGCCGTCGCGGGTGAAGGTGTTCTCGTGCGGCTTGTCCCCGGTGCCGAAGGAGCCGACCTGCCGCCCGGTGGTGATGTCCAGGACGTGCACGGTGTTGGCCGTGGAGGCCGAGACGGCGACGCGGGTCCCGTCCGGCGAGACCGCCATGTGGTCGGAGCGGTACCCGGACACCGGGAAGCGCCAGTTGACGCGTCCGGAGGCCACGTCGATGGACACGACGTCGGCGAAGCTGGGGCGGGAGACGACGACCGCGGAGCCGTCGGGGGTGGCGTACATGTCGTCGACGAACTGGTCGTGCCCCTCGCCCGCGCTCTCCCGGATGCCGAGGAAGAAGGCGAGCTTCACGGGGTTGAGGTAGATCTCCCGCAGCCGCTCCGCCTTGTCGGGGACCACGTCGATCCGGCCGACCTTGGCGAGGTCTCCGGTGGAGGCGAGGACGTCGGCGGTCCCCTCCCAGTTGTTCCCGACGAAGAGCACCTCGCGCAGGCCGCCCCCCGGACCGGAAGCGGATGCGGAGCCCGGGGCGGGACCGGACGGGGCCGGCGTGAAGGCGGTGAGCAAGGTGGCCGCGGCCAGCAGGCCCAGGGTTCGCACGGTACGCAACATCCGCTCAACTCCGCTACGGGGAAGGGGTGGAGAGGGTGCCTCCTATTACCGGCGGGTAAAATAGGGGGAACGGCACAAGGGCGCAACCCCCACGGGGTGCGCCCTTTTCTCACCTTCGGCCCGCCCGGCCGTCACGCCTTCAGGCGACGGAACCGATCCGGTCGAGCATCGTGTGCGAGACGTCCGGGTGGATCGGGATGTGCGCGCCGGTCAGGGCCGCGCCGGTGCCGCCGCGGCGGTTGGCGACGATCTCGGCGGCGATGGACAGCGCGGTCTCCTCCGGGGAGCGGGCGCCGAGGTCCAGGCCGATCGGGGAGCGCAGCCGGGCCAGTTCGAGCTCGGTCACGCCGACTTCGCGCAGTCGCTCGTTGCGGTCCTCGTGGGTGCGGCGGGAGCCCATGGCGCCGACGTAGGCGACGGGCAGCTTGAGGGCCAGTTCGAGGAGCGGGACGTCGAACTTCGCGTCGTGGGTGAGCACGCACAGGACGGTCCGGGCGTCCACGGCCGTGCTCTCCAGGTAGCGGTGGGGCCAGTCCACGACGATCTCGTCCGCCTCGGGGAAGCGGGTCTTCGTCGCGAAGACGGGCCGGGCGTCGCACACCGTCACCCGGTAGCCGAGGAACTTGCCGATCCGCACGAGGGCGGAGGCGAAGTCGATGGCACCGAAGACGATCATCCGCGGGGGCGGGACGCTGGACTCGACCAGCACCTTCAGCGGCTCTCCGCAGAGCCTGCCGTCAGCGCCGATCTCCAGCACGCCGGTCCGACCGGCGTCGAGCATGGCGCGGGCCTCTGCGGCGATGGTGCGGTCCAGCTCGGGGTGCCCGCCGAAGCCGCCCTGGTGGGCGCCTTCGGTACGGACGAACACGGCGCGGCCCATGAGCTCGGCCGGGCCCCGCGCGATCCGGGCCACCGCGGCGGCCTCGCCGCGGGCCGCGGCGGCCAGCCCGGCCGCGAACACCTCCCGGGCGGGAGAGCCCACGCGGACCGGGGTGACCAGGATGTCGATGATTCCGCCGCAGGTCAGGCCCACGGCGAAGGCATCGTCGTCGCTGTACCCGAAGCGCTCGTGGACGGTCTCGCCGTCCTCCAGCGCCTGCCGGCACAGCTCGTACACCGCACCTTCCACGCATCCGCCGGAGACCGAGCCGATGGCCGTGCCCTCGCTGTCGACGGCGAGTGCGGCCCCGGGCTGCCGGGGCGCGCTCCCGCCGACCGCCACGACGGTGGCGACGGCGAAGTCACGTCCCTGCTCGACCCACCGGTTCAGCTCTTCGGCGATGTCCAGCATGGGGGGCCTCCTCGGAGAGGTTCGGTTCCAGTATCCGATACGTACATCGGGTGCGTATCGGATGCGTGGAGGTGCGGGTACGTGATGATCAGGCCGTTCGGGGTCAGCCGACCCCGAGCCAGCCCTCGATCGGGTTCAGGGCGAAGAACACCACGAAGATCGCGGTGAGCGCCCACATGAAGCCGCCGATCTCCCGGGCCTTGCCCTGAGCGATCTTGATGGCGACGTAGGAGATCACACCGGCGGCGACGCCGGCCGTGATCGAGTACGTGAACGGCATGATCACGACGGTCAGGAAGACCGGGATCGCGGTCGCGCTGTCGGCCCAGTCCACGTGGCGGGCGTTCTGCATCATCATCGCGCCGATGACGACCAGGGCCGCGGAGGCGACCTCACCCGGGACGATCTGCGTGATCGGGGTGAAGAAGAGGCAGGCGGCGAAGAACAGGCCGGTGACCACGGAGGCGAGACCCGTGCGGGCCCCCTCGCCGACGCCGGTCGCGGACTCGACGAAGACGGTCTGGCCGGAGCCGCCCGCGATGCCACCGATGGCGCCACCGGCGCCGTCGATGAAGAGCGCCTTGGACAGGCCCGGCATGCGGCCCTTGTCGTCGGCCAGCTTGGCCTCGGTGCCGACACCGATGATGGTGGCCATGGCGTCGAAGAAGCCGGCGAGCACCAGCGTGAAGACGATCATGCCGATCGTCATGTAGCCGACCTCGCCCCAGCCGCCGAAGGAGACGTCGCCGAAGAGCGAGAAGTTCGGCATCGAGACCGCGGAGCCGTCGAGCTCCGGCGGGCCGTTCTTCCAGGCCTTCGGGTCGATGTCCACGACGGCGTTGAGGATCGCGGCCAGCACGGTACCGCCGACGATGCCGATCAGGATGGCGCCGGGCACCTTGCGGGCCTGGAGCATGAAGATGGCGACCAGGGTGATACAGAAGAGCAGCACGGGCCAGCCGGACAGCTCACCGACCGCGCCGAGCTGGACGGGGGGACCGAACTCGGGACCCTTGCCGACGAAGCCGGCCTTGAAGAAGCCGATCAGGGCGACGAAGAGGCCGATGCCCATGGTGATCGCGTGCTTGAGCGCGAGGGGGATCGCGTTCATGATCATCTCTCGGAGGCCGGTGACGACCAGGAGACAGATCACGACACCGTAGACCACACACATGCCCATGGCCTGCGGCCAGGTCATCTGGGGGGCCACCTGCGAGGCCAGCACGCCGGACACGGAGAGACCGGCGGCGAGGGCGAGCGGCACCTTGCCGACGAAGCCCATGAGGAGCGTGGTGACGGCTGCGGCGAACGCGGTGGCGGTGATGATCGCCGACCCGTCCATCACCGTGCCGGCGACGTCCTTGCCCGACAGGAGCAGGGGGTTGAGCAGGAGGATATACGCCATGGCCATGAAGGTCGTGATACCGCCACGGACCTCGTTGCCGACGTTCGAGCCTCTGTGGGTTATATGGAAATAGCGGTCGAGCCAGGACCGTCCGGCGGGCGGCTGGGAGCCGTCGCCGGCTTCCTCCGCGGTGGTCTTGGGCTCTACTGACGACTGGGTCATGGTGCCTAACTCCCAAGGTTCAAAGGGGCACCCGCTTGGAGATTGGAGACGCGGGATTTGGGATGCTGCGTTTGGCTGCACGACCCGGGGTGACGGCCCGAGGCGACGCGAATGTTCACTGCGTGTACTGCGGGTAGTGCGGGGGTGACCGCTGGTACCACGGGGGTTCTTGCAGGGGTACTGCCAGGTGAAGGGACCGCGAGCGGTGCGGTGCTTCGTATGTCCTCCGGGCGGTGTGGCGCGAAGTGTGACGTTCCCATGCACACCGCCCGGAGAGTCTGAGGGGTCCGGGGGCCTCGCGGCCCCCGGACCACGCCGTCCTAGAGGGTCCCGGTAAGGGCTTCCGGACGGATCGGCGTCTTGTTGATCTCCAGACCCGTCGCCTGCCGGATCGCCGCGATGACGGCCGGGGTGGACGAGAGGGTCGGGGCCTCGCCCATACCGCGCAGGCCGTAGGGGGCCTTCGGGTCGGCGAGCTCCAGGACGTCGACCGGGATGGTCGGGGTGTCCAGGATGGTCGGGATCAGATAGTCCGTGAAGGAGGGGTTGCGCACCTTCGCGGTCTTCGGGTCCACGATGATCTCTTCCATGATCGCGACGCCGAGACCCTGGGTGGTGCCACCCTGGATCTGGCCGACCACGGAAAGCATGTTGAGGGCCTTGCCGACGTCCTGCGCGGTCGCCAGCTCGACGACCTTGACGAGGCCGAGCTCGGTGTCCACCTCGACGACCGCGCGGTGCGCGGCGAAGGTGTACTGGACGTGGCCGTTGCCCTGGCCGGTGACCAGGTCGAAGGGCTCGGTCGGCGCGTGGCGGAACTCGAGCTCGAGGTCGATGGCCTCGTCGCCCAGGATGTCGGCGATGTCCGCGAGGACCTCGCCGCCGTCGGTGACGACCTTGCCGCCTTCGAGGAGCAGCTCGGCCGTGGCCCACGCCGGGTGGTACGAGCCGTTCTTGCGGCGGCCGATCTCCAGGAGGGCCTCACGGACCGCCTCACAGGTGTTCTTCACGGCGCCACCGGTCATGTACGTCTGCCGGGAGGCGGACGTGGAACCGGCGGAGCCGACCTGCGTGTCGGCCGGGTGAATGGTCACCTGCGTGACGCCCAGCTCGGTACGGGCGATCTGCGTGTGGACGGTGATACCGCCCTGGCCGACCTCCGCCATGGCCGTGTGGACCATCGCGACGGGCTCGCCGTTGATGACCTCCAGCCGTACGCGGGCGGTCGAGTAGTCGTCGAAGCCCTCGGAGAAGCCGACGTTCTTGATGCCGACCGCGTAGCCGACGCCGCGGACGACGCCCTCGCCGTGGGTGGTGTTCGAGAGGCCGCCGGGCAGCGCGCGGACGTCCGCGCTCTCGCCGGCGGACTCCCACTGGCGCTCCGGCGGCAGCGGGCGGGCCTTGACCCGGCGCAGCAGCTCGGCGACCGGCGCCGGGGCGTCCACGACCTGGCCGGTGGGCATGATCGTGCCCTGCTCCATGGCGTTCAGCTGGCGGAACTCGACCGGGTCCATGCCCAGCTTCGCCGCGAGCTTGTCCATCTGGGCCTCGTAGGCGAAGCAGGCCTGGACGGCGCCGAAGCCGCGCATCGCGCCACAGGGCGGGTTGTTCGTGTAGAGCGCGATCGCCTCGATGTCCACGTCGTCCAGGACGTAGGGGCCCACCGAGAGGGAGGAGGCGTTGCCCACGACCGCCGGGGAGGCGGACGCGTACGCGCCGCCGTCCAGGACGATCTTGCACTTCATGTGCGTGAGCTTGCCGTCCTTGGTGGCGCCGTGCTCGTAGTAGAGCTTCGCCGGGTGGCGGTGCACGTGGCCGAAGAAGGACTCGAACCGGTTGTAGACGATCTTGACCGGCTTGTTCGTGGCCAGGGCCAGGAGGCAGGCGTGGATCTGCATCGAGATGTCCTCGCGGCCGCCGAAGGCACCGCCGACGCCCGAGAGCGTCATGCGGACCTTCTCCGGCGGCAGGCCCAGGACCGGGGCGATCTGCTGGAGGTCCGAGTGCAGCCACTGGGTGGCGACGTACAGCTCGACGCCGCCGTCCTCGGACGGCACGGCCAGGCCGGACTCCGGGCCGAGGAAGGCCTGGTCCTGCATGCCGAAGGTGTACTCGCCCTCGACGATGACGTCGGCGCGCTTGCGGGCCTCTTCCACGTTGCCGCGGATGATCGGCTGGCGGTGCACGATGTTCGGGTGCGGGACGTGACCGATGTGGTGGTCGTCGCGGCCCTCGTGGATCAGCGGCGCGTCCGGGGCGAGGGCGGAGGCCTCGTCGGTGACGAGCGGCAGCTCGCGGTAGTCGATCTTGATCTTGGCGGCCGCGCGGCGGGCGGTCTCCGGGTGGTCGGCGGCCACGAGGGCGACCGGCTCACCGTGGTGACGCACCCGGCCGTTGGCGAGCACCGGGGTGTCCTGGATCTCCAGGCCGTAGTTCTTCATCTCGGCCGGCAGGTCGTCGTACGTCAGCACCGAGTACACGCCGGGCATGGCGAGCGCCTCGGAGATGTCGATGGAGACGATCTCGGCGTGGGCGACGGTGCTGCGCAGGGTCTGGCCCCAGAGCATGTCCTCGTGCCACATGTCCGAGGAGTACGCGAACTCGCCGGTGACCTTGAGGGTGCCGTCCGGGCGGAGAATCGATTCACCGATGCCGCCCTTGTTGTGCTTCTGGGTGACGTTCGTCGGCGTACCGGCGGGCACGGTGCGGGTGTTCTGCGCCATGGTCAGACCGCCTCTCCCTGACGGGCGGCCGCGAGGCGGACCGCGTCGAGGATCTTCTCGTAACCCGTGCAGCGGCAGAGGTTGCCGGACAGGGCCTCACGGATGTCCTGGTCGGACGGGGAGGAGTTCTCCTCCAGGAGCGCGTCCGCCTGGATCAGCAGACCCGGGGTGCAGAAACCGCACTGGACGGCGCCGGCGTCGATGAACGCCTGCTGGATGGTGGAGAGCTCGACGCCCTCACCGGTCTGCGAGTCGCCCGCCCGCGAGCGGAGCTCGCTGTTGGGCCCGTGCGCCTGCCACTGCTTGGCCGCGTCCAGGGACACGCCCTTGCTGCCGCAGCCTCCGCCGGTGCCGCAGGCACCGCCGTGGCCGTGCTCGTCGCGCTGCTTGGAGAACTCCGCCAGACCCTCGACGGTCACGACGTCGCGACCCTCGACCTGGCCGGCCGCCACCAGACACGAACAGACCGGCACGCCGTCGAGACGGACGGTGCAGGAACCACACTCGCCCTGCTCACAGGCGTTCTTGGAACCCGGCAGACCCAGGCGCTCACGCAGGACGTAGAGAAGGGACTCACCCTCCCACACGTCGTCGGCTTCCTGCTGACGGCCGTTGACCGTGAAATTGACGCGCATGATTACGCAGCCCCTTCAAGCGAGCGGCCGTTGCCGGTACCGCGGTACTGCTCCCAGGTCCAGACGAGCTGGCGGCGAGCCATGATGCCAACCGCGTGACGGCGGTACTTCGCCGTGCCGCGGACGTCGTCGATCGGGTTGGCCGCGCCGGAGGCGAGGTCACCGAACTGCTTGGCGATCGACGGGGTGATGACCTTGCCGGACTCCCAGAAGCCGCCCTCTTCGAGCGCGGCGTTCAGGAACTCCTCGGCGGCCTTGGCCCGGATCGGCGTCGGCGCGGCCGAACCGATGCCGGTGCGGACCGTGCGGGTCTCGGGGTGCAGCGCCAGACCGAACGCGCAGACCGCGATGACCATCGCGTTGCGGGAGCCGACCTTGGAGTACTGCTGGGGGCCGTCCGCCTTCTTGACGTGGACGGTCTTGATGAGCTCGTCGGCGGCCAGCGCGTTGCGCTTCACACCCGTGTAGAACTCGTCGATCGGGATGAGGCGGGAGCCGCGTACGGACTCCACCTCGACCTCGGCGCCCGCCGCGAGCAGCGCGGGGTGGGAGTCGCCGGCCGGCGAGGCGCAACCGAGGTTGCCGCCGACACCGCCGCGGTTGCGGATCTGCGGGGACGCGACCGTGTGCGAGGCGAGCGCGAGTCCCGGGAGCTCCGTACGGAGGTTCTCCATGATCTGGGTGTACGGGACGGAGGCGCCCAGGCGAACCACATCCTCGCCGACCTCCCATTCCCGCAGCAGACCGATGCGGTTCAGGTCCAGGAGGTACTCCGGCCGGCGGTGGTCGAAGTTGATCTCGACCATCACGTCGGTGCCACCCGCAATCGGCACAGCTGAGGGGAACTCGGCCTTAGCGGCGAGCGCCTCCTCCCAGCTGGCGGGGCGAAGGAAGTCCATGAGCGGCTCTCTTCTTCTTCATCGTGTCGTTGACTTCAAGCCAGGAGGCCTGAGAGTCCTCGACTGGTCGTTCACGTGCTGTTAACGCGGTGTGGACCCAGTACACAAGCCGCTCGCCCCCCGGTGCAGTCACTGAAACCATGAAGGAGTTGGCTGACGGCCTCCCTCGTCTTGTAGATTCGTATGAAAGGCAGGATGCGACGACCTGCCCGATTTCCAACGGCAACATTCGAGACAGATCGGCGGCGACATCATGCGGCTGCGCGCACTGCTGGAAACCGAGGCGCTGGGGCTGCGGCTGCTCGGCGGCGAGGGTGAACTCGACCGGACCGTCCGCGGGGTCATGACGACCGACCTACGGGATCCCAGCCGGTACCTGTCGGGGGGCGAACTCGTCCTGACCGGCCTGGCCTGGAGACGAAATTCAGCCGACTCCGAGCCATTCGTACGAATCCTGGCGAGCGCGGGCGTCGCCGGGCTCGCCGCGGGCGAGGCGGAGCTGCAGGCCATTCCCGATGATCTTGTTTCGGCCTGTGTGCGCAACCGGCTGCCGCTGTTCGCCGTGAACGAAGACGTTGCATTCGCCACGATCACCGAGTACGTCGTCCGGCAGGTCTCGGGCGAGCGCGCCGGAGACCTCGCGGCCGTCGTGGACCGACACCGCCGGCTGATGACCTCGGGTCCGGCCGGCGGCGGCCCCGACGTGGTGCTCGATCTGCTCACCACCGACCTCGATCTCCGGGCCTGGGTGCTGTCCCCCACCGGCCGGCAGATCGCCGGGGCGGGTGAGCCGCTGGCGCCGGGCGTGTGCGCAGCACTGGCGGGCGAGCACCTTGCGGCGGTCCGGACGGGCCGCAGGGGGCCGCATCGGATCTCCATCCAGGGTATTACCTACTCGCTCTTCCCGATCAGGGGACACGGGCGCGGGGCCGCCGGCCCGGGGGCCCGGGACGTGCGCGAGACCGTGCTCTCGGACTGGCTGCTGGCCGTCGAGGCGGACGCGGGCGACTGGCCCGCCGAGCGCCTCGACCTGCTGCAGGGCGTCACCCAGCTGATCGCCGTGGAGCGGGACCGGCGCGACGCGGCCCGCACCGTGCGCCGCCGCCTCGCACAGGAGGTCCTCGAACTGGTACAGACGGGTGCCCCGCCCGCGGAGATCGCCGCCCGTCTGCGGGTCGCGGCCCCGGTGCTGCTGCCCGGACTGGGCGCCGCCCCGCACTGGCAGGTCGTCGTGGCCCGGGTGGACTGGGAGGGCGGGGACGTCCCCGGCGGCCCGGTGGCCCAGTCGCTGCTGGAGGAGATCCTCGTCGACCCGTCCGTCTCGGGGCCCGAGCCCTCGGACCGGATCGCCGTGGCCCACGCGGGTGACGAGGCCATCGCCCTGGTACCGCTGCCCTCGCTCTCCGGGGACGCCGGGGAGGACAAGGGCCCGGACTCCGCCCTGCACGCCGACGAGCTCCTCGCGGCCGTACGGGACCCCCTCGCGGCCGGTCTGGCCGACGACGGCCGGCTCACGCTGGGCGTCAGCGCGGCCGTGCACTCCGCGGAGGGGCTGCGCGGGGCGCTGGAGGAGGCCCGGCACGCCCGCCGGGTGGCCGCGGCGCGCCCGGGCCGGGTCTGCGCGGCGGGTCACCACGAGCTGGCCTCGCACGTGCTGCTCCTGCCGTTCGTCCCGGACGACGTCCGCCGCGCCTTCACGGCCCGGCTGCTGGACCCGCTGCGGGACTACGACCGGCGCCACCGCGCGGAGCTCATCCCGACGCTGGAGGCGTTCCTGGACTGCGACGGTTCCTGGACCCGCTGCGCGACGCGGTTGCACCTGCACGTCAACACGCTGCGCTACCGGGTCGGGCGAATCGAGCAGTTGACGGCGCGGGACCTGTCCCGGCTGGAGGACAAGCTCGACTTCTTCCTGGCACTGCGGATGAGCTGAGCAGATCCGCCCCGCGGCCGCCGGGGTTCGGCCACGGGGCGGCTGATGATCCGTCCGGACTTTGTGAAAAAGTTCACCCAACCCCTTGGCCGAGGCCGTGAATCCGTGCTCTCATTTCGCCCCAGGGCTCAACGATGTGCTGCTTGCTTGCTTTGGGGAGGGCAATGTGGCGGACACCGCCATGTCGGGTGCCGGAACAACCGGAGGAGACGACCCCCTCCAGCGGGCGATATGGCGGCTGCGCTCGCGCGGCTGTTGGACGGATGCGGCTGCACTGCTGACGCCGCACATCGGCAAGGCCGGCAGTGCCGGGGCGGCCGTGCAGCGGACCGCGCTGCTGGTGGAGCGGTGCCTGTTCACCGGGCAGGGCTGGGCCGAGGCCGAGGACGCGCTGCGGATCGCCGAGGCGGTGTCCCAGGACGACGACGACCGGGGCGCGGCCGCCTGCGAACGGGGCCAGCTGGCGTACGCCGCCACCGTGCTCGGCGTACGCGACCGGGCCGACGAGGCCCGCTCCGCGCTGGGCCGGGCCGCGGCCCTGCTGTCCCCGGAGTCCCGGACCCGCCCGCTGCTGGACTTCCGGCGGGGGCTCGTCGCCGAACACCTGGCGGACGCCCCGCAGTCGGCCCGGCCGGCCTACCACCGGGCCCACGCGGGGGCGGAGGCGCACGGGGACACCCTGCTGCTGTCCTTCACCTGGCGGCACCTGGCCGCGCTGGCCCTGCGGGACGGGGAGGTGGCCGAGGCCCGCAAGGGCTTCGCGGAGTCCCTGCGCATCCGGGAGGACCTGGGCTTCCTGATCGGCACGGCGCCGGCGCTGGCCGCCCTGGCCGAGGCCGAACCGGAACCGGAAGCCACCCGGCTCCGCGCGGAGGCCCGCCGCCTGTTCCACCTGCTGGGCGGCATCCCCACCTGGCTGGCGGACCAACTCCACCCCACCGAATCCAGCCCCGCCGGCGTTTGAGGCGCGGGGCCCGGGGCGGGGCCCCGGTCAGGCGGGGGAGCCCGCGAAGTGTTCGCGGACCAGCGACTCCACCACCCCGAGGTCCCGCGCGATCAGCGCCTCCAGCAGCGCCGCATGCTCCGCCGCATCGGCGACGAGATCGGCCCGCCGAACCCGCGGAGCGCCCGGCAGGGGCCACTGGGCCCGGCGGTGGAGCTCCTCCGCCACCTGCACCAGCTGGTCGTTGCCGGCCAGCCGCAGCACCGCCCCGTGGAAGTCCCGGTCCGCCTGCGCGTACCCCGGCAGGTTGCCGGCCGCCGCCGCCTCGGCCGTGGCGGCGGCGGCCGGACGCAGGGCCTCCCAGGCGGCCGCCGGGACCGTGCGGGCCAGCCGGATCATCACGGGGACCTCCAGCAGCGCCCGTACCTCGGCCAGCTCGGCCAGCTCCTTCGGGGTGCGGGAGAGCACGCGGAAGCCCCGGTTGGGCAGGCACTCCACCGCCCCCTCCACGGCCAGCTGCTGCATCGCCTCGCGCACGGGGGTCGCGGACACCCCGAAACGCTCCCCCAGGGCCGGGCCCGAGTAGATCTCGCCCGGCACCAGCTCTCCGTCGATCAGGGCCGCGCGCAGCGCGTCGAGCACCTGTCCGCGCACCGAATGGCGCAACACCTTCTGCCTTTGTGCCGGTACCCGGGCCTGGGCCGTTTCGCGCACGCGGTCCTCCTCCGGGTCTCGACCTGTCCTGAGAATAAGTGACGGCGCGCGCGGGGAGGGGTGCGGATCGACCCGAATCAGGTAAGGTAAGGCTAACCTGTTAACGATCGTGTGATTCTGTGATTCGGTGGCCCGTCATGACCGTCACGACCTTTCCGGCTGTCACATCCGCCCCGCCCGGCTCTGCGGTGACGGACGCGTTCGCCAGGCTGGCCGAGGCGTACGGCGGACTGCGGGTGGTCGAGCGGGCCGCCGGCGAACCCCTCCCTCGCGGTGCGGGATGGGTCGGCGCGGACGAGCTCGCGGCCGGCGGGCCGGCCCTGGACGCCTTCCTCGCCTGGGACAACGCCCAGGTCCTGAGGGACTACGGCACCCAGGCCCGCCCCGATGTGATCGCGGGCTTCGGGCTGCACCGGTACGCGTGGCCCGCCTGCCTGCTGATCACCCTGCCGTGGTTCCTGCACCGGCGGGTCCCCCGCCTCCCGGTCCCGGAGGTGGCCTTCCACCGGACCCTCGGCCGGATGAGCGTGCGCGTCGCGGAGTTCGCCTGCCTGCCGGACGATGCGGCGGCCGCGCTCCCGGGGGCCCGTGTCGTGCCCGACGAGGCGGCGCTGCGCGACGAGGTGCGGGCGGCGGTGGCCCAGCACCTCGGACCGCTGCTGCAAGGCTTCGGCCCGCGCATGCGGCGCGGCCGCCGCGCCCTGTGGGGCATGGTGACCGACGAGGTCGTCGAGAGCCTCTGGTACATCGGCAGCCTGCTCGGCGAGGAGCGGCGGGCCATGGCCGAGCTGGAAGCGCTCCTGCCGGGGTCCACCGCCCCCTACACCGGGGGCGCGGGGTTCCGTACGCTCACCGGACCCGCCGGCGAGGAGCTGTCCACCCGGGACCGGGCCGGCTGCTGCTTCTTCTACACCATCCGTCCCGAGGACACCTGTGTCACCTGTCCCCGGACCTGTGACGCCGACCGGATCGCCCGCCTCGCGGCGACCGCCGCCTGAACCCACCCCGTACGACTGACGGTAATCGAACACAACTCAGCTCGTACGGGCGCCAGTTCGAGTCACAACACCCTATCCGGCGGGCCCCGCCCCCCGATGGCGTCCACTTGCCCCGAAACCCGCGTGCACCACTCACCGGCTACGCCAATATGGCGCCCGGAAAGCCGTACAGCCGCATGGCCGCACACGCGAGGCGAGGGACATCCGCATGAGACTGACCGACATATCGCTGGACTGGCTGCTGCCCGGCAGCCTGCTGATCCTGGGCGTACTTGCGGCAGTTGCGGTACTGGCCCGTGGCAAGCGGGAGAGCGAGAAGGCCGCGGCCGACGACAGCTGGGAGCGCAGCGAGGAACGACGGCGGCGCAAGGAAGCCGTCTACGGGACCGCTTCGTACGTTCTGCTCTTCTGCTGCGCGGCGGTCGCCGCCGCGCTCTCCTTCCACGGGCTGGTCGGCTTCGGCCGGCAGAACCTCAACCTCACGGGGGGATGGGAGTACCTGGTCCCGTTCGGCCTCGACGGCGCCGCGATGTTCTGCTCGGTGCTCGCCGTGCGCGAGGCCAGCCACGGCGACGCGGCCCTCGGTTCGCGCATGCTCGTCTGGCTGTTCGCGGGCGCGGCCGCGTGGTTCAACTGGGTGCACGCCCCGCGGGGAATGGGCCACGACGGAGCCCCGCAGTTCTTCTCGGGGATGTCCCTCTCGGCGGCCGTGCTCTTCGACCGCGCCCTCAAGCAGACCCGCCGGGCGGCGCTGCGCGAACAGGGCCTGATCCCGCGGCCGTTGCCCCAGATCCGGATGGTCCGCTGGCTGCGGGCCCCCCGGGAGACCTTCGGCGCCTGGTCGCTCATGCTGCTGGAGGGGGTACGCACCCTCGACGAGGCCGTGGACGAGGTGCGCGAGGACAAGAAGGAGCGGGAGCAGGACCGGCACCGCAGGCGCGACCAGAACCGGCTGGACCGGGCGCGCATCAAGGCGCTGGGCCGGCAGAACCGGGCGTTCGGGCGTTCGCGCGGGCGCCAGGTCGAGCTTCCGGAACTGACGCAGGGAGCGGGCTCCGCGCCGGTCGGCGCGGAGCCGGCCATACCGGAATCAGGACAACTGCCCCTGCGACGCCGGCCCTCCCTGCAGGCCGTCAACCCAACCGAATCCCTTGACGTGACCGGCACCCGGACGGTGGACCTCACCGCCGAGGACGACACCCAGACCATTCCCCGGCTGGACTCGCTGGAGCGCAAACTGAAGGACCTGGAACAGCAGTTCGGCTGACCCGGTCCGCTTCCACGGGGAAACCCCGCGGGGCCCGCCTGCTCAGGCGGGCCCTTCGTCGTACGGCACGTGCTACGGCGCGTCGTGCCGTGCGTCGAGCTCGAACCACACCACCTTGCCGCTGCCCAGGGCGAGTGCGTCCACGCCCCAGTCGTCGGCGAGCGCCTGCACCAGCACGAGTCCCCGGCCGTGCGTACCGTCGTCGGCGGTCGGTACGTACGGCCGGGGCCGGCGTGCGGCGTAGTCCCGGACCTCCACCCGTAACCGGGTGGAGGCGAGACTCGCGTGCACCTCCGCTCCGCGGTCGGTGTGGACGAGCGCGTTGGTGACGAGCTCGGTGATCAGCAGCTCGGCCACCTCGGCGGCATCGGTCCGGCACCGGTGGCGCATCAACTCGCGTAGAGCCTTCCGGACTTCGCCGACCGCCTTGAGGTCGGCCCGGCGCACGCTCCGGGTGATGCGCAGCGTGTCCACCGCTCCCCCGTCCCCGTCGGCGGACGGCTCGCGCGGCACCGGCCTCCCTCTCCCCCACAGCTTTCCGGTCTTCGCCCCCACCCGCACGGCGATGTCCCTCCCGTGTCCTTGCTCTCGAACAGGTCTACGGGATGCATGCCCCCCGGGCGGTTTCGCACTCCTGCGGGCTCAGGGGCGGGGATCGTCACGGAGGTCGGATCGAGCCATCGGGATCACGCGGGCATCCCCTGCGACCCGAACGGCCGTGTGGGCGGACCGTGCGAATCCGGCCACCGGTCCGGCACCGGTCTTCGGAGGATCCGACAGGTCGGCCAGGTCCGCCGGCACGCCCACCGGAGCGGGTCCCCGTTGCCGGACGGCATCCTCCAAAGCCCCTGTGAGCTGCGCGGGCTTCGCCGCACGGACCCCGTACGCGCCGCCCGTGCGGGCGAGGCGGAGACGTCGGGGTTCCTGTCCGTCGTCCCGCAGGAGCGCAGGCCGGAAACCGGTGTCTCCCCCTTCGGGCTTTCCGGGGGGCGACTTGTCGAAGAGGCCCACTTCGACGGGCGGGCCGTACTGCACCAGGGTGAGGAAATCTCCCCTCAGCAGCGAGGAACCGCCGTCGCCCGACATCGACACCACTTGACGGTTCCGGTCGGTGAACTGTGCGCCGACGGCCTGCGGGAGGGCGCCGGCCTGGGAGCCGTGGCTGAAGGAGCCGATGATGCGCCGTTCGCCGTTCGGGGAAAGATAGCGCGCCGCCCGCACATTGCCCATGCCGGTACGGACGGTGAACACGGCTCAGCCGGTGTGCCGCGCCCGGTGGCGGCGGACCGCGTCGCGGTTGGCGCAGCGGGGCGAGCAGTAGCGCTGCCGTCCCGTGCGTGAGGTGTCGGCGAAGACCGTGGCGCATTCGGACACGGCGCATCTCCTGAGCCGGTGCATGCCCCGGCCCGCGAGGTGCAGTGCGGTCCCGACTGCCATCAGGGAGCACAACTGGTCGCCGAAGGGCCGTCCCTCGTCGCGGTAGTGCAGGTGCCAGCCGTCGCCGGCGTGGTCGGTCAGTCTGGGGAAGGCGGCGATTTCTTCCAGCATGCCGTTGAGCAGCGCGGCGCGCTCCGGTTCGTCGGCGGCGTCGACGACCTTCTCCCACGCCGTCAGGGCGCGGTGCGCTCGGTCCAGGTCCTCCGGGGTGACCGCTCCCGGCACCGCGAGTCCGGCGGCGCGGCAGCGGTCCGCGAGTTCCCCGGGGCTCGACGGGCGGCGGTTGGCGAGGTCGGCGGCCAGGTTCACCGCGTCCGCCCCGTAAGGGTTGAGGTGCACAAGACCATTACAGCAGGCTGTTCGCACCCCGGAAAGGGGCTCTCGTCCGCTCCTGACCCCCGACCAGCGGAGTCCACCATGCCGCGGCTGCTGCCCGCCCCCGGTCCCCAACGCATCCTCACCGTCTCGACGTTCGCCAACGCGATCGGCAGCGGCATCTACCTGACCGCCGGCGTCCTCTACTTCACGGAGGCGGTCCGGCTCCCCGCGCAACAGGTGGGACTCGGACTCGGCATCGCCGGACTCGTGGCGCTCGGGGTCGGCATCGGAGCCGGACATCTCGCCGACCGCCACGGCCCGCGCGGCGTGTACGCGGCCACGCTGGTCCTCCGCGCCCTGGCCACGGCCGGCTTCGTGTCGGCCGACGGCTTCGGGTCGTTCGTACTGGTCGTCACCCTGGCCGTATCGGCCCAGGCCGCAGGGTTCTCGGCGCGCGGCCCGATCATCAAACGGCACGGAGGTGAACGCCCCCAGGAACTTCGGGCGTACCTGCGGTCCGTGAGCAACACCGGGATCTCCCTGGGCGCCGTACTCGCCGGCTGGGCGGTCCAGTCGGGCACCGGCACGGCGTACCGGTGCCTGATCGCCGGCAACGCCCTCTCCTTCGCGGTGTCCGCCGCGCTCCTGCTCCGCCTCGCCCCGATCCGTCCCCTGCCGAGCGGCGGCGGCCGGCGGTGGGCCGCCCTGCGGGACCTGCCCTACCTCGGGATCACCGCCCTGGACGGCGTCATGGCCGTCCAGTTCAAGATCCTCACCGTGGCCGTCCCGCTGTGGCTCATCGGCGAGACGACCGCACCGCGCTGGCTGGTGTCCGCCGGCATGCTGACCAACACGGCCATCGTCGTCGTCTTCCAGGTACGCGCGAGCCGGAACATCGGCACTCCCGCCACCGGTGCTCGCGCGTACCGCCGCGCCGGCACCGCGTTCCTCGCCTCCTGCTCCCTGGTCTCCCTGTCGGCCGGAGTGCCCGCCCGGGCGGCCGTCACCCTGCTCCTGGTCGCGGTCGTCGTCCACACCGTCGGTGAACTCTGGCACGCGGCAGGAGGGTTCGAGATCTCCTTCGCCCTCGCCCCCGAGCACGCCACCGGCCAGTACCTCGGCGTCTTCGGTATGGGTGCCGGACTCGCCGAGGCTCTCGGCCCGTCCCTGCTGATCGCCCTGTGCATCGGCTGGGGGCGACCCGGTTGGTTCGTCCTCGGCGCCGTCCTCGCCCTCACCGGCCTCGTGGCTCCGCCCGCGGTCCGCTGGGCGGAGCGTCGCAGGCCGGGAGCGGCGGGCGGGGAGGGCTCTCCCACCGCGCCCGGTACGCCCGGTGCGGCCCCGGCCGCGCTGACCGGGTGAGGCCTCAGTCGCACACGACCGCCGTCTGCGCCTTCCCCAGCGCATCGGTGTGCGGGAAGGCCGGCTTCTTCCTCAGTTCCGCGCCGAGGTCGTAGACATTGGCGGCGAGGACCAGTTGCCGCCCGCCGTCGGCGGTGGTGAGGGACACGCTGATGAAACCGGGTCCGCTCCCGTCGGTCACCCAGGCTCGGACCACCTTGCCGCCCGGCCCCGGGCCGCACGGCACGTCCCTGGGCTTCACGCCGAGCCCGTACGGCCCCTCGCCGGGGATCTGCACCGTGGTCAGGAGTTCACGCTGCTGGGCGGGGCGCAGCAGCGTGCCGGCGAACAGGGCCCGGTGGAAGCGGGCCAGGTCGGCGACCGTGGAGATCATGGCACCGGCGGTCCAGTCGTACGACGGGCTGAACCGGGTGACATCGTGTCCCTCCAGGTCGTAACCGTGCAGATGAGGGCCGTGGATGCGCGGGTCGGTCACCGGAAGGGAGGTGTCCTTCAGGCCGAGCGGAGCGAGGATCCGCCGATGGATCTCGGAGGACGCGCTGCGCTGTGTGACCGCCTCGATCACCAGACCCGCGAGGAGGTAGTTGGTGTTGGAGTACGCCCGGCCGGTCGGCTCGTGCCGTACCGCGCGGGCGATCACCTCCCGAGGCGTGTACACGTGGCCCCAGTCGTGGCGCTCCAGGTAGGGCGCGAAGAACTCCGGCTCGTTGGTGGGGTCGTAGATGCCCGAGGTGTGGTTGAGCAGCTGCCGGACGGTGATGGCCGTGCCGTCGTTGCCGTTTCCCCGGACCACGCCGGGCAGCCATGTGTCCACGCTGTCGTCGAGCGAGAGCCGCCCCTCGCCCTCCAGCTGCAGGAGCACCGTCGACACGAACGACTTGGTGTTGCTCGCGATCCGGAACCGCTGGTCCGGCCGGGCCCGCTCGCCGGTCGCCGTGTCCGCGAGCCCGGCCGCCGTCCGCGACTCCCGCTCCCCGCGCCTGGCGTACGCCACGACACCGGGGAATCCGTCGGCGACCGTCTGCTCGACGGCCTCCTCGAGCCCGGCGGGCGGCGCGGCCGGCCCCCGTTCCGACGCGGTCGCGGGGAGGATCCCCCCGACCGCCAGCACGCAGATCCCCACCCATAACGCCGCGGCCCGTGCCCGTGAATTCACCGATCAGTCCCGTTCCAGTCGCCTGTGCCGTTCCCTCCCAGCCTGTCGAGCCGCCGCACCGATCGCCCATCCTGCTGGCACCCGGACCGGCACGGGGGCTGCCCCCACCCCTGCCGTGCCGACCCGTCACGGCCCGTCGGTAGCCTGCGGCCTCATGACGCGTGCTTGGATCCTGCCGGTGCTGTTCGGGTTGTGCGGATCGGCCGTCGCGGCCGGCCTGGTCGTGAGCGGGAGATCCGGCGCGGCCGTGGCGCTCCTGCTGGTGTTCGTACTGCTGGCAGCCATGCACTCACCCCTGGTGTACCCGCGGTCGATCGGTGCGCAGGAGGCACAGCGCCGCAGCGCGGCCGACGGCCGACCGGTCGTCTTCTGGCGGCCGGGCTGCAAGTACTGCATACGGCTGCGCATCCGGCTGGGCCGCAGCGCCCGCCGCCTTCACTGGGTCGACATCTGGCGTGACCCGGCGGGAGCCGCCGTGGTGAGGGCGGCCAACGACGGGAACGAGACCGTGCCGACCGTCCTCGTGGCGGGCCGGCCGCACACCAACCCCGATCCCGAGTGGGTGCGCGGACAGCTCCCGCCTGCCGCGTGACGGGAAGCCGTGCCGCGCCGGTCAGGCCTCCCAGACCGCGGCGGCCGTGCGGTCGTCGGCGTATCCCTTGAGGCGGAGCTGGGTGTCCGCGAGGAAGGCCGCGAGGCCCGGCGGGTCCTGACCGGCCCAGCGGGTGGCGAGTTCCGCCGGGAGGGCGGCCTCCTCCCGCATCGGTTCCGCCAGGCCCCCGGAGCACAGGAGCAGGGTGTCGCCGGGCCGGGCCACGGCCGCGCGGAAGCGGAAACCGCCGTCCGTGTCCTCGGCCGACCCGGCGGGCTCCAGGTCCTGCCACTGCCCCGAGCGCAGCCGGAACAGGCCGCCCGCGCCCGCTCCGAAGCACACCCGGGTACGGCACTGCGGATCCACCGGGAGCAGCAGCCCGCGCAGTCCGGCGGTGTACGCCGGTTCCGCGAGCCCCAGCTCGGCGGCGCGGGCCCGCAGTCGCCCGTACCCCCGGTCGGTGAGCCGTTGCAGGCCCGAGCGCAGGGCGTCGCGGCGCCCGGCGCGGATGTCGTCGGCGAGCCGCTCCTGGCTGCGTCCGACGGCGGACGCGACGGTGCGGCACAGTTCTGCGGCGGCCTCGGCGGCCCCGGGGGCGGCCCGGTCCCCGCCCGCGAGGGCCACCAGGACCAGCGCGTCGTCGCCGCTGCCGAAGCGGGCGGTGAGCAGGAAGTCGCGGCGGGCCTCGCCGCGGTAGCGGGCGGAGTCCCCGCGCAGCGAGGCCGCGCGCAGGGTGCAGGCGCCGTAGCGGGCCCCCTCCAGGACGGTGTCCGGGGTCAGTTGTTCGACGGCGGCCGGGTCGGCGGGCGGGAGGGCGCCCGGCTCGGCGGCGTAGGTGGGGGCGCGGTCGCCCAGGTGGGAGACCTCGGGCCGGACGGCCTCCGGTCGGGCCGCCACCGGCTCGGGCTCGGGGCCCGGCCCGGACTCGGCCACCGGCGCCGGCTGCCGGGGCTGCTGCGGGGCCGGATCGAACCAGGCCTCCGGGCTCGGCGCGTCCCGGTGCCGCACCGGAAGCTCGGGCCCGCGCACCGGTGGTACGGCCACGCCCCCGAGCGCGTACCCCGTGGCGTCGCCCGCCCGGGGATCCCGCGGCGGCGGGAAGTCGGGCAGGGTCGGGGCCGGAGCCGGAGCCGGCTCACCCTGCCGGGGGCCGGGCAGCAGCGGCTCCGGGGCGCGCGGAGGTTCCGGCGGAGCCGGATCCGGCGCGAGGTCCGGTGCCGGGGCCGTGGCAGGGGCCGCGCCCGGTGCCGGTACCGATACAGGTGCCGGTGCCGGCGCCGGGTCCGTCGTCACGCCCGCCGCCGAGCGGAACCGCTTGTCCAGGGTGTCCCCCGGGTCGGGTTCCGCTCCCGCGTCCGGGCCCTCGTAGAGCTTCTGCCACCAGTCGTCCGCGCCCTGCTGACTCATGGCTTCATTCTCGGCCCCCCGCGGGGGCGGAAAACGCCGAATGCACGAAAAGGGTCCGCCGGACCGCCGTCCGCCGGACCCTTCCCGTTCCACCCGTACGGATCAGCGGACGTCGTACGCCCGCACGACCGTCTGGGTGACCGTGGCGCCCTTCGCGTCGGCCAGTTCGACTTTCAGCGACACGGGCTTGCCGGAGGCTCCGGCGTGGTCGACGACCGCGCTCCACCGGCCGCCCCGCTCGTTCACCTTCGCCTGCGTCCAGTTCTCGCCGTCGTAGGAGTACGACAGCTTCGCCGACTTCAGGGCCCCCGGGGTGTAGCCCGCGTGGCCGGTGACGCCCAGCCCGATGCTCAGGCCGTTCGCCGCCGCGACCGTCTTCATCCCGTCGAGCGGGGCGCTGTACCGCGGGAAGAGGATCGCCAGCCCCTGCGAGTACGCCGCCGCGTCGAGCTTCGAGGTGAAGGCCCAGGTGGTCCGCACGGCGGTGGAGCGCTGCCAGACCCGGGCGGGCGGGCCGATCTTCTCGATGGACTGGGTGAGTTGGTACCGGCCCTCCTCGGCGGGCACCTCGAAGACCCCGAACGGGTACCAGCTCTCCCCGACGACCTCGCCGCCCCGCTCGAGGACGAGCGAGCCGATGTCGCCGAATGAGCCCGGCTGCGCGGCGTGGCCGCCGTCCCCCCACATGGCGGGGGCGAAGCCGATCAGGTTGCCCTGCCGCTCGGCGGCCAGGGTCTCCCGGCCCGCGAGGTCGCGCGGGGCGACCGGGCCGGTGATGCCGTCGTACCAAGTTGCGCTGTTCTTCTGCCCCTTGGTGTAGGTGCGCTGCTCGCCGACCATGAGCTCGCCCCAGGGGAAGCTGCTGGAGAGCAGCTGGTCCCAGGCGGTGTCCCCGGCGGAGTGGTACTCGGTGCGCGTGCCCGGAGCCGCGACGGCCTCGATCCCGCCGAAGTACACGGCGGCGCCGATCGGCCGGTAGGCCCCGGCCATGTCGATGAAGTCGGCCGCCACGCCCATGGAGTGGTACGCGGACACGGTCTGTCCGAGGTCACGGTCGCGCACCCGGTAGGTGCGGCCACCGCTCTTGACCTCACCGGTCTCGGGGAAGGCGAGGGAGTAGACGTACGGGCTCTGCGACTCGGCCTTCCAGGACAACGTGACCTTGCCGGTCGCGAGTCTGGCCAGCAAGGCCTTCGCCTCGGCCGCCTCGATGGTCAGCGTGGGCAGCGCGCCGCCCGCGTAGCCGGTGAAGCCGGTCCAGCGGCCGGGGGCCTCGCGGTGGGCGAGCACCGCCTCGGCGCCGGCGGCCTGCGCGTTGCGCGCGACCTCGTGCAGTGCCCCGTCGACCGCCTTCACGAGGACGACCGCACCCTCGGCGCCCGCCGCGGCGAGTTCCTCGGGGCTGCCGGAGCCCGCGTCGACCAGCGGCGCGCCGCCGCTCCCGTCGAGGTTGTCGCTGCCGGTGGACGCGGTGATCGGGTGGAGTACCGGGCCGCCGACGGCCGTCAGCTCGGAGACGAGGGGCGCGGCCGCCCGCCAGTAGGACGCGAACTCGAAGTCGCCGTCGTCGGCGCGGCCTTCGACGGAGGCGTAGTAGCCGCGGATGGTGCGGCCGCCCATGGCCGTGCCCGCGTGCAGCCATGCGCCGTCCCAGCTGCGGGCGAATCCGAGGGTGGTGTTGCGCGCCTCGACCGGCCGGTCGGCGGCGAGGTCCAGGCGCCCGGCCTTACGGGCGTCCAGGACGACGGTGGTGTCCTTCCTCAGTTCGACCTGGGGGCGGCCGAGGTAGGTGAGGGAGTCGAGCAGCCTGTCGCCCTCGCCCTCCCCCGCGTCGGGGGTGGCGACGAAGGCGGAGAGGAAGTACGCGCCCGGGCGGACCCGGTACACCTGGTCCGCGGAGCCCTCGTTGAAGCGGCGCTCGCCGGTGGCGTCGTCGGTGCCGATCACGTCCAGCGAGGAGGGTCCGGCGGCGGGCCGGCCCGCGCGGTCGACGAGCTTGACGCGCAGGGTCACGGTCTCGGGCTCGACGTAGAGGGAGAAGGGGGTGGAGACGCGGACGCCGTTCGCGGTGGCGACGACGCGGCCGGTGACGTCCCCGTACTGGGAGCGCTCCAGCTTCGCCGCCGGGTCGAGGGCGAGCGGCACCCGGGCGGTGCCGCCGGCCGGGACGGTCACGGTACGCCGCTCCAGGCGGGCCACCTGGGCGCGGACGGGCGAGCCGTCGTTGCCGGTGACCTTATCGACGGCCAGGTTCAGCGTGACGGCGCTCCCGCCCGTGTTGGTGTACGGGACTTCGACGGCGGTGCGGTCGCTGCGGTCCTGCGGCCAGTTGTACGTGCCGCCCTGGACGGCGGACGCACCGGTCACGGTGGCGTCGAGGGCGGCCTTCACGTCGAGGCGGCCGCCTCCGGTCTCCCGTACGTCCCCGGGGACGGCGGTGGCGGCCGAGCCGACGAGGGCGGCCTTGATCTGCTGCGCGGTCCAGTCGGGGTGGCGCTGCTTGACGACGGCGGCGGCGCCCGCGACGTGCGGGGTGGCCATCGAGGTGCCGGACATGGACCGGTAGGCGTACACGCCGCGGCCGCCCGCGGCGGCCGCGGAGATCCCGACGCCGGGGGCGGCGATCTCGGGCTTGAGGGTGTGCGGGAGCCCGGCCGGGCCCCGGCTGGAGAAGACGGCCGTGCGGTCGTCGCGGTCGACGGCGCCCACGGTCAGGACGGAGGGGGCGCAACCGGGCGAGGAGACCGTGTTGTTGCCTGGGCCGGAGTTGCCGGCGGCGACGACGAAGAGCGGGCCCTGCTGGGAGAGCCGTTCGGCGGCGGCGGCGAGCGGGTCGTCGCAGGCGGTCTGCGAGGGGTCGCCCAGGCTCATGGAGACCACGTCGGCCTTGGCGTCGACGGCCCACTCCATACCCGCGATGATCCATGAATCGAGGCCGTAGCCCCCGTCGTTCAGGACCTTTCCGCTGAGGAGTTCGGCGCCGGGGGCGACCCCCTTCCTGGCGCCGCCGCTCTCGGCACCGGAGCCGCCGACGGTGGAGATGGTGTGGGTGCCGTGGCCCTGCCGGTCCGCGTCGGTGTCGGAGTCGGTGAAGTTCTTCGACGCGGCGACGCGGCCCCGGAGGTCGGGGTGGTCCAGGTCCGTTCCGGTGTCGAGGACGGCGACCTTGGTGCCCTTGCCGTCGTACCCGGCGGCCCAGGCGGCGGTGGCGGCGACCTGCTTCGTGGAACGCTCCAGGTTCGCCTGCACCTTGCCGTCCAGCCACAGCTTCCTGAGCCCGCCCGCCGGGGAGCGCGCGCCGGGGTCCGTACCGATGACGTCCGACCAGAAGGCTGCGGTCTGCGCCTTGTCGGCGGCGAGGGCGACGGCGCCGATGGAGGCGAGGACGAGGGAGCGGTCGGCGCCGCGGGGTGTGGGCGGCGCGCTGCGCGCCACGTTCACGGATCCGTCGTAGACCGCGATGAGCGGCAGCTTCGCGGTGTGCGCGTCGTCGTAGCCCTGCCGGACGAGGCCGGTGACGTTGAAGAGTTCGTGGTCGACGCGGCCGGCGGCGAGGGCCTCGACCGCGCCTTCGGGGTACACGTAGAGGTCCTTGCCCGACTGCCGGGTCTGCACGAGCGGCTGCGAGCCGTCCGCGCGCGGCATCGCGGTGGCGGCGGTGCGGCCGGCCGCGTCGGTGGACACCAGGATCCGGTCGCCGGTGACCAGGGTCACCGTGACGGGGGCCGTGGGCTGCTTTCCGGCCGCCTCGCCGCCGACGAGGGGTCTCTTCCCCGCTCCGGGCGCTCCGTCGGCCGGCTGCGCCGCCGTCGGGCCGATGGCGGTGACGGCCAGGACGGCCGCGGCGGCCGCCCCGAGTGCCGTTCGCGATATCGGACGCATCGCTCTCCCCAGGTGAATTCCGGCCAACTGCTGCGTTGCACGGCGAAAGCGCCGCGTAAATGGCTTCTGACCGGCGGATGTTGGTGCTGCGGTGGCGTCACCTTGGCAGAGTGGCGTCAGGTGCGGCGATGATGTCCGCGGCGGGTTTGCGCCGTGGCCGCTTCCCGCCAGGCGCGTGTCGAAAGGTGGGTGGACGGGTTGCTGGGTGCCATAGGCCTGGACGAGGGCCAGGAGTCGGCGTACCGCGCGCTGGTCGCGCTGGGGGCCGCGGAGGTACCCGACCTCGCGCACCGGCTGACGCTGCCGGTGCCGCACACCGAACGGGCCCTGCGCCATCTGGAGCGGCACGGGCTGGCGGCGCAGTCCTCGGCCCGGCCCGGGCGCTGGGTGGCGGCCCCGCCGGGGGTGGCCCTCGGGGCGCTGCTGACCCAGCAGCGGCACGAGCTGGAGCAGGCGGAGCTGGCGGCGGCGCTGCTGGCCGAGGAGTACCGGGCGGAGGCGACCGAACCGGCGGTGCACGACCTCGTGGAGGTGGTGCAGGGCGCGAGCGCGGTGGCCCACCGCTTCCACCAGATCCAGCTGGGCGCGGAGAAGGAGGTCTGCGCGCTGGTCACCGGCCGGCCGCAGGTGGTGCCGGGGACGGACAACGAGGCGGAGGACCGTGCCTCCGTACGCGGGGTCGACTACCGGGTGGTCATCGAGCGGGAGGTACTGACCCTGCCGAGCGGGATCCGGGAGGCGTCGACGGCGCTGGCGCGCGGGGAGCGGATCCGGGTGACGGCCGAGGTCCCGACGAAGCTGGTGATCGCGGACCGGACGCTGGCGATGGTCCCGCTGACGGCCCGCGGGGCGGAGCCGGCGGCGCTGGTGGTGCACGCGTCGGGGCTGCTGGAGTCCCTGGCCGGCCTGTTCGAGGCGGTGTGGCGGGAGTCGCTGCCGCTGCGGCTGGGGGCGGCCGGTTCGGCGGAGGAGGCCGGGGGCGGCCCCGACGCCACGGACCTGGAGATCCTCTCGCTGCTCCTGGCGGGCATGACGGACGCGAGCGTCGCCAAGCACCTGGAGCTGGGGCTGCGGACGGTGCAGCGGCGGGTCAAGGGCCTGATGGAGCTCTCCGGGGTGACGACGCGGCTGCAGCTGGGCTGGCACGCGTACGAGCGGGGCTGGGTGGCCCGATAGCCCCTGGTCGGTCAGGCTGAGCGCATGGATCTGCCTCAGCTGCTGCTGGTGGGGCTGGTGCTGCTGCTCGGGGTGGTCGGCGTGCTGATCCCGGGTGTGCCGGGCACCTGGCTGGTGTGGGCGGGGCTGCTGTGGTGGGCGCTGCACGTGCGCTCGGCGTCGGCGTGGACCCTGCTGGTCGCGGCGACGGCCCTGCTGCTGGTGGTCCAGGTGGTGAAGTGGCTGCTGCCGCCCCGGCGGGTGCGGGGGCTGGGCATCACCACCCGGATGGTGGTGTTCGCGGGGGCCGGGGCGCTCCTGGGCTTCGTCCTGGTGCCGGTGGTGGGGGCGGTTCCGGGCTTCGTGGGCGGCATCTACCTGTGCGAACGGCTCCGCCTGGGCACCCACGGCGAGGCCTGGGCGTCGATGCGGGCGGTGATGCGGGCGGTGGGGACGAGCGTGCTGGTGGAGCTGTTCGCGTGCCTGATGGTGGTGGGGGCGTGGGTGGGGGCGGTGCTGGCACAGTAGGCGCCCGCCGGCCGGCGCGGGCAGCCCGGGGTGCGGCCCTCCCGATCGGGGGTTACGCTCTCAGCCCCTGACTCGATCGGTCGTGGAGGCGCCATGGGTACGTCCGTTCCGGGCACGCCGGCCTCCCCCGCCCGGCAGCTGCCGTCGGACGCCGGCGAGCCGGCCTGCCTGCTGCACCTCGTCTGCGACGCGTGCGGGCGCCTGGACACCGCACGCGAGGGGCACTGCTGCACCGGATGCGGCGCCCCGCTCGACGACGGGAACCCGGTGGTCCCGTAGCGCCATGACGCGTCCCCTGGTGCAGGGTTCGGCCGAGATCGGAATGCCGACCCTGAACAGTGAAGGGTCGAAGATGTACCTGCGGGTCCGTCTGCGCCTCAAGAACTCCGGCCAGGTTCCGGTCCACATCATCGGCAGCATCTACTGGATCCAGGCCAAGCTCGCGAGCGACCCGAAAGACGAATACAAGTTGCTCAAACCCGGCGAGCTGGTCAAGCCGCCGGGGCGGGAGCTGAGCCCGCAGGAGGAAATTTCGGAGGACGTGGTCGTCGAGATCAAGAAGCCCGAAACGACCGGCTACGAAGCAATCAGCGCCCAGGTCCAGGCCTACGCGTTCAGGCAGGACCGGATGACAGTGGATGCCGCCTTGAAGGGGAAGTGGCGCGGAAAACTGAAGAAGGAAGGCAAGGACGACGATCCTCCAGGGCCCCCGCCGGCCAACAAGGACTACTTCAGGTACCAGTCCACGATCTCCCAGAGCAGTGAGCTCCTGAATCTGACCCGGGGCCGGGAGCGCGTGACGGTCTGGTGGCTGTACCGTCGTCGGCCGGTCGTCTATGTGGATGTGAGAAGTCCGGGTGACCGGACGCCCTTCAACTTCGTCACCCCGAACGAGCAGAGGCGGGCCGTCGACCTGTACGGTCTGGCACTCGTGCGCGGCTCGATGGCTCAGATGCCGTACACCGAACTCCTGAAGCAGGCCCAGACCCACCGTCCCCGGTGACCTAGGCCGTCTCTTTCGGATCTTGTCGGCCGAGCCCGCGGCGTCCGGTGCCGTGCCTGGCAAGGCGGAGGGGCGCCCGTGTACTGGACGTACTCGGGTGCCTCGACAACGCGGCCAGGTGCGGTGCCGGACGCCGCGGGCCCGGCAAGATCCGAAAGAGACGGCCTAGGTCCGTAGCCCGATGCGGGGACCGGCGGGGGCTGCGAGGGTGGGCGGTATGACGGACTTCAAGGGTTTCAGCGAGGCCGAACTGGCGTACCTGCGTTCCCAGCACCTGGGCCGCCTGGCCACCGTGGACGCGGCCGGGCAGCCGCAGGCGAACCCGGTGGGTTTCTTCCCGCAGGAGGACGGGACGATCCTGGTGGGCGGGATGGCGATGGGCACGACGAAGAAGTGGCGCAACCTGCACGGGAACCCCCGGCTGTCCCTGGTCGTGGACGACCTGGTGAGCATCCGGCCGTGGCGGGTGCGCGGCATCGAGATCCGGGGCCGGGCCACGCTGGAGACGGGCCCGCACGAGCTGGGCTCCCACTTCAGCCCGGAGGTGATCCGGATCCACCCCGAACGCGTCCACGCGTGGGGGCTCTGACCGGAGCGTGCGGGTGGCTGCGCGTCGACGTACGGCAGCCGGTGCTGACGCTCTGTTTAGGGGCGTAGGCGCGACAGTGGGGGGTCGGGGCTCGTGACGCTTTGAGGGGGAGTACCGGTGCCGATCCGGATCAGGGGGCGCGCCATCGTCGATGCCGTGGGAAGTGCCGTTTCCGCGGCCTCGCACGCCATGGCGCCGCAGCGGCCGTCCGTGACCCGCTTACGTCTCACCTGCCTCTACGGCGGGGGGGTCATGGTGGCCGGGACGGCGCTGCTGGCCGTTGTCCACCTGCTCGCGGTGCAGGCCGTGAGCAGGGGAAACGATCCGGTCCTCGAACTGCGTTCGGAGTCCGCGATCGTCCTGGCGCCCGCCGGCTGTCCGGAGCCGCCGGACAGCGGGCCGGCCCCCTGTCCGGCTCCCTCGCGGCAGCAGCCCCAGGACTCGCTGGTGGCGTCCACCGCGCTGGTCCTGGCCGCTCTCGTCCCCCTGTCGGCCGCCGCGGGATACGTGACGGCCGGGTACGCCCTGTCGCCGCTCCGGCGGATCGCCCACAGCGCACGACGGGCCTCCCGCCCGTCCCCCTAGCCTGTTGTCCGGACAGGTCGGTGATGCGGCCGTCGGGAGTCGGGCCCGAGTTCAGCCCGTCCCGTCCTCGGGCGGCCGGAGGCGGCCCCAGCTGACGTTGGCGCCGCTGAAGTGTGCGTGGTCGAAGCCGACCGTGCCGCCCTGGAATTGCGCGTCGTCGAACGCCTCGGGCCGATGGATCTCGGTGAGGGCGCTGCGGCGCGATGCCGGGTGCCGCTTCCGGGCGGGGGCGGGGTCCCGGACTGCGGCACCCCGTCCCCGGCCGTGCCTCAGACGCGGCCGCCCCGCTTCGCGGCGTGGTTGGCCCGGCCCACCGCCGACTTCAGGCGCCAGTCGCGGCGGATCTCCGACCGCAGCCGGGCGTCCGTCTTGGCGACGATCCGCTGGTTCTCCCGCAGGAGCTTGCGGTAGCTCTCCAGGCGGCGGTCCGCGAGCTCACCGGAGTCCAGCGCGGCCAGCACGGCGCACCCCGGCTCCGCCTCGTGCGCGCAGTCGTGGAAGCGGCAGTGTTCCGCGTACTCCTCGATCTCCGAGAAGACCTGGCCGACCCCGGTCTCGGCGTCCCAGAGCCCGACGCCGCGCAGTCCGGGGGTGTCGATCAGGACGCCGCCGGCCGGCAGGGCGAGCAGGTTGCGCGTGGTGGTCGTGTGCCGGCCCTTGCCGTCGACCTCGCGGGCCTCCTGCGTCTCCATGACCTCGGCGCCGAGCAGCGCGTTGGCCAGGGTGGACTTGCCGGCGCCCGAGATGCCGAGCAGCACGCTGGTGCCGTCGCCGACGATCGCGGCCAGCACGTCCGTACCCTCCCCCGTGACGGAGGAGACGGTCAGGACCTGGACGCCCGGGGCCGTGGCCTCCACGTCCTGGACGAGGTGCCCGAGCGTCGCCGCGTCCGGGACCAGGTCCGCCTTGGTGAGGACGACCAGCGGCTGCGCCCCCGATTCCCAGGCCAGGGCCAGGAAGCGCTCGATGCGCCCGAGGTCCAGCTCGACGGCGAGGGAGACGGCGATGATGGCGTGGTCGACGTTGGCGGCGAGGATCTGCCCCTCGGACCGCTGCGAGGAGGTGGACCGCACGAAGGCGGTCCGGCGCGGCAGGTACGCCTTCACGTAGCGCGGATTGCCGGCCGCCTCGACGGCGGCCCAGTCACCGGTGCAGATGACCCGGAGCGGGTCGTGCGGGGTGACGAAGGCGGTGTCGGCGCGGACGATGCCGTCCGCGGTCATGACGTCGCACTGGCCGCGGTCGACGCGTACGACGCGGCCGGGCAGGAGGCCCTGCTCGGCGTACGGGGCGAACTCGGCCTCCCACGCGTCGTCCCAGCCGAGGGGGGCGAGGGCGTGCGAGAGCGAAGCGTGCGGGAAGGAGGACGGGAGAGCGGAGAAAGACAAGGGAAACCCTTCACAGGGTGGCCCCGGCCGCGGGCGCTCGCTCGGTGGCGGCGCGCGAAGAGGTGTGAGGTCAGCCGGAGACCACAGAAGTGACATTGATGGTCTTCTGAGTGCGGGCAGCGCCCTGCGCGATGACAGTCATCAACGAACTCACCTCCGGGTCCATGCACATGCCGGTCGTCCCCCACCGGTCGGCGGGAACCGATCCACCGTAACAAGCCCGGTCCTGCCGGGGCCACTTCTTTTTCGGGCGGCCTTTTCTGGCGGTGTTTTCGAGCGGCCTTTGCGTGCGGCGGGGCTATGACTCCCCGGGCGTCGCCCAGGGCCCGTCCGGGTACCCCGCCTGCGCGCGGCCGGAGCCCGTCTCGATGTCCAGACCGCGCGGCGACGCGGCGTCGCGCAGGGCGTCCGGCACCTCGCAGCGGCCCGATCCGGCCTCGCAGCGGACCTTGAAGCGGGTGGCCTCGGGCACGGTGAAGGCCAGGCGGCCGGAACCGACGCGGGCCGTCACCTCGTCGGGCGGGGTGACGAAGGTGGCCTCGGCCCGGCCCGAGCCGACCCGGATCTCGGCCCGGTCCGAGGCGAGTCCGGTGGCGTGCAGGTGGCCCGAGCCGACCTTGGCGCGCAGCGGGCCGCGCAGCCCGACGATCTCGACCCGGCCCGAGTCGGCCTCCGTGTCGACGGAGCCGCCCAGTCCGCTGAGCGCGATCCGGCCGGAACGGGTCGTCACCTTCACGGGGATGTCCACGGGTACGGTCACCGCCAGCCGGACCGAACAGCCGGCCCCGGCGCCCGGCCAGAAGCCGTCGCCGGGGCAGTGCGGGGTCAGCCGCAGGGTGTCGCCGAGCCGGCTCTCCTCGATGGTGGGCGCCTTGAGGGACCAGCTGACCGTGGCCCGGTAGCCGACCTCGTGGTCCGCGCGGGGGGTGACGGTGATGTCGGCGTCGCCTCCCACGATCTCCAGCGCGGTCACCGGGCGGCCGTCGCTGCCGCCGCGCAGGGTGTCGCTCCGGGAGCCCCCGCTCCCCCAGGACCACACCTGCCAGGTGGCCGGTACCACCACGAGGACCGCGCTGAGCGCGGCGGCGGTGATCCAGGCCAGGCGGGGCCCGCGGCGGGGCCCTTCGGCCTCGGCCGGGGTCACGGCGTGCCGTCCAGGAAGCGCAGGACCGCGAGGACCCGGCGGTGGTCGCCGTCGGCCGGCGGCAGGTCGAGCTTGGCGAAGATGCTGTTGATGTGTTTGGCCACCGCGCTCTCGCTCACGACGAGTTCGGCCGCGATCCCGGCGTTGGAGCGGCCCTCGGCCATCAGGGCCAGCACCTCGCGCTCGCGCGGGGTGAGCCGGGCCAGCGGGTCGGGGCCGCCGCCGCGGCGCAGCAGGAGCTGGGCGACGACCTGCGGGTCGAGCGCGGTGCCGCCCGAGGCCACGCGGCGCAGGGCGTCGATGAACTCCTCGACGTCGGCGACCCGTTGCTTGAGCAGGTAGCCGATGCCGGCACCGGTCTGGGTGGCCAGCAGGTCGGCGGCGTAGCGCTCCTCCACGTACTGCGAGAGCAGCAGCACGGCCGTGCCCGGGCTCTCCTGGCGGATCATCAGGGCCGCCCGGACGCCCTCGTCGGTGAAGCCGGGCGGCATACGCACGTCCACGAGGGCCAGATCGGGGCGGTGTTCCCCGACGGCGGCGAGCAGACCCTCGGCGTCGCCGGTCTCGGCGACCACCTCGAATCCGGCCATTTCGAGGACTTTGACGAGTCCTATGCGCAGCAGGACGGAGTCCTCGGCGATCACAGCCCGCACGGCAGCTCCACGGTGATGACGGTCGGACCCCCGAGGGGGCTTTCGATCTTGATGGTTCCGTCGACGGACCCTACGCGTTTGCGGAGCCCCACCAGACCGGTGCCGCGGGCCGGGTCGGCGCCGCCCACCCCGTCGTCGGTCACGGTGATCCGCAGCAGGTCCCCGCCGCGGGCGGATCCGTCGGCCGCCGGACCGCGTACGACTCCCACCCGGCAGTGCTGCGCCCGGGCGTGCTTGGCCACGTTGGCCAGGGTCTCGGAGACCACGAAGTAGGCGACGGCCTCCACGGTGGCCCCGGGCCGCTGCCCGATGTCGACGCTCAGCTCGACGGGGAACGGGGCCCGGGCGGCGATCCCGGAGAGCGCGGCGTCGAGCCCGCGGTCCTCCAGTACGGCCGGATGCAGGCCCCGTACCAGGCTGTTCAGCTCCTCGATGGCCTCCTTCGCCTCGCGGTGCGCCTCGTCGATGACGGCCTTGGCCTCGGCCGGCAGGTCGGGGAGGGTGGCGCGGGCGATGCCGAGGTTCATGGCCAGGGCGACCAGTCGCTGCTGGGCCCCGTCGTGCAGGTCCCGTTCGATCCGGCGGCGTTCGAGGTCGGCGGCGTCCAGCACCCCGGCCCGGCTCTCCGCCAGGTCCTCGACCCGCCGTTCCAGTTCGCGGGCCCGGTTCGGGCCGAGGAGGGCGGCCGCGGCTGCGGCGTCCAGCCGGGCGAAGAGGGCGGCGAGCCAGGGCGCGGCGAGCAGCAGCAGGACGCCGCCGACGGTGATGAGGTCGCAGTCGTTGCTCCAGCCGGGAGTCCGGGTCTCGGTGGGCAGGATCCAG
Organism: Streptomyces nojiriensis; assembly: GCF_017639205.1. Taxonomy (NCBI): domain Bacteria; kingdom Bacillati; phylum Actinomycetota; class Actinomycetes; order Kitasatosporales; family Streptomycetaceae; genus Streptomyces; species Streptomyces nojiriensis. The sequence continues at coordinate 6,988,257 of NZ_CP071139.1, read as the reverse complement.
ATCCAGCCGTAGACGCCGGCGGCGGCGACCCCGAAGGCCCAGGCGAGCACCACCAGCGCGCCGGCGACGGCGGCGAGCGGGCTGACCAGCAGGTGGTAGCCGTACTGCCGCCAGGTCGCCTCGGAGCGCATCCGGCGTACCAGTCCGCGCGGGGTGAACCGGCCGCCCTCCCGTTCGACCTTGGGCACGTCGAGGCCGAGCAGGGCCCGGAAGCGGCTGCGTTGGAGCCGGGTGAGGAGCGGGCCGAGCAGCAGGATCAGCAGCGGCGGGATCGTGCCGGGCCCGGGCGCCGTGACGGTGCACGTGAGGCCGAGGAGCACGGGCAGGGCGGCCGGTATCGCGGCCGCGGTGAAGGCCGTGTTGCGCCAGGCCCATGCCGACCACGGTGCGTGCGCCGTGATCCAGGTGTACGTACGCCTCGGCGCGCCCCCGCGAATTGCCATGCCCGTACGGTAATCGCACTGATCAGGGGCATGCCATCACGCGGGCACCCGTACCGGGGTGTACCTGGTGCCACCCTCGATCCGGATCATGGGGCTACTGATTCCGCGGGCCCGGCCGACGAGGCTGGTGGTGTGCCCGGGGGACGGACCGCCGGGCCGGAAGGAGACCCTCGTCATGGCCCTCGCCGCCCCGCAGGCCCGCGCCTGGCGCACCCGCCGTGGTCCCCGCACCGCCCTCTTCCTCCGCGTCGGCCGCACGCCCCGCACCCCCCGGACGGCCACCGTACTCACCGGCGCCGGCCTGGTGTTACTGCCCTGGGTGGTGGTGCTGGCGAAGACGATGCCGCAGACGAGCGAGGTCTCCAACTGGTCCACGGCGTGGATCGGCCTGGACCTGATGCTGGCCGCCGGGCTGACCGGGACCGGGGCGCTGCTGCGCCGGCACGATCCCCGGGCGTCCCCGGTCGCGGCGGCGACGGCCGCGCTGCTGGTGATGGACGCCTGGTTCGACGTCACGACCTCGGCCGGGACCGGCGGTCAGGGGACGGCGCTGCTGCTGGCGGCGGGCGCGGAGCTGCCGTTGGCGGTCGCCTGCGCGGCGGTGGCGGTGCGCCGGCCGCGCTGACACCGGGCGCGACGCGGCGCGGCCGGTGTCCGATTCGTTCAAGACGGCCGCCCGGTGCCCGCCTAGCCTGCTGCCATGACTCCTCGACTCAACCTGATCGGCATGGTGGTCTCCGACATGGCCGCCTCGCTCGCCTTCTACCGCCGCCTCGGGCTGGACGTCCCGGCCGAGGCCGACGGCCTGCCGCACGTGGAGGCCGTCCTGCCCGGGGCCTGCGGATCGCGTGGGACACGGAGGACACCATCCGCTCCTTCGACCCGTCATGGACCCCGCCCACCGGCGACGGCCGCCGGGACCTGGCCTTCCTGTGCGACTCGCCCGCCGAGGTGGACGCGCTCTACGCCGAACTGACCGGCGCCGGGTACACCGGACACCTGAAGCCCTGGGACGCCTTCTGGGGCCAGCGCTACGCGGTCGTCCTCGACCCGGACGGCTGCGGAGTCGCGCTCTTCGCCCCGTCGGCTCCTGCGGCCCCGGCGACGTAGGCCCGCAGGGTCGTCCCGGCCAGTGCCCGCACCTCACGGGCGAGATGCGCCTGGTCGGCGTACCCGGCGACGCAGGCGACCTCGGCGTACGGCAGGTCCGCGCGGGCCAGGGCCAGGGCCCGGCGCAGCCGCAGGATGCGGCCGAGCGTCCGGGGGCCGTACCCGAAGGCGTCGAGCGAGCGCCGGTGCAGCTGCCGCTCCCGAGGGGGTGTCTTGTCGTGTCGATCGGGCCGGATCAGGGAGCGGGGTCCGGTGCCGTGCGTCGCAAGGCGGACGAGGCAGGCGACGCGGAGCGTCGCCGACCGAGGACAACCTGGGGGTCCCCCCGGACGGAGTCTGGGGGATGAGGCGCGGTGCCGGGGCACGCGAGCCCGGCCTGATCGGCAAGACACCCCCCTGGACCGACGGCGCGGGCGATCGCGGCCATCGCCTCCCCGGCCCGGAGCCGGTCCACGACCTCGGCGGTCAGCGGGTCGCGCGCCCCGGCGTCGGCGGTGCGGGCGCGGGCCAGGGCTTCGAGTCCCGCGCGTGCGTCCCCGTACCCCTCGACCAGCCCGGACGCCCGCCGTACCGCGCGGGCGGGCCACAGGTCGGCCAGCGCGACGCGCCGGTCCCGCAGCGCGTGCGCCGGTACGCCGATCAGCGCGGGCGCGGTGCCGGGCGCGAGCCGGATCCCGGCGAAGGCGCCGCCGGGGACCTCCCCGGCCGGATGCGGCCCGGTGTCGGGTCCGGCCACCAGCAGCCGCCCGTCGGCCCACAGCAGGTCCATGCGGCCGTCGGGCAGCACCACCGAACCGCCGCCCGCGGTGGCGCGCCACAGCACGGCTCCGGGGACGGCCGCGGACACCGCTTCCTCGTACACCACTCCAGGTTGAGGACCGGGCGTCTCTTTCGGATCAGGCCCGGCGCGCCTCGCCGGGGCGGGCGGGCGCCGGTGGAGGATCGGTGGGGCGGCGGATGCGGCCGATGCGGGCCGCATCCGCCGCGTCCGCCGCATCCCCCTCCCCGCCCCGTGAAGAGGTCCGGACGTGAACCTGCCCGACGAGGACCCGCCGCCGCGTCCCGGGGCGGTGGCCGGCGGCCGCTACGGCGAGGCGGTGTTCCGGCCGGAGCTGGCGGGCGAGGACGACCGGATCGACCTCGGCGCGCTCGCCTACGACGACTTCACGCTGGCACGGCTGCGCGCGCTGGGCGCCGGACCGGGCTGGCACTGCCTGGACGTGGGGGCGGGAACGGGTACGGTCGCCCGGCTCCTCCTGGACCGGGCCGGGGTCTCGGAGGTCCTCGCCGTCGACCGGGACACGGCCTTCCTCAGGGCCCACCCGGCGCCCGGGCTCACCGCGCTGGAGGCGGACATCACCGCCCTGGACTTCAGTCCGGGACGGTTCCGGCTGGTGCACGCCCGGTTCGTGCTGATGCACCTGCGGAACTGGCCCCGGATGATCGGCAAGCTCGCCTCCCTGGTCGCCCCGGGCGGTGTGCTGGTCCTCGGCGACGCGGTCGACCTGACCACGCCCGCCGCGCCGACGACCACGTACGGCCGGGTGATGCGGGCGATGTGGCAGGGGCTCGGGGACAGCCTGGGCACCGACGTCTCCTGGGTACCGGAGTACCCCGAGCACCTGCGGGAGGCCGGTCTGCTGTCGGTGGGGGCCGAGATCCTCGTCCCCCCGCTGCTGCCGGGCAGCCCCATCAGCCGGTTCTGGGCCGGTACGTGGGAGCGGGCGCGGGGGCCGATGACGGCCACCGGGCTGGTCGACGACGCGGAGATCGACGCGGCGATCCGCTACCTCGACTCCCCGGACTGCGCCGCGCTCTCCCCCGGCCTGCTCACCGCCTGGGGGGTGAAGGGCCCGGCGTAGCGTTTCCCCACCACCGGCGGGGCCCTCAGTGCTTGCGCAGCCGGGAGTGGTAGTCCTCTGGCGGCAGGAACTTCGACCACCGCTCCGGGAACTCCGACGGCATCCCGTCGTCCTCGTCGTCCTCCGACTCGCCCTCCGCCATCGCCCGCCAGGCGGCGGCCCGCGCGATCAGCTGGGCGGCCTCCGCCTCCCGGGCCCGCTCGTTCGCCTCGCGCGCCGCCGCCGTGGCCACGGAGGGCCAGACCCGGTCGATCGCCGCGTTGACGGCGGCCCCGACCAGCACCGCGAAGGCCGAGATGCCGATCCACAGGAGGACGGCCACGGGCGCGGCCAGTGATCCGTAGATCGTCGGCCCCTCCACCGTGTTGGTGAGGTAGATCCGCAGCAGGAACGAGCCCAGCACCCACATGGCGAGGGCCACCAGCGCCCCGGGCACGTCCTCGATCCACGGCGAGCGCACGGGCACGGACACGTGGTAGAGCGTCGTCAGGAAGGCGATGGACAGCAGGGTCACGGTCGGCCAGTACAGGACCGCGATCACTTCGGTGCCCCAGGGCACCAGCCGGACGACCGCGTCCGGCCCCACCACCATCAGCGGCAGCACGATCGCGCCGATCAGCAGGGCGATGACGTAGAGCAGGAAGGCCAGCAGCCGGGTCTTGACGATGCCGCGCTGGCCGTCGAGCCCGTACATCACGGTGATGGTGTCGATGAAGACGTTGACGGCGCGCGATCCCGACCAGAGGGCGAAGGCGAAGCCGAGCGAGATCAGGTCGGGGCGACCGCGTCCGGTGACGTCGTCGAGCAGGGGCCGCGCGATGTCGTTGACGCCCCGGTCGGACAGGACCGTGCCGACCGCCGCCAGGATGTTCTCCTCGATGCTTTCGACCGTACGGGTGTCGGTCCAGCCGTCCACGTAGCCGAGCAGACCCAGCAGGCCCAGGAAGAGCGGGGGCAGCGAGAGCAGCGTGAAGAACGCCGCCTCGGCCGCGAGCCCGAGGATCCGGTACTCGATGCACGAGTTGACGGTGTCCTTCAGCAGCAGCCAGCCCATCTTCCGCATCGAGACGTTGCGGTAAAGGGCACGGGCCCGGTGGAGCCGTCCTGGGATCCGCTCGGGTGTTTCTTTTGCTGGCTGCACGTCCTTACGGTATCCGCATGGCAGCCACCACCCACACAGTCAGCAACCAGGCCCCGCCCCTGGTGGGGTACGACGTCTACGGCGGCGATCGGGCCCTCACCGAGGGCGTCGAGCGTCACCTCGCGGCCGCGGATCCCGAACTCCTCGGCGAGGTAAGGCAGGAGCTCACCGACCTCGGGCGCGCGGCCGGTTCCGCGCAGGCCCAGGAATGGGGTGTGCAGTCGAACGAGAATCCGCCCAAGCTGAGGACGCACGACCGGTACGGGAACCGGATCGACGAGGTCGATTTCCACCCCGCCTGGCACCGGCTGCTCGGGCACGCCGTGACGTCCGGGCTGACCGACGCCTGGGGGCGTCCGGCCGGGCATCTGCGCCGGGCCGCCGGGTTCTTCATCTGGTCGCAGGCCGAGGCGGGGCACGGCTGCCCGATCTCGATGACTCATGCCGCCGTACCGGCGCTGCGCACCGATCCGGAGCTCGCCGCCGAATGGGAGCCGCGGCTGACCTCGCACGTGTACGAGCAGGGACTGCGGCCGGCCGCCGAGAAAAGCGGTGTGCTCTTCGGCATGGGGATGACCGAGAAGCAGGGCGGCAGCGACGTACGGGCGAACACGACGGCCGCGGTGCCGCTGGACGCGTCCGGCGAGTACCTGCTGACCGGCCACAAGTGGTTCTGCTCGGCGCCGATGTGCGACGGCTTCCTGGTGCTGGCGCAGGCTCCGGGCGGGCTGACCTGCTTCCTGGTGCCGCGGGTGCTGCCGGACGGCACGCGCAACGTCTTCGCGATCCAGCGGCTGAAGGACAAGCTGGGCAACAAGTCGAACGCGTCGAGCGAGGTGGAGTTCGACGGGACCTGGGCGCGGCGGGTCGGTGAGGAGGGCCGCGGGGTGCGGACCATCATCGAGATGGTCGCGGCGACCCGGCTGGACTGTGTCATCGGCTCGGCCTCGCTGATGCGGCAGGCCCTGACCCAGGCCGTGCACCATGCGGAGCACCGCTCTGCTTTCGGAGCACCGCTCATCGACCAGCCGCTGATGCGCAACGTGCTCGCCGATCTCGCCCTGGAATCGGAGGCCGCCACCACCTTGACCCTGCGCCTGGCGGCCGCCAACGACGCCGGAACGGAGCAGGAGAAGGCCTTCCTGCGCCTCGCCGTGCCCGCGGCCAAGTACTGGGTGACCAAGCGCTGTACGCCGATGGTGGCGGAGGCCCTGGAATGTCTGGGGGGCAACGGCTACGTAGAGGAGTCGGGGCTGCCCAGACTGCTGCGCGAATCCCCGCTGAACTCCATCTGGGAGGGCTCGGGCAACGTGCAGGCGCTGGACGTACTGCGCGCCCTCCAGCGCGAGCCGCAGGCGCTGAACGCCTTCCTCCAGGAGGTCGGCCTGGCCCGGGGCGCCGACCACCGGCTGGATTCGGCCATCAAGGACCTGCTGACGGATCTCGCCGACCTGGAGGGGATCGAGGCGCGGGCCCGCCGCGTGGTCGAGCGCATGGCGCTGGTGCTCCAGGGATCGCTGCTGGTGCGGTGGGCCCCGCCGGAGGTCGCGGACGCGTTCTGCGCCTCGCGGCTGGGCGGCGACTGGGGCGCGGCCTTCGGCACGCTGCCGCACAGCCTGGATCTGCGCACGGTGGTGGAACGGGCACGGATCTCGGGCTAGGAGAGAGCCCCCGTCGGGCTCCACGGCGGTCCCCAAACCGCTCCCAGCCGGGATCCGGGCCCGTCGACCGGCACAGGGGTGGCGCCGCGCCGACTCGGCACCACCCCTGATCCGAAGCCCCGAGGAGGAGCCGGCACGCCGCTCTGCGGCGTCCGGACAGTTTCGGTCGGCCGACCGGGACTTGGCGAGAGTTGCATACCGTTGCAACCTTTGAGTCGGCAGCCGTCCGTCGGGGTGCCCGGGGGAAGCGGCACGCGCGGACCGCCCGGGCGGCTTGCGTCGTACGTCCTGTTCGCTCGGGGAGGTTCCGGTGGCCGACACCACAGGCAGCACGGTCGATGCGGCACGCATCTCGGCCATGGACGCGCGGGCAGCGGCCCGTCTGCTCAAGGGCGTGCGGGCGGCGGCACTGGCCGGGGACCGGCCGCCGGCCGCGCCCCGGCCGGAGATCGCCGAGTCCTGGCGCCGGATGCTGGCCGGCGGGGTGCACCCGGACCGGGACGCGCGCTCGCGGATGCTGTCGGCCGCCGAGACCGAGGAGCGGCGACACGTGTCGCCGCTGCGGGAGATCCTGCCGGTGCTGCGCGAGGGGCTGCTGCCCGCCCTGGACGAGGCCCTGCACATCATGGTCGTCGCCGACGCGGACGGGCGGCTGCTGTGGCGGGAGGGCCACTCCTCCATCCTGCGCAAGGCGGACCGGCTCGGCTTCACGGTGGGGGCCGACTGGGACGAGGCCGTCGTCGGCACGAACGGGGTGGGCACCGCCCTGGTGGCCCGGCGCCCGGTGCAGGTGTTCTCGGCCGAGCACTTCGTCTCCAGCCACCACGACTGGACCTGCGCCGGGGCGCCCGTGCGGGACCCGCGCGACGGGCGGCTGCTGGGCGTGGTCGACGTCAGCGGCCCGCTGGCCACCATGCACCCGGCGACACTGGCGTGGGTGAGCTCGGTGGCCCGGCTCGCGGAGCGGGAGCTGCGGCTGCGGCACCTGGAGTCGCTGGAGCGGCTGCGGACGGTGGCGGCCCCGCTGCTGGCGCGGCTGCCGGGGCGGGCGCTCGCGGTGGACCCGAACGGCTGGACGGCGGCGGTGACGGGCCTGGCCCCGGCGGAGCGGATCCCGCTGCCGAAGGGCTTCGGGCCGGGCCGGGCGTGGGTGCCGCGGCTCGGGGAGTGCGTGGTGGAGCCGCTGCCCGGCGGCTGGCTGCTGCGGGTCGCCCAGGACCGTCACAGCACGGCGGTGACCCGGATCGTCCTGGACCTCAGCCGGGCGGGATGCTGGTCGGTGACGGTGTACGGACCCTCCGGGAGCTGGTCGCAGGAGCTGAGCCCGCGCCACGCGGAGCTGCTGTTCCTGCTGGCGGAGGGGGCACGGGGGCGCTCGGCGGCGGAGCTGGCCGGGGAGCTGTTCGGTGATCCGACGCGCACGGTGACGGTCCGCGCGGAGCTGTCCCGCGTACGCCGCCACCTCGCGGGCGTCCTCACCCACCGGCCGTACCGGTTCGCGGAGGACGTGGAGGTGGAGCTGGTCCGTCCCGAGGACCCGGCCGCGCTGCTCCCGCACTCGACCGCGCCGTCGGTGGTCCGGGCCCGCCTGGGCCGGACGGGGCCCGGCATGATTCCCTGAGCTGCATGAGCACCATCACTCTCACCACCTGGTCGCTGGAGATGACCTCTCCGGCGGACCTCGTCCCGGCGGCTCCGGCGGGCCCGGAGATATCCATCGCGCGGGCGGAGGTCCCCTCCCCCGAGTTCAGCCGCTTCCTGTACGCCTCGGTGGGCGGCGACATCCACTGGACGGACCGGCTCTCCCTGACCCGCGCGCAGTGGGTGGAGCAGCTGGACCGGCCGGGGGTGGAGACCTGGGTCGCGTACGACCGGGGCACGCCGGCCGGGTACGTGGAGCTCGACCCGCAGGACGACGGCGTGGTGGAGATCATGTACTTCGGCCTGCTCCCGGACTTCCGCGGCCGCCGGATCGGCGGGCACCTGCTGTCGGTGGGCGTCGCCCGCGCCTGGTCCCTGGCGGAGCGCTGGCCGGAGCTGGAGCCGACCCGGCGGGTGTGGGTGCACACGTGCAGCCAGGACGGGCCGACGGCGATGAGCAACTACGAGCGACGCGGCTTCAAGGTCTTCAAGACGGAGACGGAAGAGAAGGAAGAGACCCCGACCCCCGGCCCCTGGCCCGGCGCGTAGCCCCTCCGGGGCCGGTCGACCGAGCGCACCGGGTGCGGCGCCGCTGCGGGGGCGCCGCACCCGAACCCCCGCGCCTCAAACTCCCCCGGCTACCGCTGGGAGGTGCCCCCTGGCGAGGCTTGATCTCAGCGGAGCCCCGGGGCCGGCGGAGCCGGCTTCGATAGGTGACCCCCGTCACGTCATCCCATCCTTCGAGACGAGTTCGTCCGAATCGCGGACAGTAGTGGACTCCTCCAATCGGCACATGACACGCTTCCGCCATGAATGGAGCTGGAATTGCCTTGGTGAGTCGGCGGCACGTCGACCTCGGCCGCATGTCCAGCGCCATCTGTCCGGCGCGCTGACGGAACCAGCCACGCCGCACATCGCCGTCGTCCCCGCCGCCGCGGACGCGCCGATCACCCGCTAGCCCCCTGAGGCCGTAGTACCGCCCTGCCCGCCGGCAACCCCGGCGCGGAGCGGGAATCAGCCACACCCGCTCGGAGCCGCCGAGCCCGCAGGGGAGCGCCGCCGCCTCCCCCTGCCCTTGCCTCGAGCCGCCGAAGAAGGACGTACCGCCATGGCCGCCACCCCCGAAACGCCCGCAGCCGCACCCGCAGCCGCCGCGCGCCGCAAGACCGGCCGTCACCGCGGCGAGGGCCAGTGGGCCGTCGGACACCACACGCCCCTCAACGGCAACGAGCAGTTCAAGAAGGACGACGACGGTCTCAACGTGCGGACACGCATTGAGACGATCTACTCCAAGCGCGGCTTCGACTCGATCGACCCCAACGACCTGCGCGGCCGTATGCGCTGGTGGGGCCTGTACACCCAGCGCAAGCCCGGGATCGACGGCGGCAAGACCGCGATCCTGGAGCCGGAGGAGCTGGACGACGAGTACTTCATGCTGCGCGTCCGCATCGACGGCGGCCGGCTGACCACCGAGCAGCTCCGCGTGATCGGCGAGATCTCCGAGGAGTTCGCGCGCGGCACCGCCGACCTCACCGACCGCCAGAACGTGCAGTACCACTGGATCCGGATCGAGGACGTCCCGGAGATCTGGCGCCGGCTGGAGGCCGTGGGCCTGTCCACCACCGAGGCCTGCGGTGACACGCCCCGCGTCATCCTCGGTTCGCCCGTCGCCGGCATCGCCCAGGACGAGATCATCGACGGCACCCCCGCCATCGACGAGATCTACCGCCGCATCGTCGGCAACAAGGACTTCTCCAACCTGCCCCGCAAGTTCAAGTCCGCGATCTCCGGCTCGCCCCTGCTCGACGTGGCGCACGAGATCAACGACATCGCGTTCGTGGGCGTGGAGCACCCCGAGCACGGCCCCGGCTTCGACGTCTGGGTCGGCGGCGGCCTGTCCACCAACCCCAAGCTGGGTGTGCGCCTGGGCACCTGGGTCTCGCTCGACGAGGTCCCGGACGTCTACGAGGGCGTCATCTCGATCTTCCGCGACTACGGCTACCGCCGGCTGCGCAACCGCGCCCGCCTGAAGTTCCTCGTCGCCGACTGGGGCCCGGCCAAGTTCCGCCAGGTCCTGGAGGACGAGTACCTGAAGCGCAAGCTGACCGACGGCCCCGCGCCCGCGCAGCCGAGCGGCCAGTGGCGCGACCACGTGGGCGTCCACCAGCAGAAGGACGGCAAGTTCTACGTCGGCTTCGCGCCCCGCGTGGGCCGCGTGGACGGCGCCACCCTGACCAAGATCGCGGACGTGGCCCGGCAGCACGGCTCCGGCCGCCTGCGCACCACCGCCGAGCAGAAGATGATCGTGCTCGACATCGAGGCCGACCAGGTCGACTCGGTCGTCGGGGCACTGGAGGCGCTGGACCTGCGGGTCAAGCCGTCCCCGTTCCGCCGCGGCACGATGGCCTGCACCGGCATCGAGTTCTGCAAGCTGGCCATCGTCGAGACCAAGGCGCGCGGCGCCTCGCTGATCGACGAGCTGGAGCGCCGCCTGCCGGACTTCGCCGAGCCGCTCACCATCAACATCAACGGCTGCCCGAACGCCTGCGCCCGTATCCAGGTGGCGGACATCGGTCTCAAGGGCCAGCTGGTCCTGGACGACGACGGCAACCAGGTGGAGGGCTACCAGGTCCACCTCGGCGGCGCCCTCGGCCTGGAGGCCGGCTTCGGCCGCAAGGTCCGCGGCCTCAAGGTCACCTCGGCCGGTCTGCCCGACTACGTCGAGCGGGTCGTCAAGCACTACGAGGAGCAGCGCGAGGACGGCGAGCGCTTCGCGGCGTGGGTCGCCCGCGCGGACGAGAAGAGCCTCTCGTGAGCGAGCGCGCCGCACCCTTCTACTGCCCCTACTGCGGCGACGAGGACCTGTTTCCCAACGAAACGGGCCACGGCGCGTGGGAATGCAGGGCCTGCAACCGGGCCTTCCAGCTGAAGTACCTCGGGCTGCTGGCCCGGGGCGTTCAGTCGGATTCAGCGGGATCAGCGGGATCAGCGGGAGGGGACGGGATATGACCACCACTCAAGACGTGCGTCTCACGGCCGGGGAACTCAAGGCGCTGGCCGAGCAGGCGGGCCGGGACCTGGAGGACGCCTCCGCGCCGGACATCCTGCGCTGGGCGGTCGACACCTTCGGCAAGGAGTTCGCCGTGACCTCCTCCATGGAGGACGCGGTCGTCGCCCACCTGGCCTCGCGGGTCCTGCCCGGTGTGGACGTGGTCTTCCTCGACACGGGCTACCACTTCGAGGAGACCATCGGCACCCGTGACGCGGTCGAGGCCGTGATGGACGTCAACGTCATCACGCTGACCCCGCGTCAGAGCGTCGCCGAGCAGGACGCCGAGTACGGGCCGAAGCTGCACGACCGGGACCCCGACCTGTGCTGCGCGCTGCGCAAGGTCAAGCCGCTGGAAGAGGGCCTGACGGCGTACACCGCGTGGGCGACGGGCCTGCGCCGCGACGAGTCCCCGACCCGGGCCAACACCCCGGTGGTCGGCTGGGACGAGAAGCGGCAGAAGGTCAAGGTCTCGCCGATCGCGCGCTGGACGCAGGACGACGTGGACGCGTACGTCGCCGAGCACGGCGTACTCACCAACCCGTTGCTGATGGACGGATACGCCTCCGTCGGCTGCGCCCCCTGCACCCGGCGCGTCGCCGAGGGCGAGGACGCGCGGGCCGGCCGGTGGGCCGGGCGTGGCAAGACCGAGTGCGGACTGCACGGCTGATGACGACGACCGGCGAAGAACTTACGGAGACAGAGCAGATGAGCGTGAGCGACCAGGGCGCCACCGTGTGGCTGACCGGGCTCCCGAGCGCGGGCAAGACCACGATCGCCTACGCGCTGGCCGAGCGGCTGCGCGCCGAGGGCCACCGCGTGGAGGTGCTGGACGGGGACGAGATCCGCGAGTTCCTCTCCGCGGGCCTGGGTTTCACCCGCGAGGACCGGCACACCAACGTGCAGCGGATCGGCTTCGTCGCCGAGCTCCTCGCGAGCAACGGGGTCAAGGCGCTGGTGCCGGTGATCGCACCGTTCGCGGACAGCCGTGAGGCCGTCCGCAAGCGGCACGCCGCCGAGGGCACCTCGTACCTGGAGGTCCACGTGGCCACCCCGGTCGAGGTCTGCTCGGAGCGTGACGTCAAGGGCCTGTACGCCAAGCAGGCGGCGGGCGAGATCTCCGGTCTGACCGGGGTCGACGACCCGTACGAGGCGCCGGACTCCCCGGACCTGCGTATCGAGTCGCACACGCAGACCGTGCAGGAGTCGGCTTCGGCCCTGCACGCGCTGCTCACCGAGAGGGGTCTGGCATGACGACGACCGTCGCACACGTCCACGACGAGACGGATGCGCCCTACGCGCTGTCGCACCTCGACGCCCTCGAGTCCGAGGCCGTGCACATCTTCCGCGAGGTGGCGGGCGAGTTCGAGAAGCCGGTGATCCTGTTCTCCGGCGGCAAGGACTCCATCGTCATGCTGCACCTGGCGCTGAAGGCGTTCGCGCCGGCGCCGGTGCCGTTCACGCTGCTGCACGTCGACACGGGCCACAACTTCCCCGAGGTGCTGGAGTACCGCGACCGTACGGTCGAGAAGCACGGCCTGCGCCTTCACGTGGCCTCCGTCCAGGAGTACATCGACGCCGGCAAGCTGCGCGAGCGCCCGGACGGCACCCGCAACCCGCTGCAGACCGTGCCGCTGACCGAGGCGATCCAGAGCCTGAAGTTCGACGCCGTCTTCGGCGGCGGCCGCCGCGACGAGGAGAAGGCCCGCGCCAAGGAGCGCGTCTTCAGCCTCCGCGACGAGTTCTCCCAGTGGGACCCGCGCCGCCAGCGCCCCGAGCTGTGGCAGCTCTACAACGGCCGCCACGCCCCCGGCGAGCACGTGCGCGTCTTCCCGCTCTCGAACTGGACCGAGCTGGACGTGTGGCAGTACATCGCCCGCGAGGGCATCGAGCTGCCGGAGATCTACTTCGCCCACGAGCGCGAGGTGTTCCTGCGCAACGGCATGTGGCTGACGGCCGGCGAGTGGGGCGGCCCGAAGGAGAGCGAGACGCCCGAGACGCGTCTCATCCGCTACCGGACCGTCGGTGACATGTCCTGCACCGGCGCCGTCGACTCCGACGCCGTCACGCTGGACGCCGTGATCGCCGAGATCGCCGTCTCCCGCCTCACCGAACGGGGCGCGACCCGCGCCGACGACAAGATGTCCGAGGCCGCGATGGAAGACCGCAAGCGCGAAGGGTACTTCTAGACATGACCAGCACCACCGATCAGGTCGCCAATTTGGCCGACTTCGCAGCGACCACCCTGCTGCGCTTCGCGACCGCCGGTTCCGTCGACGACGGCAAGTCGACCCTGGTGGGCCGCCTGCTGCACGACTCCAAGTCGGTCCTGACCGACCAGATGGAGGCCGTCGAGGCCGTCTCCGCCCAGCGCGGCCAGGACGCCCCCGACCTCGCGCTGCTGACCGACGGCCTGCGGGCCGAGCGGGAGCAGGGCATCACCATCGACGTCGCGTACCGCTACTTCGCCACCGCGCGCCGCCGGTTCATCCTCGCGGACACCCCCGGGCACGTGCAGTACACCCGGAACATGGTCACCGGCGCCTCCACCGCCGACTTGGCCGTGGTCCTCGTCGACGCCCGCAACGGGGTCATCGAGCAGACCCGCCGGCACGCGGCCGTGGCCGCGCTGCTGCGCGTCCCGCACGTGGTCCTGGCCGTCAACAAGATGGACCTGGTGGGCTACCAGGAGTCGGTCTTCGCGGCCATCGCCGAGGAGTTCACCGCGTACGCCTCCGACCTGGGCGTCCCGGAGATCACCGCGATCCCGATCTCGGCCCTGGCCGGTGACAACGTCGTGGACGCGTCCGCCAACATGGACTGGTACGGCGGACCGACCGTGCTGGAGCACCTGGAGACCGTCCCGGTCAGCCACGACCTCACGGCCTGCCCGGCGCGGTTCCCGGTGCAGTACGTGATCCGTCCGCAGTCCGCCGAGCACCCCGACTACCGCGGCTACGCGGGCCAGATCGCCTCCGGCGTGCTGCGCGTCGGCGAGGCCGTGACCGTCCTGCCCTCCGGCCGGACCTCGGTCATCGAGGGCATCGACGCGCTCGGCGAGAGCGTGGACATCGCCTGGGCCCCGCAGTCGGTGACGCTGCGGCTGAAGGACGACATCGACATCTCGCGCGGCGACCTGATCGCGCCGTCCGCGAACGCGCCGGCCACCACGCAGGACGTCGAGGCGACGGTCTGCCACGTGGCCGACCAGCCGCTGGCCGTCGGCGCCCGGGTGCTGATCAAGCACACGACGCGCACGGTCAAGGCGATCGTCAAGGAGATCCCCTCGCGGCTGACCCTGGACGACCTGTCCCAGCACCCGAACCCCGGGCAGCTGGTGGCCAACGACATCGGCCGTGTCGTGGTCCGTACCGCCGAGCCGCTCGCGCTCGACGCGTACGCCGATTCGCGCCGCACCGGGTCCTTCCTGCTGATCGACCCGGCCGACGGCACGACGCTGGCGGCCGGCATGGCGGGCGAGTCCTTCGCCTCCAAGGCCGAGACGACCGTTCAGGCCGACGAGGAAGGCTGGGACTTCTAGCCATGCTCCCCGATGTCTTCTCCAGCTTCGCGAAGGAGGGCGGCCGCGTAGGCAGCGGCGCTCTCGGCAGCGGCCAGGGAGGGGTGGCGCGATGTGCGCGATGACCGAATTGCCGCCGGCATCACGCCTCCGCGCCCATACCCCCCACCGGCCGTATCCGCCCTTGCTCCACAGACGAAGACGCGCGTCATGAGATGACGCCGTCACGAGAGGAAGTCCTCCCGTGCCTGCCACCGCCAGCACCCGCACCGCCCTCCGCCGCGGCATCGTCGCCGCCGCCGCCCTGCCGCTCCTGATCGGTGCGCTCGCTTCCTGCGGCTACGGCTCCGAGGCGAAGAAGGACGAGCCGAAGGCCGCCGACGCGGCGGATGCGGGCAAGAAGCTCTCCGCCTCCGAGGTCCGGATCGGGTACTTCCCGAACCTGACGCACGCCACCGCGCTGGTCGGCCTCCAGGAAGGCCTGATCGAGAAGGAACTGAACGGCACCAAGATCAAGCCGCAGTCCTTCAACGCCGGCCCGTCCGAGATCGAAGCCCTCAACGGCGGCTCTCTCGACATCGGCTTCATCGGCCCCTCGCCGTCCATCAACGGCTACGTCAAGTCCAAGGGCTCCAACCTGCGGATCATCTCCGGATCCGCCTCCGGCGGCGTCAAGCTCGTCGTCAACCCGGACAAGATCAAAACCCTCGACGACCTCAAGGGCAAGAAGATCGCCACCCCCCAGAAGGGGAACACCCAGGACGTCGCCTTCCTCAACTGGATCTCCGAGAAGGGCTGGAAGGTCGACCCCGAGTCCGGCAAGGGCGACGTCTCCGTCGTCCGCACCGACAACAAGGTCACCCCCGACGCCTTCAAGCAGGGCTCCATCGACGGCGCCTGGGTCCCCGAGCCCACCGCCTCCAAGCTCGTCTCCGACGGCGGCTCCGTCCTCCTCGACGAGACCAGCCTGTGGCCCGACAAGAAGTTCGTGATCACGAACATCATCGTGTCGCAGAAGTTCCTCAAGGAGCACCCCGACGTCGTCGAGGCCGTCCTGCGCGGCACCGTCAAGACCAACGAGTGGATCCACGCCAACCAGGACAAGGCCAAGGCCTCCGCCAACGCCCGCCTCGAGGCCGAAGGCGGCAAGCCCCTCGACGCCAAGGTCATCGACCCCGCCTGGCCCGGCATCGCCATCACCGACGACCCGCTGGCCGCCACCCTCAAGACCCAGTCCGAATGGGCGGTCAAGGCCAAGCTCATCGAGGAACCCGACCTCACCGGCATCTACGACCTCACGCTCCTCAACAAGGTGCTCAAGGCCGCAGGCAAGCCCGAGGTCTCCGACGCCGGCCTCGGCGCCAAGTAACCCCGCAATCCAGCAATCCCAGGAGGTGACGACCATGGCCACCACGCTTGCCAAGGCTGCCGAGGGCTCCGTCGCGGAGCGCACGCACGCCGCCCGCATCGAGCACGTCTCGAAGTCCTTCTCCGGCCCGGCCGGATCGCAGCTCGTCCTGGACGACATCAGCCTCGATGTCGCTCCCGGCGAGTTCGTCACCATCCTGGGTGCCTCGGGGTGTGGAAAGTCCACGCTGCTGAACCTGGTCGCGGGTCTGGACAAGCCGTCCGCGGGTTCCATCGAGACCCCCGGCGGCCGTCCGGCGCTGATGTTCCAGGAGCACGCCCTCTTCCCGTGGCTGACCGCGGGCAAGAACATCGAACTCGCCCTGCGCCTGCGCGGGGTGGCCAAGGCCGAGCGCCGCCCGGAGGCGGAGCGGCTGCTGGAGCTGGTCCGCCTCGGCGGCTCGTACGGCAAGCGCGTGCACGAGCTGTCCGGCGGTATGCGCCAGCGCGTGGCCCTGGCCCGGGCGCTCGCCCAGGACAGCCGGCTGCTGCTGATGGACGAGCCGTTCGCCGCGCTCGACGCGATCACCCGGGACGTGCTGCACGGCGAGCTCACCCGCATCTGGGCCGAGACGGGGCTGTCCGTCCTCTTCGTCACCCACAACGTGCGCGAGGCCGTCCGCCTCGCCCAGCGCGTGGTCCTGCTCTCCTCCCGGCCGGGCCGGGTCGCGAAGGAATGGACCGTGGACATCCCGCAGCCGCGCCGCATCGAGGACGCGGACGTAGCGGAACTGTCCCTGGAGATCACTGAACACCTGCGTGGGGAGATCCGCCGCCATGGCCAGCACTGACATCACTTCGAAGGCCACGGGCAAGACCGACGACCTGGCCGGCCTGGAGGCGGGCCTCGACGCCCTCGACGCGGTCCAGACCCACCGCACCCCGGTCCGGGAGATCCTCGTCAAGAAGGTCTTCCCGCCGGTCCTGGCCGTGAGCCTGGTGCTCCTGGTCTGGCAGGTCCTCGTCGCGACGCACGTCACCGAGGAGACCAAGCTCCCCGCGCTGTCCGCGGTGTGGAACAGCCTGTCCGACATGTGGCTCAAGGGCACGCTGCTGGAGGTCATCTGGACCAGCGTCTCCCGCGGTCTGCTCGGCTTCCTGCTGGCCCTGGCCATCGGTACGCCGCTCGGCCTGCTCGTCGCCCGGGTGAAGTTCGTCCGCGCCGCGATCGGCCCGATCCTGCAGGGCCTGCAGTCGCTGCCGTCGGTGGCCTGGGTGCCGCCGGCCGTCCTGTGGTTCGGCCTGAACGACGCGATGATGTTCACGGTGATCCTGCTGGGCGCCGTCCCGTCCATCGCCAACGGCCTCGTCTCCGGCATCGACCAGATCCCGCCGCTGTACCTGCGGGCCGGCCGCACCCTGGGCGCCACCGGTCTGGCCGGGGCCCGGCACATCGTCATGCCGGCCGCGCTGCCCGGCTACCTGGCCGGTCTGAAGCAGGGCTGGGCCTTCTCCTGGCGCTCCCTGATGGCCGCCGAGATCATCGCCTCCTCGCCCGACCTGGGCCTGGGCCTGGGCCAGTTGCTGGAGAACGGCCGCAACAACATCGACCTGCCGGGCGTGTTCCTCGCGATCATCCTGATCCTGGTGGTCGGCATCGCCATCGACCTGCTGATCTTCAGCCCGGTCGAGCGGTGGGTGCTGCGCAGCCGCGGCCTGCTGGCGAAGAGCTGATCGCCATGTCCCCGGCACTCCTGGTCATCGCCCACGGCAGCCGCGATCCGCGGCACGCGGCGACCGTGCACGCCCTGACCGGGCGCGTGCGGGCGCTGCGGCCCGGGCTGCGCGTGGAGACGGCCTTCCTGGACTTCAACACCCCGTCGGTGGGGCAGGCCCTGTCCTCGCTCTACCTGTCCGGCGTACGGGAGGTCGTGGCGCTCCCGCTGCTGCTGACCCGCGCCTTCCACGCGAAATCCGACATCCCGGCGGCGCTCGCCGAGTCGACCTCGCGCCTGCCGGGGCTGTCGGTGCGGGTGGCGGACGTCCTCGGGCCGTCCCCGCTCCTGCTGACCGCCCTGGATCGCCGGCTCACCGAAGCCGGCCTCACCCCGGCGGACCGCGCCACCACCGCAGTGGTGCTCGCGGCCGCCGGCTCCACGGACCCGGAGGCGATCGCAGTGATCGCTGAAACCGCGCGGGAGTGGCGGCGCACCGGTTGGTGTGCCGTGCGGCCTGCGTTCGCCTCCGCCGCACTGCCCCGTACGGAGGACGCCGTACGGGCCCTGCGCGCCGAGGGCTTCGAGCGGGTGGCGGTGGCCCCGTACGTCATCGCCCCCGGCCGCCTCCCGGACCGCATCGCGGCGGGCGCCGGCGCCGCGGGCGCGGACGTCGTCGCGGACGTCCTGGGCGCGGCCCCGGAACTGGCCCGGCTGCTGCTGCGCCGCTTCGACGCGGCCGCGACGGCGCCGGCCCGGCTGCCCGCGCTGACCGCGTAGCACACGCCGGCTCGGGCCGGGTCAGGGCAGGCTCCAGATCTGGGTGGTCACCAGGTAGAAGACCACGACCCAGAAGGCGAGCAGGACGGCGACGATCCCGATGCCGATGAGGTTGGCCCTGGCCGGCGGTTCGTCCGGCGACGGGCGCAGCCACCGCCCCAGGAGCGGGTTCACGTAGTAGGGCATCGTGAGGAAGCTCATGACGAGGCTCGACAGCAGGTTCCCCACGAGCAGGCCCAGCCAGAGCGGCATCTTCAGCGGTGACGTGGCGAGCGCCAGGAGGACGACGGTCGGGTACAGGCCGACCCAGACGGCGATGGCGGTCTTGGTGACCGAGGGCGGGGGCGCTTCCCTGCCGTTCTCCTCGAAGGCGAACCAGCTGCCGAAGGAGTTGTCGATCGTGCGCAGTTTGAAATCGAACTGCTTTCCCTCGGCGAGGACCTTCCGCCGCCTGTCCGAGGTCAGCCAGGCGTCGAGGTGCTCAGCGTTGTCGAACCGGTACAGCGTGGTCCATTCCTCCTGGACCCCTTCGATGGGCGGGAAGAACTCGCTTCCGCGGAAGCCTTCGAACCTGCTCTCCTCCTCCGTCATCCGGCGCTGCCATGCGAGGAAGTCCTCGACGTGCTCGGGGTGGACGCGGTGGGTGATCACCACGGTCACCAGCGGATCCTGTGCGGGTGCGTGGCCGCTGACGACCTGCTGGGTTCCGGGGCCGTCGAGGTACTCGTCGCCGACTTCGAGGAGTCCCTGCCGGGTCGAGCTGTTGATCCACGCCTGCAGGTGGGGTATCGAGTCGTACCGGTAGACCACGACCCATTCGGGTTGCAGGGGTGTCGGCGGGGCGACCTCGACGCCGAGGTACCCGTCGTACGCGGCGGCGGCGGCGTTGACGTCCTGCTGCCACGCCTCGTACTCCCGCTCCCGTCCTGGCAGGACCTTCTGGGCGATGATCGCCGTGGCCTCGGCGTCTTGCTGGTGCTTCTCGGTGTCCATGTGCTCAGGCCTTCGCGTGCGACCGCTTCTCGCCGAGCCGGTCGTAGATCCGTTCCGGTGTCAGCGGCAGCGACCGGTAGCGGATTCCCGTGGCGTCCTGGAGTGCATTCGCCAGTGCGGGGGCCACCGGGTTGATGCTGCATTCCGCCATGCCCTTCGCCCGCATCGGCCCGACGGAGTCCGCCGAGCCCACCAGGAGCACTTCGGTGCGCGGGACGTCGGCGTAGGCGGGGATGCGGTAGTTGCGGAGGTTCGGGTTGAGCACGGCGCCGTTCGCGTCGAGCCGGTGGTTCTCGGTCAGTACGAAGCCGATTCCCTGGGCGACGGCGCCCTCCACCTGTCCCCGTACCTGCGCGGGGTTGATGACGACGCCGGCATCGGCCGCCTGGACGCTGTGGAGGACGCGGATCTCACCGGTCACCCGGTGGACCGCGATCCGGAATCCGTGTGCGTTGGAGGTGGTGCTCCGGGGCGATCCGTAGGCCTTGCGGGCGGCGGTGAAGCGGATGCCGCGCGCGCGTGCCAGCGCGACGAGTTCGGCCAGCGACACCCGGTGGTCCCCGCAGACGACGCCGTCGTCGTCCATGGAGCACATCACGGGGTGGATGCCCGTGTGGGCGGCGGCGAATTCGAGGATGCGATCGCGCACGGCGTTGCTCGCCCGCAGGACCGCGTTGCCCGCCACGAAGAGTCCGGCGCTCGCGAAGGCTCCGGTGTCGAATCCCGTGCGGTCGGTGTCGGACTGCACGAGGCGGATCCTCGACGGTGTGGTGCCCAGCTGGTTCGCGGCGATCTGGACGTGGGCGGTCGAGGTGCCCTCGCCGAATTCGACCGTGCCGACGGCGAGCTCGTAGACGAGGTCGTCGCCGAGCGTCACCCAGGCCTCCGAGATGTGTTCGGTCGGGGGCGCGGTCTCGTGCAGGGAGGCCGCGGCGCCCGCCCCGATGAGCCAGTCCGGGCCGAGGTGCGGGTCCCCGGCCGTCCGGGCCAGGGCCCGGTCCACCAGGTCGATGCACTGCGCGAGGCCGTCCTCGCCGAACATCACGTCGTCGGGGCCGTCGTGCAGCGCGACGAGCGGGTCGCCCGGCCGCACGATGTTGCGGCGGCGCAGTTCGAGCGGGTCCATGTGGAGGGCGAGGGCCAGTTCGTGCATCGCCGATTCCACGGCGAAGGCCGGCTGGGTCATCCCGTATCCGCGCAGGGCGCCGCTCGGAACGGTGTTGGTGTAGACGGAGTAGGCGTCGTACTTCTTGTTGGGGCAGCGGTAGATCATGACGGCCGCGCCGCCCGCGAACAGGGTCTCGCCGCCGTGGTTCCCGTAGGCGCCCGTGTTCGACACGTTGCGGACCTGGAAGGCGGTGAGCGTGCCGTCCGCCTTGGCGCCCAGCTTGACCGTCAGCGTCATCGGATGCCGCGGAGAGGCCGTGGTGAACTCCTCCTCGCGGGTGTACTCGAAGCACACGGGCCGCCCGGTGTCCAGCGCGGCGAGCGCGGCCAGGTCCTCCGAGATGACTTCCTGTTTGCCGCCGAAACCGCCGCCCACGCGCTTGCAGAACACGCGGAGCTGGTCCGGGCGCAGGGCGAACAGGTGGGCGAGTTTGACCTTGGCGATGGAGGGCGACTGCGAGCTGGTGCGGACGTTCAGGCGGCCGTCCTCCATCCAGGCGATCGAGCCGTGGGTCTCCAGGTGCGCGTGCTGCACGCGCGGGGACGAGTAGGTGCCTTCGTGGACCACGTCGGCCTCGGCGAAGCCCGCGTCCACGTCTCCGATGTGCGAATGGATCTCGAGCAGGACGTTGTGGACGGGGTCGCGGACGAAGGGGTCGTCCGCCCCGTGGATCTGCGGGGCGCCCTCGGCCATGGCCTCCTCGGGGTCGAACACCGCGGGCAGCGGCTCGTACTCGACGACGACGTTCCGGCAGCCCTCTTCCGCGGCGCCCGGCGTGTCGGCGACGACGGCGACGACGCGCTGGCCGGCGAAGCGGACCGTCCGGTCGAGGATCAGGGTGTCGTCCGGGTCGACCAGGTGGTCGGTGTGGATCGCCGTGGTGAAGCGTCTGCGCGGCACGTCCTCCCAGGTGTAGACGCGATGTACGCCGGGAACCGCGAGGGCGGCGCTCTTGTCGATCGACAGGATCCGGGCGTGGGCGTGCGGCGAGTGCAGCACCTTGAGGTGCAGCATGCCCTCCATCCGGGTGTCCATCGTGAACTCGGCGCGGCCCGTCACCACGTCGTTGGCGGCAGGGGCTCCGACGCTCGTTCCGACGGCCTTTCCCGGCCTGGCGCTCTCCACGCCGACGACGCCCCGCACGGCGTCCTCGATCCCCCGGTAGCCGGTGCAGCGGCAGAGGTTGCCCTTCAAGGCCCTTGGCAGATCGGCCTTCTGGGACTCGGTGAAGGTCGCCGAGGTCATGATCATTCCGGCGGTGCAGAAGCCGCACTGGAATCCCGGGGCGTCGCGGAACTGCCGCTGCATCGGATGCAGGCTGCCGGGCGAGCCCAGCCCCTCGATGGTGGTCACCTCACGGCCGTCGGCGCGGAAGGCGGGGGTGATGCAGCTGTGCACGGGGCTGCCGTCCAGCCACACCGTGCAGGCCCCGCAGTCTCCCGCGTCACAGCCCTTCTTGACACCGTAGTGGCCGAGCGAGCGGAGGAAGGTGCGCAGGCACTGTCCGGGCGCCGGCTCCTCGCCGAAGCTCCTGCCGTTCACGCGGTACGTCATGTCGGGCTCCCGGACGCGAGTTCACGGCGGATCTCCTCGGCGAAGTGCTTCGTCAGATGGCGGCGGTGGCCGGGAGTGCCGTTGGGGTCGTCGAACCAGACGTCGGTGGGGATGACGTCGATGCTCTGCTGCAGGGTCGGGGCGTCGGGCATGGTGTCGAAGACCATGCGCACGGGTCTGGTGGTGCCGGCGGTGACGGTGAGCAGCAGGTCGTTGTTTCCGGGCGTGCGCGTACCGACGAGGAACACCGTCGAGCGGCCGAGGCGGGTCAGGGTGAACCGGCGGTGCGTGGCGCGTTTGCGCAGGGCGTGCACCGGGATCTCGATGCGCCGCAGGATCTCCCCGGGGGTGAGGACGTTCTCGTGGTTGCCGGTCACGAAGTCGAGGGCGTCGACGGTGCGCGTCGTCCCGTCGGGGGCCCACAGTTCGTAGCGCGCCTCCAGTGCGACCGTCAGCGTGATCATGGGGCCGGCCGGCAGCGACATGCAGATGTTTCCGCCCACGGTCGCCGCGTTCCAGACCTTGAACGAGGACAGGAACGCCTCGCAGGCCGTCCCGAACAGGGGGCCGGCGGTCCAGTCGGCCGGGGGCCGGAAGGCGTACAGCTCGCGGATGGTGCAGGTGGCACCGATTTCGAGGCCCTTGTCGGTCACGACGAGGGGGTCCCACCGCAGGGTGGTCAGGTCGACCAGGCGGCGCAGATCCGGCTGTTCCACCGAGAACAGCCACGTCCCGCCCGCGAGCCAGGCATCGCCCTCGCGCCAGTTCGCGCCCGGCCGGTCGGGGGGACGCCGGACGATTTCGGTGATCGTGTTGAGGTCCACGGGAATCGTTCTCCCTCACGACGGCAGGCGTGTGACGGACCGTCCACCGGCCTCCGGTGCGCGTGGGCGGCGTCACGACCTCGGGCGACCGCACCGCCGCACCGCATGCGCGTCGAAGCCCGGTCGGCCACGAGGCGCCGCCGGTTCGACCCCGGGTCGAATCCGCTTCGACTCCTACCGCTGCGGTCGGTCACTTCGACGAGGACCGGCGGACGTAGAGACTCCCCTTCAGCGTATCCCCGACCGGCCCCGCACCGCCAAGCGCGGCTGCCGGGCGCCGCTGCCGGGCGCGGCAGCAGCGCACGCCCCGCAGCGGCTGATCGAGCGGGTCGTGGGCCTCGGCGAGGCGGCAGCGCTGCTGCCCGGCTTCGACCGGGGCCTCCCCCGCCGGGATGACGGTGATCGATCCGCTCCACGGCTGAATCCACGGCGGACGCGGCCGGGGCGGCGTGCGTGGCGTAGGGATTTGTGCGGGTTGTCGGGTGATGATGGCGCGGTGCGACTTGATCACGTGTCCTATGCGGTGGCCCGCGACAGCTTCGTCTCCACCGTCCAGTGGATCGGATCGGCGCTGGGCGCCGGGTTCGTCGACGGGGGCGTGCACCCGCGATTCGGCACCCGCAATTTCATTCTCCCGCTGAACGGCGGCACCTACGTCGAGGTGGTCACCACGCTCGACCACCCCGCCGCCGACCGCGCACCCTTCGGCCAGGCGGTCGCGCGCCGCGCCGCCGAGGGCGGCGGCTGGCTCGGTTGGGTGGTCTCCGTCGACGACATCGCCCCGGTCGAGGCCCGCCTCGGCCGCACCTCGGCCGAGGGCCACCGTGTCCGCCCCGACGGGTTCGACCTGAGGTGGAAGCAGATCGGCCTGCTGGAACTGCTGGAGGACCCGGAACTGCCCTACTTCCTGCAGTGGCTGGTCCCCATGGAGGAGCGCCCGAGCGCCGATCCGCGCACCTCCACCACCATCCACGGGGTCTCCATCGCCGGCGACGCCGCCTCCATCGCCGAATTCCTCGGCGAACCGGCCGACCACCCCCTCGACCAGATCGACGTCACCTGGGTCGAGGATGAGGAGCCGGGCCTGATCTCGGTCGAGTTCGCCACCGCCCGCGGCCCGGTCACGATCTGACCAGGGCCCGACTGCCCCGCGGGAGCAGCGGAACACCATCGAACCCTGCACCGACGCCGGCCAAGGAGACGGCCTAGGCCGTCTCTTCCGGATCTTGTCGGCCGAGCCCGCGGCGTCCGGTGCCGTACATGGCAAGGCGGAGGAGCGCACCGTGTACTGGACGTACTCGGGCGCCCCGACAACGCGGCCAGGTGCGGTGCCGGGCGTCGCGGGCCCGGCAAGATCCGGAAGAGACGGCCTAGCCCCGGGCCGCGGCCTCGTCCGCGAGGGCCGTCAGGTCCGCGGCGGACATCGCGCCGGGCGGCAGGCCCTCCCGGGCGAAGATGTTCGCCGCGTGCCGCAGGACGTCGTTGACCGGGGTCGGCACCCCGTGCAGCCGGCCCAGCAGGGAGATCTCCCCGTTGAGGTAGTCCGCCTCCACCGAGCCCGTGCCCCGCGCGAGGCTCTGCCAGGACGAGCCGCCCCGCACCCCTGCCGGCTGGTTCACCTTGCCCTCGCGGGCCGTCGCCTGCTCGGCGTCCGAGGCGTAGGCGATGCCCGCCGCGCCGAAGGCGGCCTTGCCTTCGCGGACGGCCCGCAGGAGCAGCGCGGCCTTCGCCGGGTCCGGCTCCGGTCCGGTCGTCGCCTGGATCGCGTTGCCCAGGTTCCCGAGCAGCTTCGCGTACTTCCACCGCATCACGTCCGCGACCGGCGGCGCCTCGAAGCCGGCCTTGCCGAGGTCCGCCGAGACGGCCCGGGACAGGGCGTCCGTGCCGCCCGCCGCCCGGCCCACGTGCAGGACGCCGATCAGCGGCGCGCACAGCGCCGAGACCACCCCCGGCTCCAGGAAGGTGGCGGGCAGCCATACGCACACCCCGTACACGCGCGCGAAGCGCCGTAGCGCCAGCCGCTCGCTCTCCACGCCGTTCTGCGCGCACAGCACCGGGAGCCGCTGTGCGGCCGTACCGCCGCCCGCGACCTCCGCGTCGCCCCACGCGTCGAGCGCGGCGATGGCGTCCTGGGTCTTCACGGACAGCAACAGCACGTCGTCGGGGCGCAGTTCACCGAGTTCGTCCGGTCCGGTGACGACGGGCAGCCGGTGCACCCGGGTCCCGTCGGCCGTCGTGAGCCGCAGCCCTTCGGCCCGCAGGGCCTGCGCGTGCGCGCCCCGGGCGACGAGGACGACCTCGCCGCCCGCCTCCGCGAGCCGTCCGCCGATGGTGGCGCCGACCGCGCCCGCGCCGATGATGATGTAACGCATGCCACGAGCCTGGCACATCCGGCCCGCCGGGTCGCCCTCGGGGCACGGCGAACTGCCGGGCCTGCGGGGGAACGCGCCCTGCGCGTGGTGGCTCTGCCGGCCGATGGGCCCCGTCCGGACGGTGTCCGGCAGGTCCTCGGTGGGTTGCCGGTACGCCGAGCCCCGCCGCGCGGTCAGGGCACCTGTTCGGGGAGCACGAGCTGACGCTCCGCGGTGAAGCCGTCCGACCGTTCGGATCCGGGGTCAGGCCGCGGTCAGTTCCACGAGCTTGGCGACGGTGTTCCAGTTGCGGGTGGTCACGTCGAGGCCCTTCACGACGGCGGGCTTGGCGAGGGCCTCGGCGAGCTTGGAGCGGCCCAGGCCCTCGGGGACGTAGAGGTAGAGGACGCGGTCGCCGATCCGGTACTCCTCGGGGAGGTGCGCCGCCCCGTCGATCGCGGCGAAGCGCTCCGGGCCGGGCTGTTCCGAGCAGAAGGTGACGTGCAGCTGCTTGCCCTCCAGCTCCGCGGCCGGGAACGGACAGGCCTCGGCGACGGCACGCAGGTACGCCCCGTCCAGCACCAGGCACGCCACCCGGAAGCCGAAGTGGGCCTCGATGGCCGCCTCCAGCTCCCGGGCGAGGGCCGCCGGGTCCTGCCGCGCGCTGCTGAAGACGGCGTTGCCGCTCTGCAGGTACGTCGCCACGTCGCCGTGTCCGAGCCCCTCCAGCAGCGCGCGCAGCTCCGCCATCGGGACCTTCTTGTTCCCGCCGACATTGATTCCGCGCAGCAGGGCCGCGTACTTCTTCGTCGTCGCCTTCTTCGTCATGGGCGCACCCTAGAGGGTGTCGCAGCGGGATGAGGGCGGAGAAGGGCCGGCCGGGACCGGGGTCAGGCGTGCAGGACGCCGGTGCCCAGCAGGCCGAACAGGAGTACGCCGATGACGATCCGGTAGGCGACGAAGGCGTTGAAGGAGTGCTTGGCGACGTACTTCAGGAGCCAGGCGATCGAGGCGTAGGCGACGGCGAAGGACACGGCGGTGCCGATGACCAGGGGGAGGGCGTCGACGCCGGCGCCGACGGCGTCCTTGAGCTCGTAGAGGCCCGCGCCGGTCAGGGCGGGGATGCCGAGGAAGAAGGACAGGCGGGTGGCTGCGACCCGCTCCAAGTCGAGGATGAGGCCGGTGGACATGGTGGCGCCGGAGCGGGAGAAGCCGGGGAAGAGCAGGGCGAGGATCTGGGAGGAGCCGACCAGCATGGCGTCCTTGAGGTCGGTGTCGTCCTCGCCGCGCTTGTGGCGTCCCATCCGGTCGGCCGCCCACATCAGGCCGCTGCCGACGATCAGCGATCCGGCCACCACCCAGAGGGAGGCGAGCGGTCCTTCGATCAGCGGCTTCGCCGCGAGTCCGACGACCACGATGGGGATGGTGGCGTAGACGACCCACCAGGCGAACTTGTAGTCGTGGTGGTAGCGCTCCTCGGGGTCGGCCAGTCCGCGGCCCCAGGCGGAGACGATGCGCACGATGTCCTTGAAGAAGTAGACGAGGACCGCGGCGATCGCGCCGACCTGGATGACGGCGGTGAACGCGACGACGGACTTGTCGTCGACGGGGATGCCCATCAGCCCTTCGGTGATCTTGAGGTGGCCGGTGGAGGAGACCGGCAGGAACTCCGTCACCCCTTCCACGATGCCGAGGACCACGGCCTGTCCCACACTGATCGCGCTCACGTGCCTTCACCTTCGTTCGCTGGGACGGCGCCGGCCTTCCGGCGCCGCAGGAGAATCAGGACCGTCCCGAGCAGCCCGGCCCACAGGGCGGTCAGCAGCCAACCCGCCAGGACATCGGTGGGCCAGTGCATGCCGAGGTAGACGCGGCTGACGCCCACGGCCGCCGCCCACAGGGCCGGTATCACCAGGAGCGGCCGCCGCGCCCGGCCCCGTACCGCGCGGTGCACCCCGGCGGTGAGGAGGACTGCCACGGCCGCGGAGGTCGTGGTGTGTCCCGAGGGCATGGCGTATCCGTCGGCCGACCACGCCCACTCGCCGGCCGGCGGCCGGGGCCGGGCGAGCCACGACGCCAGGGCCATGCGCGGCAGTTGTACCGACACCAGTGCCAGGGCTCCCGCCAGCGCCCCGCGCAGGCGGTGGGTCCTGACGGACATGGCCCCGGCGAGCATCGCCAGGAGGTAGGCGGGCACTCCGCTTCCCGTCACGGTGACCGCCACGGCCGATGCGACCGCCCAGCGCGGGCGGTGCTCCAGCACCCAGCGGTGCAGGGCCTCGTCCACCCCGAGCGGTGCGCCGTGCGCCGACCAGACCGACGCGACGAGCGCGACCAGCGCGACCAGCGCCGCCGGCAGCATCGAGCGGACGAGCACCGGTAGGGCGGGCAGCCACCGCGGCTTGCCGGCGGCGCCGGGTGCGGCCGCGGGGATGGAGGTCATCGGGCGTCCTGTCTGGACAGACCGCCAGTGCGGCACGGTCGGGAGGGAGTGGGGCACGGGAGAGGCACTGCCTTTGATCAGGGAGGGGTGAGCGCGCCCCACAGGAGCAGCGACACCAACTCCTCGGTCGGCACCGGCTCCCCAGGGCCGGACGGAGCGTCCGACAGGACCATCGACTGGAACACCCGGGCGAGGTGTTCCGGGGGCATTCGGAGCAGTTCGCGCTCCGGTTCGAAGAGAGCCGTCAGTGCTTGTCGGAGCGACGCGAGCTCTTCCTCGTGCCGGGCGTGCCCACCGGAGTTCTCCGTGGGCTCGGCCAGCCGAGGTCGGCGTGGGGGCATGGCATCGGCGAGCAGGAGCAGGCGGGTTGCGTAGCTGCGCAGATGGACGGCGGCCGAGGCCAGTCGGGTTTCGAGTGGCCGGGTCAGGTCGATCGCGTTGATGGCCGCCACGGCTTCGTCCGCCCTGAGGGCCGCGGCCGCGCAGGCTTCGAGCAGGGCGGCTTTGTCGGGGAACGCGGTGAAGACCGCCGCTGCCGGGAGCCCTGCGGCCCTGGCGACCATCGAGGTGGTGACAGCGGAGCCGTGCCGCACGACCAGGGGCAGCGCTGCGGTGACGATCACCGCGAGACCGGGGTGCTCGGTCATCTCCCGTCCGCAGGGGTCAGGGGCCGGGGTGGGTCGGCCGGCGGGTGGAGGGGGCGGGTTCGGGCAGCCGCCGCCGTCGGCAGGGGCTGCGGCGCCTTCGCGGCGGGCCCGTCCGGGGCGACCGGGCTCACCGCGCGCTTCCGTCCGGGGTGCGGGGGCCCCGCCGGCGAATCATTTCGACGGCCACCGGAGTGAGGGAGACGAGGACGACGAGGACCACGACGGGCAGGAGGTAGCGGTCGACGTCGGGTACGGAGGAGCCGAGGGCGTATCCGGCGAGGACGAGGCCCACGGTCCAGAGGAGTCCGCCCACGACCTGCCAGACGGTGAAGACGCGGGCGGGCACGCCCAGGGCGCCGGCCAAGGGGTTGAGGACGGTGCGCACCACCGGGACGAAGCGGGCCAGTACGACGGCCTTGCCGTGCCCGTAGCGGTGGAGGAGTTCCTCCGCGCGCTCGGCTCCCTCGTGGAGCTTGCGACTGCGGCTGCGGGCGAGCAGGGCGCGGCCGCCACGTCGGCCGATCAGGTAGCCCACCTGCGCTCCCAGGAGCGCGCCGACGGCGGCGAAGGCCAGTACCTGGGGCAGGGAGAGGTGGACGGGGCGGTGCCCGCCCGGCACGCAGAGCAGGCCCGCGGTGAACAGGAGGGAGTCGCCCGGCAGGAAGAAGCCGACCAGGAGACCGGTCTCGGCGAAGAGCACGACGGCGATGCCGAGCGCGCCGAACGCCGACAGGAGGGATCCGGCGTCGAGCAGGTTCACGGCCTGTGGCACTGCCATGTGGGCGGATAGGGCCATGGTGGACGGCTCCCCTGAGGTGAGTGGGCCGGGGCGGTGACGGCATTATTGACTACAGTCACGTAGACGGTCTACGTCACTGTAGACGATCGTTGTACTGAGGAGATTCCCATGGGGGATGCGCGTGCGGAACGGCGGCCCGCCGGTGAGCTGGGGGCGAGCGTCCTTGCGGCACTGTGGGCGGCCGGCGCCCCGCTGACGCCGGGGCAGGTCCAGGAGGCGCTCGGTTCCTCCCACGCCCGTACGACGGTGACGACGATCCTGACCCGGCTGTACGAGAAGGGCGTGGTCACCCGCACCCGGTCCGGCCGCGGGTTCGCCTACCTGCCGACCGAGGACGCGTCGGGGCTGACCGCGCGCCGCATGCACGCGGAACTGGCCGGGACCGAGGACCGCGGGACGGTGCTGAGCCGCTTCGTCTCCCAGCTCAGCGACGAGGACGAGGCGCTGCTGCGCGCTCTGCTGGAGGGCGACGGCGCCGAGGGGGGCGCGTGACCTGGCTGTTGTCGTTGCCGCTCCTGCTGCCCTTCCTCGCCGGCCCGTTGTGCCGCGTGCTGGTCACGAGCCTCCCGTCGAGGCAGGCGGTCCGGCTGCTGGTCGGTTCGGCCGCCGGGCTCGCCGCGGGCAGCATCGCGGCCCTCGCCCTGCTGGTCGTCCCCGGCGCCACGCACCTGCCGCCGGTGGCCGCACTGGGCCATCTGCTCACACCACTGGCGTCCGGGTCGCCGGGCACGGCCGCCGTGATCACCGTCGCGGCCACCTCGCTCCTCGCCGCCCGTGGCGCCCTGCTGCTCCACGGCGCGTACCGCTGGTGGAAGCAGTTGCGGCGGGCACGGCTGCTGGCCGCGGGCAGCCGGAGCGAGCTCGTGGTCCTGGAGGAGGAGCACCCCGACGCCTACGCGCTGCCGGGCCGCCCCGGCCGTATCGTGATCACCTCGGGCATGCTGCGGGCGCTGTCCGCGGCGGAATGCGAGGTCCTGCTCGCCCATGAGCGGGCCCACCTGAGAGGCCGTCACCACCTTCTGGCGGCGATCGTCGAACTGGCCGCCCACTGCCATCCGGGGCTGCGCGCCGTGCGCGAGCCCCTCCGCTACGCGCTGGAGCGCAGCGCCGACGAATCCGCCGCGCAGGCGGTGGGCGACCGCCGCCTCACGGCCCGGGCCATCGGCCGGGCCGCTCTGGCCGTCCACGCGTCCCCTGACCGGAACCGGCCCGGCTTCGCCCTGGCCGCCACGACGGGCCCGGTGCCCCTGCGGGTCGCGGCCCTGCTCGGGCAGCCCGCACGGGCGCGCGTCTGCGGCGCCCCGCGCCGCCTGGCGGTGGTGGCGCTGCTGACCTGCCTGGCCGTGTCGGCCGGAGCGTCCCTCCGGGCCGCCGACAGCCTGCACGCCCGGATCGAAATCGCGCAGGGCGAGACCGGCGAGGAGTGAACCGGCCCGTACGGGGGGGGCGATCCGCGCCCCCGTACAGTTGGTAAGGCAAACCTATTCATCAACGGCCGGGTGCATCGGCCCCGGGCGGCGGCAGGGCGGTAACGGGATGGTGGAGGACGGCGGGGACGCGAGGCGTCCGCACGGTGAACTCGTCGCGGACGTGCTGGCGGTCCTGTGGGCGGCCGAGCAGCCGTTGACGCCGCAGCAGATCAACGCCGCGCTCGCCCGGGACCTGGCGAGGACCACGGTGACGACGATCCTCACCCGCCTCTACGAGAAGGGGACGGTCGTGCGCACCCGCGAGGGCCGGGGCTTCGCCTACACCGCCGCGGACGACGCCGCCGGGCTGGCGGCCGGGCGCATGCGCCGCGAGCTGGAGCGGGAGCCGCAGCGCGACCTCGTACTGAAGCGGTTCGTCTCCTCGCTGTCCGGCGACGACGAGGAAGCCCTGAGGCGTCTGCTCCTGGGGTCCGGGGACGGCGAATGACCCTGGTTCTGGCCGTGGTCGTACTGACCCTGGCGCTTCCCTGGGCCGCGGTGCCGGCCGGCCGCCGGCTGGCCGCGCTCCTGCCGCCGAGGGAAGCGTGCGCGGCGCTGACCGGAACCGCCGTTCTGCTGGCGGGCGCCACCGTGGCAGCGCTCGTCGGCCTGTTCCACGTGCCGCTCCTCGCCACCTTCGAACAGATCCCGCTGTCACAGGCGGCTGCCGAATGGCCGGCCGCCGTGCCGGTGGCCGCGGCCGCCGGTGCGGTATTGGCCTTACAGGCGGTGCTGCTGTTCCGCCGCTGGTACGAGCGCCGCTCGCTGCTCGCCCGCGCCTGGGCGTGCACCGGCGACGCGGTGTCCGACGGCGATCTCCTGGTCGTACCGGATCCCGAGCCGCAGGCCTTCGCGCTGCCGGGATGGCGCGGGCGCGGCGGCCGGGTCGTCGTGACGACGGGCATGCTCAAGACCCTGGGCCCGGCGGAGCGCGAGGTGCTGCTCGGGCACGAGCGGGCCCATCTGACGGGCCGCCACCACCTGTGGTCGGTCACCACCCACCTGGCCACCGCGGTGCACCCCGCCCTGCGAGCCCTGCGCCCGGCGCTGGACTTCCACCTGGAGCGGTGGGCGGACGAGTCGGCGGCCTCGTCGGTGGGCGACCGGCGGCTGGCGGCGACCGCGATCGCACGCGCGGCGCTGGCCGCCTCGTCCACCGCGTCCGCCGCGTCCGCCGGGAAAAGGGGCATGGTCCGCGGCCCCGCGCTCTCGGTGAATACCGGGCCGGTCCCGCAGCGGGTCGAAGCCCTGCTGCAGCCGGTACCGGTCCGACCGCAGACGCGCGGGACCCAGGCGGCCGTGGCCGGCCTGGTGACGGCGGTGACGGTCTGCGCCCTGCTGGGTCTGCTCCTGGCGTACGGCCTCCACGAGTACGTGGAGTTCGCCGCCCGGGACCTTCTGGGGGACCGCGTCGCCCAGGGCGTGTCGACGTCGATGTAGACCGATCGGCCGGGCGTAAGTAAGCTGCGCCCAGGTTTACGTCACCTGTCCCTCCAGGCCCGGCATGCCGGGTGGCTCCGGAGCCGACGTGCCCCGTACCCGGCGCACGGAGTGCCGTGGGCGACGCCGTCCGCGTGTCCTGGGTCGAAGGTGGCATCCCCCTCCCCGGCGATTGGATGCGGCGTGTACGACAGGGGGAGTGGGTCGTCGAGTCCCTCCGAGCAGACCGTGCATCTCCTGGCCGCGGCGGGCAGGGCCGCGGACGCGTTGGCGACCGAGCGTTTGCGAGCAGGCGGGTTGAGCCCCCTGCACCACTCGGTTCTCGGCAGGCTGGCCGAATGGGGGCCGCACGCCCGGCGCGATCTCGCCGCGCAGTCGGACGTGCCGTCGGCCGACGTCGCGCGGGCGGTCCGCGATCTCCTGGCGCAGGGCCTGGTGCAGGTGATGGTCGTCAACATCGGCGGGCGCCACGAGGTGGTGACGCTCACCCCGGCGGGTGCGGCGGCACTGACGACGGTCCAGGACGACATGAAGTCGGTGCAGGAGGCCCTGCTGGCGTCCCTCACGAAGGGTGAGCGCACCCAGCTGCACTACCTGCTCCGGCGGGTGTGCGCGACGGCCGCCCGGGTCGGTGCGGCGCGCTCGGTTCCGTCCTGGAACCCGCCTACGGCAATTCGGCCTCGATGAGGTCGGCCGCCCGTCGTGTGCCGCCTTCGGTCGCCATCTGCGCGCGGACGGCCTCCGCCCGCGCGGCGACCTCGGGGTCGGCGACCAGGTGGAGGACCGCCTCGCGCAGGGTCGCGGCGTCGGCGTCCGCCATCGGGACGTGGCGGGCCACGCCGAGGGAGACCAGCATGTCGGCGTTGGCGAACTGGTCGACGGCCTGCGGGACGGCGACCATCGGAGTGGCGGTGGCGAGCCCCTCCTGGCTGCCGCCGGCGCCCGCGTGGGTGATGAAGGCGTCGGCCCGGTGCAGGATGTCCAGCTGGGGAACCCAGCGGTGGACCTCGACGTTGGCGGGAACCGGGCCCAGGTCGGCCTCGTCGGTGAACGTGCCGATCTGGAGGACGAGATACCAGTCGGGCAGGTCCGCGAAGGCCTCGATGCAGGCGCGGTAGAAGGCCGGCTGCTTGGTGAAGGCGGAACCGAGCGAGACGAGCACGATCTTCTTGCCCTCGGCGGCCGGGGGCCGCTGCCAGGTGCCCTGGGTGGCGCTGCGGTCGCCCTGGCAGGCTCCGACGAAGGTGTACACGGACCCGTCGACACGGTCGGCCTGCGGCTGGAGCGCACGGGGGATGAGGACGATGCTGCGCCGCGGGCGGCCCTGGAAGCGGTCGACGTCGTCGCCGAGGCCGTTCTCGGTGAGCCAGGCCGCGAAGGCCGCGTAGTACGCCCGGCCGCGCTCGGAGGCCTTCAGCTCGGCGAACATCGGCTCGGCCACCTCCTGCTCGTACCCCTCCCAGGCGACCAGGTTCGGGGAGAGGGAGACGGCGGGGACGCCCCAGCGATGGGCGAGCACGGGCGCCGGGTAGGAGGTGATGTCGTGGAGCACGAGGTCCGGCTCGTCGCCCTCGAAGGCGGCGGCGAGCTGCGGGAGCGCCTGGACGGCGTCCTTCCGGAACAGCTCCAGGTGGTCGATCGGCTCGCTGCCCCAGGCCTCCGGCTCGTCGTCGGTCGGAAGGGTGGAGGTGTAGATCACGGGCGTGGCGCCGGTCTCCGCGACCTTCTCGGCGAAGGAGGCGGGGATGGCGTAGCTGACGCGGTGGCCCCGCGACACGAGTTCGCGGATCACCTCGATGCTCGGGTTCACGTGCCCGTGGGCGGCAATGGAGAACATGGCGATATGGGCGGGCTTGGCTGCGGTCATGATCGAACGATAAACGAGACGATACGTCTCGTGCAATATCTTTTCCGCCGCTCACGCCGGGCCGGACGGGCGGGACGCGCCGGATGAGCCGGATGAGCCGGACGGGTGGTCCGGTGCCGTGATGCGGTCGACGTCCACGGTGAGCGAGTCGAGCCAGACGAGCGCGGCGAAGAACCGCGGCGAGGAGACACCCGGCGGATCGTCCCCGGTGGGCCCGCCCGGCGGCGGCGCGCTCGGCGGATCCGGGACGTCCGCGGTCTCCGGAACCTTCCGGGCCGCCGGATCCGCGCCCGCCCGCCCGGCCGCCTCCCGCATCCGGCCGGCCACCCCAGCCGCCCGGCCGTCCAGCCGGGCGCCGTTGTCGGGCCCCACGGCCGGGCCGCCGCGGACGACGAGCCGCCGCGAACCCCACAGCACGTGGTGGCCCGTCATCATGGCCGCGTGCCAGTCCGTCGTGGGCTCCTCGGTGGTGCGGGGCTCGCTCTGGTGCTGCGCGAAGGCGGACTCCGCCATGATCAGCGCGTGCTGGAGCGGCTGGTCGTCGGGGGCCTGCCCCGGCCCGCCCTCCACCACGGCGGCCGTGGTCCGCTCGACGGTCTCCGCCTCCCTCGTCAGCAGCAGGGCGACCGCCCGGTGCAGCTCGCGCTGCGCCCCGCGCGGCCAGGCGAGCACCCCGAACACGACGCCGATCAGGCTGCCGATGATCACGTCCAGGATCCGGACCTCGGCGAGCTGCCAGGTCACGGGGGCCAGCTGCGCGAAGACGAAGGCCACCACGAGGGTGAACATGCCCTGGGCCCAGCCCACGCCCTTGACCGGCCCCACCCGGAACGCCGTGAGCATCACGAACGGCAGGGCGATGGCGTAGATGGTGGTGTGGCTGCCGATGAGGGCCAGCAGGACCCCGGTGACCAGGGCTCCGAGCAGGGTGCCCGTGATGGCCACCCGTACGGTCGCCCGGGTCTGGGAGGCGGTCGTCCGGGTCAGGCTGAGGACGGCCAGCATCGCCCAGAAGCCGTGGGGCAGCGAGTCCACGCCCGCGATCGTGCGGGCCGCGGCCAGCGCGAGGCTGATCCGTACGGCGTTCTGGAAGTACACGGACCGGGGCCCGGCATGTCCCGCCATCCGGTGCCACCACAGGCGCGGCGCGAGCTGGCCGGCGTACCAGAAGCGCCCGGCGTCGGCTCCGGCGGGCTTTCGCGCGTGCCGGCCCCGGACCGCCAGCTCGGCCGCCGTCGTCAGGGCCACGGCGGCGTCGGCCACCTCCAGCACGGCCGCCCGGCGGCGGCCCCGCGCCACCGTCGTCGGCGGCTCCCGCTCGGCCGCCGACGCCGCCTCCTTCCGTACGCGCCGCAGGGCGTCGGCCGCTTCGGTCGTGTCGGCCCCGCCGTCCAGCACCGCCGAGGTCTCGGTGACGGCCCGGGCCACCGCGCTCAGCACCTCGGCCTCCGCCACCTCCGGCGGCCGGTCCGGGGGCGGCGGCTCCGGGGGCGCCGGGGGCAGGTTCGCCATGCGGCCCAGGAGCGTGCGGGCGGCCAGGCCCACGTGGGCCAGGGCGCGTTCGCGCAGCCCCGGCCCGGCGGGCCGGTCGGCTCCGTCGGTCCGGAAGGGCCGCAGCGACTCGCCGGCCGCCCGGGCCGTCTCCGCCGAGGCGGCGCACAGCGTGTACGGGGCGCGGCCCAGCTCCGCGGCACAGCGGGCGGCGGTGTCGGCCGCCCGGGCGGCCACCTGCCGGTAGGTGGGCCCGGGCTCCTCGGGCAGGACGAAGACCTCGGCGAGGACCAGCAACAGCAGGCCGAAGGTCGCCCCCGCGAGCCGTTCGACCAGGGTGTCCGGTGCGTAGGGCGGGAAGCACGGCAGGATGTAGAGCAGCTGCAGACCGGGGGCCGCGCCCGCCGCGCGGGGCCCGGCCGCCGCCACGAAGGCCAGGGCGAAGCCGATCAGGAGCATGCCGACCACGGCGGTCCAGGTCCGGATCGCGAGGTAGGTACCGATCGTCAGCAGCAGCCAGGCCGCGGGCGTCGCCCTGACCATGACGGCCGCCCGCTGGCGCCCGGTGCCGGGGATGTGGGAGAGGGCCGCCATCGACACCGCGGCGAACAGCGCGTACGTCGCCGCCACCGGCCGGTCCAGTGCGTACAGGCAGACGAAGAACGAGACGCACGCGGAGAGGGTGGTGCGCAGGGCGCGCCGGGTCACGACCGAGGGGCCCCGGTCGGCGCGTCCGTCGTGTTCGGCGCACATGACTCCAGGATCGGGCCACCTGCCGGAAGCCACCACATACTGGCTGGCGGCAGCGGATCCACGGGAGGGGCGGGAGCGGCGGTATGGACGAGGCACGGGCGAGGCGGGTACTGGCGGCGGCGGGCCTGACCGGGGGCGCGCCCGGGGCGGCGGTGCTCCTCGCGTTCGGCGAGAACGCGGTCTTCGCCGTCGGCGACCTGGTGGTGAAGGTGGGCCGGGAGGCCGCGCTGCTGGAGCGGGCCGAGCGGGAACTCGCGGTGGCCGGCTGGTTCGCCGCGTCCGGGATCCCGGCGGTCCGCGCGGCCGAGCCGAAGCCGCGGCTGGTGGACGGGCATCCGCTGACCCTGTGGCACCGGCTCCCGGACGCGGTGCGGCCCGCGGGGCCCGGGGACCTGGCGGATCTGCTGCGCCTCGTGCACGCCCTGCCCGAGCCGCCGTTCGCCCTGCCCGCGCGGAACCTGCTGGAGGGGGTCGAGCGCTGGCTGCGGCTGGCGGCGGGCGCCGTCGACCCGGCCGACGCGGCCTATCTGCGGGCCCGCCGGGACGCGTACGCCGCCGAGCTGGCGGCCCTGACCCCGCGGCTGCCCCCGGGCCCGGTCCACGGCGACGCCCTGCCCCGCAACGTCCACGTGGGCCCCGACGGCCCTGCCCTGGTCGACCTGGAGACCGTGTCGGCCGATCTGCGCGAGCACGACCTGGTGGTGATGGCGCTCTCCCGCGACCGGTACGGTCTGCCCGCCGAGGAGTACGAGGCCTTCGTGACGGCGTACGGGTGGGACGTCCGCGACTGGGAGGGCTGCGCGGTCCTGCGCGGCGCCCGGGAGACGGCCAGCTGCGCCTGGGTCGCCCAGCACGCCCCGGCCGACCCGGGGGCACGGGCCGAGTTCCGCCGCCGCGTGGCCTCCCTCAGGGACGGCGACCGGCAAACCCGGTGGCACTCGTTCTAGGCCGTCTCTTCCGGATCTTGCCGGGCCCGGCCCGGGGGGCGAGGACCGACAGGACGCCTCCTACGCGGGGACCAGGCCCCGGAGCGGCCAGGCCTCGTCGATCACCGCGTCCGGGGTGCCCTGGCGGCGCAGGTACGACTGGAAGTCCCGGGCCCAGCGCGCGTGCCAGGTGCTCTGCCGTGCGTGCAGGTCGGCCGGCGTGAGCGCGGCCACCTCCGGATGCCGCTCGGCTATCGCACGGGCCACCTGGACCGCGGCCAGCGCGTCCGCCCCGGCGTCGTGCGCGGCGTCGAGGGTGACCCCGTACACCCCGCAGACCGCCTCCAGGGTCCGCTTGCCCCGCCGGTAGCGGTCCACGGCCCGGTCGATGGTCAGCGGGTCCACCACCGGCCCGGTCGGTGCCCCGTCCAGCCGGTCGGCCAGCGAGGGCAGCCCGTGCCGGGCCAGCTCGGCGCTCAGCAGGGTCAGGTCGAAGGCCGCGTTGTACGCGACCACCACCGCTCCGGCACGCCAGTGTCCGACCAGGGCCCCCGCGACCTCGTCCGCGACCTCCCGCACCGGGCGCCCCTCGGCGACCGCGCGCTCCGTGCTGATCCCGTGGATGGCCGAGGCCCCTTCCGGGATCGGTATCCCGGGATCGGCGAGCCAGCCGCGCCGCTCGCGCACCGTTCCGCCGCGCACCTCGACCAGGGCCGCCGTCACGATCCGCGATTCCCCCGGCTCCGTGCCGGTCGTCTCCAGGTCGAATCCGATCAGCACACCGCCGTGCCAGTCCCCCATGCCGTGCCAGTCCTCCACCCCGTGCCCCTCCCCCGTACACCTTCGGTCAACGGGTTTCAGCCTGCCACGGGGCACTGACAGCCAGGCCGCCGGGGCCGCCGGGCCGCGGGTCAGGACACCGGCCGGGAGTCCTCCCACATCGATTCGAACTCCTCCCGGTACGTCGTGAACAGTCCGTGCTCCGCGTCCTTCGGCACCCCGCGGCCGCCGCCCCGCAGCACCAGGACGGGCGACTCCATGCCGCGCGCCCGCCGCAGGTAGGACTGGACCACCGCGATGCCCGAGGCCTGCCCCTCCACCAGGTAGGCGGTGAACCGCGGGGTCTCGTCGAAGACGTGGATCTCGAAGCGGGAGGGGTCCCGCAGACCCGCCCGGACCCGGCGGACGTGCAGGATGTTCATCTCCACCGAGCGGCTCAGCTCGCCCTTGCGCAGCCCCAGTTCCCGCTCGCGCCGCTTCACGGCGCTGCTCGCCGGGTTCAGGAACAGCAGCCGCACCCGGCACCCGGCCTCCGTGAGCCGGACGAGTCTTCGGCCCGAGAAGTTCTGGACCAGCAGGTTGAGCCCTATGCCGATGGCGTCGAGCCGCCGCGCACCCCCGAAGAGGTCCTCGGCCGGGAGCTGGCGCTGGAGCCGTACCCGGTCGGGGTGGACGGAGATGACGTCCGCGTACCGGTCGCCCACGAGGTCTTCGACGGCGTCGATCGGCAGCCGCTCCGCGGAGGGGCTGCCGGAGACCCCGCCCAGCACCTCCAGCAGGCGCGCCGAGGCCCGCTCCGCCTGTTCCAGCACGGGCCGGGACAGCGCCCGGTTGCGGGAGACGACGTTGCGGGTGACCTCCAGCTCGTCCAGGGCCAGCTCGATCTCGCGCCGGTCGTCGAAGTACGGCTCGAAGCACGGCCAGTGCTGGACCATCAGCTCCCGCAGCTGGGGCAGGGTCAGGAAGCTCAGCACGTTGTCGTCGGCGGAGTCGAGCAGGTAGCCCTTGCGCCGGCTGACCTCGCGCACGGCCACGGCCCGCTGCACCCATTCCTGTCCGGCGGGCCCGGCGGCCGCGACGACCCAGTCGTCCGTGCCGTGCACCGGTTCGTAGATCGGCCGGAGCACCGCCCCGACCACCGCGCGCAGCCGCTGTTCGATGAGATTCAGCCAGATGTACGCACGGCCGGCCCGCTGTGCCCGGGTCCGGACCTCGCTCCAGGCCTCCGCGCCCCAGTCCAGCTCCACGCCGGTCCCCGCGGTCCCGGCCTCCGCCGGTCCGCCCGCCAGGGAGACCGCCCCGGCCGGGATCCCCGAGGGGGTCCCGCCGGGGACACCTCCTGGGGCGTCCGCCGGGCCACCCTCGTGACTGCTGTCACCAGGGGGCAGCTCCAGACCTCCCGAGCTCACCCGTGCACCGCCTTCTGCGTCTGGACGCCCGTCTCCAGTGATCACGGAAGGGTACTCCGCGCGCACGGCCCGGTGCAGCCCGACGGCCCGTACGGGAGCTGTCCGTTGACCCATTATCCGATGCGCAGACAGTCCGCTGACCCGCATATCAGCTCTGCGGGTCACCCGGTAGGACCCCTCCCAAGTCCGCGCTTGCGGCCCCTCTTTCGGGGAAGATCTGGCAGGGACTTGGGTCCACGCCGGGTCTAGCCGGGACATCTTCGGGCAACGAGGGAAGAGTCGTTATCTATGCAGGTCTGGCCGGGACAGGCGTATCCGCTGGGTGCCACGTACGACGGCGCCGGCACCAACTTCGCGGTCTACTCGGAGGCCGCCCGACGCATCGAGCTGTGCCTCCTGCACGACGACGGGTCGGAATCGGCCGTGGAGCTGCGCGAGACGGACGCCTTCGTCCGCCACGCGTACCTGCCCGGCGTCATGCCGGGCCAGCGCTACGGGTTCCGGGTGCACGGCCCGTACGAGCCCGAGCGCGGCCGGCGCTGCAACGCGGCGAAGCTGCTGCTGGACCCGTACGCGCGGGCCATCAGCGGCCGGGTCAGCTGGAACGAGGCGGTGTACGGCTACCACTTCGGCCGGCCGGACTCGCGCAACGACCTGGACTCCGCCCCGCACACGATGAGCTCGGTGGTGGTGAACCCGTACTTCGACTGGGCCAACGACCGGCCGCCGCGCCACGAGTACCACCACACCGTGCTGTACGAGGCCCACGTCAAGGGCCTGACCATGCACCATCCGGACCTCCCCGAGGAGCTTCGCGGCACCTACGGGGCGCTCGCGCACCCGGCGGTCATCGGCCACCTCGCCAAGCTCGGGGTGACGGCGCTGGAGCTGATGCCGGTCCACCAGTTCGTCAACGACCACCGGCTGGTCAACGACGGGCTGAGCAACTACTGGGGCTACAACACCATCGGCTTCTTCGCCCCGCACAACGGCTACGCCTCGGGCGACCGCGGTCAGCAGGTACTGGAGTTCAAATCGGCGGTCCGGGCCCTGCACGAGGCGGGCATCGAGGTGATCCTCGACGTGGTCTACAACCACACCGCCGAGGGGAACCACCTGGGCCCGACGCTGTCCTTCCGGGGGCTGGACAACGCCTCGTACTACCGGCTGGCGGACGATCCGCGCCACTACATGGACACCACCGGCACCGGGAACTCGCTGCTGATGCGCTCCCCGCACGTGCTCCAGCTGATCATGGACTCGCTGCGGTACTGGGTCACCGAGATGCACGTGGACGGCTTCCGCTTCGACCTGGCGGCGACGCTGGCCCGCCAGTTCCACGAGGTGGACCGGCTGTCCTCGTTCTTCGACCTGGTCCAGCAGGATCCGGTGGTCAGCCAGGTGAAGCTGATCGCGGAGCCCTGGGACCTGGGCGAGGGCGGCTACCAGGTGGGCAACTTCCCGCCGCTGTGGACCGAGTGGAACGGCAAGTACCGGGACACCGTACGGGACCTGTGGCGCGGGCAGCCCCGCACGCTCGCGGAGTTCGCGGGGCGGCTGACGGGCTCCTCGGACCTCTACCAGGACGACGGGCGGCGCCCGCTGGCGTCGATCAACTTCACCACCTGCCACGACGGCTTCACCCTGAACGACCTGGTCTCGTACGACGAGAAGCACAACGAGGCCAACCGGGAGGGCAATCGGGACGGCGAGACCCACAACCGCTCCTGGAACTGCGGCGTGGAGGGGCCCACCGAGGATCCGGAGATCCTGGAGCTGCGCGAACGCCAGATGCGCAACTTCACGGCCACCCTGATGCTGTCGCAGGGGGTGCCGATGCTCAGTCACGGCGACGAGTTCGGCCGGACCCAGCAGGGGAACAACAACGCCTACTGCCAGGACAACGAGTTGAGCTGGGTGCGCTGGCCGGAGCCCGGCAAGCCGGCGCCGTCCCTGCTGGAGTTCACCCGGCGGATGGTGTGGCTGCGCCGCGACCACCCGGTCTTCCGGCGGCGCCGGTTCTTCCACGGGCGGCCGGTGGAGGGCACGCACGACGAGCTGTCCGACATCGCCTGGTTCACCCCGCACGGGGA
The DNA here is from genome assembly GCF_017639205.1 of Streptomyces nojiriensis. Taxonomy (NCBI): domain Bacteria; kingdom Bacillati; phylum Actinomycetota; class Actinomycetes; order Kitasatosporales; family Streptomycetaceae; genus Streptomyces; species Streptomyces nojiriensis. Next base: position 6,946,981 of record NZ_CP071139.1, on the reverse strand, counting down.
GGAGATGCGGGCGCGGGACTGGCAGGCGCAGCACGCGAGGGCGCTGACCGTCTTCCTCAACGGGGAGGCGATCTCCGAGCCGGGCACCCGCGGGGAGCGGATCACCGACGACTCGTTCCTGCTGATGTTCAACGCGGGCGCGGAGCCGCAGGACTTCACCGTTCCGGCGGGGCACGGCGCGCAGTGGCGGCTGGTGGTGGACACGGCGCGGGCGGACGTACTGCCACCCGGCACCGGTCCGCAGTACGCGGCCGGTGACCGGGTGGCGCTGACGGGCCGGTGCCTGGTGGTGCTTCAGCGCCCGGCGTAGGCGGCTCCGCTCCCGTCCGGCGCCGGGGTGGAGCCGGTCCGCGGGCCCGGGATGCGCACCTCGGCGGTGTGCGTCCGGGCGGCGGGCGCCTTGGTGACGAGGGCGAGCAACAGGCAGAGCGCGGCCGCCCCGACGGCCACGGCGAAGGCCCCGGCGGGGCCGTACGCCTCGGCGAGGCGCCCGCAGACGACGAGTGCCGTGGCCTGCCCGGCCACCAGGCAGCTGGCGGCGACGGCCATCGCGGTGGAGAGCCGGGCCGGTGCCACGGCCCGCTCGGTGAGCGCGAACGCGGTGATCAGGTGGGGTGCGTAGGCGGCGCCCAGCACGGTGACGACGGCGTACAGCGGCCACAGGCCGTCGGTGAACAGCAGGGGCACCGAGAGGACCAGGGCCGCGCCGGTCGCCACCCGCCAGCGCAGCCGCAGCCCGAAGCGGGCGGGCAGCGCGCCGAGCGAGATGCCGACGACCGCGCTGACGACGCCCATGGCGGAGTAGACGACGGCGGCCTGGTCGGGGACGCCGAGCCGGATGGTGAGCGCGGTGATGCCCGCCTGGCAGGCGCCGAACATCGCGCCCTGGAGGGCGAGGGAGCCGCGGACGGCGTGGACCACGCCGGGCGACCGGACCCGGCCTCCCGGGCGCCGGTCCCGCGCGGGCGCCCCTCCCCCGGGCTCCGTCCGGGGGTGCCCCGCGGTGACGGCGGCGGTCGGGTGGAGCGCGTAGACGGTGCCGAAGACGGCGACGAGGCCGGCCGCGCCGGCGAGGGCGACGGCGGGGTGCGCGAGGAGCGCGGCGAGTCCGACGAGGGCGGGTCCGAAGACGAAGGAGACCTCGTCCAGGGTGCCTTCGAGGGCGTGGACGGCGCCGACGACGCTCTCGTCGGACCCGGCCCGGTGCGCCAGCGCCACCGAGCGGGTGCGGGCGAGCGGTCCGATCAGCGGTACGGAGGCTCCGGTGAGGGCGCCGATCGCGGCGAGCGGGACGGTGGCCAGGTGCGTGAGCGCCCCGGCGACCAGGGCGGCGGTGGCCACGGCGTTGACGGCGGCCGCGGCCAGGACGACCGGGCGCTGCCCGTGGCGGTCGGCGAGCCAGCCGAGGACGGGTCCGAAGAGGACCTGCCCGATGGAGAGGGCGCCGCCGACGGTGCCCGCGGTGGCGAGGGATCCGCTGGTCTGGGCGACCAGCAGGAAGCTCCCGAACTGGGACATCGCGACGGGCAGTCGGGCGAGGAAAGAGACGAGCGGAAGTAGGGGCCCGGTCAGGGCGATGACTTTTCGATAGGTGCTGACGGTTCCAACCACTTGATCGACACTAACCCGGCGCAGTCACTCGGATGCATTGGGTCATGGCACGGAATCCGGCAGGTTGGGTACGTACGTTCTCATGAGCCAGCCGCACGCGACCCCCGAATCGGAATCTGACGTTCCGACACCAGTCACTCCGACGTCGACCTACCGCCTCCAGCTGCGCCCGGAGTTCCCCTTCGCGGCGGCCGAGGAAGCCGTACCGCACATCGCCTCGCTCGGCGTGTCGCACCTGCACCTCTCCCCGGTCCTGGAGGCGGTGCCCGGCTCGACGCACGGCTACGACGTCACCGACCACTCCCGCGTGCGGGCCGAGCTCGGCGGCGAACCCGGCCTGCGGTCCCTGGCCGGGGCGGCACGGGCGCACGGGCTCGGACTGGTCCTCGACATCGTGCCCAACCACATGGCGGTACCGACCCCGCTGCGGCTGAACCGGCCCCTGTGGGAGGTGCTGCGGGACGGCCCCGGCTCACCGTACGCCCGCTGGTTCGACATCGACTGGGAGGCGGGCGGCGGCCAGGTGCTGCTGCCGGTCCTGGCCGGGCCGGTGGAGTCCTGCGAGCTGCGGGCCGACGGCGGGGTGCTGCGCTACGGGGAGCAGCAGTTCCCGCTGCGGGAGGGGACCTCGGGGCTCGCGCTGCCCGAGCTGCTCGCCGCGCAGTGGTACCGGCCGGCCTGGTGGCGCGAAGCCCGCACCTCCCTCAACTACCGGCGCTTCTTCACCATTTCGGAGCTGATCGGGGTCCGGGTGGAGGACCCCGAGGTGTTCGCGGCCACCCACGCGAAGGTGCTGGAGCTGGTCCGGGACGGGGTCGCGGACGGGCTGCGGATCGACCACGTGGACGGGCTGGCGGACCCCGAGGAGTACCTGCGGCGGCTGCGGGCGGCCGCGGGCGACGGCTGCTGGGTGGTGGTCGAGAAGATCCTGGCCCGCGAGGAGCGGCTGCCGTCCGCGTGGCCGGTGGCGGGGACCACCGGCTACGACGCGCTCCACCGGGTGGACGGGGTGTTCACCGACCCCGAGGGCGCCGCGGAGCTGGCGGCCCGGTACGGGGAGGCCACCGGGCTGCCCCACTGGCCGGAGGCGGCCCGCGCGTCCGCCCGGGAGGTGCTCACCGGCGACCTGGCCGCCGAACTGGGGGCGCTGGAGCGCCAGGCCGGCCCGGACCTCGCCGCAGCGGTACGGGAGTTGCTGATCGCCTTTCCCGTCTACCGGCCCTATCCCGGCGAGCCGGACCTGCCGCCGCGGGCCCTGGAGCAGGCGGCCGCGGTGGCGGGTCCGGGCGCGGTGGCCGCCGTACGGGAGCTGCTGCTGGGGGATCCGGCCTTCGCCGCACGCTTCGCCCAGACCTCGGCGGCCCTGCGCGCCAAGTCCCTGGAGGACCGGGCCTTCTACCGGTACGCGCCGCTGCTGTCGGCCACCGAGGTCGGCGGGGAGCCGGGGCGCCCGGCCGTGTCGGCGGCCGAGTTCCACGCGTACTGCGCCGCGCTGGCCCGGGAGTGGCCCGCGGCCGGAACGGTCCTGTCCACGCACGACACCAAGCGCAGCGCGGACGTCCGGGCCCGGATCGCGGCGCTGTCCCAGGCGCCGGAGCTGATGGGGCGCCCCGAGGGGCCCGACCCCCAGCTGGCCTGGGTGGCCCGGCAGACCGCGCTGGGGCTCGGCCGGGTCCCCGAGGCCGGGCCGCGACTGGCCGGCGCCCTGCTCAAGGCGGTCCGCGAGGCCGGCCTGCACACCAGCTGGACCGAGCCGGACGAGGAGTACGAGGCGGGCGTGGCCGGGTACGTCCGGACCCCGCTCGACCTCCCGGCGGAGCTGGCCGGGGCGGCCCGGGCCAACCTCCTCGGCATGACCCTGCTGCACCTGGCGATGCCGGGGGTCCCGGAGGTCTACCAGGGCGCGGAGACGGAGTACCGGGCCCTGGTGGACCCCGACAACCGGCGTCCGGCCCGCTTCCCCCGGCGGGCACTGGCCCGGCTGGACACGGGGGCCGCCCCCGGGGACCCGGCCGAGGAGAAGCTGGGGCTCACGGCCACCCTGCTGCGGCTGCGCCGGGACCGGCCGGAGCTCTTCCGGGGCTACGCGCCGGTCCTGGCGCGGGGCCCGGCCGCCGGCCATCTGCTGGCCTTCACCCGGGCCCCCGGGCTGCTGGTGGCGGCCACCCGGCTCTCCCACCGGCTGGCCGCGTCGGGCGGCTGGCGGGACACCCGCCTGCACCTGCCTCCGGGCACCTGGACCCGCCTCGCCCCCTTCTCCCCGGGCGCGGACTCCACGGCGTCGCACAGCGGTCCGGCCGAGGTGGCCGCGCTGCTGGACGGCCACCCGGTGGGTGTCTGGCTGCGCCGGTGATCCGGCGCGGGCCGGGCCGTCCACCGCTCAGTGCGGCGGACCGCCGGGGCAGCCCGGATCCGGTACGGCCCCGTCGCCGATCAGCTCCGTGAACGCGGCCGCGGCACCGGTCAGCGGGACCCGGGAGAAGACCGCCAGGGGCCGGTGCCACGGGGGGTCGAGGGAGAGCAGGACGCAGTCCTCGCCGACGGCGCCGCGGACCATGTGGGCCGGGGCCATGACGACCCCCACCCCGGCGGCCGCCATCCGTACCGCCGTCGAGGTGTGCTCCGTACGCAGCACCGTGTGCGGGGTGAAACCGAGCGCCCCGCACGCCCGGTCGAGGACGAGGACACCGTCGACCAGCGGTTCCATCGCGCAGCGGATCCAGTCGCGGTGGGCGAGTTCGGCGAGGGTCACGGCCGGGCGGCCGGCCAGCGGATCGTCGAAGGGGACGACGATGACCAGCTCCTCACGGCCGATCCGCAGCAGCGGTCCCGGCCAGCCCGCGGGCTCCGGGCCCACCGCGAGGTCGGCGACGCCCCGTTCCAGCTGCTCCTCCAGGGCCTCGGTGCTGCCGTACTCCCGCAGCACCAGGGACACCCCCGGATGCAGGGACCGCCAGCGGGCGGCGACGGCCGGGAGCAGGCCGACGGCCAGGGCGTGCACGGTGGCGATGTGCAGTTCGCCGCCGGCCACCCCGGCGGCGGCGCGGGCGGCCCGCTCGGCCTGACGGGCGCTGCGGACGGCGAGCTGCGCGTGCGGGAGGAAGGCGCGGCCCATGGGGGTGAGCCGGACCCCGCGGGGCATCCGCTCCAGCAGCGCGCCGCCCACGGCCCGCTCCAGGGCCTTGACCTGGTGGGACAGGGCGGGCTGCGTGACGTGCAGACCGTCCGCGGCGCGGGTGAAGGAGGACTCCTCCACGACGGCCAGGAAGTACTCCATCTGGCGCAGGCTCATGACCTCGAAGCATAAAGATCCTGCATGACCTTCAGAAGATCATTTCCTTGGACTTGACCCAACGGGCCGCGGATGCTGAGGACATGAGCGACGACAGCACAGTGGATGTGATCGTGATCGGCGGCGGCACGGGCGGCTACAGCACCGCCCTGCGCGCCTCGGCCCTGGGCCTGAGCGTCCTGCTCGCGGAACGCGACAAGGTCGGCGGGACATGCCTGCACCGGGGCTGCATCCCCAGCAAGGCCATGCTGCACGCGGCGGAACTCGTCGACGGCATAGCCGAGGCGCGCGAGCGCTGGGGGGTCCGGGCGAGCGTGGAGTCGGTCGACTGGTCGGCCCTGACCGCCACCCGCGACGACATCGTCTCCCGCAACCACAAGGGCGTGGAAGGGCACTTGGAACACGCGGGGGTGCGGGTGGTGCGCAGCGGCGCCCGGTTGACCGGACCGCGGTCCGTACGGACCGGGGACGGGCGGGAGTTCACCGCCGCCCGGGGCATCGTGCTGGCCACCGGGTCCCGGCCGCGCATCCTGCCGGGCCTCGAGCCCGACGGCCACACGGTGGTGACCAGTGACGACGCGCTGTTCGCACCCGGCCTGCCGGCTTCGGTGCTGGTGCTGGGCGGCGGGGCGATCGGGGTGGAGTACGCGTCCTTCCACCGTTCCATGGGCGCCGAGGTGACCCTGGTCGAGGCCGCGGACCGGCTGGTCCCGCTGGAGGACGCGGACGTGTCCCGGCATCTGGCGCGGGGCCTGAAGAAGCGCGGGATCGACGTGCAGACCGGGGCCCGGCTGGAGGGGGCCGAGCGGCTCGCCTCCGGCGGGGTCCGGGCCACCGTGCGCACCGCGCGGGGGGAGCTGCGGGAGATCGGGGCGCAGCGCCTGCTGGTGGCGGTCGGGCGGGTCCCGGTGACCGACGGGCTGGACCTCGCGGCGGCCGGACTGGCGACCGACGGACGGGGGTTCGTGGCCCCGGCCGACTGGTCCCGGCTGGAGACCGCCGTCCCGGGGATCCACGTGGTGGGCGACCTGCTGCCGCCGCCCTCGCTCGGGCTGGCGCACGCCTCCTTCGCGGAGGGCCTGCTGGTCGCGGAGACCCTGGCCGGGGTGGCGAGCGCGCCGGTGGACTACGCGGCGGTGCCGCGGGTGACCTACTCGGCCCCGCAGACCGCCGCGGTCGGGCTGACGGAGGCACAGGCGCGCGAGGCGGCGTACGACGTGGTGGTGAACACGATGCCGCTGACCGCCGTGGCCAAGGGCATGGTGCACGGGCAGGGCGGCACGGTGAAGGTGGTGGCGGAGCGGGACGGGCGGGTGCTGGGCGTACACCTGGTGGGGCCGCACGTGTCGGAGATGATCGCGGAGAGCCAGCTGATCGTGGGCTGGGACGCGGAACCGGGCGATGTGGCACGGCACGTCCACGCCCACCCGACGCTGTCGGAGGCGGTCGGTGAGGCCTTCCTCAGCCTGGCGGGCCGCGGCCTGCACCAGCAGTAGCCCGGACCCGCCCGGTGCCGCGCCCCGGGCCTTGGCCAGGGGTTTCACCCGGAATTGGGGGAACTGCGGGGCCCTCGGAGCAGTAGGCGGCGGGCCCTGCGGGCATGGCATCCCTTGTGACTCTCCTCCGTGACATGTGCTACCCCACACCGCGGGAACTCGGGCTCGCCGCCCGCGTTCTGGCGGACGAACACCCCGGCGAGGTGCGGCTCCGCCAGGCCGGCACCTCTCGGGCCGGGCAGCCCCTCTGGGTGCTGTCCGTCGCCGCGACGGGCGGCGTCCCGGGCGGGGCCGGCCGCAACGTCCTCGTCGTCGCCGGGGCGCACGCCAACGAGCCCGTCGGCGGCGCCACCGCCCTCTCGCTCGCCCGGCGCGTCCTCGACGACCCGGCGCCGCGGGCCGGCTGCGGCTGGCACTTCCTGCTCTGTGCCGACCCGGACGGCGCGGACCTGCACCGCACCCCCCACCCGCACTCGCTGCTGGACTACCACCGGAACTTCTTCCGGCCGCCCGGACCCGAACAGCCCGAGTGGGCCCCGTCGTTACTGCCTGCGGACCGGCTTCCGCCCGAGACCCTGGCCCTGATGGCGCTCATCGACGAACTGCGGCCCGTCCTGCAGGTCTCCCTGCACGCCACCGACCTCGGCGGCTCCTGGGTGCAGCTCACCCGGGACGTACCCGGCCTCGCCGAGCCGTTCGCCGAATCGGCCGCCGAGCTGCGCATCCCGGTGGAGAACGGGCCCTCGGACGCGGCCGGCTGGCCCTCCCCCGGAACCGGGATCTTCGTGATCCCGCAGCCGGGCAGCGAGGCCGCCGGGGCCTTCCACCCGGAGGACACCCGGCTGAGCACCTGGTACCACGCCCACCGCTACGCCGGCACGACCGCCATCGTCGAAGTCCCCATGTGGGCCTCCGACCTGGTGGCCGATCCGGCCCCGCACCCGGACCCGCGCGGCGCCCTGCGGATGCTGGCGGAGCGGCTCACCGCGGACGCCGCGCTCGTCGCCGCGGTCCGCGGCGACGACGGCGACGGCGTACGGCCGGGTCCGCAGACGTACGAGGACCCGGCCGCCGCGGCCCTGCTGCGCGCGGTGGACTGGACGCTCGAGCTGATCCCCCGGATCGCCGCCGAGTGGACGGCCGTGGCCCCCGCGGAGGCCACGGCGGCGTACATCGCCAGCATCGACGCCTTCGGGCGGCGGCTGTCGCTGCGCGCCGCCGCGATGCTGCTGCGGGTGCTGCGCGCCCAGGGGCATCCGGCGGCGCCCGGGCTGGACCGGCTGGTCACCGGGTGGTGCGAGGACTTCGCGATCTGCTTCGGGGCCCGCTGGGTCCCGGTGGCCACCCAGGTGGAACACCAGTCCCGGACCGTCCTGGCCGCCTACGACCGCCTCCTCGCGGCCGGCCGGGCCGAGCGGGCGGGCGAACCGATCGGGCGGGCGGACTGAGCCGGCGGCCGTCCGGGCGGGCGGGCCGGGCGGGCCGGGCGGGCCGGGCAGCGGTCAGGTCCTGGACGGTCCCCGGCGGGTGCCGGGGCCGGGCGGCGGCAGCGCCACCGGCCTGGCCCCGTCGTGGTCCTCCTCGGCGTCGTGGAGGGGGCGGGTGCCCTCGGCCGCGTCCGCCAGCCACTGCCAGACGGGCGACCGGCGGGCGGCCGGGGCCGCGGCGGGCTCCCCGCCGGAGATCCAGGTCGTCAGGGTGAACCGGTGGTCGGAGAACCGTCCGCTCGGGCAGGTGGACGGCACGACCTCGTGAAAGGCGCCGGAAGGGAAGAAGACGATGGTGTCGTGCTCGGGCTCGATCGTGCGGTAGGTCTCCCCCGGCCGCGCCCTGCCCTCGTCCACCACGGTGTCGTACAGGCGGAGTTGGCCGCCGCCGAAGCCGCGCGGCGTGCGGTGCAGGTAGTACACGGCGGACAGTGCCGTGGCCACGTCCGGGACGCGCGAGGCGTCCGTGTGCATGCCGAAGTGGCCGCCTTCGCCGTGCGCCGTCAGGACGGTCAACGACCGTGCGAGCGAGCCCCGGTGACCGAGGACCTCCTGGACGAGCGGCAGACAGTCCGCCAGGTGTGCGCTGAACACCCGGCTGGTCACCGGAAGGACCAGCGAGTCACGCCCCTTGCGGGACACCTGTCCGGTCAGGGGGTCCAGGACGGTGCCCGCCGTGAAGTCCTCCCCCCTCGATATCGCGTACTCCAGCAGGGCGGCGGCGCGCTCGGCCCCCAGGAAGTTCTCGAAACGGCAGACCGGCGCCGGTACCGCGGGCGCGGGGGACCACCGGTCGGATGGCGGCAGGACTCGCGGGCTGATTTCCATCGGCGTGGCCGGTTCCATCGTGTATCCGCTCATAGCCCGGAACCGTACGACGGCGGCCGTCCGCGCCGAAGGAGCACAAGGGGGCGCACAGGAGTGCGCCGTGCCCGCCCGCGTCGGCCGTCCGGCGCGACGCGGTCAGCGGGAAGCGGAACCGGGCCCGGGGGGTGTCCCGCCCTGGCCCCGGGAGGGCTCCACGGCCAGGGAATAGCGCTGCTTCGGCCGTCCGGCGGCGCCGAGCCGGTCGTAGAAGCGGATCGCGCCCTCGTTCCAGTCCGGGGTCTGCCACTGGACCTGGTCGAGGCCGAGTTCACGGGCCAGACCCGTCACGCCGTCCATCAGGGCGGCGCCGAGGCCGTGTCCGCGGGCCGCCTCCGCCAGGTAGAGGCAGTCCATGTGCAGGTAGTGCCGGGCGTCCCAGAAGGAGAACTCGGCGGAGCAGGCGGCGTATCCGGCGACCGTGCCGTCCGGGGTCTCGGCGAGCAGCACCCACAGCCGGGCGTCCTCGGCGAACAGCTGCGGGCCGAGCCGCTCGGCGAGGCCCGGCGGGCGCGGCGCCGACTTCTCGTACGCCACGTGCTCATGGACGAGTTCGGCCAGGCGGGGCAGGTCGCCGACGCGTGCGCGGCGGATGACGGAGGTGTGTTCCATGACCGCCATCCTGCGCGCACGCTCCCGGCGGCGGACCGGCGGGGCGCGCTCAGCTCGAGGAGAGCCGGAAGGTCATGTTCCCGAAGCTGACCTGGTCCCCGTCGCGGACCACCGCGGAGCCGGTCACCCGGTGCCCGTTGACCGTGGTCCCGTTGGTGGAGCCGAGGTCCTTGAGCACCCACACCCCGCCCTGCAACCTGAGCTCCGCGTGCGCCCGGGAGACCGTCTCGTGGCTGAGCCGCAGCCCGTTGCCGGGGTCGCGGCCGATCCGCAGGGCCGCCGCGCTCGGATGCGGCAGCAGCAGCTTGGGCAGGCGCTCGGCGTTCCAGGCGCGCCGGACCCCGACGGACACCGCCGAGACCCGGCCGACCCAGCCGAACAGCCGACGGGTCCAGGGGCTTTCGGCCGCCTGCCGGGACTGGAGGTCGGCCGTGAGCACGGCGAGGTCCTCGGAGCGGCGGGCGACCAGGGCGAGTTCCATCCGGCGCAGGAAGGTGTCGTGGGACAGCTTGCCGAGGGCCGCGCCCTCCCTGAGCTGGCCCAGCGCCCGGTCGCGCTCGGCGTCGGACAGCCGCGGCGCGGGGAAGGCGGGAATCTCGAAACTGGACGTCACAGGGTGATTGTCGGCCCGTCGGGGCCGGAGTGTCCAGAACTCCCCCGCCACGCCCGGAATGATGGGCACCATACGCATGCTGGACACCGCCGCCGACGAGGGGACCGTCCGTGCAGTTCGAGGTGTGGGCACCACTGACAGGTCACGTCGCCATGCTGCTCGACGGGTCGACGTACGACATGGCACGCGATCCGGACCGGGACGGCTGGTGGACCGCCGAGGCCCCGGCCGCCGACGGGAGCCGCTACGGATTCCTGCTCGACGGCGACGGCCCGCGGCCCGATCCGCGCGGGCGGCGGCTGCCCGACGGGCCCGACGGCCTCTCGGCGGTGGTCGATCCGCAGGCCCTCGCCCCGCGGCCGGTACCGCCGCCGCACACCCGGCTCCAGGACGCGGTCCTGTACGAGCTGCACATCGGCACCTTCACCCCCGAGGGCACCTTCGACGCGGCCGCCGCCCGGCTCGGGCACCTCACCGCCCTCGGCGTCACGCACGTGGAGCTGATGCCGGTCTGCTCCTTCGCCGGCCGGCACGGCTGGGGGTACGACGGCGTCGCGCCCTGGGCGGTGCACGAACCGTACGGCGGCCCGGCCGGCCTGGCCCGCTTCACGGCCGCCGCCCACGAGGCGGGGCTGGGCGTGGTACTGGACGTGGTCCACAACCACCTGGGCCCGTCCGGCAACCACCTGCCCGCCTTCGGCCCGTACTTCACCGACACCCACCACACCCCGTGGGGCTCCGCGGTGAACCTGGACGCGGCCGGCTCCGACGAGGTGCGCGCCTACCTGCTCGGCAGCGCGCTGGCCTGGCTGCGCGACTACGGGATCGACGGGCTGCGGCTCGACGCCGTGCACGCGCTGGCCGACGACCGGGCGCTGACCTTCCTGGAGGAACTGTCCGCGGCCGTGGACGAACTGGCCGCGGACACCGGCCGCCCGCTGATCCTGATCGCCGAGTCCGACCGCTGCGACCCGCGCACCACCACCCCGCGCGCCGCCGGCGGCCTGGGCCTGCACGCCCAGTGGAACGACGACTTCCACCACGCCCTGCACTGTGCTGTGACGGGCGAGTCCCAGGCGTACTACGCCGACTTCGCCGCGGCCCCGCTCGCCGCCCTCGCCAAGACCATGACGCGGGTCTTCTTCCACGACGGGACCTGGTCCTCCTTCCGCGGCCGCACCCACGGCCGCCCGGTGGACCACCGCCGGACCCCGGCCCACCGCTTCCTCGGCTACACCCAGACCCACGACCAGATCGGCAACCGGGCGCTCGGCGACCGACTCTCCGCCTCGCTCTCCCCCGGGCTGCTGGCGTGCGCCGCGACCGTGGCCCTGACCGGGCCGTTCGTGCCGATGCTGTTCATGGGCGAGGAGTGGGGGGCCAGGACGCCCTGGCAGTACTTCACCGACCACCCGGACCCGGACCTCGCCGAGGCGGTACGGGCCGGCCGGCGCCGGGAGTTCGCGGCGCACGGCTGGAAGGCCGAGGAGATCCCGGACCCGCAGGACCCGGCCACCCGGGACCGCTCCCGCCTGGACTGGACGGAGCCCGAACAGGCCGTCCACGCCCGCCTGCTGGACTGGTACCGCACCCTGATCGCACTCCGCCGCACCCATCACGACCTGCGCGACCCGGACCTGGCGGCGGTCCGGGTCGCCCACGACGAGGAGCGTCGCTGGCTCACCTTCCGGCGGGGCGACGTCCGGGTGGCGGTGAACCTCTCCCCGGACCCGGTGACGATCGCGCTCGGCCGCAACGGGGTACGGGTGCTGGCCTCCTGGGAGCCGGTCGACCACCCGGGTCCCGACGGGCGGATCCACGTACCGGGCGAGACGGCGGTCGTCCTGGCCCCGTGATGCTCACTCCACGACGGCCAGCTCGCGCGGGGCGTTGTTGAGGCGGCGCCCGGCGTCCTCGGTGACGGTCACGATGTCCTCGATGCGGACGCCGAACCGGCCCGGCAGGTAGATGCCCGGCTCCACGGAGAAGCACATGCCGGGGACCAGCGGCTGCTCCTCGCCCTCCACCATGTACGGGGGCTCGTGGGTGGTGACCCCGATGCCGTGGCCGGTGCGGTGGATGAAGCGGTCCCCGTAGCCGAACTCGGTGATCACGGCGCGGGCGGCCCGGTCGATCTCCTGGCAGGAGACCCCCGGCCGGACCGCGGCCACACCGGCCTGCTGGGCCTCGCGGACGATGTCGTGGACCCGCTGCTCCTCGGCGGTGGGCTCGCCGACGTGCACGGTGCGGGAGATGTCGGAGCCGTAGCCGAAGCGCAGGCCGCCGAAGTCGAGGACGACCATGTCGCCGTGGCGGATGACGCGTTCGCCGGCCTCGTGGTGCGGGTTGGCCCCGTTGGGGCCGGAGCCGACGACCGTGAAGTCGACCTGGGAGTGGCCGTGCGCGCGCAGCAGGGCCGCCAGGTCCTCGGCGACGTCGGTCTCGCGCCGGTCGGCGAAGGGGAGGTGGACGATCTGCGCGTAGGCGGCGTCGGCGGCGGCCCCGGCCGCGGCGAGGCGCTCCAGCTCCTGCTCGTCCTTGACCGCGCGGAGCATGGGCAGGCAGTCGGTGAGCGGCGCGTAGGAGGCGTTCGGCAACTCCTTCTGGAGGCCGAGGAGATGCAGGGACCAGGTGTTGTCGCTCACCCCGAAACGGCCGCGGAAGTCCAGCAGCGGGGCGGTGACGGCGTACGGGTTCTTCCCGTCGGCCCAGTCCCGCAGGGTCAGCGCGGTGGCGCCCGGCGCCTTCTGCGCGTCGGGCGCCTCCAGCGCGGGCACGATGAGCACGGGATCCTGCCCGGCGGCCAGTACGAGCAGGGTCAGCCGCTCGGTCTCGGCGGTGGGCCGGTAGCCCGTGAGGTGCGTGAGGTCGGGTCCGGGGGCGATCAGCAGCCCGGCGAGTCCCGCGTCGGCGGCGGTCTGGGCGGCGGCGGCCATCCGGGCGGCGTAGTCATCGGCCGTGAAGGGTGCGGGTTCACGTGTCATACGGGTGATCCTGCCGTGAGCCGTGCGGCGAGGGCAGCGGCCACGCCGGTCGGGCTGGCCGGGGAGAGGAGCTCCGTACGGTGCACCAGGCGCGGGGCCGACAGCGGTACGGCGACCCCCGCGCCGGCGGCCTGCGCCACGCGGCGCGGCAGCAGCACGAGGCCGTGCCCGGCGGCGGCGAGGGCGCAGAGCGCGAGCAGGTCGGTGCCGTCGTAGCGCACGGAGGTGCGGGCGGCGGTGAGCGGCAGCCCGACGCCGGGGGCGTCGATCCAGCGCGCGTCGGCGAGGTCGTCCAGCCGGACGGCGGCCCTCCCGGCGAGCGGGTGCCCGGCGGGCAGCAGTACGGACAGCTCCTCCTCCCCCGCGCCCGTCACGGTGAGCGGGGCCGCGTCGGGCAGCCGCAGCGGGTCGCTCGGCGCGGCGAGGCCGTCGACCAGGCCGAGATCGCAGCCGCCGGTGGCGACGGCGGCGGGCACGTCGGCCGGGGGCAGCACCCGCAGGGTGACCCCGGTGGCGGGCAGCGCCGCCAGCAGCCGGGGGCCGACGGCGAGCGGGGAGGCGGCGAGGGTGACGCGCCCGGGCGGGTCGGCGGCCAGCCGCAGCACGTCGGCCCGGGCGGCGTCGAGCCGCAGCAGCAGCGGCCCCGCGTGCTCCAGCAGCCGCGCCCCGGCCGGGGTCGGCGCGACGGGCCGGCGGGTGAGCAGCTCGGCCCGCAGGTCCCCTTCGAGCGCGGCGATGTGCTGGGAGACGGCCGACTGGGTGTAGCCCAGCTCCCGGGCGGCCGCGGAGAAGGAGGCGAGCCGGGCCACGGCGACGAAGGTGCGGAGCAGGTGCGGATCCATGACCCGCAGGATCCCATCGGGCTCCATCAGGATCACTGATCGGGGATGCAGGAACCGTCGTTGGCGCCGGAGCGGTACCGGGTCGCACGATGACGGGTATGACCACCGCCCCGATCGCGCGGATCGCCCTCGTCGGCGACCGTTCCCCGCACGTGAAGTCCCACACCCGGGTCCCGCTCCTCCTCGACTCCCTCGCGTCCCGTGACGGGCTCGTCCTGGACGCCTACTGGATCCCGACCGGCGAGGCGGAGGCCGAGGCGGCCGCCGGGACCCTGGCCCGTTTCGACGCCGTGTGGGTGCTGCCCGGCAGTCCGTACGCCAGCGAGGCCGGGGCGCTGGCCGCGATCCGGACGGCGCGTGAGGCGCGCATCCCCTTCCTCGGGACCTGCGGGGGCTTCCAGCACGCCCTGCTGGAGTACGCCCGGAACGTGTGCGGGCTGGCCGGCGCCGCGCACGCCGAGAACGATCCCGGGGCGGCGGACCCGCTGATCGCGCCGCTCGCCTGTTCGCTCGTCGGGCACGAGGGCCTCGTACGGTGCGAGCCCGGCTCGCTCGCCGAGGCCGCACTCGGTGCGGAGCGGTCGGTGGAGCGCTACCACTGCTCGTACGGGCCCGCGCCCGCGCACCTGCCGGTGCTCGCCGCGCGCGGCCTGCGGCTGTCGGGGCGCGACGAGGACGGACAGGTGCGCATCGCGGAGCTGCCCGGGCACCCGTTCTTCCTGGCCACGCTGTTCCAGCCGGAGCTGCACGGGGACGGGTCGCGGCCGCACCCGATCGTCCGGGCGCTCGCCTCGGCCGCCGTCGCCCGCGCTTCCGGCCTGGCCGGAAGCGGGCCCGCCACCCGATAAGGCGTCGCGGGAGCACCCCTCTGATCGGCTATGCTGTGCATGCACATCGAACGGGCGGTCCGCCGCCCTTCGTGGTGGGTGTAGCTCAGTTGGTAGAGCACCTGGTTGTGGTCCAGGTGGCCGCGGGTTCAAGTCCCGTCACTCACCCTGTCGATCCCGTGGGGTACGAGGTTCCTCGTACCCCACGGGATTTTTTCGTGTGCCCGACCGGTCCCGCCGGACGCCGCCTAGATCCGCAGGAAGGCCTCCACCTCGGTGACGAAGGCCACCGGGGTCTCGTGCGGCGGGTAGTGGCCGGAGCCCGGGACCGTCACGATCCGGCAGTCCGGATAGGAGGCCTGCCAGGTGTCCCTCATCACATCCGCGGTGATCGCGAGGTCGTACTCCCCGACGAGGACGAGCACCGGGACGGTGTTGCCCTTCACCGCGGCGGACAGGTCGAGCGGCTGCCAGCTCGCGAGGTAGCCGGCGAAGGCCTCGGGGCGGGAGACGGCCAGCGAGTGGGCGACCATCCCGTCGAGCCAGTGCCGGCTCACGCGGTTGCCGGTGACCAGGTCGAGGATCGCACGGCGCTTGTCGGGATCGGTCGCGGCGCCGTGGAAGAGGGCGTGGGTCGCGTCGTCCATCGCGTACGGCGCGGCCGGGACCGGGGCGAGGCCGATCAGCTTCTCCACCCGCTCGGGGGCGCGGACGAGGACCTGCTGGACCGCCTTGCCGCCCATGGAGTGGCCGAGGAGGGAGAAGGTGTCCCAGCCGAGCTGGTCGGCGAGTTCGAGGACGTCGTCGGCGATCTCGGCCAGGGTGTGGCGGCCGGGGACGTCCCGGCGGTCGCCGTAGCCGCGGTAGTCGAGGAAGACGTAACTGAAGCCCTCGGGGTCCAGGTGGTCCAGTACGGATCCCCAGTTCGCGGAGGTGCCGAACCAGTCGTGCAGCACGATGACGCGGACGGGTCCGGTGCCGATCCTGCGGTGGGCGATGGCCATGCGTTCTCCCTCGGTGACGTGGCGAAGAAAACCGACGCCGAGGGTTCTGCCCACCGGATCTACCATCACACCGTGAAGCCGACATCGCGCACGGTGCGCATAGCCGTCACGGCCTCCCGGACCGCCGCCGACCGCCCGCACCACCCGCACCACCCGGACGTGTACGAGGTCCTCGACCGGGCCGAGATCGCGGAGGTGCTCGCCCTGTGGCCGCAGGGCGAGGCGCACGACGGCTTCGCCTGCATGTGCCACGGGGATGGCGGGGTCTCGCTGTACGAGGCCGGCGGTGAGCGCATCCGGTCCGCCGCGCCCAGCGGTCCGCTCCGGCCCCTGTTCGATCCGCTGGACCCCGCCGGGCTCCCGGCCCGGCACCGGGACCGGTGGGTGGCCGCCGCCCCGGCTGGACTGCGTCAGTACGCCGCCGACCTGGCCCGCGGCGCAGTGCCCGGCCCCGTGCACGGGGTGCCGCCGGCCATGGTGTTCAGCTGGCTGGGCGCCGTACGGGAGGAGCCCCGGGACGCGGCGTGGCTCCTCGCGGAGCGGGCTCCCGTCCGGCTGCTGGCCGGGAGGCCGACCGACGAACTCGCCTGGGCCGTACGGGAGACGGACCGGGCCGGCCTGGACGGGGCCGTGCGGTTCTTCGCGGGCGAGGAGTTCACCACCCGGCATCCGAAGCGGCGCCGGGTGCCCGACACCGCGCGGGACCTCCTGCTGCGGCACGCCCGCAGCCACCGCCCCGCGGACCTCCCGGTCCTGGAACGGCGGCTGCTGCGCGCACCGGAGGACCGGATCAGACGGTCCTGATCGCCGGGTCCGAGACGCCCGGGGCGCCGGTCTCGACGTGGCCGGCGAAGCGGCGCAGGAAGGTGGCGTCGGCGTCGGAGACGACCTTCACGTCGTACCAGCGGCCGGAGGCGGCGAGGTCCACCGTGTGGGAGACCGTCGCGCCGGCCGCCACCCTCAGGGTCTGGGGCGCGCCGCCGTAGGTGTTGGTCACCGTGAGGTTGACGGCCGCCGTCCCGGAGTTGGTCAGGGTCAGGGCCAGGTTGCCGGTGGCCGCGACGTGGCGGGCCGTGACCTCGGGGCCGGCCTTCTTCGCCGGGCCCTTCCAGGTGCGCAGGAAGCCGTTCGGACCCCAGACCGTGAGGTTGATCTGGTTGCCGGTGGAGCTGCTGGTGGACCAGGTGTCGACAAGCGTCTTGCCCGCCTCGACCGTGTAGGGCCAGGGGCCGTCCGTGCGGTTGCCCGAGGTGCTGTGGAAGTGGGCTCCCAGGGTCGGTCCGGAGGCGAAGGTGAGGGTGAACTTGCCGGTGGAGGTGGTGCGGGCGCCGTCCACGTAGGGGCTGTAGCCGAGCGCGCGGGTCGGCTTGGACCCGGCCTCCTGCGGGGGCAGGGCGCCCGTCGCCGGCGGGGTCGGGTGGTACGAGGGGTGGCGGTCCTTGTCCGGCGGGACGTACCCGGCCGTGGACGGCAGCGCGGCGGGCGCGGCGTCGGCCCGGGTGAAGTCGAAGGCCGAGGTCAGGTCGCCGCAGACGGCGCGGCGCCACGGGGAGATGTTGGGCTCCTGCACCCCGAAGCGCTTCTCCATGAAGCGGATCACGGAGGTGTGGTCGAAGGTCTCGGAGCAGACGTAGCCGCCCTTGCTCCACGGGGAGACCACGATCATCGGGACGCGCGGGCCGAGCCCGTACGGTCCGGCCGCGTAGCCGCCGCCACCGGCGTAGAGGTCCTTGGACACGTCGGCCGTGGACAGGCCCCAGGCCGAGGAGGCCGGCGGGTACGGCGGGACCACGTGGTCGAAGAAGCCGTCGTTCTCGTCGTAGGTGATGAACAGGGCGGTCTTGGCCCAGATCGCCGGGTTCGCGGTCAGCGAGTCCAGGACCTGCGAGATGTACCAGGCGCCGAAGTTCGTCGGCCAGTTGGAGTGCTCGCTGAACGCCTCGGGGGCGGCGATCCAGGAGACCTGGGGCAGCGTGCCGTTCACCACGTCGGCGCGCAGCCGGTCGAAGTAGCCGTCGCCCGCCTTGACGTTCGTGCCGGTGCGCGCCTTCTCGTACAGCGGGCTGCCGGGCTGGGCATTGCGGTAGGTGTTGAAGTACAGCAGCGAGTTGTCGCCGTAGTTGCCGCGGAAGGCGTCGTTGATCCAGCCCCAGGAACCGGCGGCGTTCAGGCCGTCGCCGATGTCCTGGTAGACCTTCCAGGAGACCCCGGCGGACTCCAGGCGCTCCGGGTAGGTCTTCCAGCCGTAGCCGGCCTCCTGGTTGCCGAGGACCGGGCCGCCGCCGGTCCCGTCGTTGCCCGTGTGGCCCGTCCACATGTAGTAGCGGTTCGGGTCCGTGGCGCCGATGAAGGAGCAGTGGTAGGCGTCGCACACCGTGAAGGCGTCGGCGAGGGCGTAGTGGAACGGGATGTCGTTCCGGGTCATGTACGACATGGTCGTGGCCGTCTTGGCCGGGACCCACTTGTCGTACTTGCCGTTGTTGTAGGCCTGGTGGCCACCGGCCCAGTCGTGGTTGAGCCCCTCCAGGAACTGCATGCCGAGGTCCTGGATCTGCGGGTTGAAGGGAAGGATGTCCTTCGTCCCGTTCGACTGGAAGAAGACCGGCTTGCCGTTGTCCTGGAGGACCGGCCGCGGGTCGCCGAAGCCCCGGACACCCTTCATCGCGCCGAAGTAGTGGTCGAAGGACCGGTTCTCCTGCATCAGGACGACGATGTGCTCGATGTCCTGGATCGTTCCGGTGGTGCCCTGCGCCGAGATGGCGGCGGCCCGGGCGATGCTGTCGTTCAGCATCGTGAGGGCGGCGGTGCCACCGGCTATCTGCAGGAACCTGCGACGGTTGAGTTCTGCCATGGGAGAGACCTCTGCGGGTGAGGGGGGAGTCGAGGGGCGCCCCAAGGACAGCGGTCCCTCGGTACCGGACGGGGATCACCTCGTGACACTGCGCCGTACACCTGGAGAACGAAAGGCTCCCGGAGGACCCGCGTACCTTCCGGACGCGATCCGGGTGGTCCGCGTACTCAGGCGGCCCGTGCGGCCGGCGGCGCCGAACTGAGCATCCGTACTCAGGCTCCGGAGCGGCCGGCTTGTCATCGTGTGGGCATGTTCATTCAGCCATCCGATCCGCTGCCGCGCGCCGGGATGCGCGCCGGGATAACCGCCGTCGGCAGCCTGCTGCCCGACGAGGTGCTGTCCTCCGACGCCCTTCAGCGGGAGGTGGCGCACCGCAGTGGGCTGACGCTGCCGCCGAGGCTGCTGACCCAGGCCACCGGGATCGTCTCCCGCCGTGTCGCGGGCGAGGGCGTGTACGCCTCCACCCTCGCGGTGGGCGCCGCCCGCCGGGCCCTGGCCGCCGCCGGACTCGGTCCGCTCGACGTCGACCTGCTGCTGTTCGCGTCCGCCTCCCGCGACCTGGTCGAGCCGGCCACCGCGCACATCGTGCAGGCCGAACTGGGCTCGCGGGCCCACGCCCTGGACGTCACCAACGCCTGCAACAGCTTCGTCAACGGCATCGACCTCGCCCGCTCCATGATCCTCGCCGGGCGGGCGCGGCGGGCCCTGGTCGTCACCGGCGAGACGCCGAGCCGGGCGGTGCGCAAGGACCCGGCCGATCTCGTCGAACTGCGCGACGGCTTCGCCGGGTACACCTTCGGCGACGCGGGGGCGGCCGTGGTCGTGGAGGCCGTGGAGCGCGGCGGCATCGTCGACGTGGACACCGAGACCCATTCGGAGCACTGGGAGGTCGGGGGCATCCCGGGCGGCGGGTCACGGCACCCGCGGGGGGACGCGTACACGTACTTCCGCGGCGACGGGCACGAACTGCGCGGCGTCTTCGAGAAGGTGGGCACCGCCGTCATCGACCGGACGCTGCACCGCACGGGCATGGACTGGGACGGCTTCGCCAAGGTGCTGGTGCACCAGGTGACGGTGCCGTACCTGGAACGGTTCGCGGAACTGACCGGGGTGCCCGCCGGGAAGCTGGTGGTGACGGTGCCCGAGCTCGGCAATGTGGCCAGCGCGAGCCTCGGGCTCCAGCTGGACCGGGTGTTCGACGAACTGACCACGGGGGAAAGGGTGTTGTTCGTGGGTCTCGGCGGCGGTATCAGCATCATGACGATGGTCTGGGAGAAGTCGTGACGGCCGCGGCCCCGCCGATGTGGGTGGTCGTGCCCGCGCACGAGGAGGAGGCCCGGCTGGCCGACACGCTGCGGGCGCTCGCCGCGCAGCGGGACCGGGACTTCACCCTGCTGGTCGTCGACAACGCCTCGACGGACGGGACGGGCGCCGTCGCCCGCGCCTTCGCGGCCGGAGCGCCCTTCCCGGTGGAGGTGATCGAGGAGCCGGAGAAGGGGGTCGGCTCGGCGGTGGACACCGGCTTCCGGTACGCGATCGGCCGCGGCGCGGCCCTGCTCGCCCGGACGGACGCCGACTGCCTGCCCCGGCCCGGCTGGACCGGCGCCGCCCGCAGCGCGCTGCTCCTCAGCCCCGGGCTGGTGTGCGGGCGGATCGTGGCCCGCCGGGACGAGCACGGCCCGCTGGGCCGGGCCGGGTTCGGCGCGCTGGTGGCCCTCGCCGCGCTCTTCGGTCGGCTGCGGCCCGAGCACGCCCGGCGGCGCGGCTACCGGGCGCCGTACCGCATGCACGCCGGGAACAACATGGCGATCACCGCCGAGCTGTACCTGAGCGTCGGCGGGATGCCCCGGCGCCCCTCGCCGACCGACCGGCTCTTCCTCAACGCCGTACGCCGCCACACCGACCGGATCACGCACTGCCGGGAGATGGTCGTGGAGAACTCGACACGGCGCCTGCGGGCCTACGGCATCGCCGGCACCGCCCGCTGGTACCTCGACCAGGGCAGCGGCACGCACGGAACGGACGACCCCCGCTGATGCTGGACCACCTCGACCACGCGCTGCGCAACCGCCCCGAGCGGCCCGCCGTGCTCACCGCCACCCGTTCCGGCGCGCCCCGGGTACGGGCCACCCGCGGCGAACTCGCCGAGCTGGCCGACGCCTTCGCCGCGGCCCTGCACGCGCGCGGACTGCGCGCCGGGGACACCGTCGGCGTCGCCGTACGCCCCGGGCCGCGCGCCCTGGCCGTCCTGCTCGCGCTGTGGCGGCTCGGGCTGCGCGGGGCCGTACTGGACCCGGGCGCCGGGCCCGACGTGCTGCGCGCCCGCCTCGCGCTGGCCCGGCCTTCGCTGGTGCTGGCCGACGCGGCCGCGCAGGCGGTGGCGGGCTGGGCCCGGCCGCTGGCCCGCCGGGCCCGGCTCGCGCTGCCGGACCTGGCCGAGCTGGGGCCGGTGGCCACGGTCGGGCCCCGGCTGCCGGGCTGCGCGCCCGCACTGGAACTGGGCGCGCCCCGCCGGGGCGTGCCCGCGCCCGGCGACGGCCCGGACGGGGACGCCGACGCGGTGATCGTGTTCACCTCCGGGACCACCTCCCTGCCGCGGGCCGTCGTCCACACCCGGGCGAGCCTGGCCGCCGGCATGGCCACGGTCTCCGCCCTCTTCGACGCGCGCGGGGACCGGCCGGTGCTCGGCGGCACCTTCTTCGTCCTCGTCCCCTCGCTGGCGCGCGGCGCCGCCGTCGCCCTCCCGGCGGGCAACTCCCGGGTGCTGGCCCGCCAGCTGGACCGGCTGCGGCCCGAGGACACCTATCTGACCCCGCCCCGGCTGCGGGACGCGCTGGGCGCGGGCGCCCGCTTCCACGGCCGGGTGTGGACGGGCTCGGCGCCGGCCGGCGCCGGGCTGCTGGAACGCGTACGCGCGGCGGGCGCGGCCGAGGCCTGGGGGGTGTACGCGCTGACCGAGCTGTTCCCGGCCGCCGCGGTCGAGGCGCGGGAGAAGTCCGCGTTCGCGGCGGCCGGGGAGAGCGGGGACCTGGTCGGGGCGCCGCTGCCGGGCGTGCTCGCCGAGCCGGACGGGAACGGGCAGCTGCTGCTGGCGGGCCCCGCGGCCCGCCACCGCTACCTCGGGGAGGAGCCCGACCCGTGGGTGCGTACGGGCGACCGGGCGCGGCTGGACGGCGCGGGCCGCATCGTCCTCGAAGGCCGGAGCAAGGACATGGTCCTGCGCCGGGCCGAGAACATCTATCCGGGACTGTACGAGCCCGCCCTGCACGTGCCGGGGGTGGAGCTGGCCGTGCTCGTCGGGATCCCGGCGGGCGACGGCGACGAACGGCTCGTCGCGGTCGTGCAGCCGCGGCGCGGCGCGGACGAACGGGCCCTGCGCGCGGCCCTGTCGGAGCCGGTCCGGCGGATGGGCGCGGCCCGGCCAGACGCCCTGCTGCTCGCGCGGATCCCGCTGTCGGGGCGCTCGCGCAAACCGGACCGGGCGGCGACGGCCGCGCTGGCGGCGCGCCGGCTGGGACGCGCGCGATGAGGGCCCGCGCCGCCGGGCCGGTGACCCGCGCCGCGGCCGGATCCGGGGCCGCGCGCCCGGAGCCCGCCCCGGCCGCCCCTGCCCGGTCCGCCGATCCCACGGAGGTACGCCCCCCGATGAGCACCACTTCCCACGCCCGTGCCCGCCGCCGGGACCGCCTGGTCTATCTGCGCAGCCATCCCCTGCTGTTCGGGCTGCTCGCCGCCACCCGCGGACGTCCGGTGCGCCGGCTCGGCCGGACCCTGCTGGTGCACGGCCCGGAGGCCTACCGCCAGGCGCTGACCCGGCTGCCGCTCGACCGGACGGCGGCCGGTACGACGGGCGCGGCCGCGCGCTCGGCGCTGCGTGACGGCGGGGGCGGAGCCGGGGGTGTGCTCTTCGACCAGGAGGGCGGCGGGCACCGGGCGGACCGGCGGGGCCTCGCGCGTGCTCTGGGCGGTGCGGGGGTCGAGGATCTCCGGTCGCTCTGGCGGCCGTTGCTCGTACGCCGTCTCGCGCCGCTGGACCGGGGCGGCGAGGTGGACCTCGTCGACCTCGCGCGGGAGCTCTCCGGGTCGGTGGTGTGCGCCCTGCTGGGGTCCGGCGCCGACCCGCGGGCGGTCGCCGGGGCCGCGGCCGAGGCGGCGGCCGCCTCCGTACGCAGCCACCTGCCGGGGCCGCGCCGCCCGCGCGCCGAGGCCGCCGCGGCCCGCGCCGCCGACCGGCTCCGCCTGCTCCTGGGGCCCGCCGGTGCGGCCCTGCCGGCGATGGTGGCGGTGGCCGCCGTGAACACCACCGTCGCCGCGCTGCCCCGGGCGGTGGCCTGGTGCGCCGACGCGGGGCTGTGGGAGCAGGCGGCGGACGAGGCCCTGCGGCCGGTGCTCGCCGACGAGCTGCTGCGGGTCACCGCGGCCTCGCCGCTGCTGCCCCGGGTGGCCGCGGCGGACGGTGCCGTCGGCGGCTGCCCGGTGCGCGGCGGCGACCGGCTGCTGCTGGTCGCCCGGCACGCGGCCGGGGCGCACCGGCACGACCCGGACGCGCTGCGGCCCGCCGGCCCGGCCGTGGACCGGCTGGTGTTCGGCGCTGGACCGCACGCGTGTCCCGGCGCCCGGCTGGCCCGGGCCCAACTGGCCGACGTACTGGGCGCGCTGGCCCCGTACCGGCCGGTGGTGACGCGGGCCCGGGTGGACCGGGGGGCGGCACTGCCCGGCTGGCGCGTACTGACCGTACGGGCCGGGGCCCGCACGGCCGGGGTCGCCGGGGCCGGGTCGTGATCGCGGTCACGGGCGCGAGCGGCTTCTGCGGCGGGCACGTCGCGCGCGCCGCCGCGGCGGCCGGGGCCGAGGTGGTGTGCCTGGGCCGCAGACCGGGCCCGGTGGGCACGCACCGCTTCTGGGACGCCGCCGCGGAGCCGCCGGACCTGGCGGGCGTGGACCTCGTGGTGCACTGCGCGGCGGCCGTCGGCGATCCGGCCCCCGGCTCACGGGCCGCTGCGCTGATGCGCGCGGTCAACGTGGACGGCACCGAGCGGCTGCTCGAAGCGGCGGGCGGGCGGCCGGTGGTGTGGGTGAGCAGCGCCAGCGTCTACGATCCGCGGCACGACCGCGGCCTGGTCGGCGAGGAGCACCCGCGCGCCGGGCAGTTGAACGCCTACGGCCGGACGAAGGCGGCGGGCGAGGACCTGGCACTGGCCGCCGGGGCGGTGGTGCTGCGGCCCCGGGCCGTCTACGGGCCGGGCGACACCACGCTGCTGCCCCGGCTGCTCTCCCGGGTCCGGGCCGGCACCCTGCTGCTGCCCGGCCCGGACGTCCGGCTCAGCCTCACCGCGGTGGAGAACCTGACGCGGGCCTGCCTGGCGGCGGCGTCCTGGGCGCCGGGCGCGTACAACATCGCCGACGGGGAACCGTACGGCCGCGACGCGGCGGTCGCCGCGGTCCTGCGGGCCCACGGCGTCCGGGCCCGGATCCGGCACCTCCCGCTGCCGGTGGCCGCCGCGGCGGCCCGGGTCGCGGAGGCGGTGGCGGCGGTGGCCGGGGCCGAACCGGCCCTCAGCCGCTACGCGGTGGACCAGCTGGCGCACCCGGTGGTCCTGGACCTCACCCGGGCCCGGGCCCAGGGCTGGGCCCCGCACCGCACCCTGGCGGACCACCTGGCCTCGGTGGTCGGAGCCCGGCCGGGGCTCAGCCGCTGACGCCCGCCGGGGCCTGCGCACCGGCGATGAGCAGGTCGAGCAGCGCGAGCAGGGAGCCGCGGACGTCCGTACGGGAGCGGGCGTCGAGCATGAGGACGGGCGTGTTCGGATCGCGCAGGTGCAGCGCCGCTCCGATCTCCTCGGCGGTGTAGGGCTGTTCGCCGTGGAAGCAGTTCGCGCCGACCACGAAGGGCAGTCCGCGGCTCTCGAAGAAGTCCACGGCCGGGAAGCTGCGGTCCAGGCGCCGGGTGTCGACGAGCACGATCGCTCCGAGCGCCCCGTTCAGCAGGTCGTCCCACATGAACCAGAAGCGTTCCTGGCCGGGCGTACCGAACAGGTAGAGGACCACTCCGGCGTCGGTGAGGGTGAGCCGGCCGAAGTCCATCGCCACGGTGGTCACCGTCTTGGACTCGATGCCGCCGAGATCGTCGACGCCGATGCCGGCGGACGTCAGCCGCTCCTCGGTGCGCAGCGGCTCGATCTCGGAGATCGTCTCCACCAGGGTCGTCTTCCCGACCCCGAACCCACCGGCGACGAGGATCTTGACCGGGGCCGGTTCCTGCGGGGCGGTCGTGTCATATCCGGGCAAGGCTGTCCCTGATTCTCATGAGCAGGTGGACATCGGTGGTCTCGGCGACCGCCAGGGGCGGCCGGTGGTGGATCAGCCCGCGCTCGGCGAGTTCGCCGAGGAGCAGCGTCATCGGGGTGAGGCGGATGTGCATCCGCGCCGCGATCTCGGCGACCGCCCGCCCGCCCGGCGGCGCGCACATGGTGAGGATCTCCTGCCACTCGGTGGGCAGGGTCCCGTCCACCTCGCCGTCGGCCGCCGCCGTGATGGTGGTGTCCATGGTGAGGACGGTGTGCGCGGCGGCCGTACGCCCGTCGGTCAGGGCGTACAGCCGCGTCCGGCGGCGGCCCGGGGGCTGCGCCTGTGGCTGTGGCTCGTCCTGCGGCATTACGCGGTCGGCTGGCCGCGCTCGGGCGTGCCCAGCCACTCGCCGAGCGCCTGGGCGGTCCGTACGGCCTCGCCGCCCAGCTCCCCGAGCCGTGCCTTGCGGGAGGTCACCACGATGAGCGTGCTGCCCTCGCCGCATCCGACGATGCAGAGGTACCGGTCGTCCATCTCGACGAGTTGGCGGATGACGCGACCGCCGTCGATCTCCCGGGATATCGCCTTCATCGTGGACGCGATGCCGGAGGCGGCGGCCGCCATGCGCTCGGCCTGGGGCTCGTCCAGCAGGTAGGCGCTGAGCTTGATGCCGTCGTTGGAGAGCAGCACGGCCCCCTGGACGCCGGCGATCCTGCTCAGGTTGTTGTCGAGGACGCTGTAGATCGCGTCGTTGGATGCTGCGGTGTTCGATGAGGTGGTCATGGCTGATCCCGTCGGAGCTCTTCTTCCACTGTCTGGGTCCCCTGTTCGTAGTCCGCCCAGGCATCGGCCACCTCTTCGGGTGTCGCGGTGTCGGGCCGGACGACGGTTTCCTGCGCGCGGGGCTCGCGCAGCTGTTCGGCGATGTGGGTCTGCGGGACGCGCTCGGGGAGGGCCGGGCGGACCGCGGGCGCGGGTACGAGGGCGGGCACGGCCGCGGGTGCGGGTGCGGGCACGGCCGCGGGTGTCTTCGCACGGCGGCTCGGCAGCCCGGCGCTCGTGCGCACGACGGGCTCGGGCTCCGGGTCGGGCGCGACGGCGGGCTCGGGCCCTCGTTCCGCGGGCCGGCTCGGCGCGGGGGCGGCCAAGGCCAGAGCCGGGGCCGGCGCCGGGGCCGGCGCCGGGGCCGGGAGCAGCTCCAGGACCCGGGCCTGCGGCTCGATCTCGCGCGGGGCCTGCGGGTCGGTCGTCACCAGCAGCTGCCTGGGCAGGATCACCACCGCCGAGGTGCCCCCGTACACCGAGCGGCGCAGGGTCACCGTCGCGCGGAGCTGGTCGGCGAGGTGCCCGACCACGAAGAGGCCGAGCCGGTGCGCGTTCTGCGCCAGCACGGAGTACGGCGGGGCCTCGTGCAGGCGCCCGTTCATCTCCTCGTAGCGCTCCGGGCTCACCCGCGGCCCGCGGTCCTCGATCTCGACCGACAGCCCGTCCGTCACCAGTTCGGCGCGGATGACCACCTTGGACTTGGGCGGGGAGAACCGGGTGGCGTTGTCCAGCAGCTCCGCGAGCAGGTGGCTGATCTGGCTGACGGCGCCGGGTTCCACGCTGGTCTCGTCCAGGGCCTGCCGCTCGATGCGCCGGAAGTCCTCGACCTCCGCTGCCGCTTCGCGCAGCAGGTCTGCGACGCGCATGGGCTCGGTGTGCGGGTCGGGGACCTCGCCGCCCGCCAGGATGAGGAGGTTCTCGATCTGCCGCCGCATGCCGACCGTCAGCTGGTCGGCGCGCATCAGCTCGGCGAGCAGCGCCTCGTCGTGGCCGAAGGTGTCCTGGAGGTCCTCGGTGAGGCTCAGCTGGCGGCTGACCAGGTTTCCGGTGCGCGAGGCGATGCCGGAGGCGAACAGGCCGAATCCGTGGCGCTCGGCAGCGAGCTCGCGGTGTCCGTCGACGGACACCGCGACGGCCCGGGCGAAGGCGTCGCTGATGCGTCCGACCTCGTCCTGGTCCCCGCTCACGGCCGGCAGGGCGTCGGGGTCCACGGTCTGCCCGCGCCGGAGCCGGGCGACGACGTCGGGGAGGGTCTCCTCGGCGACGGTCACCGTGCGTTCGTGCAGGTTCTTCAGGCGGCGGAGCACCGACCGGGTGGTGAGGACGACCACGATCACGACGGCCAGCAGCCCGCCGGCGCTGCCCCCGATCAGCCAGGCGACCTCGGTCTGCAGCTCGTCGGCCTTGGCCTCGCCGCGGGCGAGCACCGAGCGCGCCAGGTCGATGTTGAGCGTGGTCATCTGCACCGAGAAGTTGGAGTGCGCGGAGGACCAGCCGTTGATGTCGGCGGGCAGCTTGATGCCCGAGGGGATGTCCTTGTGCCCGGAGAGGACCGCGCTCTCGATGCGCGTCTTGGTCTGCCAGTCCGAGGAGCCGACGACCCGCTCGTAGAACCGCTGGTCCCGGGCCGTCAGGTGCGGCACGATCAGCGCCTCGTGCAGGTACCGCTGGGCACCCAGGGCACTGACGAACTGGTCGTAGCCGGCGAAGGTCAGTTCCCCCGACGGGCCCGCCAGGGCCAGGACGGTGTCCTCGCGCGCCACCATCTCGGTGGCCTGGAGCATCGACACCACGGGACGGCTGGCCTGGGCGAGTTCGGCGTCCTCGGCGTGGCTGAACTCCTGCTGGTACACCTGGATGACCTTGCCGATCACCTCGGAGTAGTAGGCCAGCGTGCTGTCGGCGGAGCCGCTGCGGGTGTCCGCGCGCTGCCGGTGGACGGGCAGTTTCTCCAGTTGCCGGGTCACCTCCGCGAAGGACCGCGAGGGATCGACCGCCAGGCGGCGGAACTCGGCCGCGGCCAGGTCCGTGGCATCGCGGCGGGCGCGCAGTTCGCCCTCGGACCCGTCGTTGCCCGCCCACCGGGCGGCGGTCGCCGTCCGTTCGGCCTGCATGTCGACCATGAGCGTGTAGAGCGGGGCGCCGACCTGTTCGGCGGCCGCCACGTCGGACCGCAGCTTGTCCGACTGGGCCAGCAACCGCTCCGCGGTCACCGTCACCTGGGTGCCCATCGCGAGGGTGGGGACCACCGCCAGCCAGATCAGGAGGGTGCGCAGACGCACGGTGCGTCGCCGACGGGTCGTCGACTGCCGTCGTATGCCTTCGGGTTCTATGGGAGACATCGGTCCTCGCGAGCGGGGGACGGCGGGAGGCCGATCATAACCAGACATGGCGGAGATTCGGATAGGTGTCTTCAGAGGCCGAAGCGTGCTAGTTGCGGTAAATCATCGCAGGCCAGAGATCGGATCGGAATCGAACCGCGACGTACTCGACACCAAGGCGGCCCCCTCGGGTTCCGGCCGCCGGTTAACCGGTGGAGGTCGCGGGTGTCCGGTGGCAGGGTGAGGCCCATGCCGTCGCACCATGCCGAGCAGGTGGTCCGCGAGTTGCACGCCTCGCTGAGGCTCCGCAGACGCCCCGAGGACATCGCCCAGCTGATCCAGGATTTGTTCGCCGCCCGTCGGATCGTTCCCGATCCCGCCACCGCCGAGGCTCTGGAGAAGGCCTCCCGGCACTCCCTGCGCAGGATCTGGCACGGATACACCTCGATGCTGGAGGAGTTCGCCGCTCCCGTCGGCGCGCAGCGTCAGCTCGCCCGCGCCAGCGCGCTGTTCGCGTCCGTTCCCGAACTCCCCGAGGGAGCCGGGGACGATCCCGCCGAGATCGAGGCGGTCATCCGCCGGGCCGGCGAGGAGATCCACCGCCGGTACGGGGAGAACGACTTCGGCCTGGACCGGCTGAACCGGACGGAGCGGGACGAAGCCGGCATCGGCGAGCTGTCCGGGCGTCAGTACAACAAGCGGTTCCGGCTGTTGCGGCGGATGGAGGCCAAGCTGGCCCGGCTCCTCCACGAACAGCGCCGCCGCGAGGTCACGATGACCGGCAAGGGCGCGCTCGCGCACGCGCTGCCGTACGAGGTGTTCGGCGCGGACCCCGACACCGCCGCGTTCATCGCGTACCTCACCGCCCGCGCCCACATGCGCAGCGTCTTCACCAACGGCGCGCAGCGCCGCCCGTACGACGAGATCGCCGACGCTCTCCTGCGGCGCCTGCGCGCGGCGCCCGAACGGACCGACTGGTACGCCGTGGCGCACGTCCACCCGACCCGGGAGGTGCTCGGGCACCTGTCCGACCAGGAGCTGATCCGGCTGCTGGTGCGGTGGAACCGCTTCCTGCGCGAGGTGGCCGAGCTGCTGGAGGACGCGTGGAACCGCTCCGGCTTCGAGGCGACGAGCATGGTGGTGCGGCGTGGCGACGACTCCTCGACGTGGAACCAGGCCGCGCAGGCCTGGGGGACCGCCCGCGCGCACTGGTTCGCCCTGATGACCGAGCTGGGCCAGGAGGAGGTCCTGAACCGCGTCTGCCCGGGCAAGGTCCCGCGGCTGATGGCGGCCGACGTGGCCGCCTGGCACCGCAGGGGCGGCGGCGGGCTGCACCCCGACACCTACGTGTGGGCGGATCTGCCCCGGCCCTGGGAGGTCCTGCGGGGCGAGAAGGAGTGCACGCGCTCGCTGGTGGAGGCGGCCTGCTCCCGGCACGGCGTGGACCCGGTGGCGGGCGGCTGGACCGCGCCCCGCCCGACGGCGGAGGCCGTCCGCTTCCGGCGCACGCCGGAGCTGGTGCACGGCGTGGCCGTCGCCGACCCGCTGATGGCGAGCGCGATGCGGTCGGCGGGGGTGTTCTCGGGCCGCGGCAAGCGCGCGGCGGCCGAGGAATGGCTGTGACTCCCGGGCCGCGAAATCCCGTTGACCCGGGGGGCGTGGCGTGCGGATGATCGGGACGGCGGCGAGGAAGCTCTGCGGAGGAGCGCCCGGCTCGACTCCCGGGTGGACGTAGGTTCGAATCCTGCCCTCGCCGCCCTCGGATCCCCAAGCCGGATGCCGTCCGGGTCATCGCCTGACCCGCGGGTACGGTCCCGCCGGCCCCATTCGCCACCGTGAACCGACTGCGGCGCCGAGGAGCGCGTACACGACGACGGGGCCGGCGATCGGCGGGGCCGTGGGGCCCTGGGTCCGGCGCGCCCCGCCTTACCCCGGAGGTAATCGTCGCGGCGTGCCCGCACCGGCAGGATGGGCGCTTTCCCCGCGTCGCAGGACGCGGAACCGGGACGGAGGGGTCAGCCATGTCCACAGCCGCACCTACGGACACGCGCACCGTGGTGGAGGAGTTGCTGCGCAGGATCGGCGGGGGCGACCCCGAGCGCATCGCCGAGTTGTACGCCGAGCGGGGCGATTGGAAGCTCGACTGGCCGGAGGCCGAGCACGGCCGCGGTGCCACGCCGTGGATCCGGCACCGGTCCACCCGGGCCGACGCCGCGGCCCACTATCGCGAGCTCGCCGAGTACCACGTGCCCGAGGACGTGGGGAACGAGGTCGAGCGCATCCTCGTCGACGGGAGCGACGCGGTCGTGCTCGGCGAGATCCGCCGGACCGCCCGGCCCACCGGACGCGCGTATCGCGCGCGGTTCGCCCTGCATCTCACCGTCGAGGACGGTCTGGTCACCCGGCACCACGTCTACGAGGACAGCCTCGCCGTCGCCCGGGCCTTCGAGGCCGGGGACCGGCTTCCCCGATGAGGGCGCCGGCGGGGTGCGCGAGGGCCCCGGAACCCATCGGGGTCCGGGGCCCTCGGCGGCTCCGGGGCGCGGCCGGGACGGCGCGCGGGCCGGTCAGCCCTCCGTCGGCGTCAGGCGCAGGGAGATGCTGTTGATGCAGTACCGCTGGTCCGTGGGGGTCGGGTAGCCCTCGCCCTCGAAGACGTGGCCCAGGTGGGAGCCGCACTTCGCGCAGCGGACCTCCGTGCGGACCATCCCGTGCGAGGTGTCCGAGATCAGTTCGACCGCCTCGGTGTCCTTGGGGTCGAAGAAGGAGGGCCAGCCGCAGTGCGACTCGAACTTCTCCGACGAGCGGAACAGCTCGGACCCGCAGCCGCGGCAGGAGTAGACGCCCTCCGTCTTGGTGTCCGTGTATTCACCGCGGAAGGCCGGCTCGGTGCCCGCCAGGCGCAGTACCTGGTACTCGGACGGGGTCAGCTCCGCCTGCCACTGCTCGTCCGTCTTCTCGACCTCGTAGGACATGACTCTCCCGCTCCCTCGTACCTTCAGCTCGACAGCCGGGCGAGGATGGCCGGACCGAGGTCCGTGACGTCGCCCGCGCCCATGGTGAGAACGAGATCACCGGGCTTGGCCATTCCCGCGATGGCGTCGGCGACGGCCGCCTTGTCGTGCTCGGCGGTGACGTCGGCGCCCGCCGCCCGCGCGGCCGAGATGATCAGCTCGCTGGTGACGCCGGGGATCGGGTCCTCGCGGGCCGGGTAGATGTCCAGGACCAGGGAGGCGTCGGCGAGGGCCAGGGACGCGCCCATCTCCTTGCCGAGCTCCTGGGTGCGGGAGAAGAGGTGCGGCTGGAAGACGACCAGGATCCGGGAGTCGCCGGCGGCTCCGCGGATGGCCTCCAGGTCGGCGGTCATCTCGGTGGGGTGGTGCGCGTAGGAGTCGATCACCTGGACGCCCGCGGCCTCGCCCTTGAGCTGGAGGCGGCGCTTGACGCCGGTGTACTTGCCGAGCGCGCTCGCCAGGTTGTGCGCCGGGATGCCGAGCGCCACGCCCGCGGCGAGGGCCGCTACGGCGTTGTGCGCGTAGTGGCGGCCGGGGACCGAGACGGTGAAGGTGAGCATCCGGCCGTCCAGGACCACGGTGACCTCGCTGGTCAGACCGCGCGGGGTGATCTTGGTGATCCGGACGTCGGCGCCCTCATCCTCGCCGTACGTGACGACGGTGAGGCCCTCCCGGCCGGCGGCGCGGCGGGCGATCTCGGCCGCGCCCTCCTGGCCGTGGGCGACGACGAGGGTGCCGCCGGGCACGACCTTGCCGACGAAGGTCTCGAAGGACTCGTAGATCTCGTCGATGGAGGCGTAGTTCGCGTGGTGGTCGAGCTCCGCGTTGAGGATGATCGCGACCTGCGGGGTGTACTTGTGGAAGGTGCGGTCGCTCTCGTCCGCCTCGGCGACGAAGATGTCGCCCTCGCCGTGGTGGGCGTTGGAGCCGGGGGCGTCCAGGTCGCCGCCGATGGCGTACGAGGGGTCCAGGCCCAGGGCCGAGAGGGACACCGCCAGCATCGAGGTGGTGGTGGTCTTGCCGTGCGTGCCGGCGACGGCGATCGGCCGCAGCCCGTCCATCAGGGCGGCCAGCGCGTCCGAGCGGTGCACGACGGGGATGCCGAGCTCGGCGGCGCGGGCCAGCTCGGGGTTGTCGGCGCGGATCGCGCTGGAGACGACCACGCAGGTGGAGTCGGCGGCGAGGTTCCCGGCCGCGTGTCCGCCGTGGACCGTGGCGCCGTGGGCGCGCAGCGCCTCGGCGGTCTCGGAGTCACCGCGGCTGTCGCTGCCGGCCACCTGCGCTCCGCGCTGGGCCAGGATCTTCGCGATGCCGGACATGCCGGCGCCGCCGATGCCGATGAAGTGGGGCCGTTCCATGGCGGTCGGCAGGCCGGGCTTCATTCAGGTCGCTCCAGGATCGTGTGTCTTGCGGGTGCGCGTGAGGCTCTGACTGGCCCCAAGCCTATTCGTTGTGGGCGAAGAGCTTGAGCACGGGAACGCCGACCTTGTGTCGGGCGCGCGAGGCCCAGTCCCGGTGGAAGAACTCCTCCACGAAGTGCGGGGCGGTCAGGACGATCACCTCGTCGGCCCCGTGCTCGTCCACGACGGACTTCAGCTTGTCGAGCGGGTGGTCCTCGACGATCTGCCCGACGGCGTTGGCGCCCTTGGCGCGCAACGCGTTCAGGGAGTGGGCGAGGGCGTGCGCGGCAGGGCCGAGGGCGGCCTCGCCCTCGGGTTCGTCACCCTCACGGATGGCCTCGGGGAGCTCACCGAGCGCTACGTCGTCGATGGCGCGCAGCAGTCGGTCCTGGTCGCCCCGGGGCTGCATGAGGACGATGAAGGAGACCGCGTCGTCCCCGTGCAGGTTGGTGACGAAGTCCACGTCCACCGCGGTCAGCGGCTGCTCGATCATCAATACGCTCGTGAACACGGACGCCCTCTCCTTCATGGGCCGAGGCCGGCCGGCCGACCCCTGCGGAAACCATCCTGCCCCGCTGTCGCACGGGGCCCTGCCCAGACATACCTGCCCAGTTATGTGCCCAGCGGAAGCAAAGCGGAACGACAAATTCCGCGCCTTGTCAGATCCGACGGTAGCTCGTGAAGAGGAACCCGGCCTCTTCCAGTACGCAGGCGGGCGCGAGCCGGTGCGGAACCGTGACGGAGGGGCCGCCGGCGATCCGCTGGGCGCCTCCCGCCACGAGCATCGGCGAGATCGTCAGGCACAGCTCGTCCAGGGCGTCGGCGGCCACGAACTGGCCCAGGAGCCGGGGCCCGCCCTCGGTGAGCTGGCGGCGCAGCCCCCGCCCGGCGAGTTCCCGTACCGCCCGGGCGGCGTCCACGGTCGCGCCGTCACCGGCCACCACGACCTCGGCTCCGGCCCGCGCGGCCTCGGCCACCCGGGCGGCGGGCGCGGCGGCCCCGGTGACCACCAGGGTCGGCACCAGCGGGGAGGTGAACAGGGGCAGCGAGAAGTCCAGGTCCATGCTGGCCGTGACCACGGCGATGGCGGGGGCCGGGCCCTGTCCGGAGGCGGCGCGGCGGGCGGCGAAGGCCTCCCGGGCGCGGGCCGGGCGGTAACCCTCCTGGCGAACCGTTTCCGCGCCGACGACCACCACATCGGCCAGTGCCCGCAGGGTGCCGAAGATCCGCATGTCCGTCTCGCCGGAGATGGGCTGCGAGCGTCCTTCGTGCTGGGCGCCCCCGTCCAGGGTGGAGACCATGTTGGCCCGGAGCCAGTGGCCGTCCGCCTTCAGCGCGGGGTACGCGTAGGCCTCCGCCAGCTCGTCGAGCGACCACTCCCGGTCGGCCCGGTCCCGGGGCGAGGCTGATGTCTGATCGGTCACAGGGAACAGGCGTCGCATCGGTGCAGTGTGCCACGCCCCGTAGAGTTAAGAGCTGTGTCAACATCTCTCTCCACCTCCGGTTACACCTCCGGCCGACCCCCGATAGCCGACGCGGGGCCCCAGGCCCTGTGCGCGCGCGAGCCGCGGGTGCCCGCCGAACGGCTGGTGGCCGAGATGGTGCCGCCGCCGCGGTTCGACTCGGTGCGCTTCGACACGTACAACCCGGACCCGACCCAGCCCAGCCAGTCCGAGGCCGTCACCGTGCTGAGCGGATTCGCCGCCGGTCTGGGCGGCGCGCACGCCAGCGGCGCCGGCAAGAAGCGCTGGTTCTCCAAGAAGCCGGCCGCCCCCGCCGCCCCGCGCGGCGTCTACCTCGACGGCGGCTACGGCGTCGGCAAGACCCACCTGCTGGCCTCCCTGTGGCACGCCACCCCGGCCGAACCCGCGCTCAAGGCCTTCGGCACCTTCGTGGAGCTGACCAACCTGGTCGGCGCGCTGGGCTTCCAGCAGACCGTGCAGACCCTCGGCGGACACCGGCTGCTGTGCATCGACGAGTTCGAGCTGGACGACCCGGGCGACACCGTGCTGGTGTCCTCGCTGCTCAGCCGCCTCGTCGAGCAGGGTGTGGCGCTGGCCGCCACCTCCAACACGCTCCCCGGCAAGCTCGGCGAGGGCCGTTTCGCCGCCGCCGACTTCCTGCGCGAGATCCAGGGGCTGTCGGCGCACTTCCGGCCGCTGCGCATCGACGGCCAGGACTACCGCCACCGCGGCCTGCCGGAGGCCCCGGCGCCGTTCTCGGACGAGCAGGTCACCAAGGCCGCGTACGCGACCGAGGGCGCGAGCCTGGACGACTTCCCCGGCCTGCTCGAACACCTGGCCAGGGTGCACCCCAGCCGCTACGGCGCGCTGACCGACGGCCTCACGGCGGTCTGCCTGACCGACGTCGGCCCGGTGCCGGACCAGTCGACGGCGCTGCGCCTGGTGGTGCTGGCCGACCGGCTGTACGACCGCGAGATCCCGGTGCTGGCCTCCGGGGTCCCCTTCGACCGTCTGTTCAGTGAGGACATGCTGAACGGCGGCTATCGGAAGAAGTACTTCCGCGCCATATCGCGGCTCACCGCGCTGGCGCGCGACGCGAAGCCCCTGGTCTCCCAGTAGGTTTGGGGACGCCGGGGGACCTTCGGGAGCCCGGCCGTTTCCCACATCTTCGAAGGGATCACCATGGCCACCACGCGTACCGCGCACACCGTCTGGGAAGGCAACCTGCTCAAGGGCGCCGGCACGGTCAGCCTCGACTCGTCGGGCCGGGGCTCGTTCGAGGTCTCCTGGCCCTCGCGCGCCGAGGCCGCGAACGGCAAGACCAGCCCGGAAGAGCTGATCGCCGCCGCACACTCCAGCTGCTACTCGATGGCCCTCTCGCACGGCCTGGACGGCGCCGGCACCCCGCCCACCCGCCTGGAGACCAAGGCCGATGTGACCTTCCAGCCGGGCGAGGGCATCACGGGCATCCACCTGACGGTCCGTGCGGAGGTCCCCGGCCTGGACGCGGAGGGCTTCGCCGCCGCGGCCGAGGACGCCAAGAAGAACTGCCCGGTCAGCCAGGCACTGACCGGTACGACGATCACGCTGAGCGCGGAGCTCGCCTGATCGCTCCCGATCCGGCGGGGGTGTGGGCCGCACATCGCGGCCCACACCCCCGTCAGGCGGTCGCCAACTGCGGGATCAGGCGCATCGCGTTGTCGTGGTAGATCCCCCGCAGCTGCTCGGGGGTGAAGGCCGGGTCGGCTTCGAGGGCGGGGAGCGCCAGGTCCATGACCGTGTCGGCGGGGGCGGCGGGCCAGTCGGTACCGAAGAGGACGTGGTCGGCCGGCACGTGCTCCAGCAGGGTCGCGGCGGGTGCCATGGGGCCTGCCGTGTCGTAGTAGAAGCGGCTCAGGTGGTCACGGACGGCGGCGGGTTCGACGCGCGGTTCGCAGAACCGCCCGAGGGCCTCCAGCCGCGTCGCGATGTACGGCAGGAAGCCTCCGGCGTGCGGCAGGACGACGGAGATGTCCGGGAAGCGGTCCAGCGTCCCGTGGCTGATCATGTTCACGGCGGCCCGCGTGGTGTCCAGCAGGAAGTCGCACATGAAGTTCGGGATACCCGGAACCGTCGACCCGCCGGGCGGCCCGGAGGCGCCAGGCCGGCCCGAGGCACCACCGGGCGGACCCGACGCGCCTGGGCCGGACGGACCGGACCCACGCGGCGGGCCGGGCGGGCCGTCCGGGAGGTTGTGCGGGTGGGTGTCCACCACGGCGGAGAACTCGTTCAACTCGTGGAACAGCCGGTCGTAGACGGGATCACCGAGGTAGACGCCCCCGTAGTTGGCCGTCACGTTCACCCCGACGGCCCCCAGTTGCCCGAGCCCGCGGCGCACGGCCCAGGACGAGGCCTCCGGGTCGTCCAGGAACAGCGGCACGTAGTACGAGAACCGTCCCGGGTGCGACTGCGCCACCTCGATCATCGACTGCAGCGTGATGTTGATGGCCTCGCGCAGCTGCGCCGACGAGCGGTAGCGCGCGGGCAGCATCGGCTTGAGGACGGCGGTCGTGATGCCCGCGTCGTCCATGAAGCGGATCGCCGCGTCGGTGTCGAGCCGGCTCCACGGGGGCAGCCGTTCCGGCTTGATCAGCCCGTGGTGCGCGGCCCAGTCGCGCCACTGCGGCGCGCAGAAGTGTTGATGCATGTCGATCTTCGAATGGGCCGCGGGCGCCGCGCCCGTGCCCGGCGCGGAGAAACCCCGCGCGACCCGGATGACCGCGCTGGTGCCCACCGCGGCGATCCGCAGTTCGTCCGCCGGCGTCCCCAGGAGGCGCAGTGCGGAGGTACTCACGGAATCCGTCATGCCGATCCACCGCCCATCGGGTCTGGGTTACCTGCCGGAGGCCACGGAGGCCAGGGACGCCTCGCCCGGATCCGCGCCGGGGCGGGGCGGCTCCAGGACGAGGCGGAGGTGTTCGAGGCCCCGGAACGCCGGCACCGGGCCCTTGAGCCATGCCCGCCCGGTCTCCTGCGCGTCCGCGAGCTCCATGTCCGGGAACTCCCGCAGGAGGGTGGCGAGCGCGATCTCGAGTTCGAGCCGCGCCAGCGGCGCCCCCAGGCAGTAGTGGGTACCGTGCCCGAAGCCCAGGTGCGTGCCCTGGAGTCCCTCGCGCGTCACGTCCAGCTCGTCGGGGAGGTCGAACTTCTCGGGGTCCCGGTTGGCCGAGGAGATCGCGATCTG
This sequence comes from Streptomyces nojiriensis, assembly GCF_017639205.1. Classification (NCBI taxonomy): domain Bacteria; kingdom Bacillati; phylum Actinomycetota; class Actinomycetes; order Kitasatosporales; family Streptomycetaceae; genus Streptomyces; species Streptomyces nojiriensis. The sequence continues at coordinate 6,909,964 of NZ_CP071139.1, read as the reverse complement.
CACGAGGGAGCCCTCGGGGATCGCGGTGCCCCGGATCTCCGCGGCCCGTGCCGCGTACCGGAAGGTCGACGTCTCCACCGACCCCTCGAACCGCAGCATCTCCTCGACCGCCCGCGGGATGAGCGCGGGGTCCTTGCGCAGCAACGCCGCCTGATCGGGGCGCAGCAGCAGGTTGAGGACGGAATTGCCGATCTGGTAGGCGGTGGTCTTGTGGCCGGCGAAGAACAGGACCCACAGCGACGCGACCAGTTCGGAATCCTCCAGCCGTTCCTCCGCCTGGAGGAGGTCGCCGAGGAAGGAGTCCGACGGGTGCGCGCGCGTGTCCGAGATGAGCCGCTCCAGCCGGTGCTGCAGGCGCTCCTCGGCCGCCTTCAGCTCCGCCTTCCTGCTGGGGTCGAACCGGGAGCGGGTCACCACCGCGAACTGCTCCAGGATCTCCGGGCGGTCCTCCTGCGGGATGCCCATCAGTTCGCACAGGACCGCGACGGGCAGCGGGAAGGCGAACGAGGCCATGAGGTCGACCGTGCCCGCCCGCCGGCATTCGCGCAGGATGCTCTCGGCGATCGCGGTGATCCTCGGACGCATCTGCTCCACCCGCCGCGGGGTGAAGGCGCTCCGCAGGACGCGGCGCAGCCGCGTGTGGCGGGGCGGGTCCGAGAAGAGCACGTTGTCGTCGAGCGCGTCGAAGAAGCTGCCGTACACGGCGTGGTACGTGTCGATGGCCCCGTGCATGTTCTTGCTGAACCGGGGGTCCGACAGCGCGTCGCGGGCGTCGTCGTAACGGGTGATGAGGTACGTCTCGATCCCGTGCGGAGGGGTCAGCCGGCACACCGGGTCCTGCTCGCGCAGGGCGGCGTACATCGGATGGGGACACTGCCGGTACTCCGGCGCGCCCCGGGACACGGCCGACACGATCTCGTGCAGCTCCCCGCCGCCGTCCGGTGCCGCATCCTGCTGCGCCATGGTCCGTACCCTCCGTCGCGCTCGCCTGCTGGGGACAACACCGGTTCCCCGCGCGGGTGGGTCGCGAAACGGCGCCTTTCCCGTTCGAGTGAGCCGGCGGCGCCGGGTGCCGGGGCGGGTCCGGGTGCGGGTCCGGCCGATCGTCAGCCGATCGGCGGTCGCCCGTCCGGGCCGAGTGTGTGGCGGGCCCGGCGGCCCGGGGAAGGGCTGCAGGTGCCCCCAGCCAGCCCGTCACCCAGCCCGTCACAAGGAGCCCGCGCATGGCCCGCAGTCTCGCCCTGGCCCTCACCGCAGCCGCCTCGCTCACCCTGGCGGCCGCCACCGCTCCGCTCGCCGCCGCGGACTCGGGCCGCGGCCGGGCCCAGGGCGACCTGGCCCGTACGTACGCGGCGACCGCCAGGTACCAGGTGCACGCCAACGCCGTGGCGGACGGCTACAAGCCCGACCAGTACTGCGTCGTCGACAAGGCGGGCCCCGGCGCGCTCGGTTACCCGCACTTCAACCACAAGTACGACAACTCCCTCGACCCGGCGAAGCCCGCCGCGCTGTTCTACGAGGACGACGGGCGCGGCGGCAAGCGGCTCGTCGCCGTGCAGTGGCTGCTCTACGACCGCGACCAGAAGCTGGCGACGGACGACGACCGCCCCACGATGTTCGGCATCCCCTTCAAGGGCCCCAAGCCCGGCAACTTCCCCGGTCAGCCGGTGCACTACGCCCTGCACCTGTGGCTCTGGAAGAAGAATCCCGACGGCCTGTTCGAAACCTTCAACCGGGCGGTGACCTGCCTTCCGGGCACCACCCGCCCCAAGCCGTCGCTCTGATGCCGTCCCGGGAGCGGCCGATGCCCGTCACCCGACGCGGCCTGCTCGCCGCGGGCGGGATCGCCTTCAGCGGGGCGCTCGGCGCACTGTTCGCCGGTGGCGGCGGCTCGCGGGCCGCCGCCCGGGCCCCGCGGACCCCCCGCACCGACCGCGGGTACGGGCCGCTGGTGGCCGATCCGCGCGGGCTGCTCGACCTGCCCGCCGGATTCACCTACCGGGTGCTCTCCCGGGCCGGCGAGCCGCTGCGCTCCGGTGAGGGGCCCGTGCCCGCCAACTGCGACGGCATGGCGGCCTTCGAGGCCGGCGGCGGCCGCGTGCGCCTCGTCCGCAACCACGAGAACCGCACCACCGCCGCCCTGCGCGTCCCCGCCGTCCCGGGCCTGACGTACGACCCCCGGGCCCTCGGCGGCTGCACCGCCCTGGAGCTGGACGCGGCCGGGCGGGTCACCGGTGAGCGCGTCGCCCTCGCCGGCACCGCCGTCAACTGCGCGGGCGGCCGTACCCCCTGGAACACCTGGCTGAGCTGCGAGGAGACCGAGGACCGGGCGGGCGCCTCCGGCTACACCCGCGACCACGGCTACGTCTTCGAGGTGGACCCGGCCGACCCGCACCGCTCGGGCGCGGTCCCGCTCACCGCGATGGGCCGCTTCGCGCACGAGGCCGTCGCCGTGGACCCGTACCGCGGGGTCGTCTACGAGACCGAGGACGCCTTCGTCCGGCCGTTCGGCCTGTTCTACCGGTTCCTGCCGGAGCGGCCGCTCGGCGGGCTCGGCTCGCTGCGGGCCGGGGGCCGGCTGGAGGCCCTGCGGGTGCCGGGGCTCGCGGACCTGGCGGTGGTGGACGAGCCCGGGGCGGTGTTCCCGGTGGAGTGGGTGCCCGTACCGGACCCGTCGGCGGCCGGAACCCCGATCCGGCTCCAGGACTTCGGGCCGGGCGGGATCACCCACGCGCAGAAACTGGAGGGCTGCTACTGGGGCGACGGCGGGGTGCACTTCGTGTCCAGCTTCGCGCGCAGCGGCGAGGGCGCGGCCGCCGACCACCACGGGCAGGTGTGGTTCCACGACCCGCGGCGCTCCACGATCCGCCTGGACGTCCTCTTCGGCCCGGCCGCCGACATCGCGCTGCCCGGGGACTCCCCCGACAACATCTGCCTGGCCCCGGACGGCGGACTGATGGTGTGCGAGGACGGCGGCGGCGCGCAGTACGTCTTCGGGGTGACGGTGGGCGGCGAGGTCTACCCGATGGCACGCAACGCAGAGGACATCGGAGCTCCGGGGACCCCGGAGTGGGGGGAGTTCGCCGGGGTCACCTTCTCCCCCGACGGGCGGACGATGTACGTGAACGCCTACGCGCCGGGGACCACGTTCGCGGTGACGGGGCCTTGGCACTGACCTGTACAGAGCCATCGGCACGCTGCTGGAGGGGTGAGTTCCGCCCGACCGCCTGTCGTTCATTCTTCTCATCAGTTAGTCATATAGTTTGCGTACGTGACCAATTCCGTACGAAAAGTAGCTGCCGCAGCTGCCACGGCGGCGCTCGGCGCCGCCCTCGCGGGATGCGGGGGCGGCGCCGGCGCGCCGGACGCCGGCCGCGAGGCCCGTATGGGCACCCCCGCCGCCTCGGCTTCCGCTTCGGCCTCGGCCTCGGCCTCGGCCGCCGCATCCGGACCGCCCGCCGCGTCCCCGCAGGCCGGTGCGCCCGCCAAGCCCCCGACCATGGCGCCGGGCCCGAACGGCCTGACCCCCGTCTTCGAACGGGCGAAGCAGCAGACGGACAAGACCGTGGCGCTGACCTTCGACGCCGACATGACCTCGGACCAGGGGCCGCGCGCCGCGGACGGGGAGCACTTCGACAACCCGGCGCTGATCTCGACCCTGCGCACCCTCAAGGTGCCCTCGACGATCTTCATGACGGGCCGCTGGGCCGAGGAGTACCCGGACCAGGCCAAGTCGATCGGCACCGACCCGAACTTCGAGATCGCGAACCACTCGTACAGCCACCACGCCTTCAAGTCCCCCTGCTACGGGCTGCCCGCGCTCGACTCCGCGGCCGCCCGCGCCGACGTGGACCGGGCCTTCGCCGCCTTCCGGCAGGCGGGCGCGGTCAACACCGTCCCGTACTTCCGCTTCCCCGGCGGCTGCTACGACGACCAGGCGCTGCGGGCCCTGTCCACGGCCAAGGTCACGGCCGTCCAGTGGGACGTGGTCAGCGGGGACGCCTTCGCCAAGGACCCGGGCGCCGTGGCCGAGCAGGTGCTCACCGGCGTGAAGCCCGGGTCGGTGGTGGTCATGCACTGCACGCGCAGCGCCGCCCCGGTCACCGAGGAGGCCGTCCAGCGGATCGTCCCCGAACTGCGCAAGCGCGGCTACCGCTTCGTGAAGGTCTCCGAGCTGATCGGCACGTAGCGGACAACTGCCGCCGGAACACTGGTAGGAAACTTTCCTTCCTGTTAGTGTCCCGGGCGGCGGCTTGGCGCGGTGCCCACCCCCACGGGCATGACGCGCTCAGTGAGAGCTCTGACCCGGCCGCCGTGGCGCCGTCCCCCGCCCGCCCCGCCGCGGGCGGGTGCGGCGCCCCGCGCCAGTGTCCAGCTCTCGCCGCCCCTCAAGGCTGGGAGTTCCAGGTATGCGCCTGAACCGCCTGAACACCTCCGCTCACCCCCCTCGGTTACGCGGCAGACGTCGCCCCCTCCTCCTCACTGCCCTCACCGGCCTCGCCGCGCTGACCCTCGTCGGCGGGCTCCTCCTGGCCTGGCCCGGACGGGCCGGGGCCGCCGCCGACCCCCTCATATCCCGCGGGAAGCCCGCCACCGCCTCCTCCTCCGAGTCCTCCTCGCTGGGCGCGAAGAACGCCTTCGACGGCGACCCGGCCACCCGCTGGGCCAGCGCCGAGGGCAAGGACCCGCAGTGGATCCGGGTCGACCTCGGCGCCGGGGCCACCGTCTCGCGGGTACGGCTCACCTGGGAGGCGGCCTACGCCAAGGCGTACCGCGTCGAGATCTCCGCCGACGGCGCCGCCTGGACCGCGCTCGCCACCGAGACCTCCGGCAACGGCGGCACCGACGACTGGACCGGACTGTCCGGCAAGGGCCGCTACCTGCGCGTCCAGGGCACCGCGCGCGGCACCTCGTACGGCTACTCGCTCTTCGAGGCCGAGGTGTACGGCACCGTCGGGGACGGGCCGCCGCCCGGCGGCTCCTTCACCGTCGTCGCCGCCGGTGACATCGCCGCCCAGTGCACGGCGTCCGACAGCGGCTGCGCGCATCCGAAGACGGCCGCGCTCGCCCGGCGGATCGACCCGAAGTTCTACCTGACGATGGGCGACAACCAGTACGACGACGCCCGGCTGTCCGACTACCGCGCCTACTACGACAAGAGCTGGGGCGCCTTCAAGGCCAAGACCCACCCGGTCCCCGGCAACCACGAGACGTACGACCCGGCCGGCCCGCTCGCCGGGTACAAGTCGTACTTCGGGAGCATCGCCTACCCGCAGGGCAAGAGCTACTACAGCTTCGACGAGGGCAACTGGCACTTCGTCGCCCTCGACTCCAACTCCTTCGACCAGGCCGCCCAGCTCAACTGGCTGAAGGCCGACCTCGCCGCCAACACCAGGCCGTGCGTCGCCGCCTACTGGCACCACCCGCTCTACTCCTCCGGCGGGCACGGCAACGACCCCGTCTCCAAACCCGTCTGGAAGATCCTCTACGCCGCCCGGGCCGACCTGGTCCTGAACGGGCACGACCACCACTACGAGCGGTTCGCCCCGCAGGACCCCGAGGGCCGGGCGACCGCCGACGGGATCGTGGAGATCGTCGGCGGGATGGGCGGCGCCGAGCCCTACCCGATCGAGGAGGTCCAGCCCAACAGCCAGAAGCGCATCAGCGGACCGTACGGCGTGGTGAAGCTGGACTTCACCGACTCCGGCTACGGGTGGACCTACGTGGCCACCGACGGCCAGGTCAAGGACACGAGCCCGAAGTACAGCTGCCACTGATGTACCTGGCCGCCAACGGCCGCCCGGACGCGCCGCCCCGCCCCCCGGGGGCCGGGCGGCGCGTCCCCGCCGCCGTCCTCGCGCTCGGCGCGGTCAGCCTCGTCACCGACATCTCCTCCGAGATGGTCACGGCGGTACTGCCGCTCTACCTCGTCCTCGGCCTCGGCCTGACTCCCCTCCAGTTCGGCTTCCTGGACGGCATGTTCAACGGGGCCACCGCCCTCGTGCGGCTGCTCGGCGGGCGGCTCGCCGACCGCCGCGGCCACCACAAGCGGGTCGCCGGCGCCGGCTACCTGCTCTCCGCGCTCTCCCGGCTCGGGCTGCTCCTCGCCGGGGGCGCCACCGGCGGGATCGCCGCCGCGCTCGCCGCCGACCGGCTGGGCAAGGGCATCCGCACCGCCCCGCGCGACGCCCTCATCTCACTGAGCGGGCCCCCGGAGAGCCTCGGCCGGTCCTTCGGCGTGCACCGCGCCATGGACACCACCGGCGCCCTGCTCGGGCCGCTCGCCGCGTTCGCCGTGCTCTGGGCCACCGCCGATGCCTACGACGCGGTGTTCGCCGTCAGTTTCTGCACCGGCCTGCTCGGTGTGCTGCTGCTCGTCGTGTACGTCCCGGCGGCACCCGGGCCGACCCCCGGGCCGGCTGCCGCGCCCCCGGCCGGGCCCCGGCCGCCGCGCCGGCCGGTCCTGCGCGACCCCGCGTTCCGCCGGGTGCTCTGCGCCGCGGCCCTGCTCGGCGCCACCACCATCGGCGACGCCTTCCTCTACCTGCTGCTCCTGCGCGGACTCGACCTGCCGCCCGCCCTGTTCACGCTGCTGCCGCTCGGGGCCGCCGCCGTCTACCTGCTGCTCGCCGTCCCCGCGGGCCGGCTCGCCGACCGGGCCGCCGACCCGAGCGGGCGCCGAACCGGGCGCCGGACGGCCTTCCTGCTCGGGCACTGCGCCCTGCTCGGCGCGTACGCCCTGCTGCTCGCCCCCGTCTCCCCGCCGACCGTCGTGGGGGTGCTCGTCCTGCTGGGCGTCTTCTACGCGGCCACCGACGGGGTCCTGATGGCGCTCGCCGCTCCCGCGCTCCCCGCGGCCGGCCGGGCGGGCGGGCTCGCGGTGCTGCAGACCGGCCAGGCGCTGGCCCGGCTGCTGGGCGCCGCCGGATTCGGGGCGGCGTGGACCCTGTGGGGGCAGCGGCCCGCCCTCTGGGCCGCGGCACTCGCCCTGGCCGGGGCGCTCGCGGCCGCCTCGCGCATCCTGCCCGCCGCTCCCCCGACCGCCGCCCCGGAGGCCCCGTGAACCCCCCGTCCCGCCGGCTGCGCCTCGCCCTCGTCGTCACCGCGGTCCTGCTGCTGGCGGGCGGCTCGCTGGGCTACGTACTGCACGCGCGGCACCGCGAACGGCCGCCCGGGCAGCAGGCCGACGCCTCCTTCGACGTCTCGGAGCCGGGCCTCTACTTCCGGGACACGACCGGCGGGCGGATCGCGCGCCAAGGCGGCCCGGGCCTGCCGCGGGTGACCGGCGGCCCGTCCTGCGACCGCTTCCACACAGCCGGGGACCACGCCCTGTGCCTGCGCAAGCTGCCCGGGGTCCCGGCCCGCACGGAGGCCCTCGTCCTCGACCGGCACATGCGGGAGGTCCGCCGGGTGACCGTGCCCGGCATCCCGAACCGGGCCCGTGTCTCCCCCTCGGGCCAGGTGCTGTCCTGGACCACGTTCACGACGGGCGACTCCTACAACACCGCCGCGTTCTCCACCCGGACGGCGATCCTGGACCTGCGCACCGGGTATCTGATCAAGTCGATCGAGCAGATCCCGCTGACCCTCGGCGGAGCCCGCCACCACGACTCGGACGTCAACTACTGGGGCGTGACCTTCGCCGCCGACGACAACCGCTTCTACGCCACCGTCTCCACCCGGGGAGCCACCCACCTCGTCGAGGGCGACCTGCGCGCCTGGTCGGCGAAGGCGCTGCGGGAGAACGCCGAATGCCCCTCGCTCTCACCGGACGGCACCCGCGTCGCCTTCAAGAAGAAGGTCTCCGACGACCCGCGGGCACCGTGGCGGCTGTACGTCCTGGACCTGGCGACGATGCGCGAACACCCGCTGGCCGAGCCGCACAGCGTCGACGACCAGGCCGCGTGGCTGGACGACACGGCCCTGGCCTACGCCCTTCCGGGCGAGGACGGCCGCGCGAGCGACATCTGGTCGACCCGCGCGGACGGCACGGGCGAGCCCGCCCTCCTCGTCCCGGGCGGTTCGTCTCCTGCCCGGGTGGGCTAGGCCGTCTCTTTCGGATCTTGTCGGCCGAGCCCGCGGCGGCCGGTGCCGTGCCTGGCAAGGCGGAGGAGCGCACCGTGTACCGGACGTACTCGGGCGCCCCGACAACGCGGCCAGGTGCGGTGCCGGGCGTCGCGGGCCCGGCAAGATCCGAAAGAGACGGCCTAGGGGTGCCCTGCCGGCTGCAGGCAGGACACCCCTGGCCGTGGCCCGTGTCAGACGACGGGGGTGTTCGGGAGGATCGAGAACCCGGTGCCGCAGGCCGCCACGAGGTTCACCGGCGTGAAGGGCGTGGTGCTGGTGGTGCACCGGGCCTCGTGCAGCACCCCGTCCTGGTTCAGCAGGGTGATGTAGAGGACGCCGGTGGTGGCTTCGGTCACCGACAGCGCGCTGTCGGTGACACATGTCGGCGCGTTGGCGAGAAGGCCCAGGTTGATCCACACACCCGGGTTGCGACTGTCGTTGAGGAACGAGTGTCCCTGCGCGTCGGTCGCGACGCGGAAGATCAGGCCGGGCGGGAGGTTGATGAAGTCCGGAGCGGCGGAGCTGACGTCGCGGGAACCGCACTTCTTGCCCTGCATCGTCATGGAGCTGTTGGGGGACGCGGTGCTCCCCGGGGTGTCGTCGGCGACCGCGGACGGGACCATCAGCGCCCCGAGCAGTACCGCTCCCGATACCACCGACATGCCCCGCGCGGCCCAAGCCAGCTTCCTCATGTGCGTCCTTTCCTGGAGGGGAGGCCCGCCGCCACATGCGCGGCGTGGCCCTTCAACGGGAAGAGGCATCCCCGATCGCGACCATCTCATCACTTAAGGTGATGAGTCATCACTCTTTGGAATCGAGAGAGACTTCGAATGGCGGCGGCCCCGCACCCATCTGCCCGTGGCCCGGTCCTAGCGTCGCCGCGCGGCGGTCAGGGCGGCAGTCGTGCCCGCTGCGGCGGCCAGGACGAGCGCGGCCGCCAGGGGCGTGAGCGGCAGGGGCGCCGGGCCCGAGCGGCCCGCCGTGACCAGGGCGGACACCGCGGCTCGGGCCGGGGAGGCCGCGAGGACCAGGGCGAGCACGGAGCCCAGGGATCCGGCCAGGACCGCGTGGCCCCGGCGCCGGAGCAGCGGCCGGCTGCACAGGGCGCCCACGGCCGCGCCGGTCAGGGTGCAGGCCGCCACCGCGAGGGCCCCGGCGAGGGCGGCCGCGACCGGGCCGGCCCCGGACCGGTCGCCGGTCAGCAGTGCGACGGCGGCCGCCGCGGCTCCGGCGAGCAGCGCCCCGGCCGACGCGGTGAGCAGGGCCGCCGCGTGGACCCGCACGGGACCGGCCGCGGCGGCCGTGCAGTCGCGGGCCGCGTCCGGTTCGACGGTCACGCAGATCCGGACCAGCCAGGCGGTGGCCGGGACCAGGCCGGCGGCCGCGAGGCCGAGGGAGTCCAGCACCGGGTCGCCCGGCCGGATGCCGACGGCCACGAAGGCGGCGTAGGCGATGAGGGGCGCGAGCCAGCGCTGGGAGCGCAGCAGCAGGGCGCCCTGGTAACGGAGCAGGGCGGTCACGGGAGTTCCTCCACGGCGCGGATGTGCCAGGGCGGCCGGGCGGTGAGCAGGTCGCGCAGGACCGCGTCGGAGCGTGCCGCCTCCACGGTGAGCAGCACTCCCCCGCCGGCGGCCGGCGAGGCGGCGAGGTCCGGGGGCAGCGCCCGGCCGGGCGGGCCGACCGCGTGGATCCGTACGCGGGGGCCGGCCGCCGCGGACACGGGTACGAGTGCCCCGCCCTCGATCCGGTAGTGGGCGTCGGCCGCGCCCGCGAGCCGCCGCGGGTCGTGGTCGACGAACACCACCGTGCCTCCGGCGGCGGTGCGTTCGGCGACGGCCCGGTCCAGCTCCGCCCGGGCGGAGCCGTCCAGGCCGGTCCACGCCTCGTCCAGGACGAGCAGTCCCGGTTCGGCGAGCAGGGCCTGTGCGACGGCGACCTTCTGGCTGCTGCCCTTGGACAGTTCGGCCATCGGGGTGCGGGCGTACGCGGCGGCGCCGAACCGCTCCAGCCCGTCGGCCGCCCGGCGGGCCGCCTCGGCGCGCGGCAGCCCGTGCACCCGGCCCAGCCGGGTCAGGTAGTCGGCGGCCGTGAGCGGCAGCGCCGCCGGGAAGCGTTCGGGCACGTAGCCGGTGCGGGGCGGGCGACCGGTCACGCGCCCCTCGGTCGGGGCCTCGATCCCGGCGACGAGCCGCAGCAGGGTGGACTTGCCGCCGCCGTTGCCGCCTTCGACGCGGACGAGGGCGCCGCGCGGGAGTTCCAGCGTGATGCCGCGCAGCACCCAGGGGCGGCGCCGGCCGTAGCGGCGGCCCACATCGGTCAGGTTCAGTGCGCGGCCACCGCTTCGGTGACCTCGCTGGGGCGGACGATGACGAAGCCCTCGCCGCTCAGCTTCAGCTGGACGGCCTCGCCGGAGCCGCCGCGGATCATCGAGCCGACCGACTGGGAGCGGTGCAGGCCGGTCTCCAGCCGGGCGCTCCAGCCGACCACCGCGTCCGTGTCCACGTAGACGGGGGCCTGGGCGGTGACCGGGATGATGATCGGGTGGCCGTCGCAGACGACGGCGAGCTTGCCGGTGCCGGTGAAGAGGCTGTTGAAGAGGCCGCCGCCGGTCATGCCGGCGCCCTTCACCATCTTGATCTCGTAGGACAGGGTCGGGTCGAAGCAGAGCACGTTGCGGCCGCTGATGGTGAGGGCGTCACCCGGCTCGAAGTCGATGATGAAGCAGTTGTCCGCCCGGTGGGCGAACCACGCCTCGCCCTGGCCGCGTACGGACATGAGCGCGAGGCCCTCGCCCGTCACGGCGCGCTTGAGCATGCCGCCTATGCCCTGTCCCTTGCGCTCGAACTGGAGGTTGCCGCGGAAGGCGACCATCGAGCCCTGGCGGGCCAGCATTTCACCGTTGACGGTGTACTTCACGGACTTGGCGTTCTGCAGGGTCATGCCGGGGGCGACGGCCGCCTGGGCCAGGTTCTCGGACGCGAAAAGATCACTCTTCATGGCTTCGATCCTCACCCGGGCCGGCCACCCGGGGCATCATCCTGAAGGCGGAGGCTGGCATCCTTGGCAGGATGAGCAGCCAGCACACGAACGACATCTCCGACGTCCCCGCGGTCGGGGCGGACAGCCCCTTCCGGCAGGAGCACGTACTGCGCGACGAGGCACCGCAGTTCGTGCTGCCGCTGGTGGTACGGATCGAGAAGGCCGAGCCGCCGGCCCGGACGGACGCCCTGGAGACGGCGGCCCGGGCCGTGCTGGTCCTGCTCACCGACGAGCGGGCGCACGGCGAGGGCGAGTGGGCCGAGGCCGTCCGCGACTGGCAGGACGCCCGGATCCGCAAGGTGGTCCGGCGGGCGCGCGGGGCGGAGTGGCGCAAGGCGGAGACCCTGCCGGGCGTCACGGTGCACGGAGACGGCGCGCAGGTACGGGTCTTCCCGCCGGTGCCCCTCGACGGCTGGCCCAAGGAACTGGCCAAGCTCCAGGTGTCGGGCACCGATCTGGACGACCCGGAGCCGGTCGCCGCGACCGCGGAGCCGGGGCTGCCGGTGCTGTGGCTCAACCCCGGCCTCGACATGTCGGCCGGCAAGGCCATGGCCCAGGCCGGGCACGCGGCGCAGCTGGCGTGGTGGGAGCTGACGGAGGCGGAGCGGACCGCCTGGCAGGATTCCGGATTCCGGCTGGCGGTACGGACGGCCCCGCGCGAGCGGTGGGCCGAGCTGGGCGGGAGCGGGCTGCCGGTGGTCCGGGACGCCGGATTCACGGAGATCGCGCCGGGCAGCGCGACGGTGGTCGCCGACCACCCGGCGCTGCGGGCCCGGCTCTGACGGTCCGGATCCCACGCGCTTCCCGGCCGGCGGGAACCTCAAATGTTCCTCTGAACGTCCCCTCCTGCGATTGGCGCGACTCCGTCGGGGCCATGACATCGGCACACGGTGCGAAGAGAGGGGGCGAGGGGACATGAAACCCATGGCACACCTGGGGGTGGGCATCGGCTGGCGGCCGGAAATCGCGGACGCCGTCGAGCGGCTTTCCGGCCTGGACTGGGTCGAGGTGGTGGCCGAGAACGTATGCCCGGGCCACCTGCCCGAGTCCCTGCTGCGGCTGCGCGAGCGGGGCACGCGCGTCGTGCCGCACGGGGTCTCGCTCGGCCTCGGCGGCGCGGACCGCCCCGATCCGGCGAAGCTGGCGGCGCTCGGCGAGCGGGCGGTGGCGCTGGGGGCGCCGCTCGTCACCGAGCACATCGCCTTCGTACGGACCTCCTCGCCGGTGCTGGAGGCCGGGCACCTGCTGCCGGTGCCGCGCACCCGCGACGCACTGGACGTGCTGTGCGAGAACGTGCGGATCGCGCAGGACGCCCTGCCGGTCCCGCTGGCGCTGGAGAACATCGCCGCGCTGTTCTCGTGGCCGGGCGAGGAGCTGACGGAAGGGCAGTTCCTCACGGAGCTGGTCGAGCGGACCGGTGTCCGGCTGCTCATCGACGTGGCCAACCTGCACACCAACCGGGTCAACCGGGGCGAGGACCCGGCCGCCGTGCTGGACGCGATCCCGCTGGAGGCGCTGGCGTACGTGCACGTGGCGGGCGGCATCGAGCGGGGCGGTGTCTGGCACGACACCCACGCGCACCCGGTCCCGCCGGTGGTGCTCGACCTGCTGGCCGAGCTGCGCTCCCGGGTGGAACCGGCGGGCGTCCTGCTGGAGCGGGACGACGACTTCCCGCCGGAGGCCGAGCTCGCGGGCGAGCTGGCCGCGATCCGCGCCGTGGTGACGGCCGGACCGGCCGCGCCCGGGGAGACGGCCATCGCCGGGTCCGGCCCGGCGGGCACCGGGCAGAAGGCCGACCCCGGCGCCGGACAGGCCGCCCACCAGGGCCCGGTCGAGGAGTCGGCCCGCACCCGGGTGGCGCTCGGTCAGGCCGCGCTGCTGTCGGCGCTGGTGGCCGGGACCCCCGTACCCGAGGGCTTCGACCGCCGGCGCATCCGGGTGCAGGCCCGGGCGCTGGCCGCCAAGCGGGCCGACGTGGTGGCGAAGCTGGCTCCCGAGCTGCCCGTGATCCTGGGCGGCCCGGACCGGTACCGCGAGGCCTTCCTCTCCTACGCCAAGGGCCGCCCGATGACCTCCGGGTACCGCCGGGACGCGCTGGACTTCGCCGAGGACCTGCTGATCCGGGACCTGCCGGCCGATCCGGCCGCCCGGCGCCGGCTCACCGCCTGGTGGCGGGACCGGGCCGGGGCCAGGCCGCCCCGCCGGATCGTGCGCTGGGCCCGGACGCTGGCGGGGAGAGCGGCATGAACCTCCTCGCCGTGGCGATCTGGATCGCCGTCCTCGTCTCCTCCGTCCTGCTGCTGGGCGGGCTGCGCAGGTCCCGGTCCTCGTCCGCGGGACCCGCGCCCGCCCTGCACGACCTGTCCGAGGCCGCCTTCGTGGTGGGCGGCCCCGGCACCGTCGTGGACGCCGCGCTCGTCTCGATGCTCGTCGACGGCCGGCTGGTGGCGGGCGGGCCCGGCATCGTCCAGGTACGCCCCGGGGCGCGGGCCGGCGACCCCGCCGAGCGGGCCGTCCTCCAGGCCCACCGGGGGGCGCCCTCGGGATGGCTCTACCAGGTGCGCTACGCCGCCATGTGCGACCCGGCCGTCCAGGAGATCGGGGACGGGCTGGCCGACCGCGGGCTGATCACCCCGCCCGGATCCGGCCTGCGCCTGCGCCGCCTGCGCCGCTGGGGGCTGGTCCAGGCCGTCGTGTGCGCGCTGCTGCTGTTCCCGGTGTCGCTGGTGCTGACCGTCGTGTCGCTCGCCCTCGATTCCGGCTCCGGGGTGCCGTTCATCGCCAAGGTGGTGGTCGTCCTGGTGGGCGGCATCGTCGTGGGCCTGATGTGCGCGGCCCGGGCCAAGAGCCGGGTCACCAGGGCCGGGGCGCGGGCGCTGCGCGCGATCCGCTCCGCCCATCTGAACGACCGGACCCCGCACGTGCAGACCGCGCTGTTCGGGCTGCGCGGTCTGCGGGACCCGTACCTGCGTCGGCAGCTGGTGCCCGCCGTGCGCGGTACCCGGCTGGCCGCGGCCCAGTCGCATCCGCGCTTCCACGGCACGGACAGCTCGTCGCACACGTCGGGGGCCGAGGTGCTGCCCATCGTCTGGTGTGCCGGGAGCGACGGGGGCGGTGGCGGCGGTTCGAGCTGCGGCGGGGGTTCGGGCTGCGGGTCCTCGGGGGGAGGCTGCGGATCCTCGGGCGGGGGCTCCAGCTGCGGCGGCGGGGGCTCCAGCTGCTCGACCAGCAGCTCCAGCTGCGGCAGTTCGTCGAGCTGCGGCAGTTCGTCCAGCTGTGGCAGCTCGTCCAGCTCCAGCTGCGGCAGCAGCTCCTGACCGCCGGACGTACGGCAACCGGGGGCGGAATCCGCGGCATCGGGGCCATCGGCGCCGACACCGGCCGGTGATCCTTTACAAGGCAGCCACCCACCCCTCTCATCAGTTCATCGGATGAGAGGAAGGGGCTGTCATGCGGACGGGACTCACAGGCCGTGCGGCCGCCCTGGCGGCACTCTCCCTCCTCCTGTGCGTCCCGGCCCACGCCGCGCGGCCGGCCTCGCCCGGCCCCCTCGGCGGGACGGCCGCCGAAGCCGCCGGCGCCGCCCTCGCCGCCCGCCGCGCGGCGGCCCGGGCCACGGCCGACGGCAGCGGCGGACTCGACTTCCGCCCCTGCCCCGACGCCGAGGAGCTGCCCGGCCCGGTCCGGTGCGCCACCCTGCGCGTCCCGCTCGACTACGCCCGGCCCGACGGCCCGCAGATCTCCCTCACCGTCAGCCGGGCCGCCGCCACCGGGGCCGGCGGCGCCGTCCGCCAGGGCGCGCTCGTCCACAACCCCGGCGGCCCGGGAGCCTCCGGCATGTACTTCCCGCTCGTCGCCGACCTCCCCGGCTGGGAGCGGATCGCCGCCGCCTACGACCTCGTCGGCTACGCCCCGCGCGGCGTCGGCCGGTCCGCCCCGCTGTCCTGCCGGGACCCCGCCACGGGAGCCAAGGGCCCCACCCAGGTCCCGGCCGACCCCTCCCCGGCGTACAAGAGTCAGCGCCTCGCGGACGCCCGGGCCTACGCCAGCGGCTGCGCGCGGCGGGCCGGCGCGGCCCTGCCGCACTACACGACGCTCAACAACGCCCGCGATCTGGACGTCCTGCGGGCCGCCCTCGGCGAGCGGAAGCTGAGCTTCATGGGCGCCTCGTACGGCACCTACCTCGGTGCCGTGTACGCCACCCTGTACCCGGGCCGCGTCCGCCGGATGGTCCTGGACTCGGCGGTCGACCCCGATCCGCGCCGCGTCTGGTACCGCAACCAGCTCGACCAGTCACCCGGCTTCGAGCGCCGCTGGTACGACTTCCGCGCCTGGGCGGCCCGCCACCACGACGCGTACGGCCTCGGTGCCACCCCGGCGGCCGTGCAGGCGAGCTACGCGCGCGTCCGGGACGCGGTGGCCCGTACCCCTGCGGGCGGGGTCGTCGGCACCGGTGAACTGCGGGCCGCCTACCTCCAGGCCGCCTACTACGACGACGTGTGGCCGGACCGGGCGGCGGCCCTCGCGGCCTTCCTGCGCGGCGACCCGGCGCGGCTGACCGCCCAGGCCGCCCCCGACCCGGGAGCGGCGGCCGAGGCGGAGAACGCGACGGCGGTGTACACGGCGGTGCTGTGCAACGACGCCTCCTGGCCCGCGGACTGGAAGACCTGGGACCGCGACACCACCGAGCTGGCGCGCAGGGCCCCCTTCGAGGCCTGGGCCAATGCCTTCATGAACCTCCCGTGCGCCTCCTGGCCGGTGCGCGAGCGGCAGCGGCCGGTGGCGGTCGGGTCCCAGCCGGTGCGGCTGCCCGGGACCCTGGTGGTCGCGGCGGAGCGGGACGGGGCGACCCCGTACGCGGGCGCGCTGGAACTCCAGCGGCGGCTCGGCGCCGGGGCTTCGCTGGTGACGGAGAAGGGGGCCGGCTCCCACGGAGTGGTCGGCGGACGCAACGGTTGCGTGGACCGGCACGTGGAGCGGTATCTGCTGACGGGCGCCACCCCGGGGTGGCGGGTCACATGTGCGCCGCATCCGGAGCCCGCACCGGTGTCGCTGGACGACCGGGCAGCGAGCGCCCACAGGGCATTGCTGCCACCAGTCGTCTGAACTTCCGGGCGGGATCTCCGGCTGCGTCGTTTCGGGGGCAGGGGCCGTCTTTCGGACCAGCCTCCCGATCCACCGGAGGAACTCACCTGACGGTGTGGTCGTCCTCCGGTCCTTCCCCCCAGGGGAGGTATCAGGCGAGCCCGGCCACCAGATCGGCGACGGACTTGCGGCGCCCGGTGTAGAAGGGCACCTCTTCACGGACGTGCATACGGGCCTCGGAGGCGCGCAGGTGACGCATGAGGTCGACGATGCGGTACAGCTCGTCCGCCTCGAAGGCCAGCAGCCACTCGTAGTCGCCCAGCGAGAAGGAGGCGACGGTGTTGGCGCGCACGTCCGGGTAGCCGCGGGCCATCTTGCCGTGGTCCGCGAGCATGCGGCGGCGGTCCTCGTCGGGCAGCAGGTACCAGTCGTAACTGCGCACGAAGGGGTACACGCTGACGTACTCGCGCGCGACCTCGTCGGCCAGGAAGGCCGGGATGTGCGACTTGTTGAACTCGGCCGGGCGGTGCAGGGCCATGTTCGACCACACCGGCTCCAGGGCGCGGCCCAGCTTGGTGCGGCGGAACAGGTTGTAGGCGGTCTGCAGCTCGTCCGCCGTCTCGGCGTGCCACCAGATCATGACGTCGGCGTCCGCGCGCAGGCCGGAGACGTCGTAGGTGCCGCGGACGGTGATGTCCTTGGCGCCCAGCTGGTCGAAGAGCTCCTGGACCTCGTCGGCGTAGCCGGTGCGGTCCTCGGGGAGAACGTCCTTCAGCTTGAAGACGGACCACAGGGTGTAGCGGATGACCTCGTTGAGGTCCTTCGCCTTCTTCCCCGCGTTGGGAATCTTCTCTGGTGCAGTCATGTGCCTATTGTCCCGTGCGCTGATCAGTGGTCGGTGCCAGGGGTGCCGTACGCGCACCGAGCGCGGCGATCACCGCGTCCGCGGCCTTGCCGGCGCTCGCGACACAGGCCGGGATGCCCACGCCGTCGTAGACCGCGCCGCACACGGCGAGGCCCGGCAGGGCCGCGACGGCGGTGCGGATGCGGGCGACCCGGTCGAGGTGGCCGACGGGGTACTGGGGCAGTCCGCCGTCCCAGCGGGTGACGGTGGAGGCGACCGGCCGGGCCGCGAGGCCCACGGCCTCGGCGAGGTCGGCGAGGGAGACGTCGACGAGCTCGCCGTCCTCGCGCTGCAGGTCGCTCTCGTCGGCGTAGCGGCCGACCGAGGTGCGCAGCAGGAAGAGGTCGGGATCCGTCCCGGCCCAGGCCCACTTGTTGCTGGAGAAGGTGGAGGCCTTGATGGTGCGGCCGTCGACGGGCGGTACGAGGAATCCGCTGGCGCCGCCGCCGGATACGGCCGCCGGCAGCTCGGAGCGGCGGAAGGCCATCGTGATCAGGGCCATCGAGGCGTACTCGACCCCGCGCAGCTCGGCCGCGGCGGCCGGGGCGAGCCCGTCCAGCAGCCGTGCGGCGGGCCCGGCCGGGGTGGCCAGGATCACGGCGTCGGCCTCGATGACCTCGGCGCCGGCCACCACCCGCCAGCCCCCGGCCGTACGGACGACCTCGCGGACGGGGGTGCCGGTGACGAGCCGGGCCCCGGCGGCGCGGCAGGCCTCGGCCACGGCGACCGGGAGCCGTCCGATGCCGCCGTCGATGCCGGCGAAGACCGGACCGGCCTGCTGGGGCGAGGCCTGCGCCCGGCGCTGCAGTTCGCGTACGCCGTCGCCGAGGAGGGCGTGCGTGCGGGCGGCCTCGAAGAGCTGGGGGACGGCGGCCCGCATGGAGATGCGGTAGGCGTCGCCCGCGTAGACCCCGCCGAGCAGCGGTTCCACCAGCCGGTCGACGACCTCGCGGCCGAGGCGGGCCGCGACGTACGCGCCGACGGCGACGTCGTCGCCGATCTCGGTGGGCGGCAGCGTCCGCTCGGCCTCGATGCGGGCCAGCCCCTCGGCGGAGAGCACCCCGGAGGCGGCGAGCGGTCCGAGGTCGCCGGGGACGCCCATGACGTGGCCGCGCGGCATCGGCCGCAGCGCGCCGCGGGTCCACAGGTGGGCGGTGGCGGTGGCGGGCGCCTGCACGGCTTCGCCGAGGCCCACGGCCTCGGCCAGAGCCACGGCCTCGGGGCGGCGGGCGAGCATGGATTCGGCGCCGAGGTCGACGCGGGCCCCGGCGAGCTCACCGGCGTACAGCTTGCCGCCGAGCCGGGGTCCGGCCTCCAGCAGGGTGACGCGGACGCCCTCGGCGAGCAGCCGGTGGGCCGCCGCGAGGCCCGCGATACCGCCGCCGATGACGACGGCGTGGCGCTGGGAGCCGGTGGACCGGGGCGAGGAGTCCGGCCGATCCGTACGCATGTCCGCTTCGTGCATGGACACATCGTCTCAGACCGATCTCCGAGGCCGGACCGTGACCTCATCGGGATCACCCCGGGACCGTGGATTCGAAACCCGCGACGGGACTCTGGACGTCGAACCGGCAACACCAGCCGATCCTCGGGGGTTTGCAGCGATGCACAGTTTCGACAGACACCGTTCCGCGGCGGCCCTGGCCGCCCTCGCCCTGGCCGGGGCGCTCGCGCTCACCGGCTGCGGCGCGAGCGGCCAGGGCTCCGCGAGCGACAAGGCGGCGGTGGCTCCCGCCGCCGGCGGCAAGGCACCGGAGGGCGCCGCGGCGGCCCCGGCGCCGGCCGGGTCCGCGGGCGCCGCGGGCTCCGCCGCGAACAAGAACGCCGGAACGCCGGCCGCGGTCCGCCCGAACGTGATCCGGACGGCGACGCTCGGCATCGAGACGGCGGACGTCCAGAAGACGCTGGCCTCGGCCCGCACGGCCGCCGACGAAGCGGGCGGCTACGTCGGCAACGAGTCCACCAAGCGCGGCGAGGACGGCCGGATGACCTCGACGCTGACGCTGCGGGTGCCGGGCGAGCGCTACGACGGCGTGCTCGGCGCCATGGAGGGCAGCGGGAAGCTCCTGCACCGCAAGGTCGACGCGCAGGACGTCACGGAGAAGGTCGCCGACATCGGCAGCCGTGTGGCCTCGCAGCAGGCCAGCGTGGCGCGGGTGCGGGAGATGATGGGCAAGGCCTCGGCGCTGAGCGAGGTGGTGATGCTGGAGAGCGAGCTGTCGCGCCGCCAGTCCGACCTGGAGTCGCTGCTGGCACAGCAGACGGCGCTGAAGGACCAGACCTCGCTGGGCACGATCACGCTGGAGGTCTCGGAGCCGGCCGCGAAGCCGGAGCCCGAGAAGAAGGAGAAGAAGAAGGAGCCCACCTTCCTGGGTGCCCTGGGCGGGGGCTGGGACGTCTTCACCAAGGTCGTGCGCTACCTGACGGTGGCGGTGGGCGCGGTGCTTCCGTTCGTGCTGACGGCCGTGGTGGGGCTGCTGCTGTTCCGGCTCTACCGGCGGTGGCGTCCGGCGCCGCCGAAGCCGGCCCCGGTGCCGTGGCGGGCGACGGTCCCGGCGGCCCGGACGGCTCCGGACGCCGCTCCGGACAGTGAGGCCGGCGTACAGGACTGAACGCGCGTTCGGCCGTAGCGTGTTCACCATCCGACGGTGGTGAAGGGGCGGTACGGACGATGGCGACGGAACGACTGGTGGTGGTGGGCGGTGACGCGGCGGGGATGTCCGCCGCGTCACAGGCCCGCAGGCTGAAGGGCCCGGCGGAACTGGAGATCGTGGGCTTCGAGCGCGGGCACTTCACCTCCTACTCGGCGTGCGGGATCCCGTACTGGGTCGGCGGTCAGGTCGCCGAGCGCGACGACCTGATCGCCCGCACCCCCGAGGAGCACCGGGCCCGGGACATCGATCTGCGCACGCGCACGGAGGTCGTGGAGCTCGACCTCCCCGGGTCCCGGGTCCGCGCCCGCGATCTGGACACCGGATCCGAATCCTGGACGGGCTACGACAAACTGGTCCTGGCGACGGGCGCCCGCCCCGTGCGCCCCCGGCTCCCCGGCATCGGCGCGCACGGGGTCCACGGGATCCAGAGCCTGGACGACGGCCAGCGCCTGATGGACACCCTGCGGCGCACGGAGGGCCGCCGGGCCGTCGTGGTGGGCGCGGGCTACATCGGCGTGGAGATGGCGGAGGCCCTGGTGGCGCGGGGGTACGAGGTGACCGTCCTGCACCGGGGCGAGCAGCCGATGGCCACGCTGGACCCGGACATGGGCGGCCTGGTGCACAGCGCGATGAACCGGATGGGGATCCGTACGGTCTCCCGCGCCGAGGTGACGAAGATCCTCACCGACGAGGAGGGCCGGGCCCGGGCGGTGGCCACGTCGGCGGGCGACGAGTACGAGGCGGACGTGGTCGTGCTCGGCATCGGCGTGGAGCCCCGCACCGCGCTCGCCCGCGCGGCCGGCCTCCCGCTCGGCCCCTCGGGCGGCATCCTCACGGACCTGTCGATGCGGGTCCGGGGCCACGGGAACATCTGGTCGGGCGGCGACTGCGTGGAGGTCCTGGACCTGGTCGCGGGCCGCACCCGGCACATCCCGCTGGGCACGCACGCCAACAAGCACGGCCAGGTCATCGGCTCGGGCGTGGGCGGCGGCTACGCGACCTTCCCCGGGGTGGTCGGGACGGCGGTCAGCAAGGTCTGCGACCTGGAGATCGCCCGTACGGGGCTGCGCGAGAAGGACGCACTGGAGGCGGGCCTGCGGTTCGTGACGGCCACCATCACCTCCACCAACACGGCGGGCTACTACCCGGGCGCGGCGGAGATGACGGTGAAGATGCTGGCGGAACGCCGTACGGGCCGCCTCCTCGGGGTCCAGATCGTCGGCGGCGCGGGCGCGGCGAAGCGGGTGGACATCGCGGCGGTCGCCCTCACGGCGGGCATGACGGTGGACCGGATGGTGTCCCTGGACCTGGGCTACGCCCCGCCGTTCTCCCCGGTCTGGGACCCGATCCTGGTGGCGGCCCGCAAGGCGGTCGCGGCGGTCCACTCGGCGGGGGTGTAGCCCTGCGGGGGCTCCGCCCCCGCACCCCCGGGAAACGGAGAAAGGGCGGGGCGGGGAGCGGCGCCGCAGGCACCGCTCCCCGCCCCACCCCCCGTGCCGCTAGGCCGTCTCTTTCGGATCTTGTCGGCCGAGCCCGCGGCGTCCGGTGCCGTGCCTGGCAAGGCGGAGGGGCGCACCGTGTACTGGACGTACTCGGGCGCCCCGACAACGCGGCCAGGTGCGGTGCCGGGCGTCGCGGGCCCGGCAAGATCCGAAAGAGACGGCCTAGCGCTGCGTCTTGGTGTGGACGTAGTCCACCAGGCGGGTCAGCGCGTCCGGGTCGGTCGTCGGGAGGACGCCGTGGCCCAGGTTGAAGACGTGGCCCTCCAGGCCGGCGGCGGCCGCGAGGACCTCGTCCGTCTTGGCCTCGACCGCCTGCGTGGTGGAGAAGAGCACGGCCGGGTCCAGGTTGCCCTGGAGCGCCTTGCCGGGGCCGACGCGGCGCACGGCCTCGTCCAGCGGGACCCGGTAGTCGACGCCCATGACGTCCGCGCCGGCCTCGCCCATCAGGCCGAGGAGCTCGCCCGTGCCCACGCCGAAGTGGATCCGCGGGACTCCGTAGGAGGCGACGGACTCCAGGACCTTCGCGGACGCGGGCATCACCGAGCGGCGGTAGTCCGCCGGGGCGAGGGCGCCGACCCAGGAGTCGAAGAGCTGGACGGCGGAGGCGCCGGCCTCGATCTGGACCTTCAGGAAGGCGGAGGTGATCTCCGCGAGGCGGTCCAGGAGGTCGGCCCACAGCTCGGGGTCCCCGTA
Source organism: Streptomyces nojiriensis (assembly GCF_017639205.1). NCBI lineage: Bacteria > Bacillati > Actinomycetota > Actinomycetes > Kitasatosporales > Streptomycetaceae > Streptomyces > Streptomyces nojiriensis. Next base: position 6,888,020 of record NZ_CP071139.1, on the reverse strand, counting down.
CATGAGGGCCTTGGTGTGCTCGTGGTTCTTGGAGGGGCCGCCCTCGACCAGGTAGCTCGCGAGGGTGAAAGGCGCGCCCGCGAATCCGATCAACGGCGTGGCACCCAGTTCACCCGTGAGCATGCCGATCGCCTCGGTGACGTACGAGACGTCCTCCGGGGTGAGGTCGCGCAGCTGTGCGAGGTCCTCGCGGCGGCGGATCGGCTGGGCGACGACCGGGCCGATGCCCGGCTTGATGTCCAGGTCGACGCCGATGGCCTTGAGCGGGACCACGATGTCGGAGAAGAAGATCGCCGCGTCCACCTTGTGGCGGCGCACCGGCTGCAGCGTGATCTCGGTGACCAGGTCGGGCCGCATGCAGGACTCGAGCATCTGCGTGCCCTCGCGCAGCTTGCGGTACTCCGGGAGCGAGCGCCCCGCCTGCCGCATGAACCACACCGGGGTGTGCGGCACCGGCTCCCGCCGGCACGCCTTCAGGAAGGCGGAATCGTACGTCTGACTCGGCTGGCCCGTGGGGCGGGTGTTGGCGCTCACGACCCAAATCTTCGCACGTATGAAGAAGTGTCCGACCCGGCGAGGGTGTCCCTGCGCCGCACGGGCGCTCGTTCCGCCTAGTCTTCCCCGCATGGCTGCGGCTCAGGGACGATTTTCAGATGGCGCCGAGGGTACGGACAGCGCGAAGGAGAGCTCCGTCCCGCTCCCGTTCCGGCGGGCGGTCGACGGTTTGAAGAAGGCCCGGCTGCGTCCGGGGATCGAGATCGACCCCACGAAACCGCCCCAGAGACTGGCGCCGCACGCCTACGCGCTGGAGGCCGCGGTGGTGGACGGCGAGGACGACCTGGCCGACGGCCGGCTCATCCTGCTCCACGATCCCTCCGGGCACGACGCCTGGCAGGGCACCTTCCGGCTGGTGACGCTGGTGCGCGCGGAGCTGGAGCCGGAGATGGCCGCGGACCCGCTGCTGCCCGAGGTGTGCTGGTCCTGGCTGACCGGGGCGCTGGAGGCGCGCGGGCTGGCGTACGGGGAGGCGAGCGGCACCGTGACCATGGCGGGCTCGCACTACTTCGGCGGGCTCGCGGAGCGGCGTCCGGCCACGCAGATCGAGATCAGGGCCTCGTGGACGCCGCGCGAGGGCGTGGGCGGGGTGCCGGACACCTCGGCACACCTGTCGGCGTGGTGCGAACTGCTCTGCCAGATCGCCGGGCTGCCGCCGGTGGGTCCGACGGACACGGCGACGGGTGTGGTCTCCCTGCCACAGCGCCGCGGTCCGCACCACCCGTAGCCGCAGGGCCGGACGGCCGCCCGAATCGGCGTCCGGCGCAGAACGGCTGATCGAAGAACTGGGCGGACGGCCGAAAGGCGGCGTCCCTTGTGGGCTTCTGATCAACCGATGATCGATCGTGCGTCCGAATTGCCCGAATTGTTACTCACCAAATCGTGATCATTCCCTAAAGCCGGGCGGGTGACGTGCCGAAGGAGTGGGTGACCATCCGCACGGTTCGCACCGGCTTCCTTCCCCGAGCCGGCCGTCCCGCCACTCCCCCAGGAGGCCTAGGTGTCCGTTCTTCTCGAGCAGCCCGCAAGCCTGGTCGCCTACCGCCCGAACAAGCCGACGGCCATGGTCGTCGTGGCCGACCCGCGCGTCCGTTCCACCGTGACCCGCCATCTGTGGGCCCTCGGAGTACGTGACGTGATCGAGGCGTCGTCCATCGCGGAGGCCCGCCCCCGCGTCGGCAGCCCGCGCGACATCTGCGTGGCCGACGTGCACCTGCCCGACGGCTCCGGTCTCACCCTGCTCTCCGAGACCCGGGCCGCAGGCTGGCCGAACGGCCTGGCCCTGTCCGCCGCCGACGACATCGGCGCCGTGCGCAACGCCCTCGCGGGCGGCGTCAAGGGCTACGTCGTCACCGGTACGCGGACCAACATCGGGCTCCCCACCCGGCCCGGCGCCGCCCCCATCGGCGCTGCCGCCGCCCGTATGCACCGCCGCCCCCCGGGTGCCCCGAGCCACCCGGGCGGCTACCGAGAGCTCTCCGGCCGCGAGGTCGAGGTCCTGCGCCTCGTCGCGGAGGGCCAGTCCAACAAGGCCATCGGCGTCTCGATGGGCCTGTCCGCCCTGACCGTCAAGTCCCACCTCGCCCGGATCGCCCGCAAGCTGGGCACCGGCGACCGCGCCGGCATGGTCGCCGTGGCGCTGCGCACCGGGATCATCCACTGACCGCGGGCCGGAGCTCCCGGATATCCGCCTCGGGAGCCGCTGCCGGGGAACCTGCCGGGAGACCCCCGGAATACCCCGGGAAAACTCCCCGCATACCGCTCGCGCCCGTCGACGGAACGTTCCGGCGACGGGCGCGTCGCATACACGGATACCCTTGACCGGTGACCGACGCCCAAGATCCCGCAGCAGACCTGCGCACCACCACCGGGGGCGGCCCCTCGGACGACGTCGTTGTTCCGCCCGGTGGGCTGCCGACTCCCTTGCTGGAGCCCCGCGAGGGGATTCCTCCGGTGGTCGCCGACGCGGATGCCCTCGCCGAAGTGGTCGCGGCCTTCGCCGCGGGCACCGGCCCCGTCGCCGTCGACGCCGAACGGGCCTCCGGGTACCGGTACGGCCAGCGCGCCTACCTGGTGCAGTTGCGCCGCGAGGGCGCGGGGTCCGCACTGATCGACCCGGTGGGCTGCCCCGACCTGTCCGCACTGGGCGAGGCCCTCTCCGGCACCGAATGGATCCTGCACGCCGCCACCCAGGACCTGCCGTGCCTGCGCGAAATAGGCATGGTGCCCACCTCGCTGTTCGACACCGAGCTGGCCGGCCGCCTCGCCGGCTTCCCCCGGGTCGGACTCGGCGCGATGGTCGAGAGCGTGCTCGGCTACGCGCTGGAGAAGGGCCACTCCGCCGTCGACTGGTCCACCCGTCCGCTCCCCGAGCCTTGGCTGCGCTACGCCGCCCTGGACGTGGAGCTGCTGGTGGACCTGCGGGACGCCCTGGAGAAGGAACTGGACCGGCAGGGCAAGCTCGAATGGGCCCGCCAGGAGTTCGACGCCATCGCCTCCGCCCCGCCCGCTCCGCCCCGCAAGGACCCGTGGCGCCGTACGTCCGGCATGCACAAGGTGCGCCGGCGCCGGCAGATGGCGGTCGTACGGGAGCTGTGGGAGTCCCGGGACCGGATCGCGCAGCGGCGTGACGTGTCGCCGGGCAAGGTGCTGGGCGACGCCGCGATCGTCGAGGCCGCGCTCGCCCTGCCGGCCAACGTGCACACCCTGTCCGCCCTGCCCGGCTACGGGCAGCGGATGGGCCGGCGCCAGCTGGACCAGTGGATGGCCGCCGTGGACCGGGCGAAGGCCCTGCCCGAGAACGAGCTGCCGCAGCCCGGGGCGACCCCGGCCGGTCCCCCGCCGCCGCGCTCCTGGGTGGACAAGGACCCGGCGGCCGCGGCCCGGCTCGCGGCGGCCCGTACCGCCGTCTCGGCGCTGGCGGAGGCGCTGAACCTGCCCCAGGAGAACCTGATCACCCCGGACACGGTCCGCCGGCTGTGCTGGGAGCCGCCGCAGCGGCTGCACGCGGACGCGGTGTCACAGGCCCTGGCGGGCTACGGCGCCCGCCCCTGGCAGATCGAACTGGTGACCCCGGCCCTGGTCACGGCCCTGGCCGCGACCGCCTGACCCGGCGGACCCCGATCCGGTCCCACCCGCAGGAGCCCCCGGCCCATGGCCGGGGGCTCCTGCCGTTCACCCCCTAGAGGGTGTCCGTGTAGGCGCCGTCCTCGTCCACGTAGAAGCTGCCCTTCTCCAGGTCGTCGACCTTGCCGTGCTTCAGCCACTGCTTGGACAGCCGGTGCAGGACCTTGGACTGGCGCTCCCAGACCATGGAGTGGCCGGCGCAGGACACCCGGAACATCAGTTTGCGGACCCCGGGGACCGCGTCGTAGAAGGCGGGGACCGAGAAGGTCGGCGAGTTCGCCGTCGCGTCGTGCTCGCCGTAGACGATCATCACCGGCACCTGGTCGCCGAGCACACCGCCGATCGGAACGGTGTCCTGGTTCCAGCCCCACCAGTAGGAGTTGCGGAACCGCAGCACGCCCTCGGGCGATCCGGCCGTCGGGCCGCCCCAGGCCTTGCCGACGGGGTCGACGGCCATGAGCTCCTTCCACACCGCGTCGACCATCCCCGCCGCGCGCTGCTTCGGAGACCGCACCTCCTTGTCCCAGGCGCTTTCGAGGCCGGTCCTGCTGGACAGGTTCATCGGGAAGCCGAACAGGGACGCCGGGGTGGACACGGGGAAGGACGCGACCGGCGCGCCGAAGCTCTTCGGCGGCGCGCTGGCCCGGCCGGCGGGCGGGTAGATCGGCGCGAGGAGGAGCAGGCTCTCGACCTTCCCCGGGTGCTGGATCGCGTACGGCCCGAAGACGAAGGCGGCGGCGGACTGGCCGACGAGCGCCACCTTGGTGACGCCCTTCTTCGCCTTGATGTACTCGACGACCGCGTCGACCTCGCCCCACTCGCTCTCCGAATTGCCCAGCTCGTGCGGGTAGGGCGGGGTGCAGGTGTACGTCAGGGGGTTCGGGTCGAGGATCTCCTGGTGCTGGGGGTTGGCGTTGCAGGGCTTGTCCATCTCCGGACGCGGCGACAGGCCGGAGCCCGTGAGTTCCATGAGGAACACGTCGAACCCGGCCTTGGCCAGGTGCTGCGCCCAGCTGTACTTGCCGCCGTCGTGCTGGAGGTCGAAGGCCACGGCGGACGGGACGCTGCGCCCGTGCAGCATCAGGACGACCTTGCGCTGCGCGTTGGGGCCCGACGGGGTCCCGTCGTACTCCCGTACGTGCAGCCTGACGTTCTGTCCCGCGTTGGCGGGGACCGTCGAGATGTGCGGGACCTTGTGGTCCGTGGGCGTAGTGCTGGCCATTGCTCGCATCCTCCGTCGACCGGGCCGGAGGGGACGCCCCGGCCCGGTCAGGATCGGGACTGCCCGGGGTCGGCGCCACGATCACGGCCGGGGGCCGGGCGCACGTGACCTGAACGGGTTGGCCGGACGGGTCCGATCGGTCGGGGCGCAGGGCCGTGGCGCCGCGGCCCGAGTGTGACCTTCGCCGCTCCTCCGGGAGGGGGTGTGCACATTGGTTACTCGCAAGTAGCATGGTCGGGTGAGCGGGCGCTCAGCAACGTATGCCGAACGCCCCCGCGCGCAGCAGTGCACACCCGCACCTGGAGGAGAGCCAACGTGCCTCGTACCGTCAGGGACGTCGTCTTCGTCGACGGCGTCCGCACCCCGTTCGGCAAGGCGGGCCCGAAGGGCATCTACCACGAGACCCGCGCCGACGACCTCGTCGTGAAGGCGATCCGGGAGCTGCTGCGCCGCAACCCGGACCTGGACCCCAAGAAGATCGACGAGGTCGCCATCGCCGCGACCACGCAGATCGGCGACCAGGGCCTCACCCTGGGCCGCACGGCCGGCATCCTCGCGGGCCTGCCGCAGTCCGTCCCGGGCTACTCCATCGACCGCATGTGCGCCGGCGCGCTGACCGCCGTCACCGCCGTCGCGGGCGGCGTGGCCTTCGGTGCGTACGACGTCGCCCTCGCCGGCGGTGTCGAGCACATGGGCCGCCACCCCATGGGCGAGGGCGTGGACCCGAACCCGCGCTTCGTCTCCGAGAAGCTGGTCGACGAGTCCGCCCTGTTCATGGGCATGACCGCCGAGAACCTGCACGACCGGTACCCGACGATCACCAAGCTCCGCGCCGACGAGTACGCCGTGCGCTCGCAGGAGAAGGCCGCCAAGGCGTACGCCGACGGCAAGATCCAGCAGGACCTGGTCCCGATCTCGGTGCGCAACACCAACGAGGCGGCCGGTGAGACGGGCTGGGGCCTGGTCACCACCGACGAGCCGATGCGCCCGGGCACCACGCTGGAGAACCTGGCCGGCCTGAAGACCCCGTTCCGTACGCACGGCCGGGTCACCGCGGGCAACGCCGCCGGTCTCAACGACGGTGCCACCGCCGCGATCATCGCGTCCGAGGACTTCGCCCGGGAGAACAACCTCCCGGTCAAGATGCGCCTGGTCTCGTACTCCTTCGCGGGTGTCGAGCCCGAGGTCATGGGCTACGGCCCGATCCCGGCCACCGAGAAGGCCCTGGCCCAGGCCGGCCTGACCATCGAGGACATCGGTCTCTTCGAGATCAACGAGGCCTTCGCGGTCCAGGTCCTCGCGTTCCTGGAGCACTACGGCATCGCCGACGACGACGCCCGCGTGAACCAGTACGGCGGCGCCATCGCCTTCGGCCACCCGCTCGCCTCCTCGGGCGTGCGCCTGATGACGCAGCTGGCCCGTCAGTTCGAGGAGCAGCCGCACGTCCGCTACGGCCTGACCACCATGTGCGTCGGCTTCGGCATGGGCGCCACGGTCATCTGGGAGAACCCGAACTTCAACGCCGAGGGAGACTCCAAGTGAGCACCACCGCTGAGCTCCTGAAGGGCGCGGCCGAGCTGTTCCCGGACGAGGTCGTCACGTCCGCGCACGTCCGCCACCTGGACCTGCCGTTCGGCGCCGGGCGCTTCGCGCTCATCACGCTGGACAACGGCTTCGACCACACCAAGCCGACCACCTTCGGCCCGCAGTCGCTCGCCAACCTGAACGCGGCGATCGACCAGGTCGAGCAGGAGGCCATCGCGGGCTCCATCGTCGGCGCGGGCATCACCGGCAAGCCGTTCATCTTCGCGGTCGGCGCCGACCTCAAGGGTGTCGAGCTGCTGAAGAAGCACGACGAGGCGCTCGCCATCGGCAAGGGCGGCCACGACGTCTTCAAGCGCCTCTCGGCACTGGCGGTCCCGACCTTCGCGTACTACAACGGCGCGGCCATGGGCGGCGGCGTCGAGGTCGGCCTGCACTGCTCCTACCGCACCGTCTCGAAGGCCATCCCGGCCTTCTCGCTGCCCGAGGTCTTCCTCGGCCTGGTTCCCGGCTGGGGCGGCTGCGCCATCCTGCCGAACCTGATCGGCGCCGAGCGCGCGGTCTCGGTGATCATCGAGAACTCGCTCAACCAGAACAAGCAGCTGCGCGGCAAGCAGGTCTTCGACCTGGGCATCGCCGACGCGCTGTTCGAGGGCGCGGACTTCCTGGAGCAGTCGCTCCTGTGGACCGCGAACGTCCTGAACGGCACCACCGAGGTCGTCCGCGCGGACATCGACCGCGGCGAGGCCTGGGACGCGGCCGTCGTCAAGGGCCGCGCCATCGCGGACTCCAAGGTGCACGGCGCCGCTCCGGCCGCCTACCGCGCGCTGGAGATCATCGCCGCGGCCAAGTCCGGCGACCTCCAGGCCGGCTTCGACGCCGAGGACACGGCGCTGGCCGACCTCATCATGGGCGGCGAGCTGCGCTCGGGCATCTACGCCTTCAACCTGGTGCAGAAGCGCGCCAAGCGCCCGGCGGGTGCCCCGGACAAGTCCCTGGCCCGTCCGGTCACCAAGGTCGGCGTCGTCGGTGCGGGCCTGATGGCCTCGCAGCTGGCGCTGCTCTTCCTGCGCCGCCTGGAGGTGCCGGTGGTCCTCACCGACATCGACCAGGAGCGCGTGGACAAGGGTGTGGGCTACGTCCACGCCGAGATCCAGAAGCTGCTCGGCAAGGGCCGCATCAACCAGGACAAGGCCAACCGCCTGACCGCCCTGGTGACCGGCGTCCTGGACAAGGCCGAGGGCTTCGCGGACGCGGACTTCATCATCGAGGCCGTGTTCGAGGAGATGTCCGTCAAGCAGAAGGTGTTCGCGGAGGTCGAGGCGGTCGCCCCGGCGCACGCGATCCTCGCCACCAACACCTCCTCGCTGTCGGTGTCGGAGATGGCCTCCAAGCTCCAGCACCCGGAGCGCGTGGTCGGCTTCCACTTCTTCAACCCGGTCGCGATCCTCCCGCTGCTGGAGATCGTCCGCGGTGAGCAGACCGACGACGCCTCGCTGGCCACGGCCTTCGGTGTCGCCAAGAAGCTGAAGAAGACCGCGGTCCTCACCAAGGACGCCCCGGCGTTCGTCGTGAACCGCATCCTGACCCGCTTCATGGGCGAGATCCAGAACGTCATCGACGAGGGCACCCCGGTCGTCACGGCGGAGAAGGCCATCGAGCCGCTCGGCCTGCCGATGTCCCCGCTGGTGCTGCTGGAGCTCGTGGGCCCGGCGATCGGTCTGCACGTCTCCGAGACCCTGAACCGCGCCTTCCCGGAGCGCTTCACCGTCTCCCCGAACCTCGCTGCGGTCGTCAAGGCCGGCAAGCGCGGCTTCTACGTCTACAACGCGGAGAACGGCTTCAAGCCGGAGCTCGACCCCGAGGTCGCCGCCCTCCTGGTGCAGGGCGACTCCGTCCTGACGGAGGAGCAGGTCCGCGACCGCGTCCTGGACGCGGTGGCGCAGGAGATCGGCCTGATGCTGGAGGAGGGTGTCGTGGCCGAGGCCCAGGACATCGACCTCTGCCTCATCACGGGCGCCGGCTGGCCCTTCCACCTGGGCGGCATCACGCCGTACCTGGACCGCGAGGGCGTCTCGGAGCGCGTGAACGGCAAGAAGTTCCTCGCCCCCGGCCTGGCGAGCGTCCCGGCCTAGTCCGGGTCGCAGACGGCTGTTCGAAGGCCGGGCCCGCCTCCTCCGGGGGGCGGGCCTCGGCCGTTCGAATACCTGTCTAAGATTCACCCCCATGACGGAAAAGCACGCGCGGCCCAGACGCCGCCGCCGCATTCTGCGGATCACCCTGCTGCTGGTCGCCGTGCTGATCCTGGGCACGGCCGGGGCCGGCTGGTGGACGTACAGCCACCTCAACTCCAACATCGACAGCGTCGACCTGGACCAGGCGATCGGCGACAACCGGCCCGCGAAGGTCGTCGCGAACGCCCAGAACATCCTGGTGCTCGGCTCCGACTCGCGCGCCGGGGCCAATGGCGATCTCGACCACGGCGATGTCAGCGGTGCCCGCTCGGACACCGCGATGCTGGTGCACATACCCGAGGGCCGGGCCAAGGCCACCGCGGTGAGCATCCCCCGCGACACCCTGATCACCCGGCCCGAGTGCAAGGACGGGGACGGCAAGACGCTGCCGTCCGCCAAGCGGGTCATGTTCAACTCCGTCTACTCGCTCGCCGGCCCGGCCTGCGTGGTCAACACGGTGGAGCAGCTGTCCGGCGTCCGCGTGGACCACTTCGTCGAGGTCGACTTCGCCGGCTTCAAGGGCCTGGTCGACGCGCTGGGCGGGGTCACCGTCACCCTGGACAAGCCGATGAGCGGCGCCAAGGGCGGCCTGAAGCTCGACGCCGGCACGCACCGGCTGGACGGCACCGACTCGCTGAAGTTCGTCCGTACCCGCTACGGCTACGGCGACGGCAGCGACCTCGGACGCATAGGCCTCCAGCAGCAGTTCATGCTGGCGATGCTGTCCGAGATCAAGAAGCAGGACGCCCTCGGCAACCCGGCGCGGCTCTACAAGCTCGCGGACGCCGGCACCAAATCGCTGACCACCGACTCCGACCTCGGCTCGCTCACGGCGCTCGCGGACTTCGCGCAGAGCATGAAGGGCGTGAACCCGGAGACGATGGAGACGATCATGCTGCCGGTCGCCTACGACAAGGTGGACCCCAACCGCGTGATCGTGGCCGAGCCGCAGGCGACGCAGCTGTGGGACGCCATCCGCAAGGACCAGCCGGTCCCGGCCTCGGCGAAGAACTCCCCCGCCAAGGGCTGAGCAGCCCAAGGGGCCCGGGCCCGTGTCAGCCGCCCGGGCCGCGGCCCGCCCTCACCCGGCGCGCCGCCCCCGCACCGCCCAGGCCCGGGCGGTGAGCGCGACGGATCCGTCCGGGCCGCACGGAACGGCCGCACGGAGCGCGCCCCTTACCTTCTCCCGGCCGGCCGCGGACAGGGCGGCGAGATATCCGGGGGCCGGACCCTGCCCGGTCAGGAACGGCTCCCACAGGTCCGCGAAGTCGGCGAACACCAGGGACACCTCGATCGGGGCGAGCTCCACCTCGCCGAGTCCCGCCCCCGTCCACAGCGCGCGCAGGGCGTCCGGACGGCACAGCGGGAAGCGTCGGCGCTCGTCCAGCGCGGCCGCGGACGGGTCCGCCAGGACCGCCGCGCCCCAGAAGAGCCGCAGCAGGTCCATGCCGCCCGCGTAGTCCCACACGTACGCCGCGACCAGGCCGCCCGCGCGGACCGAGCGGACCATCTCGGCGACGGCCGCGGCGGGCGGCTCGAGGAAGTTCAGGGTCAGGCCGCTGACCACCGCGTCGCACGCCCCGTCGCGCACGGGCAGGGCCATCGCGTCCGCCACGCAGACGTGGGTCCCCGCCGTGGCGGCTGCCCGCGCCCAGCCGGCGTACCCCGGTGACCGGTCGACCGCCAGGACCTCACGGGGCCGGCACCCGGCGGCCACCGCGGCCGACAGCCCGCCGGTGCCGCAGCCGACGTCGAGCCACCGCAGCCGCTCCGGGCGGCCGAGCCACTGTGTGAACCGCTCCGCGACGGGGCGGCTCCACCGGCCCATGTACCGCTCGTAGCCGGCACCGGCCGTCCACGCGTCGAACCGGTGCTCCTGGCTGTGCGTCATGGCCGCCTCCAGGTCCGGGACCCGCGGCGAGGGCCGTACGGGTGGTCCGTACGGCCCTCGCCGGTCCGCCGCGGCGGACGGGTCGGCGGCTAGAACTCCGCTTCCTGGCCGACCTTGTGCAGACGGCTGTTGCGGTAGCCGTAGGAGAAGTAGACGATGATGCCGATGGCCATCCAGATGCCGAAGCGCAGCCAGGTCTCGGCCGGCAGGTTGAGCATCAGCCAGAACGAGGCCGCGATCGACACGATCGGCACGAACGGCACCCACGGGGTCCGGAAGGCCCGGTGCAGGTCGGGGCGGCTCTTGCGGAGGATGATCACGCCGAGGGCGACCACCACGAAGGCGAACAGGGTGCCGATGTTCACCAGTTCCGCGAGGGTCTCCAGGCTGGTGAAGCCCGCGACGACCGCGATGATCCCGCCGAGCAGCATGGTCGCCCGGTAGGGGGTGCGGTACTTCGGGTGCGTCACGGAGAAGACCCGGGGCAGCAGTCCGTCACGGCTCATCGCGAAGAACACGCGGGTCTGACCGAGCAGCAGGATCATGCACACGGTGATCAGACCGACGGACGCGCCCAGGCTGATGGCACCCGAGAAGAACGGCTGGTTCACCGATTTGAAGGCTTCGGCGAGGGGCGCGGTCGGGGACATCTCCGAGTACTTCTGCATGCCGGTGACCACCAGGGTCACGGCGACGTAGAGCACCGTGCAGACCAGGAGCGAGCCGAGGATGCCGCGCGGCATGTCCCGCTGGGGGTTCTTGGTCTCCTCGGCCGCCGTCGCCACCACGTCGAAGCCGATGAAGGCGAAGAAGATGAGCGAGGCCGCCGTGAAGATGCCCATGACGCCGAAGTTCGTGGGCTCGTAGCCGAAGAGCAACTGGACCAGGGGTGAGTGCCAGCCGCTGACGCCCTCGGCCTGTGGCTGGGCCGGCGGGATGAACGGCGAGTAGTTGTCGGCCTTGATGAAGAACAGGCCCGCGATGATGACCAGCAGCACGACCGTGACCTTGATGGCGACGACGACCGCGGTGATGCGGGCCGAGAGCTTCGTCCCGACGACCAGGATCCACGTCAGCACCAGGACCAGCAGGAACGCCAGCAGGTCGAAGTGCCCGCCGGCATCGGGGCCGGACAGGGAGGTCGGCAGGGTCCAGCCGAGGTTGGTGTCCATGAGGTGGCGCACGTACCCCGACCAGCCGACCGCGACGACGGCCGTGCCGAGTGCGAACTCCAGCACCAGGTCCCAGCCGATGATCCAGGCGGGCAGCTCTCCGATCGAGGCGTACGAGAACGTGTACGCCGATCCGGCCACCGGGACGGTGGACGCGAACTCGGCGTAGCAGAGCGCAGCCAGGGCGCAGACGATGCCCGCGGCAACGAAGGCCAGGGCGGTGGCGGGACCGGCGTTGTTCCGGGCGGCGATGCCCGTGAGGACGAAGATGCCGGTGCCGATGATGACGCCCACACCGAAGACCGTGAGGTCCCAGGCGGAAAGCGACTTCCGGAGCGCGTGTTCCGGCTCCTCCGTGTCGCGGATGGACTGCTCCACCGTCTTGGTACGGAATGGGCTGTTCAGATCCTTGCTCACCGACGCCTCCGAGAGGTGACGACGCACGAACGGGCCGGGAGGCCCACTCCTCAAGAGTGATCTCCCGGCCCGTGACGTGCAACCGCGCGGCGATCTACGAACGGCGCGCGCGGCGGTTCCGCACTAGTCGACGGCGGCGGCCGGCTCGCTTTCGTAGCGGCCGTCCAGCTTGGCGACCAGGCCGGTGACCTGCCGGGCGATGTCCGGCGCGGTCAGGCCGATCTCGGCCATGATCTCCTTGCGGAGGGCGTGGTCGAGGAAGCGCTGTGGGATGCCGAAGTCACGCAGCGGTACGTCGACACCCGCGTCCCGCAGGGCCTGCGAGACGGCGGCGCCCACACCGCCGGTACGGCCGTTGTCCTCGACGGTGACGACCACGCGGTGCCGGTCCGCGAGCGGGGCCAGGGCCTCGTCCACGGGCTTGACCCAGCGGGGGTCGACCACGGTCGTGGAGATGCCCTGCTTGTCCAGCAGGTCGGCGATCTCCAGGCACATCGGGGCGAGCGCACCGACCGAGACGAGCAGTACGTCCGGACGGGTGACCTCGTCGGCCGGACGGCGCAGCACGTCCATGCCGCCGATCCGGCCGACGGCCGGTACGGCCGGGCCGACGACGCCCTTGGAGTAGCGCACGACGGTCGGGGCGTCCTTGACCTCGACGGCCTCGCGGAGCTGGGCGCGCAGCTGCTCGGCGTCGCGCGGCGCGGCGAGCCGCAGGCCGGGGACGACCTGCAGGATGGACATGTCCCACATGCCGTTGTGGGAGGCGCCGTCGTCGCCGGTGACACCGGCGCGGTCCAGGACGAAGGTGACACCGCACTTGTGCAGGGCCACGTCCATCAGGACCTGGTCGAAGGCACGGTTGAGGAAGGTCGCGTACACCGCGAAGACCGGGTGGACCCCGCCGGTGGCCAGGCCCGCCGCCGAGGTGGCGCCGTGCTGCTCGGCGATGCCCACGTCGTAGATCCGGTTCGGGAAGGCCTCGGCGAACTTGTTGAGGCCGACCGGGTGGAGCATGGCGGCGGTGATGCCGACGATGTCCTCGCGCTCGTGGCCGAGCTTGACCATCTCGTCGGCGAAGACGGAGGTCCAGCTGGCGGCGGCGGTCTTCACCGGCAGGCCGGTGTCCGGGTGGATCACGCCGACCGCGTGGAAGCGGTCCGCCTCGTGCTCCAGGGCCGGGGTGTAGCCGCGGCCCTTCTGGGTGAGGCAGTGCACGATGACCGGTCCGCTGAAGCGCTTGGCGCGCTGCAGGGCGGACTCCAGGGCCTCGATGTCGTGGCCGTCGATGGGCCCGATGTACTTGAGCCCGAGGTCCTCGAACATGCCCTGCGGGGCGATGAAGTCCTTGAGGCCCTTCTTGGCACCGTGCAGGGTCTCGAAGAGCGGCTTCCCGACGACCGGGGTGCGCTCCAGGATCTCCTTGCCGCGGGCCAGGAAGCGCTCGTAGCCGTCCGTGGTGCGCAGGGTCGCCAGGTGGTTGGCGAGGCCGCCGATGGTGGGGCCGTACGAGCGCTCGTTGTCGTTGACGACGATGACCAGCGGGCGGTCCTTGGCGGCGGCGATGTTGTTCAGCGCCTCCCAGGCCATGCCACCGGTCAGCGCGCCGTCGCCGATGACGGCGGCGACGTGGTGGTCCTCGCGGCCCAGCACCTCGTTGGCCTTGGCCAGGCCGTCGGCCCAGCCGAGCACGGTGGAGGCGTGCGAGTTCTCGATCACGTCGTGGTCGGACTCGGCGCGCGAGGGGTAACCCGACAGGCCGTTCTTGGTGCGCAGGCCGGCGAAGTCCTGGCGGCCCGTGAGCAGCTTGTGGACATAGGCCTGGTGGCCGGTGTCGAAGAGGACCTTGTCCTTGGGCGAGTCGAAGACCCGGTGCAGGGCGATCGTCAGTTCGACCACCCCGAGGTTGGGGCCGAGGTGCCCGCCGGTCTTGGAGACGGCGTCGACGAGGAAGGACCTGATCTCGGCCGCGAGCTGGTCGAGCTCCTCCTGGCTGAGCCGGTCCAGATCGCGCGGTCCCTTGATGCGGGTCAGCAGCACCCGTGCCTCCTTGCAGTTGCTTGCTGGTCTGTCGAGTCTAATGTTCCGTCCCCGGGCACGGTCATCGGGCCGTCCCGGGGGAGTCACACCTTTGTCATACATGTACGCGCGACCTGACGGCCACACATCACATACGGGCGTATACCCGTACATGAGTACCCCGTACATGCACGCACGGATGCCCGGCGCCACGAGAAGTGGCGCCGGGCACTGTGACCGGTCTTACCGCCGGACGTCACTCCGGCGCGAAGTCGGGCGCGCGATCAGGCGCGTCCGGCCGTCTTCTGGGTCTTGCGCGTCACCGAGTCGATCACCACGGTCGCCAGCAGCACCGCGCCGGTGATCATGTACTGGATCGGCGTCGCAATGCCTTCCAGAGCCAGACCGTACTGGATCGAGACGATGACCATGACGCCGAGGAGGGCGTTCCAGGTCCGGCCCCGGCCGCCGAAGAGGCTGGTGCCGCCGATGACGGCCGCCGCGATCACGTTCATCAGCAGGTCGCCGGCACCGGCGCTCTGGTTGGCCGCCGCGATCTTGGAGGCCCAGAACAGGCCGCCGATCGCCGCGAAGGTGCTGGAGATCGCGAAGACCGTGATCCGGATCCGGGTGACGTTGATGCCCGCACGCCGGGAGGCCTCGACGCTGCCACCCAGTGCGAAAACGTTTCGCCCGAAGGTCGTGCGGCGCAGCAGGAAGTCCGTGACGACCAGGGCCAGCAGGAAGAGCACCACCGCGAGCGGCAGGCCCTTGTACTGGTTGAACAGTACGGCGGGGCCGAAGGTGCACAGTGCGAGCAGGCCGGTGCGCAGCAGGATCTCGGCGAGCGGCCGGGAGGGCATCCCGGCGGCCTCGCGGCGCCTCGCATCGAGGAAGGCCGCGATGAAGTAGCCGGCCACCGCGAGCGCGGCCAGCCCGTAGGCGACGGCCACGTCCGAGAAGAAGTACGTGGTCAGCTTGCCGACCACGCCGTCGGAGTCGATGTTGATCGTGCCGTTGCTGCCGAGGATCTGCAGCATCGCGCCGAGCCAGAAGAGCAGGCCCGACAGGGTGACGGCGAAGGCCGGAGCACCGATCTTGGCGAAGAAGAAGCCGTGGATGCAGCCGATCAGGGCGCCTCCCGCCACGGCCGCGAGGATGGCCAGCCATTCGTTCACGCCGTGGGTGACGGCGAGGACGGCGACGACGGCACCCGAGACACCGCTGACCGAGCCGACCGAGAGGTCGATCTCGCCGAGCAGCAGCACGAAGATGATGCCGATGGCGATCATGCCCGTGCCGGTCATCGTGATCGCGATGTTGGTGAGGTTCTCCGGGGAGAGGAAGTTCGAGTTCAGCCCCTGGAAGATCGACCAGATCACGATCAGGCCGATGACGACCGGGAGGGAGCCCAGGTCGCCGGCCTTCATCTTGCGCTTGAACTCGCCCACGTACCCGGCGAGCCCCTCCTCCCTGACGAGCAGGCGGGGGTCCACGGCCGGGATCGCGTCGTGCGCGGCCGCCGGGTTGACCGGGTCGATGTGCTCCTGCCGGTCGACGGAGCCCTTGTCCAGTGGACCGGTGGCAGGGTTCTGGGTGCTCACTTGCCGGCCTCCGAGGTGCGGGCCGCCCGGCGGGTCACGGCGTTGTCCGTGGCACCGGTGATGGCGGAGATGATCTCTTCCTGCGAGGTGTCGGCGACGTTGAAGACACCGTTGTTGCGGCCCAGCCGCAGGACCGCCACCTTGTCGGCGACGGCCTTCACATCGGCCATGTTGTGGCTGATGAGGATGACGGCGTGGCCGCGCTCGCGCAGCCGCTCCACCAGGTCGAGAACCTGTGCGGTCTGCTCGACGCCGAGGGCGGCGGTGGGCTCGTCGAGGATGACGAGCTGGGGCTCGCCCAGCATGGAACGGGCGATGGCCACGGTCTGGCGCTGACCGCCGGAGAGTGACGCGATGGGAATCCGGACACTGGGGATCCGGATGGACAGGGTGGTCAGGAGCTCGCGGGCGCGCCGCTCCATCTCCACCTCGTCGAGGATGCCGAAGCTCTTGAGCTCGCGGCCGAGGAAGAGGTTGCCGACGACATCGATGTTGTCGCACAGCGCCAGGTCCTGGTAGACCGTCGCGATGCCCAGGTTCTGGGCGTCGTGGGGCTTGCCGATGGAGACCGGACGCCCTTCCCACTCGATGACACCTTCATCGATGGGGTGCACGCCGGCGATCGTCTTGACCAGCGTGGACTTTCCGGCACCGTTGTCGCCGACGAGGGCGACCACTTCACCGGAGTGGATCTCGAGTTCTACGTCGGTCAGGGCCTGAACGGCGCCGAACCGCTTCGAGACCCCTCGCAACGCCAGCACGGGCGCAGCGGACACATGAACCATCTCCTTCGCCGCCTGACCGGCGGGGATGTCGTGCAGAAGAGCAGGAGCGGGGCGAATGGGGGAACGTTTCTGCCCGGCGCCCCGCCGGGTGGCGGGGAGAGAGTGGCGGGACGCCGGTCAGGCACGGGGGGCCGCCTCGCGGGGAGGCGACGGGGGCCGCTACTTCAGGCCGGCGGCGGCGCAGGCCGCCGCGTACTTGTCGGTGCAGATCTCGTCCACCGAGTAGACGCCGTCCTTGACGACGGTGTCCTTGATGTTGGCCTTGGTGAGCGAGACGACCGGGATCAGGACGGCTGCGACGCCCTTGGTGGTCGGGCTGTCGACCGTGGACGTGGAGCCATCGGCCTTCCCGCCCTTGGCGAGGGCGACGGCCATCTTCGCGGCGGCCTCGGCCTCGGGGGCGTACGGCTTGTAGACGCTCATGAACTGCTCGCCCGCGACGATCCGCTGCACACCGGCGAGTTCCGCGTCCTGGCCGGTGACCGGCGGCAGGGGGGAGACGCCGGCGGCCTTGAGGGCGGTGATGATGCCGCCGGCCATGCCGTCGTTGGCGGAGTAGACGCCGACGACCTTGTCCTTGCCGAGCGCGGAGAGCGCGGCCGCCATGTTGGTGTTGGCGTTCTCCGGCTTCCACTCGACGGTGTCGTACTCCTTGCCGACGTTCACCTTGCCGTCGAGCTCGGAGTGGGCGCCGGACTTGAAGAGCTTGGCGTTCGGGTCGGTGACCGAACCGTTCATCATGACGATCTGGCCGTCCTTGGCCTTGTCGCCCAGCGCCTCCAGCAGGGCCTTGCCCTGGACCTTGCCGACCTCTTCGTTGTCGAAGGAGGTGTACGCGTCGATCGGGCCCTCGGCCAGGCGGTCGTAGGCGACGACCGGGATGCCGGCGTCCTTGGCCTTCTTGACCGAGCCGGCGATGGCCTTGGAGTCCACAGCGTCGACGATCAGGACGTCCACCTTGTTGGTGATCATCGTGTCGACCTGGGAGTTCTGCGTGGTCGCGTCCTGCTTGGCGTTGGCGTAGACGACCTTGCCCTTGCCACCGGTGAGCTCGGCGACCTTCTTCTCGATCAGCGGCTTGTCGAACTTCTCGTAACGCGCGGTCTGGTTCTCCGGCAGGAGCAGACCGACCTTGATCTCATCGCCCTTGGCAGCGCCGGAGGACGCCTTCGTCGTGTCGCCGGCCTCCTTCGCACTGCCGCAAGCGGCGAGCGAAACGGCCATGGCACCAGCGGCGACAGCTACGGCGGCTCTGCGCATACGCGTGTTCATTACTTGAACCTCCCTGACGAGGCCGCAGCGGCGCGGCCGAGGTGGATGTGAGTCAACCCCGGCCGCGTTTTGCCGTCAAGGAGTGAATTCTTAACGAGATGACAACGGTGCCATTCGTTATCTACCTGAAGACAAGACGGCTGGAGCTCGCACTCCACTTCCATGATCTGACAAAAGTGTCGAATCGCCCATCTCGCTGAGGACGAGCGCCAGCGCGCCCAGCACCTCGGCCCGCCCTCCCAGGCTCCCCGTCAGCACCGACAACTGCCGGGCCGCACTGGGGATCGCGTACCTTCCCACCGATTCACGGATGGGGGCGAGGACGAGTTCACCGGCCTCCGCCAGCGACCCGCCCAGCACCACCCTGCTGGGGTTCAGGAGGTTGCACAGACTGGCCACGCCGCTGCCGATGTGTCGGCCCACGTCCGTGATCACCCGGCGGCAGCCCGGGTCCCCCTCGCGGGCTAGTTCGACCACCCGCTCCATCGTCAACTCGGGGCCGTGCGTGCCCTGGAGCAGCGGCAGTACGTACCGGGCGGCCGCGAAGGTCTCCAGGCAGCCGCGGTTGCCGCAGCGGCAGACCGGGCCCGATTCGTCCAGGGTGATGTGCCCGATCTCGCCCGCCGTGCCGCCGGGTCCGCGGTAGATCTGGCCGTTGATCACGAGGCCCGCGCCGACGCCGCTGGCCACCTTGATGTAGGCCAGGTCCTTCACTCCCCGCCCGCTCCCCCAAACGAGTTCACCGAGGGCGCCGAGGTTCGCGTCGTTGTCCACGTACACGGGCACCCCGAGGCGCTGCGAGAGCTCCTGGCGGGGGTTGATGCCCGCCCAGCCCGGCAGGATCGCGGTCGAGCCCAGGGTCCCGGACTCCACGTCGATCGGGCCGGGGACGCCGAGCCCGACGCCGATGACCTTCTCCAGCCCCACGCCGATGTCCGCGATCAGCCGTCCGACCAGGGCTTCCGCCCGGTCGAAGCCGTCCGCCCAGGACGCGTCGACATCCAGCGGCTCGGTCTCCTCGGCCAGCACCTGGTGGGCCAGGTTCCCCACCGCCACCCGCAGGTGGGTGTGTCCGAAGTCGACACCGATGACGATCCCCGCGTCGCCGCTGAGCGAGACGCTGCGCGCGCGGCGGCCGCCGGCCGAGGTGTCGGTGACCTCGACGGTCCCGCCGTCCTTCAGTTCCCGGACGATGTTGGAGACCGTGGCCGCCGACAGTCCGGTGGCGCGGGCGATCTCCGCCTGGGTCAGCGATCCCGCGAGCCGCACCGCCCGCACGACCCGTTCGAGATTCGCGCGATGCAGTGACGACTGCGATCCGGGAGTCTGCACGACTCATCCACTCCTGCCCATTAGCGACGGCCAGCCGTCGCCCCCCGGCCGGGGCACGTCACGGCTTCACGCTCCGAGACCCCGGCATCTCTCCAACTTGTGAACCTTAAGTCGAGCCTTTGCACATCCAGACGTCAAGAGGCTGACGCGGCATGAAACGGCCGCTACTGACCTAAAGGGGCGGGAAGCGGCCCCCTGGATCGTGTTACGGTCGCTGGGACGCCGATCATCTGTGGCCATTCCGGCCGGATCGGGCGTTTCATCATGACCGCGCTACGCAAGGAGGTGTTCGGGATGAGTCCCGATCGAAGTCCTTGCAGCGCTCTTGTCGGCTGACCTCGTGACCGGCTGACCTTTCTCTGCGTACGCACGGCAACGGTGGACCGCTGTCCCCGTGCGCGCTCGCGTTGCTGCGCGTTCCTTCCTTCCACACTCCCTTCCTTCCGCATGCCCTGCCAACTCCGCCGGGCGTGCGTCATCCATGCCCGCCGGCGTGCCCGCGGCCCTTCGGGGTCCCCGCGCGCCGACCCCTGATCACTCCACGTGACCGCTCGGCTCCGCGCTGCCCGGACACCGTGGAGGGAGGTAGTCGTCATGACCATGCTCACCCCGCGCACCCCGGCCAAGCTCGCACCGCCGGGCCCTTCCCGCCGCGAGCGCAAAGCCGCCGAGCTCCAGGCCCGGACCCGGCTCACCGGCGAGCGTCTCGCCGCGATCAGCGCCCGCTCGGGCGTCCAGGTCCTTCAGGAGGTGGACACCTCCCCGGCCGGCCTCACCCACGCCGAGGCCGCGCTGCGCCTGGAGCGGCACGGCCCCAACACCGTCGCCCACGAGCGCGCCCCCCGCTGGTACCTCCAACTGGCGAAGGCCTACGGGAACCCCTTCATCGCCGTCCTGGTCCTCCTGGCGGCGGTCATGTACTGGCAGGACCCCGCGGACCCGGGCGTCGTCATCCTCTCCGTGATGGTGGGGATCAGCGGTCTGCTGCGCTTCTGGCAGGAGTTCCGCTCGGGCCGCGCCGCCGACGCGCTGAAGAAGCTCGTCACCACCACGTGCGCGGTGCAGCGGCGGGCCGGCAGCGGCTCCGCGCCCACCACGTTCGAGGTGCCCATGGACCAGGTGGTCCCGGGCGACGTGGTCAAGCTGGCGGCCGGCGACCTGGTCCCGGCCGACCTGCGCATCGTCACGGCCAAGGACCTGGGCGTCAGCCAGGCCGCGCTGTCCGGCGAGTCCCTGCCGGCGGCCAAGGCCGACACCCGTACGCGGGACCTCGGCCAGCAGGAGACCACCGACCCGGTGGAGGCCGACAACCTGGCCCTGATGGGCACCTCGGTCACCTCCGGTACCGCCACCGGGGTCGTCGTCGCCACCGGCGCCGACACCTACTTCGGCTCGATGGCCGGCTCGCTCGTCGGCGAGCGCCCGCAGACCAACTTCGACACCGGCGTGCGCAAGGTCAGCTTCCTGCTGATCCGCTTCATGCTGGTGATGGTCCCCGTCGTCTTCATGATCAACGGCTTCACCAAGGGCGACTGGGACGAGGCCTTCCTCTTCGGCATCGCCGTCGCCGTCGGGCTGACCCCCGAGATGCTGCCGATGGTCGTCTCCGCCAACCTGGCGCGCGGCGCGGTCGCCATGTCCCGGCGGAAGGTGGTCGTCAAGCGGCTGGGCGCGATCCAGAACCTGGGCGCGATGGACGTGCTCTGCACGGACAAGACCGGCACCCTCACCGAGGACCGGATCGTCCTGGACCGCCACCTGGACGTGCACGGCGACGAGGACGGCGAGGTCCTGGAGTACGGCTACCTCAACGCGCGTTTCCAGACCGGCCTGAAGAACCTGATGGACCAGGCGGTCATCGACCGCGTGGACGAGGCCGAGGAGGTTGTCGTCGACGCACGGTTCTCGATGGTCGACGAGATCCCCTTCGACTTCGCCCGGCGCCGGATGTCCGTGGTCCTGGCCCGCAACCCACTGGTCGGCGACCTCGGACCGCGCGAGCACATCATGATCACCAAGGGTGCCGTGGAGGAGGTGCTGGACCTCTGCACGCACCTGATGGACCGCGGCGAGAGGGTGGAGCTGACCGAGCGGCTGCGGTGGCACGCCACCCGGATCGCCGAGGACGACAACCGGCAGGGCCTGCGGGTCCTCGCCGTCGCCACCCGCACGATCGACGCCCCCCGCGAGACGTACACGGTCGCCGACGAGGACGGGCTGACGCTGGTCGGCTTCCTCGCCTTCCTCGACCCGCCGAAGGCCGACGCCGCCCGGGCCCTGACGGGGCTGGCCGACAAGGGCATCGCGGTCAAGGTCGTCACCGGCGACAACGAACTGGTCGCCGCCCGGGTCTGCGCCGACGTCGGCATCGACGTCGGGCAGGTGGTGCTCGGCCCCGGGACCGACGCCCTCGACGACACGGAGCTGCGCGAGCTGGCCGCCCGCACGACGGTCTTCGCCAAGGTCAACCCGGTCCAGAAGGCCCGGATCGTCCGGGCCCTGCAGGCCGGCGGACACACCGTCGGGTTCCTCGGCGACGGCATCAACGACGCGGCCGCGCTGCGCGACGCCGACGTCGGCATCTCCGTGGACACCGCGGTGGACATCGCCAAGGAGTCGGCCGACATCATCCTGCTGGAGAAGGACCTGACCGTCCTGGAGCAGGGCGTCGTCCAGGGCCGGACCACCTTCGGCAACACGATCAAGTACATCAAGATGACCGCGTCGTCGAACTTCGGCAACGTCTTCTCGGTCCTGGTGGCGAGCGCCTTCATCCCCTTCCAGCCGATGCTCGCGATCATGCTGCTGGTCCAGAACCTGGTCTACGACATCTCGCAGCTGGCGACCCCGTGGGACCGGATGGACGAGGAGTACCTCCGCAGGCCCCGCAACTGGGACGCCAAGGGCATCGGCCGCTTCATGGTCACCATCGGGCCCGTCAGCTCGATCTTCGACATCTCGATGTTCCTGATCATGTGGCACGTCTTCGCGGCGAACAGCGAGGCGAGCCAGTCCCTCTTCCAGTCCGGCTGGTTCATCGAGGGCCTGCTCTCGCAGACCCTGATCGTCCACATGATCCGCACCCGGAAGATCCCCTTCGTCCAGTCCCGCGCCTCCTGGCCGGTGATGGCGATGACCGTCCTCGCGGTGCTGACCGGGCTCTGGCTGCCCTTCTCGCCGCTGGCTCCCTCGCTGGGCTTCGTGGCCCTGCCGGCGAGCTACTTCCCGTGGCTGATCGGCGTACTGCTCGCGTACTGCACGCTCACCCAGCTCGTGAAGACCTGGTACATCCGCCGCTTCGGCACCTGGCTGTAGCGGCCACGGCGAAGGAGGCAGGGGCCGGTGCGCCCGCGTGACGGGACGCGAAGAATGAATTGAACACGTTCAGCCCGGCTGGCAGTATGGACACGGGACGTCGCCGGCCGGGCGGACGCGTGGGTTCGCCGTGCCACGAGGGGGATTGATCGTGCATCAGAAACGGTCGTACGCAGTCGCGCTGGTGGTCTCGACGCTGGTGGGATGCCTGGAGGTCGCGCTCACCGTCGTGGTGGTCCTGCTGTACGTGCAGACACAGCCGCCGCCGGACCGAGCCCCCGACTACACCGAGATCGGGGGGAGCCTGGTCGCCCTCACGCCCCTCATCGGCTTCATCTCGTTCCTGCTGTCGCTCATCTTCGTACTGCCCGCGGTCGCGCTGGCCGACCTCCTCGGCCGCCGGCTCGGCAGGCACGCGGCCTGGTGGTCGGCTCCGCTGATCGTGGCGGCCCTGGTGGCGTCGCCGATCTGGATCGTCGCGGCGTACAACGACGCCGAGACGCGGGCCACGCTGGTCTTCTGGGCCTCGGCCACGGCCTCGCTCTCGGCGGGCGCGCTGATCGCCCTGCCCCGGGGCGAGGGACTGCTGCGGCGGGTGGTGCTGTGGGGCACGGGGGTGGTGGCGGGGACGGGCCTGTTCGGCGCACTCGGGCTCGCCGTCGGCCTGCTGCCCGCGTACGAGCCTCCGGCGATCGGTCCGCAGACCATGCCCGGCAGCTGGATCGACCACACGGGCAACACCCTGGTCTTCACCTCGGACGGCCGGGTCACCGCCTCCGGCGTCGGTGGGCGCAGCCCCAACGACTACCCCGGCGACCCGTCGCCGAGCTGCTCGGGCTCCGGGACCTGGGTCTACGAGGGCGGCCGGGACGTCTGGACGCAGAAGGTCCGCATAGACATCCCGGGGTGCGGCTGGCCCGCGTGGGGCGTCGGCGGCACCGCCCGGGAGCCCCGGATCCACCAGCACGTCGGCGACCCGGGTTCCGGAGAGCTCTACAAGCTGCGGAAGGCCTCCGGCGGCTCCTGACCCCGGGAGCGCTACTTGAGCGTCGCCGAGGTGAGACCCGCCTGGATCTGGCGCTGGAAGGAGAGGTAGACCACCAGCATCGGGACCATCGCGATGGTGGCACCGGCGAAGAGCACCGGCAGGTCCGTCTCGTAGCCCATCTGGTACTGGAGCTGAATGAGCCCCTGGGTGAGCATGTACCGCTCGGGGTCGGCACTCGTCTGCGGCTGCATCAGCACGGCGGGCAGGATGTACTGGTTCCACTGGCCCAGGACGTTGAAGATCCCGACGCTGATCAGGCCGGGCTTGGCCATCGGCAGCATCACCTGGAAGAAGATCCGGGTGTCGGAGGCCCCGTCGATGACCGCCGCCTCGTGGATCGCCGTCGGCAGCGTCCGGAAGAAGGAGTGCATGAAGAAGACCGTGAAGGGCATCGAGTAGGCGACGTACACCAGGACCAGGCCCTGGTAGGTGTTCAGCATGTCGAACCGCTTGACCATGAAGAAGAGCGGTACGAGCGCCAGGAACACGGGGAACATCGCCCCGCTGACGAAGAAGTAGTAGATGAGCCGGTTGCCCGTGAAGGGGTAGCGGGCCAGCACGTACGCGGCCATGGAGCCGAACAGCATGGTCAGCGGGACCGAGAACACCAGCACGATGAGGGTGTTGGCGAAATAGCCTCCGATGCCCTTCGTCCAGGCCCGCCCGAAGGCGTCGAAGTGCCAGTTGGAGGGCCAGCTCAGGGCCGAGCCGCCGATCTGCGCGTCGGTCTTGAAGGCGCCGAGCGCGAGCCAGATCAGCGGCAGCACGATCATTATCGCCCAGACGACGAGGAAGCCGTGCGAGAAGACGTTCAGGGCCGTGCCCTCGGAGCGGCGCCCCTCGCGCTTCCCCGCCCGCCCGGCGCCGCCGGACCGCTCCGCGGACTTCTCGCCCGGAGCCTTGATCACTGTGGACTGTGCAGTCATCGTGGAACTCCGCTCAGAACTCGATGCGCTCGCGGCGGGTGGCACGCAGCGTGATGACAGAGAGGAT
Source organism: Streptomyces nojiriensis (assembly GCF_017639205.1). Classification (NCBI taxonomy): domain Bacteria; kingdom Bacillati; phylum Actinomycetota; class Actinomycetes; order Kitasatosporales; family Streptomycetaceae; genus Streptomyces; species Streptomyces nojiriensis. The sequence continues at coordinate 6,863,493 of NZ_CP071139.1, read as the reverse complement.
CATGGTCAGGGCGAGCATGACCACGCCCATGGCGCAGGCGTATCCGCTCTTGCCGAAGTAGAGGAAGTTGCGCATCAGCACCGTCGACATGACCTCGCTGTGGTGGTCGGGGCCGCCGCCGAACTGGCCCGAGGTCATGGTCGACACCAGCACGAACATGTCCATCGCGGCGATGCCCAGATAGACCGCGGAGGTCTGCACGGAGTCCCACAGCAGGGGCAGCGTGACCTTGAAGAAGGTCTGGGCGCGCCCGGCGCCGTCGAGCAGCGCGGCCTCGTAGATGTCCTTGGGGACGGACTGCATCGCCGCGGAGAAGAGGACGAGGTAGAAGCCGACGCCGTGCCAGACGACGACGAGGAGCAGGCACCACAGGACGAGGTCCGGCTCGTTGAGCCATTCGACCGGGTGGGCCGCGTCGATCACGCCCATCCTGGTCAGGAAGCCGTTGAGCAGGCCGCCCTCGTCGCTGCGGTAGATCGCGCCGAAGAGCACGGAGAGGATGGCGAGGGAGAGGACCTGGGGGAAGAAGTAGACGACCTTGTAGAAGCGCGATCCGCCGACTCCCTGCACCCCGCCGGCCCCGCCGCGCCCGCCCGCGTTCACCATGAAGGCGAAGAAGAGGGCGAGCAGGATGGTGACGAGCGGGACGAACACCAGGAGCAGCAGGTTGTGCCAGAGCGCGCCGCGGAAGACCTCGTCCTTCAGCAGGGCCGCGTAGTTGTCCGTGCCGACGAAGTCGAACGTCGGGGACTGGCCGCTCCAGTTGGTGAAGGAGTAACCGAACGTCTGCACGTACGGCCAGATGACGAAGGTCAGGTACAGCGCGAGGGGAGCGAAGAGGAAGCCGGCGATGAAGCCGTACTTCCCTCTCCTCTGGGCTACATGGCTCATGGTGTCCGTCCCCGCAGTGGTCAGCTGCGCTTGTTGTTCTTGGCGTTCGGGTCCTGGGCCGCCTTGTTCACCGCCGCCTGGGCCCGCTTGATCCACTCCTTGGGCTGGATCCGCTGTGCCATGAGCTCATTGGACGCGTTCTGGATCTCCGTGTCCATCTCGCTGTACCAGTCGGGGTAGCGGTAGCTGAAGGTGTTGCCGCCCGCGGCCTTGAGCGCCTCGACCGCCGACTGGGTGCCCGGCCGCAGCTTGACGCTCGGGTCCACCCCGTCCTTGACCACCGTGAGCGAGTTCGCCTGCTGGGCGAAGATCGTCGACCATTCGCGGGACAGCATCGAGCGGAGGAACTCGAAGCCGGCGGCCTTGTTGGCAGCCTTCTCCGGGACGATGAAGGGCTCGTCGACGCCGGCCCGGATGGCCTCGAAGGGCAGTTTGCTGTCGGCGAGCAGCGGCATCGGCAGGAACTTCATGTCGAAGTCCTCCGGGGTCTGCTTGAGCTGCTCGTTCTCCAGCCAGGAGCCGGAGGGGATGAAGGCGGCCTTGTACTGGTTCCAGGCGGTCTGTGACTCCGTGTGGGTGAGGCCGTTGGTGCCCGGCATCAGCAGGCCCTTCTCCACCACCTCGTAGACCGCCTCGACCGCGGCGAGGGCGGCAGGGTTGCCCTCGAAGGCGTTCGGCTCCAGGTTGTCGATCGCCTTCATGGCGTCCAGACCGCCCTTCTTGGCGATCAGGTCCATGATGACGACATTGATGTAGTACGGGAACTTGCCCTGGTGGGCGAGGCCGCCGATGCCCGCTTCCTTGGCCTTGGCGCAGACGGCCAGGAACTCGTCCCAGGTCTTCGGCGGCGCCCAGCCCTTCTCCTTGAAGAGCTTGCCGGAGTACCAGAAGCCGAACACGGCGTAGACGTACTTCAGCACGACGAACTTGCCGCCCTGCAGGCCCTGTTCGTAGGCGCCTTCGACCAGGGTGTCGCGCACCTTCTTGGTCGGGTCGTCGAGCGAGGGCGAGTCGAGCACGGCGGTGAGGTCGGCGAGCTGGTCGCCCTTGGCGAGCACGTCCAGCTTGATCTGCTGGGCGCCGGAGTCGTCGACGACGTCCGGCGGGTTCCCGCCGTTGAAGCGGGGCTGCAGCTTGGCGGTGATCTCCTGGGTGCCCAGGTGGGAGCTGGTGGTGCCCCACTTCTTGTCGAAGGCGGCCTCCCAGGCCTTCGCGTAGTCGTCGCCGAACCCGCCCTTGAAGACGACGACGTCCAGCTTGCCGCCCTTCGCGACGCCGAAGGGGTTCTCCTTGGTCACCGCCGCCTTGGCCGGGCCCTTCGTGGAGTTCTCCGCACCGCCGGAGGCGCAGGCGGACAGGAAGCTCATCGTCGGCACCGTGATCAGTCCGAGTGCTGCGGAACGCTTGATCAGGTCGCGGCGTCCGAGGCCCTCACCAGTGGATCCCATGCTCATGTCCTCGCCTTCGTCAGAAGTGTGAAGGAGGCCGGAGATTCACGGTGGTGGCCGTGCATGCGGACATCACCACAGGTCCCCGCCCGTCCCCCGGCCCGGAGCCACTGGTCTCGCGGTGATCCGGACGGGCACAGGTATAGTCCACTTGCGCTCGTGTGAGCAAGATCATGCACATTTATGGCCACCAGTTTTTCCGAGTTGAGACCTGTCCGTCACATGGACACGCCGCCGGACGAACGGAAGGGCCGTACCCCCTGGACGGGGGTACGGCCCTTCGGCGCCTATGCCGTGACTCAGCCGCGGATGAGGTTCCGGAGCACGTACTGCATGATGCCGCCGTTGCGGTAGTAGTCCGCCTCACCCGGCGTGTCGATGCGGACGACCGCGTCGAACTCCACACCGGTGTCGGTGGTCACCTTGACGGTGCGCGGGGTGGTGCCGTTGTTCAGCTCCTCCACACCGGTGAAGGCGAAGGTCTCCTCGCCGGTGAGGCCGAGGGAGGCCGCGGTGGCGCCCTCCGGGAACTGCAGGGGCAGGACGCCCATGCCGATCAGGTTGGAGCGGTGGATGCGCTCGTAGGACTCGGCGATGACGGCCTTGACGCCGAGCAGCGCGGTGCCCTTGGCCGCCCAGTCACGGGACGAGCCGGAGCCGTACTCCTTGCCCGCCAGGATGACCAGCGGGATGCCGGCGGCCTGGTAGTTCTGCGAGGCGTCGTAGATGAAGGCGACCGGCGCGCCCTCGACGGTGAAGTCGCGGGTGAAGCCGCCCTCGGTGCCCGGCGCGATCTGGTTGCGCAGGCGGATGTTGGCGAAGGTACCGCGGATCATGACCTCGTGGTTGCCGCGGCGGGAACCGTACGAGTTGAAGTCGCGGCGCTCGACACCGTGCTCGGTGAGGTACTTGCCGGCCGGGGTGTCGGCCTTGATCGCACCGGCCGGGGAGATGTGGTCGGTGGTGACCGAGTCGCCCAGCTTCGCCAGCACGCGGGCGCCGGCGATGTCGGAGACCGGGGTGGTCTCCATCGTCATGCCCTCGAAGTAAGGGGGCTTGCGGACGTAGGTGGACTGCGGGTCCCACTCGAAGGTGTTGCCGGTCGGGATCGACAGCGCCTGCCACTGGGCGTCGCCCGCGAAGACGTCCTGGTAGGACTTGCTGAACATGTCCTCGCCGATGGCGTTCGCCACGACGTCGTTGACCTCGGCCTCGGACGGCCAGATGTCCTGGAGGAAGACCGGCTTGCCCTCGGTGTCGGTGCCGATGGCGTCCTTGGTGATGTCCACCTTCATGGAGCCCGCGATGGCGTACGCGACGACCAGCGGCGGGGAGGCCAGGTAGTTCATCTTGACGTCGGGGTTGATGCGGCCCTCGAAGTTGCGGTTGCCCGAGAGGACCGAGGTGACCGCGAGGTCGTGCTCGTTGATCGCCTTCGAGATCTCCTCGTCCAGCGGACCGGAGTTGCCGATGCAGGTGGTGCAGCCGTACCCGACGAGGTTGAAGCCCATCTTGTCGAGGTACGGGGTCAGGCCGGCCTTGTCGAAGTAGTCGGTGACGACCTTCGAGCCCGGGGCCAGGGTGGTCTTGACCCACGGCTTGCGGGACAGGCCCTTCTCGACCGCCTTCTTGGCCACGAGCGCCGCGGCGACCATGACGTAGGGGTTCGAGGTGTTGGTGCAGGAGGTGATCGCGGCGACGGTGACGGCGCCGTGGTCGATCTCGAAGGAGGTGCCGTCGGCCAGGGTGACCTGGGTCGGGCGGCTCGGGACGCCGTTGGTGGCGGCCGGGGCGTCGGAGGCCGGGAAGGACTCCTTGCCCGCCTCGTCGTCGTCCTCGACGTAGTTGCGCACGTCCTGCGCGAACTGCTGGGCGGCGTTGGCGAGGATGATGCGGTCCTGCGGGCGCTTCGGGCCGGCGATGGAGGGGACGACCGTGGAGAGGTCGAGCTCCAGCTTCTCGGAGAAGTCCGGCTCGGCGGCCGGGTCCAGCCACAGGCCCTGCTCCTTGGCGTACGCCTCGACGAGCGCGACCTGCTGGGCGTCGCGGCCGGTCAGGCGCAGGTACTTCAGGGTCTCGTCGTCGATCGGGAAGATCGCGGCGGTGGAGCCGAACTCCGGCGACATGTTGCCGATGGTGGCGCGGTTCGCGAGGGAGGTGGCGGCGACGCCCTCACCGTAGAACTCGACGAACTTGCCGACGACGCCGTGCTTGCGGAGCATCTCGGTGATGGTCAGCACGAGGTCGGTGGCGGTGGTGCCGGTGGGCAGCTCGCCGGTCAGCTTGAAGCCCACGACGCGCGGGATCAGCATGGAGACCGGCTGGCCGAGCATCGCGGCCTCGGCCTCGATGCCGCCGACGCCCCAGCCCAGCACGCCCAGGCCGTTGACCATGGTGGTGTGCGAGTCGGTGCCGACGAGGGTGTCGGGGTACGCCTGGCCGTTGCGCACCATGACCGTGCGGGCCAGGTGCTCGATGTTGACCTGGTGGACGATGCCGGTGCCCGGGGGGACGACCTTGAAGTCGTCGAAGGCGGTCTGGCCCCAGCGCAGGAACTGGTAGCGCTCCTTGTTGCGGCCGTACTCCAGCTCGACGTTCTGCGCGAAGGCGTCCTTCGTGCCGAACTTGTCGGCGATGACCGAGTGGTCGATGACCATCTCGGCGGGCGAGAGCGGGTTGATCTTCGCCGGGTCGCCGCCGAGGGCCTTGACGGCCTCGCGCATGGTGGCGAGGTCCACGACGCAGGGGACGCCGGTGAAGTCCTGCATGATCACGCGGGCCGGCGTGAACTGGATCTCCTCGCTGGGCTGGGCCTGCGAGTCCCAGTTACCGAGCGACCGGATGTGGTCGGCGGTGATGTTCGCGCCGTCCTCGGTGCGAAGCAGGTTCTCCAGCAGGACCTTCAGGCTGTAGGGAAGGCGGGCGGAGCCCTCGACCTTGTCCAGCTTGAAGATCTCGTACGACTCGTCGCCCACCTGCAGCGTGCTGCGGGCGTCGAAGCTGTTCGCCGACACGACAGTCTCCTTCATGCATGAATTCGCGCGTATTACCGCAATCCTGCCGCCACGCCCCTTGGCCAATCCGCTAAGGTAGGGCTAAGTTAGGTAACCCTTACCAGCGGGGGCGGCTGCGGTACGCCTTCGGCAGATATCTCGATGTCGAGATAACTCTAGTACATGTCCGGGGGGAGGGACGAGGCGCGCACCCGCAGTCCCGCCGGGACCGTCAGCTGACCAGGCGATTCCGTATGCCCGGATTCGATCAGGTTGACCAGGACAGACACCGCCGAAGCGGCGATCCGCTCTGGATTCAGGGTGACGGTGGTCACGGCGGGTTCGGTCTCGGCGTACGCCGGATCCTCGCTGGCACAGACCAGCAGGAGCCCGTCCCTGCCCGGGCCGCCGGGTGCGTCGGGAATGCCGGGCGCGGCGGGCGCGGCGGGTCCGGCGGGCGCGGCGGGTCCGGCGGGTCCGGCGGGCGTACGGAGACCGTGGCGTGCGGCGGCGGCCAGCACCTGCCGGCCGCCCGGGTCGTACACGCAGTAGACGGCGTCGGGGCGGTCCGGCCCGGTGAAGGCGGGATCGAAGGCGTGCCCCGCCGCGTCGTCCGGGTCGAAGGGGACCAGGAGGGGAGCCAGGCCGCGCTCCGCGCACCACTGTTCGTAGGCCGAGGTGACGGCCCCGGTGTAGAACTCCCGGCCGTAGCCCGAGTGCAGTGCGATCCGCCGGGCCCCGGACGCCGCGAGGTGGTCGAGCACCTCCCGGGTGGTGGCGGTGTGGTCGTTGTCCACCCACACGTCCCCCGGCCAGGGGTCGGGCGGCCGCCCGTCGAAGACCACCGGCAGTCCGCGCGCCCGCAGGGCCCGCAGCACCGGGTCGCCGGCCGGGCTGTCGAGCAGCAGCATCCCGTCCACGGCGAGGGTGTGCCACAGCGGCTCGGCGCCCCGGTCGGCGGGCAGGGTCGTCAGCGCGTACCCGTGCGCGTGCGCGGCCGAGGTCGCGGCGGTGAGCCAGCGGGAGAAGTAGGCGATCCGCACGAAGTCCCAGGCGTCCCCCGCGTACGTGGTCACCGCGACGCCGAGGGTGCGGGTACGCGGGCCGCGGCGGGCTCCGTAGCCGAGCGCGCCCGCCACCTCGCGGACCCGTCGCCGGGTGGAGTCGCCGAGGCGGCCGGTGCCGTTGAGCGCGTGCGAGACGGTCGCGGTGGAGACCTCGGCGGCGCGCGCGATGTCGGCGAGGGTCGGTCCCGGCGCGGGTGGGTGCTCTGGCACGCGGCCATCGTACGGATTTCGTCGCCGGAGGCGGCTTCTGGTTAAGCGGTTAATCAAACAGTGTCCTGGCCACACCGACATTTGGAGTGGGCATGACGTCTTCTTCGCACCTTTCCCGCCGGGGACTCCTCGCCGCCGCGGGGATCACCGGGGTCGCCGGGGCCGCGGGCCTGCTGGGGGCCGCTCCGGCCGCGGCCGCGCCGGCGCCCTCGGCCGCTTCCGCCACCGGGCGCGGTTCGGCGGCCCTGGTGGTCCACAACGCCGCGGTGTTCACCGGGACCGGCGGCCGGGCGGCCGTCCAGGCCGTCGCGGTCGGCCGGGACGGCACGATCCTGGCCACCGGGACGAACGCGGCGCTGCGCCGCTACGCGGGCCGGGACACCGAGGTCGTGGACGCCCGGGGCAACACGGTCATGAGCGGCATCCACGACGGCCACGTCCACCCGCTCGGCGCGGGCGAGCGTTCGCTGTCCCCCTCGCTGGAGGGCGCGGAGACCACCCTGGCCGAGCTCCAGGAGATCCTGACCGGCTTCCTCGCCGACACGGGCGGCGCGGGGGCGGAGCCCGACGGCTGGCTGGTGGTCGAGGACTGGAACCCGGTCGGGCTGCTCCCCACGGGCACCAACCCCCACCACACGATGCTGGACGCGCTCCCGACCCGGCGGCCGATCGCCCTCGTCGGCGGTGACGGGCACAACCTGTGGGCCAACCAGCGGGCCCTGGACATCGCCGGGATCACGGCGGCCACCCCCGACCCGGTCGGCGGCAGGGTGGTCAAGGGCGCGGACGGACGGCCGACGGGCGTCCTCAAGGACGACGCCCAGGGCCTGGTGCGGCGGCACATACCGGAGCCCACCCGGGCCGACCTGGTCGCGGCGTGCGCCAAGGTGCTGGAGCTTGCGGCCGCGTCCGGGGTCACGACGATGATGGACGCGCTGGTGGGACGGCACGAACTGGAGCTGTACCAGGCGCTGTCGGCGGCGGGGAAGCTGCCGCAGCGGATCGTCCCGGCGATCCGGCTGGAGGCGGAGCAGACCAAGGACCCGGCGGGCTCGCTGGCGTACGCGCGGGGCCTGCGGCGGGAGTTCGCGGGTGTGCGGGGGCTGCGGTTCGGGATGGTCAAGGTGTTCCTGGACGGGGTCATCGAGTACCCGGCGCAGACCGCCGCACTGCTGGAGCCCTATCTCGACGGGCAGGGCAGGCCGACCGGCAACCGGGGTGAGCTGTACACCTCGGCGGCGGACTACGGCCGGCTCAGCGCCGCCTTCAACAAGGCGGGCTGGCAGATGCACGCGCACGGACTCGGCGACCGCGCGGTGCGCACCGCCCTGGACGGGTACGCGTACGCCAAGCGGGTGACGGGCCTGCGGGACGCCCGCAACGCCGTGGCGCACCTGCAGCTCGTGGACCCGGCGGACCTGCGGCGTTTCGCGCAGCTGGGGGTCACGGCGTGCATGCAGCTCCAGTGGGCGGCGAAGGACACCTGGACGATGGAGGCGCTCCTTCCCTACATCGGACCCGGGCGGCACCGGTGGATGTACCCGGCACGGAGCTTGGAGAAGGCGGGGGCCCGGCTGTCGGGCGGCTCCGACTGGCCGGTGGACGCCCTGCAGGTGTGGAACCAGCTGCGGACGGCGATCGACCGCCAGGGCGCTTTCGGGGCGGGCCCGCTGTACCGCGAACTGGAAGGGCTCGGCCGGGAGGCGGTCCTGCGGATGCACACGTCGGGGACGGCGTGGCAGCTGCGCCAGGAGGAGCTGACGGGCACGGTGGAGCCGGGCAGGGCGGCGGACCTGGTGGTGCTGGACCGGGACGTGATGCGCTGCCCGGTCGCCGACATCAGCGGGACGGGGGTACGGATGACCCTGGTCGGCGGCCGCGTGGTGCACGACGCGGATTCGGCGTCGGGCAGGGCCGCCTCGGCGCGGGTGGCGGGCGCCGCCTCGGGCCCGCGCCCGGCCTCGTACGCGGCGGTGCACGCCGGGGGGCGCCACCACGCCTGCAAGCACTGAGCGGGGCGGCCGGGGCCGGCCCGGGCTCTGCCCCGGGCCGGCCCGGCCCCGGGCTCGCGTCGGCACCGGGCTCGGCCCCCGGGCTCGCGTCGGCCTCGCCCCGGCTCAGACCGCCGCGAGGCCGTGGCGGGCGGCCCAGGAGTTGACGGCGGCGGCGATCTCCGCGGGCCGGTCCTCGGGGCACAGGTGGGCGGCCGGGCCGCAGTACTCGGTCTCCAGCGCGGACACGTTCTCCTCGCACCAGGCGACCGTGTCGGGGCCGACCATCAGGGCCGGTGAGCCGTCGAAGGTGAGCAGCAGCTTGGGCACCTCCGGGCTGTCGGCCAGCCAGGCGTCGTACTTCTCGACGACGGCGTGCACATCGGCCGGATCGCCGTCGATCGGCAGCGAGCGGGCCCAGCGCAGCATGGGCAGCCGGCTCTCGCGGGTCGGGTAGGGGGCGGCGTAGGCGGCGTGGTCCGCCTCGCTCATCGGGTTCAGCACCGTCTGCCGGATGCTGTCCTCGATGAAGATGTTCCGGTCCAGGACCATCTCCTCCCCCACGCCCGGGGTGCGGATCGCCGCGAACCGGGCCCGCGCGGTGGGCGGGTACTGCGCCCAGCTCAGCGGCCGCACGATCGTCTCCATGAAGGCGATGCCGCGGACCCGTCCGGGGTGGCGGGCGGCCCGGTCGAAGGCGAGCGCCCCGCCCCAGTCCTGACCGACCAGCACCGCCTCGTCGAGCCCGAGGGCGTCGAACCAGGCGTCCAGGTAGCGGGCGTGGTCCTCGAAGCGGTACTCCCCGCCCGGCTTCCCGGAGCGGCCCATCCCGATGAGGTCCGGGGCCAGGACGCGGACCCCGCCCCCGATCCGGGGCAGGACGCCCCGCCAGAGGTGGGAGGAGGTCGGGTTGCCGTGCAGGAACACGAAGGGGACGCCGCCGGAGCGGGCGCGGGCGTCACCGTGGTCCTCGTAGTACATCGTCGAGTCGAGTACGTCGATCGTGGGCATGGGAGACCCCTTCCAAGAATCGTTGGACTGACTAACGTTTGCGACACCAACGAAGTTATATCGTTAGTGTCACTAACGCAATGGGTAGCATCACCCCATGACCACGGAAGAGAACGGCCCCCTCGCCGTCCCCGCGCGGCTGCGCGAGCTGCCCAGCCGGCTGCTGGGACAGGCCTCCACCCATGCGCAGCGACTCGTGACCGAGGGACTGAGCGGGGCAGATGCCCGCAAATGGCACTACGCGGCCCTGGTCGCCCTGGAGGAGTCCGGCCCGGCGAGCCAGGCCGCCCTCAGCGCCCGCACCGGCATCCACCGCAGCGACCTGGTCGCCGTCATCAACGAACTCGCCGCACGCGAACTGGTGGAGCGGACGCCCGACCCCGAGGACCGCAGGCGCAACGTCATCACGCTCACACCGCCCGGCCGGCGGCAACTGCGCGAACTGGAACAGATCCTCGCCGCGGCCCAGGAGGAACTGCTGGCCCCGCTGTCCACCCAGGAGCGGGAGCAGCTCGTCCGCCTGCTGGGCCGCATCGTCGACCATCACGCCCACGGAGACCCCGTCATGGGATCTGATGGCCGGTAACTTCCTCTCAATTCACCCATTTGCCGCACCCAGCGCAAGGGGCATCTCATATCTGAGATAGCGTGCACCCATGGCAGACGACTACCTCGTACGCATCGGCAAGCTCATCCGTGACGCCCGGCAGCACCGGGGCTGGACACAGAGTCAGCTCGCCGACGCCCTCGGCACCAGCCAGAGCGCAGTGAACCGGATCGAGCGCGGCAACCAGAACATCAGCCTTGAGATGATCGCGCGAATCGGTGAAGCGCTCGACAGCGAGATCGTCTCCCTGGGCTACGCCGGCCCGATGCACCTGCGCGTGGTGGGCGGCCGCCGGCTGTCCGGCGCCATCGACGTCAAGACGAGCAAGAACGCGTGCGTCGCCCTGCTCTGCGCCTCGCTGCTCAACAAGGGCCGTACGGTGCTGCGGCGGGTGGCCCGCATCGAGGAGGTCTACCGCCTCCTGGAAGTCCTGAACTCCATCGGCGTGCGCACCCGCTGGATCAACGACGGCGTGGACCTGGAGCTGATCCCGCCGGCCCGCCTCGACATGGAGGCCATGGACGCGGACGCGGCCCGCCGGACCCGGAGCATCATCATGTTCCTGGGCCCCCTGCTGCACCGGATGGAGACCTTCCGCCTGCCCTACGCGGGCGGCTGCGACCTCGGCACCCGCACCATCGAGCCGCACATGATCGCCCTGCGCCGCTTCGGCCTGGACATCACCGCGACCGAGGGCATCTACCACGCGAAGGTCGTACCCGGGATCTCCCCGGACCGCCCGATCGTGCTGACCGAGCGCGGGGACACCGTCACCGAGAACGCGCTGCTGGCCGCGGCCCGGCACGACGGCGTGACCGTCATCCGCAACGCCTCCTCCAACTACATGGTCCAGGACCTGTGCTTCTTCCTGGAGGCCCTGGGCGTCCGGGTCGACGGCGTCGGCACCACCACGCTCACCGTCCACGGCGTGCCGAGCATCGACGTGGACGTGGACTACTCCCCCTCCGAGGACCCGGTCGAGGCGATGAGCCTGCTCGCCGCAGCGGTGGTCACGGAGTCGGAACTCACCATCCGCCGGGTGCCGATCGAGTTCATGGAGATCGAGCTCGCGGTCCTGGAGGAGATGGGCCTGGACCACGACCGCTCGGCGGAGTACACGGCCGACAACGGCCGCACCCGCCTGGTCGACCTCACGGTCCGCCCCTCGAAGCTCGAAGCCCCGATCGACAAGATCCACCCCATGCCGTTCCCCGGGCTGAACATCGACAACGTCCCCTTCTTCGCGGCCATCGCCGCCGTGGCACAGGGTCAGACCCTGATCCACGACTGGGTGTACGACAACCGGGCCATCTACCTGACGGACCTGAACCGCCTCGGCGGCCGCCTCCAGCTCCTCGACCCCCACCGCGTCCTGGTCGAGGGCCCCACGCGCTGGCGCGCGGCGGAAATGATGTGCCCGCCGGCCCTGCGCCCGGCGGTGGTCGTCCTCCTGGCGATGATGGCGGCCGAAGGCACCTCGGTGCTCCGCAACGTCTACGTGATCAACCGCGGCTACGAGGAACTGGCCGAACGCCTCAACTCGGTGGGCGCCCAGATCGAGATCTTCCGCGACATTTAAGTACGCCGCAGGCCAGGACGGTTTCCCGTCCTCCTGGGCCGTCCATGGGCCGTCGTCGGTGCCTCCGCCCCCGCGGAGGCACCGACGACGGCCCTTCGCGCTCACGCCCGAACTCCCGGTCGCCATGCCCGAGGTGTTCCGACAGGGCCTTGGCGTTCTCCCCTGCGTCCAGCAGCACGCACGTGTGGAAGTGCCATAAGGCGTGCATCCCATGCTCACGCGTCCGAGTGAACCGCTCCCCCGGCACGTTCGTCTTCGACGCCCCGAGCCTCCTGGCCGGACTCGTCCAACACGGCTACCGCACCGTGTGCGTCGGCGGGGTCACCAGCACGAAGTGCTGGCTCGTCATTGTCTGGGCGGACCACGGCCACGCCTTCGGTGCAGACGTCTACCACGGACGCGGCATGGCCCACCCGACGGTGACCACCGCGCCGTTCGCCTGCACGGTCCTCGGGCAGCGTCCTACGCTCGGCCCATGACCGACACACAGCCCGAGCGGGATGCCTCCGTCATCGTCGCCCGCGACGTCCACGGCCTGGTCGCGATCCTGACCGCCCGCTTCCCCCGCCACGGCGACGACTACCTGTTCCTGCCCGGCGGTCGGCGAGAGGACGGGGAGACCGCCGAGGAATGCGCCCGGCGGGAACTCCTGGAGGAGGCCGGTATCACCGCCACTGTGTGGCGCCCCCTCGGCTCCTACGCGATCACCTCCCGCTCCGCGGCCCGCATCCACCTCTTCGAGGCCACGGGCCTGACGCTCGGCCCGCAGCAGCTCGCCGACGACGAACAGGACTTCAAGCTCACCTGGTGGCCTGTGCAGGATGCCATCACTGCTGCGACCGAAGGCAGGTTCCTCCTTCAGGGCGGCCCGCTCGCCCTGTTTCTCGCCGATCGCGCCTGACCCATGGACGACGAACCCCTGGACCGTTGGGCCGCACGCCGCCAAGGCCGCCTGCGCAAGCCCGGCGAGAAGAAGGCCATCACCCTCAGCACCGGCCCGCAACGCGCCGCCCACCTCAACCCCGAGGCCCCGCGTCTGATCCTGGAGTGGGACGGCTTCGCCTGGCAGGCGTTGACGACGGTGGAGGACTACGCGGCTGCGTGCCGCGCCCTCAGCCCCACGCCCGAACCCGCGCCCGCCGACCGGCCCGAGGCGACCGGCCCCACCACCGGACACAACCCCTTGGCTCCGGGCACCGGCCGCCACCGCAAGCCCCGCCCCTGAACCCACCAGTCCCGCAGGTCGGTTATCCGAATGCTGTTGCGGACACGACCACTTGGGCCGTCCGTGGGCCGACCCGCAGTCCGCTAGCGGTAGAAGGTCCGGCCGGCGGAGCCGGAGGAGACGGACCATACCTCGCTGATCAAACCGTTGGTGATCCTCAGGGTGTCGGTCCCGCTCCTGGCGACGGTCCGGGCGTCTTCGCCGGTGACGGAGGCGAGATAGGGGCGGGCGACCAGGCCGGTCGGTGCGCCGTCGACAAGCGCGAGGTCCACGACTGCCGGGCCCTCGGCCGCGAAGCGAAGCCCGCGGCGCTCTTGATGCCAGGCCGCGATGAGGTCGGCGAGCTGCTGCGGAGTGCGGGCGTCGTCGAAGGCCTCGGTGCCTGCCTGGGCATAACGCAGGACGAATTCCGGCGCCATGATCTTCTCGGCGAGGCCCAGCTCGCCGTTCCACATCGCCGTCCACTGGTCGTAGATGTGGATGCCGAACTGCCGCACGTCGTTGTCGCTCATCAAGACCACCCTCGATCGTTTCGGGTTCGCGAAGTTCGCGACATCAACAAGGGGGTCTGACAACGGTGATCGCACTCCACGAGGGCGGCGAGTGCCGGTCGGAGGCCCATTCTTCGTACCGACCGGTACAACATTCAATCTTATGTAGTCTCGCCGGTCCCACCCACGTATGCCAGAAGGACGCCACGTGACCTACGCTCCGCCGTACCCTCACCCGCACTCGCCCGTACGGCGCTGGTGGCAGCACCCGGCACTGATCATCGTCGCCCTCGTCGTCCTCCCCCCGGCCGGCATCGCGCTGGCCTGGGTGAGTCGGTGGAACCAGGCACAGAAGATCATCGCCACCGTGCTCGCCGGCCTCTGGTTCCTGGCTCCCTTCCTCGGGGACCCCCCGAAGAAGACTCAGGCCGACGCGAAGCCCGCCCCGCAAGCGGCGGCGGCCGCGAACATACCCGCCGCCACGACCGCGCCCTCTCAGAGCGCACCGCCGAGCTACGTCGGGAAGGTCCTCAAGGACGCCAAAGCCGTGGCGCACGCGGCCGGTTACGACGCGACCTCGCACGACGCGTCCCCCGACAACGCCGGCCAGTGGGACGACGACAACTGGAAAGTCTGCTTCCAGACCCAGGCCGACCATCCTGTCGGGAAGATGCCCACGCTCGACTTCGGTGTGGTCCGCAACGAGGCGCCGTGCCCGGCGAAGGACGGCGACCCGCTGCCGTACCCGAAGATGCCGAAGGTCGTGACCCTCACCTTCTCCAAGGCGTCCGAGACCCTCAAGCCCATCGGACTCAAGGCGATCGAACCGCAAAGCGCCTACACCGACGTCACGCTCCCGGCCACCGTGGACGACTGGACCGTCTGCTTCCAAGACCCCGCCGAGGGCAAGGAGTTCAAGGCCCCGAAGACCGAGACCGCCCGCCTCACGGTCGCAGCTCCCGGCACCGCGTGTCCGACAGCGGAACACACCAAGCTGCACCCGGACCCCGTGGTGCCGAAAGACAGCGACGACTCCGGCAACTCCTCCTCGGGCGGATCGTCCAGCGGTGGTACCGGCGGCAGCGTCTACTACAAGAACTGCACGGCTGTCCGGGCCGCCGGAGCCGATCCGATCAGGCGCAACGACCCCGGCTACGGCCGCCATCTCGACAGGGACGGTGACGGCGTGGGCTGCGAATAGCCCGGGTAGCCGGCGAGAAGAACGGGGCCACGGCCGCCCCGAGAAGGCCGAGCGCACCGCCTACGAAGTGGCCTGCCGCCGCGTGGCCCGCGCGAAGTGGCCGTAGGCACGAAGCCCCCCGACCGGTTTCACCGGCCAGGGGGCTTCTCCGTCAGGGCTCCCGCATCGTGGAAACCGGCCCGCCCGCCGTCCTCAACCCCGCCCCCGGACTCCAAGAGCAGTGGCGAGCCCGCCATCGTGACGCCTCACGTCCAGATCCTGCCCGGCGGATCTTTGATCAGTGATCACGGCAGCCTTCGGAGCTCTGGGCGGCGTTCATCCGTCGGACGGGACCGGACTGGGGGTCGCGGGGTGGCCGTCACCGGAGCCGTGGCGTTCGGCGAGCAGCCGCTTGCGGTGGCGACTGCGGCGGACGGCGGTGACGAGGACGATGACAGCGCCGATGCCGATTCCGAGAACGGGGAGAGCGACGGCCGGTACCAGCCAGCCCGCAAACGCGAAAATGCCTCCGGAGTCCCCGATGGCGTACTTGGAGAGTGCGTGGGACGAACAGGTGACCTCGTAGTCGCCCGCTCGTTGCACGTCGATGGTGTAAAGCGGGTTCCAGGTCTCGTCCCGGGTGAGGAACACGTCGGTTCCCGGATCGGTAAGACCGGGGGCGCCCGGCCCGGTGATGCTGCACTCCGGGGCGGCCGACTGATCGAATTCCTGGTCCCTGATCCAGATCGTCTTCTCGCTCTCCGGCTCCAGCCGCAGAGTGACGGTCTCACCGTTGGCGAAGTGATGGTCGGTGTCCACCGCGTCGATCACGTTGGAGAACCGGTACACACCGATGACCACGCCCAGCACGATCAGTACGACGGCGATCGAAGCTGCTGTGGCATACCAATGACGACCGGGCCGGAGGTCGTTCGCCGGTATCCGCGGCGGCGCGAAGTGCTGCATCAGCGCATCCTAGACCGCCCGTACCGCCCGGCCGGCGAGCCGCTGGGGCTGCCCGGCGAAGCGACCTCCGGGAAAGAAGGTGCCTCCGGCGCGCGACACCCTGGCGTCTCGCGTAGTCGTGAGAGGTATGCACGGGGATCACAGGACGAGAGAACAGGCGGGGGCCGAGTGAAATCAGCACAGGAGGACGCGTATCTGGAGTTCGTGACCGCGAGGGCCAAGGCCATGTACCGCTCGGCGTACGTACTCGCGGCCGGCGATACGCATCTTGCCGAGGACCTGGTCCAGGAGACCCTCGGCCGGATGTACGTGCACTGGAAGCGGGTGGCCCGGGCGGACAACCCGGTGGCCTATGCCCAGACCGTGCTGGTCCGCACCTTCCTCAGCCTGCGGCGTCGGCGGAGCACCGGCGAGCGCCCCCTCGGGATGGTGCCCGACCGTGCGACGTCCGGCCCGGACACCGCCCTGCGGCTCGCCCTGCTGGACGCGCTCGCCCAACTTCCGCCCCGCGACCGGGCGGTACTGCTGCTGCGCTACTGGGAGGACCGCAGCATCGAGGAGACCGCCCAGATGCTCCGGCTGAGCAGCAGTGCGGTCCGCTCCCAGGGCACCCGGGCGCTCGGCAGGCTGCGTGCGCTGCTCGGCGACAGCCTGGCCGACCTGGTTCCGCACTGAGCACCGGCGCGGCCGCCCCGGACCCGCCCCGAAGAATCCGTCGACGACAGAACAGGTGACACCAGCATGCCGTTCGAAGCAGACCTCTCACATGCCCTGGACCGCACGGCCGACTCCCTCGAACCCGATCTCACCGCCCTCCTCGGCGGAGCCGTCGAGCGCGGACGGAGCCGCCGGCGCCGGCGCAGCGCCGCCGTCATCGCCGGGGTCGGCGCCTGCACCGTGGTGGCCGTGGCCGGCCTGGTGATCCCCGGCGCGCTCGCCGGGGCCCGCCCTTCGGGCTCCGACATCGAGACGGTGGCGCTGGCGGTGCCCCGCTCCGCGATCACCGGCACCCAGATGGTCGACGCGCTGAAGGAGACGCTCCCCGGGGGCACGTTCAGTCAGATGACCGGGCAGAGCAACAACCCCTCCGATCCGTCCGGCGGGTACGTCGCCAACGGTCAACTCGTCGTCGACGACGGGCACGGAGCCGCCCTGGTCGGTGTCTCGGCCGTGCGGCTCAAACTGCCGCTCAGGGACGGCGACGGGCTGAGCTGCGAGCGCACGCCCGCCCGTGCCGAAGGTGACACCTGCACGCTGAGCGAGCTGCCGAGCAGTGCCGCGGTTCCCGGCGGGGCCGTGGTGATGTCGGAGAGGAACGCGGCCGAACACCCGGTGCGTGGCGACACCGCCCACCGCTGGACGGTGACGGTGACCCTGAAGTCGACCGGCGCACAGCTCCAGATGGTGCAGTGGAACAGCACCGGCGGCGGCAGCGGCGCGGACACCCCGAAACCGACCCGTACCGCTCCCCCGCTCTCCGAACAGCGGGTGGTGGCCGCACTCACCGGTGCCGCCTGGGCACCGATCCTCGGCGCCGTCGGCTGACACGGCCTCGGCCTACGCCGCCTACGCCGCCTGCGGGGTGAAGGGGTGGAGGGAGTCCCTGCCCGGTTCGACGATGCCGAAGGTGCTCTCCGGGACTTCGTTCCAGGCGCCGGGGAGGTTGCCGAGGGGTTCGGAGACCACCAGGCGGGTGTCGTCGGAGACTTCCTGGAGGAACTCCATGTCGGGGTGGAGCCTGCGCAGCGCGTCCACCCGGCTGCTGTAGAACAGCGTCCTCGACGCGCCCTGGCTGGAGTAGCGGAAGGCCCAGAGGCGTTCGCCGTCGCTGATGGCGAGGGTCATCTGGAGCGGGTGCTCCACCCCGTGCTCGCGGCCGACGCGTTCCACCACGCCCGCCATCCGGGCCACCGCACCCGGCGGGTCCGCCTCCAGGCCGAAGGTGAGCGCCAGGTGGAACATCACCTCGGAGTCCGTCGTCCCCTCCACGTCGGGGTACAGCGCGGGGTCGACGAGCAGGGTGAGGTCCCGCCGCATCCGGTGGAAGTCGGTGATGGCCCCGTTGTGCATGAACAGCCAGCGGCCGTACCGGAACGGGTGGCAGTTGGTCTGCTGCACCGCCGTGCCGGTCGATGCCCGGATGTGGGCGAAGAACAGCGGGGAGCGGACGTGGTCCGCGATCTCCCGCAGGTTGCGGTTGTTCCAGGCGGGGCCGATGTCCCTGAAGGTCGCCGGCGTGGCCGTGGCCTCCTGGGTGTACCACCCAACGCCGAATCCGTCGCCGTTCGTCGTCTCCACGCCCAGCCTGGAGTGCAGGCTCTGGTCGATCAGCGAGTGGGCCGGTTTGTAGAGGATGGTTTCGAGCAGCAGGGGTGTTCCCGAATACGCGAGCCATCGGCACATGAGCCATCACCTCGGGGGTGCAACGCAGATAACCCCTCCATTGTGGCCGCGCCCCCTGCCCACCGCCACGCGGAACGGGTCGGGCCGCCGGTGGCGAGGTGCTCATCAGGCCACTCTTCGGCCTGATGGGACGCCCTCCTCGCCAGGTGCGGTCGGGCGCGGCAGAATCGGGCTTCCGTAGGACGAAGGAGCGGCCATGGCAGTGGGAACGAACTCCGGAGCGGACACGGGGAAGGAGGTGCCCGCGCTTGCCGGGGTGCCGTTGCTCGGATCGCTGTTCGACCTGAAGTCCGACTCCCTCGGTACCTACCTGCGGGCCCAGCACCGGCACGGTGACCTGGTACGGATCACCGCCGGTCCGCCCGGGATGCGTGCCGAGCTGTACTGCGTCTTCTCCCCCGCGGGCGCCCAGCAGGTGCTCGCCTCCGACGCGGCCCGCTTCCGCAAGGACAACCACTTCTACCAGGAGGTCCGGGAGTCCTTCGGCAACGGGCTGCTGACCAGTCAGGACGAGGACTACCTGCGCCAGCGCCGGCTCGTGCAGCCGCTGTTCACCCGGCGCCGGGTGGACGGCTACGCGGAGGCGGTAGCCGCCGAGACCGATGCGGTCATCGCCTCCTGGGGCGCGGCCCCGGGCGGCGTCGTCGACGTTTCCGACGAGATGATGCACCTCGCCCTGCGCGCCGTCGCCCGCATCCTGTTCGGCACCGACGTCGAGGCCACCGCCGGCGTCGTGGCCGAGTGCTTCCCGGTGATCACCGACTACGTGCTGCGCCGCGGCTACTCCCCCGCCAACGTCCCGCGGCACTGGCCCACCCCCGGCAACCGGCGGGCGGCCGCGGCGCTGGACGAGCTGTACGGGGTCTGCGACCGGATCATCGCGCAGCGCCGGAGCGCCGGTGCCGGTGCCGGTGCCGACGCCGGTGCTCCCGGCGAGGATCTGCTGACGCTGCTCGCCGCCGCCCGGAGTTCGGACGACGGGGAGTTCGACGCCTCCGAGCTGCGCGACCAGGTGCTGATCTTCCTGCTCGCCGGGCACGAGACGACCGCCACCTCCCTCTGCTTCGCCCTGCACCTCCTGGCCCGCCACCCGGAGGAGCAGGACCGGGCCCGCGAGGAGGTCTCCCGCGTGCTGGGCGACCGTACGCCCGGCGCCGCCGACCTGGACCGGCTTCCGTACCTGACCCAGGTCCTCAAGGAGGCCATGCGGCTGTATCCGGCCGCGCCGGTCATCGGGCGCAAGGCCGTCGCCGCCACCCGGATCGGCGAGCACACCGTCCCCGCGGGCGCGGACGTGATCCTGGCCCCCTGGGTGACGCACCGCCACCCCGACTACTGGCCGGATCCGGACCGCTTCGACCCCGACCGCTTCACGCCCGAGGCGGAGGCGGGCCGGCCGCGCTACGCCTGGTTCCCCTTCGGCGGGGGTCCGCGCGCCTGCATCGGGCAGCACTTCTCGATGCTGGAGTCGGTGATCGCACTGGCGATGGTCCTGCGGGCCTACTCGTTCGAGGCCGTGGACACCGAGGTCCCGGTCGGCGCCGGGATCACCCTGCGGACGAGGGGCCCGGCGCGCTGCCGGATCCGTCGCCTGGACACCCCCTAGCGGGGTGTCTTGTCACGGATATACGGGATGCGGGCAGGTCAGGGCAGGTAATAGGGTCGATGCCCGTGGAGCCACTCACCGAGAAACAGATCCGTTCATCCTTCGTGAACTGCACCAAGGGCGAGGCGGCCCGGCTGCGCCTGCCGCTCGACTTCGCCGAACTGCCCTGGCAGGACCTCGACTTCCTGGGGTGGGTGGACCCGGGAGCGCCCCTGCGGGCCCATCTCGTGCTGCCCCGGGCGGACGGTGACGGTCCGCTGGGGATTTCGCTGCGCGTACCGGCCGTCGGCCGCACCAGCGTGGTGAAGTCCAGCCTGTGCCAGATCTGCCTGACGGGTCACGCCTCCTCCGGGGTCACCCTGCTCGCCGCGCCGCTGGCGGGCGCCCGCGGCCGCGAGGGCAACACGGTCGGCACGTACATCTGCGCGGACCTCGCCTGCCCCCTGTACGTGCGCGGCAAGCGGCAGCCGAAGCTGCGCGCCGGGCGGTACGAGGAGTCGCTGACGCTGGACGAGCGGCTCGCCCGGATGTCCGACAACCTGGACGCCTTCGCGGCCCGCGTCACCGCGGCGTAGCAGGGTCACAAGGCCCCCGGACCTCAGGTCCGGTCGGCCGTCGGCTGGTGGTTGCCCTGCAGCCGTGCGAGGTCCGAGGGACGGACCTGGATGACGAACAGCGCGATCAGCGCTCCGACCAGGGTGAACAGCGACGCCACGACGAAGGCCGAGCTGATGCCCGAGGTGAGGATCTGGTCGCTCCACGGTTTCGGGAGCTGCCCGGTGCGCTGGAAGAGGGCCTTCTGCACCGGGCCGGCGGTGCTGAGGAACTCCGGTACCTGCTGCTTGGCCTCGTTGCGGCTCGCCGTGCCGTAGACGGTCACCAGGATCGACAGCCCCAGCGAGCCGCCCACCTGCTGCATCGTGTTCAACAGTCCGGACGCCGCTCCCGACTCCCGGTCGGGGACGTTGGACAGGGCCATCAGCGTCAGCGAGACGAACTGCAGGCCCATGCCGAGGGCGAAGAGCAGCATCGGTCCCAGGATGCTGCCGAGGTACGTCGAGTCGACGTCGGTCTGGGTCAGCCAGGCGAGTCCGGCCGCCGAGGACAGCGCGCCGGTGACCATGAAGGGCTTGGGGCCGAACTTCGGCAGCAGTTTCGCGGTGGTCGCGGCGGCCACCGCGATCACCGCGCTGACCGGCAGGAAGGCGAGGCCGGCCTGGATCGGGCTGAAGCCCAGCACGATCTGCACGAAGAGGGTCAGGAAGAAGAACATGCCGAAGATCGCGCAGGCGAGCATGAGCATGATGCCGTAGGTCCCGGCCCGGTTGCGGTCGGCGAACATGTGCAGCGGGGTGATCGGCTGCGGCGAGCGCCGTTCGTTGAGGATGAACAGGGTCAGCAGGACCACGGCGGCGCCGAAGGAGCCGAGGGTGACCGGGTCGCGCCAGCCCTCCTGGGATGCCCTGATGAAGCCGTAGACGAGCGAGACCATGCCCAGGGTGGACAGCAGCGCGCCCGCGAAGTCGAAGTGTCCCGGGTGGCGTTCGGACTCGTGCAGGACCTTCGTGGCCAGCACCGCGATCACGATGGCGATGGGGACGTTGACGAAGAGCACCCAGCGCCAGTCGAGCCATTCGACGAGGATGCCGCCCGCGAGGAGTCCGATCGCGCCGCCGGCGGCCGAGACGCCCGCGAACACGCCGAACGCCCGGTTGCGGGCCGGGCCTTCGCGGAAGGTGGTGGTGATCAGCGCGAGGGAGGTCGGGGAGGCGATGGCGCCGCCGACGCCCTGGAGGGCGCGTGCGGCCATCAGCTGGCCCTCGTTCTGGGCGAGTCCGCCGAGGAGCGAGGCGAGCCCGAAGAGCAGGACGCCGAAGATGAAGACGCGTTTGCGGCCGAGGATGTCGCCGGTGCGGCCGCCGAGGAGCAGCAGTCCGCCGAAAGCGAGGGTGTAGGCGTTGACGACCCAGGAAAGGCTCTCGGTCGAGAAGCCGAGGGCGGTCTGGATGTGCGGCAGCGCGATGTTCACGATCGTGATGTCGAGGACGACCATGAGCTGGCAGGAGGCGATGACGAACAGGGCGAGTCCGCTGCCGCTTCCCCGGACCTTGCCTCCGGTCCCGCTGTTGCTCGGCGATGCGTTCGGATCCACCTTTTCGACGCTAAGCCCGCGCCTGCGGGGTCACCACTCGAACAGCCTAGTAATGGTGACATTTCACATGTCACACTACGATCATGGATGACTTCCTCAGGCTCTCCGCGAGCACGGCCCGCTTCACCTACGGCGCCCCGCGCGCCTTCTCCTTCGGAGACGACGGCCGGCTGCTGTGGTTCCTCCGGTCGACGGGCCCCACCGACGCCTTCGACTCGCTCTGGGTGCTCGACACCACCACCGGCACCGAGACCCGGCTCGCCGATCCCCGCGAACTGTGCCCTGAGCCCGGCCCCCTCCCCGCGGCCGAGCGCCGACTGCGCGAGCGGACCCGGCTCGTCGCCGCCGGAATCGGCTCGTACGCCCTCTCCGGCGACGGCCGGCACGCCGTCTTCGCGCTGTACGGGCGGCTCTTCGAGGTCTCCGCCGGCGGCGCCGGAACCCCCGAGGAGATCCCGGCCGCCGGCCCCGCGCTGGACCCGCGGCCGAACGCCGACGGCTCGCGCACCGCGTACGTCGCCGACGACGTCCTGTACGTCGCCCCGGGCGGCCGGATCAGCCCGGACGACGGGGCCCGCTGGGGCCTCGCCGAATTCGCCGCCGCCGAGGAGCTGGGCCGCCCCCGGGGCCACTGGTGGTCCCCGGACGGGGTCACCCTGCTGGCCGCCCGCGTCGACGAGTCCGCCCTCCAGCGGCGCTGGTTCGCCGACCCGGCGCACCCGGAGCTGCCGGCCGAGGACTTCGCCTACCCCGAGGCGGGCGGGCCCAACGCCGACGTCCAGCTGTGGGTGCTCGGCGCCGGCGGCACCCGGATACGGCTCGACTGGGACGCCGCCAGCTACCCGTACGTCTCCGACGCGGGCTGGGAGTCGGCCGACGAGATCCTGCTGACCGTCCAGGACCGGCTCCAGCAATGCGTCCTGCTGCTCTCCGCCGACCCGGCCACCGGCCGCACCCGCGAGCTGTCCCGCACCACGCACCCCCAGTGGGTGGACCCGCTGGTCCCCGGCACCCCGGCCCGCCTCGCGGACGGGCGGATGCTGACCTCCGCCGACACCCCGGGCGGCGGCGCCCGCGCCCTCGCGGTGGACGGCGAACTGCTCACCGGGGACGCGATCCAGGTCCGCGCCGTGGCCGGGGTCCACGAGGGCAGGCTGCTGATCGAGGCAGGTCTGCGCGACCCGTCCGAGCAGCAGGTGCTGCTGCTGGACCCGGCCACCGGGGAACTGACCCCGCTCGCCGACGGGCCCGGCGTGCACACCGTGTCCGCGTCCGCCGGGACCCTGCTGCTGACCACCGCCGACGCCGACGGGGTGCGGCGCACCGTACGCACCCCCGACGGGCGGGAGTTCGCCCCCGCCGACCTGTCCGAGCCGCTGCCCTACCGGGTGGAAGCGCTCCTGGAGCGGGTCACCGAGCGCGGCATCCCCACCGCCCTGGTACTGCCCCGCGACCACGTGCCCGGCCGGCGGCTGCCCGTCCTGGTCGACGGCTACGGCGGCCCCGGCATGCAGGACGTCACCGCCGACCAGCGCCGCCGCCAGCACCGCCAGTGGTGGGCCGACCAGGGCTTCGCGGTGGTCACCATCGACAACCGCGGGACCCCGTACGTCTCCCCCGCCTACACGCACGCCATGTACCGCGGCTTCTCCGACGTCACCCTCGACGACCAGGTCGCGGCGCTCCACGCGCTCGCCGCCCGCCACCGCGACCTCGACCTCGGCCGGGTCGGGGTGCGCGGCTGGTCGTACGGCGGCTACCTGTCGGCCCTGGCGGTGCTGCGCCGCCCGGACGTCTTCCACGCGGCGGCCGCCGGGGCCGCGCCGACCGACTTCCGGCACTACGACACGGCGTACACCGAGCGGTACCTGGGCCTCCCCCAGGACCACCCGGAGGTGTACGAGCGGGACTCCCTCATCCCCGATGCCCCGAAACTCTCCCGCCCGCTGCTGCTGATCACGGGCCTGGCCGACGACAACGTCCACCCGTCCCACACCCTGCGCCTGTCCCGGGCACTGACGGACGCGGGCCGCCCGCACCAGCTGCTGGCCCTCCCCGGTGTCACCCACATGACCCCGGGCGGCACCCGGGAGAAGCTCATGGCGCTGGAGCTGGAGTTCTTCCGCCGGGAACTGGCCTGAGCACTGCCCCCTGCGCCCCGCCGGCCCCGCCGCCGGCGGGGCGCGCCCCGGCCGGGCGGTCAGGGCCGGGGGGCGAAGACCATCCGGATCAGGGCGGTGAGGACCAGAGCCGTCGCGGGCGCGTACCACCAGCGGCTCAGCCGGCCCGTGTTCACGCAGACCGCCGTGACCGCGACGGCCAGGAGCTCCACCGTCACGCCGAGCCCGGCCATCAGACGGGCGGTCTGCGTCACCGACCGGTCCCAGGGCCCCTCGGACTCGGTGAGCAGCGCATTGAGAACGAAGAAGCCCGCCAGGGCGTGCAGCACCAGCAGGACGGCAGCCCCCGCGGCCGTCGCCACCCGATGGCCGCGGGTGAGCTCCGGTACCTGCTGCTCAGTCATTCAGGGCCCGCCTCGCGTCCTCGATGTTCATGCCGAAGCCACGACCGTAGGCCTGGGCGTCGTCCGTACGCCAGCCCGGGCCGCCGTTGTACCGGGCCGCCAGTTCCTGGTACTGCGCGGGGGTCATCTGGTCGGCGGGTACGTTCGCGAACGAGCTCTCCGCCTTGAGCTGGGCGAGGTACTCGGAAGCGATGTAGATGTTCGTCGACGGGTTCTGCGTGGCCTTCTGGATCTCGTCCCGCTGGTCCCGCGTGAGGTTCTCGGGATCGTAGCCGAGGACCTCCGCGGAGCGACGCAGCTGGATGGCGATCGGCCCCATGGACGTCTGGTCCGCCTCACCCGGCAGTCCGACCTGCTCCGCCATCCACTGGAACTCGGGCCAGACCTCGTATTGGCTCCGCCGGTAGTTCACCGCCATGTTGTCGGCCCACTTGGGGTCGCCCTGCACCTCCTGCCAGGCGATGCCGGCGACCATGTCGGCGGGCAGGCCCGTGTACGCGGCCGCGTCGCGGATGTGCGCGCGGTTGGCGCGGATCCACTCGCGCCGGTCCTCGTCCGAATTCGACGGCAGCCACTTGTTCTGGTCCATGGCGGGGGGCAGTCCGTCCAGCCGGGACCGGATCTCCCGGAGCTTGGGGGACACCGTCTCGCTGCCGACGTTCGGGGCGATGCCGTCGACCCGGGGGCCGGCGCCGGGAAGCGCGGCGTTGGGGTCGTGTGCGGCCTCTCCCACCTCCTGCCTCAGCGCGGGCATCCCGGCGAGGAGCACGGATGGGTGGGGCAGGTCACCCCGGAAGTCGGGCAAGTCGCGCTGGGCCTTGCCGAGTTGGGCCACGCACGTGCTGCGCGCCTCGTGCTCGATGCGTTCGGCGTCGCCGAAGGCGTTCTTCGCCCCGTTGTACTGCTGCTCCGCCTCTTCACGGATCTCGTCGACGTCGACCGTGATCTCCGCCAGCCAGTCGAGGACTCCGGTGCGCTTGCGGAGGTCCTCCCACTGCCTCATCGGCTCGGCCCGCTGCGCGGTTTCGGTCACCGGACTGGCCACCCGCGCCATGACCCTGGACAGGGCACGCTCGCACGACAGACCGCTCTCGTAGCGCCCCTTGGCCCGCCCTACCGCCTCGGCGTAGTCCACAAGCGCGGCGTGGACACTGCGGAAGGCACCCGACAGGGCGGTGGCCAGCTTCTCGGCCTCGCCCAGCCGCTTGACGTAGAGCTCTTCGGCTTCACTCACCCACTGGGTGCGCGTCGCCTTCAGGAAGGCCGAGTCGGCGGAGTCCAGCAGCAGGTGGAGCCTGCGGTACTCCTGGGCGGTGCGTTCGATCAGGGGAGGACTGCACAGTTCGAGGAACTCGACGTCGGTGCGGTAGGTCATGCCGGTCACCTGTCCTCGGCCGGTATGAACCGGCCGTTGTCGAGAACCGCGCGGAACGCGCCTTCCGTGGCGAGGTCGGTCTGCGCGTAGTCGCCGCCCGCCACCTTCAGCTTGGTGGCCAGCGCGGCCAGGAGCGAAACGGTGTCCAGGTACTGGTCGTTGCCGAACCGCGCGAAAGAGTCCAGAGCCGTGGACACCTCCTGGTGCGAGCGGGGCACCCGGGCCATGACCGTCATCTCGCCGTCGGGCCGCCCCGCGTACAAGAGCCCCGCCAGTTCCACGAGGAGATGCGAACTTCCGTTGATGGATGCGGCGTTCGCCACATATCCGTCGCTACTCGATGTCATGTCCGCCCCTAGATCATTTGCGGTGAATGATGTTACGGGACGCTGCGCGAACACCCGGGAAACGGACGGACCCGGCACCGATGGCGTCGGCGCCGGGCCCCTCCTCTTCTTCCCGTGGGTCCCCGTCAGTCACCAGGGAAGTGGCAGGCCACCTCGCGGGAGGCGGCGGGTCGCAGCAGCGGGCGGTCGGTGCGGCAGATCTGCTGCGCCTTGGGGCAGCGCGGGTGGAAGGTGCAGCCCGGAGGTGGAGCGGCCGGGCTCGGCGGGTCGCCGAGCAGCACGATCCGCTCCCGCCGCCGCTCCGCCGCCGGGTCGGGCAGCGGTACGGCGGACAGCAGCGCCCGGGTGTACGGGTGCTGCGGGTCCTCGTAGAGGGACTTCTTGTCCCCGATCTCGACGATCCTGCCGAGGTACATGACGGCGACCCGGTCGCTGACCCGTTTGACCACCGACAGGTCGTGCGCGATGAACACGTAGGCGAGGCCGAGCTCCGCGCGCAGCCGTTCCATCAGGTTGACGATCTGGGCCTGGACGGAGACGTCCAGCGCGGAGACCGGTTCGTCGGCGACGATCAGCCGGGGGCTGGTGGACAGCGCGCGGGCGATGCCGATGCGCTGGGCCTGGCCGCCGGAGAACTCGTGCGGGTAGCGGTCGACGTGCTCGGGGATCAGGCCGACGAGCTCCATCAGCTCGGCGGCGCGGCGGCGTGCGTCCCCCGCGCTCCAGCCCTGCACCAGCAGCGGGTCCGAGATGATCCGGGCCACGGTCTGGCGGGGGTTGAGGGACGAGTGCGGGTCCTGGAAGACCATCTGGATGTGCTTGCGCAGCGGGCGCATGGCGGACGGGGAGAGGCGGCTGATGTCCCTGCCCTCGAAGGCGACCCGGCCCGAGGTGGGCTCCAGCAGCCGCACCAGCATCCGGCCGGTGGTGGACTTCCCGCAGCCCGACTCCCCGACCAGGCCCAGGGTCCGGCCGGCGGCCAGGTCGAAGGACACCCCGTCCACGGCGCGCACGGGCGCCCCCCGGCGCCCGGTCACGGATCGTCGGCCGGGGAAGGTCATGGTGAGGTCCTGTACGGACAGCAGCGGTGCGGCCGGGTCGGGCCCTGCGGTGGCCCCGGCTGCGGCCCGGGCCGCGCCCTGGGCTGCGGCGTTCGCGGAAGGATCGGCTCCGACGGTCATCGGGACACCCCCGGGGCGGTCGAAGGGAACCCGGGCGCGGAGCCGCCCGGTGAGGTCGCGGCGGATCCCGCGAAATGGCACGCGGCCAGCCGCCCCCGCGTTCCGTACGGGGCGGGTTCGGGCCGCTCGCCCGAGCAGCGCGCCCTGCGGTCGTCCGGGCCGGCGGCGGCCACGGGGCAGCGCGGGGCGAAGGCGCAGCCGGGGGCGGGCGCGAGCAGGGAGGGCGGGGAGCCGGGGATGAAGGGCAGGGGGACGTCGTCGGCGGTGTCGAGGCGGGGCAGCGAGTCGAGCAGGCCCCGGGTGTAGGGGTGGGCGGGGTCGGCGAACAGCTCGTCCGCCGGGGCCTGTTCGGCGGCCCGGCCGCCGTACATGACGAGCACCTCGTGGGCGACGCGGGCGACGACGCCCAGATCGTGGGTGATCATCACGACGCCGAGTCCGCGGTCCTGCTGGAGCCGGGCGATCAGTTCCAGGATCTGCGCCTGCACGGTGACGTCCAGGGCGGTGGTCGGCTCGTCGGCGATCAGCAGGTCGGGCTCGCAGGCCAGGGCCATGGCGATCATGGCGCGCTGGCGCATGCCGCCGGAGAACTGGTGCGGGTACTCCCCGGCGCGCCGGCCCGGCTCCGGGATGCCGACCTCGCCGAGCATGTCGACGGCGCGTTTGCGGGCGGCGGCCCGGCCGGCCTTGAAGTGCACGCGGTAGTGCTCGGCGATCTGCTCGCCGACCGTGTAGTAGGGGTGGAGGCTGGAGAGCGGGTCCTGGAAGATCATGGCCATCCGGCGGCCCCGGACCTTGGCCAGTTCCCGTTCCGGCAGCCCGGTCAGCTCCCGTCCGGCGAGGGCGACGGATCCGCCGACCTCGACCGGGCCGCGGTGCAGGCCCATGACGGCGAGCGAGGTGACGGACTTGCCGGAGCCGGACTCGCCGACGATGCCGAGAGTGCGTCCGGCCTCGACGGTGAAGCCGATCGAGTCGACGGCCCGGACGGTCCCGCGCCCGGTGGTGAAGGTGACGCGCAGGTCGCGTACGGCGAGAAGCGGAGCGGCCTCGGCCATCAGTACCTCACTCTCGGGTCGATGACGGCGTACAGGAGGTCGACGAGGAGGTTGGCGACGACGATGAAGAAGGCGGCGAGCAGGGTGACGCCGAGGACCACGGGCTGGTCGGAGTTGACCAGGGCGCCGTAGAACAGCCGCCCGATGCCGGGGAGTCCGAAGATGGACTCGGTGATGACGGCTCCGGCGAGCAGTCCGCCGAGGTCCATGCCGAAGATGGTGAGGATCGGGGTCATGCCGGAGCGCAGCCCGTGTTTGACGACGACCGTGCGCTCGGGCATGCCCTTGGCGCGGGCGGTACGGATGTACGGCTCGGCCATCGCCTCGATCATCGAGCCGCGGCTCTGGCGCGCGTACATGGCGGCGTAGAGCAGGGCGAGCGCGATCCAGGGCAGGGTCAGGTTCGAGGCCCAGGCGAGCGGGTCGTCGGTGAAGGCCTGGTAGGTGGGGTAGGGCAGGAGGCCGGCGACGCGGATGACGCCGTAGATGAGCATCACGGAGGTGAAGTACACGGGCAGGGAGGCGGCGGCGACGGCGCCGACCATCAGGGCCTTGTCGGTGGCGGTGTCCTTGCGCAGGGCGGCGGTGACCCCGGCGCCGAGGCCGAGGAGCAGCCACAGCGCGGCGGCGCCGACGGCGAGGGAGGCGGAGACCGGGAGCCGGTCCATCAGCAGGTCCCACACGGGCAGCGAGTTCTCGTAGCTGTAGCCGAGGCAGGGGAAGTCGCAGGCGACGGCGTACTGGCCGGTGCCCAGGGTGCGGCCGGTGAAGATGCCGGTGAGGAAGTCGGTGAACTGCCGCCACAGGGGCTGGTCGAGGCCCAGGTACGTGCGTACGTCGGCCAGGCGTTCGGCGCTGCAGGTCTTGCCGCAGGCGGCCGCGGCCGGGTCGGCGGGCAGGACGTAGAAGATGAGGAAGGTGACGGCGGCGATGGCGAGGAGCACGCCGGCGAGGGCGAGCAGCCGGCGGCCGAGGTAGAGGATCAACTGCGGCCGCCCCTCGGGTCGAGGATGTCGCGCAGGGCGTCGCCGAGCAGGGTGAAGGCGAGTACGGCGAGGAAGAGGAAGACGCTGGGGATGACGAAGTACATGGGGTCGGTCTCGTAGTAGGCCACGGACTCGGCGATCATCTGGCCCCAGGAGGGGGTGGGCGGGCGGACGCCGACGCCGAGGTAGCTGAGGGCGGCCTCGGTGCTGATCATTCCGGGGATCAGCAGGGTGGTGTAGGCGATGACCGGGCCCGAGACGCCCGGGAGGATGTCGCGGGTCAGGATCCGCCAGGGGCCGGAGCCGCCCACGCGGGCGGCGTCGACGTACTCGCGGTGTTTGAGGGAGAGGGTCTGGCCGCGGACCACGCGGGCGACGCCGGGCCAGCCGAAGACCCCGATGACGGTGGTCATCAGGGCGATCCGGTTGACGTCCTTGGCCACGGACAGCATCGCGATCATGAAGATCAGCGAGGGGAAGGACATGGTCAGGTCCATGAGCCGGGACAGGATCGTGTCGGTGCGGCCGCCGAAGTAGCCGGCGGCGATCCCGGCGGCGGTGCCGGCGACCACCACGATGGCGGTGGCGGCGAAGGCGATCAGGAGGGAGACCTGCGCGCCGTTGATCACGCGGGCGAACAGGTCGCGGCCGGTGACGGGTTCGACTCCGAGCCAGTGCTCGGGGCTGATCCCGCCGAGGGTGCCGAGCGGCTGTCCCCCGAGGTAGGGGTCGATGGCGGTCTTGTCGAACTCGTTCGGGGACCAGCCGCCGAGGGCGCCCAGCCAGGGGGCGCTCACGGCCATGAGGACGAAGAGGAGGACGACGCAGAGGCTGACGCGGACGGCGGGGCGGCCGCGGAGTTCCCGCCGGGCGAGCTGCCAGGGGCTGCTGCCGGGCGCCGCCGCGGGCCGGACCGCGGCGGCGTCCGGGGCCGCGGTGCCGTCGGGGGCCAGGGGGGCCCGGCCGTCCGGGACCGGTGCTGTGGTGGTCATGGCTGCGGGGATCCTTCGGGCCCTCAGCCCTGGCTCTTCGAGGGGTCCTTGAGGCCGACGGTCCCGTAGTCGATGGTGCCCGTCCACACCGGGTGGCCGAAGGCGCCAGCGATGTTGGTGCCGACGAGGAGCGGCTTGCGCTCCAGGAGGAGCGGGACGTTCGGGGACTTGGCCATCAGGGCGGCGTCGAGGTCGATCCAGGCCTGGTTGGCCTCCTTGGCGTCGGCCATGGCGTTGATCTCGTCGATCCGCTTCATGGTCGCCTCGTCGCGGAACTGGCTGTAGTTGCCCTGGTTGCCCTTCTCCTTGATGGTGCGGCCGTCGAAGACGAACGGGATCCAGGTGGAGCCGGAGGGATAGTCGGGGCACCAGCCGGTGAGGGTCATGTCGGGGGTGGTGGAGAGGTCGCCGATGACGTCGTAGTAGGCGCCCGGGTCGACGGTGTCGATGACGACCTCGATGCCGGCGCGGGACAGGCCCTGCTGGATGGCCTCGGCCTTGCCCTTGTCGCCGGTGGAGACGGCGAGGGACACCTTCAGGGTCTCCTTGCCGGCGGCCTTGAGGAGTTCCTTGGCCTTGGCCGGGTCACCGGCCGGGGCGATCTTCAGGACGTCGGCCTGCTTGCCGCCGGAGAGGGCCGGGGGCAGGTAGGCGGTGGCGATCTCGTTGAGGGCCGGGCCGCCGCCCGCGGTGATGACGGCCTCCTTGTCGACGGCGTACTGCATGGCCTCGCGGACCTTCGGGTCGTCGAAGGGGGCGCGGGAGTTGTTCAGGTGCAGCATTTCCGTGCAGCCCTGGGACTCGGCGAGCAGCCGGGCCTTGATGTCGGGCTTGGGGAGCACCTTGGGGGCGCTTTCGGGGCGCATGTCGGCGTACTGGACGGTGGAGGCGTCGGCGCCTTCGCCGGCGATGATCCGGTCGTCGATCTGGCCGCCCTTGAGGCCCATGACCACCACGAAGCGGTCCGGGTAGGCCTTGCGGACGGTGTCGGTCCCCGGGTCCCAGTGCTCGTTGCGGACCAGGACCAGCTTCTTGTCCCGGTCGTACGACTCGATCTTGTACGGGCCGGAGGAGAACGGGCGGGCGTCGTACTGGGTGCCCTTCTCCTGGGACGGGGGCACGGGGGCGAAGGTCGGCAGCGTGGCGGTCGCGGAGAACTCGGCGACCGGGCGCTTCAGTTCGAAGACGATCGTGCGGTCGTCGGGCGTCTTGACGGAGTCCAGGTGCTGCCCCTGGAGCGGGCCCTTGTAGCCCTCGGTCCCGGCCAGGTACTGGGCGGCGTAGTCGGGGCCGCCGGTGAGGTCGGGGCTGAAGGAGCGCTCGACGTTGTACTTGACGTCCTGGGCCTTGACCGGCGTGCCGTCCTCGTACTTCACGCCCTCCTTGAGGGTGAAGGTCCAGGTGCGGCCGCCGTTGGAGGGGGTGCCGAGGTCGGTGGCGAGGTCGGGGACCAGCTCGCTGCCGGCCTTGCCGGGCTCGGCCTTGAAGGTGACGAGCGTGCGGTAGAGCAGCCGGGTGCCGAAGTCCATGGTCGGCATGGTCCAGTTGCGGGCGGGGTCGAGGTGCGCGAAGTCCTGGTTGGACAGGACCGTGAGGGTGCCGCCCTTGACCGGGGTCCCGCCGAGGATCTTGCCGTCGTTGGCTGCGGCGGGGTTCACCCCGGTGGCGCCGTCCTTGCCCTTCTTGGTGTCGGAGCAGCCCGAGGCGCCGAGTGCGAGAGCCGCCACCAGGGCGGTGGCGAGGGCGAGTTGGGTGCGCTTGGTCATGGTCACTCCAGTGAAGGGCCGCGCTCTAGGATGTGACCGGTAACATAGTAATGTGAAATTGCACTGACAAGGGGTTGGTACCGCCGTTATCCAGCCGTGTCCAAAGCGCCGGTCGGCGCGTCGGCACGACAGCCGGCCCGGCGGACGGGAACATGCCGGGTGTGATCACGCAGGCCAAGGCCACGCAGCGGACCAGGAGTTCACGGCGCGCACCGGGGCGGCAGCAGCCGGGCCGGCGGGAACCGGGACGGCGGGACTTCCTCACCGCGATGGGGGCCGTGGCGGCCACCTTCGCGCTCGGGGTCCCCGCACGGGCCACCGCCGATGCCCGGGACGCCGCCACCGCCGCCGAGTACGTCGACGTCCAGCTCCTCGACATCACCGACCTGCACGGCTATCTGCAGGGCGCACCCGGCAGCAACTCCGTCATCGTCGGCAACGGCGGCCGCAGCTACACCGTCGGCGGCGTCGCGTACATGGCCGCGCACCTCGAACGGCTCCGCGAGGGGCACCCAAACTCCCTGTTCTTCACCCCCGGAGACGCCTTCTCCGGCTGGGAGTTCGACGCCGCGGCCTTCGCCGACGAGCCGACGATCGAGGCCCTCAACCGTATGGGGCTCGACTTCGCGACGGCCGGCAACCACGAGTTCGACAAGTCGCCCGCCATGCTCCGGCGCCACATGGAGCAGGGCGTCCCGTTCCCGGTCGAGGGCCGCGACACCTCCTTCACCGACTCCTCCGGCCTGCGCTTCCACGGCGCCGACTTCCGCTACTACAGCGCCAACCTCGTCCGGGGCCAGGACGGTACGACGGTCCTGCCCGCCTACAACATCGAGCGGGTGCCCACCGCCGACGGCCGGGAGCTGCCCATCGGGTTCATCCACCTCACCGCCGTGGGCAGCGAACGCTTCCCCGGCTCCTACCAGCCGGGCCTCGCCACCCTCGACGAGGTCGCCACCGCCGACCGCTACGCGGCACTGCTCAAGAGCCAGGGCGTGAACGCGATCGTGCTCAGCCTGCACGACGGGGCGGTGGCGGGAGGCGACTTCAACAGCGGCGCCGACCCCTCGGGGCCGGCCCTCGACCTCGCGCTGCGGGTCTCCCCGGACATCGACGCGATCGTCACCGGGCACTGGCACACCCGGTTCAACATGATGGTCCCCGACCCGAACGGCGTCCCCCGCCCGTTCGTCGAGGCGGGCTGCTACGGCCAGGTCATCAACGAGATCAACCTGCGGCTCGACCCGCTCACCGGCCGGGTGGTCCGGGAGCTGACCGTGTCCACCAACCACCCCAACACCCGCGACATCACCCCTCATCCGGAGCTGCAGGAGGTCGTCACCTACTGGGCGGGGCAGGCGGCCGCACGCGACCGGAGCCCGGTCGGGCGGCAGACCGGCTCGTTCCTGCGCACCCGGAACACGGCGGGCGAGAGCACCATGGGCAACCTGGCCGCCGACTGGGCGCTGTGGGCGGGCGGCAGGCCCACCGATCCCGAGAACGACGCCAACATCCACCCCAACGTCCCGGCCCAGCTCGCCGTGGTCGCCGCGGCGCCCCGGGTCGGCCAGGCGGTGATCGCCGGGGACCTCGTCCTCAACGCGGCGTCGGGCGGCACCGTCACCTTCGGCAGCGCCTGGCGGGCCATCGGGTTCGGCGATCCGATCGTCAGCGCGTGGGTGACCGGGCAGCGGATCCACGACGCGCTGGAGGAGCAGTGGACGACGGCGGAGAGCGGCGAACTGCGCTTCGCTCCCCTCGCCGTATCCCGGAACGTGCGCTACAGCTTCGACGCCCGGGGACCGGTCGGGGACCGGGTGGATCCCGCGGACGTCATCATCGACGGCGTCCCGCTGGACCTCGGCCGCAGCTACCGGCTCGCGGCCCCTTCGTACACGCTCCTCGCGAGCGACGGGTACCCGGCCCTCTCCGAGTTCCAGGAGCCGTACCGGCACCAGCGGGACTTCGAGAGCTTCGTGGCGTACGTGCGGGAGACGGCCGTGCTGGCCCCGCAGCCCAGGGGGCGGGTCACGGCGGCGAACGCGAGCGCCGCGGCGGCCGACGTGGGCGCCGTGGTGGACCCGCCGGTGCTGCTCCTGCCCGACGGGACCCCGGTACCGCGCCCGGAGGCGGCGATCATCTCGGCGGACCGGCCACTGCCGGCCCGCGGCGGCGCCCGCCCGCCCTGCTGATCCGGCGCCGGCCGCCCGCAGGCCACCGGAGCGCCCGTCCACGCCGCCCGTCAGGCTGCCAGCGCTCCGCCGAGGACGGGGAGATTTCGCACCACTGTCCACAGCGCGATCACGACGAGGATCGCACGCGGCCCCCACCAGGGAGGGGCAGTGCGCCGAGTGGCCCTGCCGGTGACGACGCGCAGCCACACGGAGGCGGCGCACGGCAGTACCGCGACCAGCAGCAGGTTGTAGTCCGCCGCGGCCGCCACATGGGCGTGAAGCAGCTGGTACAGAGCGCGCAGGCTGCCACAGCCCGGGCAGTCGAAGCCCGTGAGAGCGCGGAACGGGCAGCTGGGGAACCGGCCGGGGCGTGCGGGATCCGCGCGTCCCACGACAACGGCGACCGCTGCGAAAACGCCGGCGGCGAGCCAGGCGTCGCGGACGCGCTTCGGCGTGGGGGCACGCGGAACGAGGCGGAGGGCCAGGAGGCGCAGCCTGTTCACGGCGATGCCGTCTACGTGGTGGTGCTCGTGTCGGCCGCCAGGCCGATGACGATGAGGAGCAGCCACATGAGGCAACCGGCGACCACACTCACGATCACCCAGAGCCTCGCCTTCCGTGCCGATTCGGCGGCACCCACGGCATCACCCGCCTTCCACTTCTCCGAGACCTGCGAGGCGAAGACGATGGCGGCGATTCCCGTCGGCAGGAAGCAGAAGAGCGTGACGAGGATGGCGCCGGTCAAGTACGTCTCCGGCGCTCGCGGTTGCCCTGCGTGCCACTGAGGGGGCGGGGCCTGGGGAGGCTGGTACGGCGGCGGGGACGGCGGGGACTGCGGGGACTGCGGCGGGAGGAGCGGGTCCTGCCAGGAAGTCGCCGGGCCCCAGTTCTCGTCCTCGGGAGGCGGGGGTTGCTGTCGGTCTGCCATGGCTTCACACCTCTCCGGACCCGGCCCTCAGGCCGGAGTCCACATCGCTCGTCGGGAATCCCAGATCCACCGGTCACCACAGACCTCCAGGCCGACAGCCTGTTCATAGGCTTGCTCCGGCAGATCCGCCGTGAAAGTGACCCGGCCGCCCGTCGCCGATTCGACGACCACGCCCTCGGGCGGCACCGCTCCGTCCCGGCCGTCCCTCAGCAGTCCGTCCACGAACGCTTTCAGCCCCTTGTGGGCCTCTTCCGCCAGACGCTGGAACAGCGCACTGAGGAACGGCTCCAGGACGGCGGACGTCAGCAGCACCAGCACGGCATCGGCCGCCCCTCTCCGCGTGGGCCGCAGCAGGCAGGTGGCGGTGACTCCGGCTTCGCGCAACGCATCCCGCTGCTCCAGCGCCGGAGCGGAGGGGAGAGATGAGGGCCAGAAGATCTCTACCTCGGGGTCTGCCATGACTCTCTCCCTATTGCGGGCGGCGGGGCAGCGACCAGCGCGCGATGCGTCCCGCTCGGGTGCCGGTCACCAGCCCCTTGCCGCCTTCGAGGAACGCCAGCCCTGCCAGCTGGTGCATCAGTTCCGCCACGACGGTCAGCTCACCGGTCTTCAGATCGCACAGGGTCACCGTGCCGTCGTCGTCGGACATGGCGAGTGCCGGGAAGTCGGTGGCGAAGACCAGGTGGGAAGGCTGTCGGCCGTGCTCCGTCTGCCGCAGGAGACGACCGTCCCAGGACCACAGACGCACCCTGCCATCGGCGCATCCGGTGGCGAGCGCCTTCGCCGTGACGGCCAGACATCGCACGGGCTGCGGGTGCCGCCAGGTCGCCACCGGCTTTCCCCGCACGTCCAGCTGCCGCACCATGCCGTCACCGGTCGCGACCACGACGTGCCGGTCACCCGGCGCGAAGGCAAGGGGACCGAGACTGCCGCGCCCGCCCATTCGCTGCCAGACCTTCGGCTCCTTCCCCGACCGTGCGGGCAGATCCCGCACCCGGGCACCCCACGCGTTGTAGACGTAGACGCGGTCTTTGACGGTCACCGCCAGCCAGTGACCGTCCGCACTGAACGCGAGGGCACCGCCCTCTTCGCCCACGTTCATCACACGTGCCGGCGTCTCGGTCCGGAGGTCCCAGACGACGACGGTGCCGTCGTTGTGCCGGCTGGCCACGTTCCGCCGCCAGGGACCCCAGGCCACTTGTACCGGGTTCTCGCGCTGCACGGGCATGCACTGTCTGACCACTCCGCCGTCGACTGCGTTCAGGACCCGGACGGCACCGTCGCGGCAGGCAGCCGCAAGGAGGTTCGCGGGCCCCAGTGCCAGGTGGCTGCACGGGCCGATGTCGGCGAGCAGGAAGCTCTGGGAGAGGAGGGGCGGCCGAGCGGGAGGCGGCGGTTCGGGCGGAGGGGGCGGCCGGACGGTGGGCGTCTGCGGTGGCGGACGCTGCGGGCCCTGCGGTGTCTTCGGCACCGAGAAGATCCGGGTCTCGTCGGATGCCAGGAACAGCACGGGTGTGGCCCACTCCAGGCTGTCCAGATCCATCTTCACGTCCTCACGGGCCAGGGTCACCGCTCGGTCGACCGGCATTCCCTCGGCGATCCGCTCGTAGAAGGAGGAGGCGAAGACGAGGGCTGCCTTGTCGGTGATCTCGTACTGCATGGCGACCACGGCCGGCACGCCGGCGCGTACGAGGTTGGCGGCCGTACCCGCGAACACATCCTCGGATCCGCTGACCGCGGACTCACAGGAATTCAGCACGATGAGACGCAGATTGGGACTGTCCGCGATCAACCGCTCGAAGTCGCTCGCATATATCTTCCTTGCCGATCCGTCGGCACCCGAGAGCTGAATGTATCCCGCGTTTCTTTCCTCGTCGAACCCTCCGTGGCTGACGCAGTGGAGGACGTGCCACGATCCGAATCGAAGCTCCTTCGCCAGGTCTTGCCATTTATCCCCGGGAAGCCAGTGGACGTCCACACTCTCGGAGCTGCAGCGCTGGAGCGCCTGCGAAACCTGCTGCACTTCCCGGGCCCCCTCGAGTACGGGCAGATCGTGCGGCTGTGCCGAAATTCCCAGCACGCGCAACGGAAGAGTCAGAGGCAGCGGGGGCACCGGGTCCATCAGCCGCAAATACCGGACAACGGGGACGCGAAGCGCGAGATAGTCGTCCCGGGAAGGATCGACGAGAAATTCCCACGGGATGTGGGCGACATGCGGGCCGTTGGTCCGCAGCAGGATGCGCAACGGATTTTCCTGCGTGCGGGCGGCGCTGCTGCGCCACCGGTCGAACAGGACGAATATGTCATCCCGGAATATCGCTTCGGTGAGGCGTTCCCCGAATTCCCTGACGGGTCTTTCCGATACGGGCGCACCCCGAACGACCACGGGACTGTACGACTTGGCCAGCGAAATCTCCACCCGGGAGAGCGCAGACTGGAGCTCGTTCTCGGAATAGGGTGCCGGGACGCGGATCAGCGCTTCACCGTACTCGGAAGCACACGACACGATCCAGTTGGTGTCGGCTTCAATGATTTCGAGCTGGAATGGGAGACCTTTCATCCAATCCACCTCCACCCCTGGATACAGTTCACACCCGATAATTCGCGGCGTCCACCCAGGGGGCTTGCGAGGTGGGGGATCTAAAGGCCGGAGCCGAGGCCTCCGGGGACGCGGCCGACCGGTTCGTCGCGACCCTGGGCCCACAGGGAGCGGACGTGGCCGAGGTGGCGCAGCATGCACTCCTGCGCCGCCTCGGCGTCGCCGCTCAGCATCAGGTCGAGCAGCTCGATGTGCTCCTCCGCGGAGGAGACCAGCTTGCCGGCCTCGTCGAGGCCGGTCAGGCCGTAGAGCCGGGACCGCTTGCGCAGGTCGCCGACCGTCTCCACCAGCCGGTCGTTGCCCGCGAGGGCCAACAGGGAGAGGTGGAACCGGCGGTCGGCCTCCAGATAGCCGATGAGGTTGTGCTCGCGCGCGCTGGTGACGATCTCCTCGGCGACGGGGCGCAGCGCCTCCAGCTGCTCGGCTGTGGCGATCTTCGTGATCCGGCCGATGGTCGGCACCTCGATCATCGTGCGCAGTTCGGTGAACTGGTCCAGGTCGCGTTCGCTGACCTCGGTGATCCGGAAGCCCTTGTTGCGGACCGGCTCGACCAGTCCTTCCCGGGCCAGGTCGAGCATGGCCTCGCGGACGGGGGTGGCCGAGACGCCGAGTTCGGCCGCCAGGCCCGGTGCGGAGTAGACGCTCCCGGGGCGCAGCTCACCCGCTATCAGCGCGGCTCGCAGGGCGTGGCCGACCTGGTCGCGGAGGCGCTCCTGGGCCTTGATGAGACTGTGCTGCTTCAGGTCACCCATTGCTTTTCCTCCGAGACCCCCGACACCACCGACGAGGAGGGCAACAGCGTACAATGTCACGTTGCGCTGCTCACACTCCGGCGGCCTCGAACAGCGCGACCGCCACAGCGAGATCTTCCCAGGCCATGCCCACACTCTTGAAGAGCTGTGGACAACTCCGCGGCCCGCCCGCCGGCATCCGGCCGCCCACCAGGTCGGCGAGGGTGCCGGTGATGTGACCGGGCCCGATGGCCCCCTCGGCCTCCGGGACCAGGAGGTCCCCCGCCTCGCGCAGGGCCGCCGCCCGGGACTCCACGTACACCGCCGCCCGTCGCACGAGGGCGGTGTCCGTCTCCCGGGCCGTCGGCTCGTGCGAGCCGACGGCGACGACGGTGGCGCCCGGCCCGACCAGGTGCCCGTCGAAGAGCGGTTCGCGGGCCGTGGTGCAGCAGATCACCAGGTCGGCGTCGGCCACGTCCTTCGGGGTGCCGGTCCGGGCGGCCGGGCCCAGGGTGCGTGCGTACGCGGCGAGCCGCTCCGCACCCCCGAGGTCGCGGGCGACCACCACCACCTCGGCCAACTCCCGCACGGACAGGGCCGCTTCCAGATGCCCGTACGCCTGCGGCCCCGACCCGAAGAGCACCAGGCGCAGCGGCCGCCCGGCGGGCGCCAGGTGGCGCAGCGCGAGGGCGGAGACCGCCGGGGTGCGCAGGGTGGTCAGCGCCGCACCGTCGAGCAGGGCCAGCGGGCGCAGGGTGGGCCCGTCCAGGAGGAGGTAGGAGCCCGTGATCCGGGGCAGCCCGCGGGCCGGGTTCCCGGGCGCGACCCCGGCGATCTTCACCCCGGCGTACGAGCCGGACGCGGCCGGCATCAGCAGCAGTTCGCCCCCGCCGGGCACGTCGATCGCGGAACGCGGCGGGCAGCTCTCCGGATCGAGGCCGCCGAGCAGGGCGGCGGCCAGGGCGTCGGCGGCCGCCGCCGGGGTGAGCAGGGCGGCCATCGGTCCGGCGGCGAGCTGGGGGATGCCCGTCACAGGAGGAATCCGGTGCCGAGCGCGTCGTGCGGGTCCGCCACGAAGGCGTGTTCGCCGGTGCGGTGGGCGGTGCCGGTGACCTCGGTGACCCCGCCGTCCAGCATCCGCCCGGTGAACACCGTGCCCGTGACCGACTCGTGCAGCAGGTCCTCGCCCGGGCCGAGCCGCCCGTCCTCGGCGAGCAGCGCGAGCCGCGCCGAGGTGCCGGAGCCGCAGGGCGAGCGGTCGACCTGCCCGTCGGCGAAGACCGTGACGTTGCGCTGGTGCGGCCCGAAGGGGGTGTCGGGCCGTTCCTCGTGGAGGATCACCCCGTAGACCCCGGAGAGCAGCGGGCCGTCCGGGTGCCAGGTGGCGGGATGGGTGGCCAGCGCCGCCCGGATCTCCTGCCCGGCCCGCACCAGGGCGGGCAGCGCGGCCCGGTTGACGTCCAGGCCGAGGTCGCGGGCGCGGACGGCGGCGTAACAGGCCCCGGCGTGCGCGATGTCCACCTCGGCCAGCCCGAACGAGGTGGCGACGGGCACCTTGCGGGCGCCGACCCGGGCCGGGACGTTGCGGAAGGTGACCCCGGTGGTGCGGCCCCCGCCGCGGTGGACGGTGGCGGTGACCCGCCCCGACGGTACGTCGATGCGCACCGGGGCGTCCCCGTCGTCCGGGGCCGCGACCCGGCCGGTGTCCACGGCCCAGACCCCGAGGGCCATGGTGCCGTGGCCGCAGGCGGTGGAGTAGCCGTCCTTGTGCCAGAACAGCACCCCGAAGTGGGCGCCGTCGTCGTCGGCCGGGACCACGAACCCCCCGTACATCCCGGCGTGCCCGCGCGGCTCCTGCACGAGCAGGCGCCGTACGTCGTCCAGCGCGCCCCGGCGCGGGGCCGTCCCGGAGCCGCCGGGGCCGATGACGGTGGCGCAGCGCTCGGCGACGGTGTCCCCGGGGACCGGCGGCATGCCGTCCAGGGCGCAGTCGGCGATCCGGAAGGGCTCGCCGGCGGTGTGGTAGTCCACCGTGCGGACGGTGATCACAGGAGGAACCCTCCGGGGAAGGGGTCGGTGGGGTCGAGGAAGTACTGGGCGGTGCCGGTGATCCAGGCCCGGCCGGTGATCGTGGGGACCACGGCCGGAAGGCCGCCGACGGTGGTCTCCCCGACCAGTCGGCCGGTGAACTCGGTGCCGATGAAGGACTCGTTGACGAAGTCCGTGCCGAGCTCCAGCAGGCCCCGGGCGTGCAGCTGGGCCATCCGCGCGCTGGTCCCCGTACCGCAGGGCGAGCGGTCGAACCAGCCGGGGTGGATGGCCATGGCGTGCCGGGAGCGGTGGGCGTCGGAGCCGGGGGCGGCGAGGTAGACGTGCTTGACCCCGGCGATGGAGGGGTTCTCGGGGTGGACGGGCCGGTCGGGGCCTGCGTTGATCGCCTCCATCACCGCGAGCCCGGCGGCGAGCAGGTCGTCCCTGCGGGCGCGGTCGAAGGGCAGTCCGAGGGCCTCGAGTTCGACGAAGGCGTAGAAGTTGCCGCCGTAGGCCAGGTCGTAGGTGACCGTGCCGAAACCGGGGACCTCGGCCTTGAGGTCGAGGCCCACGCTGAAGGAGGGCACGTTGGTGAGGGTGACGGCGGTCGCCGCCCCGTCCTCGACCCGGACGTCGACGCTCACCAGCCCGGCCGGGGTGTCGAGCCGGACGGTGGTGACCGGCTCGACGACCGGCACCATGCCGGTCTCGACGAGGACGGTGGCGACCCCGATGGTGCCGTGCCCGCACATGGGGAGCAGGCCCGACACCTCGATGTAGAGGACGCCGTAGTCGGCGTCCGGGCGGGTCGGGGGCTGCAGGATGGCACCGCTCATCGCGGAGTGTCCGCGCGGCTCGTACATGAGCAGGGTCCGGACGTGGTCCATGTGCTCGATGAAGTGGAGCCGCTTCTCGGCCATGGTGGCGCCGGGGACCACCCCGACTCCGCCGGTGACGACCCGGGTCGGCATGCCCTCGGTGTGCGAGTCCACCGCGTGGTAGACGTGGCGCGTGCGCATGTGCGGTTCCCCCGGATGACTAGTTGAGGCCCTCGGCGAGGGCCTTCTCGGTGGCGGCGCGGACGGCGGCCTCGGTCTCGCCGGTGAGCGGGAAGCGCGGCGGGCGGGTCGGGCCGCCGGGGCGTCCGGCGAGGTCCATGGAGAGCTTGATGGCCTGGACGAACTCGGTCTTGGAGTCCCAGCGCAGCAGCGAATGCAGGGACTTGTAGAGCGGCAGGGCGGTGTCGAGGTCCCCGGCGACGGCGGCCCGGTAGAGCTGGGCGCAGGAGCGCGGCAGGGCGTTGGGGTAGCCGGCGATCCAGCCGACGGCGCCCGCGAGGGCGAGTTCGAGCAGGACGTCGTCGGCGCCGATGAGCAGGTCGAGGCCGGGGGCGAGCTCGGCGATCTCGTAGGCGCGGCGCACGTCGCCGCTGAACTCCTTGACGGCGACGATGGAGCCGTCGGCGTACAGCCGGGCGAGCAGGTCCGGGGTCAGGTCCACCTTGGTGTCGATGGGGTTGTTGTACGCGACCACGGGCAGCCCGGCACGGGCGACCTCGGCGTAGTGGGCGCGTACGGCGTCCTCGTCGGCCCGGAAGGCGTTGGGGGGCAGCAGGAGTACGGACCCGGCGCCGGCCTCGGCGGCCTGGTCGGCCCAGCGGCGGGCCTCGGCGCTGCCGTAGGCGGCGACGCCGGGCATGACGCGGGCGCCGTCGCCGGCCGCCTCGACGGCGGTACGCACGACGCGCGCCCGCTCCTCGTCGGTGAGGGTCTGGTACTCCCCGAGGGAGCCGTTGGGGACCACGCCGTCGCAGCCGCCCTCGATCAGCCAGGCCACGTGCTCGGCGTACGCGTCGTGGTCGACGGTGAGGTCCTCGCGCAGCGGGAGCGCGGTGGCGACCATGATTCCGTGCCAGGGGCGGGTGCGGGGCGCGGGGGTGTGCGCGTGGGTCATGTGAGAGCTCCCTAGTGTGGTGTGTGACATTTTACTAGCGGGTGCGGCGTGGCCACAAGGGCCCCGGCGCCCCGATCAGTGCTCGGAGGGAGGAAGTTCGGCGAGGTGGCGCAGCGGAACCGGACACGACAGCGGCCGCCTGTCGGGCGCGGGCCCCTCCCCGGCCAGGGCCGCGACGGCCGGGCCGCACATCCGGCCCTGGCACCAGCCCATGCCGGCCCGGGTGAGGAGTTTGACGCTGCGGGCGTCCCGCGCGCCGAGGTCCCGGGCGGCCTCGCGGATCGGTCCGGCCGGCACCTCCTCGCAGCGGCAGACGACGGCGTCGTCCCGGAGCCAGCCGGTCCACCCCTCGCCGGGGCGGTGGGCGGCGGCCATCGCGTCGGCGAAGGCGCGCAGCCGGGCGCGGCGGCGGGTGAGGCGGGCTCCGGGCGGCGTACCCGCGATGGAGTGTGCGGCCAGTTCGCCCTCGGTCATGGCCAGTTGGGCCCCGCCGATGCCGCCGGTCTCGCCCGCCGACCAGATGCCGGGGACGGAGGTCCGCTGCCCGGCGTCGAGGACGAGGGCGACGGTGCCGTCGGGGCCGGGGCGGGTCGCGCACCCGAGGCCGGTGGCGAGTTCCAGCTGGGGCACCAGCCCGTGCCCGACGGCCAGGGCGTCGCAGGGGATCCGGCGGGCGGTGCCGGGCAGCGGTCGCCAGTCGCGGTCGAGCCGGGCCACGGTGACGGCCTCGACCCGGTCGGTGCCGTGCGCCTCGGTGACGGCGTGCCGGGTGAGGAGGCGGACGTGGTGGCGGGCCAGCGCCCCGCCGTAGCCGGCGCCCTCGACGAGCTTGCCGGGGTTGCGCAGCAGGGCGGGGACCTGGCCCGCGTACCCGGTGTAGGCGGCGGCCTCCACCACGGCGGGCACGGCGGCTCCGGCGGCGGCGAGCGACCCGGCCACGGCCAGCAGCAGCGGCCCGCTCCCGGCGACGACCACCCGCTTGCCCGGCAGCACCAGCCCGCCCTTGAGCATGGCCTGCGCCCCGCCGGCCCCGACCACGCCCGGCAGGGTCCAGCCGGGGAAGGGCAGTTGCCGCTCGAAGGCGCCGGTGGCGATGAGCACGGCCCGGGCGGTGACCGTCGCGGCCCGCTCCTCGGGGGCGTGACCGGCGACGGCGTGCAGGATCCACTCCGCGGCGGGCGCGGCAGGCCCGCGGCGGGCCCCGGCCGTCCCGGGCGTCTCGCCCTGGACGACCGTCCACACGTGGTGGAGCGGGAGGTACGTGATCCGGCCGGCCGACTCGTGGGCGCGCAGGGCGGCTTCGCGGGTCGCGAACTCCGCCCAGCCGTGGTGCAGCGCCTCGGGGCGGGCGGCGCCCAGGCCCGGGGCGGGGTGGCGGTAGAACTGCCCGCCGGGGCGGTCGCCCGCGTCGAGGAGGGTGACCCGCAGCCCGAGGCGGGCGGCCGTGACGGCGGCGGCCAGTCCGGCCGGACCGGCCCC
Organism: Streptomyces nojiriensis; assembly: GCF_017639205.1. Classification (NCBI taxonomy): domain Bacteria; kingdom Bacillati; phylum Actinomycetota; class Actinomycetes; order Kitasatosporales; family Streptomycetaceae; genus Streptomyces; species Streptomyces nojiriensis. The sequence goes on along the minus strand of NZ_CP071139.1, from coordinate 6,819,549 downwards.
GACGATCGCGAGATCGGCACGGGCCGGCGCGGACGCGGACGCGGGACCGGCGGCGGACGCGGACGCGGGACCGGCGGCGGACGCGGACGCGGCGGGGGGATCCGCGCGGCCCGCGCGACCGGCGGGCTCAGACGGCGAGTTCGGCACGGCCGGTTCCCTCCTGGGTGGTGACGGAGTCCCCCGGCCGGGCCGGGACCAGGCAGGCGCGCTGGTTCGGGTGGCCGTTGACGGTGACGAGGCAGTCGTAGCAGCTGCCGATCCCGCAGAACGCGCCGCGCGGGGCGCCGCCCTCGCGGGTGGTCCGCCAGGCGAGGATGCCCGCGCCCCAGAGCACGGCGGCGACGCTCTGGCCGGGCAGGGCGGGCAGTTCCCGGCCGTCGAAGGTGATCGCGTGCGCGGCTGCCGGGCTGCCGCCGACCAGCGAGCGGGGGCTGCGCATCAGTGCTGCTCCTCAGGGGTGTCGGTGGCGCCCGGGTCCGCGGCGAAGCGGTCCGGACGGAACGGGTGGGCGGGGAGCGGCGGTTCGGCCCCCGTCAGGGCGGCGGCGATCAGCGCTCCGGTGGCGGGCGCCAGGCCGATGCCCGCGCCCTCGTGGCCGCAGGCGTGCAGCAGCCCGGGGCGCCGCGGGTCCGGGCCGATCGCCGGGAGGTGGTCGGGCAGGTAGGGGCGGAAGCCGTGGTAGGTGCGCAGGACCCGGACGTCGGCCAGGACGGGGAAGAGCGCCGCGGCCTGGGCGGCCAGGCGGCGCAGGGCCTCCGTGGAGAGGGTGCGGTCGAAGCCGACCCGTTCCCGGGTGGCGCCGATCAGGACCGGGCCGGACGGGGTGCCCTCGACCACCGCGGAGGACTGCAGGGCGGCCGAGCCGCTGGCGACGTCCGCGATGTAGTCGGCGGCGTAGACCTTGTGCCGGACCACCCTCGGCAGGGGTTCGGTCACCAGGACGAAGCCGCGGCGCGGGAGGACGGGCAGGGTGACCCCGGCCAGCGAGGCGATGCGGCCGCCCCAGGTGCCGGCCGCGTTCACCACGGCCGGGGCGAGGAGTTCGCGGCGCGGCGTGCGCACCCCGCGTACGGCGCCCCGGTCCAGCAGGATCTCCGTCACCTCCTCGCCGAGGTACACCTCGGCGGCCGGGGCTCCGGCCGCCCCCGGCGCGCGCGCCGCGGCCAGCAGCCGGGCCGCCGCCCGGGCGGGCTGGACCTGGGCGTCCTGCGGGTAGTGGAAGCCGCCCGCCAGGCCCGGGGCCAGGTGCGGCTCCAGGTCGTGCAGGGCGTCCGCCGCCACCTCGGCCGCGTCGACGCCGGCCGTGCGCTGGCCCTCCGCGAAGTGCCGCAGGGCCTTCACGGTCCGCTCGTCGGGGGCGACGACGAGCCCGCCCTTGGGCTCGTACTCGATGTCCGGCGGGAGGACCGCGGCGAGTTCGGTCCACAGGCGGGTGGACAGCAGGGCGAGGTCGAGTTCGGGTCCCGCCTCCTTGTCGGAGACGAGCAGGTTGCCTTCGCCGGAACCGGTGGTGCCGCCCGCCACGGGGCCCCGGTCGACCACGGCCACGGAGAGTCCGGCGCGGGCCGCGTAGTAGGCGCAGGCCGCCCCGACGACGCCGGCGCCGATGATCACGGCGTCCAGGGAGTGTCTCTTGAGCACGGCAGTAATATGTCACATTCTTTAGGGCCTGCCCAGATGCCCGGGCCGGTCCCGCACCCCCCTCGGATGCGGGACCGGCCCGGGCGCCGGGCCGGTGCCGGTCAGCTGCGGAGGGGACCCTCACAGCTGTAACTGGACGTGCCCGCCACCTTGTTGGTCCAGATCTCCACCGGACCGAAGGAACAGTTCATGTCGGCGAGGTTGTTCGAGGCCGCGCCCGCCCGGTCGAGGATGAAGTAGTCGACCGTCTCCGACATGTCCTTGAAGTTCTGGTCGTCGCTGCGCCAGTTCTTCAGGTTCGCGGTGATCCGGCCGGTGCAGGTGAAGCGGCGCTTGCCCGGGTCGCCGTTCTCCACGCAGTCCGGGGTGTTGTACGTGGCCGTGGCGAAGGACGACTTCACCGTGGCGAGCGCCGCGTCGCGCAGCCGGTCGTTGGGGGTGAAGGAGGTGTTCGGCACGTAGAGCTGGTCGACCTTGGCGATCTGCGCGTCCAGGAAGCGGTCGTAGTCGCGCTGGAGGTAGGTGTCCGCCCCCGTCCGGTGGCGCCAGGCGTCGTACGCCGCCACGTCGTCGGCCCGCAGGTGCGTGTACATCTCGCGCAGCAGCGTGGGCTTCTCGGTCCACAGGAACTCGAAGAAGGTGCCCGCGTAGCTGTAGAAGCGGAAGCCGTCGCCGTCGTACGTGGCGTTCAGCAGCTGCTCGACGCTCATGCGCGGGCCGCCGCCGGCCGTGTCGCTGATGATGCTCTTGACCAGCGACTTGCGGACGGCGATGCCGTTGTCGCGGGTGGCGCCGTCGAAGAACTCGGCCGTGCCCTCGTCCATGGCGGTCGTCCGGTCGCTCTCGTACCAGGGGCCCTGGCCGAAGAAGCCGGGGACGGCGAAGCGGCCGTTGAGGTAGTGCGTGTACTCGTGGCGGAAGAGCTCCTCGAGGGTGAGGGAGGAGTCCTGGGGGACGCGGCGCTGGTAGGTGTAGAAGGTGGCGCCGTTCTCGATGTAGATGCCGCCGTTGTTGGTGCCGTAGCCGGTCAGGATCGGGTGGTAGTTCACGTAGTCGGCGCGGGAGGCGTAGAGCACGATGTTCAGGGTGGAGTTGGGGTCGCCCGCGAGCGGCTGGTCGGTGCCGAGCACGCGGTGGTACTGGGACTTGACCTGCTTGCTCGCGTAGTACAGCTGGTCGACGGTGGCCCGGTCCAGGGCGGTGCGGACCTTGATGCCGCCGTTGTCGTAGGAGTAGGTGTAGGGGAACAGCTGCTTCTCGATGTCCTCCTTGCACACCCCGTACGGCTTGCAGGCCTCGTAGAAGTTGAGCCAGGAGACGACCTTGGCCCACGGCTCGCTGCCGTCGCCGAAGGCGGAGCGGACGGGGCCGAGCATCGCACCGAGGTCGGCGACGACCCGGTCCCGCAGGCCCTCGACCTGACCGAAGCGGGCGTACTCGCTCAGTGCGTCGCGCACCACCCAGGCGTTGCCCGTGTCCTTGAGGTGCGTGTAGGTGGAGAAGGCCTTGAAGGCGTCGCGGTAGGAGGCGTCGGCGGCCACCGCGGAGTGGAAGGCGGCGTCCTGGTTGCCCGGGTAGACGCCCAGGTAGGTGACGGAGAGCGCGGCCAGCGCTGCGCCCGCCCAGCCGGCGTCGAGGTGGGTGGCCGGGTGGGCCGGGTCCATGGTGGCCAGCACCTTCTTGATGAGGCCGAGCTGGTGCTGGCGCAGGCCGGGCGCGCTGCCCGCGTAGAGGGCCTCGCGCAGGGTGCGGGCGTTGACGGGGGTCGCGTCGAAGGTGTGGGCGGCGGCGCCGAAGTCGGCGATGGCGCGGCGCATGGCGTCGACGGTGGGGGCGTCGGTGACGTCGATCTCGGTGCGCGAGTAGTCGTGGTAGGCGACCGCGTGCAGGTACGTGAACATCTCCTCCAAGTGGGAGGAGTTGCGGCCGTCGTGGGCGGCGGCCAGGGCGGATATCCGGCGGGAGACGGCCTGGACGTGCGCGTCCGACATGACCGGTGCCAGGCGGGCGTCCCAGGTCCAGATGAGCCCGCGCAGACAGCCGTCGGCGAGGACGGCCTGGTCGCCGAGGAAGTCGGCGAACTGCTCGGGGGTGAGGCCGGTGATCCCGTCGAGGGTGCAGGGGACGCCCGCGGCGACGCTCTTCGCGGTGGGGGCCGCCTTGACCGCCTTGCCGCGCTTCTGCAGGTCGTCGGCGGGCGCGGCGGCGGCCGTGGCCGCGCCGGGGACCTGCCCGGTGATGTTCTGCCCGCCGGGGGCCGGGGCCGGCGCCGGGGCGTTGTCCTTCGGGTCGGCCAGGCGGTCGACCTCGTCGAACGGGTTCCCCGTGGGGCCGGGGGCGGGGGCGGCCGGGGCGGCCTGTGCGCCGGTGAAGGTGGCCGGGGCCGCGAACTCGGCGGCCTGCGTGGTGGCCTGTCCCGCGGTGGCGAGGAGGGTCACGGCTACGGCGGAGGCGAGGAGGGAAGAGCGCACAGCTCTGTGCTTGAGCACCGAGAACTCCTGATTGGAGAGGTGAGGTGGGGGGTGGTGCGTGAACTGCCCTGCGTCACACGGCGTTTGACGGGGGTTAACGTGCCGCGATGTGAGCTGTAACATAGTAATGTGAAATTGCACTGACAAGACCTGTGCGCCCACCAGTTCGCATCTTTCTTGAGGGAGTCCTCGTGACCGACGCGTCCGCCCGCCTCAACACGGGCAGTCACGACCGCCCGGTATCCCCGGAGTTGTCCCGGTTCATGGCGGGCAACTGGGCCGCGACCCCGCTGCCCGACTCCGCCCGCGTCCCCGGCCACGCCGTCACCCCGGCCCGCCGGGCACGGCTCTCGGCCCGCTTCCCGGGCGAGCGGCTGATCGTCCCGGCCGGGGAGCTGAAGGTCCGCTCCAACGACTGCGACCACCGCTTCCGCCCGCACAGCGCGTACGCCTGGCTGACCGGCCTCACCGGCGAGGACCAGGCGGGCCACGTCCTGGTCATGGAGCCGTCGGGCCCGCACGCCCACGAGGCCGTGCTGTACCTGCGGCCGCGCTCGCCGCGGGCGGACGGGAACGGGGAGTTCTACCGGGACCGCCGGTACGGGGAGTTCTGGGTGGGCCGCCGGCCGGACCTCGCGGAGGCCGAGCGCCTCACCGGCATCCGCTGCGCACACCTGGACGGGCTCGGTTCACCGGCCGGCCGCGACGCGGCCTCCGATGCCGAACTCGCCTCCGTGTTGTCGGAGTTGCGGCTGGCGAAGGACGCGTGGGAGGTCGAGCAGCTGCAGCTGGCCGTCGACCACACGACGGCGGGCTTCGAGGACGTCGTACGGGCCCTGCCGCGCGCGCTGGCGCATCCGCGCGGGGAGCGGTGGATCGAGGGGGTCTTCGGCCTGCGCGCCCGGGCGGAGGGCAACGGCACCGGGTACGAGACGATCGCGGCGTCCGGCGCCCACGCCTGCACCCTGCACTGGATCCGCAACGACGGCCGGCTCAACGGGACGAAACTGCTGCTCCTGGACGCGGGCGTGGAGACGGACACCCTCTACACGGCGGACATCACCCGCACCCTGCCGCTGTCGGGCCGCTTCTCCCCCGTCCAGCGCCAGGTGTACGAACTGGTCCTGGCCGCCCAGGAGGCGGGCATCGCGGCGCTGCGCCCGGGGGCGAGCTTCGGGGACTTCCACCGGGCCGGGATGCGGGTGATCGCGGAGGGGCTGGCGGAGTGGGGCGTCCTGAAGGACGCGGAGGGCGACCTGCACCGGCGGTACACGCTGTGCAGCAGCGGCCACATGCTGGGGCTGGACGTCCACGACTGCGCGAAGGCGAGGGCGGAGACCTACCTGGACGGCGTCCTGGAGGAGGGTCAGGTCCTGACGGTGGAACCGGGCCTGTACCTCCAGCCCGACGACGAGACCCTCCCGGCGGAGCTGCGGGGCATCGGCGTCCGCATCGAGGACGACCTGGTCATCACGGCGAACGGCGCCCGCCTGATGTCGGGCGCGCTGCCGCGCACGGTGTCCGGCATCGAGGAGTGGATGGGCCGGCTGCTGGAGACCCCTTAGACACCGCTCGGACGGCCTTCGTCGTGGTCATGTGCACCTTGGTCGGAGCACATGACCGGATGAAGTCCACTCCCACGTCCGGCGAATCCCCGGGCGAGCCGCCCCGTTCGAGGCGACGCCCGGCACCCGGAGACGAAGAGGCTCAGTCGGGCAGCGCCACGGTGAGGTCCACTTCGATGAGCTGCCCCGTGAAGCCGAGTTGCGAAACACCCAACAGCGTGCTGGCGGTGGTGAACGCCGGCCCGAGAGCCGAGTCGGTGAGCCGACGCCAAGCGGCGCCCAGAACGTCTCTGTCGTCGCTCCGCACGTAGATCACCGAGCGCACCACGTGTTCCGGCTCGGCATCAACCGCAGCCAAGGCAGCGAGTGCGTTCGCGGCAACCTGGTCGACTTGCACCTCGAGCGATCCGGAACCGACGAGGGAACCACTCCGGTCAAGAGGGCACTGCCCCGCCAGGTAGGCCGTACGACCGGCCTCCACCACGGTGATGTGGTGGTAGCCGGGCGTCTCATGCAGCTGCCCGGGGTTGATACGAGTGATCTTCGCAGTCATGCCCGCGAGTGTGACCAACTTGCTTCCGGTGCGCATCGCAATTTGTTCCAGCGAGCAGCACCCGCAGTATCCGGAAGGTCGAAGACCGGGCTCAGACGCTGTGCGGGGTGGTGAGCCGGGCGGTCAGCTCCTCGACGAAGGCCTCCACATGGGGTGGGCGCGCTCCGGTGCGGGTGGCGCAGAACCAGGTACGGGTCAGGGGCCGCGCGCCGATACGGACGAGGGCGAGGCCGTGCGAGGCCGCGTAGGGGGCGGCCACCCAGTTGGGCAGCACGGTCACGCCCTGGCCGCCGGCCACCATCTCGATCACCAGGTCGGTCACCACCGGCATGGTGGTGATCCGGGCCGGCCGCGCCCCGACGGGGATCGGCAGCGGCATCGACGGGATCCGCTTCTGGTCGTAGAAGTCGTAGAGGACGAGGTCGGCGCCGTCGAAGTCACGGGCGGTCAGGTGTGCGCGCGAGGCCCACGGATGGCCGGCGGGCACCACCGCCATCATCTCGTCCTCGAACAGCTCGGTCAGCGACACCCGGTCCATCTGCAGGTCCGGCTTGGTGACCAGCGCGACGTCGACGAGGTCGGCGAGCAGGGCCGGGATCGGCGCGTCGTCGGCGACGGTCTCGATGCGCACGTCGATGTCCGGCGCGCGCTCGCGGAAGGCGCGGAGCACGGGCGGCAGCCACGGGAAGGTCGTACTGCACTGGGCGGTGAAGCGGACCCGCCGGTCGCGCCCGTCGCGGATCTCGCGCAGGTCCCGGGCCGCCGAGTCCAGTTCGCCGAGGACGTGGCGGGCCGCGACCAGCAGTCGGCGGCCCGCGGCGTTGGGGAGCAGGCGGCGGCCCTTGCGGTCGAAGAGGGGCATGCCGAGGCGGGCCTCCAGCCGGGTGAGCCGCTGGCTGAGGGCGGGCTGGCTCACGTAGAGCCGCTCGGCGGCGGCGGTCAGCGAGCCGGCCTCGGCGGTGGCGGCCAGGAGCTCCAGGTCACGCAGGTCCACATCCATAACGCTGGATTATCACATGCTCCAATTTTCGTCGTGGTGTTATGAGTTGAGAGTTCGTACGTTTCTGGTGTCACCGGACGGACCCACCCGCCACGAAAGGCGCACGCCCCATGAACACCAGCACCAGCACCAGCACCACTGCTCTGATCACCGGCTCCTCCAGCGGCATCGGCCTGGACATCGCCCGCGCCTTCCTCGCGAGCGGCGCCAATGTCGTCCTGAACGGCCGGGACGCCGACCGCCTCGCCAAGGCCGCGGCCGCCCTCGGCCACCCCGGGCGGACCGCCTGGGCAGCGGGCGCCATCGCCGAGCCGAGTACCGGCGAGGCCCTGGTCCGTACCGCTCTCGACCGGTTCGGCGGCATCGACGTCCTGGTCAACAACGCGGGCACCTTTGCTCCCAAGCCCTTCACCGAGGTCACCGAGGAAGAACTCGACGGGTTCCTGACCGGCAACCTCAAGGGCACCTACCTCACCACCCAGGCCGTCGTACGGGCGCTGCGGGCGCAGGGCCGCGGCGGCAGCATCGTCAACATCGGCACCGTCCTGGTGGACCACGGGCTGGCGGGCTTCCCGTCCTCGGCGCCGGTGGTCAGCAAGGCGGGGGTGCACGCGCTGACCACCAGCCTGGCCGCCGAACTCGCCGCCGACGGCATCCGCGTGAACCTCGTCTCGCCCGGCATCATCCGCACCCCGCTGCACGCGGGCTCGGACGTGGACTCCTTCGCCGGTCTCGCCCTGCTGGGCCGGGTCGGCGAGGTCTCGGAGATCTCCGAGGCGGTCCTCTACCTCGCGGGCGCCGGCTTCGTCACCGGCCACGCCCTGCGCGTGGACGGCGGCCACGTCACCGGCCGCGCCTGATCCCGGACCGCCCACCCAACCAACCTGCCGTTTGTGAGCGGTCCGGAACGGACCGAGCTCGCCCGGCAGGCCACGCCAGGGCGAGTTGGTGCGGTACTTCCCGGCGATGGCTTCCAGGGTGCGGCGGCGGTCGGCCCACCCTCGTCCACGGACCGGATCGGCCGCCATCAGCGGCTCGATCCGGTCCCGCATCGCATCAGCGATCACTGATCGGACAGGCACATCCGATCAACTGACCAACCTGTCGAAGAGACACGCGCTGGTCAGGGCTGCAGCTGCCACTGCTGGTCCCACCGGCTGTTGCAGTCCCACAGCGTGGCCGACGCGCCGTCATGGGTGGCTTCCTTGTAGATGCCGAGGCACTTGTTGGCGCCGGCGAACCTGGCCGCCAGACTGCGAATCGTCCGGTACTCCGGTGAGTTCACGACGGGGTCGACGAACCACCTCTGGTCGTCGGCTCCATTGCACTCCCACGCAACGATGTCCGTGCCGTTGCCGGTGCCTCCCGACATCGTGCCAAGGCACTGGCCGTCACCGTTCTTGATCTCGTAGAAAGTGCCCCAGACACTGCTGCCCTTGGCCTCCAAGGTCCACTTCTGGTCCGGGTTGCCGTTGCAGCCCCACTGGATGCCGAGAACGTGGTACTCAGCCGCCCAGTCGACGGCGAGGCACTTACCGCTGCCTCGGTTGACGACGTCGTACTCGGTCGAGGCGGCGGAAGCAGTGGATGCGGACGATACGGCCAGCCCGGCAGTCAGTACGGCCACCGTGGCAGCTGACAGAGCAGTCTTGAAAATCTTCACAAGCCCCCCAGGGTAAGTAGGTTGCGTCAACGCGCGAGTTCCGCGTGACCCGTTGAGCAGGCGACCGAGGTCTACCGCCAGTGTTGAAGCCCGGGGCGGGTACCGAAAGAGCCGTCAGCCCGTTGGATCGGTGCCATGCCGTGAGGTGCACAGGCTCCAAAGCTGGTCCGAGATCGGAAGCCGCGGAGAGGGTACGCAGTGTCAGCGTGGTCAACGTGCACTTGCGACCTGTCCTTAACGATCACCCTACATGGCGGTGTGCGCCGGGTAGGTCTTCGCGGGCGCGGACGATTGCCGGTGACTTCCAGGCCGTCACCACCATGCACAACCTCGCCATGACACGGTGAAACGGCAGCTCGAACACCACCCTGTCCTGCCCGAACCGGGCCTTCTGCAACATCCTTCAGGCCGTCCGCACGGAGTACCGGGTCCGCGGCCTGGCCACGACGGGGTCGCCCGCGGCACCGCTGCGGGGCTCCGCCCGGACCCGCGCCTCGAACGCCGACGAGGCCGGTATTCCGGCCCGGCCGTTACGGGAGGACCGCGACCCCGTCGAGTTCCACCAGGGCCTGGTCGTCCCAGAGGCGGACCACGCCGATGACGGCCATCGCCGGATAGTCGCGGCCGGCCGATCGCCGCCAGATGCGGCCCAGTTCGGCCGCGTGGGTCCGGTACGCCGCCACGTCCACCGCGTACACCGTCACCCGGGCCAGGTCAGCCGGCGTGCCGCCCGCCGCGGCGAGGGCCGCGAGGAGGTTGGCGAGGGCGATCTCGAACTGCTCCGGCAGGCTCTCGCCCACCACCTTGCCCTCGCCGTCCAGGGCGGTCTGGCCCGCCAGGAACACCAGCCGGGTACCGGTCGCCGCGACCGCGTGCGAGAAACCCGTCGCGGGCGACAGCTCCGCCGGGTTGATCCGCTCCAGGCTCATCGCCCCGCCACCGCCGCCCCGTACAGCTCCTTCGCGATGATCGTGCGCTGCACCTCGCTCGCCCCCTCGTAGATCCGTGGTGCCCGCACCTCCCGGTAGAGGTGTTCGAGCAGGTGGCCGCGCTGGAGGGCGACCGCGCCGTGCAGTTGGACCGCGTGGTCGACCACGTACTGGGCCGTCTCCGTGGCCAGCAGTTTCGCCATCGCCGCCCGGCGCGGCACGTCCCCGGCCCCCCGGTCGTAGGCCCCGGCCGCCGCGTACACCAGCAGCCGGGCGGCCTCGGTGCGGGTGGCCATCTCGGCCACCCGGTGCGCCACCGCCTGGAGATCGCTCAGCGTTCCCCCGAACGCGGTCCGGTCCGCCGTGTAGGCGAGCGTCGCGTCCAGCGCGGCCCGGGCCATGCCCACCGCGAAGGCTCCGACGCTCGGCCGGAAGAGGTTCAGGGTGTCCATCGCGACGCGGAAGCCCCGCCCGGGTTCGCCGAGCAGGTCCTGCGGGCCGACCGGCACCCCGTCGAAGGCGAGGGAGCCGATGGGGTGCGGGGAGAGCATGTCCAGGGGGGCGCCGGAGAGTCCGGGGCGGTCGGCCGGGACCAGGAAGGCCGAGACCCCCTTCGCCCCCGGTCCCTCCCCCGTCCGGGCGAACACGGTGTAGAAATCCGCCTCGGGGGCGTTGGAGATCCAGCACTTCTCACCGCTGAGCCGCCAGCCACCCCCGGCGGCCGCCGGATCCGCGGTCGCCGCCAGCGCCAGCGCCGCCGCGTCCGAGCCCGCCCCCGGCTCGCTCAGCGCGAAGGCCGCCACCGCCCGCCCGGTGCGCACCCGTGGCAGCCAGCGCTCCCGCTGCTCCTCGCTCCCCGCCCGCAGGACCGGGTACGCCCCGAGCCCCTGCAGGGCGAGCGCCGTCTCGGCCTCCGTGCAACCGTAGGCGAGGGATTCCCGCAGCAGGCACAGTTCCAGCGCGCCCGAGGCGAACACCCGCTCCAGCAGGCCCAGCTCCCCCAGCGCCGCCAGCAGCGGCCGGTTCACCCGCCCCGGTTCCCCCTTCTCGGCCAGTGGCCGCAGCCGCTGCACCGCCAGTGCGCGCAACTGCCCGCACCACTCCTCCTGGTCCACCCCGAGCGCGAATCCGGTCATCCGAACATCCCCGCATCTATCGCGTCCTGTTGACTGCCGTCACCATCACGATACGCTCCTGGAAGGACCTCCGGTCGTGACCGGGGGAACCACCGCACGGCCGGCTCCACCCCACCCCGGACCGCTGCAAGGGGGGCGACCCGCCTTGGACCTCAAGCCTTCCGCTCACACCGACACCTTCGCCCGTGACCATCTGCCACCCGCGGACACGTGGCCGGAGCTCCTCTTCGATCTGCCCGAGCTGGCCTATCCGGACCGCCTGAACTGCGGGGCCGAGCTGCTCGACGCCACCATCGCCCGGTTCGGTCCGGCGGGCGCCGACCGCCCGGCCTTCCGCAGCGGGGCGGGCGAGGTGTGGACGTACGGCGGCCTGCGCGAGCGCGTGGACCGGCTGGCCCACGCGCTCACCGCCGACCTCGGTGTCGTTCCCGGCAACCGGGTGCTCCTGCGCGGGCCCACCGGCCCCTGGCTCGCCGCCTGCTGGCTCGCGGTGATGAAGGCGGGCGCGGTGGCCGTCACCGTACTGCCCCAGCAGCGCGCGCAGGAGCTGGCCACGGTGTGCGCGATGGCCCGGGTGGGGCACGCCCTGTGCCATGCGGACGTGCTGGACGACCTGGTCAAGGCCGAGGTGCCGGGACTGCGGATCACCCTGTACGGGGGCACGGCACCGGACGACCTGCTCCGGCTGGCCGAGAGACATCCCGAGCCCTTCCCGGCCGCCCCGACCTCCGCGGACGACGTGGCCCTGATCGCCTTCACCTCCGGGACCACCGGACGGCCCAAGGGCTGCATGCACTTCCACCGCGACCTGCTCGCCGTCGCCGACACCTTCTCCCGCAGCGTGCTGCGGCCCCGCCCGGACGACGTCTTCGCGGGCAGCCCGCCGCTCGGCTTCACCTTCGGCCTCGGCGGGCTCGTCGTCTTCCCGCTGCGCGCCGGGGCCTCGGCGCTGCTGCTGGAGGAGGCGGTGCCGCGCCGGCTGCTGCCCGCGCTCGCGGAACACCGGGTGACCGTGCTGTTCACCGCGCCCACGGCGTACCGGACGATGCTGGACGCGCTGGGCCCGTACGACGTGGGCATGTACGACCTGTCGGCCCTGCGCCGCTGCGTCTCGGCCGGGGAGAACCTGCCGGCCGCCACCTGGCAGGCCTGGTACGAGCGCACCGGGCTGCGCATCATCAACGGCATCGGGGCGACCGAGCTGCTCCACATCTTCATCTCCGCCGCCGACGAGGACATCCGGCCCGGGACGACGGGCCGGGTCGTCCCGGGCTGGGAGGCCCGGGTGGTGGACCGGGCCGGCCGCCCGGTCCCGGACGACGAGCCGGGGCTGCTGGCCGTGCGCGGCCCGGTCGGCTGCCGCTACCTGGCCGATCCCCGGCAGGGGGAGTACGTACAGGGCGGGTGGAACCTGACCGGTGACACCTACGTGCGCGATCCGGAGGGCTACTTCCGCTACGTCGCCCGGGCGGACGACATGATCGTCTCGGCGGGCTACAACATCGCGGGCCCCGAGGTGGAGGAAGCCCTGCTGCGCCACCCGGACGTGGTGGAGGCGGCGGTGGTGGGCCTGCCGGACGAGCGGCGCGGGCAGATCGTGGTGGCGTACACCGTGGCCCGCGACGGCGCGGTGCTGACGGAGGAGGTCCTGCGCACCTTCATGCGGGCGGAACTGGCCCCGCACAAGTGCCCGCGCTCCTTCGTCTTCCTCCCCGCCCTCCCCCGTACCGCGACGGGCAAACTGCAGCGCTTCCGGCTGCGTGGTCCCGGCGCCCGGCCCGATCCGCCCGACAGGATCTAGAGTGAACCCGTGGTCGAGCAGCACACTCCGCGATCCCTGATCGTCACGTTCTACGGAGCCTACGGGCGGGCCTTCGAGGGCCCGGTCCCCGTGGCCGCGCTGATCCGCCTGCTGGGCGCGGCCGGTGTGGACGCCCCGTCGGTCCGCTCGTCGGTGTCCCGGCTCAAGCGGCGCGGCTTCCTGCTGCCCGAGCGCGCGGCGGACGGCTCGGCGGCGTACGGACTCTCCGAGGAGGCGCGGCAGCTGCTGGACGACGGCGACCGCCGGATCTACGGCAGCCCGCAGCTGTCGGACGAGTGGCTGGTGGCGGTGTTCTCGGTCCCGGAGCAGGAGCGGAACAAGCGGCACCTGCTGCGCTCGCGCCTGGCCCGGCTCGGTTTCGGCGCGGTGGCGCCGGGCGTGTGGATCGCCCCGGCCCGGCTGTCGGAGGAGACCGCGCACACCCTGGAACGGCTGCACCTGACCCCGTACGTGGAACTCTTCCGCGGCGCCCACCTCGGCTTCGCCCCGACCGCGGAGGCGGTGGCCCGCTGGTGGGACCTGGCGGCCCTGGCCAAGCAGCACGAGCAATTCCTCGACCTGCACGAACCCGTCCTGCGCGCGCTCCGTTCGGGCCCGGAGCCGACCCCGGAGGAGGCCTACCGGGACTACCTCCGCGCACTGGACACCTGGCGCCGGCTCCCGTACGCCGACCCGGGCCTGCCGCGGGAACTGCTCCCGGCGGACTGGCCGGGCGACCGGGCGGCGGCCGTCTTCGCCGAGCTGCACGAGCGGCTGCGTGACATCGGGGCCGGGTTCGCGCAACCGTAGGCGCAGGAGACCGCGTCACGAGGTGGTGTGACGCATCCCGATCTTCCTCCCGCGAGGCCGCCAGGGCGGCGGGCCACGGCTCTCCTACTGGTGACGGCGGCGCTGGTCGGGGCCGTGGCCGGGTGGGCAGCCGTCGCACTCGCCTCCCACGCCCGCGCGTACTGCGACGCGGGCTGGGAGGCGGGCGGTCGGTTCGAGATGACCTTCCTGCTGGTGCTGATGGTGCCGGGGTGCGCCATGCTCGCGCTGCTGATCGCCTTCCTCTCGCGACGGCTGCCCCCGTGGTCGCGGCCCGTGCCAGTCCTGCTCGTGCTCGCGGTGGTGGTGCTCGTCTTCTTCGCCTCGAAGGGGACGCTGGACGGCTACCCCGGGAACCTGGAGCGGTGCGGGCCGGACAACGTGCCGCCGTGGTGGCCGGGGTGGCTGCCGGCGTGAGAAATCCGGGTGCGGCCGGACCGCGCGCCGCGCCAGGATGGGGCATGACCTGGACCTTCAGCACGGACCTGACGGCCTATCTGGCCGCCGCGGGCCCGGCCGCGGCCGCGCGGCCCGTCTCCAACACCCTGCTGCTGACCACGGCCGACGGGCTGCGGCGGCGCGGGCCAGGGGCCTACGGCGACGGCACCCCGTTCTTCGGCTGGTGGACGGGGGCCGACGGCGCCGTCGCCGGCGGCCTGCTGTGCACCCCGCCGTTCCCGGCCGTGCTCGGCGTGCTGCCCGGGGAGGCGGTCCGGGCGCTCGGGGCCGCGCTCGCCGGGGAACCGCTGCTCGCCGGGGCGCACGGGTTCAACGCCCGCCGCCCGGACGCGGAAGCACTGGCCGAGGCCTGGGGGCGGCCCACCCGGATCTCCGAGGAGCTGCGCCTGTACCGGCTGGCCGGCCTCCTCGCCCCGGATCCCGCCCCGGCCGGGCGGGCCCGGCCCGCCACCGGGGCGGACCTCCCGCTGCTGCTGGAGTGGACCACGGCCTTCAGGGCGGAGGCGGGCATCCCCGGCAGCCCTTCCGAGGACGTGCTGCGCGACCGGATCTCCTACGGCGGGATCCGGCTGTGGGAGCACGCCGGGACTCCCGTCTCGCTGGCCGGCTTCTCCCGCCCGATCGGCCCGGCCTCCCGCGTCGGCCCCGTCTACACCCCGCCCGCGCACCGCGGCCGCGGCTACGCCGCCGGGGTCACGCACGCGGTGAGCGAAGCGGCGTACGCGGCCGGTGCCACCGAGGTCCTCCTCTTCACGGACCTGGCCAACCCCACCAGCAACGGCGTCTACCTGCGCCTGGGTTACACCCCGGTCGAGGACCGCGCCGAGATCGTCCCGGCGTGACCGATCCACGGACCGGGCCTTGACCTCAAGCGTGCTCGAGGTTCGATGATGATCCGCATGACGACCGAAAACGCAGCCCGGACCGCTGACATCGAGGCCATTCACCAGGTGGTGGCCGCCGTGGAAGCCTCCCAGCGGGCCAAGGACCCCGACGCCTTCCTCTCCCTCTTCCATCCCGACGCCCTGTGGACCACCGGCGGCGGCAAGGTCCTCATCGGCCTCGACGCCATCTCCGAGTTCACCCGCGCGGTCCTCCCCGGCGCGAGCTGGGACGGCGAGGTCAGCTACACCGTCACCCACCTCCAGTTCCTCCGCCCGGACGTCGCCGCCGTCAAGGTCAGCCAGCTCTACCACTCGGCCGACGGCCCCGGGGACGAGGGCGTCCCGACCTACGTGATGACCAAGGGCGACGACGGCCGCTGGCTCCTGACCGTCTGCCAGAACACGCAGGTCCCGAAGGTGTAGGCCGTGTCCGATTCGAGTGAACCTCGGCCGGCAGCGGTGCGGGGCGGCCGTACCGGCGTGGCGTGGACCCCGCCACGGAATACAGGGCGGGACGAACCCCCACAGACAGGCACGCGTCTCCCATGCGCCGACGTTTCCTGCTCGCCGCCTCCGCCGGGACGGGCGGGGACGAGCACGAGCCCTGGGTGGTGCGCTCCGCCGCGCAGCGCACGGACGCCAAGGCGTTCCGTTCGCTGTGCGGCGAGCAGAAGGAAGGCAGACCCGAGCGCCGCACGTTCCCGCTCTTCGGGCGGAGCAAGGGCTTCACCGCGGTGCAGGACTTCCAGCGCCAGGAGCCGGACGGCACGGTGTACTGGGGCGGCCACGACCCGAAGAACCCGGAGAACACCATCTCCGTGTCCGCCATCGGGGCCTGCACCGATGGACCGGTCACCCTCTCCGGCGTCATCACGATCGGCTTCCGCCAGTACGCGTACCAGCCGCTGGCCGAGCGCCCGGGCTGGTACGAGCTGCAGGAGATCGACTCCCTCGAACTGCCGCCCAGCGGGGTCGGTGTCGACACGGTGAACGTCCCCGCGAAGAAGCCGCACAAGCCGCACCACCCGCACAAGCCGGGGCTGCGGGCCGCCACGCCCAACGACCCGGCCGCCATCGACATCGTCGTCGCCTACACGCCGGCCAGCGTCGAGGTGATGGGCAGTGTCCAGGCGGTCCTGTCCCGCATCTCCTACGGTGTGAACCAGCTCAACAGGGCGCTCGCCACCGACAACGTGCCGGCCAGCGTGCACGTCGTCCACACCTACCAGACCGCGGCCACGGGCCTCCCCCGCGAGAACGTGAACACCCTGCTCGGCATGATCAGCAACCCCGCGAACACGGTCCTCGGCGCCACGGCCGCCGCCCGGCGCAACCAGTACGGCGGCGACCTGGTGGCGCTCCTCGCCTCCGTGCCCTTCGAGGACAGCTCCGGCGCGGCGAGCCTGCCCGACCCGGGCCCGACCGCGACGACCGGCAGTGCCGCGTTCTCGGTCACCAGCATCGGGTCCGTGGCGGCCTGGGAGAACCTCGCGCACGAGATCGGCCACAACTTCGGCATGAAGCACGACCGCCTGACCGTCACCAGCCAGGGCGGCACCACCCCCGCGGGCACGTTCAACTACGGCTGGATCACGCCCAACAGCCAGCACCGCACGCTCATGGCCTACTCCAGCGCCTGCCCCCAGGCGTGCAACGTGGTCAACTCGTACTCCACCCCCGATCGCACCTGGAACGGCCAGGTCCTGGGCAACGCCCAGAACAACAACGCCGCCGTCGCGCTGCAGAACGCGGACACCCTGGCCGGGTACCGCGCCTCCCTCGTGACCAACCGCCGCTCCCTCACCCTGCTGCACGACCCCGTGGGCGCGGGCACGGTCCGGGTCAGCGAGTACGGTCCGTACGACCCCGGCACGCAGGTCACCGTCACCGCCATCCCCAACCCCGGCTTCCAGTTCGATGCCTGGGCGGTGGACGGGATCGAGCAGGAGGGGAACAACCCGAGCTACCAGCTCACCATGAACGCGAACCGAACGATCAACGCACTGTTCACCCCGATCCCGCAGCCGTAGGCGCCCGCTGCTCGCCCCTCGGCTCCACGTACGGGCCGCGGCCTAGCCGCGGCCCGTCGGCGGTGTGCGGCTGCCCGCACGGTAGGGGGCCGGCCAGGGCGCGCCGGGGCCTTCGTAGGACTGCTCGGCGGCCGCGTGCAGGGTCCAGTGGGGGTCGTAGAGGTGGGGGCGGCCGAGGGCGCAGAGGTCGGCACGGCCGGCCAGCAGCAGGGAGTTCACGTCGTCCCAGGAGGAGATGGCTCCGACGGCGATGACGGGGACGCCGAGCGCGTTGCGGATCCGGTCGGCGTACGGGGTCTGGTACGAGCGCCCGTACTCGGGGGCCTCGTCCGAGACGACCTGGCCCGTCGAGACGTCGATGGCGTCCGCGCCGCGGGCGGCGAAGGCGGCCGCGATCCGCACCGCCTCCTCGGGCGAGGTGCCCCCGGGGGCCCAGTCGGTGGCCGAGAGGCGGACCGTCATCGGGCGGTCCTCGGGCCAGACGGCACGCACCGCGTCGAAGACCTCCAGCGGGAAGCGCAGCCGGTTCTCCAGGCAGCCGCCGTACTCGTCTTCACGGTGGTTGGTCAGGGGCGACAGGAAGCCGGAGAGCAGGTAGCCGTGGGCGCAGTGCAGTTCGAGCAGGTCGAATCCCGCGTCGGCGGCGCGGACGGCGGCGGCCGCGAAATCGGAGCGCAGCGCGGCCAGGTCCGCGCGTGCCAGGGCGCGCGGCAGCGCCGAGACGCCCGGCCGGTAGGGCAGTGCGGAGGCGGCCACCAGCGGCCAGTTGCCCTCGGGCAGGGGGTCGTCCATGCCCTCCCACATCACCCGGGTCGAGCCCTTGCGGCCGGCGTGGCCGAGCTGGACGCCGAGGGCGGTACCGGGCGCCGAGGTGTGGACGAAGTCGGCGATCCGCTTCCAGACGGCGGTCTGTTCCTGGGTGTAGAGACCGGTGCAGCCGGGGGTGATGCGGCCCTCGGCGGACACGCAGACCATCTCCGTCATCACCAGTCCGGCCCCGCCGAGGGCCCGTCCGCCCAGGTGGACGAGGTGGAAGTCGCCCGGCACGCCGTCCTGGGCCGAGTACATGTCCATCGGTGAGACGACGACCCGGTTGCGCAGGGTCAGGCCCCGCAGGGTGAAGGGCGTGAACATCGCGGGAGTGCCGTCCGGGCAGCCGAAGTCCCCTTCCACGGCCCGCGTGAACCGTGGGTCGCGCAGCCGCAGGTTGTCGTGCGTGACGCGGCGGCTGCGGGTGAGGAGGTTGAAGGCGAACTGCCGGGCGGGCTGGTCGACGTAACCGGCGATCTCCTCGAACCAGTGCCGGCTCGCGGCCGCCGCCCGCTGGGTGCTGGCGACCGCCGGGCGGCGGGCCGCCTCGTACGCGGCGAGGGCGGCCGGGACGTCGTCCGGTGCGGCGCCCACCGCTTCGGCGAGCGCGAGCGCGTCCTCCACCGCCAGCTTGGTCCCCGATCCGATGGAGAAGTGGGCGGTGTGCGCGGCGTCGCCGAGCAGCACCGTGTTGCCGTGCGACCAGCGCGCGTTGACGACGGTACGGAACTGCGTCCACGCGGAGCGGTTGCCGTGCAGCGGGCGTCCGCGCAGGGCCTCGCTGAAGATCTTGGCGCAGCGCGCCGCGGACTCGTCCTCGTCGCACAGGTCGAAGCCGGCCGCCCGCCACACCTCGTCGCGCATCTCCACGATCACCGTGGAGGCGTCGGCCGCGTACGGGTAGGCGTGCAGCTGCATGACCCCGTGTCCGGTCTCCGCGATCTCGAAGCGGAAGGCGTCGAAGGCGAAGTCGGCGGCGAGCCAGATGTAGCGGCAGCGTCCGCCGGTCAGCGTCGGCCCGTAGTGTTCGGCGCCCGCCTCCCGGATCGCGCTGTGCACCCCGTCGGCCGCGACCACCAGGTCGTACGAGGCGGCGAGCTCGGCCGCGGCCGGGGCCGGGGAGCGGAAGCGGAGGCGGACGCCGAGGCCCGCGCAGCGCTCGTGCAGGATCTCCAGCAGCCGGCGCCGCCCGATGGCCGCGAAGCCGTGGCCGCCGGAGGTCAGCAGCCGGCCGCGGTGCACGACGTCCACGTCGTCCCAGCGCACGAACTCCGCGCTCAGGGCGGTGTGGACGACGGTGTCGGCCCGCTCGATGCCGCCGAGGGTCTCGTCGGAGAGCACCACGCCGAAGCCGAAGGTGTCGTCGGGGGCGTTGCGCTCCCAGACCTCCACCGTGTGGCCCTGGCGGGCCAGCAGCGCGGCGGCGTACAGCCCTCCCGGTCCCCCGCCGACGACGGCGACCCGCATGGCACCAGGAGTCATGTGGCTACCTGCCCTTCCACTCCGGCGGCCGCTTCCCGGTGAAGGCCGCGTGGAACTCCGCGTAGTCCTGGCCGTGCATCAGCAGGGCCTGCGTGTTGGCGTCCAGTTCCACGGACGCGGCCAGCGGCATGTCGAGCTCGGCGGTGAGCAGCGCCTTGGTCTGCGCGTGGGCGAGGGCGGGGCCCGCGGCCAGGCGCGCGGCGAGTTCGGCGGCCCGGACGTGGGCCTTGCCCTCCTCGGTGAGCTCGCTGAGCAGGCCGATCCGCTCGGCCTCGGCCGCGTGGACGGGCTCTCCGAGCATCAGCAGGCGGGTGGCGTGGCCGAGGCCGACGACCCGGGGCAGCAGGTAGGCCGCGCCCATGTCCCCGCCGGAGAGGCCGACGCGGGTGAAGAGGAAGGCGAAGCGGGCGGTGGGGTCGGCGATCCGGAAGTCGGCGGCGAGCGCGAGGACGGCTCCGGCTCCGGCCGCGACCCCGTGCACGGCGGCGATCACCGGGAAGGGGCATTCGCGCAGGGCGCGCACCACCTGGCCGGTCATCCGGTTGAAGTCGAGCAGTTGGGCGGTGTCCATGGCGAGGGTGGCGCCGATGATCTCGTCGACGTCCCCGCCGGAGCAGAAGCCGCGCCCCTCGCCGCCGAGCACGAGGGCCCGTACGGAGCGCTCACGGGACAGTTCGCCGAGCAGATCGCGCAGGTCGGCGTAGGCGCCGAAGGTGAGCGCGTTCAGCTTCTCGGGGCGGTCGAAGGTGACGGTGGCGACGCCGTCCTGCCGGGTGACCCGGAGGTGGTGCCACCGTTCGGTCGCTGGTGTGGAACCGGTGAAGGGGCTCACACCATCGAAGGTATCACCAGATCCTGACTGCCGTCACAGAAGCGCGACATGTTCGCGTCGATCGGGGTGCCTGCCGGAATGAGAATTCGACTTCGTATCGTTGAAACCGGGAGTTCGCCGCTCCCCGCCCGACCCCGACCCCCACCGCCCCCAGACCCCGGAACGGATGGCCCTTCCTTGCCCGACGCCTCCGCCTGGCGGATCGCCCTGCCCCACACGGCGGCCGCCGTGCCCATGGCCCGCGCCCTCGTCCGCACCGCGCTGGCCGACACCGACGCGCCCGCCGACCGGGACACCGCGGAACTCCTGACGGCGGAACTCGTCGCCAACGCCGTGGAGCACACCAGCTCCGGCGCCCCGATCGAGCTGGTCGTGGAACTGCTCGCGCACGGCTGCCAGGTCGAGGTCCACGACGGGGATCCGCGCCCGCCCGGCGACCTGTCGGCCCGTCCGGACGCCGGCCGGCCCGACCCCTGGCAGGAGCACGGCCGCGGCCTACTGCTGATCCGCAGCCTGAGCTCCGACTGCGGCCACCGCCCCACCCCGCGCGGCAAGGCCGTGTGGTTCACGCTGCCCGCACGGCGGACCGGCCCCGCCGGCGCATGACGCGGCGTATGACTATGCGTCACTCCGGCCGGGCCGGCCGAGGGTGGCGACGAGCACGGCCTTGATGGTGTGCAGCCGGTTCTCGGCCTCGTCGAAGACGATGGAGTGCTCCGACTCGAACACCTCGTCCGTCACCTCCAGGGAGTCGAGCCCGTGCCGCTCGTGGATCTCCCGGGCCACCTTGGTGCCGAGGTCGTGGAAGGCCGGCAGGCAGTGCATGAACTTCACGTCCGGGTTCCCGGTGGCGCGCAGCACGTCCATGGTCACCGCGTACGGGGACAGGACCGCGATCCGCTCGTCCCAGACCTCCTTGGGCTCCCCCATGGACACCCAGATGTCGGTCACGACGAAGTCCGCCCCGGCGACCCCCTCGGCGACCTCCTCGGTCAGGGTGAGCCGGGCTCCGCTCTCCGCGGCGAGCTCCCGCGCCGCGGCCACCACCGACTCGGCGGGCCAGTAGGCCCGGGGCGCGACGATCCGCACGTCCATGCCCAGCAGCGCACCGGTCACGAGGTAGGAGTTGCCCATGTTGAAGCGGGCGTCCCCGAGGTAGGCGAAGGAGATCCGGTCCAGCGGCTTGGTGGTGTGCTCGGTCATGGTGAGCAGGTCGGCCAGCATCTGGGTCGGGTGCCAGTCGTCGGTGAGTCCGTTGAAGACGGGGACGCCCGAGTGGGCGGCGAGCTCCTCGACCGCCTGCTGGCTGTCACCCCGGTACTCGATCCCGTCGAACATCCGGCCCAGCACCCGGGCGGTGTCCTTGACCGACTCCTTGTGGCCCATCTGGGAGCCCGCGGGGTCGAGGTAGGTGGTGTGCGCGCCCTGGTCCGCGGCGGCGACCTCGAAGGCGCAGCGGGTCCGGGTGGAGGTCTTCTCGAAGATCAGCGCGATGTTCCTGCCCTGGAGCAGGCGCTGCTCGACCCCGGCCTTCTTGGCCGCCTTCAGGTCGGCGGCGAGCTCGATCAGGCCGCGGAACTCGGCGGCCGTGAAGTCCAGCTCCTTGAGAAAACTGCGGCCGGCGAGGTCGGTGGCCATGGGGTCGCTCCAGCGTCACGGTGACAGGGGATGCTGGAAGTCTATACGATCCTCTGTATTGATATACAGACCGGGCCCGGGGTCTTTCCCCGGGCCCGCACCCCTTCCCCGGGCCCGTACCCCTCCCCCGGGCCCGGCCCGCCTCAGACCGCGTCCCGCTCGACGGGACAGCTCATACAGCGCGGCCCGCCCCGGCCCCGCCCCAGCTCGCTGCCCGGGATCTCGATCACCTCGATGCCCATCTTGCGCAGGTGCGTGTTGGTCGTCACGTTCCGCTCGTAGGCGACCACCACCCCCGGCTCCACGGCGAGCACGTTGCACCCGTCGTCCCACTGCTCGCGCTCGGCCGAGTGCACGTCCTGCGTCGCGGTCAGCACCCGGATCGAGTCCAGGCCGAGCGCCCCCGCGATGGCCCGGTGCATGTGGTCCTCCGGGTGGTCGGTCACCTTGAGCTCGTGCGGCCCGCCGCCGGGCTCGATCGTGTAGGAGGGGAGCATCCCGAGCCCGGCGTACTGGGTGAACGTATCTCCGTCGACCATCGTCATCACCGTGTCCAGGTGCATGAAGGCCCGCGACTTGGGCATGTCGAGCGCCACGATGGACGTCGCCGAACCGGCCGCGAACAGGCCGCGTGCCAGCATCTCCACCGCCTGCGGGGTGGTCCGCTCGCTCATCCCGATCAGCACCGCCCCGTTGCCGATGACCAGGACGTCCCCGCCCTCGATCGTCGAGGGGTAGTCCGCCTGCCCCTGCGACCAGTAGTGGAAGGCCCCGGAGGTGGTGAAGAGCGGGTGGTGCTTGTAGATCGCCTCGAAGTGGACCGTCTCGCGCTGCCGGGCGGGCCAGCGCATCGCGTTGATGGAGACCCCGTCGTAGATCCAGGCGGAGGTGTCCCGGGTGAAGAGGTGGTTGGGCAGCGGGCCCAGCAGGAAGCCGTCCAGGTCCAGGGCGTGGAAGCGCACCGACACCGGCTCGGCGTGCCGCTCCAGGAACTCCCGCTTGGTCATCCCGCCGACCAGGGCCTCCGCCAGCTCGGCCGAGGTCAGCCCGTCGAAGACCGACCGCAGGTGGTCGGTGGCGAGCGGCCCGTACTCCTTCTCGTCGAAGACCCGGTCCAGTACGAGGTGTCTCGCCTCCGGGATGTCGAGGGCCTCGCACAGGAGGTCACCGAAGAGGTGGACCTCCACGCCCCGGTCCCGCAGCACGTCCGCGAAGCCGTCGTGCTCCTGGCGGGCCCGGCGCACCCACAGCACGTCGTCGAAGAGGAGTGCGTCCTTGTTGCTCGGTGTGAGCCGCTTCAGCTCCAGGTCGGGCCGGTGGAGGATGACGCGGCGAAGCCGCCCGGTCTCGGAGTCGACATGGAATCCCATGCCGTACACATTCCCAGACCGAACGGCTTTTTGACGTGGCGTCCGCTCAGCGAGGGGTGGCGAGGCCGAGAAGCGCCGAAGGGGCGCCGGTGAGCTCCGGGGTGGTCAGGCCCAGTTCGGGCGCGGTCAGGTTCGGCACCCCGGAGTTGGAGGAGTCCGGCATCGTCAGCAGACCACCGGCGACCAGGCCGGGGGTCCGGGCGAGCAGGTCGGTGGCCGGCGCCTCGACGGAACCCTCGCCGTCCGTCTCGGGCTTGCCCAGCAGGTTCGGCACCGGGGAGGTGACCAGGGTGCTGCCGAGTTCGGTGCCGACCGGCACCGACGGGAGCAGTGGGGTCGGAAGCATGTTCCCCTTGTGGAAGCGCGGCGACTCGGGCGCTCCCACGACCGGCACCGGCACGCCGGTGCCCACGCGCGGGGTGTCCACGCCCAGCGTGGTCTTCACGGCGTCCAGCGGGACACCGACCGGCACCGACTGGGCCATGGCCGGGGTGGCCGCACCGGCCGCAGCCATACAGGTCATGAGCGCCGCAATGCTTCCGCGCGCGGTCATCTTCATAGGTGACGTTCCGTCCTTCCAGGGTCGCGGACATTCCGCTGCCCTGGATGAACGATCCCGCCGGTGGTTTTCCCGGAGTTCTCCGCGAAAGTTCCCCCATACGACCTAATTCGAGGCCGTACGGGGGCCACCCCTTTACGGGCCGTGCTGACGCGGCCCCCTCCCGCCGCGGTGCCGGCTCACAGGCGCGGGTCGACCGGCTCCGACTCCAGCGCGAGCACCGCGAAGACCGCCTCGTGCACCCGCCACAGCGGCTCGTCGGCCGCCAGCCGGTCCAGCGCCTCCAGCCCGAGCGCGTACTCGCGCAGGGCGAGCGAGCGCTTGTGGCCGAGGAACCGCTCGCGCAGCCTCTCCAGTTGGCCGGGACGGGTGTACTCCGGACCGTAGATGATCCGCAGGTACTCGCGCCCGCGCACCTTGACCCCGGGCTGGACCAGCCGGCCCCTGCCGTCCTCGGCGTACGCCTGGAGCGGCTTGACGACCATGCCCTCGCCGCCGGCGGCCGTCAGCTCCAGCCACCAGTCGGTGCCGGCCCGTACGGAGTCCTCGTCCGCGGTGTCCACCAGGATCCGGCCGGTGCGCCGGAGCAGTCCGGTGCCGGTCGCCTCGTCGGCGGCGACCAGCCGGTCCAGCCAGAACAGCTGCTCGTCGTGGGGCACCGCGGCCAGCGACCGCCCGGCCACCGCCAGCAGCTGGAACGGCGCGAACCGTACGCCGTCCAGGCCGTCGGTGGTCCAGCAGTAGCGCCGGTAGGAGTCGGTGAAGGCGGCCGCGTCGGCGGCCCGGCCGCGCTGGCGCTCCAGCAGCTCGCCGGTGTCGACGCCCCGGGCGGTGGCCGCCTCCAGGGCGGCGAGCGCGCCCGGGAAGACGGCGCCGGAGGCCGCGCCGACGGCGGCGTACTGGTTGCGCAGCAGGCCGGTGGACTTCAGGGACCAGGGCAGGAGTTCCCCGTCGAGCAGCAGCCAGTCGGTGTCGAGTTCCTCCCAGAGGCCGGCGTCGGTGACCGCCGAGCGCAGCCGGGTGAGGACCTCCTCGGTGACCTCCGGATCCTTGAAGAAGGGCCGCCCGGTGCGGGTGTAGACGGAGCCCGTCGGGCCGTCGACCCCGAAGCGGGTCCGGGCCGCGTCGCCGTCCTTGCAGACCAGGACGGTGGCGCGGGAGCCCATGTGCTTCTCCTCGCACACCACTTGGGCGATGCCGTCCATGCGGTACTGGGCGAAGGCCTCGGCCGGGTGCTCCAGGTAGCCCTCCTCGCGGGAGGTGGCCGTGGGCGCCATGGTCGGCGGCAGGTACGGGACGAGCCGGGGGTCGACGGCGAAGCGGCTCATGACCTCCAGGGCGGCGGCCGCGTTCTCCTCGCGCACGTTGACGTTGCCCAGGTGCCGGGTCTCCACGACGCGGCGGCCGTGTACGTCCGCCAGGTCGAGCGGGCGGCCGTCGTGTCCGCCCGGCGCCTCGGCGACGAGCGGCTTGACCGGCTCGTACCAGACCTTCTCGGCCGGTACGTCGACCAGTTCGCGCTCGGGCCAGCGCAGGGCGGTCATCCGGCCGCCGAAGACGGCGCCGGTGTCGAGGCAGATGGTGTTGTTGATCCAGGTGGTGTCGGGGACCGGGGTGTGGCCGTAGACGACGACGGCCTTGCCCCGGTAGTCCTCGGCCCACGGGTAGCGCACGGGCAGGCCGAACTCGTCGGTCTCGCCGGTGGTCTCCCCGTAGAGGGCGTGCGAGCGGACCCGGCCGGAGGTGCGGCCGTGGTACTTCTCGGGCAGTCCGGCGTGGCAGACCACCAGCTTGCCGCCGTCGAGGACGTAGTGGCTGACGAGGCCGCGGATGAACTCCCTCACCTCCTGGACGAACTCCTCCGGCTCCGCCTCCAGCTGCTCGATGGTCTCGGCGAGGCCGTGGGTCCGCTGGACCTTGGACCCCTTCAGGTAACGGCCGAGCTTGTTCTCGTGGTTCCCGGGCACGCACAGGGCGTTGCCGGACTTCACCATGCCCATGACGCGGCGCAGGACGCCGGGGCTGTCGGGGCCGCGGTCGACGAGGTCGCCGACGAAGACGGCGGTGCGGCCCTCGGGGTGGACCCCGTCCTCGTAGCCGAGCTTGGTGAGCAGGGTCTCCAGCTCGGAGGAACAGCCGTGGATGTCACCGACGATGTCGAAGGGGCCGGTGAGGTGGGTGAGGTCGTTGAACCGCTTCTCCAGGACCACCTCGGCGGTCTCGGCCTCCTCGACGGAGCGCAGTACGTGGACCTTGCGGAAGCCCTCGCGCTCCAGACCGCGCAGCGAGCGCCGCAGGTCGCGGCGGTGCCGCTGGATGACCGCGCGGGGCAGGCCGGCCCGGTCGGGGCGGGCGGCGTTGCGCTCGGCGCAGACCTGCTCGGGCATGTCGAGGACGATGGCGATCGGCAGGACGTCGTGCTCGCGGGCGAGCTGGACCAGGGTGCGGCGGGCGTCGGCCTGCACGCTGGTGGCGTCGACGACGGTGAGGCGGCCCGCGGCCAGGCGCTTGCCCGCGATGTAGTGCAGGACGTCGAAGGCGTCGCGGCTGGCGCTCTGGTCGTTCTCGTCGTCGCAGACCAGGCCCCGGCAGTAGTCGGAGGAGATGACCTCGGTGGCCTTGAAGTGCTTTCGGGCGAAGGTGGACTTGCCCGATCCGGTGGCGCCGATCAGGACGACGAGGGACAGGTCGGTGACGGGAAGTGTGCGCGTACGGGCGGTCTCGGTGCCGGTCATGCTGCCTCGCCCTCCTTCGGGGTGTCGGTGGTGCGGATCGTGTCGGTGGCATCGGTCGCGCCGGTGGTGTCGTTGCCGTCGTGCTGGGTGAAGACGGCCATCTGGGTCGGCGGCCCGACCTCCGGGTCGTCGTCGCCGACGGGCACGTACCGGACCCCGTAGCCGTGGCGCCGCGCGACCTGCTCGGCCCAGGCGCGGAACTCCTCGCGGTTCCATTCGAAGCGGTGGTCGCCGTGGCGGACGTGCCCGGCGGGCAGGGTCTCCCAGCGCACGTTGTACTCGACGTTCGGGGTGGTGACGAGGACCGTGCGGGGGCGGGCCGAGCCGAAGACCGCGTACTCCAGCGCGGGCAGCCGCTCCGGGTCCAGGTGCTCGATGACCTCGCTGAGCACGGCCGCGTCGTAGCCGGCCAGCCGCTTGTCGGTGTACGCGAGCGAGCCCTGGAGGAGTTTCAGGCGCGAGCTCTGCCGCTCGCCCATCCGGTCCAGCCGCAGCCGCCGGGCCGCGATCTGCAGGGCCCGCACGGACACGTCCATGCCGACGATCTCGGAGTACGCCGGGTCCCCGAGCAGTGCCTGGAGCAACTGCCCCTGGCCGCAGCCGAGGTCCAGCACGCGCTGGGCGCCGGCGAGCCGCAGGGCGGCGAGGATCGCCTCGCGCCGGTGCACGGCGAGCGGCACGGGCCGCTCCTCGGTGTCGCGGGTCTCGTCCACCGCGTTGTCGATCTCCTCGACCTCGCTGCCGTCGGCCTCGGCGAGGCGGACCAGTTCCAGGCGCTCGTTGGCGTCCTGGGTCAGCCGCTTGTGGCGGGCCAGGTAGCGGGAGGTGATCAGCCCGTTCTCGGGGTGGGTGGCGAGCCAGCCGTCTCCGGCGCGCAGCAGCTTGTCGACCTCGTCCGGCGAGATCCAGTAGTGCTTGGCGTCGTCGAGGACCGGCAGCAGCACGTAGAGCTGCCGCAGGGCGTCGGCCAGGCGCAGTTCGCCCTCCAGGACGAGCCGTACGTAGCGCGAGTCCCCCCACTCCGGGAACTGCTCGTCGAGCGGTACGGCCTCGGCCTGGACGAGGTCCCAGCCGAGCGGGCCGAACAGTCGGTGCACGAGCGCGGCGCCGCCGCGGGCGGGCAGCACCGGTATCTCGACGCGCAGCGGCCGGGCCTGCTCAGGGAGTTCGGGGCGGGCGGCGCACTGCCCCTTGAGCGCGGTGCGGAACACTGCGCCGAGTGCGACGGCGAGCAGGGAGGACGCGGCGTACGGCCGGTCGTTCACGTACTGCGCGAGCGCGGCGTCCGGCGACCCGCCCCGGCCCTTGCCCCGGCCGCTGCGCACGAGCGCGACGGGGTCCACCTCCAGCAGCAGGGCCGCCGTGCACCGCTCGGCCGAGGCCTCGGGATAGAACACGTGGGCGGTGCCGTGGGAGGTGGAGAACGCCTGCGTCTTGCCGGGATGCTTGTGCAGCAGGTAGCCCAGGTCGTCAGCGGGTCGTTCGGGGGAGCCGGTGGTGGAGATCGTCAGGAACACGCGGCCGATTATCGCTGGTCACCTGCTCTGTCTGCCCCTGGTTTTTCGGTGCTCCCGGCTCATCGCGGCCGGTCCGGCAGCAGCGCTCCGAGGGCGGCGATCCGGTCCGGGCCGATCCGGCAGCAGCCGCCGACGAGTCGGGCGCCGGTGGCGTACCAGGCCCCCGTGGGCCAGGGGACGGGGGTCTCGGGGGTGTGCCAGGTGCGGGTGGCGGCGTTCCAGACCGAGCCGTCGTTCGGGTAGGCCAGCAGCGGTACGCCGGTGACGGCGGCCGCGGCTTCGAGGGCGGGCAGGACCTCGGCCGGGTCGCAGCAGTTGACGCCGACCGCGATGACCTCCGGGGCCTCGGCGGCGAGGGCGAAGGCCTCGCGGAGGGGCTGGCCGGCCCGTGTGCGGCCGTCGGCCACCGTGTACGAGAGCCAGGCGGGCGCGCCGGTCTCGGCGAGGACGGTGAGCAGCGCCTCGGCCTCGTCGCTGTCCGGGACGGTCTCCACGGCCAGGACGTCGGGGCCGGCGGCGAGCAGGGCCTCGATGCGGGGGCGGTGGAAGGCGGCGAGCTCGCGCACGCCCAGCCCGTACCGGCCGCGGTACTCGGAGCCGTCCGCGAGCACCGCTCCGTACGGGCCCACGGAGGCGGCCACCCACACCTCGTGGTCGGCGGCCTCGGCCGCCCGGGCGGCCAGGCGCACGCTGCGCCGCAGCAGGGCGGTGGTCTCGGCGCGGTCGTGGCCGTGGGCGGCGAAGGCCTCGTAGCCGACCTGGTAGCTGGCGGTGATCAGGACTTCGGCGCCGGCCCGGGCGTACGCCGTGTGGGCGGCCGCCACCTGGTCCGGGTCCTCGGCGAGCACCCGGCCCGACCAGAGGTCGCCGGACAGGTCGCAGCCCTGGGCGGCGAGCTGGTTGCTGAGCCCGCCGTCCAGGAGTACGGCTCCGCGGGCCAGGGCTTCGGCGAGCGGGCCGGACGCGCGAGGCATCGGTTCGCCGCCTTACCGGCGGAGCTGGGAGAGCACCTGGGCGGAGATCAGCTCCAGGTGGTCCAGGTCGTCGAGGTCGAGCAGCTGCAGGTAGACGCGGGAGGAGCCGGCGGCGCCGTAGGCGCCGATCTTCTCCACGACCTCGGCCGGGGAGCCGGCGAGGCCGTTGGCCTTGAGCTCGTCGACGTCGCGGCCGATGGCGGCGGCCCGGCGGGCCACCTCGGCGTCGTCCTTGCCCACGCAGACGACGAGGGCGTTGGAGTAGCGGAGGTCGTCGGCCTTGCGGCCGGCCTCCTCGGCGGCATCCCGGACCCGGGCGAACTGCCGCTCGCTGTCGGCGATCGACGCGAACGGCATGTTGAACTCGTCCGCGTACCGGGCGGCGAGCCGCGGGGTGCGCTTGGCTCCGTGGCCGCCGATGAGGACGGGGACCTTGGTCTGGGCGGGCTTGGGGAGCGCGGGTGAGTTCTCCACCCGGTAGTGCTTGCCCGCGTAGTCGAAGGAGGCACCGACCTCGGTGGCCCACAGGCCGGTGACGATGGCCAGCTGCTCCTCCAGCCGGGACATCCGGTCCGCCGGGAAGGGGATCCCGTACGCCTTGTGCTCCTGCTCGAACCAGCCCGCACCGAGGCCCAGTTCGATGCGGCCGCCGGACATCTGGTCGACCTGGGCCACCTGGATGGCGAGGACTCCGGGCAACCGGAAGGTTCCCGCCGTCATCAGCGTGCCGAGGCGGATCCGCTTGGTCTCCCGGGCCAGGCCCGCGAGGGTGATCCAGGCGTCGGTGGGGCCGGGCAGGCCGTCGGCGGATCCCATGCTCACGAAATGGTCGGAGCGGAAGAACGCGTCGAAGCCCAGGTCCTCGGTGGCCTTGGCGACGGTCAGGAGGGTGTCGTAGCTGGCGCCCTGCTGGGGCTCCGTGAAAATGCGCAGATCCATACCCCCATCCTGCACTTCCCGCCCCGGCAGGGTGAATCTTCGTCAACCGGACGGTCCACCCCCGGGCCCGCCAGTGACCGGCGGTGGACGGGGATCGTTGGCTCGGTCGGAGCCGGACCGCCCGGCCCGCGCGCCGGCGTCCCGCCGGTGCGTCCACCGCCCCCTTCCGCCCCGGAAGGGCCAGGGCCGAGGAGGCCGTCATGTCCCACGAGGCCGTGCCGGAGACCCGCCGACACACCGGACCGACCGGACGGGCAGCGCGGACAGCACACGACGACGCAGGTCAGGACCCCGCGGCACCCGCCCAGGACGGCGGCGCGCCGAAGGGCCTGCTGCAGCAGATGGAAGACCTGATGGCCGCGCTGAACGCCGACCTGTCACGTCTCGACGCCGATCTCCAGGCCTCCACGGACCGCACCCCCGAGGGCGAGCGGCCGTCCCACCGGTCGTCCTGACCGCGCGGGTCCCGCCGCGCACGGCGGGACCCCTCCGGGGGTGTCCTGTCGGTCGCCCTCAGGCCACGCCCGAGGCCGACCCCCGCTCACGGACCACCATGCGGCGCAGGATCGCCCGTACCCGGTCGCTCGACTCGTCGGCCGCGTCGATCGACTCTATGCACTGCCAGTACAGGGCCTCGTCGTCCGTGCCGCAGGCCACCCCGACCAGGGCTATCCCCACTTCGCCCAGCAGCGCCTGGAGTCCGAGAAGTGCCTGCCGGACATCCGACACCTCGCTCAACTGCGCGGCCCGCGGCGGATATTCGGGCGCACTGCCCTCTCCGCGCAGGGCCGCCCGGTCGAGCACCCCGCAGCCTCTGCCTCCCGCTTCCCCCAGTCCCCGTGCCTCCGATCTCAGCTCCGGCGGCCCGGTGACCGCCAGATAGCTCCCTATGCCCTGCGCGAGCGCCTGGGCCTGCCAGGCCTCGCCCACGATGTCCCACGCGGCCCCACTCTGTGCCAGCGCGTGCCGGCCGGCCGCGATGAGCCGTACCGCATCCATATGCCGTCCCCCGTCCGCACGACATCCCGCCGTCCTCACCACTACCCAGAGTGAGGGCAATGAGCCAGTAAAGCCAGGGGTATTCGGAAAATGTGGACACAAACGTGATTGTGGATGAGTCCATCACTCCGAAGAGTGACTATTCGGCGTCGATGTACCTCGCACAGGAAAGCGGAGTTCGTTCCTCTCGATCTTCGCGGCGAGCGCATCCAGCACATCCACCCCGAGAACCTCACAGAACTGCAGGAGATACGCGAGCACGTCGGCCACCTCGTCGGCCACGCGGTGGGCCGACTCCGGCTTCTCCATGATCTTCGCCGACTGCTCGGGCGTCAGCCACTGGAAGATCTCGACCAGTTCGGACGCCTCCACACTGAGCGCCACGGCCAGGTTCTTGGGCGTGTGGTACGGCTCCCAGCCGCGCGCCGCCGCGAACTGCGCGAGCCGGCGCTGCAGTCGGTCCAGCCGCTCCTCGGGGCGCTGGTCGGGCCGCTGCCCGGGGCGTCGCTCGGGCGGCTGCGGCGGCTGCTGCGTCTCGTTCATGCCCCCAGGTCTACCATCGCGACGCCCGCCAGGTCGCGGGCGGTAGCCGCGGTCCCCTCCCCCACCGCCGCCACCAGCCGGATGTGGCCGCGGCCGCAGGACAGCAGGGCCAGGCGCAGCAGCTCGGCGCTCTGGCGCCGGTCGAGGCCCCGGTCGAAGCCGTCGGCCAGCACCGTCAGCGCCTGCCGCGCGGAGAGCAGTTCGGCCGCCGGGTCCACGGCCAGCACCCCCGGCCCGGTCAGCAGGACCAGCGCCAGCGCGAGGAAGCGGAGTTCACCCGCGCCCAGCCGGGCCAGCTCCGTGGCGGGCCGGCCGGACCCCCGGTCCAGTACCGCCGCGACGGGGCCGCCCGCGGGAGCCCGTACGCCCAGCCCCGCGACGGGCCCCGCGCAGCCGGTGCGGGCCGCCTCCGCCAGCAGCGCGTGGCGGGTGCCGCATTCGCTGCGGGTCCGGCGCAGTACGTCGGCCAGGTTCGCGCAGTCCCCCCGCAGCCGTCCCTCGCCCGGCGGGACGGCGGCGCGCATCCGGTCCGGGCGGGGATCGCACGGGAACACCGCCCGCAGGGCCACGACCACCTGTTCGGCGGCGTCCAGGACCTGGCGCTGGCCCGCGGTGGAACCCGCGACGCGCAGCGGGAGCAGTGCCGTGCCGAGCCGGTCGTCGGGCAGCGGGGCCCTGGTGACGCCGATGGCGCCGCCGGTCAGCCACGCGGCCTGGACCGAGCGCCGGCCGGGGTCGCGCAAGGCGGTGGCGAGCAGGATCTGCCCGTCCTGCGAGAGCCGTTCGCCGACGATCCGCAGCGTGGGCTCGGCCTGGACGGCGAGGTCGAGCCGGACCGGGCCGACGGGTCCGTCCACGGTGCAGCCGAGGCGGAACCCGCGCCGGCGCTGCGCGTCGGGGACGGCCCGGTCGGGGATGCGGGCGCGCGGATCCGGGAAGGCCTCCTCCAGCACGGCCCCGGAACCCAGCCCGGCCAGGGCCTCGTAGGCGGCCAGGGCCTGGGACTTGCCACTGCCGCTCGGCCCGGCGAAGAGGGTGAGGGGGCCGAGCGGGAAGACCGCCGAGCGGTGCGGCCCGAAGGCGGAGAGCCGCAGCTCGGTGACCACGGGCCGGGGCTGGCGCTGCACGGGCTCCGCGGCGGGCCGCTCGCCGGCCGGTCCGGCCTCGGGGGAATCGGTGGGGGTGTCGGCTAACGCGACGACGGCGGCGGAGGTGCGCCCCGCCGTCGCGTCCAGGGTGGCGTCCATGCGCGGGACGGTACGGCCCGCCGGACCCCCCGCGGCTCCGGCGAACCGTTCCCTCTCGGGGACCTTCCTACGATCGGGGGACGGCCGCGGCCGCGATCCCCTCGACCTCGGTCCCCACCGGCGCGAGCAGGAAGACGTTCCGGTCCACCCGGTGCATCCCGCTGCCCAGGCCGAAGACCACGCCGCTGCTGAAGTCCAGGATCCGCTTGGCCACTTCGCTGTCCGCCCCGGTGAGGTCGAGCAGTACCGGGATCTGCGCGATGAGGTACTCCGCCACCTCCCGCGCGTCCGCGAAGATCTGGACTCTGATCACCACGAAGCGCCGCTGCTCCGCCGCCGACGCGCCGGGCGCCTTCGGAATCGTGCGGTGGTCCACCCGGGAGGGCCATTCGTTGCGACTGCGCAGGGGGACCACCTGCGCGAGCCCCTCCCACTGTTCGTCGGTGACGTCGTACCTGCTCACCGGGCCGCCTCGGCCGTGCGCTTCATGTGCATCCCCCCATCCTCTCGTGTTTCACCCGTTCAGCCCAACAACGACACGAGCACGCCGGGTACTCTCGGAGAGCCGGATGGGTTAGGTTAGGCATACCTAAGTCACTCGGACGAGGAGAGATCCGCATGCGCCTGTTCGGTGCCCCCGCCACCCCGGCCGACCGGCCCACCGATGCCGAGCGCATCCGGTCGATCCTGACCGCCGCCCACTCCATGACCGTGGTCACCGACGGGCTGCGCTCCGAAGTCCGCCACCTCGACGGCGGCGACCCGATGGGGCGGCTGCACCTGCACCCCGCCGAGCCCGGCGGCGAGTCGGAGTACCGGCCCTCGATCCGGCTGGAGTTCACCGACATCGCCCCCACCCCCGTACGGGACCGGGTGCGCGCCCGC
Organism: Streptomyces nojiriensis; assembly: GCF_017639205.1. Lineage (NCBI taxonomy): Bacteria > Bacillati > Actinomycetota > Actinomycetes > Kitasatosporales > Streptomycetaceae > Streptomyces > Streptomyces nojiriensis. Next base: position 6,786,059 of record NZ_CP071139.1, on the reverse strand, counting down.
GTCACCGTGCTGGGCCGCCTGCTCACCCCCTACTCCGACCTGGCGGAAGGCTCGGGCGCCGACTCCGCCTGCATGGAGTTCGACCGGGCCGTCCTGGAGACCCCGGAGGGCCGCTCGCACGTAGGCCTGGAAGAGCTGGACGCGGCCTGCCCCGACCCGCTGTCCCCGTACGAGGCGGGCATGCTCACGCACCTCCTCGACGACCACCACGACCTGGTCACCCTGCTGCTGCGGCTGGTCCGGCCGCTGCCCACCGCCGCCGTGCTCCGCGCGCTGCCGGTCGCCATGGACCGGTACGGGATCACCCTGCGGCTGGAGGAGCGGCGCGGCCACCGCGACGTGCGGCTGCCCTTCCCCTCGCCCCTCGACGACGTCGAGCAGGCCGGTACGCAGATCCAGGCGCTCTTCAGCGCGGCCCGGCGCAGCTCGCACCGCAACACCCTGCCGGCCTGACGGGCCGGAATTCCGGAATACCCGGCCGCGGACCCGCGTTGGGGGCGATCATGAAAGCCATCGCATACAGCGCATACGGAACTCCCGCCACACTCGAGCTCGTTGACCTACCGCGGCCCAAGGTGGGCCCGGGCGAGGTGCTCGTGCGCGTCAGGGCCGCCGGGGTCAACCCGGTGGACTGGAAGCTCGCCGCCGGATACCTCGACCCGATCCTCGAAGTCCGCTACCCGGTCATACCCGGCTGGGACGTGGCCGGAGTCGTCGAAGCGGTCGGCGAGGACACCTTCGACTACGCCGTCGGCGACGAGGTCTACGGCTACGTCCGCAAGGAGTGGGTCGAACTCGGCACGTACGCCGAGCTGGTGTCCGCCCCCGTCCGCACCCTCGCCCGCAAGCCCCGCGAGCTGAGCTTCGAGCAGGCCGCGGGCATCCCGCTGGCCGGCCTCACCGCCTACCAGTCGCTCACCCGCGCCGGCCTCAAGGCCGGGGAGACCGTCGTCATCCACTCCGCGGCCGGCGGCACCGGATCCTTCGGCGTGCAGATCGCCGTCGCGCTCGGCCTGCGGGTCATCGGCACGGCGGGCGCGCACAACCACGACTACCTGCGCTCCCTCGGCGCGGAGCCCGTGCTGTACGGGGAGGGGCTGGCGGACCGGATCCGCGAGCTCGCGCCCGACGGCGTCGACGCGGGCCTCGACTTCTACGGCGACGACGTCATCGAGACCCTCCAGTCCCTGGTCAGGGAACGCCACCGGGTGGTCTCCATCGCCGACTACGACGCGGCCGCCAAGGGCGCCCACCAGCTGTGGGTGCGCCCGGACACCGCCGACCTGACCTTCCTGGCGGAACTGGCCGACGCGGGGAAGCTCACGGTCAACGTGGAGCACGCGCTGCCGCTCGCCGAGGCCGCCAGGGCCTGGGAGCTGAGCGCCGCGGGCCGCACCCGCGGCAAGATCGTCCTGACCGTCTGACCGTCTGACCGTCTGACCGTCTGAACCGGCCGAACCGGCCGACCGGCTCCGGCGGCACGCGTGCGCGCCGCCGGAGCACGGGGGGTCCGGCGGTGCGCACCCGCTCAGGACGTGATCGGCGGGGCGGCCCGGCCCAGCGGCGGCCCGATCGCCCGCAGCGATCCGGGTGTGCGCCCCTCGCCCCAGCCGATGTGGCGCCGGTAGCTGCCGAGCAGCCCCCGGCTCACCAGTCCCGCTTCGTCCCGTACGGCCGGATCATCCGGAAGGGGGCGGGTCAGCGGGGCCACGAACAGCGCGTCCACCGGGCAGTTCGCCTCGCACAGGAAGCAGGTCTGGCAGTCCTCCTGCCGCGCGAGCAGCGGAATCCCCTCGGGCCCCCGTTCGAAGACATCCGTCGGGCACACCTCCACACACTTGTCGCAGGCTATGCAGCGCCCCGCCGAGACGAGTTCGATCACGCCGCCACCCCCGTCCTCGCCGCGGGCCTGGTCCACACCCGGTCCAGGCCTCCGACCAGGATCCGGTGGTGCTGAGCCGGGTCCTGCTCCGGGTGGTCGAGGCGCTTGGCCATCCCCCGGGTCTCGGACCGGGCGAGGGCGGCCGCGTACATCCAGCGCGCGTGCGCCGTCATCGCCGCCGCCTGCCGGGCCCTGACCAGGTCGGCCCCCTCGCCGTGCAGGCCCGCGCGCAGCTGCGACCACGCCGTGTCGAGGGTGCGCAGGGAAGCCGCCAGGACGTCGCCGCGGCGGAGGTAGTTCTTGTCGTAGGGGAGCGCCTCCCGCTGTACGAGTGCCACGGCCTCGCGGTGTTCCGGTCCGGCGGCCGCTCTCCCCGTCGGGCGCAGGCCCGCACCGCCGGCGCCGGTGACGGGGCGGTCCGCGGCCCGGCCGGAGCGTGGGGACAGGGCGTGTCCGGCGGCGCCCCGGCCCGCCCAGCTGCCCGAGGAGATGGCCCAGGCGGCGTTGTGGCTGCCGCCTCCGGTGAAGCCTCCGCAGATCTCCTCGCGGGTGGCCGCGTCACCGGCGGCGTACAGCCCGGGGACGCCGGTGGCGCAGTCGTCGCCGGTGATCCGGATGCCGCCGGTGCCGCGGACCGTGCCCTCGGCGAGCAGGGTGACGGCGAACCGGTCGGCGAACGGGTCGATGCCGAGCCGGTCGAAGGTGAGGAAGAAGTTGGGCTGCGCGAGGCGCATCGCGGCCCGGGCTCCTTCGTCGGCGCGGTCGATGCGCGCGTACACCCTGGCGCCGGTGAGGAGTTCGCGGGCGATCACCGAGCGGCCGCCCTGGCTCGCCGCGCCCTCCAGGACGTCGCCGTCCTCGCGGTAGAAGGTGGCGAAGGAGTAGAAGGCGGTCTTGGTGACGGAGGTGCCCTCGGGGGCGATCCCGTAGGCGTTGGAGAACTCCATCCCGGAGAGCTCCGCCCCGGCCTCGGCGGCGAAGAGCGCGCCGTCGCCGGTGTTGGTGTTGGTGCCGAGGGCTCCGCTGAGGAAGGCGCAGCCGCCGGTGGCGAGGACCACGGCGCCGGCCCGGACCCGGTAGGACTCGCGGAGCTGACGGCGGTACCCGGCGGCGCCCGCGACGGCCCCGTCGGCGTCGGTGAGCAGCTCGGTGACGGGGCTGTGGTCGAGGACGCGGACCCCGGCCCGGCGGATCCGGATGCGCATCCGCCGCATGTACTCGGGGCCCTGCAGGCCGCCGCGCAGGGGCTGCCCGTCGGGGCCGGTGGGGAACGGGTAACGGCCGTGCGTGGCCAGCTCGTTCATCCGGTCGTAGGTCTCGTCGAGGACCCGGGCCATCCAGCGGCGGTCGGCCAGGTACCCGCCGAGGCCCTCCCGGGAGGCCATGGCGGCCTCCCGGGCGGCGGGTTCGGGCGGGACGTACCAGACGCCGGTGCCGCCCGCGGCCGTGGCGCCGCTCGTTCCGCAGTAGCCCTTGTCGGCGAGGACGACCCGGGCCCCCGCCTCGGCGGCCTTGAGGGCGGCCCAGGTGGCGGCCGGTCCGCCGCCGACGACGAGGACGTCGGTGGCGTGGTCGGTCATGAACGCTCCCGCGCGTACCGGTTGACGGGGCGGGCCAGGCCGTAGTTCTCGCGGAGGGTGGCGCCGGTGTACTCGGTGCGGAAGAGCCCGCGGCGCTGGAGGATCGGTACGACGTGGTCGACGAAGGCGGTCAGGCCCGTGGGCAGGACCGGCGCCATGATGTTGAAGCCGTCGGCGGCGCCTTGCGTGAACCACTCCTGGAGCTGGTCGGCGATCTGCTCGGGGGTACCGGCGAAGACGCGGTGGCCGCGGCCGGCGCCGAGGCGGGCGATCAGCTCGCGCAGGGTCAGGCCGTCGCGCCGGGCGAGCTCGGCGACGAGGGTGAAGCGGCTCTTGTTGCCGTTGACGTCCCGCTCCTCGGGCAGGTCCGGGAGCGGACCGTCCAGCGGCAGGCCGGTGAGGTCCACGTTCAGCATCCCGGAGAGCTGGGCGAGGCCGTACTCCGGCACCTGGAGGTCGGTGAGCTGCTGCTCCAGGGCCTTCGCCTCGGCCTCGGTGGATCCGATGACGGGGGCGATGCCGGGCAGGACGAGGAGGTCGCTCTCGGCGCGGCCGTACTTGGCGAGGCGGGACTTGAGGTCCTTGTAGAAGGTCTGGCCGTCGGCGAGGGTCTGCTGGGCGGTGAAGACGGCCTCGGCGTACCGGGCCGCGAACTCCTTGCCGTCCTCGGAGGAACCGGCCTGCACGAGCAGCGGGTGGCCCTGGGGGGAGCGCGGGACGTTGAGCGGTCCGGCGACGCCGAAGTACTCGCCGCGGTGGGCGGCGGGGTGCAGCTTGTCGGTGTCGGCGTAGATGCCGCGCTCCTTGTCGAGGACGATCGCGTCGTCCTCCCAGCTGTCCCAGAGCTTGGTGGCGACGTCGAGGAACTCGCGGGCGCGCTCGTAGCGGAGGTGGTGCTCCAGGTGCTCGTCGCGGTTGAAGTTGCGGGCCTCGTCGACGGTGCCGGAGGTGACGATGTTCCAGCCGGCCCGGCCGCCGCTGATGTGGTCGAGGGAGGCGAACTTGCGGGCCAGGTTGTAGGGCTCGTTGAACGTGGTGGAGACGGTGGCGATGAGCCCGATGTGCTCGGTGACGGCGGCGATGGCGGAGAGCAGGGTGAGCGGCTCGAATCCGCCGAGGGCGTTGTGGCGGGCCTTGCCCCACAGGGCGACCCCGTCGGCGAAGAAGATGGAGTCGAGCAGCCCGCGTTCGGCGGTGCGGGCCAGGTCCTGGAAGTACCTCAGGTCGGTGATCAGCTCGGGCCGGCTGTCGGGGTGGCGCCAGGCGGCGTCGTGGTGACCGGCGTTCATCAGGAAGGCGTTGAGGTGGAGGGTGCGGTTCGCGGTCATGGCTGTTCCTCGGGATCGGGGGTGGTGCGGTGGGGACGCCGCGCGCGGGTCAGGCGGGGACGCGCCAGGTGCTCAGGCGGCGTTCGATCGTGACCAGCAGCTGGTTGAAGGCCACGCCGACGGCGGAGATGGTGATGATGCCCGCGTACATCTGCGGGATCGCGAAGTTGTACTGCGAGGCGTTGATCAGATAGCCGAGGCCCGCCTTGGCGCCGATCATCTCGGCCGCCACCAGGACGAGGATGGAGACCGCGCCGGCCAGCCGGATGCCGGTGAAGATGGCCGGTACGGAGGACGGCAGGATCACCTTCTGGAAGAGCCTCGGGGTGGACAGGTCCATCGAGCGGGCCAGTCTGACCAGGGTGGGGTCGGCGTTGCCCACCGCGCTGATGGTGTTCAGCAGGACCGGCCAGAGGCAGGCGTAGACGACGATCGAGACCTTCGAGGTCTCGCCGATGCCGAGGAGCAGGACGAAGACCGGCAGCAGGGCGAGTGCGGCGGTGTTGCGGAACACCTCCAGCAGCGGGCCGAGCAGCGCGGCGACCGGCCGGTACCAGCCGATGAGCAGGCCGAGCGGGACCGCGATGACGACGGCGATGCCGAAGCCGCCGAAGGAGCGGGCGAGGCTGGCCCGGGTGTGCTGGCCGAGCTGGCCGTTGCCCAGGAGGTCCCACCAGGCCGTGGCGACCTCGCTGACCGGCGGCAGGAAGGTGGCGTCGACGAGGCCGAGGCGGGGGGCCGTCTCCCAGAGGGCGAGCAGGGCGACGAGGGCCGCCGACCGCAGGGCGGCGGCGCGCAGCAGGCGGCCGAGCGCGCCGGCGGCCTTGCGGACGGAGGACGGGACACGGCCGGTGCCCTTCGGCGCCGCCGAGGTATCCGGTCCGGTGACGGGAACCACAGGGGCGGCGGGGTCCGCCGGGACCGCGGAATCCGCCGGAGCCTCAGGGGCGTCCACGGCTGCGGAACCCGCCAGGACCGCGGGAGCATCCGGGGCGGCAGGAGCCACGAGGGCGTCCGAGGCGCCAGGAACCGCGAAAGACACGGGGGCCGCAGGAGCATCCGGGGCCGCCGGGGCGGCGGAAGCCTCCGGAGCCACAGGAGCGTCGGGGGCGCCAGGAGTGGCGGAAGCCGCCAGGGCCGCAGGAGCCGCCCCAGGCTCCGCCGGAACGACGGAAGCCGCCGGGGCCTCCGGGGCGGCGAGGGCCGCCAGGGTCGCGGAAGCCGCAGGAGCCGTAGGAGCGGCTGACGCCGCCGGGGCCGCGGTAGCCGTGGGGGTCGCAGTGGCTCGGCCGGCGCGGCGCAGCCGGCGCGCCAGCAGGGACGGGACACCGGGGCGGGTCCCGCGGGGCTTCGGGTCGGCGGGTGCGGGGGCCGCGGGCGCCGGGTCCTCCCGTAGCGCCTCCTGCCCGGCCGGTGCATCGGCGGGCGTGGTGATGTCGGTGGTCATACGGTGGCCTCCTCCTTCTCCAGTTGCTGGGCGCGGGCCACCTCGTCGTGGAGCAGGGTCCAGATCTCGTGGCGATAGCGGGCGAACTCGGGGCTGGAACGCAGGTCCTCCCCCTGGAAACCGGCGCCGCGGGTGCCGAAGGTGACCGGGACGATCTCCTTGACGCGACCCGGGCGCGAGGTCATGACGGCCACCTTCTGACCGAGGTAGACCGCCTCCTCGATGCCGTGGGTGATGAAGACGACGGTCTTGCCGGTGCGCTGCCAGATGCGCCGCAGCTCGTCCTGGAGGGACTCGCGGGTCTGCGCGTCGAGGGCGGCGAACGGCTCGTCCATCAGCAGCACGTCCGGGTCGTACGCCAGCGAGCGGGCGATGGCGACGCGCTGGCGCATACCGCCGGAGAGTTCGTGCGGGTGCCGGTCCTCGAAGCCGGTGAGGCCGACGAGGTCCAGGAACTCCCGTGCCCTCGCCTCGCGTTCACGGCGCGGGACGCCGGTCGCCTCCAGGCCGAACTCGACGTTGCCGAGCGCCGTCCGCCAGGGCAGCAGGGCGTACTGCTGGAAGACGATCCCCCGGTCCAGGCCCGGCCCGGTGATCGGCTTCCCGTCGAGCAGGATCCGCCCGGACGACGGCCGGGTCAGCCCGCCGAGCAGGTCCAGGAGGGTGGACTTGCCGCAGCCGCTGGGGCCCACGACCACCACGAACTCCCCCGCCTCGATCTCCAGGTCGATGCCGTCGAGCGCGGTGAACCGCTCCTTGTTCTTCTTTCCCTTGGCCGGGAAGGTCTTGGTCACGTCCTCGAACACGATCTTCGCCATGCCGGGTCAGCCCTTCCCGAAGCCGTTGAACTCGTTCGTGTAGAGGTCGGCGGCCTTGAGCTGCCCCTGCTTGATCTCGCCGCGCTCGCCGAGCCAGTCGAGCCAGAGCTGGAACTCCTTGTCCTCGATCCGGCCGCCCGTCTCGGCGACGCCGTACGAGCGCCAGTACTGGAGGGTGGCGGTGTCCTCGTTGCGGCCGCGCTTCTTTACGATCTCGGTCTGCCGGGCGATGACCTCCTCGCGCGGGGTGGTACGGGCCCACTCGATGGCCTTGGCCACGCCCGTCACGAAGGTCCGTACGGTGTCCGGGTTCTCCTTGATGAACCGCTCGGTCATGATGTAGGAGCCTGCGCTGAACTTGCCGAGCAGGTCGAAGTCGCTGAACAGCGGTCTGATCCCGCCGCCGGCCACGGCCTTGTCGCGCAGGATCCCGCCCAGCACGCCCACGTCGATCTGCTTCTGGCGCAGCACCTGGTCGGTGTTGACGGGCGGCACGACGAGGGACTCGACCTTGGACGAGTCGGCCTTGGCAAGGCCGTTGCGGCTCAGGTAGATGTCGAGGACGGCCTGGGAGTGGGCGCCCAGGGTGTTCATGCCGACCTTCTTGCCGAGGAGGTCGCGGGCGGAGCGGATCGGGCTGTCCTCCAGGACGTAGTAGCCGCTGTAGGAGTACTCGTCGACGCCGTAGTAGGAGATGACGGCCTTGATCGGGGCCTTGCTGGAGGCGAGCTTGACGATCGCGCCGTTGAAGGCGCCGCCGAAGTGGGTCTGGCCGGTGGCGGCGGACTGGATGTCCTGCGGGCCGCTGATGGTGTTGCCGACCCACTCCAGCGTGAGGTCGCCCAGGTATCCGAGGTCGGCGGCGAGTTCGGGGAGCGTGACGGCGCCGACCGAGCCCTGGTACTTCAGGGTCTTGACCTGGGCGCCGGAACCGCCGCTGCGCGCGGTGGCCGTGCCGCAGCTCACCGCGGCCGCCGAGATGCCGAGCAGGGCGAGGAACTGGCGTCGGGAGGTGGTGGTCGAGGTGAAGGCTGCGGGCATGACGGTTCCTTGTCGGTGCGGGTCGCGTGGTGGCGGCGGTGTTACGGGGTGGTCGTGAGGGCGGCGGCGGTGACGGCGGCGGCGGGCGCGGAGCGAAGCGCCGCGGCGAACTCGTCGACGGCCTGGTAGAGGTCCAGTTCGGCCTCGGGCCGCAACCGGTCGGGGCCCGCTCCGCGCTCGACGGAGGAGTCCAGGACGAACCGGCCGGCGGTGACGTGCCGGGCGCCGAGGGCGGCGAGCACGGGGCGCAGGGCGTAGTCGATGGTCAGGACGTGGGCGAGGCTGCCGCCGGTGGCCAGCGGCAGGACCGTCTTGCCGTCGAGGCCGTCCTGCGGGAGCAGGTCGAGGAAGGCCTTGAGCAGTCCGGTGTACGAGGCCTTGTAGACCGGGGTCGCGATGACCAGGCCGTCCGCCTCGGCGACGGCTTCGAGCGCCCGGCGGATCTCGGGCTCGCCGCGGCGGGCGGCGAGGAGGTCGGCGGCGGGGAGCTCGCGCACGGACAGGTGCGCGGTCTCGAAGCCGGAGTGGGACAGGCGGCGCAGGACGTGGTCGGCGACGACGGCGGTACGGGAGTGGGCGGAGGGGCTGCCGGTGATGGCGAGCAGGTGGGGCACGGGGGCGCTCCTTGGTGTCGTCAGGCGGAGGTGGCGGCTGCGGTGGGGGCGGAGTCTGCGGTGGAGGCGCCCGAGGCGATGCCGAAGGAGGGGTCGGGGACGGCCTCCGGGCTGATCAGGCGGGAGGGCTCGCCGTCGGGGCCGACCGGGACGTCGCCGTCGACGGTGACGCGGCGCAGGGTGCGCTCGTGGTCGTCGGAGTCGTCCACGCCGTAGTGCTGGGTGGCGCGGTTGTCCCAGATGGCGACGTCGCCGGCCCGCCACTGCCAGCGGACGGTGTTCTCGGGGCTCTCGATGTGCGCCTGGAAGAGGTCCTGGAGGACGCGGGAGTCACGGCCGGTGAGGCCGTTGATCCGCTGGACGAAGTTGCCGAGGAGCAGGGCGCGTTCGCCGGTCTCGGGGTGGACGCGGACCACCGGGTGCTCGGTGAGGAACTTGGTGGAGGTGAACACCTCGCGGTACTGGGCCAGGGCCTCGGGCAGGGCGTCGGGCTTGAGGGCGGCGTAGTCGTACTCGTTGGAGTGGACGGCGCGCAGGCTGTCGGCGAGAGCGCGCAGCGGCTCGGGGAGGTTGCTGTAGGCGGTGGCCGTGTTGGCCCAGAGGGTGTTCCCGCCGTACGGGGGGATGGTGACGGCGCGGAGGATGGAGAAGGCGGGGTAGGCGGGGACGAAGGTGACGTCGGTGTGCCACTGGTTGGCGCGGGCGCCGTGGTGGGAGTCGATGCCGAGGGCGTAACGGCCGTCCGCGGAGGGGACGGTGGGGTGCGCGACGGGTGCGCCGAGCAGCTGGGCGAAGGCCTCGTGACCGGCCTCGTCGAGGTGGTCCTGGCCGCGGAAGAAGACGACCTTGTGGGCGAGGAGGGCGGCCCGGATCTCGGCGACGGTGCCGTCGGGCAGGTCGCCGCCGAGCTTCACGCCGCCGATCTCGGCACCGATGCGGCCGCCGATCCTGGTGACGGTGGTGGCGGTGGTGGCAGTGGTGGCAGTGGCCATGAGGACTCCCTGGTGTGGGCCGCGGGGGTTATTTCCGCAGCGGAAGAAATAGCGTTGCGGGTGCGCCGGGCGCTGCGCTGCGCCGAGCGGTGCGGGTGCGGGTGCGGTGACGCGTACGGGTGCACTGTGGTGCGGGTGCGAGGTGGTGCGGAGCCGGCCGCCCGGGGCCGCGGAGGTCCCCCGGGCGGCCCCGGCCCTCGCACGGGGCGTCCCGGTGGTGCACCACCCCTGGAGGTGCACCACCGGACGGGAGCGGGGTCGGGCGGGCGTGGCCCGGAGGGACCCTGCGAGGCGACCCCACAGGGGGCGCCGACGCGGGCCGGGACCGGGTGGGCCGGTCAGGCGGGGCGCCGGCTCGGCGGCGTCAGGCGCGGCCGGGGGCCGGACAGCGGCCCGGACACGCGCCCGGCTCGGTACAGAGGCCGGTGGTGTGGAGCCGCGGGGCGAGGAGTGCGTTCGCGGACATGCCTCGGAGCGTGTCAGCGGCCCCGGCCGGGGTCAACCCCCGTCCGCGGCCGCCGAACGCCCCCCTCGGCGGTCCCCTTTCCTGCCCCGCAAACCCCCTGCGACCTGCGTTTTCCCCCGCGCCTCGACCCGCGCACCGCCCCGCCCCGGCGGCCGAAAAGCGTGGCCGGATTTCATGGCCCCGCAATGCGGCCGCCACGCGTTCGCCGGGATCCGCGCCCGCTCTCCGCCCAGGGGGCCTGGACCGGCGCGTGCCCGAAGGTCCCGGCCGCCGGGCGGGGCCGGCTCGGCCTCGGCCGCGGCCTCGGCCGCGGCCGCGACGTGTGGAGCGTCCTGCGCCTGCGGCGCGCCGACTTCGGCGACCGCCGGCGCAGGCCCGCACCCGCCGGGGCATGTCCGAGGCCTCGACCGCCGGCGGGGTCCGGCAGGCGCGCACGCTCGCCGCCCCGTCCCGTACCGCGGCTCCGCCCCGACGTCCCATCACTCGTCTCGCCGATCAGGCCGGAGCCCGGCGCCACCCGGCCCCGTCCGGCCCCGGAAGGGACGGCCGGGCTTCGCGGGCACGCCCCAGGAGCCGAGTCGCCCCGCCGGGCCCCACGCAGGGGACCCGGCATGATCGGGGGGACACACCCCAGAACACCCCCTCACCCCCCACCCCCCGAGGAGACCGCGTGACGCGTATGGCCGGTGACAGCCGGGCCGCCGCCAATGCCGCCACCGTGCTGCGGACGGTGCTCGACCACGGCCCGGTCGCGCGCAGCGCGATCGCCCCGCTGTGCGGGCTGAGTCCCGCCGCCGTGTCCCGGCAGACCACCGGGCTGCTCCGCGGCGGGCTGCTGCGCGAGCTGCCCGGGCCCGGCGGCGGGGTGGGACGCCCGCGGATCCCGCTGGACCTGCACACCGGGGCCGTCGGCGGGCCGGTCGCCGCCGGGCTGCACATCGGGGTGCCGCATTCGACCTTCAGCCTCGTCGACCTCCGGGGGCAGCTGCTCGCCCGGCGGTCCTTCTCCCACGAGGGGCTCCCGACGGACGGGCTGTCCGCCGCGATCGCCTCCGAGCTCGGCCGCTTCCTCGACGCGTACGACTCCGGGCGGCCGCTCCTCGGTGTCGGCGCGGCCCTGGGCGGATGGATCGGCCCGGACGAGGGGACCGTCGTACGGCACCCCGCGCTGGGCTGGAGCCGCAAGCCGCTCGCCGCCGAGCTGTCGGCCGCGCTCGGGCTGCCGGTGTGGGTCGACAACCACGCCCGGGCCGTCGCGCGGGCCGAGATCCTCTTCGGCCGGCCCGAGGCCCGCCGGAGCCTGGTGCACCTGTTCATCGGCCGGGTCGTCGACGCCGCCTTCGGGATCGAGGGGACCGTGCACCAGGGTCCGGGCGCGGCGGCCGGGGACGTGGCGCATCTGCCGGTGCCGCGCTCGCAGGTCCCGTGCACGTGCGGGCGTACCGGCTGCCTGGAGGCGACCGCGTCCGACACCGCGCTCGGCGCCGAGGCCGTGCGGCGGGGCATCGTGCCGGACCCTTCGGTGAACCTGCTGGTGGACGCGGCCGCCGCCGGCGATCCGCGCGCCGACCGGCTGCTGCGCGAGCGCGCCCGCGCGGTGGGCCGCGCGGCGGCTCTTCTGTTGGATGTCTTCAATCCGGCGGTCATGGTCGTGACCGAGCTGGCGAGCGTCCTCGACGAGGGATATCTGCAGGAGATCCGGGTCGCCGCGATGGAGCTCTCGCACGTCTGCGACGATCCCGAGCGGATCGTGGTGCCGCACGCGGGTCCCGCCGTACTTCCGGAGGCCGCGGCAACCGTGCTGCTCAGCCGGGTGTTCCAGGACCCCTTCGGCAGGGCCCGAGAGGGCGAGATCACACCCATCGGTATGGTGCCACCTGAGCGCGCTCCCCTACATTCGAGCCATGACGGTCCTGCCTGACGACGGGCTCTCCCTGGCCGCCGAGTTCCCTGACGCGACGCATGAGCAGTGGCAGCGCCTTGTAGAAGGCGTACTGCGCAAGTCGGGCAAGGAAGTCTCCGGCGAGGCCGCAGAAGACGCGTTGTCCACCCCAATCGAGGACGGGCTCACCACGCGCCCGCTGTACACCGCGCCGCCCGACGGGGCGGCTCCCGACACCGGTTTCCCCGGCTTCGCCCCGTTCGTCCGCGGGGGCAGGCCGGAAGGCACCACCGCGAACGGCTGGGACGTGCGCCAGCGCCTCGCGGGCACCGATCCGGTACGCGTGAACGAGGCGGCCCTGGCCGATCTGGAGAACGGGGTCACCTCCCTCTGGCTCACCGTGGGCCGGGGCGGTCTCCCCGTCGAGGGCCTCGCCCGGGCGCTGGACGGGGTCTACCTGGACCTCGCCCCCGTCACCCTGGACGCCGGAGCCCAATACGCCGAGGCCGCGCGCGCGTTGCTGCGTCTGTTCACCGAGAGCGCGGTGGCCCCCGAGGCCGCTCGGGCCTCGCTGGGCGCCGACCCCCTGGGCCACGAGGCCCGCACGGGTGAGGCCCTGGACGTGGCCGACGCCGCCCTGCTGGCCCGGGAGGCCGCCGCCGGCTGGCCCGGGGTGCGCGCCCTGACCGTGGACGCGCTGCCGTACCACGAGGCCGGCGGCAGCGCCGCCGAGGAGCTGGGCCTGTCCCTGGCCACCGGTGTCGCCTACCTGCGCGCCCTCACCGAGGCCGGGCTGAGCACCGAAGCGGCGCTCGGACAGCTGGAGTTCCGCTACGCCGCCACCGCGGACCAGTTCCTGACCATCGCCAAGCTGCGCGCCGCGCGCCGGCTGTGGGCCCGTATCGCCGAGGCCTCGGGGGCCCCGGAGGCGGGTGCCCAGCTCCAGCACGCGGTGACCTCGCCGGTGATGATGACCCGCCGCGACCCCTGGGTGAACATGCTGCGCACCACCGTGGCCTGCATGGCCGCGGGTGTGGGCGGCGCGGACGCCGTGACCGTGCTCCCCTTCGACAACGAGCTCGGCCTGCCGGACGCCTTCGCGCGCCGGATCTCCCGCAACACCTCCACCATCCTGCTGGAGGAGTCGCACCTGGCCCGGGTGATCGACCCGGCCGGCGGCTCGTACTACGTGGAGCGCCTCACCGACGAACTCGCCCACGCCGCCTGGGAGTTCTTCCAGACCGTGGAGAAGGCCGGCGGCCAGGCCGCCGCCCTGCGCTCCGGGCTGGTCGCCGAGCGGCTCGCCGCCACCTGGGCCGCGCGCTCCAAGAAGCTGGCCAGGCGCCGCGAGCCGATCACCGGCGTCAGCGAGTTCCCGCTGCTCTCGGAGAAGCCGGTCGTCCGCGAGCCCGCGCCCGCGGCCCCCACGGGCGGGCTGCCGCGCGTACGGCGCGACGAGGCGTACGAGGCCCTGCGCGCCCGCAGCGACGCGCACCTGGCGGCGACGGGCGCCCGGCCGAGGATCTTCCTCGCCGCACTGGGCCCCGCGGCCGCGCACACGGCGCGCGCCACCTTCGCCTCGAACCTGTTCCAGGCGGGCGGCATCGAACCGGTGCACGATCCGGTGTCGGTGGATCCGGCGACGGCCGCCGAGGCCTACGCCGCGAGCGGCGCCGACGGCATGGCCGTGCTCTGCTCCAGCGACGCGCTGTACGAGGAGCAGGCCGCGGCGGTGTCCGAGGCGCTGCGCGCGGCGGGCGCCACGACCGTCTTCCTCGCCGGCAAGCCGGGCACCGCTGAGGCTTCCGTGGACGAGTACGTCTTCGCCGGCTGTGACGCCGTCGCCGTGCTGTCCTCCGTACTCGACCGGATGGGAGTGCCCGCATGAGCATCCCCGATTTCTCCGAGCTGGCGCTCGACCCCACCGCCGCCTCCGGGGTCTCCGAGGAGCAGTGGCGCTCCGCGGTGAAGGAGTCCACCGGCACCGCGGCCGCCGACCTGCTGTGGGAGACGCCCGAGGGCATCGGCGTCAAGCCGCTGTACACCGGGCGGGACCTGGAGGGCCTGGACTTCCTGCGGACGTACCCGGGCGTGGCCCCGTACCTGCGCGGCCCGTACCCGACGATGTACGTGAACCAGCCCTGGACGATCCGGCAGTACGCCGGCTTCTCCACGGCCGAGGAGTCGAACGCCTTCTACCGGCGCAATCTGGCGTCCGGCCAGAAGGGCCTGTCGGTGGCCTTCGACCTGCCGACGCACCGCGGCTACGACAGCGACCACCCGCGCGTGACCGGCGACGTCGGCATGGCGGGCGTGGCGATCGACTCGATCTACGACATGCGCCAGCTGTTCGACGGGATCCCGCTGGACAAGATGTCGGTGTCGATGACGATGAACGGCGCGGTGCTGCCGGTCCTCGCGCTCTACATCGTGGCGGCGGAGGAGCAGGGCGTCTCCCCCGACAAGCTCGCCGGGACCATCCAGAACGACATCCTCAAGGAGTTCATGGTCCGCAACACCTACATCTACCCGCCCAAGCCCTCGATGCGGATCATCTCCGACATCTTCGCGTTCACCTCGCAGAAGATGCCGCGGTACAACTCGATCTCCATCTCCGGCTACCACATCCAGGAGGCCGGCGCCACGGCCGACCTGGAGCTGGCGTACACCCTCGCCGACGGCGTGGAGTACCTGCGGGCTGGGCAGGCCGTCGGGCTGGACGTGGACGCGTTCGCGCCGCGCCTGTCGTTCTTCTGGGCGATCGGCATGAACTTCTTCATGGAGGTCGCGAAGCTGCGCGCGGCCCGGCTGCTGTGGGCGCGCCTGGTCAAGCAGTTCGACCCGAAGAACGCCAAGTCGCTGTCGCTGCGCACGCATTCGCAGACCTCGGGCTGGTCGCTGACCGCGCAGGACGTCTTCAACAACGTGACGCGCACCTGCATCGAGGCGATGGCGGCGACCCAGGGCCACACCCAGTCGCTGCACACCAACGCGCTGGACGAGGCCCTCGCGCTGCCGACGGACTTCTCGGCGCGCATCGCCCGCAACACCCAGCTGCTGCTGCAGCAGGAGTCGGGGACCTGCCGGTCGATCGACCCGTGGGGCGGCAGCGCGTACGTCGAGAAGCTGACGTACGACCTGGCCCGCCGTGCCTGGCAGCACATCGAGGAGGTCGAGGCGGCCGGCGGCATGGCGCAGGCCATCGACGCGGGCATCCCGAAGCTGCGCGTGGAGGAGGCCGCGGCGCGCACGCAGGCGCGGATCGACTCGGGCCGGCAGCCGGTGATCGGCGTCAACAAGTACCGCGTGGAGAACGACGAGGCGATCGACGTCCTCAAGGTCGACAACTCCTCCGTGCGCTCGCAGCAGATCGCCAAGCTGCGGCGGCTGCGCGAGGAGCGCGACGAGGCGGTCACGCAGGACACCCTGCGGGCGCTGACGAACGCGGCCGAGCGCGGCGACGGCAACCTGCTGGCCCTGGCGGTCGACGCGGCGCGCGCCAAGGCCACCGTCGGTGAGATCTCGGACGCACTGGAGAAGGTGTACGGGCGGCACGCGAGCCAGATCCGTACGATCTCGGGTGTGTACCGCACCGAGGCAGGCGAGTCCCCGTCCGTGGAGCGCACCCGTGCGCTCGTCGACCGGTTCGAGGAGGCGGAGGGCCGCCGTCCGCGCATCCTGGTCGCCAAGATGGGCCAGGACGGGCACGACCGCGGCCAGAAGGTGATCGCGACCGCCTTCGCCGACCTGGGCTTCGACGTGGACGTCGGCCCGCTGTTCCAGACCCCGGCGGAGGTGGCCCGCCAGGCCGTCGAGGCGGACGTCCATGTGGTGGGCGTGTCGTCGCTGGCGGCCGGCCACCTGACCCTCGTACCGGCGCTGCGCGAGCAGCTGGCGGAGGAGGGCCGCGAGGACATCATGATCGTCGTGGGCGGGGTGATCCCGCCGGCCGATGTCCCGACGCTGCTGGAGATGGGCGCGACGGCGGTCTTCCCGCCGGGCACGGTGATCCCGGAGGCGGCCCACGACCTGGTGACGCGGCTGGCCGCGGACCTGGGCCACGAGCTGTAGGCGGCCGCCGGTGCCGAAGATCGACATCGAGGCCTACGCGAAGGGGGTGCTCGACGGGAAGCGCGCGTTCGTCGCGCGTGCGATCACCCTCGTCGAGTCCACCCTGCCGGCTCACCGGGTGCTGGCGCAGGGCCTGTTGACGGAGCTGCTGCCGCACGCGGGCCGGGCCCGCCGGATCGGCATCAGCGGTGTGCCGGGGGTGGGCAAGTCCACCTTCATCGACGCGTTCGGCACGATGCTGACGGGGCTGGGCCACCGGGTGGCGGTGCTCGCGGTGGACCCCTCGTCGACGCGCACGGGCGGCTCCATCCTGGGTGACAAGACCCGGATGGAGCGGCTGTCGGTGGATCCGGCGGCGTTCGTCCGCCCGTCCCCGTCGGCGGGCACGCTGGGCGGGGTCGCCAAGGCCACCCGCGAGTCGATGATCGTGATGGAGGCGGCGGGCTACGACGTGGTCCTCGTCGAGACGGTCGGCGTGGGCCAGTCGGAGACCACGGTGGCGGGGATGGTCGACTCCTTCCTCCTCCTGTCCCTGGCCCGTACGGGCGACCAGCTGCAGGGCATCAAGAAGGGTGTCCTGGAGCTGGCGGACGTCCTGGCGGTGAACAAGGCGGACGGCCCGCACGAGCGGGACGCGAAGGCCGCGGCGCGGGAACTGTCGGGCGCGCTGCGGCTGATGCACCCGGTGGACGCGGCCTGGACGCCGCCGGTCCTGACGTGCAGCGCGCGGGAGTCGACCGGGCTGGACGAGGTGTGGAGCCGGCTGGAGCAGCACCGGACCCTGCTGGACGCGGGGGGGCGGCTGGCGGCGAAGCGGGCGGCGCAGCAGGTGGAGTGGACCTGGTCGATGGTCCGCGACGCACTGCTGGAACGCCTGCGGGCGGATCCCGTCGTGCGGGAGCTCGCACCGGAGCTGGAGGCCTCGGTCCGGGCGGGCTCCGTCACCCCGACCTCCGCGGCGGACCGCATCCTGGCGGCCTTCGGGAACCCGGGGATCTGACGGCGGGGCGGCGCCCGGCGGGCGCCGCCCGGTCAGTCGTATCGCAGCCACACCGACGGCGGCAGCAGCTCGGCGCCGCTGAGGGTGCCGGTACCGGCGAAGATGCGGACCGCCTGGAGTTCGGGCAGTTCCGCGAGCGGCGCGATGTCGAGATCGCGCTTCGAGGTCATGTCGAAGAGGATCAGCTTCTGCAGCCGGGGAAACGCTACGGGCAGTCGGTGGATCGCCGACTGCATGGCCTCCTCCTCATCTCCGAGAAGGGTCAGACCGGTGACGCAGGTCAGCCTCGCGTCCGCCGGAAGGGTCGCGAACGAGCTGGTGGACACCTTGAGGTGGGCGAGGGCGTTCAGTGCTCGGACCTCCTGCCAGTCGGCTGCCGAGGCAGGAGTGGACGCCCCTGTGAGTACGAGAGTCGTCAGCCCGGGGAACCCGCCGAGGCCTTCGAGCCCGTGGGGGGAATTCATCTCGCAGCACACGACCAGCTCGCGCAGGGGGGCACGGGCGGGCAGGACCTGTGCGGACCAGCTCGTGCTGTTTTCCCCGTGGATGCTGAAGGATGTCAGTTGCCCGAGCTGTGCCACCGGACTCAGGTCGAGGTCCGGCCCGGCACTCTCGATGTCCAGTCTCCTGACCGGCAGGCCGCCGAGCCCGGAGATGTCCGTCAGCTCCGGGCAGCCTTTGATCTCGACGGACTCCAGGGCGGACTGTCCTCGCAGGAAGTCCAGATCCGACACCCGGTCGTGCGTGATCGCGAGGTCCGTCAGACCGTGCCGCCGCACGTAGTGGGACAGTGCGTCGAGGGACACACGGTGCCTGACGTCCAAGCGGTGCGGCGGGGAGTCCAGCCGGGCCAGCTCGCGCAGTTGGGCATCGGAGCTGACGATGTAGAGGAGACCGGTCGGATCCAGGTGTGCGATCACCTCCTCGGCATAGGTCCCGCATTCGAAGCGCGACCAGGCCGACAGGAGCGCTGAACGGACCCGGAGCCGGGGGTGCGTGGCGAACCGCGCGAGGAAGGGCATCGCGGCGTCCGATTTCACGTGCGAGGCCGCGACCACCACCTGGTACGCGCTCTCGTGGTCGAGCCCCTCGGGACCCGGTAGAAGGCCAAGCACCAGCCGGCCGACCTCCGCGAGGGCGCATGCCTGGGTCCAGTCCGAAGGCGGGACGAGGGCGGCGGTGCGTTCCTCCACGGCCGCGCGGGTGCCGGGGTCGATGCTGCTGGTGTCCTCCAGACAGGCGGCGGCGAGCAGGTGGAGCCGGGCCCGGGCGCGCTTGTCGGTGGAGGCGTCTCCCCGCTCGAGGAGGTCGCGCAGCAGTGTGACGCGCTCGGCGGGACGGGCGAGGGCGACCGCCATCCGGATGACGTCCTCCCACTGGTCGTCGTCGGCGTGGGAGATGAGCATGCCGAAGTCGCCCTCCTCCGCCGCGGCCCGCGCGGCGAGGAAGTCCTGGAAGGTGCGGTGGATGAAGTCCACCGTGCCGGGCGCCGGTTGCCGCAGGAGTCCGCTGCGCCGGAGGAGGTACGCGAAGACCTCGGGAGCTCCGCCCAGGGCGGCCGCCTCCGGGACCGAGGGCAGCGCCCTGGCGACGACGTCCTCGGCACGGGAACGGTCCACAGCGGTCCGGCCGTTCTTGGCGAGCCAGTACGCGATCCTTTGCAACAGGTCGAGTTGGGGCTCCTCCGGCAGATCCGGGCCCTTCAGGTCCCGCTCCCGGTCGCGGCGGCCCAGCAGCATGGAGAGCGCCGCCTCGTAGAGGTCCTTGCGACCGTGCGGGAGGTAGCCGCGCCGGTCCCTGTGCAGGGCGCAGAGCAGTCCGCACATCAGGGGGGTGGTGGCCAGGCGGCCGAGGTCCGGTCTGGTCCGCACCGCATCGAGCAGCTGGGACTCGTACGTACGGAGGTCCGCGTCCTCCTCGCCGCCGTCGCGCGCCGCGGCGTACCACCGCTGGATGAAGGTGGCGATGTCCGAAGGAGTCATGGTGGACAGCGTCAGTTCGGTGAAGTCCTCCTCCGCGAGCCACTGCGCCCCCACGGCGGAGGGGCGCGAGGTCACGAGCCACCGGTTGTCGCCGTCGTAGGTGTCCATCAGATCCCGCAGCCAGCCGCGGGTGCGCTCCCGTTCCGCGTCGGGGATCTCGTCGATGCCGTCGACGAGGACGAGACCGCGACCCGCCATGAGGACGCGGTGGGCCCAGCCGTCGGGCTGGGAGGACCCGAGCGGACAGCCCACGGCGGTCAGGAAGTCGCGGGGGGCGGGCAGCCGCTCGCCGTGGCGGGTCAGGGTGCGCAGCGGCAGGACGAAGGGGATGCGGTCGTAGAGGTACTCCATCTGCGGGGAGAGGTTCCGGCAGGCGGCGGTGACGGCCAGCCACTGCACCAGGGTGGTCTTGCCGGTACCGGCTTCCCCGCGCAGGAGGACGCGGTGGCTGCCGGCCAGGGCCTGATCCGCGGGCAGGGCGTGCCGGGGGTCTGCGGCGAGCCACTGCAGGAGTGCGGTCCGTCCGGAGCGGGCGCCGCCGCGCAGCAGGACGCGGGAGCCGCCCGCCAGGGCCTGATCGGCGGGCAGGTGAGCGGCGGCCGGGCTGCGCTCGTTCAGCCACCGGCGCCACGTCACCGGCGTCGCCTCCAGGCTCAGGTACGCCGCGTCCAGCGGCCACCGCGTGGGCGAGCTGCTGAGGTCGATCCCGTAGATGGTCAGCTTGCCGTGCTTCTTCTCCACGTACGGGAGGTACAGCTGCTCGAACGCGGCGTCCTCGGCGCCCGGCAGCGGGTCGCGGCGGATCAGTTCGTCGACCTTGGCCGTCAGTTCGGCGATCCCGCGGGTCTGCTCCACCAGGGCGTGGGCCACGAACGTCGAGCGCTGCGTGAAGAACTGCAGGATGTGCAGGCAGGCCGCGTCGACCAGCCGCTCGTAGAAGTACGTGGCGTCGGTGGTGAGTTCCCGCTCGGGGCGGCCGCCGACGGCGCGCAGTTCCCGGGCGAACGCCGCGGAGCCGAGGCGTACGGCGTCCAGGTCGGTCATCGTCAGCTCGCCGAGGCCCCGCAGGGTCTGCGCGAGGGCGTCGGTGACCGCCTGCTGCTCGTCCGCGGCGATCGGGCGCTCGCCGGTGCGCAGGGCCTGTGCCACCAGCTTGGCGGCCAGCGTCTGGAGGTCTGCTTCCGTGAGCGAGCGTTTCTCGCCCGTGAAGGACACGTGGCCCGAGATGCGGATCGGTCGGTCGACGAGGCCGGCCCCGCCGCCCTCGGTGACGAACAGCCTCCTGACGAGGGGCGCCATGGCCGCCGAGGCCAGCCGGATCCCGATCGTCCCGGGCTCCATGCAACCCCCCGCAGCGTAGCGACCGTTACCCGGATCGTAGCGGCCGCACACGCTGCTCCGGAGGGTTACGCCCCGACGAGCACCGAGCCGGGCGCGCCCAGCGCCTCGCGCAGGATGCGGGCCTGCTCGACCTTGTTGTCCGTGGCCAGCAGCGCGGCCAGGACCGCGATGCGGGCCTGTCCGGCGCGCAGGGTGCCGGTCGGGACGGCTCCGGCGGCCACGAGGTCCACCGCGCCGCCGTGGGTGTAGATCTCGGTGACCGGTCCGGCCATGACGCGGGTGGTCAGCGCGACCAGGACCCCGCGGCCGACGGCGGCCCGGACGGCATCCACGATCTCCGGAGTCGCGTTGCCCGCGCCGGTCCCGACGAGGACGATGCCGCGCGCACCGGCCTCGACGGCGGCGTTCAGCAGGACCGCGTCGCCGTTGGCGTGGTGCACCACCACGTCCACGCGCGGCGGGAGCTCCGGCATCGCGGGCAGCGGGAGCGGCGCCGGGCGCTGCGGGGCGCGCAGGATGGTGACCTTGCCGAAGCCGATCTTCCCGAAGAGTTCCTTCGAGGGGTCGGCGAACGCGTCCAGCTCCACGGCCTGGGTCTTCACGGTGCCGCGGGCGGCGTGCACCCGCCCGGCGAAGGCGATCAGCACGCCGAGCCCGCGCGTGTTCGCGGCGGTGAGCAGGGCGTCGTAGAGGTTCCCCGGGCCGTCCCCGTCGGCGGTGCCCATGGGGCGCTGCGAACCGGTGAAGACCACGGAGCGCGGGTCGTGGTGGTGGAGGTCGAGGAGGAACGCCGACTCCTCCAGGGTGTCGGTGCCGTGCGTGACGACGATGCCGTCCACGCCGGGGTCGGCGAGCACCTCGTGCACCGTGCGGAGCAGGGTGAGCTGGTGTGCGGTGGTGAGTCGCGGGCTGTTCACGCTGAACAGGTCGACCAGTTCGACGGTGATGCCCTCGGGGAGTGGTGCGGTGGCGATCACCTCGTTCCCGTCGGCGTCCGCTGCGAAGCCGGAACCCTGCCAGCGGCTGGCTATCGTCCCGCCGGTGCTGATCACGACGATCCGTCCCATCGGCCGTGGCCGCCCTTCACTCGTGTCACTCGTGTCACTAGTACGTCACTCGTACATATGTACTCAAAGCAGCAATGATAGAGCGATCTACGCGCAATGTGATTGCGTATTCCCCCAGGCCCGTTCACAAACGCTGGGTGATAATTGCGTCATGGACGCCATTGACCGAGATATCTTGCGCGAGCTCCAGGCCGATGGCCGCCTGAGCAACCAGGAACTCGCCCAGCGCGTGGGATTGACCCCCTCCCCCTGCATGCGCCGGGTTCGCCAGCTGGAACAGGACGGGGTGATCCAGGGCTACCGCGCCGTGATCTCCCCCGAGGCCGTGGACCGCGGCTTCGAGGTGCTCGTCTCGGTCGAGGTGCGGCGCGACCGCGAGGCGGTCGAGGCCTTCGAGGCGGCCCTCCAGGACATCCCGGACGTCATCGAGGCCTACCGTCTCTTCGGCAGCCCCGGCTGCCTGCTGCGGATCGCCGTCGCCGACCTGCGGGCCTACGAGCGCCTGTGGATCGAGAAGCTGACGGCCCTCACCGGTATCACCGAGGTCAACTCGCAGATCATCATGAAGCGCATCAAGGAACCGAACGGCCTGCCCGTCGACTTCCGCTGACGCCCGTGAACGACAGGAAGCAGCACCACATGAAACCCCTCGGCGCCGGTGATCCGATCCGGCTCGGTCCGTACCGCGTGCTCGGCGTCCTCGGCGAAGGCGGCATGGGCAAGGTGTACTTCGGCCGGGAGGACGGCGGCCGCACCGCGGCCGTCAAGGTGCTGCTGCCCGAACTCGCGCACGACCCGCACCTCGTCCAGCGCTTCCTGCGCGAGGCCCACACCGCCCAGGCCGTCACCAGCGGCGGCGTCGCCCGCGTCCTGAACGCGCGGATCGACGACCACGACGGCCGGCCCTGGATCGCCACCGAGTTCCTGTCCGGACCCACCCTCGAGGACGCCGTGCGCCGGTACGGGCCGTTCGGCGCCGACGGCGTGCGCGCGCTCGCCGCCCCGCTCGCCGCCACCCTGCGGGACATCCACGCGGCCGGGCTGGTCCACCGCGACCTGAAGCCGGCCAACATCGTGCTCACCTCCGCGGGACCGCGCGTCATCGACTTCGGTATCGCGCGCCCCGAGCACGGGCTGACGCTCACCACCACGGGCCAGGTACCGGTCACCCCCGGGTACGGCGCCCCCGAGCAGGTGCTCGGCCGGCGCGTCGGCCCGGCCGCGGACGTCTTCTCCCTGGGCGCGGTCCTGGCGTACGCGGCCACCGGGCAGCGCACCTTCGACGGGACCCACGTGGCCGCCGTGCAGTACGAGGTCGTGCACGGCGAGCCGCGACTGGACTCCGTACCGCCCGAGTTGCGGCAGCTGATCGCGCCCTGCCTCGCCAAGGACCCCGCACACCGCCCGTCCCCCGGGGAAATAGCGGGCGCCTTCGCCCCGCCGCCGGGAACGGACCGGATCTGGCGCACCGGAGCCCTGGCCGAGGACATCGAGCGCCGGGGGGCCGAAGCCGACCGGCAGGCCACGGTCGTCGGGCAGGAGCCCGGGGGCGGCCCCTCCCGCAGGCGGCTGCTGCGCACCGCGCTGGCGGCGGGTGGAGTACTGGCCGCTTCCGGCGGGGCGGCGGGCGCCTGGTGGCTGCAGCGCGAGGAACCGCGCAAGATCCCCGCGGCCGGCCAGGCCAGGGACACCGAGCCGCTGTCGATCACCGTCGGGCAGCACGGAACGCCTCCGGGCGAGCTGTGGGGTCCGCTGCCCGTGGCGGCGGGACCGGTCGACGGCCAGGTCACCACCCCGCTGCCGATCCTCGACGTGGTCGTCTTCGCGGCCGCGGGCGGCGGCCTCGCGGCGCGTCTGACGACCTTCGGCACGGAGAAGTGGCGGCTGCCCGGCGTCCGGCCGGCCGCCGGACTCGTGGAGCTGCCCGGCCACCGGTTCGTGACCGCGGGCTCCGGCGGGGCGCTGCTCTGCTTCGAAGCCTCCACCAGCAGGCAGGAGTGGTCGGTGGCGGGCGCCGACACCGGCCGCATCCTGGCCGCGGACGCGTCGGCGGTCTACCTGGTGACGCGCGGCGGGCAGTTGCGGGCCGTGGACACCGCCGGGCGCAAGGTCCGCTGGACGGTCCCGCTTCCGCAGGCCGCCGTGGCGGCCCCGGGGCCGCGGGCCGCGGCCGGCACGGACCGGCTGGTGTTCTTCGGTGCCGACGGGGACGTCATCGCCGTCGACACCGCTTCCGGGACCACGGTCTGGCGGCTCGGCGGCCAGGCGAAGTCCGCGGTGCAGCCCCTCGTCGTGAACGACGTCGTCTACCTCGGTGGACGCAGCCTCTCGGCCCTGGACATCAGGACGGGGAAGCAGATCTGGGAGGAGATCAAGGCCACCGAGGCCCCGCAGCGGGGGGCCGGCGGCTGGGGCCCGGCGGTCGTCAAGAACGCCAGTGTGTTCGCCATGAACGGTACGGAGCTGACCGAGGTGAACATGAAGCTCGGCGGGCCGTTCCCGAGGGACCGCACCGCGCGGGGCCCGGTGCCGCACACTCCCCCGGTCGTGCAGGCCGGTACGGTCTGGGTCGTCCAGGGGGACGGGCAGGGCGTCTCGGCCCACTCCGTCGTCGCCGGCCGCCGGTTCTGGACCTGGTCGCCCGAATCGCGCGGCCCCTGGGGCATGTCCGGCGCCGGGAACCGCATCTTCCTCGTCAACGACGGGAAGCTCACGGCCATGCCCACCCTCGAGTGAGGCGCGCGCCCGGCCCGTTCCCCCGCACACCGCTCCCGCCCGGTTCAGCCGCCCCGGCGGGCACAGCTTAGGCTCGGGGCCGATCAACCGACCCGGGAGAGCGCACATGGAACGCCTTCGTCACGACGACCCGTCGCACGTCGGGCCGTACGTGATCCTGGCCCGGCTCGACTCCGACTCCGCCGGGCACGCCGTTCCCGAACGCCGCTACCTCGGGCGCACCGCCGACGGGCAGCGCACGGTGCTCGTCGGCGTGCCCCTGGCCGGCGCCGACCCGTCCCGGTGGGCGATCGAGGCCGAAGGCGCCCGGCGGCTGTCCGTACCCCGGTTCCTGCACGTCGCGGAGGTGGGCGGCACGGCCGGCTTCCCCTGGTACGCGGCCCCGTACACGCCCGCGCTGCCGCTGCCGGCCGTGCTCGCCGCGTACGGGGGGCCGCTGCCCGAGGACACCGTCCGCAGGCTCGGCGCCGCACTCGCGGAGGGGCTGACCGCCGCGCACGCCCAGGGGGTGACGCATGCGGGGCTGTCACCGGCCGCCGTCCTGGTCACCGCGGGCGGACCGCTGCTGGCCTGCTTCGGGGCCGTGCGGGCCGCGGCTCCCGACGGGACGCGGCGGACGGGGCTGCCCGGTCTCGATCCGGGCTGCCTGGCCGTGGAGCAGGCGTCGGGGGGCCGCCCGCAGCCGCTCGGGGACGTCTTCGCCCTGGGCGCCGTCCTGGCCTACGCCTCGACCGGCCACACCGTGCCCGAGCAGGGCGAACTGCCGCCGGGGCTGCGGACGCTGGTCGGATCCTGCCTGTCGTCCGACCCGGCGGCCCGGCCGCGGTCCGCGCAGGAGGTACTGGGCGCACTCGTGTCCCCCGGCGCGGGCCCCGCCCCGGCCGAGGCCCCGTACGCGCAGGCCGGAACGGTCCTCGACCACGGAGCCGTACCGCTGCCGGGCCGGGTCGTCGCCGCGCTCGCCGATCAGTCCGCCGCGCTGCTCGCCGCGGAACTCCCGTCCCTGCAACAGCCGTTCGCCACGGCCCAGAAGGTGCACTGACCCGATGTCCGCCCCGCTCGCCCCGCTCACGCACGACGATCCGCAGCACCTCGGCGACTTCCGGCTGCTCGCCCGGCTCGGCAGCGGCGGCATGGGCACGGTCTACCTGGCCCGTTCGGCGGCCGGGCGGACGGTCGCGCTGAAGACCGCGCACGCCAAGATCGCCGCCGACGCCACCTTCCGTACCCGGTTCCGGCTGGAGGCGGACGCGGCCCGGGTCATCGGCGACCGCTACGGGGCCCGGGTCTTCGCCGCGGACGCCCTGGCCGCGACACCGTGGCTGGCCACCGAATACGTCATCGGGCCGCAGCTGGACGGGGCGGTCGGGCTGGCCGGCCCGCTGCCCGAGCCGTGCGTGCGCGCGCTGGGCGCGGACCTCGCCCGGGCGCTGGGCCAGTTGCACGGCTCGGACGTGGTGCACCGCGACCTCAAGCCCTCCAACGTCATGGTCACGGCCGCCGGGCCCAAGGTCATCGACTTCGGTATCGCGCGCGCCCTCGGCGACGAACGGCTGACCCGCACCGGGGCAGCGGCCGGCACGCCCGCCTTCATGTCGCCGGAGCAGGCCGGCGGCCTCGAACACACCCCGGCCGGCGATGTGTTCGCGCTGGCCGGCGTCCTGGTCTTCGCGGCCTGCGGGCACGGTCCCTTCGGCGGCGGGCAGGCCGCGGACCTGCTCTACCGGGTGCGGTACGCGGAACCCGACCTGAGCGGCGTACCGGCGGCACTGGCGCCGCTGCTCGCCCGCTGCCTGTCCAAGGACCCGGCGCAGCGCCCCACGACGGCCGAGCTGGCGGACCTGCTCGCACCCGGCGGCGGCCCGTTCGCGGACGGGCTGCCGCAGCCGGTGCTCGCGGACATCGCCCGGCGCGCAGCAGCCGTGTGGCAGGAGCCGCCGCTGCGGCTGCCGGCCCCCCGCGGGGCGCCGGACACCGTCGTCGCCGACGACCCCGGCATGTCACGCCGCAGGCTGTTCGCGGTCTCCGGGGCCGCGGCCGGCGCGGTCGCGCTCGCGGCGGGGGGCGGGCTGTGGGCCTGGCTCGGCAGCCGCGGCGACGACGGGGCCGGGGGCGCGGACGCCGGGCAGCCCGCCCTGCAACCGCCGCCCGACGCGCTGTGGAAGGCCGACCTGGCGCAGCCCCTGGTGGGCAGCGCCCCGCTGCCGGTGAACGACCTGCTCGTCATGGCCACCGGAACCACGACCAGCGGGATCTTCCAACAGGACGGCAGGCACCTGAGGGACGTCCAGGGGTTCACACAGGTCTGGCGCGTCGCCACCGACGGCAAGGTCCTGTACGCGGTGAGGAAGCCGGACGCCGCGGACAAGGCCCTCGCGGTGGTACCCCTGTCCCTGGAGAACGGCACGGAGCAGGCGCCGCTCGTCCGGCTTCCCGCGTACGACGGTACGAACGCGCTCAACCAGATCCTCGGGGTGGCCGGCGACACCGTGTTCCTCTACGCCGGGGCGGCCGGGAGCGGCCAGTGGTCCGTGGTGGCCGCGAGCCTGAAGACCGGCAGGGAACTGTGGCGGCAGCCGGCGGCGGCCCCCACCGAGGAGCAGGTGCAGTTGGGACGCCCGACCCCCATCGGCGTCAAGGCCGTACGCGGCGGCCTACTGCTGTGGCAGCACGCTGAGACGAGCGGCGCCCTGCGGATGTCCGTGCACGACGCCGGCAGCGGCGCCGAGCGCTGGAACGTGTCGGTCGAAGCACCCGGCGCCACGCCGGGCCGGCCGGCCACGGATGACGACTGCGTGTACATCGGCGCCAAGAAGGTGCACGCGCTGCGGCTCACCGACGGCGAAAAGGTCTGGTCCTTCGGCGCGAACCGCGACGCGGGTGAGGTGGGCGCCCAGCGCCGGTACGGCATGACGACCGTCCGCGACGGGGTCGTCTACGCCGTGGAGGGCACCCGCGGCATCGTCGCCATCAGCACCCTCGTCGGCACCTTGCAATGGACGGACATCCTGCCGGAGGGCGCGAAACCGAATCGCGACATCGCCCCCGTGGTCACCCCGAGCCACGTCTACAGCATGGACGCGACGGGCCTGCGAGCCGTCCGCATCCGCACCCAGGCCCCGGTCTGGCACTACAGGACGAGTGCCTACGCCGTGACGCCGGATCCGGACGGCAAGCGGCTCTACCTCCGCGAGGAGAAGAAGCTGATCGCCCTCCCGCTCCCGTAGGCGGCCTCGCGCGCGAGGTGGAGAGAACACGGGCCGCGCCGGTGGCGCCCATGTCATGATCGGGAACGGCGGTCCCGCCAACTCCATCCCCACCAACGGATGACGGTCCGATTCCCGGCCGGGAGTCGGACCGTGAACGGCTTGAATTGGAGTGGTTCCATGAGCAGCAACCCGTTCGACGACGCCGACGGCCGGTTCTACGTCCTGGTGAACGACGAGGAACAGCACTCGCTGTGGCCGTCGTTCGCCGAGATTCCCGCCGGCTGGCGCATCATATTCGGCGCGGAATCCCGTCGGCGGTGCCTGGAGCACGTCGAGGCGAACTGGACCGACCTGCGCCCGAAGAGCCTGCGCGACACGATGGCCGCGGACCCGGCTTCCGCCGGCGCCGCATGAGGTGACCGGCGTCCCGCGGACCGGCCGGACGGCCGACGCCGTTGGCGTCGTGCCGTCCGGCGGCGCCGCTCGGGTCAGGGGAGCGCCAGGTCGATGCCGTCGATGGCGTTGAACCGCTGCGTCAGGGCGCGGCGCAGCGGCTCGTCGTCGAACGGCGGGCGCCGCTTGAGGTACTGGAAGAGCACCACCGGGAGGGCAGGCTCGGCGAGTCGAGCCTGCCCTTCGTCGCCTGCACCCGCTCGCGCGGGGCCCTGCGGGCCTCCTGGAACGGGGATCCCAACCCCTTCCCCGCGGCGTGGCGGGAGCAGGCGTGGCGCCGGCCCGGTCGCGGCGGCGTGCGGCTCCCTCTCAATCCGTGGTGCGGGAGATGAGGCTCTCCCACGTCCGGGGGCCGACGATGCCGTCCACCTCGAGGTGGCTGGACTGCTGGAAGCGCCGCACGTACTTGTCCGTCTTCGGGCCGAAGCGGCCGTCGACGAAGCCGGCCCAGTCCTCTTCATCGATGCCGATGGTCGAGGCGAGGTCGAGCTGCAGCTCCTTGACGCACACGCCCGAGGAACCCTGGGAGAAGTTCCGCGCCGGAACGTTCCAGCCGTTGGGCGACTTGCGGTAGCCGACGCTGTCCAGGCATGCGCCGAGGTAGTCGTTGGCCTGGGCGGCGGGAGCCGTGACGAGCAGGGAGCCGACGGCTGCGGCCGCCAGGGCGAGAGCCGTGAGGGTCCTGCGCGGGGAGATCTGAGGCATGACGCGGCAACTTCCTTCTGCTGGTGACGTGTTCTGTGTGTGTGGGGGGGGCGGTGGGGATCGCCGGACGGGGACGCCCCGGCGCCGCATCATCATGGCCGCGGGCCCGCCGTCCCAGCGGGCGGCCGCATGTCCCAGGGACACGCCCGAGGCCGGAAACCGTTGTGCGATCTGCCCACAGGGGGTCGCTTCCCTGGGACGTCCCACGTCGCGGCCCTTCCGGCCCAGGGACGCCCGATGGCGGCCGTCCCTAGGGATTCCG
The DNA here is from genome assembly GCF_017639205.1 of Streptomyces nojiriensis. Classification (NCBI taxonomy): domain Bacteria; kingdom Bacillati; phylum Actinomycetota; class Actinomycetes; order Kitasatosporales; family Streptomycetaceae; genus Streptomyces; species Streptomyces nojiriensis. Next base: position 6,757,183 of record NZ_CP071139.1, on the reverse strand, counting down.
GTGCCCGGCGCCGAGTCCGGGACTGTCAGCGGCGCCGCATATCCTGTCCCTCGCGCCACACCGTCTCGGGGAAGCTGTATGGCGCATAAGCGAGTTGGGGGGCCTTTGATGTCTGACCGGACAAAGGTGACAGGTGGCACGGAGTCGGCGCGTGCCCAGTTGAGTACGGAGATGCGCAGGATCAAGGAGTCCTCGCAACTCAGCTTCGGCCGGCTTGCCGACCGGACGCACTACAGCCGCTCGTCATGGGAGCGATTCCTCAACGGGAAGCAGCTGCCGACCACCGTGGCCGTCGAGCAACTCGCGGCCGTGGCGGGCACGGACCCGGAGCCGCTGCTCGACCTGCTGGCGCGGGCCGTCTCCGCCCCGGCGAGCGGCGCCCCGGCCACGGCCGCACCCGTACCGACGGCGACGGCGACGGCCGAGCCCGAGCGGCCCGGGCCGGAGGCCGCACACGAGGCACCGCCGGACGCCGGCGTGCCGGACGCCCCGCAGGCAGAGGCCCCGTCGCCGCGCGAGAGACCCCGGTCCGAGTGGAGACGAAGATTCGGCGTGATCGGATACATCACCGCGGGAGCCCTGCTGGGCTCGGTCGCCACCGGCCTCGCCTTCTCCTCCACCACGGCGGGAGGCCGCTCTCCGGATGCGGCGGGAAAGCCGGCCGACAGCAAGAAGAGCGGCGGCGAGGAGACCGCGACCCTCGTCCCGCGAGCCGGTGACATCCAGGTCAAGTGCAAGTCCGACACCTGCCTGCGCCACGATCCCCAGGCCATGGAATGCCATTGGGACGCGACGACGGCCAAGAGCACCTTCCTGCGCGGCATGCACATCCAGCTCCGCTACAGCGCGGCCTGCCAATCGGTATGGGGACGCATCGAAGGCGGGGCCGTCGGCGACAAGGTGATCATCAGGGATGCCAGGGGGACCGAGCTGGAAGCCCTGATCCGCTTCGAGCACGACTCGTACACCAAGATGCTCGCGGTCTCCGCCGAGGCTCCCCTCGAAGCGATGAGCGTGTGCGGGGCGATCCCGGCGGAGAAGCAGATGCAGTGTGCGCCCGAAGGGGCTGTCCAGCAGCCCTGACGGCCGGCGCGGCGACGGGTGGAAGAGGGCCTTGGCCCAGGGACATCCCGGGCTCGTCCCAGAGACGCTGAGGTACTGGAGGGGACGCGGCGCGGCCCTTGAAGCTGCGTGGTGACCGACCGTCACCACGCAGCCGAAAGGCCCATTCCGCTCATGTCTTCACTGTCTTCCCCATCCCTCTCCACCCGGCCCCCGGACCGGGCGGCGGTGTCGGCCCGCAGGCTGATGGCCGCCCTCCTGACCGTCGCCGCTGCCCTGACGGCGCTGCTGACCGGACCGGTGCCGACCGCGCACGCCGTCGACACGGGTCTGCTCCAGCGGGGCCTGTCGGGCCTCAGCTACCTCCCGCGCAGCGGTGTCGACGGCGCGTACGGGCCGCAGACTCAGGACTCCGTACGGCACTTCCAGCGGGACAACGGCCTCGACGTGGACGGCGACGCCGGGCCGAAGACCACGGCCGCCCTGCTGGCCAAGGTCAAGCAGGTGCAGTCCGCGGCCGGCACGCAGGCCGACGGCGACTACGGCGCGAACACCCTCGACGCCGTGAGGTCGTACCAGAGCCGCCACGGCCTGGAGGTCGACGGCATCGCCGGCCCCCAGACCATGGGCGAGATGAACATCGACCGGATCGTCTCCAGCGGACCGGGCACCGGGACCGACTCCGAGACCAAGCTCCTCCAGCGGAATCTCGCCGGTCTGGGCTACCTGCCGCTGAGCGGTGTGGACGGCGCCTACGGCCCCCGCACCAAGAACGCCGTGCTGTCCTTCCAGAGCGACAACGACCTGGAGGTCGACGGCATCGCCGGCCCCCAGACCAAGGGCGCCCTGACGGCGAAGGTGCAGCGGGTGCAGAGCGCGGCCGGCACGCAGGCCGACGGCGACTACGGCCCCAACACCCTGAGCGCCGTGCGGACCTACCAGTCGGGGCACGGGCTGGAGGTGGACGGCATAGCCGGCCCGCGGACGATGGCGGCCATGGGCATCGCCCGCGAGATCGGCAGCACCGGCCCCGGCGGCGGGCCCAGCGGCGGCAGCCCGACCGTCCCCGTACCCCCGCTGTCGGGCAGCGTCCGCGACAAGATCATCCAGGCGGCGCGTTCCCAGCTCGGCCAGGAGGAGTGGGGCAACAACTGCAACCCGTACGGCCGTTGTGAGGCCTGGTGCGCGCACTTCGCCAGCTGGACCTGGCAGCAGGCCGGGATCAACTACCACACGGCCTTCAGCGGGGACTTCTACTACTACGGGCGCGACCACGGAACGCTCCGTACGGACCTGCGGAACGCCGCGCCCAAGCCGGGCGATGTGATCCTCTTCGGCTCCGGCCCCTCGAACACCTCCACGAGCGTCCACGTCGGCGTGATCGAGAAGGACAACGGTGACGGGACCGTCACCACCATCGAGGGCAACCACAACGACCGGGTGGAGCGCGTCACCCGCCGTCTCGTCGGCGGCTGGCCCGCGTACGCGATCGTCTCGCCCTCGGGCGGCTGAGCGACCTCCCGCTGCAGGTCAGGGGCCCGTGCCTCGTGGCACGGGCCCCTGATCGGCATGTCCCACAGGTGGTTGGGACGCGGCGGACCGTCCCTGGGACGGTCCGCGGACCGCATTGGCCCGCCGCCTCGCTAGATTCGGTTCCGCGCGCCCCGTGACGACTTCACCGGGGCGCGCCGCCCCCAACCCATCGCACGTGGCGGCGCTGCGGCATGCCGTCCGGCAGCCGTGCGGCGGCCCGGCGGTGCGGCAGTGCAGCGACAAGGAGACACATGTCGGACGACATTCGGCCGGCCGCGCCGGCCGCCGGCGCCGGTGGCCGGGACTTCCAGGACCTGGTGGCCGTCCGGCTGCTGAGCCGCCGGAACCTGTTGGTGGGCGGTGCCCTCGTCGCCGCCCAGTTCGCGCTCGCGCCGCCACCGGCGGCTTCGGCGGCTCCGTCGGCTCCGGTGAAGACCGGGGCCCAGCCGCACGGCAAGGGCTTCGACGCCGTCCCGGTCGACACGGCCGACCGGATCACCGTTCCCGCGGGCTACACCGTCCGGACCCTCGCCCCCTGGGGGGCGCCCCTTTCCCCCGCCGGTCCCGCCTGGCGGCAGGACGGCGGCAACACCGCCGCCGAACAGGCCCGCCAGATCGGGTCCCACCACAGCGGGACGCACTTCTTCCCGCTGGGCCGCGGCGCCGAAGGCAGCCGGCGCGGCATGCTGCTGATCAACCACGAGTCGGTGGACCCCACCCTGCTGTACACCGGCCAGGGCTCCGGGGCGCAGGCGGTGACCGCCGAGAAGGTGGCGAAGGGCCTGGCCGCACAGGGGATCACCGCCGTCGAGGTACAGCTGCGGGCCGACGGCACCTGGCGGTCGACCGGTTCGGCGCGCGGTGCCCGGATCACCGGCACCACGCCCGTGACGTTCTCCGGCCCGCTGGCCACGGGGCACCCCGCCCTACAGACCGGTGACGCCCCGGTCGGCACCCTGAGCAACAGCGGACACGGCGTCACGCCCTGGGGCTCGTACCTCGCGTGCGAGGAGAACGCCAACGGCTGGTTCGGTACGGACGACCCGGCATGGCGGCCCACGGCCACGCAGCGCCGCTACGGCCTGAGCGCGCTCGGCCACGGGCAGCACTGGCATGCCGCCGTGCCCCGCTTCGACCTCGCCCGCACCGCCAACGAGCCGAACCGGTTCGGCTGGATCGTCGAGATCGACCCGCTGGACCCGGCCGGAAGCACCCCGGTGAAGCGGACCGCCCTCGGCCGTTTCAACCACTCCTCGGCGGCGGTCGGCGAGACCCGGGACGGGCACGTCGTCGTGTACAGCGGCGACGACGAGGACGGCGGCTACCTCTACAAGTTCGTCGGCGAAGCCCCCTGGAAGTCCGCGCACGCCAAGGGCCGCAGCCCCCTGGACCACGGTGTCCTCCATGTCGCGCGCTTCCACGAGGACGGCCGGGGCGAGTGGCTGCCGCTCGCCCACGGCCGGTCCGTGCTCACCGCCGCCCACGGCTGGAAGGACCAGGCCGATGTCCTGCTGCGGGCGCGCGAGGCGGCGGACGCCCTCGGCGCCACCCGCCTGGACCGCCCCCAGCAGATCGCCGTCAGCCCGCGCAACGGCGACGTCTACTGCGCGCTCGCCAACGGCGCGGGCGGTCACGTACGCGGAGCGGGGCCCCGGGACGCGAACCCGTACGGCCACGTCATCCGCTGGCAGGAGGGGGCCGATACGGCGGCCGGGTTCCGCTGGGACGTCTTCCTGCTGGCCGGCGACCCCGTGCACGACCAGGCGGTCGGGCTGGACGAGGCGGGCGCGTTCGGTTCCCCCAAGGGGCTGGCCTTCGACATCACCGGACAGCTGTGGATCAGCACCGGCGTCTCGGCCCACTCGCTCCACCAGGAGGAGCGCAACCACGAGAACCTCGGCAACAACGCGCTGCTCGTCGCCGACCCGCGCACCGGCACGGTCCGCCGCTTCCTCACCGCACCGCGGGGCGCCGAGGTCACCGGGGTGACCGCCACCCCTGACGGACGCACCTTGTTCGTCAACATCCAACACCCGGGCTCGTCGACGGCGGCGTGGGGGGCTCCCACGGCCGAGAACCCGCGGGCGGTCAGCGACTGGCCGGACCGCGATCCGGCCGGCCGGCCCCGTTCGGCCACGATCGCCGTCCGCCGCCTCGACGGGGGCGTGATCGGCGCCGCCTGAGCACCGCAGCCCGGCCCGCACCCCCTCCCCCACCAGCTCAGCCCATCCTGGCGAACCCGTACGGAGAACCCACCCGATGCTCACCTTCGTCACCCGCGCGGAATGGGGCGCCCGCCCCCGCAAGAAGCCCGAGACGCTCTCCTTCACGCCCTGGGAGGGAGGCGTCGTCGTCCACCACCTCGGTCCCGGCAAGGAGGCGCAGAGCCGCCACGACGACTGCGCCGCGCACGTACGCGACATCCAGCGCAGGCAGATGGACCCGCCCTTCTGGTCGGACGACGACCCGTACGACGACATCGCCTACAGCTACCTCGTCTGCAACCACGGCATCGTCTTCGAGGGCCGGGGATCCGATGTGCGCTCGGCCGCCAACGGGAGGCAGACCCCCGGTGCCAACCAGAACTACTTCGCCGTCTGCGGGATGATGGCGCTGGAGGACGAGGTCCACGGAGAGATGGTGGACACCATCCGCGAGCTGGTCGGCTGGCTGCGCTCCAACGCCCAGGCCGGTCCCTCGGTCAAGGGCCACCGGGACGTCTTCAACACCGAATGCCCGGGAAAGCTCTACCCGTACATCACGAGCGGCGCGTTCCATCCCCCCACCGGCGGCGGTGACGACCCGAAGCCGCCGAAGCCCGCCCAGCCGCTGTTCTACTACTCCCGCAGCCAGTGGGGGGCCCGCCCGCCGAAGGAGGTCACGCGGGTCGCCCTGGCGGACCGGACCGGCTTCACCGTGCACTACTCGGACGGCCCCACCTCCCAGACGGTCCGGGCGATCCAGAACTACCACATGGACGGCCAGGGCTGGTCGGACATCGGCTACAACTTCCTCGTCGACCGGGACGGCCGCATCTACGAGGGCCGGGGCTGGGACGTCGTCGGCGCGCACGCCACGGGCCACAACACCACCCACATCGGGGCCTGCTTCATCGGCTACGACGGGGACGCGACCCCGCGCGCCCTCTCCGCGCTGCGCGCCCTGTACGACGCGGCCAACGCCAACACCGGCCGGACGCTGACCCCGACCTGGCACGGCGGCCTCCCGGGGCAGTCCACCCAGTGCCCGGGACCCGGTCTGCGGGCCTGGGTGCAGGGCGGGATGCAGGCGACCGGCATCCCGGTACGGGAAGGCACGGGCGGAATCGGCGGCTCGAACGGCGGTACGGGCGGTGGGGGCGGGATGACCTCGGTGCGCTCCGTCGCCTCCCAGCAGGAGGCCGTCAACGGTCACGGCTACAGCCCGGCACTCACCGTGGACGGCATCTGGGGCCCGAACACGGACGCGGGCGTCCGCTGGCTCCAGGCCAAGCTCGGCGTCGGCGCGGACGGCCTGTGGGGACCCGCCACCGAAGCCGCGTACACCTCGCGCCCCGCCGGTGGGGGCGGGATGACCTCGGTGCGCCCCGTCGCCTCCCAGCAGCAGGCCGTCAACGGACTCGGCTACAACCCGGCACTCACCGTGGACGGCATCTGGGGCCCGAACACGGACGCGGGCGTCCGCTGGCTCCAGGCCAAGCTCGGCGTCGGCGCGGACGGCCTGTGGGGACCCGCCACCGAAGCCGCGTACAACGGCGGCGTGGACAACGGCGCGGGCCTCACCGTCGACGGATCCTTCGGCCCGGCGACGATCAAGGCCACCCAGCGCGCGATCGGCGTCACGGTCGACGGCCAGTGGGGGCCGGACTCCGTCCGGGGACTCCAGCGGCACCTCAACACGTGGGGCGGCGCCGGCCTGGTCGTCGACGGCGCCGCGGGGCCCGGGACGTACAAGGCCCTGCAGGCGCACCTCAACAAGATGACCGGCGCGGGCCTGACGGTGGACGGCCTCTGGGGCCCCGCCACGGTGAAGGCACTGCAGACGGCGCTGAACCGCGGACAGTTCTGACGGGAAGCCGGCGCAGGCGTACGCGCCCGGGGCCGGGACCGGGTGCTCCGGGACCGGGTCCTCCGGGTCCGGTCATCGGAGGTCTGCCAGCAGCACGTCCAGGACGGCTTCCTCCTCGATGCGGATGCCGTGTTCGGCGAGGGCGGACGACAGATCCGGGTCCCACGGGGACGGGGCCGGCTTCCCGGCCAGGGGCGGGGGAACACGGTCGGCGGCGGCCACGGCCGCACGGTAGTCGTCGGCGGTGTAGCGCCACGGGCGCCACGGAACGTGCCGGAGCAGCGTCGTGGCGATGCGCAGGCCGCCCCAGTCGAAGTCGCCGTGGTAGCGGAAGGAGGCACCGAGTCCGCGGAGCCGGGTGAGGAGCGTGAGGGCGGCGGCCGACGGCTGGCCCTGGAGACACACCAGCGGGAGCGAATCGGCGCCGTGCCGGTCCGCCGCGGCCGCGAGGACCGCGGGATTCTCGCAGATGTGGACCACCGCCGGCGCGGTTTCCGGGGGGCGGTGGGCGAGCTGGCGGAGGGTGAGGACGCACGGCTCGCCCCCGTCGGCCATCCAGTCCAGGGCCGGGGTACCGCGCAGGTTCAGGGTGAGGACCGTGGAGGAGACGTCGTCGCGCAGCAGGCCGGCCGAGGCCCATGCGGCCCGTCGCCAGGCGGCGCCCGAGCCGTCCGGATGGCCGGTGAGGGCACGGATTCCGGACAGGGCGATCGTGGCCAAGGGGGTGCCGTCGTCGAGTGCGTGGGCACTGCCGAGCGTGTCCGCGGCGAACACGGACAGGGAGCGGGCCGGCTCGGCGGGCAGTGCCCGCAGCACGCGGCTTGCCTGGCCGAGGAGCGCATGAGCTTCCTCGGGCGTGCCGGCGATGCGTCGTACCAGGCCGTTGTCGCGCGATCGGGCCGCCCAGTCCGCGAGCAGCGGTTCGTCCCGGGCCAGCAGGGTGAGCGGGGTGCAGGCCTGCGCCCAGGCCCGCTCCTCGGTCCGGCGCGCCTCTTCGAGAGGGACGACCGGACCGGTGAGCGTGGCGGCGGCCGCCGCCAGGCCTTCGGGGCTGATGCCCGACCGGCGCAGTACGGCGTCCACCGCGTCGAGCCGTACGGTGAGCGACGCGCCCCCGCCGGGTGCCCGTCCCAGCAGCCGCTCCGCCGCCGCCCGTTGGGCGGGAGTGGGGGCGGCCAGGGACACCGCACCGGACAGGGGCCGTCCCCGCTCCAGCCGGCGGCGGACCCGGTCGAGCAGCCAGGCGAGATCCGCCCCGCCGAGGAGCCGGCGCAGGCGGGCTTCGTCGACCGCCGGGCGGTTCACGCCCACAGCGCCTCCGGCTCGGCCGGACGCACCGGGTCCGCACGGCGGGTACGGGCCGTACCGTCCCACTCCCAGCGGGTGACCAGGACGGCGGCGACCTCGTCGACGCGGGAGAGCTGGGCGATCGCGATGCCCGGTACCTGCGGATAGCAGGCCCACTCCCGCTCGCTGGTCATGACGACGTCCAGGTCGAAGGCGTGCAGCAGGCCGAGGCACTTGGCGCGCGAGTCGTCGTCCACCCCGGCGAACGCCTCGTCCAGGGTGACGAGCCGCGGCGCGTACGGGCTGCCCGCACTCGCGTAGTGCGAGGAAGCCGCGGCGAACAGCGGTACGGAAACGGCCAGCACGCGTTCGCCGCCCGAGGCCGGTCCGGTGGCCGGTACCCAGCGGCCGTGCTGCTGCCTCTCGACGGCGAACTCGTGCCAGGAGCGGTAGTCGAGGGCCGCGGTGAGATGCTCCAGCCAACTGCCGGCCACGTCCTCGGTCTGCTGGCGGGCGATCTGCGTCTGCAGGAACTCCCCGACCGCCGCCCGGTCCTCGGGGGTCCAGGCGTCGGCGGTCTGGAGGAGGCGGCCCCGTGCCTGGGCCAGTCCCGCGGGGGCCTTGCGCGAAGCCCGCCACACCAGACGCAGGGTCATCCCCGTGGAGGTCGGGCGTTCCTCCAGCTCGGCGTTCATGGCCACCACCTTGCGCTCGGCGGCCCCGATGAGCTCCTGGAGCGTGCCCGCGACCTCGGTGATGAGGTGGGTCTCGAGGATCTCGCGCTCGTGCGCGGACAGGATGCGGTTGAGTTCCCCCACTTCGACGGCGAGGGCCTCCACGAGTTCCGGTACGGCACGCTCGCGGCCCTGGTAGACGATGTCGACGACCATGCCCTCCTCGACCATGCGGGCCGATGCCCTGTGCCCGTGCCGGGACAGTGCGTCCTGAAGGGTCTTGAGCTCTTCGCTCAGCCGCCGCTGCACCCGCTCCCACGCACCGTCGGAATCGTCGGTCGCGGCCAGCTCGGCGTCGAGGGAACGGGCGAGCGCGATCGCGGACGTCGCCGTCCAGGTCCCCCCGCCCGGGGCCGGCACGGCGAGATCGGGAAGGGCGACCGCGATCAGCCCGGTGGCGCTGAAGCGCCGGAGCGCGGCAATGGCCTCGGAGCGCGCCGCGGCGGCGCTCGCGACGTCCTGCTCCAACTGTTCGATGCGGCCTTCGGCCCGGCTGGCCCGGCGGTCCGCCTCGCCGTGGCGTTCCTGGAGGAGCTTCTGCTCCGCCGTGCACGCGCGCAGCGCCTTCGCCGTATCGGCCAGCCGCCGCTGCAGTTCGGCGACGGCCGCGCCCACGGTCGAGCGCAGGGTCGCCAGTCGCTCGGCCGCGGCGGCCGCCTGACGGGCCGCCTCGTCGGCGCGCAGGCCCAGTTCGGCGGTCCGTTCGCCCGCCCGCTGCGTCTCCTCCCGCTCCTCCGCCGTCTGCCGGAACGCTTCGGTGCGTTCGCGCAGTGCGGGCCAGAGCTCGGCCAGGACGGTGGCGAGCTCGGCGAGGGCCTCCCGCACGCGGGCCAGGGCCGGCCGGTCCGGGGGAAGTCCCAGATCGGCCGCCGTCTCGTGGAGTTCGGTGCTCGCCCGCTCGGCCCGCTCCGCGGAGGCCTGCAGGGCGTCGGCCCGGTCCGCACGGCGGTTCCTGACGTGGCGCACCGTGTCGGCCGTCGCGGCGGCGCGGGCCTGCGCCCGGGTCAGCGGGTCCTCGTCGGGTACGGCGGCCAGCTCGGCGTCGAGGACCAGGCGGCGGGAGGCCAGGGTCCGGGCCTGCGCGTCGAGGTCGGTCCACTGCTGCTGAAGCCGGCCGAGTTCGTCGCGAAGGCCGGCGATCCGCATGCGCCGGGCGGCTTCCCGCGCGCCTTCGCCGACGTATTCGGCCGCGGGTTTGCCCCACCGGCCGGTCAGGACACCGACCCGGTAGCGGCCGTCCGCCGCGACCCAGGTGTCCCCGGCGGGCCCTGGGTCGGCCGCCCCGTCGTCCGGTGTGCGCGGACCTGCGGTCGGCGTGTCCCCGAGCGGTGCGCCGAGGCCGACCGCCGCGAGCAGCCGGGTCACCGCCTCCTCGTCCACGGCGGCCGCCCGGGCGTCGCCGCGGTCCACCGCCGCGCACAGCACGTCGGCGAGGGAAGGACCCGCCGGCGGTGCCGATCGCGGGGCCAGCAGTACGTCGTGGTCGTCGGCGGACAGGGCCGAGCCGTCGGAGCGCACCCATGCGTCCAGCAGCCCGGCCGCTTCGAGGGCCGCTTCCAGCCCGGCGCGGTCCCGGTCCCCGACGTGGTCCCGGAAGTCGACCAGGCGCCAGAACGGAGCCCCCGGCATCCGGTCGCGCGAGCCCGGCGTGCGGGTGTGCGGGGCCCGTGGCCCGGACCGGCCGCCGGCTTCCAGTGCGGCGAGCTCCTCCTGTGCCTCCAGGACGCGGGCTTCGAGGGCGGCCCGGCGCTGGGCCGCCTGCGCGGTCCGGTCGGCGAGTTCCGCCGCCGTGGCACCGTGGGCCCGGGCGGCGTGCCGCCGTGCGGGGCAGGGCCCGTCCTGGCGCACGGTCCACTCCTGGAGTTCGTCCAGCAGTCCGGTCGGGTCGGCGTACACCAACTCCGCGCACCGGCCCACGTGTTCGCGTACCGCGTCGATCAGCGCCCGGCCCGCGTCCGTGACGCTCGCGTCGGCCGCCTCCTGGGCTTCGGTCGCCCGCGCCAGATCGGTCTCCGCCTCGTCGAGCCGCAGCGCGGCGGTGCGGCGCTCGGCCGCCGTGTCCTCGGCCAGGGACGCGAGGTCGGCCACATGGGCGAGGGTCCGGTGGCGGCGGTCGATCGCCTCGGTGACCGCCGCCCGCAGCTCCGCGGTCGGCAGTCCTTCGGCCGCGGGCAGCTCCAGCCGGGCCTCCTCGGCGGCCTCCCCCGCCCGGCGGAGCGTGTCCTCGGCGTGTTCACGGGCGCTCCGGAGCCGGTTCTCCGCGGCTCCGAGACGCCCCCGTACGCGGGTGTGCAGGAGCCGGGCCTCCTCCCGGTCGGAGTCGGCCCGGGTGCTGTCGTCCTGCGACCGCTCCACCGCCCTGGCGGCCCGGTCCAGCTCATGGGCGCTGCGCATCTCGGGGCCTTCGCGCAGGGCGGCCTCAGTGGCCTCCAGTCGCGCCTGGTCCCCGGTGAGCGCCGCGATCCGCTCGGCGGCCGCCGCCCGCTGCTCCTGGGCGGCGGCCTTCTCCTCCTGTGCGCCGGCCAGGTCGCGCTGCAGGTGCTCGTACTTCGAGTGCTCGGTACGCGGGAGGCGCGCGCGACGGCGGGAGGCGATGCGGGCATAGCGCTGGTAGTGGTCGAGGAACACGGAGGCCGCGCGTTCGGCCGATCGGGCGGAACGCAGCTCCTCCTTCTCCTCGTCCAGGGAGCGGAAGGCCTCTGCCACGTCGGCGATGAGGGCCTGGTCCATCGGCGGCAGGGCTTCGGTGAGGGCGCGGGAGAGCGCGACCTCGTTGGGCCGCTTGGACAGCTGGGGCTGGCGCAGCTGGATGAGCAGGTCGACGAGGGCTCCGTAGCGCTGCTCGCCCAGCCCGAAGAGCGCTTCGTCCACGGCCCGGCGGTAGGTCTTGGCCTGGTCGTAGACCATCCCGTGTCCGGCGACCGCCTCGATGAGCCGGTCCCGGGACAGCACCGTGCCCGTGCCGTCCAGCAGGCTGAGGGTGCCCTCCGAAGGTGCCGCGGCCGGTGCGTGGTCGATCCGCTGCCCGGTCACCGCCCACCAGTGGCGGGCGATCCCGCGCCCGCTGACGGCCTTGAGCCCGCAGACGAGCGTGCGGAAGTGTTCCTCGCCGCTCGTCCCGTCGCGGCGGCCGAACTCCACCCAGGTGTAGCCGAGGCGTTCCGAGTGCGGGTGCTCGCCGCCGAGCAGGAGGTTCCACTCCATCCGCTTGCCGGCGTCCCCGTCCGGCTCGACCCGGCGGGCGCTGAGGTCCCCGTCGAGGAGGAAGGGCAGGGTCAGGGCCAGCACCTTGGACTTGCCGGTCCCGTTGTTCCCCCGGAGCAGCAGCCTGCCGTCGCGGAAGTGGAACTCCTCCACGTCGTAGTGGAAGAGGTCGACCAGGCCCATCCGCAGGGGCTGCCAGCGTGATCGCGCGGGGGCCGGGAGCGCGGTGGGGGGAATCAAAGCGGGTACGCCTTTCGCTGGGCGGGCACCTCGGTGGTACCGGCTGTGCGGGGTGCGAGTACGACGGTCTCGCCGACCGCGTACCGGGCCAGGGCGGGGCGGGGCACGACTGCGTCGCCCGTACGGGAGACGAGCCCGAGGGCGGCGAGCCGGGTGACGGCCTGCTCCACCAGTTCTCCTTCGGCGCCCGCCTCGCGCGCCGACTTCGACCAGAACCCGCCGTGTTCGGCGGCCAGTTCGGCGACCTTGCGCATCAGATCGGCGGTTCTGACCGGGCCTTGGGCTGCTGTGAGGTGTTCGGCGAGCAGCAGGGTGACGTGGCCGTGGGTGCCCGATTCGGGCATGCGGACATCGGTGAGGTCGTCCTCGGGGTCGACCATGGCGATGCCCTCGGCCCGGATCTCGGCGACGAGCCCGGTGAGTTCGGTGATGCGTGCGGTGAGGAAGCCGCGCTGGCGGGTGAGGTAGCCCAGTTCGGCGTCGGTCAGCTCGTCGTAGTAGAGGACGGGGTCGTCGAGCAGTCGCCGGGTCAGAGAGCGGCGCATGGCCCGGAAGCGCAGTTCGTCGCTGTCGAGGGCCGTTTCGGCGGTGAGCTCGGCGAGTCGCTCGAGGGGCGACGCGGCCCGCACGGTGGAAGGGCCGCGCCGGGTGGCGAGCAGACCGGCCAGCACGCGCCGTTCGACGTCGTACAGGACGTCGCCGGCTCCGCTGACGTAGGCGTCCTCGTCACCGGCGACCCGGCGCAGCACCCCGAGGCCGAGCAGGAGCCGTACGACGGCGGCGAGGTCGAGGCGTTCGTCGCGGCGGTCCAGGGTGAACCGGATGCCGGTGGCGGTGAGCTGGGGGTCGGACGCGTCCAGCACGACCTGTTCGGCGAGCCGGCCGAGGGCGATCTGCGCCTCGCCGCGTTCGAGGGCCGCGAGGGCGAGGCAGAGCAGGACGTAGCGGCGGCGGGTGAAGGGGGCGGCGCTGCGCGTCGCCTCGCGAGCGGGATGGGTGGCGTCGGCGAGGCGGGCCGGGATCTTGCCGAGCCTGGCCGACTCGGCGTCGACCTGGAGGGGCCAGCCCGTGTTGCGGTCGAACCACTCCCTCAGGTCGGAGGCGTGCCGCCGGACGAGGCGGAACTCGTCCGCCGAGGGCCCGTGGGCGAGCAGCAGGGGCTGCTTCAGCAGGGCTCTGGCCGCTTTGCGCAGGTCGGAGGCGTGTTGCCCGTCCAGCACTTCGGCGAGCGAGGTGGTGGTCATCGTCCGTCGCCCCCTTCCGTTCCAGCGGTGAGGTCGACGATCTCGATGGCGTGGTCGGGGCCGCGGAAGATCCCCTCCGGGGTGCGCACCTCGGTCGTCGACCCGTCCGGCAGGGCCGTGAGCCGGATCTCCATGGCTCCGTCGTTGCTCGTGGCCGTGGTGTGCTTCATGCCGGGCCGCCAGGTGGCCAGCGCGTCCCCGAGGAGCTGGAGGAAGAACCGGAAACTGGCCGGATCCAGTTCACCGAGCCCGGACAGCCTGGTGATGCCTCCGGTGACCAGCCTGGCGCGTGCGGCCGCGGTCTCGGCGGCCTGCTTGGCCGCGGTCTGCGCGAGCAGCCGGCGTGCCTCCTGCCGGTCCTCGACCTTGCGGGGCTTGCCGCGCCGCTCGTAGCTGCCGGTGCGGCGCAGCTGCGGGCTGATGCGCAGCGGCTCGGCTCCCGCCCAGGGCGTGGCCGCCGGCTCGGGGCGGGCGAGCCGTGCGGCGTGCGTCTCGGCGTCGAGGGTGAGGTGCCGTGCGGGGTACAGCCCGAAGGCGGTACGCCACAGCTGGTGGCGGGCGTCGTCGTCGGGGGCCTCGGCGAACCAGAGGGCCAGGGTGCGGAAGTCGGCGGAGCGGTCGGAGCGGCCGGCCCGGCGCTCGTTCAACGACCGTACGACCGCGAGCAGCTGCGGGATCGCCCCGAGTGCGCGTCCGCGCAGCAGCCGGGACTGCGACTCGCGGCCGTCGCGGCTGAGGAACCACGCCGTCAGCCCGGCCCAGCGGCCGGCCCAGCGCTCGTAGGCGGCCTGCTCGGCGTGCGCCGCTTCCTGCGGGGTCGCATCGGCTGCCTCGCGGGCCGCGGCGGACCTCAGCAGGGGCTGGATCCGGCGCCCGTCCTCCAGCTCCAGGATCAGGCGGGCGATGCGTCCGCCGAGGGTGATCAGGTCCTGGATGAACCGCTCCAGGTACTGGATGAGCTGGTCCTTGTAGGCGAGGAAGACGTCCTCCGCCACGTCGTGGAGGTCGATGGTCCGCTGCAGGGAGCCCATGAAGGCCCGCGCGTTGTCGGCGAGCGCGGCGAAGCGGCTGGCGAGGCCGTCGAGCGCCAGATGCGTTTTGGCCGGATCGGGCTCCTCCTCGGCCGCCAGCACCAGGAGGGCGCGCAGCTGGGTGACGATGTCGTGCAGCGCGACCGCCTGGAGGGCCCCGCGCATCCCGAGGGCCTCGTCGTAGGCGGCCAAGGCCTTCTCGGCCGCCTCGCCCTCGCGCGTGAGCTGGTAGATGAAGCGCTTGCGGTAGAAGTCCTCGACGGCGGTGACCCGCCCCGTGTCCGGATCCGCCCGCAGGTTCCCCCAGGCGACCAGGGCGTCGAGTGCCTTCGCCACCGCGTCGACCCCTCCGGGGCGCGTTCCGGCGGGCAGGGCGGCGTGGACGTCCTCGGGCCGCAGATGCACGGCGAACCGCTCCTTGGCGGCCAGGAAGGCCCGCATCACGGAGCGGTAGAGCAGCACGTTCGGGGCGGTGAGGTGAGCGAACGGCCCGTATCCGTCGGTCACGCCCTCCGGCCGGGGAGCATTCATGTCCATCGCCGGTCATTCTCCCGGGCCCGCGCCCGTGATCGGCGGGGACGAAAGGAGTTGACCGAAATCGCATCGATCTTGACCACACCAACCGCCGGGCCCGCGCCTCCCTCGCGCCCCCCGCGCCTCCCGCACTCCCCGCACTCCCCGCACTCCCGCGTCGCCGGGCGATCTCGCGGCCGCGCGCCGGCCGGGCAGAACCCGTCCGGCGCGGCCACGGCGATGCGGGCCGCCGGCCGAGCCCACCCCCGTGAAGCTCGACCCCGACCCGGCCCGCGCTCGCCCTCGACACTTCAGTGTCGGTGCAGCATTGGTAACGTACACCAGAGTGACTGTCCGGCGTCAACCAAAGTGTTGCCGGTGCCGGCCCGAGGGGCTTCGAGAAACACTGTGGTGGGCAAAGGCTCGGCATCACGTCTAGGAGGTCGTTTACATGGAGGCTGACCAGTCGCCCACCTTCGCCCAGCTCCTGGACCACCTCTTCCGCGAGGTGCACCCCCCGTCCCGGGGGCCCTACACCTACGCGGAGGTGGCCGAGGGGATCCGCAAGGCCGCGACCGGAGAGGGGCGCGGCGTGACGGCGAGCGCCATCCAGCAACTGCGCACCGGCGCCAAGCGGAACCCGACGCGACACACCATCAAGGCCCTGGCCGACTTCTTCGGCGTACCGGCGGGCTACTTCGTCGACAGCGCGGCGGCCGAACGCACCAAGGCGGAGATACACCTCCTCGCCGCCATGCGCGACCAGGACGTCCGCAAGGTGGCCCTGCGCGCCAACGGCCTGAGCGTCGACAGCCTGAGGATGCTGTCCACCGTCATCGAACAGGCCCGCAAGCTCGAAGGGCTCACCACCGACGACCCCGCGCAGGACCTGAACCTGGACGACTAGGCCGCCTCTTCCGGACACCCCCCCTGTGGCCGCTCATCGCCAGGGGGGCACCAGGCGTTTCCCGGCACGAGCCCGGCATCCCGATCCGCACGGCCCCTCCGCGGCCGCACCCCGCCCTCGGAACAGCGTCGCGGACATGCCAAAATTGGGACGCGCGTACCGGGCTTCCAGGGGGAGGTTCGCCACGGCCGGCCACCCCCGACCGGCGACACCGGAGTGAGGACATGGACCTTGAGCAGCTTCGCGCCGCGTGCGAGGCACGCGTCGAGGCGCTTCGGCTCCCGCACCGCTTCAGCACCCGCGACCTCCGCGACGCCGTGGCCGACCAACGCGGACGCCCCATCATCCTGCGCCCCCTGAGCACCCTGGGCGCCATGGACGCTCCGTGCGGCATCCGCCTGGAGACCCCGGACGCCGACCTGTTGTTCTACGAGGAGGCCACCTCGCCCCTCCACCAGAACCACATCCTCGCCCACGAGATCAGCCACATCATCTGCGACCACCCCGGCAGTCTGGAACTGGACCGGGACACCCTGCGCGCGATCGGGTTCGACCCCACCCTCGTGCAGCGCATGTCCGGCCGGACCGGTTACACCAGCGAGGACGAACGCGAGGCCGAGGTGATGGCCAGCGTGATCCGCCAACTCATGTACCGGGGACGCGAAAGCCCGTCGAGCCGGCCCGCCAGCGGCGCCGAGAGCTGGGACGCGCTGTTCGCCGAGCCACACAGGAAGAATCGCCACCGGAAATGATCGACATCCTCTTCACGGGCACGGCCGTCGTGCTGCTGTGCTGCGCCGCCTACTGGGTGCGGGGCCGCGGCGGCCACCGCCCCACGGGCACCTGGGCGATGGCGGCGCTGCTGACCTCGTTCGCCCTCGCCTTCGCCTCCTACGCCCCCGCCGTGGAGCGCGCGGTCGAATCGGCGGTCCCCCACGTCGCCCGGCTCCTCAGCAACACCTTCACCCTGACCGCGGCCACCTCGGTCCTCGCCTTCCTCTTCCAGCTCAACCTGGACCGCGAGCGGGCGCAGAGGCAGATCCGGCTGCGCGTCATGGCCCTCGCGCTCTCCGTCGCCGGGATGGCCGCCTTCTTCACCGCCGAACAACTCACCGGCCGCAACCCGGCGTTGTACGCGTGCTACGTCCTCATATACATCTCCTTCCTCGGGTCCACGGCCAAGGACTTCCTGCTGCAGACCTGGGCCCAGTCCAAGCGCTCGACCCGCCGCAGCCAGCGCTGGGGCCTGCGCACGACCTCGGTGGGCTGCGGCTTCGCCCTCGTCTACGCCGCGTACAAGCTCTTCGCCCCGGTCTCCATCGGCCTCGGTCTGGGGCTCGTGCCCGACCACGCCCGCTGCTCGACTCCGCTGACCCCCTTCCGCTGCGCGTTCAGCGTGAGCGCGCCCGCCGTCGCCGTGCTCCTCATCACCGTCGGACTCACCCTCCCCGCCCTGCTGTGGCCGCTCAGTCGGCTGCGCCGCCGCCGCTGGGAGCGGAACTCGTTCACCGCACTGGAACCCCTGTGGCGGGAGGTCACCTCGGCGGTCCCCGAGGTCGTGCTCGACCCGGGCACCGCCGACGCCGACACCCACGACCTCGACTTCCACCTCCACCGCCGGGTCATCGAGATCAACGACTGCGTCCTGGCCCTGCGCCGGTACCGTCGGACGTCGGTCCGGGACGCCGCGGCCGCCGAGGTCGCCCGCCGGGGCACGGCCGGCACCCCCGAGGGCGAAGCCGAGGTGGAGGCGGCGGTCATCGCCGCGGCCGTCGCCGCGAAGCGCGCCGGACTCCCCCTCGACGGCGACGAGGCCCCGCCCGCCGCCGGCACCCGCTCCCGCAAGGGCGACCTCCCGGCGGAGACCGCGTGGCTGCTGCTCGTGGCGGGCGCCTACGGGCGGCACCCGGCACCCGAGCACGCGGGCGCGGCCTCGTGACCGCACCGCGGCAGGACCCCCTGCGCGACCCGCGCTTCTTCGCCGACCCCTACCCCACCTACGACCGGCTGCGCGAAGGCTGCCCGGTCCGCCGCGTCCCCACCGGCTCCGGCGGCCACCACGCGTACCTGATCACCGGTCACGCCGAGGCCCGCGAGGCGTTCACCGACCCCCGCCTGTCCAAGGACACGGCCCGCTTCTTCGCCGACCGGCCCTCGAACCGCGACCTGCACCCGGCGATCTCCCGCAACATGCTGGCGAGCGACCCGCCCGTGCACACCCGCCACCGGCGGGTGGCGACCCGGCTGTTCACGACCGGCCGGGTCCGGGAACTGCGCCCGTTCATCAACCGGGTCGTCGACGACCTCACGGCCACGTGGCGACCGGGCACGGACATCGACCTGGTGGCGGACCTGGCGGTCCCCCTGCCGGTCACCGTCGTCTGCGAACTGCTGGGCGTCCCGAAACCCGACCGCGCCACCCTCGCCGCCCGATCCCACGACCTGTTCGACGCGACCGACACCGACCGGGTCGACGCCGCGTCGCACCACATCGGCGACTACCTGACCCACCTCGTCGACACGGCCCGCGCCACCCCCGGCGACGGCCCGCTCCACTCCCTCCTGCGCGACTGCGACGCGGGCGGCCTCGACCGGGACGAGACCGTCTCCCTGGCCGCCCTCCTCCTGGTCGCCGGGCACGAGACCACGACCCACTTCATCGGCAACGCCGTCCTGGCCCTGCTCCGGCACCCGGAGGCGTTCGACCGCCTGCGCCGGGACCCGGACCTGATCCCCGGCGCCCTCGACGAACTGCTCCGCTTCGACTCCCCGGTGAGCGTGGCCACCTTCCGCCACAGCACGGAGGACCTGCGCGTCGGCGGGTTCGACATCCCGGCGGGCTTCCCGGTGCTGATCGCCCCCGGAGCCGCGAACCGCGACCCGTCCGCCTTCCCCGACCCCAACCACCTGGACCTCGACCGCGACGCCGGCGCCCACCTCTCCTTCGGCCACGGCATCCACCGCTGCCCGGGCGCCCCCCTGGCCCGGGCCGAGGCCGAAATCGCCCTCCGCACCCTGTTGACCCGCTTCCCGGCCACCCGCCTGGCCGCCCCCGCAACATCCCTGCCCTGGCGCCGAACCCGCCTCACCCGCGGCCTGACCACCCTCCCCCTCACCCTGGCCTGACCCACCGGAAAACCAAAGGCCCGCCGCGGACTCCCGTATCAGGCAATCCGCGGCGGGCACGGAAGCAACGCGGGTCAGGCGCCCTTGGCCACCGGCTCCAGCATGGCCACGCACTCCACGTGGCGCGTCATCGATACGGCGCCAAAGGGGGAGAACCCTACGTAGCCGCAGGTCAACGGCACTTTCAGCTCCATTGGGGAGCCCCTCGGGCGCTTTGCGGTCACAGCCGAGGCTTGGCCTGAGCTCCGTTGATGAAACCGGGTCAGTAGCAGACGCGTACAACAGCACGGCTGAGTTTGAGAGAAGAAGCGTCACAAACGACGCTGCGACTCCGGCGCTGCCTGCCGCTCCGAGGCGAGCCCCGAGGCCAGCGGCACGAGTCGGACACTCGCGAAGTAGCGATGGGGGAACCCTCCCCCTGACCAGGGCAGGGGGAGGCTAGTAGTACTCCCGGATGTATCCCAGAGCCTTCCCGAAGACATCCTGGTCTCGGATCCTGAACTTGATGTAGAGCGCCTTGCGGAGCGCCTGTTGAACTAGGCGGTCACCTTCGTTGGTGTCCTGCCAGCCGTCAAAACGGACGGTACGGACGACGGAGTCGACCTCGTCGACGACCTTCTCGGCGATGATCGGGGTCGCCTCGCCCTTGAGCGACTCGAAGAGGTCGGTCAAGGCGGCCTTTCCGCGCTCCTCGCGGGGTACCTCAGCAGCGTCCCTCTCCGCTGCGACCGTGTCACGCGCCAGCGCGAAGAGCTCCTTGAGGAACTCCAACGAAGCCTGCTGAGAGTGGGTGTACTTCTCGCGCAGAGCATTCAACCGCTGGCCAAGCTCGATGAAGGCCGGGTTGCCGACGTGCTTGGCGATGCGGGCAGTGATCCATTTCTCGACCTCGACGGGGTCGATGTCCTTGCGGTTGCCGGTCATCAGGTCCTCGATCACCTGCGCATCGAGGACGATGGTCTCCAGGTCTGTGCGGGGGACCTCAACGGTGACGTGCTCGTTTATGAGCTCAAGGGTCTTGGCGCCCAGTGTGTGCCAGACCAGTCGGCCGGTGACGTCGGTGGGTTGCACGGACTGGTAGACGTCGGTCAGCCAGCGGTAATCCGACTCATGCTCGGACAGGATCGGGTCTGGGGACAGGGTCTCCCACAGCTGAGCGACGATGCTGTACGCAGCTCCGAAGGCGTCACGGGACTCGTCGGAGTCGATCGCGGTCTGCGCCTGGATCAGGCCCTCATAGCCGCCGACCGTGCGGTCTACGCCCGGGAAGAACGCCAGAGCAGCCTCGATCGCGGGGCCAAGCTGCTCGCGGAGTACAGCGATGTTGGAGATGACCTGCTGGACGGATTTGTCGTCGAACTCGAAGGCCTTGGCAACGTCGTCAAAAATGCCGAGGTAGTCCACTATCAGGCCGTGGGTCTTCGCGGGCGGGTAGACCCGATTCGTGCGGCAGATCGCTTGGAGCAGGGTGTGCTCGCGCAGGGGCTTGTCAACGTACTGGGCATAGAGGATCGGGGCGTCGAAGCCGGTGAGCAGCTTCGCGGTTACAATGATGATCTTCAACGGATCCGCCGGGTCGTTGAAGCGGGCGGTGATCCGCTCCAGCTCCTCCCGACCCGGGGTCCACTGCTTCCACGTCGGTTTGTCACCGCGGCCGGTGGACATCACGATCGTGGACACGTCCGGGCCGAGCAGGCGGTCAAGCTCTTCCTTATAGGCCACGCAAGTGGCCTTGTCGTAGACCACGACTTGCGCCTTGAAGCCCTGCGGCTCGACCTTTGTGGTGAAGTGCTCGGCGATGTCAGCGGCAATCTTGCGGACCCGGCCGGGGGCCTTGATTAGCACCTCCAGGGAGGCGGCCTTCTTCGACAGGATGGTGCGGTCTTCCTCAGTGAGCCCGTGGCGGTCGGCGAGCTCGGCGAAGGCCGCGTCGATCGACTCCTCATCCAGGTGGATCTCCGAGAGGCGCGGCTCGAAGTGCAGCGGCAGGGTGGCGCCGTCGCGGATGGAGTCGGAGAAGGAGTAGCGCGAGATATACCCGTGCTCGTCGGCCTCGGCTCCGAACCACATGAACGTGTTGCGGTCACGCCTATTAATCGGCGTCCCGGTCAACCCGAACAGGAACGCGTTGGGCAGGGCCTCGCGCATCTTGCGGCCGTAGTCACCCTCCTGGGAGCGGTGGGCCTCGTCGACCATCACGATGATGTTGTCGCGAGCATCCAACACACCGGGAGCTTCGCCGAACTTGTGGATCGTGGTGATGATGATCTTCCGCGCGCCCGCAGCCAGGAGCTCCTGCAGCTCCTTGCGGGACTCCGTTGAGACAAGGTTCGGTACGTCCGAAGCATTGAACGTCGCGGTGATCTGGGTGTCCAGGTCAATCCGGTCGACCACAATGATCACCGTTGGCGAGGTCAGCCCTGCCGTTGCGCGCAACTTCTGCGCAGTGAACACCATCAGCAGCGACTTCCCCGACCCCTGGAAGTGCCAGATCAGCCCTTGCTTGATCTGCCCGTACAGCACCCGCTCCACGATCAGGTTGGTCGCCTGGAGCTGCTGGTACCTCGCGATCACCTTGATCTTGCGGTGCTTCTTGTCGGTCGCGAACAGCGTGAAAAACCGCAGGAATTCCAAGATCGCGTCCGGAGCCAGAACGCCCTCGACCGCCTCCTTGACCGCCGAGAGGCGTACCTTCATCGGCGTGTGGTCGTCACCGGATTCATCCGCTCGCCACGGCCCCCACAACTCCACCGGCATCCCGACCGAGCCGTAGCGGAAGTCCTTGCCTTCGGTCGCGAAGTTGAGCACGTTCGGCACGAAGAACGCCGGCACGTTGACCTCGTAGTCCTCCTTGATCTGCGCGGCAGCGTCGATCCAGGAGTACGCCGGCCGCACCGGCGACTTCGCCTCCCCTACGGCCAACGGGAAGCCGTTGCACCAGATCACCAGGTCGAAGCGCCGCTCCAGCCGCCCGACCCCGTAGGTCACCTCGGTGGAGATGATCCAGTTGTTCGCACTGTGCTCGCTGGGGTGATCGAAGTCGATCAGTTTCACGGTCACATGCTCGCCGTCGGGCCCGAACGGCATCGACTTCTGCCCAGTGAGCCATGCCGCGAACTCCTCGTTCGCCACCACCGGATTCGGTGTGTTGCGCGCGGAGAGCAAGATCGCGCGCAGCCTGTAAATCACCTCATCTGCCAGACGCGGATCCGCCTCGACGGTCGGGTTGAGGCGGATTAACGCCTCCCGCACCTGTTGCTCCAGCAACACCTCATCGGTTCGCCGCGGCAGACGACTCCCCGGTACGAACCGGACGTCTACCGAATCAACCAGATCCCTGACGAAGTCGCGCACCGTGTTTGCCTCATTGAACGTCACTCAGCACCTCCGAAGATCTCAGCGAGCAAACCTGCCCGTAGACTGAGTAGCGCCTCGATCTCGTTGCGAGCGTGCTCGCGGGCTGCTGTGAAGGTCGCTCGACGCTCAAGCGTCGACGCCTGAAAATCGGCGGACGCACTTGGTAGAGAAATCCCAGCAAGCACCGAGAGATTGAGCGTCTTGCGGGCGCTTTCGAAGGCTGCAGTCTCCAATGCCACCGATACTCGCTCGGATGCAAGTACCCAAGAGAGGAACTCTGCGCTCATGATTTCCGGGTCGGGGCTGACCCGTGCAAGGGCGCGCGCGATGTTGCATCCCTCGAAGTCAGCGGTCACAAGCCACGTCCGTCCGATCGTCCCCACGATGGAAACCAAGACATCACCGGCTGCGATCCGAGAGCGCCGGTACTGCCGATCGACCTCCACGGTGATGCTCTTGAGTTGACTGAGCGTCGGTGACCCAGACTCTAGGTCCATGACACGCACCAGCCCAACGCCCTCTTCGACGTTGACTCCTGGCTGGACTACGCCGTAGCAGAGCGGCCTGTCGGCTCGTACCACGTCTTGCAATCGGAGGTCCCAGTCGCACTTCTCAAGAGCCTCGCGCGTCCAGACTGCTTGCGCCGCCGCTTCCGCAGAATCCGACTTGACTGCCGCCAATCGGTGGCGCTCGATGGCCCAGAGTAGGTTGGCGAGGCTCTGCTGTTCATCGAGGGGAGGTAGGTCGAACTCGTATGCGGCCAGCTCGCCCCAATTCAGGTAAGGGTTGACCGAGCCGCGTGAGTGGGCGATCGCATACGCGTGGAACCTCTCGGCCGAGAGAACGAACGGAAGGAACTCCTGCAGCAGCACCTTCTCGTCGAGGGTCTCCAGGACGAAGGTCTTCTCGCCTGTAATCCCCTCGAATTCCGGGACGGCGACCTTGCGAAGATACGTTCGCCTGGAGACGTAGAGGACGTGGCCGGGCCTGAACCGCTTGTAGAACATCGGCCCTATCGGGTCGCGCCCGATGACGCCCCAGGCGCTGATCGAGAGATTACCGCTGGGAATGTGCTCGCCGGCGAGGAACCGCTCCAGGCCGGAGGTCTCGGCGTCGACCCGGTCGGTGACGTGCCGGACCACATCTCTAAGGGTGACACGCTTCCAAGCGGTCTTGTCGAGGTTCAGGCTCATGCCGAGGCCTCCCTTCGCATCAGGGACAGGACATCGACTACGGCAACATCAGAGTTCTGCGCAGCAGTACGCCAGGAAGCGAGGGCCTCGCCGATATCGATCTGTTCTCCCTCACTGCTGTCCATGACACCTCCGACGTACGTCGGGATGGCCAGGCTGAAGCCCTTGGCCGCAACCTCATCGAGCGTGGCGACCGTCGCGAACTGCTTGAGGTCGGTGAAGCCGCGGTAAGCATCGAGGATCTTCTGCTGGTGAGTCTCGCGTAGGAATGCCTGCCCTTGTTCGCGGGAGACCTCATTGAGGGCGTTGATGAAGAGGACCTTGCCCTGGCGCTCGACGGGCTTCTGCGTCCGCAGAATGACGACGACGGCCGGCATCGGGGAGTTGTAGAACAGCCCCTCGCCGAGGCCGAGCACACACTCGACCAGGTCGGATTTGACCAGCCGCTCGCGCATGGCGGCCTCGTCACGGCGGAACAGGACCCCGTGGGGGAACAGGATCGCGGAACGCCCGGTGACGGGGTCCAGACTCTTGGCGATGTGCTGGAAGAAGGCGTAGTCGGCACGTCCTTGGGGCGGTAGGCCCCACATGTTGCGCCCGTAGGGATCCTTGGCAAACACCTCGCGGTTCCATGCCTTGATGGAGTAGGGAGGATTGGCCAGGACTACGTCGAAGGTCTGCGGGCCGCCTTGGGCGTTGAGGAAGGCAGGCTTGCTAAGGGTGTCGCCATGGGCGATGCGGCTGTCAGTGACGCCGTGCAGGAACAGGTTCATACGGGCGATGGCAGAGGTGCCGTAGTTGAGCTCCTGGCCGTACAGGCGCAGGTTTCGCCATTCCTTGCCCTGACGCTTGACCTCGGCTGCGGTGGAGATGAGCATGCCGCCGGTGCCGCAGGTCGGGTCGTATACGGACTCGCCGGGCTGGGGCTCGAGCATGAGCGTCATCAGGTGCACCAGGGTGCGGTTGGTGTAGAACTCCTGAGCGGTGTGGCCGGAGTCGTCGGCGAACTTTTTGATCAGGTACTCATAGCCCTGCCCGAGCTCGTCCTCGGGCAGGTTCGCCACCGACAACGTCTTGGTCGAGAAGTGCTCGATCAGGTCCGAGAGGGTCGCGTCGGGAAGCAGGTCCTTATTGGTCCACTCGCCGTCGCCGAAAACGCCGGGGAGGGTGTCGGGGTTGGCGGACTCGATGGCCCGCATCGCTGCCTTGAGCGTGGTGCCGACATTGCTGGTGGCCTTACGCAGGTCGGACCAGTGGGCGCCGTCAGGGATGGCGAAGCGGTGGTTCTCAGGGAGGTCGGCGAGCTCCTCGTCGCCGTATACCTCCAGGGCGGCGGCGTGCTCCTCGTCGTAGACATCGGAGAGGCGCTTGAGGAAGACCAGCGGGAAGATGTACTGCTTGTAGTCGCCAGCGTCGATCAGCCCCCTCAGCAGCACTGCGGCGCCCCACAGATAGGACTCCAGTTCAAGCTGGGTGATCCGCTTCGGGCTCGTCGCGGTCATGTGTCCAGCCCCCACTTCGCCAGCTCGGCCTCCAACGCTGCGCGGGTCTCGCGAGCCTTCCCGTGCGCGGTCTCCAGGTCGACCGAGGCCTGCTCCAGGGTGATCTGCTCGCCGACCTCGGCCGGCTCGACATACAGCGGGATGTTCAGGTTCCAGTCGTTGGCGTTGATGTCGTCCAAGGTCGCGACCGCAGCCAGGCCAGGCTGGTCGGCGTACTCCTGATACGCCTTCAGGAGGGCCTCGGTGTGCTCAGGCTCGAGAGTGTTCTGGTTACGGCCGCGCTTGAAGAGTGACTCTCCGTTGACGAAGAGCACGTTGCCCTGCTGCTCATCGGGGCGTTGGCGACGCAGGATCAGCACGCAGGCAGCCAGGCCGGTGCCGTAGAACAGGTTGGGGGCCAGGCCTATAACGGCCTCCACGAAGCCGGCCTTGAGGATGTGCTCGCGAACGCGACCCTCGGCGCCCTGGCGGAACAGGGCGCCCTGCGGGAGGACGACCGCGACCCTTCCTCCGGTGGGTACAGCGGAGGTGAGCATGTGCTGGGCCCAGGCCCAGTCGGCGTACCCCTTCGGCGGCACGCCGCCCAACTCATTACGGCCCCACGGATCGGAGGCCCATTGCTCGTGGCCCCAGTTCTTCAACGAGAACGGCGGGTTGGCGATCACGCAGTCGAACCGCGCCAACCGACCGTGGTCGAAGTAGGCCGGGTCGCGCAGCGTGTCTGCGCGCTCGACGTGGAAGTCCTCCATGCCGTGCAGCAGCAGGTTCATCCGGGCGATCGCGGAGGTGGTGAGCACCTTCTCCTGGCCGTACAGCTTTCCGAGCACGGTCTTCGGGTCACCGCCACTGGCCTTGATGTGCTGAATGACCTCGATCAGCATGCCGCCGGTGCCACAAGCCGGGTCGTACACCGTCTCGCCCTCCTGTGGGTCGAGGATGTTGACCAGTAGTGCGACCACCTCGCGTGGGGTGTAGTACTCGCCTGCCTTCTTATTGGACTGGTCTGCGAATCGCTTGATCAAGTACTCATAAGCCTGCCCCAGCACGTCGGGGGCAGCTTGGGAGATCGAAAGAGTCTTGGTCGAAAAGTGCTCGATCAGGTCAATCAGCTTGCTGTCCGGCAGCTTGTCCTTGTTGGTCCAGGTCGCGCCGCCGAAGATGCCGTACAGCGTGCCTTGGTTGGCCTTCTCGATTCCGCGGAAGGCGGTCTTGAGCGCCTCACCGACGTTCTCAGTACGCTCGCGTACGTCTACCCAGTGGCAGCCGTCGGGGATGGTGAACCGGTGGTTCTCCTCGAACGCCGCATACGTGTGGTCGCCACCGGACTCGTCCAGCGCGCGAGCGTACTCCTCGTCGTACACATCGCTGATCCGCTTGAAGAACATCAGCGGGAAGATGTACGCCTTGAAGTCCGCCTGATCAATGCTGCCCCGCAGTAGATCAGCCGCCTTCGCCAGGTACGACTCCAGCTCCCCCAGCGTCAACGGCATCGGAAGCTCCTGCTCCCCCACACCGACCGCACTCGACCCCACTCGATCACTGCTCGTTTCCACACTCAGCTTGTTCGGCTTGCCTGGCCCGCCGTCCCCGCGAGCACGTACCGGAGCCTAGCGGGATCCGCCAAGCCTGTACCAAGCACCTGTCAAGGCTTAAACCTCTCAGGTCGCCCCCAGACCGCTATATAGCGCGGCCCAGGAGGCGACCATCCTTCATGACGGCTCATCAGAAACGAAGCGGGATGAGCGTCATTCGAGCGTCAAGGCGCTGAGCGATCCGGTGGCTCTGCCGTCGCCCCTCCCGCTCGGTCGCGCAAGACCGCAGGCCAGAGAGCCATGGATTGGACCACCGGCTTCCACCTGTTGTTTGTTCGAGAATAGGTGGAGCGAGCTACCCAAACCGAGAAATCGTGGGTCAGGCGCCCTTCGCGATCGGCTCCAGGATCGCCACGCACTCCACGTGGTGGGTCATCGGGAAGAGGTCGAAGACGCGGAGGGTGCGGGGCTTGTAGCCGTGTTCCTTGAAGTAGCCGAGGTCGCGGGCCAGGGCCGCCGGGTCGCAGGCCACGTAGGCGATGCGGCGGGCCGAGAGGCCGGCCACGTGGCGGACCGTCTGCTTGCCCGCGCCCGCGCGCGGCGGGTCCAGGACGACCAGGTCGCATTCCGTGATCCCGGTCTTCGGGAGGATCTGCTCGACCTTGCCCTGCTCGATGCGGACCCGCGGGAAGTCCGCCAGGTTGTGGCGGGCGTCCTCCACCGCGCGCTTCGTCGACTCGATGCCGAGGACGGCGCCGGTCTCGCCGAGGCGTTCCGCGAGGGCTCCCGCGAAGATGCCGACGCCGCAGTAGAGGTCGAGGGCCATCTCGCCCTTGCGCGGCATCAGGCCCTGCATGACGGCCTTGATCAGGGTGTCCGCGGCCTGCGGGTGGACCTGCCAGAAGCCGCCCATGCCCACGCGGTACGTACGGCCGTCCGCGCGTTCCCGTACGAAGGGGCGGCCGTGGACGCGGTGGACCCCGCCGTCCTTCTCCTCCACGCGCAGGACGGAGACCGGCTTGTCCAGCTCCACCAGGGGGAGGCGGCCGCCGGGGCGGGGGGTCAGGACGACCTGGCGGTCCTGGGAGCCGGTCGCCGCGATCGCCTCGACCGTGGCCATCTGCGGCCAGTCCTGCTTCTCGATGCCCAGTTCGCTGACGCCCGGCGCCGCGATCATGCAGTGGTCGATCAGTTCGATGTCGTGCGAGCGGTGCTTGCGCAGGCCCGCGTTGCCGTCCTCGTCGATGGCGAACTGCACGCGGGTGCGCCACTGCGGCACCTGCCCGGCCGGCAGCTTGTCGCCCTCGGCCGGCATCACGGTGCCGTCCCAGCCGGCTTCCTCCGGGGTGAGCCCCGCGAGCCGCTTCAGCTGCTCGGCGACGACCTCGCCCTTGAGGCGGCGCTGGGCGCCGGGCTTGGCGTGCTGCCAGTCGCAGCCGCCGCACTTGCCGGGGCCGGCGTACGGGCAGGGGGCCTCCACGCGGTCCTTGGAGGCGTCGAGCACGGTGATGGCGTCGGCGCGCAGGTAGCGGGAGTCCACGTCGCCCTCGGTGACCTTGGCGATCACCTTCTCACCGGGCAGGGTGTGACGGACGAACAGCACGCGGCCGTCCTCGGTCCGGGCGATGCAGTGCCCGCCGTGCGCCACGGGGCCGACCTCGACCTCGTACTCCTCCCCGACCAGTGACTGCTTCTCGTTCTGCTCGGCGCTCGTCATGGTGGGGAGACTCCAAAAACTGAAACAACGGAAAACGGCCGGACGACCGACCCACCAGTTTACGTGGATCTCGTCCGGCCGTTCACCACCCGCCTAGCCCTTGGAGGAGGGCTCCTTCGGCGGTCGCGGGGTGTCCACCGGGCCCCGGCGCACCGCACCCGGGGCGTTCCAGTCCTGGCGCTTCTTCGCCCGCCGCTTGGCGAGCTCCGAGGACTCCAGCTGGTAGGGCACAGAGGTGACCATCACACCGGGGGTGAAGAGCAGCCGGCCCTTGAGGCGCAGCGCGCTCTGGTTGTGCAGGAGGTGTTCGTACCAGCGGCCGACGACGTACTCGGGGATGTAGACGCTGACCGCGTCGCGCGGGTTCTCGCTGCGCAGGCCCTTGACGTACTCGACCACCGGGCGGGTGATCTCCCGGTACGGCGAGTCGAGGATCTTGAGCGGGACGTTGATCCCGCGCCGGTCCCATTCCTCGCGCAGGGCCTTGGTCTCGGCCGCGTCGACGCTGATGCTGAGCGCCTCCAGGGTGTCCGAGCGGGTCAGCTTGGCGAACGCCAGGGCGCGCAGCGTGGGCTTGTGGACCTTGGAGACCAGGACGATCGAGTGGACCCGGGAGGGCCGCACGCTGTCCTCGCTGGGGCCCTCGGCGGCGGCGATCTCCGCGGAGACGCGGTCGTAGTGCTTGCGGATCGCGCTCATGGTGCCGTAGAAGATCACCATGCCGAGCAGGGCGACCCAGGCGCCGTGGGTGAACTTGGTGGCGAGGACGACGACCAGCACCATGCCGGTGAAGAAGGCGCCGAAGGTGTTGATGGCCCGGCTGCGGTGCATCCGGCGGCGGGCCGCGACGTCGTGCTCGGTCTTCAGGTGCCGGTTCCAGTGCCGGACCATGCCGATCTGGCTCAGGGTGAAGGAGACGAAGACACCGACGATGTAGAGCTGGATCAGCTTGGTCGAGTCGGCGTCGTAGATCCACACGAGCAGCATGGCCGCGCCCGCGAGGAGCACGATGCCGTTGGAGAAGGCGAGCCGGTCGCCGCGGGTGTGCAGCTGGCGCGGCAGGTAGCGGTCCTGGGCGAGGATCGAGCCGAGCAGCGGGAAGCCGTTGTACGCGGTGTTCGCGGCCAGGAACAGCACCAGCGCGGTGGCCGCGGCCAGCAGGATGAACAGGAAGCTGCCGTTGCCGAAGACGGCCTCGGCGACCTGGGAGATGACCGGGTGCTGGACGAATTCGGGACCGACGGGGACGCCGTTGTCGAGCAGGTCGGTCGCGGGGTTCTCCGCCATCCGCACGTCGGTGGCCATGGCCAGGCCGATGATCCCGCAGAACATGGTGACGGCCAGGGCGCCCATGAGGGCGAGGGTGCTGGCCGCGTTCTTGCTCTTGGGCTTGCGGAAGGCGGGGACGCCGTTGCTGATGGCCTCGACGCCGGTCAGGGCGGCACAGCCGGAGGAGAAGGCCCGCAGCAGCAGGAACACCATCGCGAAGCCGGCCAGGCCCTGCTCCTCGGGCTTGATCTCGAGATGCGCGGTGGGGGCGGTCATGGTGTCGTCGAGGACGAGGCCCTTCCAGGCACCCCAGCCGATCATGACGAATACGGCGGCGACGAAGACATAGGTCGGGATCGCGAAGAGCTTCCCGGATTCCTTCACACCGCGCAGGTTCATCAGTGTGAGGAGAAGGATCATGACCATCGCCGAGAGCACCTTGTGCTCGATCACGAAATCCACCGCGGAGCCGAGATTCTCGACTCCGGAGGAGATCGACACGGCGACGGTCAGGACGTAATCGACGAGCAGGGCGCTCGCCACGGTGAGGCCGGCCCTGGGTCCGAGGTTCGTGTTGGCGACCTCGTAGTCGCCGCCGCCGCTCGGGTAGGCGTGGACGTTCTGGCGGTAGGACGCCACGACGGTGAACATCAGCACGACGACCGCGAGCGCGATCCAGGGGCTGTACTGGTACGCCGACACGCCCGCGATCGACAGGACCAGCAGGACCTCGCCGGGGGCATATGCCACGGAGGACAGCGGGTCGGAGGCGAAGACGGGAAGGGCGATCCGCTTGGGAAGGAGTGTTTCTCCGAGGCGGTCGCTGCGTAGCGCCCGGCCGATCAGGATCCGTTTGGGCACGTCGGTCAGTTTGGACACGCAGAGGATCGTAAGCGTTCGAAATCAGACTGACGAACCCCCCACCCCCTCATACCGCAATCCCGCCGCAATTCCTCCCCACCCGCAGCACGACTGCGACGCAAGAGGCCCCATCGGTGACCGCCCGTGTGTAGCTTGGGCCATGGTCTGAGACCCTGTTAAACCAGAGCATGCAATGAGGCTGGGAACCAGCGAGTCGCTGACAGCCGGAAGGACGGCCGTGCACATCGTCATCATGGGTTGCGGAAGAGTGGGCTCCGCCCTCGCGCAAACCCTGGAACAGCAGGGGCATACGGTCGCCGTCGTCGACCAGGACCCCACCGCATTCCGCCGGCTCGGCGCCGGATTCGGCGGCCGCCGCGTCACCGGGGTCGGCTTCGACCAGGACACCCTGAGGGAGGCGGGAATCGAGGACGCGGGCGCCTTCGCCGCCGTCAGCAGTGGTGACAATTCCAACATCATCGCTGCCCGCGTGGCCCGTGAGATGTTCGGCGTGGAGAACGTCGCCGCCCGCATCTACGACCCCAAGCGCGCCGAGGTCTACCAGCGCCTCGGCATCCCCACCGTCGCCACCGTGCGGTGGACCGCCGACCAGATGCTGCGCCGGCTGCTGCCCTCGGGGGCCGAGCCGCTGTGGCGCGACCCGAGCGGCGGAGTGCAGCTCGCCGAGGTGCACACCTCCGCCGCCTGGATCGGCCACAAGGTCAGCAAGCTCCAGGACGAGACGGGCGTCCGCGTGGCGTTCCTCACCCGCCTGGGCGAAGCGATGCTGCCCACGTCGGCGACGGTCCTGCAGGAGGGCGACCTCGTCCACGTGATGATGCGCACGGACGAGATCGACAAGGTCGAGGCGGCGTTCGCCGAGGGGCCTGAGGAGGCACACGCATGAGGGTCGCGATCGCCGGTGCGGGCGCGGTGGGCCGGTCCATCGCGGGTGAACTGCTGGAGAACGGCCACGAGGTGCTCCTGGTCGACAAGGCCCCGACCGCCATCTCGGTCGAGCGGGTGCCGCAGGCCGAGTGGCTGCTGGCCGACGCCTGCGAGATCACCTCGCTGGACGAGGCGGCGCTGCAGCGCTGCAACGTGGTCATCGCGGCCACCGGTGACGACAAGGTCAACCTCGTCGTCTCGCTGCTCGCCAAGACCGAGTACGGGGTCCCGCGCGTGGTGGCCCGCGTCAACAACCCGAAGAACGAGTGGCTCTTCAACGAGTCCTGGGGCGTCGACGTCGCCGTCTCCACGCCGCGCCTGATGTCGGCCCTGGTCGAGGAGGCCGTGAGCGTCGGCGACCTGGTACGGCTGCTGCGCTTCAGCCACGGCGACGCCAACCTCGTCGAGCTGACCCTGCCGGCCGACTCCTCGGTCGCGGGCACCCAGATCGGCGACATCACCTGGCCCGAGGACACCTCGCTGGTCACGATCATCCGGGGCAACCGGGTCCTCACCCCGCACGGGGAGGAGACCCTGGAGCCGGGCGACGAGCTGCTCTTCGTGGCCGCCCAGGCCCGCGAGGAACAGCTGGAGGACCTCCTCCAGGCCCGCCGCTAGCCCTGCGGGCCCGCTGGACGACGAAGGGGGCGCGCCCTGCCGGGCGCGCCCCCTTCGGGCTTCCTCGCCGCCGGGGCCGCCGCCTCGGCCGGACGGCCCGGAAGGCCGGAGGCCGGAGGCCGGAGGCAGCCCGCCACGGCCTCCGGCCACAGGACCCCGACCCGTACAGCGGCCGACCCGGCGGGCGGCCATGCGGGCGCTCCTCCGGCCGTCCGGGGCCCGGGACACGCCCGCCCACAGCGCACGGCGGGCGCCGTCGGCCCTGCCGCGATCCCGGCGCCCGCGGACGCGCCCCAGCCGCCGGGATCACCGGACCCACCAGCCGCCCGGGCCGTCGGCCCTGCGGGCCACCCCGGTGCCCGCAGGGCCGAGGCCGTGATGCCCGGGGGCCCTGCCGGGAACACACCGCGAGTCATCGGGCGTGGGGGCCTCGGTCCGGCGCAGCTGCCGGCCCGGCAGGCGCTGGTACGACGCTCCCGCGCCTGTCCGGACCCGGAGCCGCCGGACAGTGGCCCGGCCCGGGCCGCAGGGCTCACGGGCTCGCCTCGGCGCCCGCGGACGCGCTCCGCCACCGGATCGCGGCGTGTTCCCGCAGGGCCCCGCGCCACAGCGACCGGCAACGCGAAGGGGGCGGGACCGGCCTCCTGGGCCGGTCCCGCCCCCTTCGTCGTCCACGGGCCGTCAGGCCTTCGGCCCCTTGGCGGCGGCCTCCGCCGCCTCCTTGGCCTCCCACTCCGCGATCACGTCGATCGGCGGCGGCGCCTTCGCCAGGAAGACCCAGGTGAAGTACACCGCGAGCACCATCGGCGGGAGCTTCAGCGCGATCAGCACCCAGCCCAGCTGCGTGGCGTCACCCCACCAGTACAGCGGGAAGAGGATCGCGTACTTGGCGAGGAAGATCAGGCCCCAGGCCAGGCTGGCCTTGACGTACGCCTTCTTGCGCCCGGGGTTGCGGGTGCGCCAGGAGAGGTTCTCCTTGAACACCGGGCCCAGGATCACGCCGAGCAGCGGGAAGCCCACCAGCGCCGAGAGCGTGAAGGCCACGCCGAGGCCGACGCCGTAGATCATGCCGGGCAGGTAGAAGCCCTTCGCGCTGCCCGTGAACAGGGCGAAGGCCACACCCACACCCACGCCGAAGACCCCGCTGAAGGCGTGCTTGACCGTGTCCTTGCGCAGCAGCCGCACGATCACCAGCAGGACCGCGACCGCGCCCGCCGCGATGGCGGACCACTTCACGTCCTTGTTGATCGTGTAGATCATGACGAAGAGCAGCCCGGGCAGCATCGTCTCCACGGTGCCCCGGATACCGCCGAAGGCATCGAAGAGCGCCGCCTGGGTCACTGCCTTCTGGTCGGCGGACGGGCCGGCGGCGTGGCGCGGCCCGGTCGAATCCGGGGTGGTCGGTTTGTCGAGTGACGTCACCGGTCAGTGCTCCTGTCCGAGCGGGCGGAGTTCGTACTTCGGGTTGAAGAGCACCCGACGGCCGTGGGTCATGGAGATGCGCCCCGATGCAATCATGCGTCGGCCGGGCTCGATTCCCACGATCGAGCGACGCCCGAGCCAGACCACGTCCAGCGCGGCCGAGCCGTCGAAGAGCTCGGCCTCCAGGGCGGGAACGCCCGCGCGCGGCCGCAGGGTGACGGTACGCAGGGTTCCGGTCACCTTGACTATCTGGCGGTCGTGGCAGTCGCAGATCCGCGTACACCCCGCGGCTTCTGCGTCCTCCTGCAGCTCCGCCGAATGCAGCTCCTCCTGGGAGGTGGACAGCCGCTCAATCATCCGGCGGAACCGGCCCGCAGGCCTGGCCGGCTTCGCGGACTTCTCGGGACGCGGTTCAGCACTCATACAGGAAGCGTACCGGCGTGCCCACTACCGCTCGAAGCGGTATCCCATGCCCGGCTCGGTGATGAAGTGCCGCGGATGCGAGGGGTCGGCCTCCAGTTTGCGCCGCAGTTGGGCCATGTAGACCCGCAGGTAGTTCGTCTCGGTGCCGTACGAGGGCCCCCATACCTCCTGGAGCAACTGCTTCTGGCTGACCAGCTTGCCGCCGTTGCGGACCAGGACCTCCAGCAGGTGCCACTCGGTGGGCGTCAGCCGTACGTCGCGGCCCTCGCGCACGGCCTTCTTGGCGGCCAGGTCCACCGTGAAGCCGTCCGTCTCCACGACCACCTCGTCCTCGCCGGAGCCCGCGGCCGGCTCGGCCCGGCGGACGGCGGCGCGCAGCCGGGCCAGCAGCTCGTCCATGCCGAAGGGCTTGGTGACGTAGTCGTCGGCGCCCGCGTCCAGGGCCTCGACCTTCTCGTCGGAGCTGTGCCGGGCGGAGAGGACCAGGATCGGTACCCGGGTCCAGCCGCGCAGGCCCTTGATCACCTCGACCCCGTCCATGTCGGGCAGTCCGAGGTCGAGCACGACCACGTCGGGGTGGCGGGCGGCCGCGAGCTCCAGTGCGCTCGCCCCGTCGGCCGCGGCGTCGACCTCGTATCTGCGCGCCTTCAGGTTGATCACAAGCGCTCGGACGATCTGCGGCTCGTCTTCCACCACGAGCACCCGGGTCATTGAGGTCCTGCCTTCTGTCGCGTCATCCGATCACGGTCGTGATCAAGTTCCACCGGTTCCACCGGTTCCGCCGGTTCCGCCGTCCCACCCGCACCCGCACCCGCACCCGCACCCGCACCCACCGTGGCACGCTCCGGTGCCCGGTCGCCGCGTACCGCGCGCAATGTGAGCACCATCGTCAGCCCGCCCCCGGGGGTGTCCTCGGCCGTCAGGGTGCCGTCCATGGCCTCGGCGAACCCGCGGGCGACGGCGAGCCCGAGGCCCACGCCGGCCCCGCGCGGTGCGTCCCCGTACCGCTGGAAGGGGGCGAAGATCCGGTCCTTGGCCTCGTCGGGAACGCCCCGCCCGCGGTCCACGACGCGGACCTCGACCCGGTCGCCGAGGCAGCTCGCCGCCACCAGGACGGGCTCCCCCGGCGGGCTGTACTTGACGGCGTTCTCCACGACGTTGGCCACGGTCCGCTCCAGCAGCCCCGGGTCCACCGCCACCATCGGCAGCGCCTCGGGCACGTCCAGCAGCACGCTGTCCTCCGGTACGCCGCCCAGCGCCATCGGGACCACCTCGTCGAGGTCGATCTCACGGATCAGCGGGGTGACGGTGCCGGTCTGCAGCCGGGACATGTCGAGCAGGTTGCCCACCAGGTGGTCGAGTCGGTCGGCGCCGTCCTCGATGCCTTCCAGGAGCTCGGCCCGGTCCTCCTCGCTCCACTCCACGTCGGCGGAGCGCAGGGAGCTCACGGAGGCCTTGATGGAGGCCAGCGGCGTACGGAGGTCATGGCTGACGGCGGCCAGCAGCGCCGTGCGGATCCGGTTGCCCTCGGCCAGCCGGCGGGCCTCCTCGGCCTCGCCGACCAGCCGCTGTCGGTCCAGGACCACGGCCGCCTGCGCCGCGAAGGCGCCGAGCACCCGGCGGTCCTCGGCGGGCAGCACCCGGCCGGACAGGGCCAGCGCCATGTGGTCCCCGATGGGCATGTCCACGTCGGCGTCCTCGGGCCGTGCGACGGGTCCGGGGCCGACGCTGCCGGCCGGTTTCCAGGGCTCCAGGTCGTCCGCCCGCTCCAGCAGGGCCACGGACTCCATGGCGAAGGTCTCGCGCACCCGCTCCAGCAGGGCGTCCAGGGTGGTCTCGCCGCGCAGCACGCTGCCGGCCAGGAAGGAGAGGATCTCGGACTCGGCGCGCAGCCGGGCCGCCTGGTGGGTGCGGCGGGCGGCCAGGTCCACGACCGAGGCCACGGAGACGGCGACCCCGAAGAAGACGGCGATGGCGACGATGTTCTTGGGGTCGGAGACCGTGAAGCGGTGCAGCGGCGGCGCGAAGAAGTAGTTCAGCAGCAGCGAGCCGAGGGCGGCGGAGGCCAGGGCCGGCCAGAGGCCGCCGAGCAGCGCGGCCGCCACCGTCAGCGACAGGAAGAGCAGCATGTCGTTGGCGAGGCCGAGGTCCGCGTCGACGTGCGTGAGCAGCAGGCACAGCAGTACGGGCAGCACCGTCCCCACCACCCAGCCGGCGACGATCCGGGGCCGCCCGAGCCGGGCCGCCGAGGGCACCACGGGCAGGCCGCGCCCCTTGGCGACGTGCTCGTGCGTGACGATGTGCACGTCGAGGTCGGGCCCGGAGTCGCGGGCGACGCTCGCGCCGACCCCGGGGCCGAGGACGTACTGCCAGGAGCGGCGGCGGCTGGAGCCGAGCACGATCTGGGTGGCGTTGACCCCGCGTGCGAAGGCGAGCAGGGCGTCGGGGATGTTGTCGCCGATCACATGGTGAAACGTTCCGCCCAGGTCCTCGACCAGGGTCCGCTGGACCGCGAGCTCCTTCGGCGAGGCGGCGGTCAGCCCGTCGCTGCGGGCGATGTAGACGGCAAGGATCTCGCTGCCCGAGCCCTTGGCGGCCATCCGCGAGGCGCGCCGGATGAGCGTGCGCCCCTCCGGGCCGCCGGTGAGCCCGACGACGATCCGCTCCCGCGCCTGCCAGGTCGAGCGGATGTCGTGCTCGCCCCGGTACTGCTGGAGGTACTCGTCCGCCCGGTCGGCCACCCACAGCAGCGCCAGCTCGCGCAGGGCGGTGAGGTTGCCCGGCCGGAAGTAGTTCGACAGGGCCGCGTCGACCTTCTCGGGCTTGTATATGTTCCCGTGGGCCATCCGCCGGCGCAGTGCCTGCGGGGACATGTCGACCAGCTCGACCTGGTCGGCCCGGCGGACCACCTCGTCCGGCACGGTCTCCCGCTGCCGCACCCCGGTGATCGACTCGACCACGTCCCCGAGCGACTCCAGGTGCTGGATGTTCACGGTGGACACGACGTCGATGCCGGCCCGCAGCAGCTCCTCCACGTCCTGCCAGCGCTTGGCGTTGCGCGAGCCGGGCACGTTGGTGTGCGCGAGCTCGTCCACCAGCGCTATGGCGGGCCTGCGGGCGAGGAGGGCGTCCACGTCCATCTCGGTGAAGGCGGCGCCCCGGTACACCAGGGGCTTGCGCTCGACCTGTTCGAGGCCGTGGAGCATGACCTCGGTGCGCGGCCGGCCGTGGTGCTCGACGAAGCCGACGACGCAGTCCGCGCCCCGCTCCACCCGGCGGTGCCCCTCGGAGAGCATCGCGTAGGTCTTGCCCACACCGGGTGCCGCGCCGAGGTAGATCCTGAGCTTGCCGCGTCCCATGCGCCCCATTCTCCGGGACGTCCACGCCGCGCACGCACCGATCCGCGCCCCGGCTCCGATCCCTGACGGATCCCTGACGCGGGGTGCGGGAGACCCGCCGGCAGCGGAGAAGCCGGTGGGCCCCACCCCCGAAGGAGTGGGGCCCACCGGCCGAAATACATGACGAGCCCCCCTGTGCGCGGGGGCCGTCCGAGGTCGTCCGAGGTCAGCGGACCTCGGTGATCTCCGGGCCGCGTTCGAGCTGCCCCATGCCGCCGCCGAAGCGGGAGCCTTCCTGGTCGTCCGTCTGCACGCCGTCCGGCACCATCTGGGCGTCGTTCGGCAGCTTGAGGACGATCGGGTCGCGGGGAGCCATCGGGCCGTCACCGCGGACGACGACGGTGTCCCGGAAGATCTGCTCCAGCACACCCGCCGACTCGGGGCGCACGGCGCCCTGGCCGGAGATGACACCGCGCAGGAACCAGCGCGGGCCGTCGACGCCGACGAAGCGGACCAGCTGGGCGCCGGTCTGCCCGTCCGGGAGCGGTACGGGCACCTGGGCGCGCAGCTCCCAGCCCAGCGAGCCCTGGGCCTCGTCGATGATGCCGCCCTGCTGGGTGATACCCGCGGCGATCTCCTCGCGGACCTCGCCCCAGATGCCCTCCTTCTTGGGCGCGGCGAAGGCCTGCAGCTGCACGGCACTGTCGCCCAGGACCACGGTCGCGGCCACGATCGCGTCACCGGCGACCTCGACGCGCAGCTCCATGCCCTCGACGCCGGGTACGAGGATGCCGCCCAGGTCGACCCGGCCGTCGGCCGGGTTCCCGAGCACCTCGGAGACGTCCCAGGGGCCGTCGGGCCGCGGGGCCGGCGGCAGGTTCACCCGGCGCGGGGCAGTGTCCTGCTCGCCCGCGTCGTCCTGCTCGGCGACGCCGTCTACGACCTGCTCGGCCGCGCCGCCGTCATGGGCGGAGTCGTTCTTCTTGCGACGTCCGAACACGTCACTGTCCTTCCCGGTCGGTTACGACCGAAGCGTAGCCATTCCCACCCTGCTGACCAGCCCCGGATCCGGCCACGGCCGCATGCCCGCCGGTGGAGCCGAAGCCCCCCTCGGCCCGGGCCGAGCCGGGAAGTTCCGCCACCTCGTGGAAGCGCACCTTCTCGACCCGCTGGACAACCAGCTGGGCGATGCGGTCGAAACGCTCGAACCGGACGCTCTCGCGAGGGTCGAGATTGACCACGATCACCTTGATCTCCCCACGGTACCCGGCATCCACCGTCCCCGGGGCATTCACGAGCGCGAGCCCGCAGCGTGCGGCCAGGCCGGACCGCGGGTGCACGAACGCCGCGTACCCGTCGGGCAGCGCGATCGAGACGCCGGTGGGCAGTACGGTGCGCTCGCCGGGCTCCAGCACGGCGGCCTCGGTGGTGACGAGGTCGCAGCCGGCGTCGCCGGGGTGCCCGTATGCCGGAATCGGCACCTCCGGGTCGACGCGGCGGATCAGTACGTCGACCGGCCGGCGGGAATCGTGGTTGATCTGGGACATCAGGGGTTCACCTCAAAGGCGCGTGCGCGCCTGACCTGGTCCGGGTCGGCCATCGCCGCCTGGATCTCCTCGGGCCGTCCGTTGTCGATGAAGTGGTCGACCTTCACCTCGATGAAGAGGGCGTCGGCGCGTACGGCGACCGGGCCCTGCGGTCCGCCTATCCGGCCGACGGCCGTGCAGTAGATCTTCCGTCCGGCGACGGCGGTGACCTCGGCCTCCAGGTACAGCACGGTGTCCACCGGCACGGGCCGCACGAAGTCGGTCTCCAGCCGCCCCGTCACCGCGATGACGCGCAGCAGCCAGTTCAGAGAACCCAGCGTCTCGTCGAGCGCGGTGGCGAGCACCCCGCCGTGGGCGAGACCGGGTGCCCCCTGGTGCGCGGGCCTGACGGTGAACTCGGCGGTGACGCGGACGCCCTCGCCCGCCCGGGCCTCCAGGTGGAGTCCGTGGGGCTGGCCGTCGCCACAGCCGAAACAGTGCTCGTAGTGCGCACCGAGGAGCTCACCGGGTGCGGGCGCGTCGGGGTGCCTGACCGGCGCGGCTGCATCGGCAGGGGGTGTCAGCGCTGTGTTTCGTCCACTCACAGCCGCGAACCTTACCCGCGCGGCTACCCACCGGTCGCCTCGTGGCAGGCTTGTCCGCATGCAGCTCTCCACCGCGCACCACGACGAACGTCTGACCGCCCCCCGATCCTGGTGGGGCATCGCCGTCCTGGTCGGCCTCGCGTGCGCGCTGATGCTGCTGCCGCTGGGCACGATGCCGCTGCTGGCCGGTCTGGTCGGGGGCACCGCGCTGGCCGGGCTGGTGGTGAGCTCGTACGGTTCCGCGCGCGTGCGCGTGGTGGGCGGTGCGCTGGCGGCCGGTGATGCGCGGATCCCGGTGACGGCGCTGGGCGAGCCCGAGATCCTGGACGCCGAGGAGTCGCGCGCCTGGCGCACGTACAAGGCGGACACCCGCGCCTTCATGCTGATGCGCAGCTACGTGCCGACCGCGGTCCGCGTCGAGGTCACCGATCCGGCCGACCCGACCCCGTACGTCTACGTCTCCACCCGCGAGCCGCAGGCCCTCGTGGCGGCCCTGCAGGCCGCCCGTACCCAGGCGGCCTGACCGGCCGGCGGGACCGGTGGGCCGGCCGGGGCGGACCGCCCCGGCGCAGGACCTCAGCCGGCCGCGGAGGGATCCGCGGCCTCCAGCGCGATCCTGGTGGCCTCGGGAAGGGGCTTGACGGGCCGCTCCAGGGGCGGCAGCGCGCTCAGGGCCTCCCAGTCCACAGCCCGCCTCCGCAGGTCACCACGGACCTTCTCGGCGAGTTTGCGGGTGTCCCGCCGGTTCATGACCGCGCCGACGGCGGCGCCGACCATGAACGGCATCAGGTTCGGCAGGCTGCGGAACATCCGCTTCATGATCTGCTGGCGCAGTTCGCGCTTCATCTGTCCGCCGAGCGCCGCGTTGAGCGTGGTCGGCTTGGTCAGGTCGACCCCGCGCTCCTCCGTCCAGGCGGTCAGGTACGCGAGGCTGCGCTCCCCCCGGCCGCCGTGCGGGCGCCGGCCGTAGACCTCGTGGAGTTCGGCGATGAGCTTGAGCTCGATGGCCGCGACCGCGGTGATCTCGGCCGCCAGTTCCGCCGGCATCGCGGGCGGCACGGGCAGCATGGCCGCGGCGCCGATTCCCGCGCCCACGGTGGACGTGGCGGCGCAGGCGCCCGAGACCAGCTTCTCGGCGAGCTGCTCGGGGCCGAGGCCCGGGAACTGCGCGCGCAGCGTCGCGAGGTCCCGAACCGGAACGCGCGGTGCGTTCTCGATGATCCTGTCGGTGACGTACTGGGCGGCGTCCCTGACACTTTCGCCGCCCTTGCGCACGCCGTTCTTGACGGCTTGCATCCGACGAGCCCCGGAGCGGAGCCGGGACCCCTCGTCGGGATCGGTTTCCGACGGCACCGCCGGAGCGGTGTCGGAAGGCACGGCGATCGCCGCACTGGCGGAGCCGCCGGAAGCCCCGGGAGCCGTTTCCGGATCCATGGATGCCACCTGCGTCTCCGCCGGATCACCAGATTTCCGGAAGCGTCGCTTACGGAAGGGTGTGGAGCCAGCCACGGCCGACGCCTGTCAGTCGCAGTCGCGACAGATCGGCTGGCCGTTCTTCTCACGTGCCAGCTGGCTGCGGTGGTGCACCAGGAAGCAGCTCATGCAGGTGAACTCATCGGCCTGCTTGGGCAGGACCCGGACGGCCAGCTCCTCGTTGGAGAGGTCCGCACCGGGAAGCTCCATGCTTTCGACAGAGTCGAATTCGTCCATGTCCGCGGACGAGGTCGACTTCTCGTTGCGCCGGGCCTTCAGCTCTTCGATGCTGTCGTTGTCGACGTCATCGTCGGTCTTGCGCGGGGTGTCGTAGTCCGTTGCCATTGTTCGCTCTCCCCCTCTGGGTGTTAGCGGTGTCTCAGCGCACGTAACGCACGAGAGGCCGGACTTGTGCCCGACCTGAGGCGGAGATTTTGCCTCACATCAAGGTCTGTTACTCAATCGACACCCAGCCGCCCGCCCGAAGGACGATTGGCTGGGATGACGAGCGGGACCGTACACGGTCCGAGGGCCGTCATGCACAAACGCCACCCCGTGTATTTCCCGCCATCCGAGGGGCCGGAAACCCGGACTTCCCGGGCTTTCCGGCCGCGATGGGGTCACTGAACGCACATGGGCAGACACCGACCACTGTGATCGATCACACAGGACCGATTGTTTTCACAGGGCAGGTATTCAGCCAAAAGCGAACACGGGGTCGGGGTGTCACAAGGGAAGAGTGACACGCATCACGAGGCCACCGCCTTCCCGGGGCATCGCCTGGATCCTGCCGCCGTGTGCGCGCGCCACGGAGCGCGCGATCGACAGACCCAGTCCGACACCCTTGTCGCTGCCCGTGCGCTCCGTACGCAGCCTCCTGAAGGGCTCGAAGAGGTTGTCCACCTCGTACGCGGGAACAACGGGACCCGTGTTCGATACCAGGAGGACCGCCTGATCGTGCTGGGCCTCGGTGACCACCTCCACCCAGCCGTCCTCGGGCACGTTGTACCGGACGGCGTTCTGCACCAGGTTGAGGGCGATCCGCTCCAGCAGCACCCCGTTGCCCTGTACGACGGCCGGCGCGCGC
Organism: Streptomyces nojiriensis; assembly: GCF_017639205.1. Taxonomy (NCBI): domain Bacteria; kingdom Bacillati; phylum Actinomycetota; class Actinomycetes; order Kitasatosporales; family Streptomycetaceae; genus Streptomyces; species Streptomyces nojiriensis. Next base: position 6,715,363 of record NZ_CP071139.1, on the reverse strand, counting down.
TCGCCGCGGATCTCCACGCCCTTCGCCTCGGCCTCGCCGCGCACCTGGTCGACGGCGCGCGAGGCGACCTCCGCCAGGTCCACGGGTTTGCGCTCGACGATCTGGTTCTCGCTGCGGGCCAGCAGCAGCAGGCCCTCGACCAGCTGCTCACTGCGTTCGTTGGTGGCGAGCAGGGTCTTGCCGAGCTGCTGGAGCTCGATCGGCGCCCCCGGATCGGAGAGGTGCACCTCCAGCAGGGTCCGGTTGATGGCGAGCGGGGTCCGCAGCTCGTGCGAGGCGTTCGCGACGAACCGCTGCTGGGCCGTGAAGGCCCGCTCCAGCCGGTCGAGCATGTCGTCGAAGGTGTCGGCGAGCTCCTTGAGCTCGTCGTCCGGCCCGTCCAGCTCGATCCGCCGGGTCAGGTCGGAGCCCACGACCCGGCGGGCGGTCCGGGTGATCTTGCCGAGCGGCGAGAGCACCCGGCCGGCCATCGCGTAGCCGAAGGCGAAGGCGATGATGCTCAGCCCGAGGAGGGCCATCAGCGACCGGCTCAGCAGGTCGTCCAGGGCGTGCCTGCGCTGTTCCAGGACGCACTGGTTGATCGCCGCGGTGAACTGCTCGAACGGCTGGTTGATGCCGCTCACACCGGAGCAGGTGGTGCTGGTGACCTCGATGTTCTGACCGCGGACGATCGTGAACGGGATCGCGTTGCCCTGCCGCAGGGCCTGCGCCGCCAGCAGGTAGATGATCGACAGCAGCAGGATCCCGGCGATCAGGAACATCCCGCCGTACAGCAGCGTGAGGCGTATCCGGATGGTCGGCCGCAGCCACGGGAAGGGACCCTCGGGCTGGCCGGGGTCCCATGTCGGTTTCGGTGGCGCCGCCGGTGGCGCCGGGGTGGTTGCCATGCGCATCAGATCCGGTATCCGGAACCGGGCACGGTCACGATGACGGGCGGCTCACCCAGCTTGCGGCGCAGGGTCATCACGGTCACCCGTACGACGTTGGTGAAGGGGTCGGTGTTCTCGTCCCAGGCCTTCTCCAGCAGCTGCTCGGCGGAGACGACGGTCCCCTCGCTGCGCATGAGCACCTCCAGCACCGCGAACTCCTTCGGCGCCAGCTGGACCTCCCTGCCCTCGCGGAATACTTCCCTCCGGTTCGGGTCCAGCTTGATGCCGGCCCGCTCCAGTACGGGCGGCAGCGCGACCGTGGTGCGCCGCCCGAGCGCCCGTACGCGGGCGGTCAGCTCGGTGAAGGCGAAGGGCTTGGGGAGGTAGTCGTCCGCACCGAGCTCCAGCCCCTCCACCCGGTCGCTGACGTCGCCGGAAGCGGTCAGCATCAGCACGCGGGTGGGCATGCCGAGCTCGACGATCTTCCGGCACACGTCGTCACCGTGCACGAGCGGGAGGTCCCGGTCGAGCACGACCACGTCGTAGTCGTTCACGCCGACCCGCTCCAGGGCGGCGGCGCCGTCGTACACGACGTCCACGGCCATGGCCTCCCGGCGTAGTCCGGTGGCCACCGCATCGGCGAGCAGCTGCTCGTCCTCGACGACGAGTACGCGCACGTCGTTTCCTTCCTCCGAGCCCAGAAGGGCACACGTGTATTGCGTCGCCCATCCTGCCCGTTTCGGCCATAAACCGGCTGTAAGACGGCTCGTGGAGGGGCTGACGGGACGGAAGTGAGGATTCCCTGGCCTTGTGAGGTTTCTGGGCCCGGGGTGCAGGGGAGGACGAGATCACACCCCATCCACTCCCTGACGGCGGAGAGCCACGTTCCGCCGCCGACCCACGAAGAGGGGGCGAACCCATCATGGACGCATTCACCGCGGGTCTCCTGCAGCGCATCAGGACCACGCAGTCGGACCTCAGGCACGCCCGCGAGACGGGCGACGACTTCCTCGCGGAAGTGGAACTGGCGGAGCTGGAGGATCTCCAGCGCCTGGCCGCCGAACACGGTGTCCCGGTCTCGGCCGCCGTGCCCGCCTGCTGATCCCCCGATCGGCCGGCCCGCCTTTCCCGCACGACCCGCACGACCCCTGCACGCATCCTGCTCCCGCACGAATTCCGTACGGCCTCTGCACGATCCCTGCACCAACCCCTGCACGACGTGGACCCCGGACGCCCGAGCGGGCGGCCGGGGTCCACGTGCTTTCAGTCGTGCCAGGCTCCGAACTCCTCCAGCAGCGGCTGCAGCGAGGCGAACACGGCCGGCGAGGCGGCCAGCGTCAGCTCGCCGGAGGCCGGCTCACCCGGACGGCCCCCGGTCACGGCCCCGGCCTCCCGGGCGATCAGGTCGCCGGCGGCCAGGTCCCACGGGTTCAGCCCCCGCTCGTAGTAGCCGTCCAGCCGCCCGGCGGCCACGTCGCACAGGTCCAGCGCGGCCGACCCGCCCCGCCGGATGTCCCGCACCAGCGGGATGATCCGCGCCGCGACCTCGGCCTGGTGGGCCCGCCGGGTCTGCACGTACCCGAAGCCGGTCCCGAGCAGTGCCTGGTCCAGCGGCGCCGCCGGCCGGCAGGCGAGGCGCGTCGTACCCAGCCACGCCCCGCCGCCGAGCACCGCGTGGTAGGTCTCCCCGCGCATCGGGGCCGCCACGACGCCCACCACGCTCTCGCCGCCGTACTCGGCCGCGATGGACACGCCCCAGCTCGGAAGCCCGTAGAGGTAGTTCACGGTGCCGTCCAGCGGGTCGACGATCCAGCGCACCCCGCTCGTCCCCGGGGCGTCCGCGCCCTCCTCGCCCAGCAGCCCGTCCCCGGGCCGCCGCTCGGCGAGGATGCCGGTGATCAGCTTCTCCGCCGCGATGTCCATCTCGGTCACCACGTCGATCGGGCTGGTCTTCGTCGCCGCCACCGCAAGATCGGCCGGGCGGCCGTCGCGCAGCAGAGCCCCGGCCCGCCGGGCGGCCTCCAGGCCCACTTCCAGCAGTTCGGCCTTCAGCTCGTCAGAGATCACGGTCCCACTTCCTACGCGTACGGACTGTCCACGCCCGCGGCCGCCGGCCGGGGGCCCCGCGCCGGGCAGCAGCCCACCGCGCACAGGTCATGACTCTGGCCCAGCGTGCCGACCCAGCACTCCGCGGCCGGCTCCCCGCGCTCCTTGGCGGCCCGCTCCAGCACCAGCTCGCGGACGGCCCCGGCGAAGCGCGGATCGGCGCCGACGGTCGCGGACCGCCGCACGGGCAGGCCCAGCTCGGCCGCCTTCGCGGTGGCCTCGGTGTCCAGGTCGTAGAGGACCTCCATGTGGTCGGAGACGAAGCCGATGGGCACCATGACGACGGCGGGCGCCCCGGTGGCGTGCAGTGCCTCCAGGTGGTCGCAGATGTCCGGCTCCAGCCACGGGATGTGCGGGGCGCCGCTGCGGGACTGGTAGACGAGCTCCCAGGAGTGCGCGACCCCGGTCCGGACGGCCACCTCGTCCGCGATCACCCGGGCGACGTCGAGGTGCTGCTTGACGTACGCCCCGCCCCCGCCGTCCTCGGTGTGGTCCTCGACCGGACCGGAGGTGTCCGCGGCGGCGGTCGGGATGGAGTGGGTGGTGAAGGCGAGGTGCGCGCCGGAGCGCACCTCCTCGGGCAGTGCGGCGAGCGAGGCCACCACCCCGTCGATCATGGGCTCCACGAAGCCGGGGTGGTTGAAGTAGTGGCGCAGCTTGTCGACCCGCGGCAGCTCCACGCCCTCCTCGGCGAGCGCGGCCAGCGCGTCCGCGAGGTTCTCGCGGTACTGGCGGCAGCCCGAGTACGAGGCGTACGCGCTGGTCGCGAGCACCGCGATGCGGCGGCGCCCGTCGGCGGCCATCTCGCGCATCACGTCGGTCAGGTACGGGGCCCAGTTCCGGTTGCCCCAGTAGACCGGCAGGTCCAGGCCGTGCCCGGCGAAGTCCTTGCGCAGCGCGTCCAACAGCTCGCGGTTCTGCCCGTTGATGGGGCTGATCCCGCCGAATCCGAAGTAGTGCTGCCCGACCTCCTTGAGCCGCTCGCGCGGGATGCCGCGCCCGCGCGTGACGTTCTCCAGGAAGGGCACGACGTCGTCGGGTCCCTCGGGGCCGCCGAAGGACAGCAGCAGGAGGGCGTCGTAAGGGGCGGCGGAGCCGCCGTCGGGGGCACGGAGCTGGTCTGACATGCCTCGAATCCTGCCACCCCGGCGTCCGCGCCCGGGCAACGGACCCGGCCCGTCCCACACCTCGGACGGCAGGTAAGGTCACCCTAACTTCCTGTCGGTATTTTCCCCATGCGGGTGTCTTGTCGGCAGACGTAACCTGTGTGAGCCAACCACGTCCCTTACGGAGGGCACCACCTTGCCCAGTCCCTACCGCGCGATATTCGCGGCCCCCGGCACCAAGGGGTTCACAGCCGCCGGCCTGCTGGGCCGGATGCCGCTGTCCATGGTGGGCATCGGTGTCCTCACGATGATCACCGAGCTCGGCGGCAGCTACGCCCTCGCGGGCGGCATCACCGCCACCATCGCCCTGTCCGCCGCGGCCGTGGGCCCCCAGGTGTCCCGGCTGGTCGACCAGCACGGACAGCGGCGGGTGCTGCGCCCCGCCACCCTGACCGCGGCCGCCGCGGTGACCGGCCTGCTGGTCGCGGCGGCGAACGGCTGGCCGAGCTGGACGCTCTTCGCCTTCGCCGTCGTCGCCGGATGCGTGCCCAGCGTCGGATCGATGGTCCGGGCCCGCTGGACGGCCCTCTTCCGCGACACCCCCCAGCTGCACACGGCCTACTCGTTCGAGTCCATCGTCGACGAGCTCTGCTTCATCGTGGGCCCGCCGCTGGCGGCGACGCTCTCGGCCGGCTGGTTCCCCGAGGCCGGCCCGGTGGTCGCCCTCGTCTTCCTGCTGACGGGTGTGTGGTGGCTGACGGCGCTGACCGCCACCGAACCGGAGCCGCATCCGCACGAGGAGCACACGGACCGGTCCTCGGCGCTGCGCTCCCCCGGCCTTCAGGTCCTGGTGGCGACCTTCGTCGCGACCGGCGCGATCTTCGGCTCCGTGGACGTGGCCACCCTCGCCTTCGCCGCGGAGCACGGCAACAAGTCCCTCGGCGGGGTGTTCCTGGCGGTCTGGGCGTTCGGGTCCTGCCTCGCCGGCATCGTCTTCGGCCTGCTGCACTTCAAAGGCAAGGCCGAACCTCGCTGGATCCTGGGCATCAGTGCGATGGCCGTGAGTATGATCCCCCTCCTACTGGCCGGGAACCTTCCGTTTCTGGCCGTGGCGCTCTTCGTCTCGGGCCTCGCCATCGCTCCCACGATGATCACCACGATGGCCCTGATCGAGGCGCACGTGCCACACGCGAAGCTGACCGAGGGCATGACCTGGATCAGCACCGGCCTCGCGGTCGGAATCGCGCTCGGGTCCTCCGTGACCGGCTGGGTCGTCGACACAGCCGGTGCGCAGACCGGGTACGTCGTCTCCGTATCGGCGGGAGTGGCCGCGGCGGCGGTTGCGTTCGCGGGATACCGCCGGCTGACGAGGCCGGCGCAAGGGGAGGTGCCAGCAATCGATGGGGACGGCGACAGCAGGGCAGAGCAGCGCGGAACGGACCGCGTGGCATAACTGGGCGGGCAACATCACCGCCACACCGGCCCGCACGGTGACCCCGGCTTCGGTCGGGGAGCTCCAGGAGGCGGTCCGCCGGGCCGCCGAGGACGGGCTGCGGGTGAAGGCGGTCGGCACCGGCCACTCCTTCACCGCGGCCGCCGCCACCGACGGGGTGCTCGTACGCCCGCAGGCCCTGGCCGGGATCCGGACGATCGACCGGGCCGCCGGCACCGTCACGGTGGCGGCGGGCACGGTCCTGAAGGATCTGAACCGGGCCCTGGCCCGGGAAGGCCTGTCGCTCACCAATATGGGCGACATCATGGAGCAGACGGTCTCCGGCGCCACCAGCACCGGCACCCACGGCACCGGCCGCGACTCGGCCTCCATCGCCGCCCAGATCCGCGGCCTGGAACTGGTCACCGCCGACGGCCGACTGCTGACCTGTTCCGAGAAGGAGAATCCCGAGGTCTTCGCGGCGGCCCGGCTCGGCATCGGCGCGCTCGGCATCGTCACCGCGATCACCTTCGCCGTGGAGCCGATCTTCTTCCTGACCGCCCGGGAGGAGCCGATGGGCTTCGACCGGGTGACGGCGGAGTTCGAGGAGCACTTCGCGGAGAACGAGCACTTCGAGTTCTACTGGTTCCCGCACACCGGCAACTGCAACACCAAGCGGAACAACCGCAGCCAGGGCCCCGCCGCGCCACCCGGACGGGTGAGTGCGTGGATCGAGGACGAGTTGCTCTCCAACGGCCTCTTCCAGGCCGTCAACTCACTGGGCCGCGCGGTCCCGGCCACCATCCCCTCCATCGCCCGCGTGGCCAGCCGCGCCCTGTCGGCCCGCACGTACACGGACGTCCCGTACAAGGTGTTCACCAGTCCGCGCCGGGTGCGCTTCGTGGAGATGGAGTACGCCCTCCCGCGCGAGCAGGTGGTCGAGGCACTGCGGGAGCTGCGGTCGACGGTCGACCGTTCCGGGCTGCGGATCAGCTTCCCCGTGGAGGTGCGGACGGCTCCGGCGGACGACATCACGCTGTCGACGGCCTCCGGGCGCGAGACGGCGTACATCGCGGTGCACATGTACAAGAGCACCCCGTACCAGGCCTACTTCACGGCGGCCGAGCGCATCTTCACCGCGCACGGCGGGCGTCCGCACTGGGGCAAGGTGCACACGCGGGACGCGGCGTACTTCGCGGAGGTCTACCCGCGGTTCGGCGAGTTCACCGCGCTGCGCGACCGGCTCGACCCGGACCGGGTGTTCGGCAACGACTACCTGCGGCGCGTCCTGGGGGACTGAGCCGGTCCGGGTTCAGGGCGCGCTCGGCCGTGCCGACGACGCCGACGCGTCCGCACTCGGCGCCGGGGCCGGGGCCGGGGCGGGTCGGTCCCGGTCCACCGTGCGGGTGCCGCCGGAGAAGAGGGTGCCGCCGCCGCTGCTGACGGAGGTGCCGGCCAACGCCTCGTAGGTGCCGAGGCCGCCGACGGCGATGGCGAAGGCCGCTCCGGAGGCGACCGCGGTGCGCTTCCAGCCCCGCACCCGGGTGCCGTGCACGGTGGCCGCGCCGAACTCCTCGGCGGCCGGGGTGGCCGCTTGGTCCGCGCCCGTCGACTCCGCACGGGGCGGGGGCGCCTGACGGGCCCTGGGCCGGGCACTGCCCCGCAGCCGGTCGCCGGTGCGCCGGAAGAGGTGCTGGATGACGGGCCCGCCCGCGGTGGCGACCACGCTGACCACACCGGCCCCGAGGATGGTCCCGTACACGCCCATCTTCGAGGCGAGCAGGGCCGCGGCGACGGTGGCGAGCGAGGAACCGGCGACCTGGGCCGCGCTCAGGTCGAGCTCCTTCTTCTCCGGTTCGTCCTCGACGCCGCGTGTCGCCTTCCGACCCATCGTCACCCCCGGTGTGTCCTGCCTCTCGCGCTTCTCCTCTTCCAGGAGTTACCGACCGCTGAGCGAAGCAGATAGTTCCGTTTCTGGTGATTATGTGAAGCAAGACACCCGAAAACGGACCACGGGTGCAGGTCGGACCCGATCGAGGGCAGGCCAACTCCCACCGTCCGGGGAAAGTTCGGCGGCGCGGCGGTCCACCCAGGTGGCCCGAATGGAGTACTGTGGCGAGCCCTGGGGCCGTCCTTCCTTTCGGATGTCCGGACTCGGGAGAGGGGGCCGACGGATGGAACACGGCACTCGATGACCGGTGATGCCGCGGTATCGCACGGGCTCCTGCTGCGCACAGTAACCGTTCGGTCACTGTGCGTGCCCAACAGGTAACCGTGCCATAACGGCGATCAAGGGCGCATGCCCGACACGCCGGTTTAACTCGGCAAGGTTGTGGCAGGCTGCACCCGGGCAGGCCACACTCGACTAGCGGAAGCAGCGACGCACGTGACGTCGGCAGGCACCACCCGGGAGGTCCCCATGCCCGAACTGCGTGTCGTGGCCGTCTCAAATGACGGCACACGACTGGTGCTCAAGGCTGCGGACAGCACGGAGTACACGCTTCCGATCGACGAGCGGCTCCGGGCCGCCGTCCGCAACGATCGCGCACGCCTGAACCAGATCGAGATCGAGGTGGAGAGCCACCTCCGCCCCCGCGACATCCAGGCCCGCATACGGGCCGGTGCCTCCGCGGAGGAGGTCGCTCAACTCGCCGGCATCCCCGTCGACCGCGTACGCCGCTTCGAGGGACCGGTGCTCGCCGAGCGCGCGTTCATGGCCGAGCGCGCCCGCAAGACCCCCGTACGCCGTCCCGGCGAGAACACCGGTCCGCAGCTCGGCGAGGCCGTGCAGGAGCGGCTGACCCTGCGCGGGGCCGAGAAGGAATCCGTCCAGTGGGACTCCTGGCGCCGTGACGACGGCACCTGGGAGGTCCTGCTCGTCTACCTGGTCGCGGGTGAGCCGCACTCGGCGAGCTGGACCTACGACCCGCCGCGCCGGCTGGTCGTGGCCGTGGACGACGAGGCCCGTTCCCTGATCGGCGAGTCGGAGGACCTGCCGGCGGCGCCGGAGCCGAGCTTCCCCTTCGTCCCGAGGATCGCGCGGCTGCCGCGCGACCGGCCGCTGGACCGCGCCCTGGACCGGCAGCTGGAGCGGGCCGAGAACAGGCCCGCGCCCGCGCCGGAACCGGAGGAGGAACGGGACACCCTCACCAGCCTGCTGGAGGCGGTCCCGAGCTTCCGCGGCGACATGGTGGTCCCGGACCGCACCGAGACCCCGGACGACACCGAGCCGGAGGCGGAGGAGCCGCCGGCCCCCGCCGCCTCGGCGGGCGCGGGCGCCGCGTACGCCGATGTCCTGATGCCGCGCACGGTGGCGGGCCACCGGGACCGCCTGACGGGCACCACCGACCGTCAGGCCGAGGCCGACGGGGTCCGCCCCGGGCGCCGTGCGGCGGTACCGAGCTGGGACGAGATCGTCTTCGGCACCCGCCGCAAGAAGCAGGAGTAGCAGGCAGCAGCAGGAACGCCGCCGCCGGGCAGGACCCGGCGGCGGCACCGCTGTCCGCCTACTGGGGGTCCGGGCCCGTGGCCACCGGGCGGGCCGGGTCCCCGGACCACTCGGACCAACTGCCCGCGTAGAGGTCGGACTCGATGCCGGCCACCTCCAGGGCCAGTACCTCATGCGCTCCGGAGACGCCCGAGCCGCAGTACACGCCCACCGCCGCCCCCTCGGACGCGCCGAGCCCCTCGAACCGGGCGCGCAGGGCGTCCGCCGGCAGGAACCGCCCGTCCGGACCCACGTTCTCCGTGGTCGGGGCCGACAGCGCGCCCGGGATGTGGCCGCCGACCGGGTCGATCGGTTCGACCTCGCCCCGGTAGCGCTCCCCCGCGCGGGCGTCCAGGAGGACCCCCGCACGCGCGCGCCGGGCCGCCGCGTCCGCGTCCAGCACTCCGACCGCCCCCGGGGTTGGCTTGAAATCGCCCTCCGCGGGAGTCACCCGGTCGGCCGTCACCGTACCCCCGGAGGCCGTCCAGGCGGCCAAGCCGCCGTCCAGGACCCGCACGTTCGGGTGACCCGTCCAACGCAGCAACCACCACGCCCGGGCCGCCGCCCAGCCCAGCCCGCCGTCGTACACAACGACGGGCCCGTCCGCCCGGACGCCCGCCCGCCGCATGGCTTCCCCGAAGGCCTCCGGGTCCGGCAGCGGGTGGCGGCCGCCCGTCCCGGGCGGACCTGCCAGTTCGCGGTCGAGGTCGACGTACACCGCTCCGGGCAGGTGTCCTGCCTCGTAGGCGGGCCGCTGGTCGGGGCCGCCGAGCTGCCAGCGGACGTCCAGCAGCACCGGCGGGCGGGGGCCGGCCAGCTCGTTCCTCAGTTCGGCGGCGGCGAGGATCGCAGATTTCGCAGTCATGCCGGCCATCTTCCTCCCCACCCGGCACCGGCGTAACAGGCCCGTCATCGGGGGGCCGCACCGATCCGGTCAACTCCGTGCCGGGCCCCCTCGATGCGGCCCGGTCGGGGCGCGCCGAGTCGCCGGGAGTGGAAGCATCAGCACCGGTAAGCGCCACGACGGAGGAGACGGCTGACATGACCGAGGCAGCGGAAGCAACCCGGCGCACGCCCGGTACCCCGTGCTGGGTGAGTCTCATGGTGCACGGGCTCGGGACCACCGAGGACTTCTACGCCGACCTGTTCGGCTGGGAGTACGAGCCGGGGCCCGAGCAGCTCGGCCCGTACGTCCGCGCGGTGCTGGACGGCCACGAGGTGGCCGGGATCGGCGAGATGCCGCCGGACCGGCATCTTCCGGTGGCCTGGACGACGTACCTCGCCACGGACGACGCGGACGCGACCGCCGAGTCGGTCCGCGCCTGCGGCGGCACGGTCGCGGTGGGTCCGCTGGACGCCGGTATCGCGGGGCGGGTGGCGATCTGCTCCGACCCGCTGGGCGCCATCTTCGGGCTGTGGCAGGCGCAGAGCCGCATGGGCACCCGGCCGTACCGCGGACCGGGCACCCCCGTGTGGAACGAGCTGGTCACCCAGGACACCTCCACGGTCGGCAAGTTCTACGAGCACGTCTTCGGCCACGAGGCCCAGACGCACGCCACGGCCTCCGACGACTTCGACTACCTCACCCTGCACCTGGAGGGGCACCCGGTGGCCGCCGTGCACGGCGTCGGCCGCTCGCTGCCGCACGACCGGGGGCCGCACTGGATGGCGTACTTCGAGGTGGCGGACACCGACGTGGCGGCCGCGCGGGTCGTCGAGCTCGGCGGGCGCGTCGTCGACCCGCCCCGTGAGGGCCCGCGCGGGCGGCAGGCCACGGTCGCGGACCCGGAGGGTGCGGTCTTCGCCCTCGTGCGCCCGCGGCACTGAGCTCAGCGCGCCCCCGACTCCGGAGCCCGCCCGAAGTGCCGGGCGGTGGGTACGAGGGCGGCCGCGGCGGGTACGAGGAAGCAGGCCGCGGCGCACACGGCGAGGACCGGGGTGACGCCGAAGGCGGCGATGGCCGGGGCGATGAGGGCGAGGCCCGCCGGAGCGAGGCCGTAGGACAGGAGGAAGTCCAGCGAGGAGACGCGGGCGAGCTTGTCCGGGGCGACCTCGCGCTGGATGGCGGTGAACCAGGGCACGTTGAACAGCTCGATCCCGATTCCGGCCACGGCGTAGGCCGCGATCACCAGGGCCGGGTGGACCGGCAGCATCAGGCTCAGCGGCGCGAAGCCGTACACGGCCAGGCCCGCGAAGGCGCTCCAGCCCTGGCAGCGGGGCCGCCGGCGGGCGGTGACCAGGGCCCCGCCGAGCGCGCCCACGGTGTAGGCGGTCATGGCCGCGGCCATGACCCACCCGGTGCCGTAGCGGTCGCGGCTGATGAGGGGCAGGGCGACGCCGGTGGCGGAGTAGCCCAGCGCTATCACGGCGGTCAGGGCGCCGAGTCCGGCGAGGAACCAGGGGTGGCGGCGGGCCTCGCGTATGCCGTCGACGAACTCGGCACGCAGGGACGCGCGCGGGGCGGGTGCGGCCGGTCCGGCGGCCGGGGCGCCGCGGCCGGGCAGGAGGGCGGCGACCAGCCAGAGCAGGCCGATCCCCAGCAGCAGCGCCCCGATGTCCACGAACGCCGCCAGCAGCGCCGTCAGGGTCGGGCCCGCGAGCGTGGAGGTCCGTACCGCCATGGTCATGGCGGCGTTGGCCTGCTGCCTGCGGTCGGCGGCGACGACCTCGGCGGTGAGGGCCTGGAAGGCGGGGCGGCAGGCTCCCTGGCCCGCGCCCGCGAGGGCGGCGGCCAGGGTCATCACCGTCAGCGACCGGCCGAGTCCGAGGGCGAGGAGCGGGGCGGCGGACGCGGCCGCGAGGGCGGACCAGAGCACGACCGCCCGGCGCGAGTGACGGTCGGCCAGCACCCCGCCGACGGCGACGGCGACGAGGAAGCCGGCGGTGCGGGCCGCGAGGACCAGGCCCAGGCCGGCCGCGCCGAGTTCCCGGTGCAGGACGGCGAGACCCAGGACGAAGGGCAGCGCCCAGGTCGCGAGTCCGGAGGCGGTGGTGCCCGCCCACAGGCGCAGGAAGGCGGTGTCGCGCAGGACGGAACGCGCGGGCGGCGGGCCGGTCCTGGGCGTCGCGGGCGCGGGTGTGGTCGCCACGGTGGGTGCTCCTCAATTCGTCGGCAGGGTGCGGTCGCGGTTCGGCGAACCGCGACCCGAGGGTGTTAATGAAAACGATAACCATTACAGTACCCTTCGAACGCGGCGCCTCTGCCCGGCGCCCGACCACGCCCACGCCCACACCCACGCTCTTCCCAGACCGGAGAACCCATGCGCCACCGCGCCCGGATCGGCATCCCCCTCGCACTCGCCCTGGCCCTCGCCACCACGGGCTGCTCGGCCACCACCGGCGCCCCCGCACCGAAGGGCGAGCCCGCGGCCCGGACGGCGGTGCTCGGCAGTTGCGGGCGGCAGCTCTCCTTCGACCGGCCCCCGCAGCGCGCCGTCGCCCTGGACCAGGCCTCGACCGAAACCCTGCTGGAGCTGGGGCTCCAGGACCGGATGGCCGGGACGGCCAACCTCAAGACGAAGATCCCCGCGCAGTACCAGGACGCCTACGCCAAGGTCCCGGTCATCGCCCCCAAGATCGCCACCGGTGAGCAACTGCGCGCGGCCACACCCGACTTCGTGGTGGCCGGCTCCACCGACCTCTACACGAAGGACCGCGCCGGCACCCGCGAGGAACTGGCCGCGCTGGGGGTCCCCGCCTTCGTCAGCGCGGTGGACTGCCCGCAGCAGAACGAGGCCGGGAAGTCCCCCTTCGAACTGCTCTTCTCCGACTACGAGCTGCTCGGCAAGGTCTTCGGCGGCGAGGAACGGGCCGGCCGGCTCGCCCAGGAGCAGCGCGCCGCCGTCGCCAAGGCCGGCGAGAGCGCCGCCGGGGCCACCGCCCGGGACGGGAAGCAGCCCACGGTCGTCTACCTCTACTCGGTCTTCAACGGCATGCCGTACGTCGCCGGGCGGACCGGTCTGCCCAGTGAGATGAGCCGGATCGTCGGCGCGAAGAACGCCTTCGACGACGTGGCCGAGGACTGGCCCGAGGTCTCCTGGGAGGAAGTCGCCCGGCGCGACCCGGACTTCATCGTGATCGGTGACCTGAGCGAGCGCGGCCGGCCCGGCGACAGCGCCGCCGAGAAGCGCGCCGCGATGGCCGCGGACCCGGTGGTCTCCAAGCTGGCGGCGGTCCGCGAGAACAGGATCATCGAGGTGCCGGGGATCGAACTGGACCCCTCCGTACGGTCCGTGCACGCCCTGGGGCTGCTGGCGGCGGGGATGAAGGACCTCGGACATGTCCGCTGACCCGGCGGTGGGGGTGGTGGACCTGCTGCTTCCGGCCGCCCGCGAGGTCCGGGTGAGCGCGCCGTCCGCGCCGCCGCGGGCCGGGCGGTCCGGCGCACCGGCTCGGGCGGGGCTGTTCCTCGTCGGCGTGCTCGTCCTGGTCGCCTCGGTGGCGGCGAGCACCCGTATCGGCAGCGCCGACGTGGGGTGGACCGACCTCGGCCGGGCGCTCGGGGCCCGGCTGGGCCTGGCCACCGAACCGCTGCCGCCGCTGCTGGACTCGCTGGTCTGGGACCTGCGGCTGCCGCGGGTCCTGATGGCGGCCCTGGTCGGCGCCTCGCTGGCGGTCTGCGGCACCGTGCTGCAGGCCGTCACCCGCAACGCGCTGGCCGACCCGTACCTGCTCGGCGTGTCCTCGGGGGCCTCGGCCGGGGCCGTCGCGGTGGCCGTCCTGCCCCTGTCCGGGCCGGCCGCCGGAACCCTCGGGATCACCGGCGGCGCCCTCGTCGGCGCCCTGCTCTCCTTCGGCCTGCTGGTGGCGCTGCTGCACCGGACGGGCCTGGACTCGGTCCGCATCGTCCTCACCGGCGTGGTCGTCGGGCAGCTCTTCACCGCCCTGACCTCGCTCGTCCTGATGGCCTCGGCCGACGCCGACACCACGCGCGCCCTCACCCACTGGCTGCTGGGCTCGATGGCCCCGGCCCGCTGGAACGCCGTCGTGGTCTGCGCGATCGTCACCCCGCTGGGGCTCGCGGCCGCCTGGCTGTGCGCGAACGCCCTCGACGGCCTCGCGTTCGGCGCGGACACCGCCGCCTCGCTGGGGATCGGCGTGCGGCGCACCCGGATGCTGCTGCTCGTGGCGACGGCCGTGCTGACCTCGGTGGCGGTGGCCACCGTCGGCGCCATCGGGTTCGTCGGACTGATCGTCCCGCACGGGGTGCGCCTGCTGGCCGGTCCGCTGCACCGGGTGCTGCTCCCCCACGCGGCGCTCGCGGGCGCGGTGTTCCTGGTGTGGACCGACGCCCTGGCGCGGGTCGCCTTCGCGCCGCGCGAGATACCGGTCGGCGTGATCACCGCGCTGCTCGGCGTACCGCTGTTCCTCCTCGTCCTGCGCAGGAGGGGTGAGCTGTGAGGATCACCGCCGAAGGCCTGAGCTGGGCGGCCTCGGGCACGCCCGTCGTCCGCGGGGTCGACCTGGACGTCGCGCCGGGCGAGACGGTCGGACTGCTCGGCCCCAACGGCTCCGGCAAGTCCTCGCTGCTGCGCTGCCTGGCCGGGCTGCGCGCGCCCGACGCGGGAACGGTGCGCTACGACGGCCGGACGGTACACGACTGGAGCGCCCGCAAGATCGCCCGCCGGATCGCCTTCGTGGAACAGGACTCCGGACCCGGCACCGACCTGCGGGTCGCCGACGTCGTGGGGCTGGGCCGGACCCCCTTCCGCGACAGCCTGCGCGGACCGGACGCCACCGACCGGGCGGTCGTCGCCGCCGCGCTGGACCGCGTCGGCCTCACCGCGCTCGCCGGGCGCTCCTGGAAGGGCCTGTCGGGCGGCGAGCGGCAGCGCGCCCACATCGCCCGCGCGCTCGCCCAGCAACCGTACGGTCTGCTCCTCGACGAGCCCACCAACCACCTGGACGTCAGACACCAGCTGGAACTGATGGAACTGCTCGCCGGCACCCCGCAGACGGTCCTGGTCGCCCTGCACGACCTCACCCTGGCCGCCCGCCACTGCGACCGGCTGCTGCTCATGCACCGGGGCCGCCTGATCGCCTCCGGCACCCCCGCCGCCGTCCTCACCCCCGAGCATCTCGCCCGGATCTTCGAGGTCGACGCCGAACTGGCCACCGACTCCCTGGGGCGGCTCTCGGTGTCCTACCGCGGCCCCCTGCGCGCCACCGCGCTCCCCTCCGCCCCCGCCCCCGCACCCGAACCCCTTCCCGTACTCCGACAAGGAACGTCATGACGAGCCACCCGACCACCGCGCCCGCACCCTCACCCGCGCCGACCGTCGACGCCCTCATCGCGGCCGTACTGGCCGGTGAACACGGCCCACTGCCCAGCGAACTCGTGGCGACCAGCGTGTTCTGGATCCACCACGGCACCCGGCTGGCCGGCGGCGACACCACCTACCTCAACCAGTACGTCCTGGTGCGCCTCGGCGACTCCTTCGGCGGCTGTGCCTTCGAGGCCGGCGAGATCGACCCGTCGGTCTGCCGCGACGCCTCGGGCGCCCCGCTCGACGTCCTGCTGCGCGAGGCTCCGCGCCCGCTGCGGATCGCCGCACTCGACGCGTACCTGTCCGCGCAGCGTCCGCACCGCGACGCCGGAGCGGAGCCGGTCACCCTCCCCGCAGGCACCCCCGAAGTGCGCGCCCGGGCCCGCGACGCGGCCATCGCAGGGCTGCTGGACATCGGCCCGGGCGCCCGGGTCGGCCTCATCGGCGTGGTGAACCCGCTGGTCGCGGCGATCCGCGAGCGGGGCGGCGTGCCGCTGGCGTGCGACTTCAACCTCAGGTCCACCCAGTGGGGCGATCCCGTCACCACCGACATGCACGAGGTGCTGGAGCACGCCGACGCGGTCGTCGCCACCGGCATGACCCTCGGCAACGGCTCCTTCGACACCGTCCTCGACCGCTGCCGCGCCCGGGGCGTCCCGCTGGTCGTCTACGCGCAGAGCGGCAGCGCGGTGGCCCGGGCCTTCCTCGGCTCCGGGGTGACCGCCCTGTCCGCGGAGCCCTTCCCCTTCTCCCAGTTCAGCGCCGACCCGACGACCCTGTACCGCTACCGGACGGCGGGGCAGCCGTGAACGTGCCCACCGCCCGCCGTGGCGCCGGGCAGGCCGCCTGCCACCACGGCGAGCTCCTCCAGGGCGTCTTCCTCGACGCCACCGGGCGCCGGTGCGCCGGCCTGGTCACCCTGCCGATGACCGGGATGGGCAGCCGGGCCGAGTTCACCCGGCTGCCCGGTACCCCGCCGGAGCAGCTCACCGTCCTGCCGGGCGACCGTACGAAGGCCGCCCGCGCGGCGGCCCTCACCGTCGCGGAATGCGCGCCGCGGCGCCGGGAGCCGCCCTGCGGAGGGGAGTTGCGGATCACCGGCGACATCCCGGTGGGCCTCGGCATGGGCAGCTCCACCAGTGATGTCATCGCCGTCGTGCGCGCGGTCGCGGACTCCTACGGGGTGCGGCTGGCGCCCGCTGCCGTCGCCCGGCTGGCGGTGCGCGCCGAACTGGCCTGCGACCCGCTGATGCTCGACGCCCGCCCGGCGCTCTTCGCCCAGCGCGAGGGGCGCGTCCTGGAGGTCCTCGGCCCCCGCCTGCCGCCCCTCGTCGTCGTGGGCTGCGCCCTGGGCGGCGGCGCGCCCGTGGACACCCTCGCCCTGCCGGTCCCTGCGTACGACGAGAGCGACGTACGCGCCTTCGAGCGGCTGCGCGCCCTGCTGCGCCGGGCCGTGGCCACGGGCGACGCGGCCCTGCTGGGCCAGGTCGCGAGCGCCAGCGCACGGCGGGGCCAACAGCGGCTTCGCCACCCGGAGTTCGACACGCTCACCGGCATCGGCCGGCGGCTCGGGGCCCTGGGGGTCCAGATCGCGCACAGCGGTGCGGTGGCCGGTCTGCTCCTCGACCCGGCGGCCCCGCGCCTGCGCCACCGCATCCGCGGCTGCGTGCGGGCGCTGGACAGCAACGGCATCGCCGCCACCCGCGTCTTCACGACCTTCCCGCCCCTCCCGACGACCAAGGAGTTCCCGAGTGGACCAGCACATCGCGGAGGCCATCGGCCGGCCCGACCTGATACGCCTCGACGACCGGCTCGTCTGCCTGCGCTTTGAGACCATGAAGGTCGTCTCCGCCCTCGCCGCGGTCCGCCACCTGCTCGACACGGGGGTGGTGCGGCGCGGGGACACCCTGCTGGACAGCTCCAGCGGGATCTACGCGTACGCCCTCGCGCTCGCCTGCCACCGCCACGGGATGCGCTGTCACATCGTCGGCTCGACGACCGTCGACGCCACCCTGTGCACCCAACTGGCCGTGCTCGGGGCGACGCTGGAGCGGATGGAGCCCTGCGAGGACCTGAAACTGGACCAGAAGCGGCGGGTCGAGCGCATCCACGAGATCCTCGCGGAGCACCCCGAATACCACTGGATGCGGCAGTACCACGACGACATCCACTACCTGGGCTACCGGGCGGTGGCCGAGCGGATCCGGCACTCGACGGGCGGGAAGGCCCTGACCCTGGTCGGCGGGGTCGGCTCGGGCGCCTCCACCGGGGCCCTCGCCCGCTACCTCAGGGAGGACTCCCCCGACGTCGAACTCGTCGGCGTGCAGCCCTTCGGCAGTGTCACCTTCGGCGCCGGGCACGTGGCCGACCCCGAGATCATCATCGCCGGGATCGGCAGCTCCATCCCCTTCGGGAACGTCAGCCACGCGTCCTACGACACGCTCCACTGGATCTCCTTCGACGCCGCGCTGGCCGGCAGCGTCGACCTGTTGCGGCGGCACGCGGTCTTCGCCGGCCTGTCCACCGGGGCCGGCTACCTCGCCGCCCGCTGGGAACGGTCCCGGGCCCCGGAGCGTACGGTCCTCTTCATCGCCGCCGACACCGGCCACCGGTACGTGGACAGCGTGTACGCCCGCCACCACGAGGCGGCCGCCGTCGACTCCCTGACCCCGCGGCAAGTTAAGGACCGGGCCGAACTCGCGCTCCCCTGGTCCCGGATGGACTGGAACCGGGCCCTCGGCGAAGTCTCGCCCTATGCCTGAAAGGTGCGCCGGTAGGCGTGCGGACTGGTTCCTGTGAGGCGCTTGAAGCGCTCCCGGAACGCGGTGGGAGAACCGAAGCCGACCTGCGCGGCGATCCGTTCGACGGGGTGCGCGGTGGTTTCCAGCAGATACTGCGCCTGCCGGATCCGGGCCCGGTGCAGCCACTGCAACGGCGAGGTGCCGGTCTGTTCGCGAAAGCGCCGGTTGAGGGTCCGGACGCTCATGCCGCCCTGTGCGGCGATGTCATCAAGGGTGAGGTCGCGCCGGGCGTTGTCCTCCATCCAGCGCAGGAGCGGCTCCAGTACCGATCCGCGCGGGGCCGGCGGCTGGTCGTGGACGATGAACTGGGCCTGCCCGCCGTCGCGTTCCAGTGGCATGACGGACAGCCGGGCGGCGTCCGCGGCCACCGCCGAGCCGAGGTCGCGCCGGATCATGTGCAGGCACAGGTCCAGCCCGGCGGCGGCGCCGGCCGAGGTGAGCAGCTGTCCGTTGTCCACGTAGAGCACACCCGGGTCCACCTCGACGGCGGGGTGGAGCTCGGCGAGCAGCCCGGCGGCCGACCAGTGGGTGGTGACGCGCAGACCGTCCAGGAGTCCGGTGGCGGCCAGGACGAAGGCGCCCACACAGATGGAGGCGAGCCTGGTTCCCCGTGCGGCGGCCTGCCGCAGCGCGTCGAGGACCTCCTCGGGCACGGGCGCCGCGGGGTCGGCCACACCCGGCACGATGATCGTGTCCGCCTCGGCCAGCTCCGTCAGCGGCCACGGCGCGCGCAGCACGAACGCCCCGGCGTCGACCTCCTCGGCGGGTGCGCAGACACGGACCCGGTAGGCCGGACGGCCGTCGGGAAGCCGGGTCCGCGCGAACACCTCGATCGGGGTGGACAGGTCGAACGGGATCACACCGTCCAGGGCGAGCACGACCACGGTATGCATGGCCCGACGATAGCTGGGCGCGGCATCGGCCTCTCCCCCGGGATGTCGTCACAAGGGCCGGTTCCCCCAGGTCACAGCCGTCTGGCCGGCCCGGGTCGCGGTTGGCCACAATCCGTTGGTCGACGGCATTCCAGCCGCTTCCGGCATCCGTGAACCGCGACTAGCGTCGGTGTCCGCGCGCCGCCGGCCCCGTTCCCGCGGCCTTTCGACACCCGCCCGCTCCTGACCACCTGGATCACCCACGTGACGAAATTCCTGCTCGCCGTCCACGTCCTGGCGGCGGTCATCACCATCGGCCCGGTCACCGTCGCCGCCAGCATGTTCCCCTCGACGGCCCGCCGCGCCCTGGCCGAGCCCGGGAGCCCGGCGCCCCGCGCCGAGGTCCGTACGCTGCACCGCATCTGCCGGGTCTACGCCGTGATCGCGGTCGTGGTACCGGTGTTCGGCCTGGCGACCGCCCACAGCCTCCACGTGCTGGGCAGCCCCTGGCTCCTCACGTCGATCGCACTGACCGCGGCGGCCGCTGCCGTGCTCGGCATCCTGGTACTCCCGCGCCAGTCCGCGGCGGTGGCCGTCCTCGACGGCACCGCCGCCCCGGGGAAGGCCGATGCCGCCCTGCAGGCGGTGGGCCGACTGGGCATGCACACCGGACTGTTCAACCTGCTGTGGGCGACGGTGACCGTCTTGATGATCGTCCGCCCCGGATCCACCACAGGAGCCTGACGTGCACCACCCGAGCCGGCTCCTGCGGGCCGCCGCACTCCTGGAACTCGGCAGCCTGGCCGTTCTGTTGGGCAACCTCGGCGCGCTCCACCTGCAAGCGGTCTCCTCGGCCGTCGGCCCCCTGCACGGCTGCGCCTACCTGATCGTCATCATCGCCACCGCCCGCGAGCCGCACTCGGACCGGTCGGCCGTCGCTCTGTCGGCCGTCCCCGGCATCGGAGGCCTCCTCGCCCGGCGCCGCCTGAGCGCGCCCCGCCCGGCGGCCGGCCGGAGATGACGGGGCATCTCGTACCCGTCGGCAGGATCAGCGGATCGCGCCGTCGCGGATCGCGTTCACCAGTCCGGTGACCAGATCCGCCCGCTCCGCCATCGCGCCGACGACCAGGTACTCGTGGTCGGCATGGGCGCCGCCGCCGACCGCTCCCAGGCCGTCGAGCGTAGGCACCCCCAACGCGCCCGTGAAGTTGCCGTCGCTGCCGCCGCCGACCGCCTTGCCCTCGATGCCCGGCAGCAGCCTGCGCGCCGTCTCGAACAGCTCCGCCGACGCCGACTCCGGCATCGGGGGCCGGCCCACCGCCCCCCGGACCACGATCTCCGCCCCGTCCAGACGCGGAGCCAGGGCCGCCAGCGCCGACTCGACGCGGTCCTTCTCCCGGGCCGACTCCACCCGGACGTCGACCAGCACCCTCGCCTCCGCCGGAACGACGTTGTCCGAGGTTCCCGCCGAGGCCACGGTCGGCGTCACCGTCGTCCCGATCTCCGGCCTGCTCAGCGCCGCGATCTCCAGTACCTGGTGCGCCGCCTCGACCAGCGCGTTCACCCCGGCCTCCGGTTCCAGCCCGGCGTGCGCCGCCCGCCCCTTGACGAGCACCTCGAACGTGCCGCACCCCTTGCGCCCCGTCTTCAGGCCCCCGCCGTCGGCCGCACCCTCGAACACGAGCACCGCGCCGCAAGCGCGCGCCCGCTCCTCGATCAGGGCCCGGGAGGAAGCGGAACCGACCTCCTCATCGGCGGTCACCAGGACCTCCACACCCGACAGGTCGTCCAGCGCCGCCAGGCCGTGAACGGCCTGCACCAGCCCACCGAGCATGTCGAAGACCCCGGGGCCCGTCGCGTGCCCGCCCTCGACCCGGAAGGGGCGGCGCCCCAGGGTGCCCAGCGGGAAGACCGTGTCGTGGTGACCGAGGATCAGCACCCGGGGCTCACCCCCGCCCGACCAGTGCACGTGCGGCCCGGCCTCGCTCTCCACCAGAACGGCCCGACCGCCCAGCCGGCTCTCGACGACCGCCGCCACGGCGCGGGCCGAAGCGTTCAGGGCATCGAGGTCACGCGACGGGGACTCGACCTCGACGAGCGTGCGCAGGTCATCGAGCATCGCGTCAACGCTCACGGCAGTGCTCTGGTACATCCTCATGTCCTCACGATACGGGGCACACCCGGCGGGCCCCGGAGGCGCAGAAGCCCGGTGCTGCGCGCGGTCTAGGGCGTGGCCAGTTCGCGCACGGTGGCCATGTCGCTGAAGGGGAGCAGCTCCTCGCCGACGATCTGGTGCGGTTCGCTGCCCTTGCCGGCGATCAGGACCGTGTCGTCAGGGCCCGCCTCGGACAGGGCGAAGTCGATCGCCCGGCGGCGGTCGGCGTAACGCCGGAAGGGGGTGCCACTCGCAGTGAGTCCGTGGGAGACCTGGTCCAGGATGGCCTCGGGGTCCTCGTTGCGGGGGTTGTCCGAGGTCAGGACACAGAGGTCGGAATGGGTGCCGGCGATCCGGCCCATCTCGGCCCGTTTGGTGGTGTCGCGGTCCCCACCGCAGCCGAAGACCGTGATCACCCGGCCGCGGGCGAAGCCCCGGATGGTGGTCAGGACCTTCTCCAGGGAGTCCGGCGAGTGGGCGTAGTCCACGATCACGGAGGTGCCCAGCGGGGTCCGGAAGCGTTCCAGCCGGCCCGGGACCGGCGGCATCCGGTCGAGCGCGTCGACCAGGGGGCCCAGCTCGTGCCCCAGCACGTGGCAGGCCGCCACGGTGGCCAGCGCGTTGGCCACCGAGAACCGGCCCGGGACGGGGATCGAGGCCGGGTAGGCGCGTCCGGCGTGGTGGAGGGTGAACCGCGTACCCAAGGCACTCACCACGAGGTCGGTGGCCCGGTAGTCGGCCGCGCGGTCCAGGGCGTACGTGGTCACCGAACCACCCGGCATCATCGACACGATGGACGCGCCCACCGGATCGTCGGCGTTGACCACCGCACGCCGGCACAGGCCCTGGAAGAGCCGCAGCTTGGCGTCCCGGTAGTCCGCCATCGTCCCGTGGTCGTCCAGATGGTCCTGCGTGAGGTTGGTGAAGACGCCGACGTCGATGAACGTACGGTCCACGCGGTGCGTCAGCAGCGCCATCGAGGTGGCCTCCAGCACCACGCCGGCGGCCCCGCGGTCGCGCATGTACCCCAACAGGTACTGCAGGTCGGGGGATTCCGGCGTGGTCAGCACCGAGGGCGGCATGGGGATCGGCTCATCGCCGATCCTGCTGCCGGCGGTTCCGATCACCCCCACCCTGGAGCCCTCGGCGATCCGCAGGACGGACTCGACCATGTACGAGACGGAGGTCTTCCCGTTGGTGCCGGTGACCGCCACCATCTCCATCTGCCTGCCGGGCTCGCCGAAGTAGCGGGAGGTCACCACCGCGGCGGCCGTCCGCGTATCGGGGACCCGGACGGCGCAGGTGCCCGGGGGCCATACCGCGGCCGGCAGCGCGGGCTCACTGCCGTCGACGAGTACGGCGGCGGCGCCCCGGGCCAGCGCCGGCGGGACGGAGGCGGGGCCGCCCTCCCGGTGTCCGGGTACGGCGATGAAGAGCGAGCCCGGCATCACCCGGTCGGCGTCGAAGGTGGTTCCCGCGGTGATCAGCGTCGTGTCCGGATCACCCTGGAGGACGTGGTGCTCCTGCCCGGCCAGCAATTCGCTCAGCTTCACAATGATCCCTTCGAGGGGGCTCGGGCCCGGGCGTGCGGCCGTAGCCAGGCGGCAGCGCCGGCGGCATGCCGGGAAGCTGCTGTGGTGATGTGGAGCGGAGGAGCCGGAGGCGCGAAGCGCTAGCCGTGGCCGTGCAGGGCCGTACGGCGCGTCTTGGGCGCTACGGCGAGGGCCTCGCCGGCCGGGTCGGCGGCGGTCGCGACCCCGGCCGCCGGGCGCATCCCGAAGGCGGCCTGCTGCAGGCACTGCCTCGAGGAACGTGTGCGACCCATGGGCCGAGTGTACGGCCCACCCGACGGCCCGCCGGCCGGGTACGAGGGCGGCCGAGCGCGGTGCGGCGCACCCGGACCCGGTATCCGCTCCTGGTGATCCGTGCCGTGCCGCCGGAGACCCCTCTCCGGCTCAGGGCACCGCGAACCAGCAGACATCACCGGAGTCGGGCAATCGGGAATGCGGCTCGACCGAGGCGCCGCGTCCGAGCAGACGGCCCACCGCCCCGCTGACGGCGAAGAGCCCGAGCCGGTCGTCGTGCGCGTACTGGATCGGATACTCGAGCTCTCGGCGGTACGCTTCCTCGTTCACCGTGGCTGTGGCCGCTCCACCGGATCTGCTGGACGGGCGGCTGCCGGCCCTCGGCCCGGGGGCGGGGCGGCCACGGACCCGCCCGTCAGGCGTGGTTGACGGGGAGGACGTCCGGGGAGAGGGCGCCGGCGTGGGCCGCGGCCGAGGTCATCCGCTTGCGGTGGTGGCGGCGGCAGAGGACCTCGTAGCCGATCTCCCCCGCCGGGCGGTTCACGTCGCCGACCACGACCTGGGCGCCCTCGACCACCATCTCCCCGCCCACCGTACGGGCGTTGTGCGTGGCACGGGCACCGCACCAGCACAGGGCCTCCACCTGCAGCTGCTCCAGGCGGTCCGCCAACTCGATCAGCCGCTGCGACCCCGGGAACAGCTTCGTCCGGAAGTCCGTCGTGATGCCGAACGCGAAGACGTCCATGTCCAAGTCGTCCACGATGCGCGCCAGCTGGTCGATCTGGACGGGCGCCAGGAACTGGGCCTCGTCCACGATCACGTAGTCCGCCTTGCCGCCCTTGGAGATCTGCGCGACCAGGTACGCGTACAGGTCCATGCCCTCCGGCGCCTCCACCGCCTCCGTCACCAACCCGAGGCGGGAGGACAACTTGCCCTCACCCGCCCGGTCGTCACGGGTGAAGATCACGCCCTGGAGTCCCCGCGCGTCACGGTTGTGGGCGATCTGGAGCGCCAGAGTGCTCTTTCCGCAGTCCATCGTTCCGGAGAAGAACACCAGCTCGGGCATGGGAAGTACGGGACCTTTCGGGTCGTGGGCAGGTGGTGGGCGGTGGGTCGGGCAGCCGGACGGCCGGGCGACGAGGGTCAGGTGCGGATTTCGAGCAGCGGGACGAGCTGCTCCGCCGCGGTCATGGAGCCGTGCATTCCGGTGAGGGCGGATTCGTTCGGCTCGTTGCGCGAGGCGGTGATCGCGACATCGGCCTGGGCGGCCGCCACCACGTCGCCGATGCGCCCGAGCACGCGCTCGTCGCACTCCCCCGGCGCGCCGAACCAGCCCAGTTCCAGGGCCTCTTCGCGGCTCGCGACCCAGAACCGGTCGCCGAGCACCTCGCGCCACACGGTCAGGACGTCGGCCTCGGCGCCCGGCACCGCGTACACGTGCCGGGCCCGGCCCTCGCCACCCAGCAGGGCGACGCCGGCGCTCAGCTCCCAGTCCTCGTCGAAGTCGATCCGGGAGTCCTCGTCGAAGGGGACGTCGACCATGCCGTGGTCCGCGGTCACGTACAGGGCGGTGCGCGGCGGCAGCTGCTCGGCGAGCCGCTGGACGAGCCGGTCCACGTACATGAGCTGGCCGCGCCACGCGTCGGAGTCCACACCGTGCCGGTGGCCGGCCCCGTCGAGCTCGCTGAAGTAGGTGTAGACGAGCGAGCGGTCACCGGCCGCGAGGCGCTCGGCCGCCAGGTCCATCCGCTCCTCGCCGGTCATCCGGCCGAGGAAGGTGCCGCCGCTCAGCGCGATCTTGGTGAGCGGGGTGGTCTGGAAAGCGGGCGAGGACACCTGGGCGGTCGCCACCCCGGCCTTGTCGGCCTGCTGGAAGACGGTCGGGTACGGCTGCCAGGGCTTCGGCGCGGTCCACGGGTACCAGCGGAGCTGGTTCATGAGTTCGCCGGTGGCGGGGTTGCGGACGGCGTAGCCGGGCAGGCCGTGGCGGGCCGGCGGCAGGCCGGTTCCCACGGAGGCGAGCGAGGTGGCGGTGGTCGCCGGGAAGCCCGCGGTGATCGGGCGGCCGGTGCCGCCGCGCGAGCTGCCGAGCAGGGAGGTGAGGTACGGGGCCTCGTCCGGGTGGGCCTTGATCTGCTCCCAGCCCATGCCGTCGACCAGGAACACGCAGTTCCGGTCGGCCGGGGTCAGCTCGGTGATGGCGGCGGTGAAACCGGGGACACCCTGGCCCGCCACGAGCGTGGGCAGCAGATCGGCGAGCGACCCGGCGCCGTACTCCGGGACGGGGGCGCCCGCCAGGTCCAGCAGCTCCGGCTCGGGCCACTCCTGTGCCGCGGAGTACGCCATCAGCGGGCGGAGGGGGAGGAAGTCGCCGCTGTCGCCTCGCTGAGCGCCTGCGCGAAGACCAGGGTCTGGCGCACCGCCTCCGGCCCGTCGCCGGCCTCGCTGACCCGCAGGCTGAGGTCGTCGGCGGTGGAGTTTCCGGTGTAGCCGTGGTCGGAGTCGCAGTTCGGGTCGCCGCAGGCGGCCGGCTCCAGGTCGATCCGGGAGACCGCGCCCCAGCCGATGGTCAGGACGACCTCGCGGGGCAGGGTGCCGGGGGTGTAGGACTCCGGGTTGGCGACGACGCGGCTGAGCACCACGGAGGAGATGCTGGACAGCTTGACGGACTCGGTGGAGGTGGTCGCGTACGGGGAGGGGGACCCGGCGTCGGCGGCCTGCTCGTCGGTGTGGCTGACGATGAAGCGGTTGCCGGTCAGGACCAGCACGGTGACGTGACGGCGCACCTCGTTGGAGTCGAAGGTCGTCTCCTGGTGGACCAGGTACGACGAGATCGGCTCGCCGCCCACCGCGGCCTCCACGGCCTCGGCCACGAGGGCCGGGTAGTAGCCGCTGCGCTCGATCGCCGTGCGCAGCCCCTGGGTCGTCGTACCGGATTTCGCCATGAGGTCCATCCTAAGGCCCGTACGGGGCCCTCAGGCCGCGCCGTACCCGGTCAGTAACTGGGGAGGGTCCGCGGGCCGAGATCGCCGCGGGCCGGCGGGTGGGCGACGCGGACGGTGGCGCTGAGCACGGAGACGCCTTCGGCGGCGACCACGACGGGCTCCAGTGAGACGCCGATCACCTCGGGGTGGTCGTCCACGAGGCGGGACAGCCGCAGGAGCAGCTCTTCCAGGGCGGGGGTGTCGACGGGATCGCTGCCGCGCCAGCCGAACAGGAGGGGTGCGGTCCGGATGGACCGGATCAGTCCGGCGGCGTCCCGGTCGGTGGCCGGGACGAGCCGGTGCGCGGTGTCGCCGAGCAGCTCGGAGGCGACGCCGGCGAGCCCGAAGGAGAGGACGGCGCCCGCCGCGGGGTCGATGACGGAGCGGACGACGGTGTCGACCCCGCGCGCCACCATGGCCTGCACCACGGGCTGGAGCTCGGCCGGCTTGCCCAGCGCGTCGGTGAGCTCCTCGTACGAGCGCCTCAGCTCGGCCTCGTTCGTGAGGTCGAGGCGTACGCCGCCCAGGTCCGCGCGGTGGCGCAGGTGCGGCGCGGTGGTCTTGAGCGCCACCGGGTAGCCCAACACCCCGGCGGCGCGGACCGCCGCGTCGGCGCTCGGCGCGGGCAGCGTGGGCAGGACGCGGATCCCGTAGCCGGCGAGCAGCTCGCGGGCGTCCTGGTCGGTGAGGGTCAGCACGGCGCCGGGGTCGACCTCCGCCAGCAGCCCGGCCAGCCGGTCCGCGGTGCCGGCCTCGTCGATGTCCTCGTACTCGGGGACCCGCCCGTCGTCGTCGGCGGTGGCCCGGCGCCACTGCCCGTACCGGACGGCTTCGGCGACGGCCTTGACCGCCCGCTCGGCGGCGGGGTAGCTGGGGATGCTGTCGCCGGCGGCGGACAGCGGACCGGCCGGTGCGTGCGGCGCCGGGTCCGCGACGGGGCCCCAGCTCCGGGACGGGGCGGGGTGCGGGGCGCCGCGCACGGCGGACAGGGCCTCGACGAGCGCGCCGAGCTCGACGTGGACCACGGCGACCGGCTTGCCCGGGTGCTCGGCCACGGCTGCGCGCAGGGCGCCGGCCAGGTCGTCCGCCGGAGCGTCCTCGCTCACCCACGGGATGGCCGTGACCACCACCGCGTCACAGTCCTCGGAGCGCAGCGCGTCGGTCAGGGCGGCGCGGAAGTCGGCCGGCGCGGCCGCCGTCGTCAGGTCCAGCGGCGGCAGCGGCCGCAGGCCCTGGGTGAGGCACGCGTCGTAGGTGAGGATGCCGAGGGACTCGGAGTTGCCGAGGATCGCGATCCGCGGCCCGGCCGGCAGCGGCTGCGCCGCCAGCAGGAGGCCGACGTCCACCAGCTCGGTGACCGTGTCGACGCGGATGACACCGGCCTGGCGCAGCAGGGCGGAGACGGTGGCCTCCGGCAGCCGGGTGTCGGGGACGACGTGCCCGGCCGGGCTGTGCCGGCCGCCCTTGGCGACGACCACCGGCTTGACGGCCGCCGTCCGGCGGGCGAGCCGGGTGAACTTCCGCGGGTTGCCCAGGGTTTCGAGGTAGAGCAGGGCGACGTCGGTCGCCTCGTCGTCGTACCAGTACTGGAGGATGTCGTTCCCGGACACGTCGGCGCGGTTGCCGGCGGAGACGAAGGAGGACAGGCCCTCGCCGCGCCGGAGCAGGGCCGAGAGCAGGGCGATCCCGATCGCCCCGGACTGCGTGAACAGGCCGATCCGGCCGCGCGTCGGCATCGGCGCGGGGGTCAGGGAGGCGTTGAGTTCCACCTCGGGCGCGGTGTTGATCACGCCGTAGGCGTTCGGCCCGATCAGCCGCATCCCGTACGAGCGCACCTGCCGCACCAGTTCGCGCTGGCGGGCGAGTCCGGCCGGGCCGCTCTCCCCGTAGCCGGCGGACAGGACGACGAGCCCCTGCACCCCGTGCTCGCCGCAGGCGGCCACCGCTTCGGGGACCCGGTCGGCCGGGACCGCGATCACCGCGAGGTCGACCGGGGCGCCGATGGCCCCGACGGCGGGGTAGGCCCGTACGCCGTCGAGCAGGTCACGGGTGATGGCCTCGTTGACGGCGTAGAGGTGGCCGCGGAAGCCGCTGTCGCGCAGGTTGCGCAGTGCGGCCGCACCCACGCCGGCGCCGGAGCGGCTGACTCCGACGACGGCCACCGATCCGGGGGCCAGCAGCCGCTGCACCGAGTGGGCCTCGGCGCGCTGCTCGCGGGCGCGCTGCACGGCGAGGGACTCGGCGGTGGGTTCGAGGTCGAGGGTGAGGTGGACGGAGCCGTCCTCGAAGCTGCGCTTCTGCTGGTAGCCGGCGTCCGTGAAGACTTTGATCATCTTGGTGTTGGCGGGCAGCACCTCGGCGGCGAACCGCCGGATGCCGCGCTCGCGGGCCACCGCGCCGATGTGTTCGAGGAGGGTGGAGGCGACCCCGCGGCCCTGGTGGGCGTCCTGGACGAGGAAGGCGACCTCGGCCTCGTCGGCGGGTGCGGAGGCGGGCCGGCCGTCGGCGCTGATGCGGTCGTAGCGGACGGTGCCGATGAACTCGCCGCCGATGGTCGCGGCGAGCCCGACCCGGTCCACGTAGTCGTGGTGCGTGAAGCGGTGAACGTCGCGGTCGGAGAGCCGGGGGTAGGGGGCGAAGAACCGGTAGTACTTCGACTCGTCCGAGACCTGCTCGTAGAAGCTGACGAGCCGGCCCGCGTCCTCGGTGGTGATGGGCCTGATCCGGGCGGTGCCGCCGTCGCGCAGGACGACATCGGCTTCCCAGTGGGCCGGGTACGAGGGGTCCGACTCGATGGTCATGGGCCTACCTTACGGCCGGATCAGGCCGTGGAGCCCTCGCGCGGCGCCGAGGCGGGACGGGACGTATCAGGGCAAGCTGGGGAGGGTCGAACGGCGGAAAATTCTGGCCGGAGGTAGGCCCGAGCATTCCGGGCGTCGTGAGAGACTGGTCTAGACAACCGTAAGAACCTGAAGGGCATCACCATGGCAGAGCGCCGCGTCAACGTTGGTTGGGCCGAGGGCCTGCACGCTCGTCCCGCCTCGATCTTCGTCCGTGCGACGACCGCTTCCGGCGTCCCGGTGACCATCGCGAAGTCCGGCGGCGACCCCGTCAACGCCGCCTCCATGCTGGCGGTCCTGGGCCTGGGCGCCCAAGGCGGCGAGGAGATCGTCCTCGCCTCCGAGGCCGAGGGTGCGGACGCCGCGCTCGACCGCCTCGCGAAGCTGGTCGCCGAGGGTCTCGAGGAGCTCCCCGAGACCGTCTGACCCTTCGGGTTCGGCTCCACGCGCGAAGCCGCGGCCCCCGCTCCGGGGGACCGCGGCTTCGTCGTTCCCCGGACCGAGGCCCTGGGCCCGGAACCAGGTTCCGCCCCGGGGCCGGGCCTCCGACTCGGGGGCCGGCGGCCGACTCGGGGGCCGGCGGCTGGCCATGCGCGCTCTCCGGTTCAGTGGCCGGCCTGCGGCTCGGGGGCCAGTGACCACGCTCGGGAGCCGGGGCCGGCCCGGGGGCGGCCTCCGGCTCGGGGGCCAGTGGCCACGCTCGGGAGCCGGGGCCTCTCCGGGGGCGTTCTCCGGCTCGGGGGCCAGTGGCCACGCTCGGGAGCCGGGGCCGGTCGGGCGCCGGCCTCCGGCTCGGGGCCAGGGCCGACTCGGGAGCCTGGGGCCGGCCCGGGGGCGGTCTCCGGCTCGGGACCGGTGGCCTGCCCGGGGGTCGTGCTCGGGAGCCGGGAGGCCGGGCCGGGCTCCGGCGCGACCCGGGCCCGTCCGATGTGCTCACCCCGCGGGCAACGCGGACCCGCGGACCCGCGGACCCGCGGACGCCGCCGGAAATACCGCCCGGCGGAAAAGACCCCACCGGAATCCGGCCCGGCGCACGCCGAATTCAGCTCCGCCGGAATTCCGCACAGAGAATTGGCCGACACGGAACGAACCGGCCGCCGGACAGCGAATTCAAGCGATCCCGTCCTTTGTATACGGCTCCTGTTAATGCCGGCCGCCCGACATGTTTACGGCAGGTTGCGAAGTGCTCACCGCCGCGCGGAGCCGCAGCCGGTGCGCCCCCGCCGCCCGGTCGGCGTGGACCGCGGTCAGCGCCCGCGCCCGTTCGGCGTCACCGCGCGCCACCGCGTCCACGATCGCCCCGTGCTCCGCCCAGGAGTCCACGGGCCGGGCCGGCGCCTCCACCACGTACATCCACGCGATCTTGTGCCGCATCTGCGTGAGCAGCGCGATCAGCCCGGGGCTGCCGGAGGACTGGGCGAGCGTCTCGTGGAACCAGCCGCCCAGGGACCGCAGATCCTCGCCCTGGCCCCGCCTGGCCCGCTCCTGCCCCAGCCTGACCAGCCCGCGCAGCACCTTGAGGTGCGCGTCGGTGCGCCGCCGGGCCGCTCTCGCCGCGGCCAGCGGCTCCAGGAGCATCCGCAGCTCCAGCAGGTCCGCGGCCTCCTGCTCGGTCGGCTCCGCCACGCAGGCCCCCGCGTGCCGCCGCGTGGTCACGAACCCCTCGGACTCCAGGGTCCGCAGGGCCTCGCGCACCGGGACGCGCGAGACCCCGTACCGGCGGGCCAGCACCTCCTCGGTCAGCCGGCCGCCCGGCTCGAACACCCCGGAGACGATGTCGTCGCGGATTGCTGTGCATACCGCGTGCGCAGGAATACGCAAGACCGAACCTCCGCCTATTTCCGTCTGCCAGCCTCATTGCACGCACATGCGCGTGCTGCGACTCTATTGCAACACACGATAATTTCCGAGAGCGGCCAGAAATACGAAACATTTACACAAGGACGCAACACACAAAGACCCCGGCTCGGGGAGCCGGGGTCTTCGGTGAAGCGGTGCGAGGCGGTGTCAGAGGCTGACGCCGTGCGAGCGCAGGTACGCGATCGGGTCGATGTCCGAGCCGTACTGCGAGCCGGTGCGGGCCTCGAAGTGCAGGTGCGGGCCGCTGGAGTTGCCGGTGGAGCCCGACAGGCCGATCTGCTGGCCGGGGGTGACCTGGTCGCCGACGGAGACGTTCAGCGAGGTCATGTGCCCGTACTGGGTGTAGGTGCCGTCGTTGTGCTTGATGACGACGTTGTTGCCGTACGCGCCACCCCAGCCGGCCTCGACGACGGTGCCGACGCCCACCGCGTGGACCGAGGTACCGGAGGCGGCGTGGAAGTCGATGCCCGTGTGGGAGCCGGAGGACCACATGCCGCCGCCCGCGTGGTACTGCGTGCTGACGTACGAGCCGTCCACCGGGGCGACGAAGGTGTTGAGGCGCTTGCGCTCCTCCTCGCGGGCGGCGCGCTCGGCGGCCTCGCGCTCGACCTTCGCCTTGGCCTCGGCGAGGCGCTTGGCCTCCGCGGCCCGCTGCTTCGCGTCGGCCTCGGCCTGCGCCTTG
Source organism: Streptomyces nojiriensis (assembly GCF_017639205.1). Taxonomy (NCBI): domain Bacteria; kingdom Bacillati; phylum Actinomycetota; class Actinomycetes; order Kitasatosporales; family Streptomycetaceae; genus Streptomyces; species Streptomyces nojiriensis. Next base: position 6,684,098 of record NZ_CP071139.1, on the reverse strand, counting down.
GCGGCGTCCTGCTCGGCGCCGCGGTGCTGGGTCTCGGCCTGGTCTGCGATGTCGCCCGCGAGGTCCTCGGCGACGACCACGGCGCCCAGGCCGTTGTCCTGGCCGATGGTGCTGCTGTGGTTGTCCGCGGCGAAGGCCGGGGCGGCGAGGGAGCCGACGACACCCGTGGTGGCGATCGCGGCGATACCGGCGTAACCGGCGGTCTTCTTGCTCAGACGGCTGGAGCCACGGTGCTTACCGGTACCAGCGGGACGACTGCCAAACGCCATGAAGGGTTTGATCCTTTCCTTCCTTCTCGCCTACCGGGTTAGCTGACGGGTTCGGAGCAGGAAGGTCTCCTACGGATCTCCTCTTGCGAGGGGGTCCGATTCACCCCAGGGACTCATGTGGGTCCCCGGCTCCCCAGGCTCGCGCCTGACGGGGACTCGGCGATCGCTGCCCGGTGCCGCGGGTGCGGCGGGCACAACTGACGGACAGCACGGCCGACGCTAGGCGGATCATCAGTCAATCGCCAAACAGACACGGCTTTTTGTTGCGTACGCCACACCGCATACAAGCAACCTCACCACTAAACGGACAAAAGGGGTTCTGGTGACAAGTCACCAGAACCCCTTGCTGAAACCTTCAGCCGGCCCTCAATGAGCCGTCGTCCGACGGTCAGTTGGAGACGACCGTGACCTCTCCGATCCCAAGAGCCCGCACGGGCTCCTCGATCAGCGCCGCGTCGCCCACCAGGACGGTGACCAGCCGGTCCGCGGGGAAGGCCTTGACGACCGCCGTGGTCGCCTCCACCGTGCCCGTCTCGGCGAGCTGGGCGTACAACTGCGCCTGGTAGTCGTCCGGCAGCTCCTGCTCGACCTGGTCGGCGAGCGTGCTCGCGACCGAGGCCGCCGTCTCGAACTTCAGCGGGGCCACGCCCACCAGGTTCTGCACGGCGACATCGCGTTCGGCGTCGGTCAGACCGCCCTCCGCGAGGGTGCGCAGCACCTTCCAGAGGTCCTCCAGCGCCGGTCCGGTGTTCGGGGTGTCCACCGAGCCGCTGATGGCGAGCATCGAGGCGCCCTTGCCGTCCGCGGTGGAGCGCAGCACCTGGCCGAAGGCGCGCACGCCGTAGGTGTACCCCTTCTCCTCGCGCAGCACCTTGTCCAGGCGCGAGGTGAGCGTGCCGCCCAGGCAGTACGTGCCCAGCACCTGGGCCGCCCACACCCGGTCGTGGCGGTCCGCCCCGATCCGGCCGATCAGCAGCTGCGTCTGGACCGCGCCGGGCCGGTCCACGATGACCACGCGGCCGGTGTCGTCGGCGGTCACCGGCGGCACCGGGAGGGCGGCGGCGGTGTTGCCCGTCCAGGCGCCCAGGGTGTCCGCGAGCACGGCGTCCAGGTCGATGCCGGTCAGGTCGCCGACGACCACCGCGGTGGCGGTGGCGGGGCGTACGTGGGCCTCGTAGAAGGCGCGTACGGCGGCGGAGTCGATCCGGGCGACCGTCTCCTCGGTGCCCTGGCGCGGCCGGGACATCCGCAGGGTGGCGGGGAAGAGCTCCTTGGAGAGCTGCTTGGCGGCGCGGCGCTGGGGGTTGGCCAGCTCGTGCGGGATCTCGTCGAGCCGGTTGCGCACCAGCCGGTCGACCTCGGCGTCGGCGAAGGCGGGGGCGCGCAGCGCCTCGGCGAGCAGGCCCAGCGCCTTGGGCAGCCGGGAGGCCGGGACCTCCAGCGAGACCCGCAGGCCCGGGTGGTCGGCGTGCGCGTCCAGGGTGGCGCCGCAGCGCTCCAGCTCGGCCGCGAACTCCTCGGCGGAGTGCTTGTCGGTGCCCTCGGAGAACGCCCGCGCCATGATGGTCGCCACGCCGTCCAGGCCCTCGGGCTCGGCGTCCAGCGGGGCGGCGAGGTTGACCTCGACCGCGACGACCTGCTGGCCGGGCCGGTGGCAGCGCAGCAGGGTCAGCCCGTTGGACAGCTGCCCGCGGTCGGGGGCCGGGAAGGCCCACGGCTGCGGCTCGCCGGCCTGCGGGCGCGGGTGGAAGGTCATCGTGACGGCTGCCGTGTCGCTCACTGCTCCGCCCCCTCGTTCTCGTCGGAGTCGTCGGACTCGTCGTGCTGGTCGGACTCGTCGGCCGCGAGCGGCTCGTAGACGAGCACCGCGCGGTTGTCCGGGCGCAGTCGGGCCGCGGCCACGGCCTGCACCTCCTCGGCGGTGACGTCGAGGACGCGCTGGACGGCGGTCAGCGCCAGCTGCGGGTCGCCGAACAGCACCGCGAAGCGGCACAGTTCGTCGGCGCGGCCGGCCACCGTGCTCAGCCGGTCCAGCCACTCGCGCTCCAGCTGCGCCTGGGCGCGCTCCATCTCCTCGGCCGTCGGGCCCTCGGCGGCGAACCGCGCGAGCTCCTCGTCCACGGCCGCCTCGATGTCGGGGATCTCGACCCCGCTGGAGGTCTTGACGTCCAGCCAGCCCAGGGAGGGCGCCCCGGCCAGGCGCAGCATGCCGAAGCCGGCCGCGACGGCGCTCTGGTCGCGGCGTACCAGCCGGTTGTGCAGCAGCGAGGACTCGCCGCCGCCCAGGATGGTCAGCGCCACGTCGGCGGCGTCGCACTCGCGGGTGCCGTCGTGCGGCAGCCGGTAGGCGGCCATCAGCGCACGCGCCGGGACCTCCTCGACGATCTCCTCGCGCAGCTGCTCCCCGATGATGTCGGGCAGCGAGCCGTCGCGGGGCGGCTGCTTGCCGTCGTGCGCGGGGATGGTGCCGAAGTACTTCTCGACCCAGGCGAGCGTCTGCTCGGGGTCGATGTCGCCGACGACCGAGAGCACCGCGTTGTTGGGCGCGTAGTACGTACGGAAGAAGGTGCGCGCGTCCTCCAGGGAGGCGGCGTCCAGGTCGGCCATGGAGCCGATCGGGGTGTGGTGGTACGGGTGGCCCTCGGGGTAGGCCAGGGCGGTGAGCCGCTCGAAGGCCGTGCCGTAGGGGACGTTGTCGTACCGCTGGCGGCGCTCGTTCTTGACGACGTCGCGCTGGTTCTCCATGGACTCGTCGTCCAGGGCGGCCAGCAGGGACCCCATCCGGTCCGCCTCCAGCCAGAGGGCGAGCTCCAGCTGGTGGGTCGGCATCGTCTCGAAGTAGTTGGTGCGCTCGAAGCTGGTGGTGCCGTTGAGGGAGCCGCCGGCGCCCTGGACCAGTTCGAAGTGCCCGTTGCCGGGTACGCTCGCCGACCCCTGGAACATCAGGTGCTCGAAGAGGTGAGCCAGGCCGGTGCGTCCCTTGACTTCGTGGCGCGAGCCGACGTCGTACCAGAGGCAGACCGCGGCGACCGGGGTCAGGTGGTCCTCGGAGAGCACCACGCGCAGGCCGTTGGCCAGCCGGTGCTCGGTCGCTGTCAGGCCGCCGGAGCCGGCCTGGGCTGTGGCCGTGTGACCCATGGGCATGTGGTCCCTTCGATCGCGATGCAGAGATTTCTTATCGACCTGCCACTGTATGCAAGCGCGCCGACCGCCGGATAAGTTCCCGGGTCACTCCCCCGCACTCCGTCCGGGGGACCCCCGGGGTCGGAGTCGGCGTTGTCGGTGCGTCGGGCCACAATGGTCCGCGTCGTACCCTCGCCGGACACCACAAGACCGCCAGACCCAGCCAGACACCCCGCCCGACACCCAGCACACCCCATTTTGGTTAAGGAGCCGCGCAGCGATGGCCCGCCGCAGCACGAAGACCCCGCCGCCGGAGGATTTCGAGGAGAAGATCCTCGACATCGACGTCGTCGACGAAATGCAGGGCTCCTTCCTCGAGTACGCGTACTCGGTGATCTACTCCCGTGCCCTGCCCGACGCCCGGGACGGCATGAAGCCGGTGCACCGGCGCATCGTGTACCAGATGAACGAGATGGGCCTGCGCCCCGACCGCGGCTACGTGAAGTGCGCCCGTGTCGTCGGCGAGGTCATGGGCAAGCTCCACCCGCACGGTGACGCGTCGATCTACGACGCCCTCGTGCGCATGGCGCAGCCCTTCTCCATGCGGCTGCCGCTGGTCGACGGCCACGGCAACTTCGGTTCGCTCGGCAACGACGACCCGCCGGCCGCGATGCGTTACACCGAGTGCAAGATGGCCGACGCCACCTCGCTGATGACGGAGTCGATCGACGAGGACACCGTCGACTTCACCGCCAACTACGACGGCCAGGAGCGGGAGCCGGTCGCCCTGCCCGCCGCCTACCCGAACCTGCTGGTCAACGGCGCGTCCGGGATCGCGGTCGGGATGGCCACCAACATGCCCCCGCACAACCTCGGCGAGGTCATCGCGGCCGCCCGCCACCTGATCCGGTACCCGCAGGCGGACCTGGAGGCGCTGATGCGCTTCGTGCCGGGTCCGGACCTGCCCACGGGCGGCCGGATCGTCGGGCTCTCGGGCATCAAGGACGCCTACGAGAACGGCCGCGGCACCTTCAAGATCCGCGCGACGGTGGCCGTGGAGGACGTGACGGCGCGCCGCAAGGGCCTGGTCGTCACCGAACTGCCCTTCACGGTCGGCCCCGAAAAGGTCATCGCGAAGATCAAGGACCTGGTCGGCTCGAAGAAGCTCCAGGGCATCGCCGACGTGAAGGACCTCACCGACCGCTCGCACGGCCTGCGCCTGGTCATCGAGATCAAGAACGGCTTCCACCCGGAGGCCGTGCTGGAGCAGCTCTACAAGCTGACGCCGATGGAGGAGTCCTTCGGCATCAACAACGTGGCGCTGGTGGACGGGCAGCCCCTGACGCTGGGCCTCAAGGAGCTGCTGGAGGTCTATCTCGACCACCGCTTCGAGGTCGTCCGGCGGCGCAGCGAGTTCCGCCGCACCAAGCGCCGCGACCGCCTGCACCTGGTCGAGGGCCTGCTGGTGGCGCTCCTCGACATCGACGAGGTCATCCGGCTCATCCGGGACAGCGACAACTCCGCGCAGGCCAAGTCCCGGCTGATGGAGCGGTTCTCGCTGAGCGAGATCCAGACCCAGTACATCCTGGACACCCCGCTGCGCCGGCTCACCCGGTTCGACCGGATCGAGCTGGAGTCCGAGCGCGACCGGCTGACGGGCGAGATCGACGAGCTGACCGGGATCCTCGAGTCGGACAGCGAGCTGCGCAAGCTGGTCTCCGCGGAACTGGCGGCGGTCGCGAAGAAGTTCGGCACCGGGCGCCGTACGGTGCTGCTGGAGTCCGCGGGCACCGCGGTGGCGGCCGTTCCGCTGGAGGTCGCGGACGACCCGTGCCGGGTGCTGCTGTCCTCGACGGGCCTGCTGGCGCGTACGGCGAACGGCGACGCGCTGCCGGAGGAGGAGGGCGGCGCCCGCGCCAAGCACGACCTGATCGTCTCGCAGGTCGCCGCGACCGCCCGGGCCGATGTCGGCGTGGTCACCTCGTACGGGCGGCTGCTGCGGCTGTCGGTGATCGACCTGCCGCAGCTGCCGGACACGCACGCCGCGCCGAACCTGGCGGGCGGCGCCCCCGTCTCGGAGTTCGTCTCCGGGCTGGAGGCGGACGAGAAGGTGATCTGCCTGACCTCGCTGGACGAGTCCTCGCAGGGCCTCGCGCTGGGCACCGAGCAGGGCGTGGTCAAGCGCGTCGTGCCGGACTACCCGGCGAACAAGGACGAGCTGGAGGTCATCACCCTCAAGGAGGGCGACCGGATCGTCGGCGCGGTCGAGCTGCGCACGGGTGAGGAGGACCTGGTCTTCATCACCGACGACGCCCAGCTGCTGCGCTATCCGGCGGGCCAGGTCCGCCCGCAGGGCCGTCCGGCGGGCGGTATGGCGGGCATCAAGCTCGCCGACGGCGCCAAGGTGATCCACTTCTCGGCCGTGGACCCGGCGCGGGACGCCGTGGTCTTCACGGTGGCGGGCTCGCACGGCACCCTGGACGGCTCGGTGCTGTCCGGGAAGCTGACCCCCTTCGACCAGTACCCGCGCAAGGGCCGGGCCACGGGCGGCGTGCGCTGCCAGCGGTTCCTGAAGGGCGAGGACGTGCTGGTCCTGGCCTGGGCGGGCGGCTCCCCCGTCCGCGCGGCGGCGGCGAACGGCACTCCGGCCGAGCTGCCGGCCGTGGACCCGCGCCGGGACGGCTCGGGGGCGGCACTGCCGTCGGCGGTCGCGGCGCTGGCGGGAGCCGCACTGTAGGTCGCGGGAGGGCGTTCGGGTGGTACGACCGGGGGGACGTACCACCCGAATGCCGACTAGTGTTTTCCCCGTGGACGCGGTGGGGGGAGAACGCAGCTGATGAGCCGTCGAGCGGGCAGCGGACTGATCGGGAACTGGGCGGAGGCCCAGCGCCGGCAGCAACAGACGCAGCTGGTCCAGCAGCGGGAGGCCGAGCGCCGGCAGCGGGCCCACGAACGGGACGCGAACCGGAGCCACCGGCAGTACCGCGAGGCCGAGGCCCTGCGGCGTACCGCGCAGCTCGACGCCGAGGTCGAGGCCCTCAAGTGCCTGTTGGCCGCGGGCTGCCGGGCACCGGCGTTCCGGATATCCGCCCTGGCCCGGCCCGACCGGCTGCAGCCCTTCGACCCCGGTGCCCTGGCGCACCCGGTGCCGATGCCCCGCATCGAGGATTTCCAGCGGCAGAGCAGCGGCTGGACGCTCGGGTCGAACCAGCGTGCGCAGGCGGAGCGGGAGGCGCACGCCCGCTACACCCAGGCCTGGCAGGCCGCGAACGCCGCGGAGGCGCAGCGCCGGCAGCAACTGGCCGCGTACCAACAGCAGTACGACCGGTGGGCGGCCGAGCAGCTCGCGGGGATGCGGGCACACGACGGCGGGCTCACCGAGCTGGCCGACGCGCTGCGCGCGGGTGACGCCGAGGCGGCGGTGGAGTACTTCTCGGCGGCCCTGTACGCCTCGACCGCCTGGCCCGAGGGGCTGCCGAGGCAGGTGGCGGCGGCGTACGATCCGGCCGCGCGCCAGCTGGTGCTGGACTGGGAGCTGCCCGGGTACGCGGTGGTCCCGGAGGCCCGGGCGGTGCAGTACCTGCCGAGCACGGACCAGGACAAGGTGAAGCCCCGCCCGGTCACGGAACGGCGGGCACTGTACCGGGACCTGCTGGCCCAGTGCGTGCTGCTGGTGGTGCGCGAGCTGTACGCGGCGGACGAGTTCGGCGTACTGGACTCGGTCGTGGTGAACGGCTTCGTGGACTGCCACGATCCGGTGACGGGCCAGGAGGCGCGGTTCGTGCTCGCCACGGTGCCGGCGGCGCGCGGCGCCTTCGCCGGGCTGCGGCTGGAGCAGGTCAGCGCGGTGGACTGTCTGGTCTCGGGGCTCGGCGGGCTGCTGTCGGCGCGGCCCGACCAGCTGACGGCGGTTCGCCCCGGGCGCCGGCCCGACGAGGTCGGCGGGGATGTCGTCAGCCACGGCGGGTACACGGGCGACGCGGACGAGGACGAGCCGGATCTCTTCGCGATGGACCCGATCGCCTTCGAGAACCTGGTCGCCGAGCTGTTCCGGGCGATGGGCATGGAGGCGGTTACGACGCAACGGTCGGGCGACGGCGGGGTCGATGTGGAGGCGGTGGACCCGGCGCCGATCCGGGGCGGGCGGATCGTGGTGCAGGTCAAGCGCTACCGGAACACGGTGCCGCCGACGGCCGTGCGTGATCTGTACGGCACGGTCCAGGACAAGGGGGCGAACAAGGGGGTGCTCGTCACCACCGCGTCCTTCGGCCCCGGGTCGTACACCTTTGCCAACGGCAAGCCGCTGGAGTTGGTTCCCGGGACGGACCTGGTCGAGCTGCTCCACCAGTACGGACTGCGTGGCCGGCTCGGCGGCGGCGGCGCCGCGCCGCCCGCGCGGCGGGCGGCGGCCGAACCGGCTCCCCCGGCCGACCACAACGTGCTCGGCATGTCCTGGTCGGGTTCGGTGGCGCTCGACGTGTGCGCGCTCGTCTGCACGGGCAACCGGGTGCTGAGCGAGGAGCACTTCGTCTTCTTCAACAACCCGCGGACCCCGGACGGTTCGGTACGGGCCCGCGCGCACGCGGCGCCCGACAAGGCGGCGCTGGAGGTCTCCTTCGACGCCCTGCCGTCGCAGGCCGACCGGCTGGTCCTCGTGGCCGCGATCGACCCGGAGGTCGACCCCCACGCCGACCTCGCCGGCTTCACCGACGCCCACATCCGGCTGCTGTCCGCGGGCGGCGAGGAACTGGGCCGGCTGGACGTCTCCGACGGGCGCGCCGGCGAGACCGCCCTGGTCCTCGGTTCGTTCCGGCACCGCTCCAACGGCGACTGGGACTTCGTGATCGGCGGCAAGGGCTACCGGGGCGGCCTGGAGGACCTGCTGGGCGAGTTCGGGGTCGAGGTCGCCTAGGCCGTCTCGTCCGGAGTGAGGGTGGTGACACCCTCAGGTCTCGTCCGGGCCGGTCCCGGGAAACTCGTGCCCGGGCTCCGCGGGCCGGGCCACGTACCGCAGTACGCCCCACATGCTCTCGGGGCGCGCCTCGTGCGGGGCCGGTTCGCGGCAGGCCTCCAGCTCGCGCAGCAGGCCCGGCCCGTCGGTGCCGGAGCCGATCAGGACGAGCCGGCTCAGGCGTGCCTCGCCCCGCCCCCAGGGCCTCGGGGCGAAGCGGAGGAAGCGGCCGACCGCGTGGACCTCGTAGCACTCCTGGTGCCCGGGTACGCCGAAGTGGACGAAGCCCTTGATCCGGTAGAGCCCGGCCGGACGCCGGTCGAGGAAGTCGATGAACCGGCGCGGGGACAGGGCCTGCTCGGAGGTGAACTCCGTGCTCTCGTAAGCGGCGTGCGCGTGGCCGCAGCGGTCGTGGCCGTGCTCGTCGCCGTCGGCCTCCGCGAGCAGGTCCTCGAAGGAGAGCTGCCCGCGGGTCTCGGTCCAGGGCCTGCGGTCGAAGAGCAGCTCCGGGTCGATCCGCCCGTGGTCGGCGCCGACGACGGGGGTGCCCGGGGCGCAGAGCACGGCGAGCTCCCGCTCGATCCGGGCCCGCTCGGCCGCGTCCACGCGGTCGGTCTTGTTGAGTACCACCAGGTCCGCGACGGCGAGGTGGCGGTCGGTCTCCGGGTGTCTGGTCCGGGTGGCGTCGAATTCGGCGGCGTCCACGACCTCCACCATCCCGCCGTAGCGGATGGCGGGATTCTCGCTGGCCATGAGCATCCGGATCATCTCCTGGGGCTCGGCCAGTCCGCTCGCCTCGATGACGATCACGTCGATGCGGTGGGCGGGGGCGGAGAGCTTCTCCAGGTACGCGTCGAGTTCGCTGCCGTCGACGGCGCAGCACAGGCAGCCGCCGCCGAGGGAGACCATGGAGTCCCCGACCTGTCCGGCCACCGACATCGCGTCGACCTCGATCGATCCGAAGTCGTTGACGACGACCCCGATGCGGGTGCCCCCGCGGCCGGCGAGGAGGTGGTTCAGCACGGTGGTCTTGCCGGATCCGAGGAAACCGGCCAGGACGACGACGGGGATGGGCTGCCTGCTGTTCACCCGGTCGATCGTAGCCAGACTCCGTCAGTGCAGGGGCGGCACCGTGTGGGGCGGGGTGGGGCCGGTGTACCGGGCGGCCGGCCGGATGATCTTCGAATCGGTGGCCTGCTCGAGGATGTTCGCGCTCCAGCCGACGACGCGGGCCGCGCAGAACGTCGGTGTGAACATCTCGCGCGGGAGCCCGCAGAGCTCCATGACCACGCCCGCGTAGAACTCCACGTTGGTGTGCAGCTCCCGGCCGGGCTTCAGTTCGGCGAGGATCTCCTCGACCTGGCGTTCGACCTCGACGGCGAAGTCCACGAGGGGACCGCCGAACTGGAGGGCGATCTCGCGCAGCATGCGGGAGCGGGGGTCCTCGGTGCGGTAGACGGGGTGCCCGAAGCCCATGATCCGGTCGCCCGCCAGGACCCGCTCGCGGATCCACGGCCCGATCCGGTCCACGGTCCCGATGGCGTCGAGGGTGTCCAGGGCCCGGCTGGGGGCACCGCCGTGCAGGGGGCCGGAGAGGGCGCCGATCGCCCCGGTCAGGCAGGCGACGACATCGGCGCCGGTGGAGGCGATCACCCGGGCGGTGAACGTCGAGGCGTTGAAGCCGTGGTCGACGGTGGACATCAGGTACCGCTCGACCGCGCGGGCCCGGACCGGGTCGGGTTCCCGGCCGGTCAGCATGTAGAGGTAGTTGGCGGCGTACGGGAGGTCCTCGCGCGGCTCCACCGGCTCCAGGCCCTGCCCCAGCCGGTGCAAGGCCGTCAGCAGGGTAGGGACGGCGGCGCAGGCGGCCAGCGCATCGGCGGCCCGGCGGCCGGGGTCGAGGTCGTAGACCGGCCGGAAGCCGGCACAGGCGCCGAGCAGCGAGAGCGCGGTGCGCAGCCCGGACAGGGGGCCGGAGAGCCGGGTGGCCCGGGCCAGGGCCGGCAGGGCGTCCCGGACCTCCTCGGGCAGGCGGCGCAGGGGGGCGATCTCGGCCGTGAAGGCGGCGCGCTCGGCGGCGTCCGCCGGGAGCGTGCCGCGGAACATCAGGTGCCACACGTCCTCGAAGCTGCGGGTGGCGGCGAGCTCGACGGCCGAGTACTGGCGGTAGTGGTAGAAGCCCTCCCGGCCCCGGACGTCGCCCAGCCCGGTTTCGGTGACCACGACTCCCGCGAGGCCGCGGGGTACTTCCAAGGTGGTGTTCATGGATCGACCATCCATGATGGATTCAATCGCTGTCAATATTGATTGACTCAACACATCCATCTATCTGTAGGGTGTTCGTCATGAGCGACCAGACGGACAGCGGGCGCAGGCTCAGCACGCAGGAGGCGGCCCGTGCACTCGGGGTGAAACCGGCGACGGTCTACGCGTACGTCAGCCGGGGCCAGCTGAGCAGCCGCCGCGATCCCGCCGGGCGGGGCAGCAGCTTCGACGCCGCCGAGGTGGAGGCCCTGGCCCGGCGGAGCCGGCGCGAGGCGGCGGCCCCCACCGGGGAACTGTCCGTCCGTACGGCACTCACCCTCATCGAGCCCGACCGGTACTACTTCCGCGGCGTGGACGCCGTGGAGCTGGCCTCCCGGTACCGCTACGAGGAGGTCGCCGAGTGGCTCTGGACGGGCACCCTCACGCCCGGGGCCCGGTTCACCGCGCCCCCGCAGACCCTGGAGGCGGCCCGGCGGGCGGTGGCCGCGCTGCCGGAACACGGCGGCCCCATCGACCGGTTGCGGGTGGCCGTCGCCGCCGCCGCGGTGGCGGATCCGCTGCGCTTCGACCTGTCCGAGGAGGCGGTACTCGGCTCCGCGCGCGCCCTGATCCCCACGCTGGTCGGCGCGCTGCCGGCGGTGGGCACGGCCCGATGGGCCGGGGACGGCCGGATCGCCCGGCAGTTGTGGTCACGGCTGACGGAGCGGGAGCCGGACCCGGACGCGCTGGCCGTGCTGGACCTCGCGCTGGCCCTGCTGGTCGACCACGACCTGGCCGCCTCGACCCTGGCCGTACGGGTGGCCGCCTCCGCGCGGGCCCATCCGTACGCGGCGGTGTCCGCCGGGCTCGGCGTCCTGGAGGGCCCGCTGCACGGCGCGGCCGGACGGCTCGCGCACCGGATGCTGGTGGAGGTGCTGGAACAGGGCGGGGCCGCGCCGGTGGTGGCGGAGTACCTGCGGGCGGGACGGCGGGTCCCCGGGCTCGGCCACCGGCTGTACCAGGGCGAGGATCCGCGCGCACGGGTGCTCTTCGCCCGGCTGGAAGCGCTGGAACAGGCCGGTCCGGCGCTGGGCGCGGCACGCGAGGTGGCTGCGGTGATGGCCCGGCAGGGCGGGCTGCACGCCAATGTGGACCTGGCGCTGGCCGTGCTGACGGTGTCGTGCGGGATGCCGGCCGAGGCCGGGGAGACGGTCTTCGCGGTCGCCCGTACGGCGGGCTGGATGGCGCACGCCCTGGAGGAGTACCAGGAGCGGCCGCTGCGGATGCGGCCGAGCGGGCAGTACCACGGGCCCCGCCCGCCCCGGCCGATGCCGTGACGGGCCCGCCCCGCCCGGACTCCGGCCCACCCCGCCGGGGCTCAGGCCCACCCCGCCGGGGCTCAGGCTCACCCCGCCCGGGCTCCGGCCCCTGACGTCGGGCGGCTGGGGGCGTCAGGCGGCTCCCCACGGGCTGTGCCACCGCTCGGCGATGGCCGCCGCGCGCGCGAAGTGGCCGGCGGCCTCGTCCTCGCGGCCCAGCAGCACGGCCAGCTCGCCCAGGGTGCGGGCCACCGGGCGGACCGCCACGGTGAACCCGGAGGAGGGCGGCGGGGCGTCCCGGTAGGGCAGCAGGGCCGCGTACAACTCCTCGGCGCCCGCCCGTTCCCCGAGCATGACCAGGGTCATCGCCCGGAAGGTCGCGAAGACCTTGAAGAAGTAGTCCGTCCGCAGCGGTCCCGCCCGGTCGAGGACTTCGCGGGCCTCCCGCTCCTCACCCGCGGCGGCCAGCGCGACCGCGAGCAGGTCCCCGGCCGGCGGGCCGAAGGCCGCGTACACCTGCCGCAGCCACGGCAGCGACTGCGCGAGCCGCCCCTGGCTCACCCGCAGCGTCGCGATCGCGACCGCCAGGATCCCCTCCGCGTGCGGGGATCCCTGCCGGGCCATCCGCGCGGCCGCCTGCCGGTAGAGGTGCTCCGCCTCCTCGAACCGCCCCTCGACATGGGCCCAGGTCGCCTCGACCGTCTCGCCGACGGCGCCCGGTCCGGGCATCCGGTAGGTCCGCGCGAACCGTGTCCAGCGTTCCACGAGCCGGCGGGCGCCGGCCACTTCGCCCTCGGCGGCCAGCGCCGTGGAGCGGACGAACATCCCGTACCACTGGTGGCCGGGGAGCTCGTGCGCGGCGCCGATCCGTTCGAGTTCGCCTCCCAGCGCCGCGCGTTCGGGCCATTCCAGGTCGGCGTCGAGTTCCTTGGCCAGCGCCGCGAGCGCCCCCGCCCGCAGCGCGGGGTCCCCGGTGCCCTCCGCGAGGGCGAGCGCCTCGCGGGCCGCCGCCCGTACGCCCGCCACCTTGGCGTCGGACAGCTCGGCGGCGTACGCGCCCAGCAGCCCGCACCGTACGGCGGGTTCGTGTCCGGGCCGCGCCAGCAGGCGCTCCAGCAGCTCCACCACCGGTCCGTCGACCACGCCGTAGGGCCGCGTCTGCCACGGCGTCGGCTCGGTCCATGCCGTGAACGCCGCGATCAGCAGGTCGTCCCGGCCGGCGCCGACCGCGCGGTCGATCGCCGTACGCCGGGTCGTACGGGCCGCCATGACCGCCCCCGCCCGCACCTGGGCCCGCACCAGCCGGCCCAGCAGCTCGGCGCGCTCGGCGTCCCGGTCGCCGCCGGACCCCGCGGGCACCCGCTCGAAGCACTCCACCGCCTCGGCGAGCAGCGCGGCGGCCACGTCATGGGCGAACCGGCTCTCTGCGAGCCGGGCGGCCCGCAGGCAGTACGCGACCGCCTTCGCCGCCGTCGCCGAGGAGGCCGCGCGTACGTGGTGGTGGGCCAGCGCGGAGACGTCGTCCGGGGCGAGCCGCTCCAGGCAGGCCGCGATCCGGCCGTGCATCCGCGAGGAGCGCAGCCGGCTGAGGTCCGCCAGCAGGGTGTCGCGTACCAGCACGTGGGCGAACCGGACCCGCCCGGGCTCGGGCTCGGCCAGCAGCCCGGCGAGCAGCCCGGCCTCCAGGGCGCCCAGTACCCCGTCCTCGCCGGTGTCCGCCGCCCCGACCAGGACCTCGACGCCGCACTCCCGGCCGGCCACCGCGGCCAGGCGCAGGACGCCCACCACCGCCTCGGGGAGACGTCCGAGCCGCCGACGCAGCACGTCCCGTACGCCCTCGGGCACCTCGGACAGTGCCACGAGCGAGCCCTCGCTGCCCAGCAGCCTGGCGCTCTCCCGGACGTAGAAGGGGTTGCCTCCCGTGCGTTCGGCCAGCGCGGTCATGACCTCCGCGTCGACCTGCGGGCCGCCCACGGCACGGACCACCTCGGCCACGGCCTCCTCGGTCAGGCCGCGCAGCGCGATCCGGGCCGGTGCACGCCGTGCCAGTCCGGCCAGGGCGTCGTCGAGCGGGCCGTCCGTGTCCTCCGGCCGGTACGCCCCCACGAGGAGCAGCGCGGTACCCGGGGCGAGGTCGGCCGCGCCCGACAGCAGCGCCAGTGTCTCGGCGTCGGCCCAGTGCAGGTCGTCCAGGACGACGGCGACGGGCCGCCCGCCCGCGGCCTCCCCCAGCCACCGGCCGACGGCGCGGTGCAGCCGGAACCGCCCGGCGGCGACGTCCTCGCCGAGGGGCGCACGGCCGGTGACGGGAGCGCCCTCGGCCAGCAGGGGCGCCAGCGCGGCGGCCACCGCGGGCCCGGGCGGGGCGGTCGCCGCGACGGCGCGCAGTGCTTCGACCCAGGCCCAGGCGGGTGGCGCGCCCTCGGCGTCGGTGGTGCGCCCGAAGGCGACGAGCCAGCCTTCGGCGCGGAGCCGGTCGCCGAGGGCGTGCAGCAGCGCCGACTTGCCCATCCCGGCCTCGCCGGTGACCAGTGCGACGCCGGGGCCGGCCGTGCGGGCCCGGTGCGCCGCCACCGTCAGCCGCTCCAGTTCCTCCTCGCGCCCGACGAACAGCTCGGCCCCGGTGGCGGCCAACGCGCCGGACACCTCAGGCGCACGCGGTACGGGCTGCGCATGCGGCACAGGCTCCGGTGGTCGCGTGGCCTCGCGCAGCACCCGGCCGTCCTGGGCCAGCACCGCCTTCTCCAGCTCGACCAGGGCGGCGCCGGGATCCAGTCCCACCTCGTCTGCGAGTACCTTCCTGGCCCGGCGCAGCACCGAGAGCGCGTCGGCCTGCCGGCCCGCCGCCCACAGTGCGAGGGCGTGCAGCCGCCAGGCCTCCTCCCGCAGCGGCTCTTCCCGGGTCAGCAGCGCGGCCTCGGCGACCGCCCCGGCGATGTCGCCGCCGCCCCGCAGCCCGGCGGCGATGCCGAGTTCGCGGGCGGCCAGCCGCAGCTCGCCGAGCCGCATGATCTCGGCGTGGGTCCACGGCTCGTCGGCCGTCTCCGCGTACGCCGGCCCCTGCCACAGCGCCAGCGCCTCGCGGAGCAGGGCTCCGGCGGTGTCCGGCTCGGCGTGCAGGGCCTCGCGGGCCCGGCCGAGCAGCCGCTCGAAGCGCCAGGCGTCGACGGCGTCCTCGGGAAGCCGCAGCGCGTACCCGGGCGGCGTGCTCACCAGCAGCCGGGCGGGAGTGCGCGGGGCCCGGCCCGGTTCGAGGAGGCGGCGCAGGTTGGAGACGTACGCCTGGAGCGAGGCGACGGCCCGGGCGGGCGGCGCCCCCTGCCAGAGCTCCTCGATCATCCGGTCGACGGACACGACCCGGCCGCGCGCCGATACGAGCAGGGCCAGTACGGAGCGCTGGCGGTGGCCGCCGAGCGGGATCGCCTCGCCGTCCCGCTCGGCCGCGAAGGAGCCGAGTACGCGTATGTGGACCATGACTCCACCAACGTACGCCGCATCGGTCAACTCCGGCCCGCCCTGGGCCGGATGACGTGACGGAACCTTCCAAGTACCTTCCAAGAGCCCTCCATGTGCCGACGCCGAGTCTCTTCCCATGAAGACGACGCTGCCACTGACGGCACGAGCACCGCGATCGCAGCGGAGCACGGCCCGGCCGAACACCCACGAGATGGTGGTCATCCACCGCGGCCTGCGCCGCGAGGCGCGCCTGCTGGTCGAGCTGATCGCCGCGGTGGCCCCCGGCGACACGGCGCGGGCGCGGCTCCTCGGGGACCACTTCCGCGACTACCGGCTCGGTCTGACGGGCCACCACCACGGCGAGGACGCGTACCTGTGGCCCCCGCTGATGGCCCGGGTCGACCTCGAAGCGGATCTCGTCCTGCGCATGGAGGCCCAGCACGAGCGGGTGGCCGCGAGTCTCACGGCCGCCGAGGAGGCGCTGCCCGCCTGGGAGGGCCGGGCCGGGGAAGCCGAACGCGACACGCTCGTGTCGGTCCTCGCCGAGCACCGGACCGTGCTGCTGGAACACCTGGCCGACGAGGAGGAATCGCTCCTGCCGCTCGCAGCCCGCCACCTGTCCGCGTACGAGTGGGACCGGCTGGGCGAGCACTTCCTGACCAGCACGCCCAAGCCCAAGCTGCTGTTCTTCCTCGGGATGGTCCTGGAGGACGCCGACCGGGCCGAGCGCGCGTCGATGCTCGCCGCGCTGCCCCTCGCCGGGCGCCTGCTGTGGCACACCGTCGGGCGTCCCGCCTACGTCCGCCGGATGCGGGCCGTCCGTCGCGCCACCGCTGCGCGCTGATCCCCCCTCCCTCCGCCGCCCCTCTCATCCACCTTCAGGAGACCTCCCATGCCCCTCAAGCACCTCGCCACCGCCCTGGCCGCCACCGGCGCCGCGTTCATCGTGTACGTCGGGCTCAGCTACCTGCTCGCACCGCAGGCCACCGCCGCCGGCTTCGGGCTGCCGACCTGGCCGCAGCACGAGGGCGCCGCCTTCCTCGCCGTCAAGGGCGTACGCGATGTCGCGACCGGCCTGGTCATCTTCGCCCTCCTGTTCACGGGCCAGCGCCGGGGGCTCGGCTGGGCGATGGCGGCGATCACCTTCGTCCCCGCCGGCGACATGGTGGTCGTCCTCGCCAACGACGGAGCCGCGGCTCAGGCGTACGGGGTCCACGGGGCCACCGCCCTCGCCGTCGCCCTGACCGCGGGCCTCCTGCTGCGCGAGCGTCCGGTCCCGGCCGCCCACGCCGCCGCCGAGCCGGCCCGGGCCTGACCACCCGCCCCGCCCGCCCCTCACCAGCTCCCTCTCCCCCTCCCCCTCCACCAGGAGAAGACGACATGTCCCTGATCGTGCCTTCCTTCGACGAATCGGTGATCGTGCGCTCGGCCGAGGCCGAGACGATCGGCGCCGCCCCGACCACCGTCCGGCTCCTCGCCGACAGCGGTTCCACCGGCGGCGCCCTGTCGACCCAGCGGGTGAGCCTGCTGGACGGCGCCGACGGGGCCGCGCCCCACCGCCACTCCCGGTCCGCCGAGCTCTTCTACCTGCTCGACGGCACCGCGCAGTTCCTGTCGGGCGACCAGGTGGTGACCGCGGAACGCGGCGACCTCGTCATCGTGCCGCCCGGCCTCGACCACGCGTTCGCCGCCCCGCCCGGTGAGAACGCCGACATCCTCATCGTGATCACGCCGGGCATCGAGCGGTTCGAGTACTTCCGCCACCTGGAGCGGATCGCCTACGGGAAAGTGCCGCCGGAGTCCCTGCTGGACGTCCAGGAGCTCTACGACACCTACTTCACCCGCAGTGAGGTGTGGAACACGCTCCGGGCATGACGGGAGTGGGGTACCCGACAAGCCGGGCGTAAGCATTCCGCTTGTGCCGGTGCCGACCTACCGTTGCTGCCCATGCGGTTCCCCCTCATGAGCGCTCGGCGCCTCGGGCTGCCCAGACGGGCCGTCTCCCAGATCCTGCTGACCCAGCTGGCCATCGCCGCCGGGGTCGCCGTACTGGCGACCGGACTGTTCCTGGCGCCGCTGAGCGCCCAGCTCGACGACCAGGCCATGCGGCGCGCCCTGGCCATCGCGCAGAGCGCCGCGGCCGACCCCGCGCTGGCCGCCGGGGTCCTGAGCTCCGAGCCCTCCGCCGACAGCCCCGTGCAGTCCTCGGCCGAGCGGATCCGCCGGGCCACCGGAGCCGAGTACGTGGTCGTGCTCGACCTGGACGGCATCCGCCGCTCGCACCCGAGCGCCGACCGGATCGGGCTGCCCGTCTCCACCGACCCGAGCGACGCCCTGGCGGGACGCGAGGTCATGGAGATCGACGAGGGCACCCTGGGCCGCTCCGCCCGTGGCAAGGTCCCGCTCCTCGCGGCCGACGGCGAGATCGTCGGCGCCGTCTCGGTCGGCATCGCCTACGACAGCGTCCGCGACCGGCTGCTCGGCGCGATCCCCGGTCTGCTCGCCTACGCGGGCGGCGCCCTGGCGGCGGGCGCCCTCGCCGCCTACCTGCTCTCCCGACGGATCCAGCGGCAGACCCGCGATCTGGCCTTCTCCGACATCGCCGGCCTGCTCGCCGAGCGCGAGGCCATGCTGCACTCCATCCGCGAGGGCGTGATCGCCCTGGCCCCCGACGGCAGGATCCGGCTGGTCAACGACGAGGCCGCCCGCCTGCTGGGCCTGGCCCCGGACGCCACCGACGACTGTGCGGGGCGCCCGCTGGAGGACGTACTGGGTGCGGGCCGCACCGCGGACGTCCTGTCGGGCCGTGTCACCGGCCGGGACCTGCTCACCGTCCAGGGCCCCCGGGTACTGGTGGCCAACCGCATGCCCACCGAGGACGGCGGCGCCGTCGCCACCCTGCGCGACCGCACCGAGCTGGAGCACCTGGGCCGCGAGCTCGACTCCACCCGGGGCCTGATCGACGCCCTGCGCGCCCAGGACCACGAGCACGCCAACCGCCTCCACACCCTCCTCGGCCTGCTGGAGCTGGGCCTGCACGAGGAGGCGGTGGAGTTCGTGACCGAGGTCGCCGGCGTGCACCGCACGACGGCCGAACAGGTCACCGAGAAGGTCCAGGACCCGCTTCTGGCCTCCCTGCTGGTGGGCAAGGCGGCCGTCGCCGCCGAGCGCGGCGTCCCCCTGCGGCTGGCCGGCTCCACCCTCCTCCCCGACCGCCTGGTGGACCCGGGCGGCCTCGTCACGATCCTCGGCAACCTCGTGGACAACGCCCTCGACGCCGCCGCGGGTTCAACGGCACCCCTGGTCGAGGTGGAGCTGCGCGCGGAGGGCCGCACCGCCGTGCTGCGGGTGCGCGACAGCGGTCCCGGGGTGCCCGCCGGGCGCCGTGAGGAGATCTTCACGGAGGGCTGGTCGACCAAGCAGCCCAAGGCCCACCGCGAGCGCGGGCTGGGCCTCGCCCTCGTACGCCGCCTCGCGGAGCGGCAGGGCGGCAGCGCCCGGGCCGGCGAAGCAGCGGACGGAGGGGCGGAATTCTCCGTCGTACTCCCGGAGGCCCTGCGGTGAACGAGACCCCGATTCACGTATTGGTCGTCGACGACGACATGCGTGTTGCCCGGATCAACGCGGCGTACGTGGCAAAGGTTCCCGGATTCCTGGTGACGGCGCAGGCCCATTCGGCCACCGAGGCCCTGGAGTTCCTCACCTCACATCCGGTGGACCTCGTCCTCCTGGACCACTACCTCCCCGACGAGAACGGCCTGGACCTCGTCCGGCGCCTGCGCCAGCTCGGCCACCGCACCGATGTGATCATGGTCACCGCGGCCCGCGACCTCGCCACCGTGCAGGCCGCCATGCGCCTCGGCGCCCTGCAGTACCTGGTCAAACCCTTCACCTTCACCGGACTGCGCAGCCGGCTGGAGGCGTACGGGGCCCTGCGCCGCACCCTGGACACGGGCGGTGAGGCCGAACAGGCCGAGGTGGACCGGATCTTCGGCGCCCTCGCCGCCGCGGGATCCCCGAACGAGCTCCCCAAGGGCCACTCCGCCACCACCGCGGAGCTCGTCCGCCAGGTGCTGCGGTCCGCCGAGGGCCCCTTGTCCACCCAGCAGATCGCCGACCGCGCGGGCATCAGCCGGCAGACCGCCCAGCGCTACGTCAAGCTCCTCGAACGCACCGCCCGGGTCAGCCTCGCCCTGCGCTACGGCGAGACCGGCCGCCCGGAACACCGCTACACCTGGCTCCCGTCGGAGGGACCTGCCTGACGGCGGCCTGACACCCGGACACCCGGCCGCCCGGAACACCGCTCCGGTCCTCAGACCGCTCCGGCTCCGGTCAGGGAGCGGACTTCCGTCTCCGCGTGCTTGGCCTCGTCCGCCTCCTCGCCCGAGGTGACGGTGCCCAGCCAGCCCGCCAGGAAGCCCAGCGGGATCGAGACGATCCCCGGGTTCTGGAGCGGGAAGTACTGGAAGTCCACTGCGGGGAAGAGGGATTCGGCGCTGCCCGACACCACCGGCGAGACCAGCACCAGCAGCACCGCCGGAATCAGGCCGCCGTACACCGACCAGACGGCTCCCCGCGTGGTGAAGCCGCGCCAGAAGAGCGAGTACAGCAGCACCGGCAGGTTGGCCGAAGCCGCCACCGCGAAGGCCAGCCCCACCAGGAACGCCACGTTGAGGTCCTGGGCGAGCAGCCCGAGGGCGATCGCGACGGCCCCGATGCCCACGGCCGCGCCCCGGGCCACCGCGACCTCGCTGCGCTGCCGGGCGTGCCGGCGCTTGAGGGAGGCGTACAGGTCGTGTGCCACGGAGGCCGAGGAGGCCAGGGTGATGCCGGCGACCACGGCCAGGATGGTGGCGAAGGCGATGGCGGCGACGAAGGCGAACAGCACCGCGCCCCCGGTGGTTTCGGCGCCCCCGCCGAGGAAGGCCGCCAGCAGCGGAACGGCCGTGTTCCCGGAGGCGTTGGAGGCCCGTACCTCGTCCGGTCCCACCAGCGCGGCCGCCCCGAAGCCGAGCACGATGGTCATCAGGTAGAACCCGCCGATGAGCGCGATCGCCCACACCACCGAGCGGCGGGCCGACCGCGCGGTGGGCACGGTGTAGAACCGCGACAGGATGTGCGGCAGCCCGGCGGTCCCGAGGACCAGCGCGAGACCGAGGCTCATGAAGTCGATGCGGGCGGTCCAGTCCCCGCCGTACCTGAGGCCGGGGCTCAGGAACGCCCGGCCGTGCCCGCTGCGGTCGGCGGCGCTGGTGAGCAACTGGTCGAAGTTCCCGTGGAAGCGCAGCAGCACGAGCACGGTCAGGGTGATCGCGCCGCCCATCAGCAGCACGGCCTTCACGATCTGGATCCACGTGGTGGCCCGCATCCCGCCGAAGGACACGTAGACCACCATCAGCGCGCCCACCCCCACCACGGTGAGGGTCCGGGCAACGGTGCCCGAGTTCCCCAGCAGCAGGCCGACCAGACTGCCCGCGCCGACCATCTGCGCGATGAGGTAGAGGACGGAGACGACGACCGAGGAGATGCCGGCGGCGATCCGCACCGGACGTTCGCTCATCCGCGCGGCGATCACGTCGGCAAGGGTGAAGCGCCCGCAGTTGCGGACCAGTTCGGCGACGAGGAACAGCACCACGAGCCAGGCCACGAGGAAGCCCACCGAGTACAGCAGCCCGTCGTAGCCGAAGAGGGCGATCAGGCCGGAGATGCCGAGGAACGAGGCCGCGGACATGTAGTCGCCGGCGATGGCGAAACCGTTTTCCATCGGGGAGAACAACCGCCCGCCCGCGTAGAACTCCTCGGCCGACCCGTGCCGGTTCCGGCTGACCCAGGTGGTGATGCCGAGGGTCACGGCGATGAAGAGGCTGAACAGGATCAGCGCGAGGGTCTGGTGTTCGGTGGTCACCGGCCGGCCCCCCTCGCCCGCGTCCGCTCCTGGCCGCGTTCCTGCTCGAACACGGTCCAGCGCAGATCGAGCGCGGCCCGGTCCCGGCGCAGCCGCGCGTGCCGGGCGTAGGCCCAGGTCAGCAGGAAGGTGCTGAGGAACTGGCCGAGGCCCGCCAGCATGGCCACGTTGACCGCGCCGACCACGGGCCGGGCCATCAGGCCGGGCGCGGCGGTGGCGGCGACCACGTAGGCGACGTACCAGAGGAAGAACCCGGCGGTGGCGGGGACGACGAACCTGCGGTAGCGGGTGCGAACCTCCTGGAAGGCGGCGCTGCGCTGCACTTCGAGGTAGATGTCGGATGCGCCGGGCGCGGGGCGTCCGCCACCGGGGGCCGGGGCCGGCTGGGACGTTTCCTCACCCTCGCCCCACCCGACGGCCAGGGCGTCGTACCAGGGGTCGTCCAGCCGGATCGTTCCGGTATCACGACCTTCGTGCTTGTCCACCGAACTCTCCTTGTCCGCCGCCGCAGTGGCCGCGTGCCCACAAGGATGTGCGGAATGGGGCTTTCCGGACTGGTGTACCGACGCTCTTCACTCCAACAGGTGATGGAGTGAAGAGCGCCGGTATGCCGTGGTGCGTTCGGTGTCGGTCTCCGCCGGGGCCCGGCGGCACCTGGATCAGGCGTCGATGCGCGAGCGGTCCAGGGTCGCCGCGGAGCTCGTGATGAACTCCTTGCGGGGGGCCACCTCATTGCCCATGAGCAGGTCGAAGACCTGCTCCGCCGAGTCCAGGTCGCCGATGTTGATCCGGCGCAGGGTGCGGTGGCGGGGGTCCATGGTGGTCTCCGCCAGCTGGTCCGCGTCCATCTCGCCGAGGCCCTTGTAGCGCTGGATCGAGTCCTTGTACCGGATGTTCTTGCGCTGGTACTCCAGCAGGGTCTGGCGCAGCTCGTTGTCCGAGTACGTGTAGACGTACTTGTCCTGGCCCTTCTTCGGCTGGACCAGCTCGATCCGGTGCAGCGGGGGCACGGCCGCGAAGACCCGGCCGGCCTCGACCATCGGTCGCATGTACCGCTGGAAGAGCGTGAGCAGCAGGCAGCGGATGTGCGCGCCGTCGACGTCGGCGTCCACGAGCAGCACGATCTTGCCGTACCGGGCGGCGTCGATGTCGAAGGTCCGGCCCGAGCCGGCTCCTATGACCTGGATGATCGCCCCGCACTCGGCGTTCTTGAGCATGTCCGAGATCGAGGACTTCTGGACGTTGAGGATCTTGCCGCGGATGGGCAGGAGCGCCTGGAATTCCGAGTTCCGGGCGAGCTTCGCGGTGCCGAGGGCGGAGTCTCCCTCGACGATGAAGAGCTCGCTGCGGTCCACGTCGTCGCTGCGGCAGTCGGCCAGCTTGGCGGGGAGCGAGGAGGTCTCCAGCGCGGTCTTGCGACGCTGCGCCTCCTTGTGCTGACGGGCCGCGATCCGGGTCCGGGCAGCCGCGACGATCTTCTCCATCACGGCGCGGGCCTGCTGCTTGTCGTCGCGCTTGGTGGAGGTCAGGAAGGCCTTGAGCTCCTTGGCGACCACGGCGGCGACGATCCGGGTGGCCGCGGAGGTGCCGAGCACCTCCTTGGTCTGGCCCTCGAACTGCGGCTCGGCGAGACGGACGGTGACGACGGCCGTCATGCCCTCCATCGCGTCGTCCTTGACCACGTCGTCCTCGGCGACGCGCAGCAGCTTGGCCGAGCGCAGGACCTCGTTGACGGTCTTGGCGACCGAGCGCTCGAAGCCGGAGACGTGGGTGCCGCCCTTGGGGGTGGCGATGATGTTCACGAAGGACTTGACGTTGGTCTCGTACCCCGTGCCCCAGCGCAGGGCGATGTCCACGCCGAGCTCGCGGGTGACCTCGGTGGGGGTCATGTGGCCGCGGTCGTCGAGGACCGGGACGGTCTCCTTGAAGGTGCCCGTGCCGGTCAGGCGCAGGACGTCGCAGACGGCCTTGTCCTGGGCGAGGTACTCGCAGAATTCGCTGATGCCGCCGTCGAAGCGGAAGGTCTCCTCGGTCTTGCCGGCTCCGTCGATGCCGCGCTCGTCGCGGACCACCAGGGTCAGGCCGGGGACGAGGAAGGCGGTCTGGCGGGCGCGCTGGTAGAGCGTCTCCAGGTTGAGCCGGGCGTCCTTGAGGAAGATCTGGCGGTCGGCCCAGTAGCGGACCCGGGTGCCGGTCTTCCCCTTGGCGATCCGCTTGGCCTTGCGGAGGCCGTTGGCGGGGTCGAAGGGGCTGTCGGGGCCCTGCTCGGTGAACATTCCCGGAACGCCGCGCCGGAAGCTGATGGCGTGGGTCGCGCTGTTGCGGTCGACCTCGACGTCGAGGCGGGCGGAGAGGGCGTTGACCACGGAGGCGCCGACGCCGTGCAGGCCGCCGGAGGCCGCGTACGAGCCACCGCCGAACTTGCCGCCGGCGTGCAGCTTGGTCATGACGACCTCGACGCCGGACAGGCCGGTCTTGGGCTCGACGTCCACGGGGATGCCGCGGCCGTTGTCCCGGACCTCGACGGAGGCGTCCTCGTGGAGGATCACCTCGATGTGGTCGCAGTAGCCGCCCAGGGCCTCGTCGACGGAATTGTCGATGATCTCCCACAGGCAGTGCATGAGGCCCCGGCTGTCGGTGGAGCCGATGTACATGCCGGGGCGCTTGCGGACGGCCTCCAGCCCTTCGAGGACGAGCAGGTGCCGCGCGGTGTAGTTGGAACCGTCCCGGTCTGCTCCGGACAGCAGCGCGCTGGAAGGCACGGACGTGTCGGCGGTCACGCAGTTCGCTCCTCGCTGAATTTCTTTTCTGGCCCGGTCGGGCGCAGGGGTGGCTCGGGTGCCGCTCGAAGGGTACCGAGGCCAGGTAGAGCCGATGCAACGCCACCCTCGCCCATTCCTCACCCTAGTCCAGATCCGCACGGATGTTCGATCCCCCGCGCGGGTGAAGGAAACATCACGTTCCCTTCCGCGCATGA
This sequence comes from Streptomyces nojiriensis, assembly GCF_017639205.1. Taxonomy (NCBI): domain Bacteria; kingdom Bacillati; phylum Actinomycetota; class Actinomycetes; order Kitasatosporales; family Streptomycetaceae; genus Streptomyces; species Streptomyces nojiriensis. The sequence goes on along the minus strand of NZ_CP071139.1, from coordinate 6,659,854 downwards.
ACCATTTAGGGTTCGGGCACGTCCTCATGAACAACCTGGCACTCACGCTGGGGGAGGATGGAACTGCAACAAGCGCACGACTGACAACGCGAAACCGTAAAGCAACGCAATACGGCTCCTTCGCCGCCAACCGGCAACAGCCGGCCAGCTTCGGAAGGAAGTTTCGAGGAAAAGCCGCGAGCGGGAACGTTTTCGGCCTGGTTGGATGTTGACCCTGGTACGACAGCTCGTCGAGCTAGAGAAGAGGCGACGTGACTACTGTTCTGACACCCGCGACCCCGCTGACGGCCGCTGACCGATGCGACCGTTGCGGCGCCCAGGCATATCTGCGCGTCGTCCTGCTGAGCGGCGGTGAACTGCTCTTCTGCGCCCACCACGGGCGCAAGTTCGAGCCGGAACTCAAGAAGATCGCCGCGGAAATACAGGATGAGACCGAGCGGCTCACGTCCGCTCCGGCTGCCAATGCCGAACCCGAGGACCGCTGACACAGGCCTGCACCTCGCATCCGACGAGCCAGGACCGGCCAGGCCGGTCGACGGGCGGCACCCCTGAGACCCAGGGGCGCCGCCCGTCCTCACATCCGCGACCCTGCGGCTAACGCGTGCGATGCCCCTGTACGGGCCCTGCGTGCGGCCCGGAGGCCCCGCGGGCACCCCACCCGATGCCCTGGACCTTCCCGGGCTGCGCGCCCGTCTCCGGGGCCAGCACGAAGTCGACCAACGGGGCGATACGCGTGTAGACCCCTGGGCTGTCGGCACGGCCGCAGCCCCGGCCCCACGAGACCAGCCCGATGAGACGCCCCTGCGCCACCAGCGGTCCGCCGCTGTCCCCCTGGCAGGCGTCCTTGCCGCCGCCGCTGTCCCCCGCGCACACCATGGACTCCGCGCGGTACTGCCCGTCCGCGTCCCCGGGGTAGGCGCGCTCGCAGACCTGGTCCGCCAGCACCGTCACCCCGGCGGCACGCAGCCCGTACGCGTAGTCACCGAAGCCGCTCGTGTCGCCCCAGCCGTACACCGCCGCCCCGGTGCCGGCCGCGTAGGCGGGATGCCCCGCCGCCGCCATGGGCAGCACGTAGTGGGCCGGTACCGACTCGGCCAGCTCCAGAACGGCGAGGTCCCCGGCATTGCTCGCCGGGTCGTAGGCTGGGTTCACCCTCGCCCCGCGCACCGCGATCTCCAGGCCCTCGGCCGCCCGGAGCTCCGTACGCCCGGCGATCACCCGGAAGTCGGCCACGGATTCGACCGGACCGCCCAGCACCTGGCTGCCCAGGCAGTGCGCCGCCGTCAGCACCCTGGTCGGGGACACGACCACGCCTCCGCAGAACTGCCCGCCCCGCGTACCCCCGAACCGGTCACGGCTGGCGAGGGCGACGACCCAAGGGCTGTCGGCCACCTTCACCGGCTTCCCGCCGATCACCACACTGTCCGCGGCCGCCTGCGGCACCTGGGCGAACGGCGCTGCGGCCGCTCCCGCCGCCAGGGTCAGCGCTCCCGCCAGAGCACGGGCAAAGGGACGACGCATGAGGCCTCCTGACTCCGAGTGTGCATTACTCCACCCAGAGTGGGTCGCCCGGTGGCCGAGCGCACCCGCGCGGCCACCGTCGCCCTGTCGCCCCCGTCGGCTTCCGGCAGCGCCGAGCGCCGCCGGAAGCCGCCCGGTCAGTCCAGGTAGTCGCGCAGCACCTGGGAGCGGGACGGGTGCCGGAGCTTCGACATCGTCTTCGACTCGATCTGGCGGATCCGCTCACGCGTGACCCCGTAGACCTTGCCGATCTCGTCGAGGGTCTTGGGCTGGCCGTCCGTGAGGCCGAAGCGCATCGAGACCACGCCGGCCTCGCGCTCGCTCAGGGTGTCGAGCACCGAGTGCAGCTGCTCCTGCAGCAGCGTGAAGCTCACGGCATCGGCCGGCACGACCGCCTCGGAGTCCTCGATGAGGTCACCGAACTCGCTGTCGCCGTCCTCGCCGAGCGGCGTGTGCAGGGAGATCGGCTCGCGGCCGTACTTCTGGACCTCGATGACCTTCTCGGGGGTCATGTCGAGTTCCTTGGCCAGCTCCTCCGGGGTGGGCTCGCGGCCCAGGTCCTGGAGCATCTGGCGCTGGACGCGGGCGAGCTTGTTGATGACCTCGACCATGTGCACCGGGATGCGGATGGTGCGTGCCTGGTCGGCCATGGCGCGCGTGATCGCCTGCCGGATCCACCACGTGGCATAGGTGGAGAACTTATAGCCCTTGGTGTAGTCGAACTTCTCGACCGCGCGGATCAGACCCAGATTGCCCTCCTGGATCAGGTCCAGGAAGAGCATGCCGCGGCCGGTGTAGCGCTTGGCGAGGGAGACCACGAGGCGGAGGTTGGCCTCCAGCAGGTGGTTCTTCGCACGGCGGCCGTCCTCGGCGATGATCTCCAGCTCGCGCTTGAGCTTGGGAGCCAGCTTGTCGGAGTTCGCCAGTTTGTCCTCGGCGAACAGACCCGCCTCGATGCGCTTGGCGAGCTCCACCTCCTGCTCGGCGTTGAGGAGGGGGACCTTGCCGATCTGCTTGAGGTAGTCCTTGACCGGGTCGGCGGTGGCGCCGGCGACCACGACCTGCTGGGCGGGGGCGTCGTCCTCGTCGTCGGAGATGACGAAGCCCTTGTTCTCCCCGCCCTCCTCCTCTTCCTCGGCCTCGGCCTTGACGGCGTCGGGACCCTCGTCCGCGCTCTCGTCCTCGCCCGCCTCGTCCGCGTCCTTCTTGGAGGCGGTCTTCTTCGCCGCCGTCTTCTTGGCGGCGGCCTTCTTGGCGGGCGCGGCCTTCTTCGCAGCCGTCTTCTTCGCCGCCGTCTTCTTGGCGGCGGGCTCCGTTCCGGTCTCTCCCGCGAGGGCGTCCACGATCTCCGGGTCCGCCGCCCCGGCTGCCGGGACCGCGGTGGCCGCGGGCTGCGCTGCCGTCGTCCTGGCCGCCGTCTTCTTGACGGTCTCGGTGGCCGTCCGCTTGGCCGGGCTCTTGGCTGCGACGCTCTTGCGGGTGGTGCGCTTGGGCGACTCCGCGGCACTGACCATCAGCGTCACACCCTCTTCCTCGAGGATCTGGTTGAGGCTGCGCAGAACATTCTTCCACTGGGTCGCAGGAATCTGGTCAGCCTCGAAGGCCCGACGCACGTCATCGCCGGCGATCTGCCCCTCGGCCTTGCCCCGCTCGATGAGCGCCATCACAGACTCGGAATCGGCGATCTCCGGCGGGAGCGTACGGGATGTGCTGGCCGACACGAACAACCTCTCGGAACGATGGGAACGGCTTCCGACCCCGGGCCTGGTGGTGCTGGACCGGAGCCGACGACCACCGACCGGGGATGGGCCGGCGGCGCGGGCAGGGGCCGGGGAGCTGCACAGCACCCCCAAGGGCTGCTGTCTTCCCTCCGTCGGCCATCACCTCTTACGTCATCGCGTGACCTCGCAGAGCGTTACGCCCAATCTTCGTGGCCCGAGTCACACCCCGTACGCACGAGTGCCGCTCTTGTGGTCGTACCCGGCCCTTCGCGCATGCCGAACCGCCGCGAAAGGGGCCTCACGCCGGTGTCGCCGGACCCGACCGGGCCCGGCGACACGTTCTGCACCCCCGCGCCCCCGCGCGTCCGCCCGTCAGTGCTCGCGCGGGGCGGGAACCACGCGCTCGACCTCCGGATGAACCGTCAGGAGCTGGCGCATGGCGTTCTCGGCGCCCGTCGCGTCACCCGCGGCGAGGGCCTCGACCATCCGCGCGTGGTGCGCGACGCAGGTCTCGCTCGGGCGGTCGCAGGCGGTGACCGGGCTGCCGGAGACCTGGAGGGCGGCGGAGACGATGCCGGAAAGGTGCTCCAGCATGCGGTTTCCTGCGACCTGGATGAGGAGCGCGTGGAATTCGGTGTCGGCGCGGGCGAAGGTGATCGCGTCGCCCTGGCCGAGGGCGTGGCCCATGATCTCGACCATGTCCGCGAGGCGCTGCTGGATGTCCGGGCGGCCGTGGCCGGCCGCGAGGCGGGCGGCGAGCGGCTCGATGGTCCAGCGGAGCTCACCGAGCTCGCGGCGCTGGTCGTCGCGCTGCGGACCGAAGGCGCGCCATTCGATGATGTCGGGGTCGAGCAGGTTCCAGTCGGCGACGGGACGGACCCGGGTGCCGACGTTGGGGCGGGCGCTGACGAGGCCCTTGGCCTCCAGGACCCGCAGGGATTCGCGGACGACCGTGCGGGAGACCTCGAAGCGCTGGCCGATCTCCTCGGGGACCAGCGGGCGGTCCGCGCCGAGATCGCCGGAGACGATCATCTGGCCGAGCTGCTGGACGAGTTGGCCGTGCAGTCCGCGTCCGCGGCTGCCTGCCGCTCGGCGGCCCACGCGGCTCAACTCGACGTCGGCACCGTCCCAGTGGGGTGCTCCGACGCGGTCGGACCCGGGGGTCTCCGCGTAGGGGTAGCGGTCGAGTTCGCCCGGGCCGGCGAGGCCGGAATCGGCGTGGCGGGCGGCGGTCATCATGGTGTGCGCAAGGGTACTCACGAATCCTTTGTCGGCCGTGCTTCCACGACCCTTGAGGTCTTTGGTGAAAAGCACACGAAAGGGTGATCGGTGCCACCTACGCAATTGACGACTTATCGTAAAGAATCCGACGTTTTGCGGGGAGTTGCGGTCCGCTTGACGTGACACGGACCGCAACGGTCCCGTCCGCGACTTCTCCCGAACCGGAACGATCACCAACGGACCCGGCTGCGCAGTCCGGTGAACCCATAGGCGCACAACAGGACCATCAGCGACAACACCAGTGCGGTCCCGACGGGTTGGGCCATCACCCGGAGGGCCCCCGTCAGCAGGCGGTCGACCTCCGGCGGCCACTGCCCCCAGGTCAGGCCGCGCAGCCGGGACGCGAGCCCGGTCGACGGGTACGCGGCGGAGCCCTCCAGCGCCTTGCGCACCAGCGGAACCACCATCACCGGTACGGCGAGCACCGCGGCCAGTCCCGCGGTGGCGGACCGGAAGACGCCGGAGGCCAGTACGCCGGCCCAGGCGCACCCGATGAGCAGCCCGGCCCAACTCACGGCCGGGGAGAGCCACTCCACCGGGGTGCGCAGGGGGCCGCTGTCGAAGACCAGCGCGAGGGCGGCGGCGTCGGCGGCCACCGTCAGGGCGCCCAGCAGCAGCGCGAGGGCGGCGCAGCTGCCCAGCTTGGCGGCGAGCAGCCCCATCCGCCGGGGCACGGTGCCCCGGTCGGCGGCGAGTGCGGGGTAGCGGTACTCCTCTCCGAAGGCCAGCGCGCCGAGCAGGCCCGCGCCCAGGGCGGCGGGCGGCAGCGGCAGCAGTTCGGGCCAGGCGGCGAGCAGCCGGTTCTGCGGGGTCTGCCCGGCCCGGGCCAGCACCAGGGCGGTGAGGACGGAGACGGCGACGACGAGCGCGGCGGTGAGGACGGGAGTGGCGGTCCCGAAGACCCGGAGCAGCTCGTAGCGCAGGGGACGCAGCGGGCCGCCCACGCGGCGCACGGCCGAGGCCGGGCGCCCGGAGCCGGTCTGCCGGGGATGTGCGCCGGAGACCTCGGTGGCGGCCTCGGCGCGGGCCGCGCCGGGCTCCGGAGGCGTTCCGGCCGCGGCCCGCGCGGCCGGTACCGGCGCCGTCGGTGCCCCGGCGTCGCCCGTCTCGTCGGCGAGCTGGTGGACCAGCACGCCGTGCCGGAACGCCGCCTCGCCGATCTCGGCGCAGTTGCTGCCGTACACCGACAGGCGGCTGCCGCTCTCGGCGACGATCTCCACCGAGCGCCGGGCGGCCCGGGCCTCCCGGCCCAGCGCGTCGGCCAGCCGGGCCGCGTGCGGGGTGCGCACGGCGACCCGCGGCCGCAGCCTGGTCCGGGCGAAATCGGCCGCCTCCTGGTCGGCGACGAGCCGGCCCGCCTCGATGCTGACGACGCGGTCGGCGCTGCGGGCGGCCTCCTTGGCGTCGTCGGTGGTGAAGAGCACGGCGCCGCCGAGGGAGGCGTGACCGCGCAGCAGCCCGTGCAGCCAGCCGCGTTCGCGGGGGGACAGTCCGGCGCCGGGCTCGTCGAGGAGCAGGGTGCACGGATCGGCGAGCAGGGCCGAGGCCAGTGCGACCCGGCGCTCCATGCCGAGCGACAGCGAACCGAGCCGTTCGTCCCGCAGTCCCGCGATGCCGACGACCTCCAGCATGGTGTCGGCCCGGGAGGCCGGCACCCCGGCCGCGGCGCAGAGCATCCGCAGCTGGTTGCGGACGGTCCGTGCGGGGTTGCCGGGGACGTCGCCGAGGAGCACTCCGACCTCACGGCCGGGGTGCGGGATCCGGTGCAGCGCGCGGCCGCGGAAGTAGGTGACGCCGCGGCCCGGTTCGAGTTCGAGCATGAGCCGCAGTGCGGTGGTCTTGCCCGATCCCGGCTCGCCGAGCAGGGCGGTCACATGCCCCGGGCGGGCCTCGAAGGTGAGGTCGTCCACGAGGGGCGGGGCGTCGGGTCGGGGCTTGCTGGTGAGTCCGATGGCCTGGAGCATCGCTTCTCTCGCGGGGGGTGAGACCGCTCAGCGGCAGGGTGGGTACCGCAAGCAAGATAACGCGATATGTCCGATATTCGACGCAACCGGTCCGATGGAACGCCGATGCTGCCGCCGGGCCCCGCACGGACGGCGGGTCCGGACCCGGTACCGGCCCCGGAAACGGCCCCGGTATGCCCGGTCCTGGGATGGGGCACGGCGGCCCCGCCACCGCCGGCGACGCCTCGTACGCCGCGGCGTCAGACTTCCGGACGCAGCATCGGCGGGTTGAGGAGGGTGGCCCCGCCCGCCCGGAACAACTGGGCCGGACGCCCGCCCTGACGGGTCGTCGTACCTCCGGCCGGCACCAGGAATCCGGGGGTGCCGGTGACCTTGCGGTGGAAGTTGCGCGGGTCGAGGGAGACACCCCAGACCGCCTCGTAGACCCGGCGCAGCTCGCCGACCGTGAACTCCGGCGGGCAGAAGGCAGTGGCCAGCGAGGAGTACTCGATCTTCGAGCGGGCCCGCTCCACACCGTCGGCGAGGATCCGGGCATGGTCGAAGGCGAGCCCGGTGGAGGCCTCATCGGTGTCGGCCAGCACCTCGTCGACCGGGGCCCACCGCGCGCTGTTGGCGTCGCCCCCGGCCCGGGGCGCAGGCAGGTCCGGAGCCAGCACCAGGTGCGCCACGCTGACGACGCGCATCCGCGGATCCCGCTTCGGATCACCGTAGGTGGCCAGCTGTTCGAGGTGCGCCCCGTTGCCCGCGCCGGGCAGGGCCGGGTCGTGCGCGCACAGGCCGGTCTCCTCGGAGAGCTCCCTGGCGGCGGCCCCCGCCAGGTCCTCGTCCGCGCGGACGAATCCTCCGGGCAGCGCCCAGCTCCCCTGGAACGGCTGCTCACCTCTGCGGACGACCAGCGCGCAGAGCGCGTGGCGCCGCACGGTGAGCACGACCAGGTCGACGGTGACGGCGAAGGGCGGATAGGCCGACGGGTCGTAGGGCGACATGCCGCGATCATAGTCGTCTGCCTGACGATAAACAGCGCTTTGGTGACCTTGAAGACGGCGCACCGGGGGCGGGAGGCCTCCGATCCGTCGGACGGTCCCGCCTGAACGGGGTGCGCGTGCTCAGCCACCCAACTGGAGCACATCGGCCGCCTCCTCCACCATGCCGAGGCCGAGCCGGCTGATCCGGACGGCGAAGGGCTCCCCCGCCACCCGCAGCCCCGAGAGTCTGAGCCCGCCCAGGGGGGCTCCGGGAAGGGGCGCGAGGGCGACCGTGCCCGCGGGGGCGTCGGGGCGGATCCCGGCGAGGGCGGTCAGCGCGTGGATCCCGGCCGCCGCCGCCACGGCGGCCGGGCGGCAGGCCGCCGGGTGAGGCACCGGGGCGCTGCCCGCGGTGCGCTGCTCGGCCGCGAACATCTCCGGCAGCCGGTACCCGAAGGCCTCCGCCGCGTCCAGCAGGCCGCCGAGCAGGCCCGCGGCCTCCTTCTCGAAGCCGGCCTGGGCCAGGCCCGCCACGGCCACCGCGCTCTCGTACGCCCGCACGGCGCCCGAGCGGTGGCCGAACGGGTTGTGCCCGGGCTCCTTGACGGCCATGCTCCGCAGCCCCCATCCGGAATCCATGGCGGGGGCTCCGAGCAGCCGGGCCAGCTGCTCGGCGCGGGTGCGGTCCAGGAGTCCCGGGGCAAGCCGGCCACTGCTGAGCAGTCCGGTGTCGAGCAGGTGGGCGGCGGCCCCCGTCAGTCGTGGCAGCGGCCTCCCGTCGGGGTGGAGGGCCGAAGCGGGCCGGCCGCCGTCCGGACCGTCGATCCAGAACCGGGCCCGGAACCGCTCCCGCAGTCCGACCGCCCGCTCCCGCCACTCCTCGGCTCCGGGCCGTCCGCACGCGGCGAGCAGATCGGCGCCGAGCACGGCGGCCCGATGGGCGTGGGCCTGGGTCTCGCAGCGCCGCGGGCCCGGGTCGGGATCGGCCAGGAAGCCGTCCTCCCCCAGTGCGCCACGCAGCCAGTCCAGGCACCGCTCGGCGGCCGGCAGCAGCCGGGCCACCTCCTCTTCGGGCATGCCCCAGAGCCGGGCCTCGGCCAGTACCACGGGAAAGGCCAGGGTCGCCTCCGTGCCGGTGCATCCCGGTGGGAGCTGCGCGCCCGCTCCGCGCAGCGGGCCCGGGATCTTCCCGAGGTCGGGTCCCCGCTCCTCGGTCTGGGTCCGGGCAAGGATGCGCAGGGTTGCCGCGGCGAGACCGGTTCCGAGCGGCAGCGCCATCCGGGCGGCCCAGAGCGATTCCGCCGGAGCCAGGCCCAGCCGCCAGGGCGCTCCCGCCGCGGCGAAGGCGTCACCCGGCTCCTCGGGATCCCGCAGGAGCAGCGCGCCCAGGTCCTCGACGCTGGTCCGGAACCACGCCTCGGCCCTCGGATCGTCCCCTTCGGCCCGGGCGTCGGCCAGCGGGTTCGCCACCTGCCCGGCGGGGGCCCGCCCCACCCGGTGCTGCGTGGTCCGCAGCTCGATGGTGCGGGATTCACCGGGAGCCAGTTCGAGCTGCCAGCGCAACAGCCCCGCCGAGGCCAGCGCGTCGTCCGGCGGTGGGTCGGCGGCGGTCACTGCCTGCGCCTCGCCGGTGCTCCAGCGCAGCCCGGCGGCGTGCACCCCGGCGGGCAGCTCCGGGCCGGCCCGGCCGGCGGCCACGGAGGCCAGCTCCGCCAGGTCGGTGCCGAGAAGCACCTCCACGGGCAGGCGGACCGGCCGGGCCGTGAAGCTGCGCAGGGTGATCCGCTCGGTGCCGTCCGCGTGCCGGAACCTTTCCACACCGATGTCGGGGTCGGGGCCGGGTTCGGCGCCGGTGCGCACCGTCGCGGTGAAGACGGCCCGGTCGGCCGCGAGGCTGCGCCCCTGCACGGCGACCGGGTCCCGGCCGCCGACACGCAGCACGCAGCGGGAGAGCAGGCGGCGCCCGGACCGGTAGATCCCGTCGATCCCCCGCCCGGTCAGCTGGCCGTGCTCCGGGGAGATGACCAGACAGGGCGCGGCGACGCACATGACGGCGCCGTGCACGGGCGGCAGTTCGGACCTGTGGGCGGCGGGCACGCCGGGTGGGCGTGGAGGTGCGGGGAGGGACATGTGTCGCCTTGTCTGCGCTCCGGTCGGTTCGGCTGGGCGGCGGCGCGGCCGGGGCCCCACCACCCCCCAGCTGAACGCCCCCACCCCCGCCCGGGTCACGGGCCCGGGAGCCGTCCGGGCGTGCCCGGGGTGAAGCCCCCGCCATCTGGGCCTGCCCAAGGCGTGCCGGAGCAGTCGCACCGGGCCGCCGGGCGGCGTGAACCGGTGCGCGCTCACTGCTCGCTCCGCGCGGTACGGCGCAACCCGCGACGGGGGGACGTCCGGCCCCGTCGGCCGGGAGGACGGGTACCGGCCGAGGAGCGCCCTCGCCGGGGCTCCCGGCGGCGCCGCTCCTCCCGCAGGCACTGCCGCAGCCCCTCGGGGTCGATCCCTTCGTTGCACGCGTGGTGGAGCAGCTGGGCGAAGCGGTACTCGGCATCCGCCCGCAGGGCCAGGCCGAAGGCGATCCGGGCGGTCGGCTCGTCCCCCGTGGACCACGAGACCCAGCCGGCGAGGGTGAGGGGGGCCGCGGCGTGCTCGCCGTAGGCCCCGACGCAGCGCCGGGCCAGGGCCCGCCACAGCCGCAGGGCCGGGGCCGCGTCCTCGTCCTCCATCCACTCCGCCGCGATGTCCCGGATCTCGCGGTCCTGGAGGCCGAGGATCAGTGCGGCCGCCTCGTCGTGGCCGAGCAGCGCGTCGTCCCAGTCGTCGGCGTGGGCGCCGCCCTCGGCGGGCGGGGCCAGGGTCAGGCGCCGCATCAGGGTCCGCGCCAGGGCGATGGTCTCGGCGCCGACCTCCTCGCGGGTGGCCCCGTCGAGGATCCGGGGCATCAGGGCGGCGGCGGCCCGGTCGAGGGCCTGTTCCGCCTCCTCGGCCACGGCCCCGCGCAGCGGTGCCATCCTGCCCTCGATCTCCCTGAGGGAGCCCCGGACCTGGAGTCCGGCGAAGGTCGCCGTCGCCGCCAGCACCGAGGTACCGACGGCGGCCAGCCGGCTGCCCTCGGCCGGGCAGCACCGCTCGTCGGGGCACACGTAGGACCAGAACCGTCCCGCGGACAGGCACAGGGCCTCCAGTACGGGCACGTCCAGTGCGCCGCAGGCCAGCCGGATCCCTTGGGCGAGCGGCCGCAGCCGGGTCATCACCCGCCTGCCGCTCTCTTCCCCGCCCGGCTCCTGGCAGAGGTAGACGACGATGCCGTCGGGCTTGCCGCCGCGCCGTTCGCTGCCCCTGATCAGGCATTCGGCGACCTGTCGGGCGGTGTCCTCCCATTCCGCGGGCGAGCTGGGGATGCCGACACGGAGCCTGCCGCCGAAGCGCCCGCCCTCGCCGTGCACGGCGACCATGACGAGGGAGTCGGTCGGGTGGAAGCCGAGCATGTAGGGCAGCGCGTCGGCCAGTTCGGCCGGACTGCGCAGGGTGATCTGGGGTCCGGTGGCGGCTCCGGCCGGGCTGATGGAGGGCCGGTCGGACGGGGTGCGTGATTCGTGGTTGTTCGTCATGCCATGAAGGTCCCGCGCATGATCCGATCCCGAAAGCCCTGTGGATAACTCCCGCCGCCGCCGTCCACAGGCCCGGAGCGGCATTGGCGCGATGTCGGAGGCATCAGGTTGCATGGGGGTATGAACGCAGACCTGAGGTCCTCGGCCGACTCCGTACTAGCCCGTCTCGTGGGCGATCCCACGGGTGCCGCCAGGCTGCGCGAGGACCAGTGGCGGGCGATCGAGGCCCTCGTGGCGCACAAGCGGCGGGCGCTGGTGGTTCAGCGCACCGGCTGGGGCAAGTCCGCGGTGTACTTCGTCGCCACCTCGCTGCTGCGGGCGAACGGCGCAGGCCCCACCGTGATCGTCTCGCCGCTCCTCGCACTGATGCGCAATCAGGTCGAGGCCGCGGCCCGGGCCGGGATCCGCGCCCGCACCATCAACTCCGCCAACCCCGAGGAGTGGGAGGGCATCCAGGCCGAGGTGGCGGCGGGTGAGGTCGATGTCCTGCTGGTGAGTCCGGAGCGGCTCAACAACCCTGATTTCCGCGACCAGGTCCTCCCCAAGCTCTCCGCCGCCACCGGGCTGCTCGTGGTCGACGAGGCGCACTGCATCTCCGACTGGGGGCACGACTTCCGCCCCGACTACCGCCGGCTGCGCACCATGCTGGCCGACCTGCCGCCGGGTGTCCCGGTGCTCGCGACGACCGCCACGGCCAATGCCCGCGTGACTGCCGACGTCGCCGAACAGCTCGGCACCGGGGCCGGCACGGACGCTCTGGTGCTGCGCGGCCCGCTGGACCGCGAGAGCCTGAGCCTGGCCGTCCTGACCCTGCCCGACGCGGCGCACCGGCTGGCCTGGCTCGCCGACCACCTCGGGGAACTGCCCGGCTCCGGGATCATCTACACGCTGACCGTGGCGGCCGCCGAGGAGGTCACAACGTACCTGCGCCACCGGGGGCACACGGTGGCCTCGTACACCGGCAAGACGGAGAACGCCGACCGCCAGCAGGCCGAGGACGACCTCCAGGCGAACCGGGTCAAGGCGCTCGTGGCCACCTCCGCCCTCGGGATGGGCTTCGACAAGCCCGACCTGGGCTTCGTGGTGCACCTCGGCTCGCCCTCCTCCCCCATCGCCTACTACCAGCAGGTCGGCCGCGCGGGCCGTGGCGTGGAGCACGCGGAGGTCCTGCTGCTGCCCGGCCGGGAGGACGAAGCGATCTGGCAGTACTTCGCCTCGGTGGCCTTCCCGCCGGAGGAGCAGGTGCGCCGCACCCTCGACGTCCTGGCCCGGGCCGGCCGGCCGCTGTCGCTGCCCGCCATGGAACCGCTGGTCGATCTGCGCCGCACCCGGCTGGAGACCATGCTCAAGGTGCTCGACGTCGACGGCGCCGTGCACCGCGTCAAGGGCGGCTGGACCTCGACGGGCGAGCCCTGGGCCTACGACGCCGAGCGCTACGCGTGGGTCGCCCGCCAGCGGGCCACGGAACAGCAGGCGATGCGCGACTACGCCGCGGCCACCGGATGCCGGATGGAGTTCCTGCGCCGCCAGCTCGACGACGAGGAGGCGGCGCCCTGCGGCCGCTGCGACAACTGCGCCGGGGCCCGGTTCACCGCGGAGGTCTCCACCACCGCGCTGGACACCGCGCGCGGTGAACTCGGCCGCCCGGGCGTGGAGCTGGAGCCGCGCAAGATGTGGCCGACCGGGCTCGCGGCGGTCGGCGTCGACCTCAAGGGGCGCATCCCCGCCGGGGAGCAGGCCTCGACGGGCCGGGCGCTGGGCCGGCTGTCCGACATCGGATGGGGCAACCGGCTGCGCCCGATGCTGGCGCCGCAAGCTCCGGACCAGCCGGTTCCGGACGACGTCGCGCAGGCCGTGGTCGCGGTGCTCGCCGACTGGGCCCGGGGCCCAGGCGGCTGGGCCTCGGGAGCACCGGACGCACCGGCACGGCCGGTGGGCGTGGTCGCCCTGCCCTCGCGCAGCCACCCCCAGCTGATCGGTTCACTGGCCGCGCGGATCGCGGAGATCGGGCGGATGCCGCTGCTCGGCGCGCTCGCCTACACGGACCAGGCCCCGGAGTTCGGATCGATGTCCTCGAACAGCGCACAGCGCGTACGGGGACTCCACCAGGCCCTCACCGTGCCCCCGGCGCTGGCCGACGCGCTGGAACGGTCCGCCGGCCCGGTGCTGCTCGTCGACGACCGCACGGAGAGCGGGTGGACCATCGCGGTGGCCGCCCGGTTGCTGCGACGGGCAGGCGCGAAAGAGGTGTTCCCGCTGGTGCTGGCGCTTCAGGGCTAGCCGAATGCGTCATCTTCGGCGTGGCGGGGCAAGGATATGAACGGCATACCGGCGAATTCCGGTCGGCGGCGTCAATTGCTCGTTGCCGCACGCTCAGAAGCCACGCGAGAATTGGAGTGCTCCCGCTCGGCTCCTCGGCACCCTCCTGGGCCGCGCTGCGGCGCGCCCTGACTCCACCGTGCCCGTTCGCGGGCGTGTACCCGAAGGGAGGACCGTGACCTTCGGATTCGCGCCGCCCCCGACCACGTCCCTGGCATCAGCCACCGGCGGCACAAGCCGGCACGGCAGACTGCTGGAACCCGCGGAATGGACAGCGGCGGGCATTCCGCTGCTCCGCAATCCGCGCGAGGTCGTCAGCGGGCTGCACTCCCGGCACAGCCCCGTGCCCTCGACCGCGATCATCGCCGTCCTCGGCCCGGAGGAGCAGCTCGTGGCGAGCGCCTCCTTCGTACAGCGCTCGGCCTCGGCCGACGGCTGGGAGTACCGCAACGCCCTGCTGTCCCGGCTGCGCCGGGTCCTCCCGCACGACCTGCGCAGGCGGACCCCGGTGCGTACGGCGGTGCTGCTCTACTGCCGCGAGGGCGACGAGCGGTGGACCGAGGAGGACGGGGCGTGGATGTGGGGGCTGCGGGACGCCTGCACCCTGCACGGCCTGCGCTGCGGTGCGTACATCACGCTGACCCACGCGGGCTGGCAGGTGGTGGGCGAGGGCCGTGGCGGTCGGCGCCCGAGTTCCGACTCGCGGCCGCAGCGCCTGGGCGACACCGTGGCCGAGTTCTCTCCGCTGGCCCTGCACACCGGGGGCGGCGCGGTCGAGGCCCTGCGGCGGACCGCCGCGCGCTGACCCGCGTAAGGCTCCCACGGGTACGGCCCGCGCCGGTGCGCCCGACACCTGTGCGGGTGCCACCCGTGCGGCTGCCGCCCGTACAACCGCACGGCCGCCGCCTTGCCTGCGGGCATGCCTCACGGCCGTACACCCAGGACCGGGCGTACGGCGGATCAGGCCTCGGGCTCCGACTCGGGCCCCGGCGCGGGCTTCAGCGGGGCCGGCCCATGGCCCGCCCCGCCCCTCGCCCGTGCCGGGGTACAGGGCGTCAGACGCCCGCACCCAGCACGGAGTTGATCTGCTGCGGGTCACCGCACACGATCAGCAGCGCACCCGCCCGGGTGAGCGCGACCGGCAGGGCGCCCGCGATGGCGTCGACCGCTCCGCCGTTGGCCGCGAAGACCACGACGGGACGGCCTGCGGCGCGCTGGACCTGCGCCGCGTCCGCGTAGAAGACGTCGTCCCCGGCGTCGTGCAGGGCCCAGTACGCGGCCTCGCCGAAGGACAGCTCGTGCGCGGCCCACGGGTGCGGGTCGCCACTGGTGAGCACCAGGATGTCGCCGGGCGCGCGCCCGGTGTCGAGCAGCAGGTCGACGGCCTCTTCGGCCGCGTCCAGCGCACCCTCGGCGGACGCCGGGATCAGCTGGATCTGCGGCACCGCCGCGGAGACGGACGGTGCGGTGGGGGCAGCGGCAGGAGCTGCGGGAACGGGTCCGGGGGTGGCCTGCGGTGCACGCTGCGCGGGCGGTGCGGGCCTGGCGGGACCGGGGCGGCCGGGCCGCGGTACGGCGGCGGGACGCGGACCAGGTACAGGGCGGGGGGTCTGCGCGGTGCGGCTCGCGGCCGGCGTGACGCGGGGACCCTGGGCACTCTCGTGAATCTGAGGCTCCTCGATGGCGGGGGTGAGAGGCATGAGTTGATATCTATCAAACACCGGTACGAAACGTACCGGTCGGTGGCACACGCGTGCGATCAGAAATCGAAGCCGAGTTGGCCTCCGTTTTCCAGCTCCATCGACTCCTCGCTGCGGCGCACCTTCTTGAGATGGCGCCACCGGGGCAGCGCGTCGAGGTACGACCACGAGAGCCGGTGGTAGGGGGTGGGCCCCAGCTCCTCCAGCGCCGCCCGGTGCACGGGCGAGGGATACCCGGCGTTGGCGGCGAAGGCGAAGTCCTCGATTCCACCGCCCCGTTCCCCGAGTTCGGCCATCATGCGGTCGCGGCGGACCTTGGCGATGACCGAGGCCGCGGCGACGGCGATGCAGGACTGGTCGCCCTTGATCACCGTACGGACCCGCCAGGGCGGGCCGAGATAGTCGTGCTTACCGTCGAGTATCACCGCGTCGGGCCGCACCGGCAGCGCCTCCAGCGCACGCTCCGCCGCCAGTCGGAGGGCGGCCGTCATCCCCAGTTCGTCGATCTCCTCGGGCGAGGAGTGCCCGAGCGCGTACGCGGTGACCCAGCCCTCCAGGACATCGAGCAGGGCGTCGCGCCGCTTGGGGGTGAGCAGTTTGGAGTCGGTGAGCCCGGCGGGCGGCCGGCGCAGGCCGGTGATCGCCGCACACACGGTGACGGGTCCGGCCCAGGCCCCTCGTCCGACTTCGTCGACCCCGGCGATGACCTTGGCGCCGGTGGTTGCACGGAGGGAGCGCTCGACGGTGTGGGTGGGTGCTTCGTACGGCATGGCGCCAGCAAGGTTACGCCGCCCCGAGCCCACTGCACACCCCCGCCCCGGTCCGACCCGCCCGAGATCGGACGCGAAGCCCGCTCCGCGCGCCCCGCGCCGCCCCCGACACGCCTCACGCCCTGAGCAGCGGCACCATCACCTCGTCGATCAGCGCCGCGATGTCCGCATCCTCCCATTCGCTTCCGCACACCTTGGCGCGGTACATCAGCATCGCCGGAATGACATCCACGACAAACGGACCAGTCGCATCCGGTCGCACGTCACCCCGCTCGATTCCGCGCCCCACAAGCTCCCTGATCAGGCGCTGGGCCGGCTCGTGCAGGCCGGACCAGATCACTCCGTGGAACCGATCGGCGTGCATGTGGTCGCATTCGTGAAGCACCGACCGCAGCGCCTGACCGGCGCGCGAGTGCATGACGTCCCGCGTGCTCACGCACAGCAGGTAGAGGTCCTCGCGGATCGAACCACAGTCGGGAATGTCACCGATCCGCGGCAGGCCGCTCCGCAGCGCATCGGCCACCAGGTCGGCCTTCGACGGCCAGCGGCGGTAGAGCGCGGCCTTGCCGGTGTGCGCGCCGGACGCGACGCCCTCCATGGTGAGCGCGTTCCAACCGACCGTGCTCAGCTGCTCCAACGCGGCGTCGAGAATCGCCCGTTCGAGCTCCGGACCCCGCCTGCGCCCCGGCGACGCCGCTGACCAGCGCGAACCCACCATCTCCCCACCTCCGACCGGCTTGCGCGTTCGGCGCACATATTTTCAGCCTTAGTGAACGCTTGCGTTCACTAAGGCGCGGCTCCTACCGTGGACCCGCAGTGAACGAATGCGTTCACTATTTCACTTTGGGGGGGATCCTCAGTGACAAGCTCTCAACTCGCCACACCCCGGATACCGGGCGCGGCACGCCGGGAGGGGCGCCCAGGAGTGGCGCTCGCCGTCATCGCCGCGTGCCAGCTCATGGTCGTCCTCGACGCGACGATCGTGAACATCGCGCTCCCGCACATCCAGAGCGCCCTCGACTTCACGACCACCGACCTCTCGTGGGTGCTCAGCGCCTACACCCTCACCTTCGGCGGCCTGCTGCTCCTCGGCGGCCGGGCGGGCGACATCCTGGGCCGACGCCGCACGTTCCTGACCGGAATCCTGCTCTTCACCCTGGCCTCCCTGCTCGGCGGCTTCGCCCAGGAGCCCTGGCAGCTGCTCGCGGCCCGTGCCCTGCAGGGGGTCGGCGGCGCGATCGCCTCGCCGACCTCGCTCGCCCTGATCACCACGACCTTCCCCGAAGGCCCCGAGCGGAACCGGGCGTTCGGGGTGTTCGCGGCCGTCTCCGCGGGAGGCGGTGCGATCGGCCTGCTGGCCGGCGGCATGCTCACCGAGTGGCTCGACTGGCGCTGGGTCCTCTTCGTCAACGTGCCGATCGGGGTGCTGATCGCGGTCCTCACCCCGCTCTACATCACCGAGTCCGAGCGCCACCCCGGCCGCTTCGACGTCGCCGGAGCCCTCACCTCCACCGGTGGCATGGCCTCGCTCGTGTACGGGTTCATCAGCGCCGCGGAGAAGGGCTGGCGCGACGCGGTCACCCTCGGCTCGTTCGCCGCGGCCCTGGTCCTGCTCGCGCTCTTCGTCGTCATCGAGTCGCGGGCCCGCGAGCCGATCATCCCGCTGCGCATGTTCGCCGACCGCAACCGCACCGGCACCTACGTGATCATGCTCGGCCTCGCCGCGGCGATGTTCGGCATGTTCTTCTTCATCGTCCAGTTCGTACAGAACGTACTGGGCTTCTCCCCGATCCAGTCCGGACTCGGCTTCCTGCCCGTGACGGTCGCCATCATCACCGCCGCCGGCCTCTCGCAGCGCTTTCTGCCGCGCTTCGGCCCCAAGCCCTTCATGGTCATCGGGTCCGCGCTCACCGGAACCGGTCTGGCCTGGCTGACCTTCATCCGGACCGACAGCTCCTACGTCTCCGGTGTGCTCGGGCCGATGCTGCTGTTCGGCTTCGGCATGGGCCTCAACTTCGTGACCCTCACCCTCACCGCCGTCTCCGGCGTGGCGCCGAAGGAGGCGGGCGCGGCCTCGGGGCTGCTCAACGCCAGCCAGCAGGTCGGCGGCTCGCTCGGCCTGTCCATCCTGGTCACCGTCTTCGGCACGGCCAGTCGCGACGAGGCCACGAAGCAGGTCCCGTCCTTCATGGCGCAGGCGGACCCCGAGCAGATCGCCGCCTTCAAGGAGACCGGTTTCCTGCCCGACCCCTGGGGCGATCTGGTCCTCGCCCACGGCATCTCCACCGCGTTCTACGCCGCCGTCGCCATGGCGGGCCTGGCCCTGGCCACGGCCCTGCTGGTGATCCGGGTGCGCAAGAGCGACCTGGAGGCCCTGGCCGGCGCCGCCGCGAAGGCCGGTCCGGCCGCCTGAACGAGGTCTTCCGTACGGGCCGGGGCCGGGCGCGGGGATCGTTCCCCGCGCCCGGCCCCGTACACACCCTCCACGGAACCTCCCGCAGGGCGTCTAGTACTCGACGCGGCTGCCGAAGGCACCCAGGCGCGAGCAGACCTCGTACGAGACGGTCACCGGACGCTCGCGCAGGATCTGCCGGGCCTGGTACTCACCCAGGCTCATCGCGTACCAGGGGACGTCCCCGGCCTTGGCCATCTCGTCGTTGATCCCGCGCAGGGCGCAGGACCGCTGCGGCTCGGGCAGCCGGTCGAGGGCGGGAACGGCATCCGCCGACAGGGACTGGAAGTAGGAGAGGTCGATCTTCGCGTCCGCCTCGAAGCGGGCCACGTTCCGCTCGGCGACCATCCCGTCCGGGGAGAGCAGCCCGAAGGCCAGGACGGCCGCAGCCGCGCTGCCCGCGAACGCGCGCGCCAGCCAGCGGCCGCCGAACAGCCCGGCCGCCATGATCAGTACGATGACCAGCCCGAGCCACAGCTCCATCGCGGCCACCGACACGCGCAGCCTGGTCAGCCCGTACGCCTCCACGTAGAGGTCCATCCGGCGCAGCGCGGCGGCCACGACGACCAGCGTCAGCGCGCACAGCACCCCGAGGACGATGCGGACGAAGCGGCGGTCGCCCGCTCCGGAGCGCGGGGCCCAGCGCAGGGCGAGCGCGATCACGGCGAGGGTGAGCAGGGTGGCCCACAGCAGCTGCCAGAAGCCCTGGCGGGCGTACTCGGCGTAGGTGAGGCCGGTGCTCCGCAGGACCTTGTCGTAGCCGCCGAACAGGACGGCCAGCTGGACCGCGATGAAGCCCGCGAAGAGCAGGTTGAGCAGGATGAGCGGAAGGGCCCATTCGACGCGGGAGCGCGGCTTGCCCGGAGCCACCTTGATCTGGTCCCAGCGCAGCGGGGCCGCGGCGGTACGGGCCGCGGCGAGCGCGAGGACGGCGCCGAGGAGGAAGAGCATGAACCGGATGGGCCCGTCCTCGACCGACACGTCGGGCAGCAGGTCGCCCAGCAGATCGGCGAAGGCCGCGTCGGCGGAGGCGAACAGCGCGCCGAAGAGCAGCAGCAGTGCGACGGCCACAACGGTCGCCTTGGCGACGGGCAGCCAGCGGTCCTTGCTGACCCCGCCGCGCGAGCGCAGCCCGGTCACCAGCCAGCCGATCCCGGACACGGCGGCGTCGAAGAAGCCGAGGGGGCTGAGCAGGACGCCCGGCCAGGTACGGCTGCCGTGCAGGGCGAGCGCGCCCAGCAGGACGGCGGACAGGATCGCCAGCGTGGCCGGCCAGGCGGAGTCGCGCAGAGCCGGTACGGCGAGCAGGGCGAGACAGCCGATCACCCAGGCGACGGTCCAGGGGCGGGCGCTGCGGCGGGCCGCGCGGGCGGCGACGTACGCCGCGATGACGGCGGGCACCACCGCGAGCAGCAGGCCGGGTCCCATGCCGTCGCCGAGCAGCAGGGCGGTGGCGAGACCGGAGGCGAGGACGGCAACGAGGGTCGCGGTCCGGATGGGGGCGGCCTCGGCGGGCCGCACCAGGGTGGCCCAGGAGGGCGCGGTCGAGCGCTGCACCTGCCAGGGGGTCGCGGGCGCCGTGCCGGCCTGCGCCGCGCCGGCCCACGGCCCCGGCGGCGGGCCGGACGTGCCGGTGTGTCTGCCGCCGGCCGGACCGGGCGGCGCTGGCGAATCCCCCGCCGTGGCCTCTGCGTTGACCACGTCGTCGGTCCGGGCTTCGTCCGCCCCGCCGGTGTTCTCTGACATCGGGTTCCCTCCCCTGTCGGCCGCCCCGGAGTTCAGGTCGGGGCGGCGATGCGGACAGGGTAGGCCGGTGCGATGCAGTTTTGAACAGGATCAAAAGAGTGCTGTGGCAGGACCGTGACAATCGGAGTGGGATATTTCACCGGGCGCCGGACTCACCGAAGCTGCTGGTCACGCCGCGCCCGAGGCGCCGGACGCAGCGAACGCTCCGCACACGCCTGACGTACCGCATCGCGCCAACTCCCCGGCTCCCGCCGGATCGATCCACGGGCGTCAGCCCGCGGCGACCTCCGGCAGCCAGGCCGGCAGTGCCTCGGTACGCGCCAGCCATGCCGCCGGCAGCACGGCGTCCCCGCGCGCCCCCAGCACCCCGCCGACGATCGCGCAGGTCGTGTCGACGTCCCCGCCCACCTGCGCGGTGGTCCAGAACGCCCCCTCGTAGTCGTCCAGCGCCCGCGCCGCCGACCACAGGGCGAACGGCACGGTGTCGTGCGCGCTCGTGCGCCGCCCGCAGCCCAGGACGGCCGCGACCGTGGTCGCGTCGCCGTAGTCGAGCATGTCCCGCGCGCGCCGCAGCCCCGCACCCACCGCGCTGCGCGGCACCAGTGCGATCACCCCGTCCAGCAGGTCGGAGGCCTTCGGCGGGCCGTCGGCGCCCGCGGCCAGTGCCGCCGCCGCGGCGACGGCCATCGCCCCGCACACGGCCTCGCGGTGCTGGTGGGTGGTGTAGGCGGAGATCTCCGCCTGGTGCGTGGCCTGCTCCGGGTCGTCGGCGTACCAGGCACCCAGCGGCGCGATGCGCATCGCGGCGCCGTTGCCCCACGAGCCCTGCCCGTTGAACAGTTCGGCGGCCAGCGTGCGCCAGTCCTGCCCCTCCCGCACCAGACGCAGCATCCGGTTCACCGCAGGCCCGTAACCACGGTCGAAGTCGTGGTGGTGGGCGAAGGAACTCGCGAGCGCGTCCTGGTCGATCCGCCCGTGCTCGGCCAGCACCGCCACCACCGAGCAGGCCATCTCGGTGTCGTCGGTCCACTGCCACGCCTGGGCGCCGGTGGGCAGCTCGCGCCGCTTGAGCAGTGGGTAGTTCACGGGAACGAAGTACTGGGAGCCCAGGGCGTCACCCAGCGCCAGCCCTCGAAGGCTGGCCATGGCGCGCGCGTAGCGCCGTTCGGGAGTGGAATCAGGCGTCATCGCGGGCCACTCTAGCCGTCCAGGTCATAAGGCTCGTGTGTGGTCCACCGCTCAAACGGGCGGTCCAGCCGGTACCGGCCGTCCGGGCCGAGCAGGAGCACCCGGAATTCGCCGTTGCCCGGATTGGACAGGGCCTCGAATTCGGCCACGGACCAGTGGAACCAGCGCATGCAGAACAGCCGCATCGTCAGCCCGTGCGTCACCAGCAAAACGTTCTCGGGATGGTCGGGGGCCTCGAAGCTGCGGTAGAGGCTTTCCAGGAAGGATCCGACCCTGTCGTACACATCGGCCCCCGACTCGCCCTGCGCGAAGCGGTAGAAGAAGTGTCCGTACGCGTCCCGGTACGCCTTCTGCAGCCGTACGTCGTTCTGGTCCTGCCAGTTCCCCCAGTCCTGCTCGCGCAGGCGCGGCTCCTCGCGCATCCGCACGCGCGTCGGGTCCAGCCGGAGCTCCCGGAAGGTCTGCAGGGTGCGGCGGTACGGGGAGACGTACGCACTGATCGTCTCGGTGCCGAAGAGCTCGCGCAGCCGGACGCCCGCCGCCGACGCCTGCTCGCGCCCGGCAGGGGTCAGCCGCAGGGCGTGGTCGGGCTTCCTCTCGTACACCGAGTCGTCGGCGTTCCCCTCCGATTCCCCGTGCCGGACAAGGACGATGCGGTGTGGTCGAACCATTCCACGACCCTATTCCGACACCGGGCGGCCCGCCGACCGGGCACGCCGGTCGCCCCCCGGCGGTCATCGTACGGTCATACCGTCCAGGAGGGTTCGAGGTCGACGACATCGCCGGTGAGGGCCTCGACATCGGCCTGGATCTGGGCACGCAGGGAGAGCCGCTCGACCCGCTCCTGCCGGTACTTGCCGTGCTCGGCGGCGGCGTGCCACATGGAGAGGACCAGGAACTCCCGGCCCGGGGCCTCCCCGAAGAGGCCGCGGACCATCCCGGGTGAGCCCGCCATCGCCGGATTCCACACCTTCTCCTGCATGAGGGCGAAGTGGTCGACCCGGCCCTCCCGGACCCGCGTGTGCGCGACCCGTACGACGTCGGCATCGGTGAAGCGGGGCTCGAAGCCGGTCTTCACGTCGAAGCGGTGGTCGAAGAGCGTGACCCGCAGATCGGTATAGGTGCCGTTCTGGGAGGCGGCCAGCCGGTCGTGCGAGCGGGCCATGAAGGAGTCGTAGAAAGACCGGCTCTCCCAGAACGCGAAGACATGCGCGACCCCCTGCCGGCCCCGGCTCCAGCCGCCGCCCTGCCCCCGGAATCCCGGCTCACCCGGCAGCCCCGCCCATTTTCGCTGCCCGCGCTCGAACCCGCGTCGGTCCGTCACCGTGCAGCGAATCCACTTGACCAGCACGGCGCCATCGTACGGGCCAGGCGCGGCCCCGGTCAGTCCTCGGCGCGGTGGATCCGCACCAGTTCCTCCGCGTCCCGCTCGGGCAGCCGAAGCTCGAACTCCTGGTCGAGCACGGCGAGCAGCCCGTCCGGGCCGACGATCTCCTGCTCCGCCCGGCCGTCGGGGTGCAGCCGGGTGAGTTCCCGCCCGACGAGCGCCTGGCGGACGCCGTCACCCGGGTACTGGACGATCAGCCGCCCGACGAAGGAGGAGGCAGGGTGGCTGGAGCTGTAGTGGTTGAGTACGACGTAGTCGACGGGGTGATAGCGCTGCGGGGAGAAGGCGTACAGGTCCCGCCAGGTCTCGCCGCGCAGCAGGCACAGCACGAGGACGCCGTCCTCCTCCTCGCGGACGCGGTACGTCCACTCGCCCTGCCGCACCTCGGAGCCCGGCCGTCCCAGCGGCACCGGCTCGCGAGGGCCCTGGAACCCGAACCCGGCGTCGCACAGCCACGGTTCACCCTTCACGGTGACGACGAGGACGGCGTGCGTCACCGCGAGGACGGAGTCCCCGCGGGTGCGGTTGCGGGCACCGCGCCCGGAGACCTCGAAGCCGATCCGCTCCAGGGCGGCGGCCAGCAGCGAGTTCTGCTCGTAGCAGTAGCCACCGCGGCGGCCGTGCACGAGCTTGTCCTCGATCGACTTGAGGTCCAGCGCGACGGGGCGGCCGAGCAGGACGTCCAGGCTCTCGAAGGTGATGGAGGCGGTGTGGGCGCGGTGCACTGCGTACAACGTGCGGAGGTCCGGCCGGAGTTCCCCGGAGGGCCCCCGGTCCCCCTCATAACCGATCCGCTCCAGATACGCGTCCAGGTCCAGCTCGTCACCGCTCCACACGACTGACCATCTCCCCGTTCCCCCGCCCCGTCGGCCAACGCACCGCCGTGGAATCCGCAGGCGCGTCGTCATACGCGCCCCGCACAATGATCAGCATGACGGCCCTGCACACCAACCCGCTTTTCGACCGCCTCGCCGACGCCGAAAACATCCTGGTCACCGGTGCGGGCGGCGGCTTCGACATCTACGCCGGCCTCCCCGTCGCCCTGTCCCTCATGCACCAGGGCAAACGGGTGCACCTGGCGAACCTCTCCTTCAGCGCGCTCGCCGGACTGCCCTCCGAGGCGTGGGTGGCCCCCGACCTGGCCGCCGTCACCCCCGACTCCGCGCCCCACCTGACCTACTTCCCCGAGCGGACCCTGGCCCGGTGGCTGGAGGCGCACGACTACCCGGCCACCGTGTACGCCTTCCCCCAGACCGGGGTGCAGCCGCTGCGCGCCGCCTACCGCGAGCTGGTCGACCTCCACCGCATCGACGCGATCGTCCTGGTCGACGGCGGAACGGACATCCTGATGCGGGGCGACGAAGCGGGCCTCGGCACGCCCGAGGAGGACCTGACCAGCGTCGCGGCACTGGCCGCGCTGGACGACGTACCCGAACGCCTCGTCGTGTCGGTGGGCTTCGGTGTGGACGCGTACCACGGGGTCAGTCACGGCCTGGTGCTGGAGAACATCGCGGCGCTGGAGCGCGCGGGCGCCTACCTCGGCGCGTTCTCCATACCGCGCGCCACCAGGGAGGGAGCGCTGTTCCTGGACGCGGTGGCCCATGCCCAGGAACAGACCCCGGACATGCCCAGCATCGTGAACGGCTCGATCGCCGCGGCCGTCCGGGGTTCCTTCGGCGACGTGCAGTTCACCAGCCGCACGCGGGGCAGCGAGCTCTTCGTGAACCCGCTGATGTCCCTGTGCTTCGCCTTCGACCTGCCGGGGCTGGCCGCGCGCTGCCTGTACCTGGACCGCATCGAGGACACCCATCTGATGCGCCAGGTCCATTCCCGGATCGCCGAGTTCCGCGAGGAACTGGTCACCCGTCCGTCCCGCCGCATCCCCCACTGACCCGCCCGCTCCGGTACACGTCCCAGCGGTCAGAGACCGAGCAGCTCCGCGAGGGTGCCACCCAGAACGCGATCGCGCACCATGCCCGGCCTGGTGACGCGTTCGACGGTGGCCCGAGCGAGGAACGGATCTCCGTACGGCGCGTCCGAGCCGAAGAACGTCCGGTCGGGCACCTCGTCGATCGCCAGCCGTACCGCGAAGACGACGGCGGCCGTCGACAGTTCCAGGTACAGGTTCGGGGTCTCCCGGGCCAGCTCGATGGCGGTCAGCCAGTTCAGCCCGCCGAGTTGGCTGATCACCAGCGGGACGGTGGGGTGCTCGCGCGCGAGTCCGGCCAGCGTGGCCAGATCTCCCGCCGTGGTCGGTGCGAACCCGTGCACGACCACCGGCAATCCACCGTGGTCGGAGGCCGCTCGCAGAACGGGTTCGATCAGACCGGCCCGCTCCGGCGGCGGGGTCAGCTCACCTATGCCCCGGAAGCCCCGGCCGACGACCTCCTGCTCGACATCCGCCGCGATCCGCTCGGCCGGCTGATCCAGTCGGACCTTGCCGAAGCCGATGAAGCGATCGGGATACGCCGCACACGCCGCGGCGAGTTCCTCCCCCGCGGCCCGATGGCCCGCCGGACCGTCGGCGCCTCCGCCGACCGTCTCGTCCAGCACACTCATCTCCCGCCGGAAGGAAGCCAGATCGGTGGCCCGCTCGGGATGCGGCCGGGTGCTGAAGAGCACCGCACGGTCCACTCCTGCCTCGTCCAGCAGGGCGATGTGCCGGTGCACGGGATCGTGGACATGGCTGTGCGCATCGATGATCAACGGATTCTCCTGGTCAGGACCGGTACAGGTGGCGGAATGCCGCCGCCGGTCCCATCGTTCAAGGTTGACACGATGGCAAGGTCAAGCTCCGGGGGAAGCAATGCTGATCGGCCAGCTGGCCAAACGGACCGGGACGAGCGAGCGGTTGCTCCGGTACTACGAACGGGTCGGCCTGCTCGCCTCGACCCGTCGGGCCAACGGCTACCGCGACTACGACGATGCCGCCGAGCGGACGGTCGGTCAGATTCGCGCCCTGCTGGCGGCCGGGCTGTCCACCAGCCTGATCCGGCAGGTACTGCCCTGCGCCCTCGCAGACGGCTCGTTGCGCCCGTGCCCGGGAGTCCTGGACAAGCTGCGCACACAGCTCGCCCACCTCGACCGGCGCGCGGAGGAATTGGCACAGGCCCGCCGAACCCTGCGGCAAGCCATTGCGGCAGCCGAACACACCGGGTAGCCGCTCGACCGGGTGTGGACTCGATGCCACCGCGGCGCCACCGAAACGCCCGGTGGGGTGCCCGCGTCACCGCGAACACCCCACCTGAACAGCTCACTCACGCCCTACAGGGCGTCAAGATCGATCAGCTGCAACCGCTCGTCGAGCCGCAGCCCTCGCAGATGTAGCAGGAGCCGGCGCGCTGCATCTTCGTACCGCAGGAGAAGCAGAGCGGGGCGTCGGCGGAGACACCGAGCTGCATCTCGACCAGTTCGGCGTTGCTGTGCGCCGTCTTCGGGGCCGGGACGGAGACGGCCGCGACCGGCTTCGGGGCCGACGGGACCGCTGCCAGCGGGGTCGCCTGCGTCAGGGACTCGGTGTCCAGCTCGTCCTCGAGCGGCTCGTAGGAGCCGGTGTCCAGGTGACGCTGACGCTCCTCGGCGGTGTGGATGCCGAGGGCCGAGCGGGTCTCGAAGGGCAGGAAGTCCAGCGCCAGGCGGCGGAAGATGTAGTCGACGATCGACTGCGCCATCCGCACGTCCGGGTCGTCCGTCATGCCGGCCGGCTCGAAGCGCATGTTCGTGAACTTCGAGACGTAGGTCTCCAGCGGAACGCCGTACTGCAGACCGACCGAGACGGCGATCGAGAAGGCGTCCATCATGCCCGCGAGGGTCGAGCCCTGCTTGGACATCTTCAGGAAGACCTCGCCCAGACCGTCGTCCGGGTAGGAGTTCGCCGTCATGTAGCCCTCGGCGCCACCGACCGTGAAGGAGGTGGTGATGCCCGGGCGGCCCTTGGGGAGGCGCTTGCGGACGGGGCGGTACTCGATGACCTTCTCGACGGCGGCGCGGATGGTCTCCTCCGTCTTGACGGTGACCTCCTCCTTCTCCTCCTCCTTCTTCTTGGCGGAGAGGGGCTGGCCGACCTTGCAGTTGTCGCGGTAGATCGCGAGCGCCTTGACGCCCATCTTCCACGCCTCGAAGTAGATCTCCTCGATCTCCTCGACGGTCGCCGTCTCCGGCATGTTGACCGTCTTCGAGATCGCGCCGGAGATCCACGGCTGGATCGCGGCCATCATGCGGACGTGGCCCATCGCGGAGATGGAGCGCTCGCCCATGGCGCAGTCGAACACCGAGTAGTGCTCGGTCTTCAGGCCGGGGGCGTCGACGACCACACCGTGCTCGGCGATGTGGGTGACGATCGCCTCGATCTGCTCCTCCTGGTAACCCAGGCGGCGCAGGGCCTGCGGGACGGTGCCGTTGACGATCTGCATCGAGCCGCCGCCGACGAGCTTCTTGAACTTGACCAGGGCCAGGTCCGGCTCGACACCGGTGGTGTCGCAGGACATCGCGAGACCGATGGTGCCGGTCGGCGCGAGGACGGAGGCCTGGGAGTTGCGGAAGCCGTTCTTCTCGCCGAGGCGCAGGACGTCCTGCCAGGCCTCGGTGGCCGCGGCCCAGATGCTGTTGTCCAGGTCCTCGGTGCGCGGCGCGACGGCGTTGGCGTCGGCGTGCTGCTTCATGACGCGCTTGTGCGACTCGGCGTTGCGGGCGTAGCCGTCGTACGGGCCGACGATGGCGGCCAGCTCGGCGGAGCGCTTGTACGCGGTACCGGTCATCAGCGAGGTGATCGACGCGGCGAGGGTGCGGCCGCCGTCGGAGTCGTACGCGTGGCCGGTGGCCATGAGCAGGGCGCCGAGGTTGGCGTAGCCGATGCCCAGCTGGCGGAAGGCGCGGGTGTTGTCGCCGATCTTCTGCGTCGGGAAGTCCGCGAAGCAGATGGAGATGTCCATCGCGGTGATGACGAGCTCGACGACCTTGGCGAAGCGCTCGGCGTCGAAGGACTGGTTGCCCTTGCCGTCGTCGTTCAGGAACTTCATCAGGTTGAGCGAGGCGAGGTTGCAGGACGTGTTGTCCAGGTGCATGTACTCGCTGCACGGGTTGGACGCGGTGATGCGGCCGGACTCGGGGCAGGTGTGCCAGTTGTTGATCACACCGTCGTACTGGATGCCCGGGTCGGCACAGGCCCACGCGGCCTCGGCCAGCTTGCGGAAGAGCGCCTTGGCGTCGACCTTCTCGATGACCTCGCCGGTCATACGGGCACGCAGGCCGAACTCGGTGCCGTTCTCGACGGCCGTCATGAACTCGTCGTTCACGCGGACGGAGTTGTTGGCGTTCTGGTACTGGACGGACGTGATGTCGTCGCCGCCCAGGTCCATGTCGAAGCCCGCGTCGCGCAGGGCGCGGATCTTCTCCTCCTCCTTCACCTTGGTCTCGATGAAGGCCTCGACGTCCGGGTGGTCCACGTCCAGGACGACCATCTTGGCCGCGCGGCGGGTGGCGCCGCCCGACTTGATCGTTCCGGCGGACGCGTCGGCGCCGCGCATGAAGGAGACCGGGCCGGAGGCGTTGCCGCCGGAGGAGAGGAGCTCCTTGGAGGAGCGGATGCGGGAGAGGTTCAGGCCGGCGCCGGAGCCGCCCTTGAAGATCATGCCCTCTTCCTTGTACCAGTCGAGGATCGACTCCATGGAGTCGTCGACGGCGAGGATGAAGCAGGCGGAGACCTGCTGCGGCTGGGGCGTACCGACGTTGAACCACACCGGGGAGTTGAAGCTGAAGATCTGGTGCAGGAGGGCGTAGGTCAGCTCGTGCTCGAAGATCTCCGCGTCGGCGGGCGACGAGAAGTAGTCGAAGTCCTCGCCGGCCTTCGTGTACGTCTTCACGATCCGGTCGATCAGCTGCTTCAGACCGGTCTCGCGCTGCGGGGTGCCGACCGCGCCGCGGAAGTACTTGCTGGTGACGATGTTGACCGCGTTCACCGACCAGAAGTCGGGGAACTCGACACCACGCTGCTCGAAGTTGACCGAGCCGTCGCGCCAGTTGGTCATGACGACGTCACGGCGCTCCCAGCTCACCTCGTCGTAAGGGTGCACGCCCGGGGTGGTGTGGATGCGCTCGATACGCAGGCCGCCCTTGGCAGCCTTGGTCCCCTTGGCGCGGGAACCACGTGCCGAGCCGCTCGCCGTCTCTGTCATGCCGCTTCCTCCCATATGCGGGCAAAAACGCCCTAAAGTGCCATCGATATTCCGCGGCACAGTGCTGTGTCGTGTATCTACGTCTCTTCGCCTGGCCGACCGGCCGCGTCACGACGCGTGAGCGCCGCGGTACGGATGGTCCGGTCAGTCGGCGGCGGAGGCGGGCACGGGGACCTGGACGGTCCCACCGAGCTCGCACTCTTCAGGATGAGACCGCGAAACGCGGAGTTCCGCGATGGCGGTCTCGAAGTCTTCAAGGGTGTCGAAAGCTTTGTAAACGGAAGCGAAGCGCAGGTACGCGACCAGGTCGAGCTCCTGCAACGGGCCGAGTATGGCCAGACCCACGTCGTGGGTGGTCAGCTCGGCACTCCCGGTGGCGCGCAGCGCCTCCTCGACCCGCTGGCCGAGCTTGGCGAGGGCGTCCTCGGTGACCGGCCGCCCCTGGCACGCCTTGCGCACGCCGGAGATGACCTTGGTACGGCTGAAGGGTTCGGTCACCCCGCTGCGCTTGATCACCATCAGCGAGGCCGTCTCCACCGTCGTGAAGCGACGGGAGCAGTCGGGGCACTGACGGCGCCTGCGGATCGACGTGCCGTCGTCCGTGGTGCGGCTGTCGACGACACGGCTGTCGGGGTGCCTGCAGAAGGGGCAGTGCATGGTTCCCTCACCCTCCCTTTTGGCACGACCGAATCACCCCACGGAGCCCCTGAACGACGGAGCTGGACTCCGTCGGGGGCTCGTGAAGCAGCCACCAGCATATGCGATCCCGGGGCCCCCGGAAGACCCGAGGACCACAACCTCTGGGTGGCAGCGCTCATCCAACCACTAGATCTTGGGTTGTGGAGGATTTACGCGGCTCCGCGTGTCGCGGCGTCCGGTGGGCGGACACGGGGCCTGTCGGTGCCACACTGGGCGCGGGCCCGAAAGGCGGCGATCCGACCGGGAAGGGTACCGTAGGCGGCGGATGCCGAGCCGAACCCGCGTTCGGCGAACCGATCGTCCATACACCCCTTGATATGCCCACGCAGGACGATCTGCGATTTTTCACTCGAACGTGTGTTTGGCGCAACCTTTCGAAAGCTACTACCGTTGTCCAGCTAGGGAGAACATTTCGAGAGGGGCCGACGTGACCACCACCGCAGACAGTGCCGCCATTACCGCCCAGAACCGCTCCCAGAGCCGACTCGAGCCGGTGCATGCCATGAACGACGCAAACCTGAACCCGGATGCGGAGCCCGCAGTGCGCCCCGCACGCTCGCTGCCAGGTCGACCTCCAGGCATCCGCGCCGACAGCTCCGGGCTCACGGACCGGCAGCGGAGGGTCATCGAGGTCATTCGCGACTCCGTGCAGCGGCGCGGTTACCCGCCGTCGATGCGGGAGATCGGCCAGGCGGTCGGCCTGTCCAGCACCTCGTCGGTCGCACACCAGCTGATGGCCCTGGAGCGCAAGGGCTTCCTGCGTCGTGACCCGCACCGCCCCCGGGCCTACGAGGTGCGCGGCTCCGACCAGCCGAGCTCGCAGCCCACGGACACCACCGGCAAGCCCGCCGCCTCCTACGTTCCCCTGGTCGGCCGGATCGCGGCCGGCGGTCCGATCCTCGCCGAGGAGTCGGTCGAGGACGTCTTCCCGCTCCCCCGCCAGCTGGTCGGCGACGGCGAGCTCTTCGTCCTCAAGGTCGTCGGCGACTCGATGATCGAGGCCGCCATCTGCGACGGCGACTGGGTCACGGTCCGTCGCCAGCCGGTCGCGGAGAACGGCGACATCGTCGCCGCGATGCTCGACGGCGAGGCCACGGTCAAGCGCTTCAAGCGCGAGGACGGCCACGTCTGGCTCCTCCCGCACAACGCCGCCTACCAGCCGATTCCCGGCGACGAGGCGACGATCCTCGGCAAGGTCGTCGCGGTACTGCGTCGGGTCTGACCCCGCCGCCCCCATTCAGCCCCCGGGACCCACTGCGCCGGTTCCGGGGGTTGCTCTTTGCGGCTGAACCGCCGCCGCTCCGGCGGATGCGGTCGCTCGCCGCTCGTGCTCCCGAGAACTACTTGCCGTCAGCGTGAGCGGCAGCGTCGATCGCCGCCAGGGAACGGCGGACCTGATTGCGGTCCGTGGTGTACCAGAAGTCCGGCAGCGTGGCCCGCAGGAAGCTCCCGTAGCGGGCCGTCGCCAGTCGGGGGTCCAAGACCGCGACGACACCCCGGTCACCAGAGGCCCGTACGAGACGGCCCGCGCCCTGCGCCATCAGCAGCGCGGCATGTGTGGCCGCGACGGCCATGAAGCCGTTGCCGCCGTGCTCCTCGACCGACTTCTGGCGGGCGCTCATCAGCGGGTCGTCGGGGCGCGGGAAGGGGATCCGGTCCATGACCACGAGCTGGCAGCTGGGGCCGGGCACGTCCACGCCCTGCCACAGCGACAGCGTCCCGAACAGGCAGGTCTTCGGGTCGGCGGCGAAGGACTTGATCAGCTCGCCGAGGGTTTCCTCACCCTGGAGCAGGATCGGGTTGTCGAGCCGGCCGCGCAGCTCTTCGGCCGCCGCCTTGGCACCGCGCATGGAGGAGAAGAGACCGAGGGTGCGGCCGCCGGCCGCCTCGATCAGCTCGGCGAGCTCGTCCATCATGTCGCCCCGCGTCCCCTCCCGGCCCGGCGTGGCCAGGTGCTTGGCGACGTAGAGGATGCCCTGCTTGGGGTAGTCGAACGGCGAGCCGACATCGAGGCCGCGCCAGACGGGTACGTCGTCGCCC
Source organism: Streptomyces nojiriensis (assembly GCF_017639205.1). Lineage (NCBI taxonomy): Bacteria > Bacillati > Actinomycetota > Actinomycetes > Kitasatosporales > Streptomycetaceae > Streptomyces > Streptomyces nojiriensis. Next base: position 6,628,320 of record NZ_CP071139.1, on the reverse strand, counting down.
TCGACCCCCTCGGGGGACAGGCCCAGGGAGGCCGCGACCCCGTTGAAGTCGCCGCCCAGCTTGAGGGTGGCGGAGGTCAGGACCACGGAGCGGTCCTCGAACAGCTTCTCCCGCAGCAGGCCGGACACCGACAGGGGCGCGACGCGGAGGGTGGCGCCGAAGCGGTCGTGGCGCTCGTACCAGACCACGTCGTACTCGGAGCCGTTGGTGATCCGCTCCGCCACCCCGTGAATGCTCTCCACCGCGGCCAGCGCCTGCTTGCGCACCGCGTCCTCGTCCTGGACGGACTTGTCCCGGGTCGCGCCGATCGCCGAGATCACATTGCGCGAGGCGTCCCGCAGGGACATCAGCGCGTAGCCGAGGTCCTCGGGGATCTGCTCCAGCCGGCCCGGGAGCGCCAGCTCCATGACCCGCTCGAAGGTTTCGGAGGCGGTCTGCAGGGAGTCGGCGGTCTTCTCGTCGACCAGCTTGGAGGCACGCTTCACTGCCCGGTTGACCTGGCCCGGGGTGAGCTCTCCGGTGGCGACCCCGGTCACCCGGGAGACCAGCTCGTGGGCCTCGTCCACGATCAGCACCTCGTGCTGCGGCAGCACGGGTGCGCCCTCGATGGCGTCGATGGCGAGCAGGGCGTGGTTGGTGACGACCACGTCCGCGAGCTTGGCCCGCTCACGGGCGGCCTCCGCGAAGCACTCGGCGCCGTACGCGCACTTCGTCGCGCCCAGGCACTCGCGCGAGGAGACGGAGATCTGGGACCAGGCCTTGTCCGAAACACCCGGGGTCAGGTCGTCGCGGTCGCCGGTCTCGGTCTCGTCCGCCCAGTCGCGCATCCGCAGCAGGTCCTGGCCGAGCTTGCTGGTGGGCGCGGCCGCCTCGAACTGGTCGAACAGGCCGTCCTCCTCGTCCTGCGGAGCGCCCTCGTGCAGGCGGTGCAGGCAGAGATAGTTCGACCGGCCCTTGAGCATGGCGAACTGCGGGCGGCGGCGCAGCTGCGGGTGCAGTGCCTCCACCGTCCGGGGCAGATCGCGCTCGACGAGCTGCCGCTGGAGGGCGAGGGTCGCCGTGGCGACGACCACGCGCTCACCGTGCGCGAGGGCCGGCACCAGGTAGCCGAGGGACTTACCGGTGCCGGTGCCGGCCTGGATCAGCCGGTGGGAGTTGTCGTCGATCGCTTCGGCGACGGCTTCGGCCATGGCCACCTGGCCGGGCCGCTCCGTGCCGCCGACGGCGGAGACGGCGGCGTGCAGCAGGTCGGGGAGGGAGGGCTTCGTCATAGCACTGCCAACCCTACGGGGCCGCACCGACAGCGAGCGCACCGGCGAGCAATCATGGCCGGTACAAGGGGTTGGGTACGGTGCCGTGCTGCACGGCGTGGGGGCGGTCGGGGCGGTCCCGGTAGCCATCTTCGTAGAGCCGGTTCCGGTTCAGGCAGAGCCGTCCGATGCGCTCGCCGAGCAGGTCGAAGAGCTCATAGCGGTCCTTGAGCTCCGGGAAGCGGGCCTGGTGGCGCAGGATCTCCGCCCGTACGAGGGACCAGAACTCGCTCTCCGGGACACCGAGGCCGTCCTCGCACAGAGCCGAGAGGTAGCGGAAGACACCGACGAACAGCCCGGAGTGGATGAACTGGGGCAGGAAGTCGGCGGGCTCGGTGAGCAGGACCGCCCGGACCTCGTCGGGCAGGGACGCGAGCTCGGGCAGCGGTTCGTCGGTGATGTTGACGTCGTCGACGAAGTCCTTGACCGCGAGCCGGACCGGGACGTCCTGCTCGTCGAAGATCACGATGACGTTCTCGCCGTGCGGGGAGAAAACGGTGCCGTAGCGGTAGAGGAAGCGGAGCAGCGGGGGCAGGAGGGCGGCGAAGAGGCGCTGCAGCCAGACGGTGGGGGTCAGCCCGGACCGGGCGACGAGCTCGGCGGTGAAGGACCGGCCGCGCGGGTCGGTGTGGAGGAGGGAGGCGAGCGTACGGGCGCGCTCACCGGGTGCCAGCAGGCCGGTCAGGGGCTCGCGCCAGATCGCGCCGAGGAGCTCCTTGTACTGGTACGGGACCTCGGGGAGCGCGTCGTAGACGGGGTGGCGGACGGTGACGGAGGCCACCTCGCCGAGCAGGACGACCCGGCATTCGTCGCGGAGGAAGGGGTCGCCGTCGCGGAGCGAGTGGATCCAGGCGGTGACGGCGGGGGCCGCGAGCGCGAGGTCGCAGGGCAGTCCGCGCCAGACCATGGTGTTGAAGACGGAGAGCGGGAGTTTGACGCTGTGCCGGTCGGGCCGGCTGAGGTTGAGGAAGGTGCGGACGGACTGCTGCGGGAGACGCACGTCGGGATCGGCGGGGAGCGGCACCAAGGCGCCTGAGGCGAGCGCCGGGGCGAAGAGGGGGAGGACGACCTCGTCCCACTGCCAGGGGTGTACCGGCAGGTAGAGGTAGTGGAGCGGGTCGAGGCCACGGTCGCGCAGGGACCGGTCGAAGGCGGCCCGGGTGACGGGGTCGAGCTCGGCGGTGTAGAGGCGGGCGGGGTCCTCAAGGCCGGCGGTCCCGCGGTAGGCGGCGAGCGAGGTGTGGGCGGCGAGCCAGGGCAGCCGCTGGCGGGTGCGGGCCTCGGGGGCCCAGGCCGCGGTGTCGGAGGCGGAGAGTCCGATGCGGCCCTTGTTGGGGACGAGCCAGGGGTGGCCGGTCTGGTGGCCTTCGAGCGCGGCGTAGTCGAGGTCGGCGAGGACGTCGGCGGTGAGTGCGGTGTGGTCGAGCCGCGCGTCGGCGGTGAGGGTGGCGCTGAGCTCGCGGACGAGGTGACCGAGGGTGGCCCCGTCGAGCCCGAGGAGGGTGCGGGCCCGGATGAGGAAGGCGTAGGGGTCCCCGAAGGCGGTCGGGCTCCCGAGGTCGCCCGGCACGGGCGGTGAGGGTGGTGGGGTCGGCGCGGGCGCCGGTGGGGTCAGGGTGATCGTGTCCGGGGTGACGTGCCAGCTGCCGTACGAGCGGCGGCGGGCGCGGAAGCCGAGGCTGCTGCCGTCGTCGAGGGTCAGGGTCCAGGCGTCGCCGGCGGCGGCCGGTACGGGGACGGGACGGATGATCTCCTCGTAGGCGAACTCGCCGAGCATCTTCGCGAGCAGCCGGCGGGCGGCGAAGTCCCAGGTCTCGCGGTTGAGTTCGGGCGGCGTGCAGGGGTGCTGGGGTGACGGCGGCATGGCGGGTTCGGCCGTGTCGGGGGCTGCGGGGAAGTTCGGCACGTGACTCCTCGGAGGTCGGGAACTTTGCTTCGCTACGCAGAGTTATCGAAGGGAGAGGTGCGAAGCTGCCGACGACGGTCGGGGTTTGCGGTGCGGCACTCAGAGGAGATTGCGCAGCACTCGCTCCCGGATCATCAGGGCGGCCCGCTTCTCGGGAAGGTCGATTTCCGCGGAGCAGCGGAAGCCGGAGTTCAGGAAGGCTGATACGGAGGGGGTGTTGCGGATGTCCGGTTCCGCGACGACGCGTGTGCAGCGGGGACGGTTGCCGAGGACCAGGTCGGCGACGGCACGCAGCAGGGCTGTTCCCAGTCCGCGGCCGCGGTTCGTGCCGTCTCCGATGAGCAGGTGGATACCCGTGTCGTGGGGGCGCGCCGGGTAGTGCCCGGAGAGCGGGTCGAGGTCGGCCCGGTAGATCTCCCAGTAACTCATCGGCGTGCCGTCGAGGAGGCCGAGGCAGGGGATGCTGCGGCCGTCCCCGTCGAGCTGGGCCCGCAGGTGCGCGGCCGTGACCGCGGCGGGGCCCGCGAGCTCCCAGTAGGCCGCCACCTCGGGATCGTTCATCCAGCCGGTGAGCAGCTCCAGGTCACGGCCGGGCCGCACGGGTTCGAGGCGGAAGGCTCCGGCGGGCGTGGTGACGCTGCCCCAGATGGCGGGGGAATCGAGCAGGTCGGCCTCGGCGAGCAGCGGCAGCAGTGCCGCGTTGAGCCGTTGCGCGAGCCCTCCGCCGACGGCTTCGACGACGCCGGCGGCGGTGCGGGCGTCGTGGGCGGATCGGGCGGCCGGGGCCGGGGCTGACATGTGGGTGGAGGGCATCGGGGCTCTTCTCCGCGTCGGCGCCGACGCGTCAATCGTGAAGGGGGTTGGTGATGGTGACGTAGACGGACTGGGTGTCGACGGGGCCGACCAGCTCGTCGAGACCGCCCAGGCGGGTGAGCAGATTCGCCTTGCAGCGCAGGGTGGGCGAGTCGAGCAGCCGTGCGGGGAGCGGGCCGAGGCCCGCGGCCTTGGCGAGGAAGCGGCGGAAGGCGGCGAGGAGGACCCGTTCGTCCGCGAGCCGCTGGGATCCGAAGGCGCCGATGAGACCGAGCACGTTGTTGATGCCGAGGTAGTAGGCGAAGCGTTCGTCGGTGACGGCGTCGGACACGAAGGTGTCACTGGCGCTTCCGATGCCGGGGAGCCGGTGTTCCAGTTCCGCGCGGCGGGATTCACGGAAGTAGTAGCCCTGGTTGTCGCGGTAGCGGCCGCCGATCGGCCAGCCGGCCGGGTCGAGGAGCACCAGGGTGTTCTGCTGGTGCGCTTCGAGGGCGATGCCGGCGAGCGCGTCGAAGGCGAGGACCGGCAGCACCACGTGGTCGAGGTAGCGCAGGAACCACTCGGCGGCGACGGCGGACGTGGTGTGGCCGGTGGCGGTGGCGAGCCCGGTGACGAGTTCGGCGAGGCGGGAGCTCATGGTGGTCCGGCCGGGCCACGGGCGGGGAGCGGTGAGTGCGGCGATGCAGACGGGGTCGTCGCCCGAACGGAAGGGGTTGTGGCGCAGCAGGGCGTCGAGTCCGGGCACGGGGGTTCCGTCCGGGGCGTCCACGGCGACCCAGGCGGGGTCGCGGACGATGTCGAAGGCGGGGTGGGACGCCTGCCACTGCTCGGCGAGGCCGGTGCGGAGCAGCCGGTGTACCTCGACGCCGCGGTGGAGTTCCTTGCGGAGGTTCTCGCGGCGGGAGTTGGTGATGCGCAGGCCCAGGGAGAGCTTGAGCATCGCGGGGGCGCCCGGCCGGTGGACGGTGCGGACGGAGGAGGTGGGGTACCAGGGCTCGCCGTGCGGGCCCAGGTCGTGCAGAAGTCCCGCGTCACGGAGGGCGGTGACGGCGGGGCGTTGGAGCAGGTCGCGGGCCTGCCAGGGGTGCAGGGGAAGGGGGGTGGTGCCGTGGGGCAGCGGGAGCCCGGGGGCGAGTCTGCCGAGGAGCTGTGGGGCGGAGACGGGGCGGCCGCTCTCGGTCCAGGCCGATTCGCTGGCGAGGGCCGCGGGTTCGACCGCGAACCAGTGCAGGGGGAAGGAGCCGTGGAGTTCGGGTGAGTAGCGGCGTACCTCGGCCTCGGAGAGTCCTTCGCGGCTCTTCGGGTCGGGCTGGAGGGGGTGGCCGAGGAGGAGCGCCTGTTCGGCGGTGAGGAAGCGGTCCCCGCCGACGGGATCCGGGGCGGTGGGGCGTTCCCGCCGGTCGGCGATGAACTCGGTGGTGCGGCGCACCGAGTCGGCGACCCGGCCGACGAGGTCGGCGGCGCCCCGGCCGCCGCTCGTGCCCTCACGGGCGATGAGCGCGGCGATGGTGACGGCGTCGAGGGAGGGCGCGGAGGCGGTCGTGCCTTCGAGCCGGACCGCACCGAATCGGTGCCAGCCGGCGTGGGACCAGTGGCGGACCGGGACGAGCAGGGCGGTGCCGGAGGCGGGAAGGGGGATGCGCAGGGGGGTTCCGACGGGCCCGTCGGGGCGGCCGACACCGGATTCGCGGACCCAGCAGCGGAGCAGGTTCTCCACCGCCGCGGCCTCGGCGGCGACGGCCGGGTCGGGGTGGTTGAGGAGGTCGGGCAGTGTGGTCGGCTCCAGCCGGAGGGGGCTCGTCCAGCCGGAACGGGGCCGGGGCGTGCCGTCCTTCTGCCGCGGCACCGTGGCCGTGGCCCCGAGGCCGGTCCCGGCCCCGGCCCCGGTGGGGGCCGTAGCCGCAGCCGCCGCGGGGAGCGGCTCGGCCGGTGCTCCGGGTGCGCCCGGCGACGCAGGCTGCGGGTGCTCGGCCATGGCCCCGTCGGCGTCGGGCGGCGTGCCGGCCGGGGGCGGAGTCGGTGCGTCCTCGGCGGGTACCGGCCGGGCCGGCGGGGCGGCCGCGGGCCCCGGGCCCTGCACCTCGGGCACGTCGGGCCGGGGCGACGGCGATGGCGACGCCGACAACGCGGCCTCTCGTGGCGGCGTCGCGGTGCCGGGCGGCGGCGACGGCTGCCCCGGGGCGGCGGCCTCCTCGTGGTCCGGGCGCGGCTGCGTGTGGGCCGGTCCCGGCGGTGGGGCGGGCCGGTCGGCGGACAGCGGCTGGGTCTCCGTGATCGGGGTGGACGGGTGCGGGTCTGGCATCGCGGGTCCTCGGGGTGCGGGTCAGTGGGTCCGGCGGGCGGCGGCCGGGATGGCGTCGGCCAGGCGGTCGAGGACCGCCGCGGCCTGCTCGTCGGTCAGGGTCAGCGGGGGAAGGAGGCGCACCACGGCGCCGTGGCGGCCGCCGAGCTCGACGATCAGGCCGCGGTCGAGGCACTCCTGGCGGACGGCGGCGGCGAGGGACGGCGCGGCGGCCCCGGTGTCGGGGTCGACGAGTTCGACGCCGATCATCAGGCCCCGGCCCCGTACCTCTCCGATGCAGGGATGGCCGCAGGCCAGGCCGTGCAGGGCCGCCAGCATCCGTTCCCCCAGGGCGGCGGCGCGCTCGGCGAGCCGGTTCTCACGGACGAAGGCGAGCGTGGCGGTACCGGCGGCCATGGCGAGCTGGTTGCCGCGGAAGGTGCCCGCGTGCGCGCCGGGGGCCCAGACGTCCAGGCCCGCCCGGTACACGATCACCGCGAGCGGCAGGCTGCCGCCGATCGCCTTGGAGAGGACCATGACATCGGGCACCACCCCGGCGTGGTCGACTCCCCAGAAGGCACCGGTCCGGCCGACGCCCGTCTGCACCTCGTCGGCGATCAGCGGGATCCCCCGCGCCGCGGTGATCTCGCGCATCCGGCGCAGCCAGCCGTCCGGGGCGGGGATCACCCCGCCCTCGCCCTGCACGGGTTCGACGATCATGCCGGCGGGGGCGGGCACCCCGCCCTTCGGGTCGTCCAGCAGGTTCTCCGTCCAGCGCGCGGAGAGTTCGGCACCCTCGGGGCCGCCGACGCCGAACGGGCAGCGGAGGTCCTGTGGGTACGGCAGCCGGGTCACCCGAACCCCGGGGGCGCCCCCCGAGGCGTCCAGGGCCCCGGCGGTCATGCCGTGGTAGGCCCCGGTGAAGGCGAGCAGCCCGGGGCGTCCGGTCGCGGTGCGCACCAGTTTGAGGGCCGCCTCCACGGCGTCCGTGCCGGCCGGACCGCAGAACTGGATGCGCGCGTCGGCGGCCAGCGCGAGCGGCAGGTTCGCGAACAGCTCGGTGGTGAAGGCGTCCTTGACCGGGGTCGCGAGGTCCAGCACGTGCAGCGGGGCCCCCGAGTCGAGCACGCCCCGGATGGCTTCGAGCACCACCGGGTGGTTGTGCCCGAGGGCGAGCGAGCCCGCGCCGGAGAGGCAGTCGAGGTAACGCCGTCCGTCGGCGCCCTCGATGGTGAGCCCGCGGGCCCGCACCGGGACGATGGGCAGCGAGCGCGCGTACGTGCGGGCGGCGGACTCCCGCTGCGACTGCCTGCGCAGGATGCCCTCCGGAGCGGCGGAACCCTCAGGCCCACCGTTCACAACGGAACCGCTCGGGGCGTCCGGACCCGGCCCCCGGCTTCCCTGCAACGGCACTTGGCGCGGGATCTCTGTCGCGGCCGCCGCCGCGGCCGGCTCGGTGACAGCCACGAGTGTCGGTCCTCCCGCAGTGATTGCTCTTCCGGATTGCGTCTCGAACATGAACGCTGCTCCCCCATCCCCCGTACGTACCAACGACGGTGACGGCGAGGGATCACGGGTTGACTCAAGATCCTTGTCCCGCACGGGAAGAGCGCCAGGAACCGCGGCCCCGGCCTGTGTCGTCCTGGGCCACAGCGGCATAGTGGGGGCCTGCACTCCACTCCTCGAACTCCCAGGGGGACGAACGACATGCGACCGAACCGACCGGTCACCGCGATTCTGTGCGCGGCCACGCTCGCGCTGACCGCGGCTGCCTGCGGCCCCGGCGACGGGGAGGCCGGCGGCGACGCCAAGCCGACCGTGGCTGCGAGCCTGCCGGGCCAGGACGGGATCAAGATCCCGGACCAGCTCAAGGACAAGCTCAAGGAGCACGGGATAGACCTGGAGAAGTGGAAGGGGGGTGAGTGGAAGAACTGGAAGAAGGAGGACTGGCTCCGCGAGGCGGGCGACTACATCAACCCGGTCATCGAGGGCCTGTGGGACCCGGACCGCATGCGTGACGCCGAGCAGCCGCAGCGTCCGGCCGTCGACCCCGACGCGGGCAAGGACCAGGGCGTCACCGACCCCACCCCGGCACCGGTGGCGGCCAAGCAGGCCGCCCCGCCCTACCACACGAGCGTTCCGGCGTCCGGCAAGGTGTTCTTCGACGGCCCCGAGGGCTCGATGGTCTGCTCGGCGACCGTGGTCAAGGACCCGGCCCACCCCGGCAAGTCGAACATGGTCTGGACGGCGGGCCACTGCGTCCACGCGGGCAAGGCCGGCGGCTGGTACCGCAACATCGCCTTCGTCCCGTCCTACAACAACGCGGGCAAGCCGGCGGCGCAGCTCAAGGGCGCGCCCCGCGAGACGGTGGCCCCGTTCGGCGTGTGGTGGAGCGACTGGGCGCAGACCTCCGACCAGTGGATCGCGAGCGGCGGTCCGACGGGCGGCGCGGGTGCCCCGTACGACTTCGCGGTACTGCACGTGATGCCCGAGAAGGGCAGCACCAAGTCCCTGGAGGAGACGGTCGGTTCGGCGCTCCCGGTGGAGTTCAACGCGCAGGCCGTGCCGAAGGTCGCGAGCATCACGGCGACGGGCTACCCGGCGGCGGCTCCGTTCGACGGCCAGCGCGCCTTCCAGTGCACGGACCGGCCGGGCCGGCTGTCCCTGAACGCGAACGACCCGGTGATGTACCGCATCGGCTGCACCATGACCGGCGGTTCCTCCGGTGGCGGCTGGGTCTCGGCTGGCTCCGACGGCAAGCCGGCGCTGGTGTCGAACACCTCGATCGGCCCGGCCAAGGCGGGCTGGCTGGCCGGACCCCGGCTGGGGCCGGAGGCGAAGGGCATCTTCGACGCCGTCAGCCGCAAGTTCAAGTAGTCCGAGCGGCACGGGCAGTCCGAGCGGTCCCGGACCCCGGGCGTGGCCGAAAGGCTGAGGCCCCCCTGCGGTGCAGGGGGGCCTCAGCCGTCAAACCGTCAAGCCGTCAGCACGCTCAGCGCTTCGCGAGCGCGTACGGCGCCAGGTCCGCCGCCAGTTCCTGGTGGACCCGTGCCTTGAGCAGGGTGCCGTCCGGGGTGTGCTCCTCGGAGATCACCTCGCCCTCGGCGTGCGCCTTGGCGACCAGCGAGCCGCGCGTGTACGGCACCATGGCCTCCACCTCGACCTCGGGCCGCGGCAGCTCGGAGTCGATGAGCGCGAGGAGTTCCTCGATGCCCAGGCCCGTCCGCGCCGAAACCGCGATCGAGTGCCGCTCGATCCGCAGCAGCCGCTGCAGGACGAGCGGATCCGCGGCGTCGGCCTTGTTGATCACCACGATCTCGGGCACGTTGACCGCGCCGACCTCGCGGATCACCTCGCGCACCGCCGCCAGCTGCTCCTCCGGAGCCGGGTGCGAACCGTCCACGATGTGCAGGATCAGGTCGGAGTCACCGACCTCCTCCATCGTGGAGCGGAACGCCTCGACCAGGTGGTGGGGCAGGTGCCGGACGAAGCCGACCGTGTCGGCCAGGGTGTAGACCCGGCCGCTCGGCGTCTCGGCCCGGCGCACGGTCGGGTCGAGGGTGGCGAACAGTGCGTTCTCCACCAGGACGCCCGCGCCCGTGAGACGGTTGAGCAGCGAGGACTTGCCCGCGTTGGTGTAACCGGCGATGGCGACCGAGGGCACCTTGTTGCGGCGCCGTTCCTGCCGCTTGATGTCACGGCCGGTCTTCATCTCCGCGATCTCCCGGCGCATCTTCGCCATCTTCTCGCGGATCCGTCGCCGGTCGGTCTCGATCTTGGTCTCACCGGGGCCTCGGGTGGCCATGCCGCCACCGCCGCCGCCACCCATCTGCCGTGACAGCGAGGCACCCCAGCCGCGCAGTCGCGGCAGCATGTACTGCATCTGCGCGAGCGCGACCTGCGCCTTGCCCTCTCGGGACTTGGCGTGCTGGGCGAAGATGTCGAGGATCAGCGCGGTCCGGTCGACCACCTTCACCTTGACGACGTCCTCGAGGGCGATGAGCTGGCCGGGGCTGAGCTCACCGTCGCACACGACGGTGTCGGCGCCGCTCTCCATGACGATGTCACGCAGCTCGCGCGCCTTGCCCGAGCCGATGAAGGTGGCCGGGTCCGGCTTGTCACGGCGCTGGATCACACCGTCGAGTACGAGCGCACCCGCCGTCTCGGCGAGGGCGGCGAGCTCCGCGAGGGAGTTCTCCGCGTCGTTCACCGTGCCGGAGGTCCAGACACCGACCAGTACGACGCGCTCCAGGCGCAGCTGCCGGTACTCGACCTCGGTGACGTCTTCGAGCTCGGTGGAGAGGCCGGCCACGCGGCGCAGGGCCGCGCGCTCCGAGCGTTCGAGCTGCTCGCCGTCCCGGTCTCCGTCGATCTCGTGGCTCCAGGCGACGTCCTCTTCCATCAGGGCATCGGCCCGAAGGCTCTCGGTGAAGCTCTGCGAGTCCCGCACGTCCTGTGCGTCCCGCGCGTCCTGGGAAGGGGAAGAAGAGGAGGTCATTGGATCCTTACGTCGATTCGAATAGCAGTGTCACGTTAGCTGTGACGTTAACTGTCACGTCCAACGTGTCACACCGCCGGGGGATTCCCCACGCGGCCCCGTCGATGGTGACATGCCCGTTCCTCGCCGGTCACACCCTTTTATCGGGCGCTCCCGTCCGCCGCGGCCTTGCCGGAGGACGCCTTGCCGCTCCACTCCGGGTGCCCCGGCATCGGTGGGGTCGTGGCCCCGTACAGCCAGGGCTCCAGGAAGGCCGCGAGGTCGCGGCCCGCCTCCTGCGAGGCCAGGCGCACGAAGTCGGCCGTCCCCGCGATCCCGTCCCGGTTCTCCGCGACCCAGCGCCGCTCGATCCTCTCGAAGGCCTCGGTGCCGATCTCCTGCCGCAGGGCGTAGAGGATCAGCGCGGACCCGTCGTAGACCACCGGCCGGAACAGTCCGATCTTCTGGCCGGGTGCTGCGGCCTTCGGGGCGGCCGGCGGGCCGCCCGCCGCCCGCCACTGGTCGGAGCGCTGGTACGCCTCGCGCATGCGCCGCTCCAGGGAGTACTTGCCGAGCCCGTCCGCGTACAGGGCCTCGTACCAGGTGGCGTGTCCCTCGTTGAGCCACAGGTCGGACCAGGTCCGCGGGGTGACGCTGTCGCCGAACCACTGGTGGGCGAGCTCGTGGACCATCACGGACTCCACGTACCAGTCGGGGTAGCCATCGCCCGCGAACAGGTTGCTCTCGAAGAGCGAGAGGGTCTGCGTCTCCAGCTCGAAGCCGGTCGTGGCCCGCGCGATCAGCACCCCGTAGTTCTCGAAGGGGTAGCGGCCGACCCGCTCCTCCATCCACTCGATGTGGCCCGCGGTCTTCTTGAGCCAGGGGTCCAGTCGCCGGCGGTCCTGGGCGGGCACCACGTCGCGCAGCGGCAGTCCGTGCGGTCCGGTGCCGTGCACGACCTCGGAGCGGCCCACCGAGACCTGGGCCAGCTCGGTGGCCATCGGGTGCCGGGTCCGGTACGTCCAGGTCGTCGTGGGGCCGAGCCGCACGGCGGGGACCACCGACTCCCCGTTGGCGACGGCCGTGAGACCGGCCGGGGCGGTGATCCGGAAGGTGAAGAACGCCTTGTCGGCGGGGTGGTCGTTGCAGGGGAAGACGCGGTGCGCGGCGTCGGCCTGGTTGGCCATGGCCAGGCCGTCCGCCGTCGGCACCCAGCCGCCGTCGCCGCGGCCGCGCGGATCACTGGTGTGCCGGATGGTGATGTGCAGCGGCATGTTGTCCGCCACCGGGCGCGCTGGCGTGAGGACGAGGTCCTCCGCCACGCTCTCGAACCGCGCCGGCTCCCCGTTGACCTCGGCGGACGCCACCTTGCCGTGGGTGAAGTCCAGATTGATGCGCTCCAGCCGCTCCAGGGCGCGGGCGTCGATGACGGTGACCGCGTCGAGCGGGCTCAGGTTGTCCTTGTAGTCGAAGGACAGGTCGTACGAGAGCACGTCGTACCCCGGGTTCCCGAGCTCCGGGAAGAGCGGGTCGCCGATGCCCAGCGGCGTCGGTGGGGGCAGGACGGCGGCGACGAGGGTGAGGGAGGCCGCGGCGAGCAGGGTGGCGCGCAGGCGCGGGGAGGAGAGCTGCATCCACCACCGCTTACCAGCGCCCGCCACACGGCCGCGTACGGCGCGCGACGGGTCCACCCGAACGGGGCGTTCCGGAGCCGTTCCGGCCTACGTCCGCGCCCGGCCCGCATCGGCCCGCATCGGCCGGCGTCGGACGGCGTCTATACCCGGCTGACGTCGTACACGCCCGGCACGTCCCGCATCGCCCGCATCAGCGCGGGCAGCCCGGCCGCATCGGGCAGCTGCAGGGTGTAGCTGTGCCGGACCCGCTGCTCGACAGGCGGCTCCACGGTCGCGGAGACCACCTCGACCCCCTCGCGGGCGATGGCCTCGGTCAGATCGGCCAGCAGGTGCGGGCGGCCGAACGATTCAGCGAGCAGGGTGACCCGGCAGTCCGCCGTGGCCCGCCAGTGCACGGCGACCGAGGTGCGCCCCACGGCCCGCATCTGCGCCACCGCCGCGCAGTGGATGCGGTGCACGGTGACGGCCCCGCCGCGGACCAGGAAGCCGGCGACGGCATCCGGCGGCACCGGGGTGCAGCACCCCGCCAGTCGCACGGTGGCGTCCGGCAGATCGGCGACCGCGTTGCCCCCGCCCCCGCGGGCCCCGACCACCGACAGCGGTGCCCGGGCGGCCGAGGTCGTGGCCATGGCCCGGTCGGGATGGGACTCGAGCCAGCTGCTGATGGCGATCCGTGCCGCGGGGGTCCGCGCGTGGTCCAGCCACTCGGCGGCGGGTCCGGAGGAGGCGTCCTGCGCGAGCAGCAGCTGGACGGTGTCCCCGTCGGACAGGGAGGAGGACAGGGAGGTGAGGCGCCCGTTGACGCGGGCGCCGATACAGCCGTGGGCCGCCTCGCCGTGCTGCGCGTAGGCGGCGTCGATACAGCTGGCCCCGGCCGGCAGGCCCAGCGTGCCCCCGTCGGCACGGAACACGGTGATCTCCCGGTCCTGGGCGAGCTCCGCCCGGAGCACGGTCCAGAAGGTGTCGGGATCGGGTGCGGACTGCTGCCAGTCGAGCAGCCGGGACAGCCAGCCGGGCCGCGTGGGGTCCACGCGCTCCTCGTCCGGGTCGGTGGTGGCGTCGGGCGTCGCGGTGGCGTACGGATTGCCGAGGGCGACCACGCCGGCCTCGGCAACGCGGTGCATCTGCCGGGTCCGCACGATGACCTCGGCCACGTAGCCCTCGGGAGTGGCGAAGGCGGTGTGCAGCGACTGGTAGAGGTTGAACTTCGGGGTGGCGATGAAGTCCTTGAACTCCGAGACGACCGGGGTGAAGCAGGTGTGCAGCTCGCCGAGCACGGCGTAGCAGTCGGCGTTCTCGCCGACGAGGACGAGGATGCGGCCGAAGTCGGAGCCGCGCAGTTCGCCGCGGGTGCGGGAGATGCGGTGCACGGAGACGAAGTGCCGCGGCCGGACCTCCACTTCGGCGGCGATGCCCGCGTCGCGCAGGACACCGCGTACGGAGTCGGCGATGGCGGGCAGCGGATCGCGTTCCCCGGCGTGGGCGGCGATGAGCGCGCGGGTGCTCTCGTACTCCTCGGGGTGCAGGATCGCGAAGACGAGGTCTTCCAGCTCGGTCTTGAGGGCCTGGACGCCGAGCCGTTCGGCCAGCGGGATGAGGACGTCGCGGGTGACCTTGGCGATGCGGGCCTGCTTCTCGGGGCGCATCACGCCCAGGGTGCGCATGTTGTGCAGCCGGTCGGCGAGTTTGATGGACATCACGCGGACGTCGTTGCCGGTGGCGACGAGCATCTTGCGGAAGGTCTCGGGTTCGGCGGCGGCGCCGTAGTCGATCTTCTCCACCTTGGTGACGCCGTCGACGATGAAGCACACCTCGTCACCGAACTCGGCCCGGACCTGGTCGAGGGTCACGTCGGTGTCCTCGACGGTGTCGTGGAGCAGAGAGGCCGTCAAGGTCGTGGTCTCGGCGCCGAGTTCGGCGAGGATGAGGGTGACGGCGAGTGGATGTGTGATGTACGGCTCACCACTTTTTCGCATCTGGCCGCGGTGCGAGGTCTCCGCGAGGAGATACGCGCGGCGCAGAATGGACAAATCGGCGTCCGGGTGGTGGGCGCGGTGCGCCTCGGCAACGTGGCCGATCGCGTCCGGAAGGCGGTCTCGTGACGTCGGCCCGAGCAGGGCCGCGCGCCCGAGCCGGCGCAGATCGAGCCTGGTCCGCCCCCGTCTGCGGAGCTCAGGGCGCGCTTCGGGGTGTGCTTCGGGGTTCGTGGCCTCTGCACTCATGGGCACCTCCGGCGGCTTCGACCGGCGGTGGTGGGCATGGGGTGAGCCCTCAGGGCCGGTGCCTGATGTTACCGACCCCACCACGTGGCGCAGTCCACCTCTCGCTCAGCGTGAAACGGATCACCCGTTAGAGGGAAGCTTCAGGCGAAAGCCGTTTCGGTGAGCCAGGACCCGTCGAACTCCCCCGCAGCCACGATCACGGCCGGTCCGGTCATGTCGATCTGCCCGTCGGGGTGTTCGGTGATGATCAGGGTGCCGCCGGGGAGGTCGACGGTGTACGCGACCGGTTCGCCGGTCGCGGCCGGGTCGGCGCCGTCGCGGCGGATGGCGGCCACGGCGACGGCGCAGGCGCCGGTTCCGCAGGAGCGGGTCTCGCCGGAGCCGCGCTCGTGGACGCGCATGGCGACGTGCCGGGGACCGCGGTCGACGACGAACTCGACGTTGACCCCGGCCGGGTAGGCGGACGCCGGGCTGAACGCGGGGGCGGCGAACAGGTTCCCCGCGTGGTCGAGGCTCTCGACGAAGGCCACCGCGTGCGGGTTCCCCATGTTCACGTTCCGCGCGGTCCAGCTGCGGGCGCCGACGCTGACCGTGACCTCGCCGGGGGGCAGCTCGGCGCGGCCCATGGAGACGGTGACGTCGCCCGTCTTGTCGAGGTGCACCCGCTTGACGCCTCCGCGGGTGGCGATGGCGAGGTCGCCGGGCTCGACGTGTCCGGCGTACTGGAGGTAGCGGGCGAAGACGCGTACGCCGTTGCCGCACATCTCGGCGATGGAGCCGTCGCTGTTGCGGTAGTCCATGAACCACTCCGCCTCGTCGGCCAGGTGCGCGGCCTCGGGGTGCGCGGCGGACCGGACGACGTGCAGCACGCCGTCCGCGCCGATCCCGGCGCGCCGGTCGCACAGCTTCGCGACGGCCGACACGGGCAGCTCGATGGCGTTGTCCGGGTCCGGGACGATCACGAAGTCGTTCTCGGTGCCGTGGCCCTTGAGGAAGGAGAGGGTGGTCTGCGTCACCCGCCCATGGTACCGAGCCCCAGCTCAGAGGGGCCGCACCGTCCGAGGGGCGGAACCGTCCGAGGGATCGGTCAGCGGAGCCGGGCCACCCGGTACACGGCGAGGCCTACGACGGCCAGCGCGACGACGGCGTACAGCGCGGCCATGCGCCAGTCCGGGCGGCGGCCGCTCCCCCGGGCCGGGAGACCGGGCCACGTGTGGCCGACCCGTCGGGCGGCCATCATTCCCCAGCCTCCGGCGCAGCAGCTGATCAGGAAGCCGAGCATGGCCACCACGGCACCGCCGTCGCCGAACTCGAAGGCGAGCGGGAAGGCGAACATCAGCGAACCGGTGGCGGCGAGCATCGCGATGGGGGCGATCTGCCACAGGCGCAGACGGCGCTGCGGGCGCAGTTCCACCTCGAACTCGGGCCCGGCGGCGGCCTCCGCCTCGGCGGAGTCCGGGGTGTCCGGGCCGTCCGGGGTCAGCCGCGCCGGGTCGGCGGGCAGCCCGAGCCCTGCGGGCACGTCCGTCCCGTCGGTCCCGTCCAGAAGCATCGGGTCCGCTTCCCTCCGGGTGTCGTCCTGCCCGGTGTCGCGAGGGCCGGCCTCCATTGCCACGCGCCCTCCCACTCGGACTCGGTACGCCGCCGTTCATCGCAGGTGATCGCACCCGCTGGAGTTTGATGATGGCACGCCCCCGGCCCCGCTACTGGCGCGTGAGGCGTCCCGATGCCATCACGTGATCAGGCTGTGACCGCTCGTTCGACCAACGACTGCGCGAGTCCGGGGAGTTCCCCCCGGTCGGCGACGGCCCCGCTGAGCCAGTGCACGCGCGGGTCGCGGCGGAACCAGGAGTCCTGGCGGCGGGCGAACCGCTTGGTCGCCCGGACGGTCTCGGCCCGGGCCTCGTCCTCGGTGCACTCACCGGCCAGCGCGGCCAGGACCTGCTGGTAGCCGAGTGCCCTGGAGGCGGTGATTCCGTCGCGCAGCCCGCGGGCCTCCAGCGCGCGGACCTCGTCCACCAGCCCGGCCTCCCACATCCGGTCGACCCGCAGCGCGATCCGCTCGTCGAGCTCCGGGCGGGCCACGTCGACGCCGATCTGCACGGCGTCGTAGACGGAATCGTGGCCGGGCAGATTGGCGGTGAACGGGCGGCCGGTGATCTCGATCACTTCGAGGGCGCGGACGATGCGGCGGCCGTTGCTGGGCAGGATGGCGTGCGCGGCGGCCGGGTCGGCGGCGGCGAGCCGGGCGTGCAGGGCGCCGGAGCCGCGGAGGGTGAGCTCTTCCTCCAGGCGGGCCCGCACTTCCGGGTCGGTGCCGGGGAACTCCATGACGTCCAGGGCGCCGCGCACGTACAGCCCGGATCCGCCGACGAGGACGGGGGTGCGGCCCTCGGCGAGCAGTTTGTCGATCTCCAGGCGGGCCAGCCGCTGGTAGTCGGCGACGTTGGCGGTGTCGGTGACGTCCCAGATGTCGAGGAGGTGGTGCGGGACACCGCCGCGCTCCTCCGTCGTCAGTTTGGCGGTGCCGATGTCCATCCCCCGGTACAGCTGCATGGAGTCGGCGTTGACGACTTCGCCGTCGAAATGGCGGGCCAGGGCGACGCCCAGGTCGGACTTTCCTGCCGCAGTGGGACCTACGACGGCGATGACCCGCGGGGCGGGGGCTGCTTTCCTCACCGCCCCAGTCTCTCAGCCCCTGGTCAAGGCGCGGCCATGTACCCGATCGAGTGACGTGACGGGGTGAGGTCGGGGTCGTTGCCCTGGCGAGGTTCCGGCCGGGCATACGCCCTGCGTACGCCCGGCGCAGGCCGGTCCGGTCGACGCGGAACTTCACTCACACGAGTAACGTTACGGGAGTAGACATGGGCGTTTTTGAGCGGTTTTTTCGTCGTAAGGACGAAGTCGTGACCGAGGCGGTCGCGGCGGAGGACCTGACGGCGGAGTCCGGTGCGGCCGAGGAGGCCGAGCCGGTTGCCGAGAAGTCTCCTGAGGCGGGAGTCGTGGAGATTCCGAAGCAGCTGGCGGCCCCGGTGGCCGCGGACAGCGAGACCGGCGAGGGCGCCCGCACGTAGCGACCGCCAACGGAAGGTGACCCATGGGCCTGCTGGACAATCTGAAGGCCAAGCTCGCTCCGGCGAAGGACAAGGTCGGCGACCTCGCCCTGCAGCACGAGGGCAGGATCGGCGAGAGTCTGGACAAGGTGGCCAAGGCCATGGACTCCAAGACCAAGGGCAAGTACAGCGGCCAGATCACGAGCGGAACGGGCAAGGCGAAAAACGCCCTGGGGAAGATCGCGCACAAGGACGCTCCCGGCGGGCCGACGCCGCCTGCCGCCTCCTGACGCGATCCGGGAAAGGGGCGCGGGACCGGCTGCTGCCGGTCCCGCGCCCCTTCGCCGTTCCGGGAGCCGTACGGCTACGACCAGGCGGCGACGAAGTACCCCACGCCGTACGGGGCGTCCTCGTACAGCAGGCGCCCGGCCAGCCCCGCGCCCTCGGCGGCGCCGGCCAGCACCTGCCAGGGGGCCCGCCCGGCGGCCTGGAGTTCGGCCGCGAGAGCGGCATCGAGCCCGGCCAGCGCCGCCACGTCGGCGGCGCCCAGCGCGCGGGCGGCCTCGGCGTCGAAGGCGGCGGCGCGCTCGTCGAGGTAACCGGGGGCCTTGAGGGTGCGGCAGGCGCTGCCGTCCCCGAGGACCAGCATGGCCACGCGTTCGGCGGAGCCGCCCAGATCCGCGCCGAGGAGCCCGCAGCCGCTCGGGGCGAGGTCCGCGGCGACGGCCACTCCGGCGACCGGAGCGGCCGCCCAGCGGGCCTGGCCCAGCAGCCATCCGGCCACCGCGAGGGAAGCCGGGAGGGTGGTCCCCGTGGCGTGGCCGCTCGGCGGTTCGCCCAGGTCGGGGCCCAGGGTGACGGTCAGGTCCACGCCGAACCCGGCGAAGCCGCCGGGGGTGCCCTGGTCGTACGCGCCGCCCTCGGCGGCGGCCCCGACCACGACCAGCAGGTCGGGCCGGGACGCGGCGAGCACCGCCAGCGCGTCGGAGCAGGCGGTGCGGGCGTCGCCGAGTTCGGCGGCGGCCCCCGCGGCGACCTCCGGCACGAGCAGCGGCGGGGCGGGACAGACGGCAGCGGCTACGAGCATGATCCGCAGCCTAGCCGCAGGGGCGGGACCCGTGCCGTTCAGGAGGAGGTGGGCACCGAGCAGCCGGAGGTGACGGCCGGCAGGGGCGCCGGGACGCCCAGCTTCGGGATCCCGAGCATGACGCCCGCCGGCTGCGCCGGGGCGGCGTTGCGCTTCTCCCAGGCGTCGCCGGCGCGCGTGCGGCGCACGGTCAGCGTCGGGCCCTCGGCCAGCAGGTGGTGCGGTGCCGCGTAGGTGATGTCCACGGTGACCACGTCACCGGGGCGGACCTCCGCCTCCGGCTTCGTGAAGTGGACCAGGCGGTTGTCGGGCGCGCGGCCGGAGAGGCGGTGCGTGGCGCCGTCCTTGCGGCCCTCGCCCTCCGCGACCATGACCTCCAGCGTGCGGCCGACCTGCTTCTTGTTCTCGTCCCAGGAGATCTCCTCCTGGAGGGCGACCAGGCGCATGTACCGCTCCTGGACCACCTCCTTGGGGATCTGCCCCTCCATGTCGGCGGCGGGGGTGCCGGGCCGCTTGGAGTACTGGAAGGTGAAGGCGTTCGCGAACCGGGCCTCGCGCACCGCGTGCATCGTCTGCTGGAAGTCCTCCTCCGTCTCACCGGGGAAGCCCACGATGATGTCGGTGGAGATCGCGGCGTGCGGGATCGCGGCGCGGACCTTCTCGATGATGCCCAGGAACCGCTCCTGCCGGTACGAGCGGCGCATCGCCTTCAGGATCGTGTCCGATCCGGACTGCATCGGCATGTGCAGCTGCGGCATCACGTTCGGGGTCTCGGCCATCGCCGCGATCACGTCGTCCGTGAAGTCGCGCGGGTGCGGGGAGGTGAAACGGACCCGCTCCAGGCCCTCGATCTGGCCGCAGGCGCGCAGCAGCTTGCTGAAGGCCTCGCGGTCGCCCAGGTCCGAGCCGTACGCGTTCACGTTCTGGCCGAGCAGGGTGATCTCCGAGACGCCCTCGGCGACCAGGGCCTCCACCTCGGCGAGGATGTCGCCGGGCCGGCGGTCCTCCTCCTTGCCGCGCAGGGCCGGGACGATGCAGAAGGTGCAGGTGTTGTTGCAGCCGACGGAGATCGAGACCCAGGCGGCGTACGCGGACTCGCGGCGGGTCGGGAGCGTGGAGGGGAAGGCCTCCAGCGACTCGGCGATCTCGACCTGCGCCTCCTCCTGGATGCGGGCGCGCTCCAGCAGCACGGGCAGCTTGCCGATGTTGTGCGTACCGAAGACGACGTCGACCCAGGGGGCCCGCTTGACGATCGTGTCGCGGTCCTTCTGCGCGAGGCAGCCGCCGACGGCGATCTGCATGCCGGGGCGCTTCGTCTTCATCGGGGCCAGTCGGCCGAGGTTGCCGTACAGCTTGTTGTCGGCGTTCTCGCGGACCGCGCAGGTGTTGAAGACCACGACGTCGGCGTCGCCGTCGGCGCCTTCGGGCGCCCGGACGTAGCCGGCGTCCTCCAGCAGACCGGAGAGCCGCTCCGAGTCGTGCACGTTCATCTGGCACCCGTAGGTGCGCACCTCGTAGCTTCGCTTCACGTCCACTGCCTGGCTCCGGTCGCTGCTGGTCATGCAACAAGGGTAGGCGGTACCCGGTGGCCCTCCGGTCCCCCGTTCAGCCGACCCGGGGGAAGGCGGCGGCCGAAGAGGAGGAGCAGCAGGTCCTGGGCTTCCCCGTACACGGGAGTTCCCTCGCCGAGGGACCAGTCCAGGTCCTGTGCGCGCAGCTGGACGCCGGTCAGGTCCGCGCCGAAGAAGCGCAGGGACCGGGGGGTGGCCGCGTCGAGGAGGAGCCGCAGCCGGTCCTCGGGGACGCGGCGCGGGTGGCCGAGGGCGACGGTGATGTCGAGGCCGTGGACCACGTCGTGGGCGAGGGCTCCGGTCGGGCCGGCGGCGGGTGGTCTCCAGGGGTGGCCGGCGTTCTCGCGGAGCAGTGCGGCGAGCTCGCGCGTGGTGAAGGCTGCGGCGTCGCGGCGGGCCGTGCGGTCGGTCATCCGGTGCAGGCTGCCGCGGGCCCGCAGCAGTTCGGCGGCGAAGCCGGGGAGGGTGGTGCGGAATCCGAGGGACAGGTGGGCGGCGACCTCGCGGACGCGCCAGCCGGCGCAGAGGGAGGGCACGTCCCACCGGTCCGGGGTGAGGGCGTCCAGTACGTCGGCCAGCTCGCGGCGTTCGGCGGCGACGGCCGCGGCGATCGTCCGGCGGTGCGCGAAGGCGGGGGAGGCGGATCGGCTCATGGCTTCAGGGTCGAGGCGGCACTGGGCATAAGTCCAAGAGTGGGTCCTTCTGCGATCTAGAATCCATGCTTATGGAACTGGCTCAGCTGCGGTATTTCGTGGCCGTGGTGGAAGAGGGCGGCTTCACGCGGGCCGGGGCGCGGCTGCACGTGTCACAGCCCGGGGTGAGCGCACAGGTCGCGCAACTGGAGCGCGAGCTCGGGCAGCGGCTCCTCGACCGGTCCGGGCGGCGGGTGACCCCGACGGAGGCGGGCCGGGCGGTGCTCTCGTACGCGCGTGCCGCCCTGGCGGCGGTTGAGGGCGTGCGGCGGACGGCCGAGGAGTTCTCCGGCCTGCTGCGCGGGCGGGTGGCCCTCGGGCTGGTCCCGGGGGCGGCCGGGGCGGTGGTGGACGGGTTCGACGTGGTGGAGGTGCTCGGGGCCTTCCACGACGAGCACCCGGGGGTGGAGATCGCGCTCTCCGAGGACACCTCGGAGCGGATGCTGGCCGCGCTGCTTCGCGGGGAGCTGGACCTGGCGGTGGTCGGCCTCGCGGGGGAGCCGCCGCCGGGCGTCTCCTGCCGGGTGGTGCTCGACGAACCCCTGGTCGCGGCGGTGCGGGCGGACGATCCGCTGGTGGCGGACGCCGTGAACGGCGGGATCCCGCTGACCGCCCTGCGCGGGCGGGCCCTGATCAGCCTGCCGCGCGGGACCGGGCTGCGCGCGGTGCTGGAGCGGGCGTGCGCACAGGCGGGCTTCGCGCCGCGGGTGGACTTCGAGGCGGCGGCGCCCGCCGTGCTGGTCCGGCTGGCCGCGCGGGGCCTGGGGGTGGCGGTGGTGCCGTCCGGGGCGGAGTCGGCCGCGGGCCCGCGAGCCGGCGTCGGCACGGGTACAGGCACAGACACGGACAGCGGCAGCGGCAGCGGCAGCGGCAGCGGCAGCGGACTGTGCGCGCTGCGGATCACCGAGCCGGCGCTGACCGGGAGGGTCGCGCTGGCCTGGCGCACGGACGGACCGTCCGGTCCGGCCGCACGCAAACTGCTCGGAAGGCTCCGCTCGGGAGCCCCCGGACGGCCCGCGCCGTGACAGGACGGCGGACGGGTGGCAGGATCGCGGCCATGCCTCTCGTACCGCCCCGGATCAGCAGGCGCCACGCCCTGCGGGTCCTGGTGGCCGTACTCGCCGTGCTCGGGATCCTGACGTGGTGGCTGAAGCCCTTCGGGGAGCCGGAGCTGGAGGGCGAGCTGACCTTCAGCACGGGCGCGCGGACCGGGGTCTACCACCGGTACGGGCAGCTGCTGGAGCAGGCGCTCGGGCGGGACATGCCCGGGGTGGACGTACGGCTGGAGACCAGCGAGGGCTCGCAGGAGAACCTGAAGCGGCTGGCCACCGGCGAGGCGGACTTCACGGTGGCGACGGCGGACGCGGTCGCCAAGTACCAGCTCGACAAGAAGCCCGGGGCGGACCGCCTGCGCGGGGTCGCCCGGCTCTACGACGACTACGTGCAGCTGGTGGTCCCGGCCGGCTCCCCGGTGCAGTCGGCGCGTGACCTGAAGGGCCTGCGGGTCGCGATCGGCCAGCCGGGGTCCGGCGTACGGCTGGTCTCGGAGCGGCTGCTGAGGGCGGCCAAGATCGACCCGGTGCTGGACATCACGCCGGTGTCCATCGGCATCGACACCATGCCGGGCGAGCTGGAGGCCGGCCGGCTCGACGCGTTCTTCTGGTCCGGCGGCCTGCCGACGAACGCCGTGAAGGAGCTGTCGGAACGCTTCGACATCCGGCTCGTACCGCTCGGCGACCTGATGGAGCAGCTGCAGGAGAGCGGCAGCCCGGCGCGCTACTACCGGACGGCCGTGATGCCTCAGGACGCCTACGCGCGGGCGCGCAACACCAGCTCGGTGTCGACCCTGGCCGTGCCGAACCTGCTGGTGACCACGGCGGCGACCGACCCGCAGCTCACCGAGCAGCTGACGCGGACGGTGATCCTCAGCCGTGACCTCGTCGGGCGCCAGGTGCACGCGGCGCAGCTCGTGGACCTGCGGACGGCGATCTACACCGACCCCCTGGACCTGCACGAGGGTGCGCGCCGGTACTACCGGTCCGTCAAGCCCTGAGCGTCCCGGGGCCGGGGTTCACGAAGAGGACGGTGCCGAGGGAAGCAGCATGGTCGCCGCCGCGGCCGCGCCGATCAGCCCCGCGTGGGTGCCCAGCATCGCCGGCACCACCTGGATGTCCTTGGCGAACGAGAGCGTGGCGTAGGCCGCGAGGTGGCTGCGGATCGGGCCGAAGAGGGTGTCGCCGGCGGCGGCCACGCCACCGCCGATGACCGCGATGTCCGTCTCCACGAGGGTGGCGGTGGCCGCGATGGCGGCGGCCAGGGCGCGGCCCGCGCGGTCGAAGGCCGCCAGGGCGATCGGGTCGCCCTCGGCGGCGGCGGCCGCCACACCCGCCGCCGTGGCGTCACGCCCGCCGCCCGCGCCGCCCGCGCCGTTCACGCCTGCGGCGCCCCCCGCCGTGTCCGACGGCGTCCAGCCCTGGTCCAGGGCCCAGCGGGCGATCGCCGTACCGGAGGCGATCGACTCGACGCACCCGTGGCCGCCGCACGCGCACGGTTCACCGTCGAAAGCCACACTCATGTGTCCGATGTGTCCCGCGTTGCCCGTGGGGCCGGGGTGGAGCCGGCTGTTCAGGATCAGGCCGCCGCCCACGCCCGTGGAGACCACCATGCACAGGGCGTTCGCGTGGCCCCGGGCCGCGCCCAGCCAGTGCTCGGCGGCGGTCATCGCCACTCCGTCACCGGCCAGCACGGTCGGCAGGTCGGCCCCGTGCGCCGCGAGCTCCGCCACGACCCGCTCCTGGACCGGGAACTCCCGCCAGGCCCCGATGTTGACCGGGCTGACCGTGCCCCGCGAGGTGTCCACCGGTCCGGCGCTGCCGATCCCGCAGCGGACCGCCGAGGCCCACAGCGGCGACTCGGAGAGGTCGGCGACGACCTCGGCGACCGCTGCCATGACCCCGTCGGCGTCCGCCCCGCGCGGGGTCGGGCGACGGGTGGTGGCCGACATCGTGCCGTCGGGGTGGACCAGCGCACCGGCGATCTTCGTACCGCCGATGTCGATCGCCACGGTCGGTCCGGAGGCCGCTGCGGCGGCCCGCGTTGCGGGGAACGGGGCGCTGGGAATGGTCACGATGGCGACTCCAGGAAGGTTTCAGGATTAAGTATGCGCCGGGGGCGGCGCCGTGCTGTCGCGAGGCTCCAGCCTCGGCCGCTCGCTGATCCGCACTCCGGGCGGGCTGCCCGCGAGGACGGCCAGGAGTTCCTCGGCGGCCAGCCGGCCGAAGCCGGCGGTGTCCCGTACGAGAGCGGTGAGCCGGGGATGGGTGACCCGGCAGAGCGCGGAATCGTCCCAGGCCACGATCGAGAGCCGGCCCGGGACGGGGATGCCCAGCTCGGCGGCGACCGCGCTCCCGGCGACGGCCATCACGTCGTTGTCGTAGACGAGCGCCGTGGGCGGGTCCGGCTCGGCGAGGACCCGTCGGGTGGCCGCCGCGCCCTCGGCGTCGGAGTAGTCGGTGACCACCGAGCGCACCTGGTCCGGGCCGAGGCCGCGGCGCGCGGCCTCCGTCCGCAGGGACTCCATCCGGCGGACCGTGTGGGCGAGGCCGGGGAGTCCGGCGACGTGCACGATCCGGCGGTGGCCCAGCCCGTACAGGTGCTCCAGGACCTGGGCCATGGCGCCGGCGTCGTCGGCCCGGACCGAGGACAGGGTCACCGGGTGAGCCGGGGAGGAGCCCCTCCCGTCACCGGGTCCGGCGGCCGCGCCGCTGTCCGGGGACAGGGCCTCGCCGATGGTGACCGCGGGCAGGGCGAGTCCCTCCAGGAGCGCCGGTCGCGGGTCGCTCGTACGCGGGTCGACGACGAGGACGCCGTCGACCCGACGCTCGGCCCACCAGCGGCGGTAGACCGCGCATTCGGCGTCGATGTCCTCGACGACCTGGAACAGCAGGGCGGTCCGGGCGGCGGAGAGGACCTCCTGGACGCCGGAGACGAGCTGGAGGAAGAAGGACTCGACGCCGAGCGTGTGCGCGGGCCGGGCCAGGACCAGGCCGACAACCCCGGAGCGTTCGCCGGACAGGGCCCGGGCCGCGCTGTTGGGCTGCCAGCCGAGTTCCTCGGCGACGCGCCGGATCCGGGCCCGGGTGTCCTGCGAGACGCCCGGCCGGTCGTTGAGCGCGAAGGAGACCGCGCTCTCCGACACACCGGCCTGCCGGGCGATGTCCTTGATCGTGGGTCTGCGGGCCATGCCTGCCTCATTCGTCCTTCGGGTGCGTCACACGTGGCGGAATACGGACGGCAATGGCCGGACCGTACGCGATCCTGCCCTGACAGGCCGCTTCCATGACGATCCGGTCGCTTCCGGGAGGGGCGTCTCCCGCAGCGGCATGCCCGAGCGGGCGGGTGGCGGCGATGACCGGCGTGACCGAAATACCGCTGTCCATTTCCACGCAGTTCCTTGCACCCGGGCACAACTAAAGCGCATTAGTTACCTCAGACTCTTCGCGCAGAACCCTTGTGTCAACTGGGCTGAAGCGCATAAGTACATGGTCGGGGGCCCTGTTGACTTTCCTCATCCGCACCGGCAGGTTGTGGCGCATCCGGTGAATTCCTCCAGGACTCCAGGACGCCCTGTGCCCGATGACGCGCTCCGCTTCGGCGCCAACTACACACCGGCCCGCGGCTGGTTCCACCACTGGCTGGACTTCGACCTCGACGAGGTGCGGGCCGACCTCGACTCGATCGCCGCGCTCGGGCTGGACCACATCCGCGTCTTCCCGCTGTGGCCGGTGTTCCAGCCGAACCGGACGCTGATCCGGCCGCGCGCCGTGGAGCAGCTCGTCGCGCTCGCCGACGCGGCCGCCGAGCGCGGGCTCGACGTCAACGTGGACGGCCTGCAGGGGCACGTGTCGAGCTTCGACTTCCTGCCCGCCTGGACCCGGACCTGGCACCGGCGCAGCATCTTCACCGACCCGGACGTGGTCGCCGGGCAGGAGGAGTACCTGCGCACGCTGGCCGCGGCCCTCGCCGACCGGCCGAACTTCCTGGGCATGACGGTCGGCAACGAGATCAACCAGTTCTCCGGCGCGCCGCACCCCGACCCCGACCGGATCACCCCTGACCAGGCCGCCCGCTGGCTGGAGCGGATGCTCGCCGCGTGCGAGGCGGGAGCGCCGGGACGGCTGCATCTGCACGCCGAGTACGACGCGGCCTGGTACCAGGACGGGCACCCCTTCACCCCGGCTCATGCGGCCCGGTTGGGCGGGGCCACCGCCGTGCACTCCTGGGTGTTCAACGGCACCGCGCAGCGCCACGGCCGGAGCGGGACGGCGACCGAGCACCATGCCGCGTACCTGATCGAGCTCTCCAAGGCCTGGTCCCTGGACCCGCGCCGCCCGGTGTGGCTCCAGGAGGTCGGCGCCCCGGCGCCGCTGATCCCGCCCGAGCACGCGGCGCGGTTCGCCGAGGCCACCGTCGCGAACGCCCTGGACTGCCCGGACCTGTGGGGCGTGACCTGGTGGTGCTCGCACGACGTGTCGCGGGAGCTCGCGGACTTCCCGGAGCTGGAGTACGGCCTCGGTCTGCTCGCCAACGACCGCCGGACCAAACCGGCCGGTGCAGCCGTCGCCCGGATCGCGGCGCGGTGGCGGGGCCGCGCGCACCGCCCGGCCCCGCGGTCCACCGCGCTCGCCGTGGACGTCGGCGGGGCGTTGGAGGCTCCGGGGCGCTCGGTGTGCGCCCCGGGCGGCGCGTTCTTCGAAGCCTGGGCCTCGCTGACGGCCCAGGGGGTGCGCCCCGCGGTGGTCCTCGCGGAGCGCGCCGCGGACCCCGCCCATCTGGCCGCGCGCGGCATCACCGAGGTGCTGCGCGTGCACGACGTGACCTGACCGGCCGATCCCCCGGTCCCCCGATCCCTTCGTGAGGAGCCCCGCATGCCAGAGACCGACGACGTCGTCGATCCGCGTACGCCGCCCGCCGCGGTACGGCCGACCCGGCGCAGGGTGCTGGTGACCGGGGCCGGGGCCGCCGTGCTGCTGGGCCTGGCGGGCCGCGCCCGTGCCGCCGCCGCGCCCGCGCCCGTGCCCTTACCCGTGGGAGCGCCCGCCACGGCCCCTGCCCCGGCCGACCTGGCCCCGTACGCCTCGTACTGGTTCCCGGACTCCGTCCCGTCGGGGACCCCCGGCCCCGGGATCGTGTGGCGCTCGCTCAGCCGGTGGACCCCCGAGGGCGACCCCGATCTGGCCCACGACACCTCGACCGTGCCCTTGGCGGAGCGGTTCACCCCGGTCCCGGCCAACCGGGAGGCCCGCGCCGGCCAGGCCCGTATCGCCTCCCTGGTCTCCTTCGGGCCCACGGCCGGGAACCCGTCCCAGGGCTCCCCGACCGCCGACCACTACGCGCTCACGCACTGGGCGTACATCGACGAGCTGGTCTTCTGGGGCGGCTCCGCGGGCGAGGGCATCGTGCTCGCGCCGAACGCACCCGTGGTCGACGCCGCCCACCGCAACGGGGTCCGGGTGCTGGGCAACGTGTTCCTGCCGCCCGTCGCCTACGGCGGCGACCTCCGGTGGACCCGCGACCTGGTACGGCGGGACTCCCTCGGCCGCTTCCCGATCGCCGACAAGCTCGTCCGGGTGGCGCGGACCTACGGCTTCGACGGCTGGTTCGTGAACGCCGAGACCGACGGCGGGGACAGCGCGCTCGCCACCCGGATGCGGGAGTTCCTGCACGCCCTGCGGGCGGCCGGCGAGCCCCACGGACTGCGCATCACCTGGTACGACGCCATGAACAGCACCGGCCGGGTGGGTTGGCAGGGCGCCCTCAACGCGCTCAACCAGGAGTTCTTCGAGGACCGGGCCGGGGCGGTCTCGGACACGATGTTCGTGGACTTCCGCTGGACCCCGGACTCCCTGGGCGCCTCCGGCGCGCTCGCCGAACGCCTCGGCCGCTCCCGCCACGACCTGTGGGCCGCGGTGGACACCGAGTCCCGCGGCTGGGACTCGGTCGTCGACTGGGACGCGATCGTCCCGCGCGGGCGGGACCACGTCGTCAGCTACGGCTTCTACCGGCCCGAGTGGACCCGCAACCACCTCGCCGACCGCTCCCCCGGGGCCTTCCACCGCGCCGACGACCGGTTCTGGACCGGCGAGTCCCTGGACCCGGCCCGACCCGCGCCCGGGGCCCGCTGGCGGGCGCCGGCCACCGTCGTCGCCGACCGGTCCACCGTCACCGGGCTCCCCTTCGCCTGCTCCTTCAACACCGGGCACGGGCTGCGCTGGTACGAGGACGGCAAGGCCGTCTCCGACACGCCCTGGAACCACCTGGGGCTCCAGGACCGGCTGCCGGGCCGCCGCTGGGCGGTGGACACCACCGGGGCGCGCCCCTCGGTCACCCTGGACTTCGCGAACGCCTGGCGCGGCGGCTCCAGCCTGCTGGTCGAGGGCGCCCTGACCGCGCCGGTGGTCATCGGGCTGCACTCCACCCGGCTGCCGCTGACCCGCGGGGCGGTCCTGGAGCTGGTGCACACCACCGGGCCGGAGCCGGCCGCGACGGAGATCACGGTGGAGGTCGGCGTGGCCGTCCGCGAGCCGTCCGGCCCCGGCGAGCCGGTCCCGTACACGTGGCTGCCGGCCCGGACCCGGGACAGCGGGCGGGGCTGGCGCACGACGCGGGCCGGGCTGGCGTCCCTGGCCGGCGGGACCGCGTACGGCCTGGCGGTACGGATCACCGCACTCGGGAAGAAGCCGGTGGCGTGGCGGATCGGCGCCGTGTCGGTGCGCGACGAGACCCGCACCCGGCGCCCGGCCCCGCCCACCGCACCGGTGGTGGACGCCTCGGCCCGGCACGACGGCCGGGCCTGGGTACGCCTGTCCTGGCGGGCGGCGGCGGCCGGTCCCGGCGGGCGGCCGCGCCACCACGAGGTGTGGCGGGTCCTGCCCGACGGCACCCGGCGCTTCCTCGGGGGCACCTGCGGCACCGCCCTGTACCTGCCCGCCGTCCCGCGCGCCGGGCGGGAGCGGGCGGCGGTCTTCGAGGTCCGGGCGGTCGACGAGCTGTACGCGGTGTCGGAGGCGGCCCGCACCACCCTCGTCTGGTAGCCGGACCCCACAAGACCCGGGGCTCAGGCGCCCTGGGGGTCGGTGCGCGGGACGGCCACCGTCACCCGCAGCCCGTGCGGCGGGTTCGTCTCGTAGGAGAGGGACCCGCCGCCCGCGGCCAGCAGGGCACGGGAGATCGACAGGCCGAGCCCGGAGCCCTTGACGTTCTGGTGGCGGCCGCTGCGCCAGAACCGGTCGCCGACGCGGAGCAGCTCGTCCTCGGTGAGGCCGGGGCCGCGGTCGGCGACGGCCACGAGGACGGAGCGCCCCTCGGTGGAGACGGAGACCTCGACCTCCTCACCCGTGGGGGTGAACTTGAGGGCGTTGTCGATGACCGCGTCGAGCGCGCTGGACAGGGCGATGGGGTCGGCCCAGCCGGTGATGGCGGTCCGGCCCGTCTCGGTGAGCCGTACGCCCTTCTCCTCGGCGTAGGGGCGCCACGCGGCGACCCGCTCGGCCGCCAGGGCCCCGATGTCGGTGAGGCTGATCTCGGCGGAGGCGTGCTCGGCCAGTGCCAGGTCCAGCAGGTCGTCCAGGACCTGGGTCAGGCGCTTGCCCTCGGTGCGCACGGAGGCGATCTCCGCGTTCCCCTCGGGGAGTTCGAGGGCGAGCAGCTCGATCCGCAGGAGCAGCGCCGCGAGCGGGTTGCGCAGCTGGTGGGAGGCGTCGGCGACGAACGCCCGCTGCTGTTCCAGGACCTCTTCGACGTTGTCGGCCATCTCGTTGAACGAGTGGGCCAGGCGTTGGAGTTCCGGGGGTCCGCCGGCGGCCGCGACGCGCGAGTTCATCCGTCCGGTGGCGATGCCGTGGGCGGCCGCGTCCAGGGTCTGGACGGGCTTGAGCACCCAGCTGGTGAGCTTGAGGGCGGCGCCGAAGGCGACCAGCATGGCGGCGGCGAGTCCGCCCGCGATCAGCAGCCAGCCCTTCAGGATGCGGGCGCGCATCTGGTCGGTCGGTGATTCGGTGGCGACGACCGCGACCACGTCGCCGTCGAGGACGACCGGGGAGACGACGAGCAGTTTGCCGTCGGTCTGCCAGGGCCACACCTGCGGGGGGTCGTGGCTGCGCCGGCCGGCCAGCGCCTCCTGGAAGGCACGGCGTCCCTCGCGCGATTCCGGGAGCTGCCACCAGCCCGGGGACCGGGCCAGGGCGTTGTCGTCGCGGTAGAAGATGCCGGCGCGGATTCCGTACAGGGTCTGGTAGCGGGCGAGTTCGAGGCCGAGGGTCTCACGGCGCTCGGCGGCTCCGGTCGATCCGGAGCCCTCGGCGTCGATGAAGAACTGCGCGAGGGCGGCGAAGCGGGCGCTGTCGTCGATCCGGTCGACCACCACCCGCTGCTGCTGCCCGGCGGCGAGGCTCACCGCCAGCGGGAAGCCGAGGGCGAGCAGCGTGCCCGCCATCAGGATGACGAGCAGCGGGAGCAGACGGGCACGCACGACAGAGGGCCCCTAGGGAGCGGCCGGGGCGACGAGCCGGTAGCCCACCCCTCGGACGGTCTCGATGAGGGCGGGCATGCGCAGCTTGGAGCGCAGCGAGGCGACGTGGACCTCCAGGGTGCGTCCGGTCCCCTCCCAGCTGGTGCGCCACACCTCGCTGATGATCTGCTCGCGGCGGAAGACGACGCCGGGCCGCTGCGCGAGCAGCGCCAGCAGGTCGAACTCCTTGCGGGTGAGGGGTACGTCGGCGCCGTCCACGCTGACCCGGCGGTTGGGCAGCTCGATGCTGACGGGGCCGAGGCGGACCGTGGCGGGCGTACCGGTGCCGGGGGCCGCGGCCTCCTCGGCGGCGCCGGTGCGCCGGGCGACGGCGTGGATACGGGCGAGGAGCTCGCCGGTGTCGTAGGGCTTGACCACGTAGTCGTCGGCGCCCATGTTCAGGCCGTGGATGCGGGAGCGTACGTCGGCCCGCGCGGTCACCATGATCACGGGGGTGGCGGTGCGCTTGCGGATCTTGCCGCAGACCTCGTAGCCGTCCTGGTCGGGCAGACCGAGGTCGAGCAGGATCACGCCGTAGGGCTGGGGGCAGGTCGGGGCGCCGGCGGGCAGGAGCGCCTGCAGGGCCTCTTCACCGTTGCGGGCGTGGGTGACCTGGAAGCCGTGGCGGGCGAGGATCGCGGACAGCGCTGCCGCGACGTGATCGTCGTCCTCGACGAGCAGCAGTCTCATGCCGTCCCCCTCTCCTCTTCTCTCACTTCTCACTCCGGCCGTCACCACGCATGGTCACACGCGGGGCCGCGCGTAGGGCCACCATGCATCCACGCCCATGCGGAGTCCCACGTCAAGGGGGTCCCGCCGCGGCGCGCCTTCCGTTATGCACCCGGTACGCGGACATGATCGACCACACCGGCACCGCGCACGGAGCGTATCCGGGAGAGGCCGGATCGTTATCCTCAATTCTCCCTCAGATGTGATGACGTTGTGCGCGTCACGTCACTACTGTCCTCCCAACCGAGGAGGACGGAGCAAGAAGCCGATGAGCGGAGTATCAGTGACCAAGGACGTGCAGGACGCGGCCGGTGCCGCAGACGACCTGGTCGTACTGAGCAACGTCAACAAGCACTTCGGCGCGCTGCACGTGCTTCAGGACATCGATCTGAGCATTGCCCGCGGTGAGGTAGTCGTGGTGATCGGTCCCTCGGGATCGGGCAAGTCCACGCTGTGCCGGACCATCAACCGCCTGGAGACCATCGACTCGGGCACCATCACGCTCGACGGCAAGGAACTGCCCTCCGAGGGCAGGGAACTGGCCCGGCTGCGCGCCGACGTCGGCATGGTCTTCCAGTCGTTCAACCTCTTCGCGCACAAGACGGTGCTGCAGAACGTCATGCTGGGCCAGCTCAAGGTCCGCAAGACCGACCAGGCGGCGGCCAAGGAGAAGGCGCTGTCCCTGCTGGAGCGGGTGGGCGTCGGCACTCAGGCCGACAAGTACCCGGCGCAGCTCTCCGGCGGCCAGCAGCAGCGTGTGGCGATCGCCCGGGCGCTCGCCATGGAGCCGAAGGTGATGCTCTTCGACGAGCCGACCTCGGCGCTGGACCCGGAGATGATCAACGAGGTGCTGGAGGTCATGCAGCAGCTCGCCCGCGAGGGGATGACCATGGTGGTCGTCACGCACGAGATGGGCTTCGCCCGCTCTGCTGCCAACCGGGTCGTCTTCATGGCCGACGGCAAGATCGTCGAAGAGGCCACCCCCGAGCAGTTCTTCAGCAACCCGCGCAGTGACCGCGCCAAGGACTTCCTGTCGAAGATCCTGCACCACTGAGGTTTGCGTCTGGTAGTCATCCGTATACGGATCGCCGCCGGATCGTTCCTGTCGGCCGCGCGGGCGCCGTAAGCCTCGCTCGTCGTTCAACAACGTCTCATCCGAGGGAAGTTCACCATGAAGATCTCCAAGGCCGCTGCGGCCGCGGCCGTCGCCGTCGCCCTTGCCCTGACCGCGACCGCGTGTGGCGGCAGCAAGCAGGACGCCGCCAGTGACGGCGGTGCCTCCGGTGGTGCCAAGGACAAGCTCGTCGTCGGCATCAAGTACGACCAGCCCGGTCTGGGTCTGAAGACCCCGGACGGCAAGTTCACCGGCTTCGACGTCGACGTCGCGACCTACGTCGCCAAGGAGCTCGGCTACGAGCCGAACCAGATCGAGTTCAAGCAGGCCGTCAGCGCCGAGCGCGAGAACCTGATCGCGAACGGCGACGTGAAGTTCGTCGTCGCGACCTACTCGATCAACGACAAGCGCAAGGAGAAGGTCGACTTCGCCGGCCCGTACTTCCTCGCGCACCAGGACCTGCTGGTCCGCGCCGACGACACGAGCATCACCAAGGCCGAGGACCTCAACAAGAAGAAGCTCTGCTCGGTCACCGGCTCCACGTCGGCGCAGAACGTCAAGACCAAGCTGGCCCCCGAGGCCGACCTGCTGGAGCTGGGTGGCTACTCCGAGTGCCTGACCGGCCTGGAGAACAAGAAGGTCGACGCCCTCACCACGGACAACTCGATCCTGGCGGGCTACGCGGCCCAGGAGAAGAACAAGGGCAAGTTCAAGCTGGCCGGGCTGAGCCTGAGCAACGAGAACTACGGCATCGGTCTGAAGAAGGGCGACAAGGAGCTCCAGACCAAGATCAACGCCGCGCTCAAGAAGATGGTCGAGGACGGCAGCTGGCAGAAGGCCGTGGACGCGAACCTCGGCCCGGCCAACTTCAAGAGCGAGCCTGCCCCGCAGATCACCGAAGGCAGCTGATTCATCGGTGAGGAGCGTCGCCGCCCGCCTGCCGCGGGCGGCGGCGCACCTCACCGGCCATCCTGGGGAGAGCGCAGGGCATCGTGTTCGATTTTCTTGATTCCGGGCAGTACGACGTGCTCGGAGCCTTCTGGGTGACGGTTCAGCTCACCCTCTACTCGGCGGTCGGGTCCCTGATCTGGGGCACCGTCCTGGCGGGGATGCGGGTCAGCCCGGTCCCGCTGCTACGGGGCTTCGGCACCGCGTACGTCAACCTGGTGCGCAACACCCCGCTCACCTTGCTGGTCCTCGGCTGCTCGTTGGGTCTCAGCCAGACCCTCGGCATCGACCTGGCCGGCGACACGTTCAAGGAGACCGGCTTCCGGCTCGCGGTCCTCGGCCTGATCGCCTACACCGGCACCTTCGTCTGCGAGGCCCTGCGCTCCGGCATCAACACCGTGCCCGTGGGCCAGGCCGAGGCGGCCCGCGCACTGGGGCTGAGCTTCTTCCAGGTGCTCACCCTGATCGTGCTCCCCCAGGCCTTCCGGGCGGTCATCGCGCCGCTCGCCAACGTACTGATCGCGCTCACCAAGAACACCACGGTGGCGGCGACCATCGGCGTGGCCGAGGCGGCCCTGCTGATGAAGGAAATGCTCGAGAACGAGGCGCAGGCGGTCTTCGCGGTCTTCGCGGTCTTCGCCCTCGGTTTCGTCCTGCTGACCCTGCCCACCGGTCTTCTGCTGGGCTGGGTCGCCAAGCGAGTGGCGGTGAAGCGATGACCTCCGTGCTGTACGACGCCCCCGGCCCCAGGGCCAAGGCGCGCAACTGGATCTACAGCGGGATCTTCGTCGTCCTGTTCGGACTCGTCCTGTGGTGGGCGCTGTCCCTCATGAGCGAGAAGGGCCAGCTCGACGCCGACAAGTGGTCGCCCTTCGTCACCGACAGCCGGGTCTGGACCACGTACCTGATCCCCGGCTTGATGGAGACCCTCAAGGCCGGCGCGCTCGCCATGGTGATCGCCCTCCCGCTCGGCGCGGTGCTGGGCATCGGCCGGCTGTCCGACCATGCCTGGGTGCGGGCCGCCGTCGGTGCGTGGGTGGAGTTCTTCCGTGCCATCCCGGTACTGATGCTGATGCTGTTCAGCAACGCCCTGTACGCACCGCAGCTCATGGACGTCCCCTCCGACACCCGGCCGTTCTGGGCCGTCGTCACGGGCCTGGTCCTCTACAACTCGGCCGTCATCGCCGAGATCGTCCGGGCCGGCGTGCTCTCCCTGCCCCGCGGCCAGACCGACGCGGCCAAGGCGATCGGCATGCGCAAGGGCCAGACCATGACCTACGTGCTGATCCCGCAGGCCGTCACGGCGATGCTGCCCGCCTTGGTCAGCCAGCTCGTGGTGATCCTCAAGGACACCGCGCTCGGTGGCGCCCTGCTCGGCTTCGCGGAACTGCTCGCCACGTACCGGCAGATCTCGGCCAACTACAGCAACGCCATCGCGACCCTCGTCGTGATCGCCCTGATCTACATCGTGGTGAACTTCGTCCTCACCACCTTCGCCTCCCAGCTGGAAGGCCGGCTGCGGAAGTCGAAGAAGGGCACCGGCGCCGTGCTCGGCGCGGAAGAGATCGACGACGCGGTCCCCGGCGCGAACACGGCGGCCGGAGCCTGACGCCGGAGCCTCCTTCGGACGCCCCCGGGTCTGACATACGGTCAGTCGGAATGCGTAGTCTGTGTGGTGCGGCGGAACTCATCCGCCGCACCACACTGCGTTGCACAGTCGGCCATCCCGCCGCGCCGTTGGCCCGGGTTGACGACCAGGATGCCCACGTCCCAGGCTCCCCAGCAGCAGCGCTCCGACCAAGCTGCAGGCTCCTTCGTGGTGCGTCGACACTTCAGATCGTGAACAATGCGAGGCAAGTCACGCCGCATGCGCCGGACCACTTCGGCCGTTCACACCGTGGGACGCTACGCGAACACCGGAGACCGTCAGACGGGCGTCCTGCTAGTAGGACCTTGTCCAGACGGAGCCGCCCTTGACAGAAGTGTTCGGCGGGCAGAAGGCGGCCGAGAACCCGCTGCTGGCCCAATCCGCCGCATCGTGATTGACGAAGCCCTTCCCATCCCATCGCTCACATTTAACGGTTGCCTTAAAGTGGCCACCATTGGGGTGTTCACATGTAGCCACCCAGCCGCCACCGAGCGGGGACTGGAAGCTACTACACCCTTCCGGCCAACCCATGGGAGCCGCGGTCGCCGCGCCTTGAAGTCCGAGAAACGCCAACGCTGCGCCAGCGAGCAGCGCCGTGTAAACCTTCTTCATTTTCATTGAACCTTTCGTGATCGATCCGGACGTTCTCACGTGTTATTCCGAGGGGATGACACAAACCCTGCGGAATAGGCTTGATAAGACCCCTGGCAGTAAGCATAGGAAAACCCATCCTGCCTCCAATCGCCGTAGAACTGCGCCTCCCTTCCGGTATCAACGCTCCTGCAGTTGGCGACAGCCCGATACGAGCCGCCATTGGCGTTCGTGCACCTGACGACCGCACCCCAATTCCCAGCAGGCTTCTCCGCGAGGCAACCGGTGGGGTGCCCGGTAGCGCCGGACTCGGAAGCCGATGCTGTCGCTCCGCCGCCGAGCGATAAGAGACCGGCAAGCATCACTCCAAGCGCCGGAGCGGCAGCGATCCGCCGAATGCGAGTGCTCTTCAACAAGATCCTTCACCTTTCACCCTGAGCAATAGACGCTCAATATGCCATCCGACAGAACAGGAGGGGGACTGAAACTGTTACAGCCTTCAACTCCCCTTGCATGCGGTGGACGCTTCCCGCCCCCTGCATGGCCACGACAATTCCACGCCTACTGGAGCGAGGCAAGCGAGAAAACAACCTTCTGAGGGTTACTTGAGCCTCAGACGACCCAGGGCGTGCGAAATAAAGAGGCAAAGCGCTACATAACCATCCCGAACAAAATAAGCGAAAGGTTCAATTCCGGCCGAATTGGCCTGATGTCAGGATAGAGAATTCGAGCCAAGCGGAGACCGAAATACTTGACGCGGGAATTTGAGTCACGCGATGACTGAAACCAGCCGAACCGCACACCGTGGCCACGAATTTCCGGCGAAACTCACCCGGTACACCTGCGGGCACCTAATCGGCACGCGGATCACGGGGAGGGCGCAACCAGCGGCGGCAGCCCGAGCGATGTGGAGCAGCCGGCCCATCGGTAGCTAGGCGGTCCGCGTGAGTGCGGATCACACGGAGCAACGCCCCTTTTCGGGTTTCCGATTCCAGTTGCCACTCGGCCGACGGGTGTCACTTGACGCGGGCACCTACAGTGGGTTGCATACGTTCTGTGATCACATACCGGACATCGGGAGCCGCGCCATGGACCCGGTGATCGTCGTCGGCGCGGGACCCGTCGGGCTGTCCCTGTCGCTCGCCCTGGCGGGTGCGGGCGTGCCCTCCGTCGTGCTCGACGAGGGGCCCGGCAAGGAAGAGGTCCGCCCGGCCCGTACCGTCGTCCTGCACGCCGAAACGGCGGCCATGGCGCACCGGCTCGGCTGTACGACGCTGCGCGACGAGGGGGCGTACTTCGCCGCCTGGCGCACGATGCGCCGGAGCCGGCCCGACCGGCGGATCACCTTCGAGGACCACCCGGCCCCGCTGCACGTGCCGCAGCACGCGCTGACGCGCGGCCTGCGCGACGCCGCCGCGGCCCACCCGCTCGTCCAGCTGGTCACCGACAGCAAACTGGACTCCCTGGAGCAGGACGGCCGGGGCGTCACCGCGCACACCCGGGGCGCCGAAACCACCTGGTGGCGCGGGAGTTACCTGGTCGGCTGCGACGGCGCCCGCTCCACCGCGCGCAAGCTCCTCGGCATCCGCTTCCCGGGCCGCACCGCCGTGGAGCGGCATGCCGTGGCCGCGCTGCGCACCGAACTGCCGTGGCCCGGCGAGGCCTTGCTGCACCGCAGCCCGCCGCACGAGGTCACCTCGCGGCCGCTGCGCGACGGGGTGTGGCGGCTGGACTGGCTGCTCCCGCCCCGCGGTGAACTCGTGACTCCCGACGCGCTGGTGACCCTGATCCGCGACACCCTCGCGGTGTGGTGCGGCGGCACGACGCCCCCGTACGACCTCATCGACACCGGGGTCCACACCGTGCACCACCGCCTGGCCCGGCGCTGGCGGGACGGCCGCGCCTTCCTCGCCGGAGACGCCGCGCACCTGCTGGGCGCGCTCGGCACCCAGGGCGTCGAGGAGGGGCTCCGGGACGCCGAGAACCTGGCGTGGAAGCTCTCCCTGGCCTGGCACCAGGGGGCCTCCGAGGCCCTGCTCGACAGCTACGAGGGCGAGCGGCGCACCGCGGTCGCCTCCCGGCTGCGCGCGGCCGACCAGGCGATGCCGTCGCTGCGGGCCGGGGGCGGCCTGCGCACCTACCTCCCCGGCGCCGCGCGTTCCGCCGAATCGCTGCTCACCGACGGCCACCTGGGGCGCGGGCCGCTGGGCGCGGAGCCCACGTACGCCCCGCCGGTCGCCGTACGCGAGGTCCCGACGGCCACGGAGCCGGGCGGCCC
Organism: Streptomyces nojiriensis; assembly: GCF_017639205.1. NCBI lineage: Bacteria > Bacillati > Actinomycetota > Actinomycetes > Kitasatosporales > Streptomycetaceae > Streptomyces > Streptomyces nojiriensis. Next base: position 6,590,398 of record NZ_CP071139.1, on the reverse strand, counting down.
GGTGGCGAACGTTGCGGTGACCGCGCCCGACGGGGCGACCGTTCCCCTGCGGGACCTGCTCGGGCAGGGCCGGCTGCTGGTCGTCCTGGTGGCTCCCGGCACCGGGGTCTGGGACCGGCGGCACTGGCTCGGCGCCGGGCTGATGCCCCGCCTCGCGGCGGCGGTGAGCGCCCTCCCGGTCCGCACCGACCTGTTGGTCGCGGACAGCTACCCGGGGGCTCCGGCCCACACCGTGCTGCTCGTGCGACCCGACGGCCATCTGGCGGCGACCTTCGCGGGGGTCCGCCCGGCGGAGCTGTACGAGGCGGCGGACACGCTGCGGGCGGGCGCGCCCGCGTCCCGGGTGCCGGCGCCCTCCACGGCGACGCCGACGCCCGCTCCGGCGCCCACGCCGACCGTGGTGATCGATTGACCGTCTCCGGGACTCCGTGGTTCACTCGCGGAATGACCGGCAACGACGTACGCCTGTGGCGGAGGGTCCATATGGACCTGCTCCGCTACGCGGGCTGCGTGTGTCGCCCTTCCTGCTGATTCGCCCTTCCTTCCGCGCGCCCCGTGCCGTCCACCGGCCTGCGCGCACCTCCGCGAACCCAGGAACGGTCCCCTTTCATGTCTGCACCCGCATCCGCACCCCCGTACGCCCCGGAGTCCCCGCCGACGGCCGACGGCCCCACCGCCGCCGAGCTCCTCGACTTCGCCCTCCGCACAGCGGCCGACCCCGCGATCGTGGCCTCGCTGCCGCTCGATCCCGAGGGCCGCACCTGGATCCGGCTGGAGGGGCCGGGCGGCAGCGAGGCATGGCTGATCGGCTGGCCTCCGGGCACCGGAACCGGCTGGCACGACCACGCCGAATCGCGGGGCGCGTTCGCCACCGCCCAGGGCCGGCTCACCGAGCACTCGCTGACCGTGCGCCTGCCCTCGGAGGGCTGGAAGTCCCTGGAACTGGCCCCTGACGTCGACCGCCGCCGCACACTGGCCGCGGGATCGGGGCGCGCCTTCCGGGAACACCACGTGCACGAGGTCCTCAACGAGTCGCAGGCCGAGCACGCGGTCTCCGTGCACGCCTACTACCCGCCGCTCCCGCTGATCCGCCGCTACAGCCGCAGCGGCCCGGTGCTCAGCCTGGAGCACGTCGAGCGTCCGGCGGACTGGCAGTGAGCGCCCCGGTCGGCATCGACGAGCTGCTGGAGCGGGTCCGCGCGGGCTACACCCGCGTGGACGCCCGGGAGGCGTACGCCGCCTCCCGGGCCGGGGCCCTCCTGGTGGACATCCGCTACCAGGCCCTGCGCGAGCGGGACGGGCTGATCCCGGGCGCGCTGGTGGTCGAGCGCAACGAGCTGGAGTGGCGCCTGGACCCCCGGGGCAGCCACCGCCTCCCCGACGCCACGAGCCACGACCTCCAGGTGGTGGTGATCTGCAACGAGGGCTACGCGTCCAGCCTCGCCGCGGCCTCGCTCCACGCCCTGGGTCTCCACCGCGCGACGGACCTGACCGGCGGCTTCCAGGCCTGGAAGACGGCGGGCCTCCCGGTCGCACCCGCCTGAAACTCCCCGGGCTCCGCCCGGACCCGGTCCTCAAACGCCGGACGGGCTGGAAAATCCAGCCTCGCCGGCGATTGAGGCGCGGGGGTCCGGGGGCTACGCCTTCGCCGTGGCCACTTCCACCGGAGGTACCCGCAGCGCCACCCGGCCCGGGAGGGCAGTGGCCGCCAGGGCCAGCACCCCGGCCACCCCCACCACCGCCGCGTAGGCCACCGGCAGCACCGCGGGCGCCGCCACCCCGGTCATGCCCACGCTGAACGCGGTCAGTACGGCCAGCGCGATCCCCGACCCCAGCGCCGTCCCGATCAAGACCACCGCCAGCGCCTCCGTCCGCAGCATCCGCAGCACCTGCCGGCGCTTCGCCCCCGCGAGCCGCAGCATCGCGAACTCCCGGAACCGCTCGGCGGTCGACATCGCGAGCGTGTTCACCACCGCGATCGCGGTGAAGGCCAGCACCAGGCCCATCGCCAGCAGGTTGATCTCCGCCCCGGCGTCCTGCCGCTCGGCCCGGGCCGCGTCGGCGTCCGCCGCGGACTGCACCCGTACGCCCGGGAACGCCCGCACCGCCGCGGCCAGTTGCTCGCGTCCGGTCCCGGAACCCGGTTCGGCCGCCACCAGCACGCCGGCGGCCAGCGGATTGTCCGTGTGGGCGGCCACCAGCCCGTGCGGCAGGGTCAGGTCGCCGAAGCCGAGCCCCCGCGCGTACACGGCCGAGACCGTCAGCGTGACCGGGGTCCCGTCCCCGAGCGTCAGCTCGAGCGGGCTCCCCGGCTTCAGCCCCAGCCGGCCGGCGGCGAGTTCGCTCACCGCCGCGCTCCCCTCGCCGAAGCCGTCCAGGCTGCCGCCGGTGACCTCCGGGTTCCAGGTCCGGGTCAGCCCGGCCGGGGTGACGCCCTGCGCGGCGTACTTCGTCAGCCCCACCCGTACCGACGTGTGCACGATCTCGGTGGCCGCCGTGACCCCCGGGGTACGCCGGACCCGCTCGGCGGCCTCCCGCGTGACTCCGGGGCCCTGCGCGGCCAGGACCCACTGGGCCCGGATCCCGTCGCGGGCCTGGGCCCGGGCGGCGTCCCCGAGCGTCGGGGTGATGAAGAGCACGGTGCAGGTCATGCCGATCAGCAGCGCGAGCGGGGTGACGGCGGAGGCCATGCGCGTGGCGTTCCCGCGCAGGTTGGCGGTGGCCAGGTGGCCGCCCGGGCCGGCCAGCCGCAGCGGTCCGGCGAGCAGCGCGGTGGCGCCCCGTACGAGCAGCGGGCCGAGCAGCGAGACCGCCCCGGCCAGGACCACCACGGCGAGGAAGGTGACCGGGGTGGAGGCCGGCTCGGTGCGCAGCGATCCGAGTGCGACGACCAGCACCGCCCCGCCCGCCAGCAGCAGCACGCCGAGCCCGGTGCGGATCCAGCCGGGCCGCCCCCGCTCCACGGCGGCTTCGGCGAGCGCCTCGGCCGGGCGGATCCGGGCGATCCGGCGGCCGGTGATCCGGGCGGCGGCCCAGGCGCCGAGCAGGCTGGCGGCGACGGCCGCGAACATCGGGAAGATGCCGGCGGTGCGCTCCAGGGTGACGGGGACGACGCCGCTGTCGACGAACCGGCCGTACAGCCAGGCGGCGAGCGGCAGCCCGGCGAGCGCTCCGGCGACGCCGGCGGCCAGGCCGACGAGCAGCGCTTCCCGGCCGATCATGCGGCGTAGCTGCCCGGGGGTGGCGGCGATGGCCCGCAGCAGGGCGAGTTCGCGGTAGCGCTGCCGGACGGAGAGCGCGAAGGTGCCGACGACCACGAGGATCGCGACGAGCAGCGAGGTGCCGCCCATCGCGCCGCCCATGGAGACCAGCTTGACGCGGGCACCGGCGGCGTCGAGGAATTCGACGGGTCCGCGGTCGTCGCCCGCGGTGACCTGTGCGGTGGTGCCCTGCAGCGCCCGCTCGACGCGGGCGGCGAGCTCGGCGGTGCCGACGCCCGGCGCGGGCAGCACCCCGACGGCGCTGACCTGGCCGTCACGGGCGGCGAGCCGCTGGGCCTCGTCGTCGCTGAAGAAGAGCGCGCTCTGCTGCGCGAGGTCGCCCCGGTCCGTCTTCGCGACCCCGCTGACCCGGTACGTCCTGGGTTCGCCGGTGGACTGCACGGCGAGTTCGGAGCCGGGCTTCAGCCCGGCGCGGGCGGCCAGCGCACGGTCGACGACGACCTCGGCGCCGCTCTGCGGGGCGCCGCCCTCGGAGAGGGTGAAGGGGGTCAGTGCGGCGGAGGTCCAGGCGTGCCCGTACGAGGGCACCGGCCTGCCGGGGGCCTTGACCAGGGGGACGGCCTGGAAGGTGAGCTCGGGGACGGCCCGCTCGACGCCGGGCACGGCACGGACCGTGTCCACGGTGGCGGCGGGGAGCCAGGCCCGCTCGGCGACGGGCTTGGCCTTGTGCTTGGTCTTGGTCCGTCCGCCCTTCTTCTCCTTGACCGTGGTCTCGTGGACGTTCTGGTCGGCGGAGACGAGGACCGGCGTGGCCGCGTAGCGCTCGGTGCCGATCTTTCCGCGGAGGCCCGTCTCCAGGAGCGTCCCGCAGGCGGTGATGAGGGCGGCCGCGCACAGCAGTGCGACGAAGGCGCCGAGGAAACCGGCCTTGCGGTCCCTGACGGTCTGGAGGGCGTAGCGCAGCATCATGCGGCCAACTCTGCCGCCGTGTCCGGCGCATGACACTGGCGTGCTCCGGCGTCCGGCCCCGGGGGCTAACCCCACCCCGGGCCCACCGGCTCACTCCCCCGGGTACCCGAGGTCGTCGGCGTCGTCGCCCTCCGTCTCCAGCGCGCGGCGCACCACCCGCAGGGCCATGCCCTCCGGGTATCCCTTGCGGGCGAGCATCCCGGCGAGGCGCCGGATCCGCTTGTCCCGCTCCAGGCCCCGGGTGGAGCGGAGCTTGCGCTCCACGAGCTCCCGGGCGGTCTGCTCCTCCTGGTCGGAGTCCAGCAACTCCAGGGCCTCCTCCACGAGGGTGGCGTGCACCCCCTTGGTCCGGAGCTCCTGGGCCAGTGCCCGGCGGGCCAGGCCGCGGCCGCGGTGCCGGGACTCGACCCAGGCTCCGGCGAAGGCCGCGTCGTCGATCAGGCCGACCTCCTCGTACCGGGAGAGGACCTGCTGCGACACCTCCTCGGGGATGCCCCGCTTGTGCAGGGCGTCCGCGAGCTGGCGCCGGGTACGCGGGCTCCCGGTGAGCAGGCGCAGACAGATCGCCCGCGCCTGCTCCTCGGGGCTCTGGGGCGGCAGCTCCGAACGGCCCTCACGGCCGCGGCGCTCGCCGCCCCCTTCCTGCTCCCGCACGGGTCAGCTCTTGGCCACGGCGGCCTTGGCCGTCGTCTTGGCCTTCGTTGCCGGGGCGGGCACGGCGGTGGCCGTGGCATCGGCCGCGTCCGTGCCGGCTTCGGCGGCGTCCTTGCGGACACCCACGCCCAGCTTCTCCTTGATCTTCCGCTCGATCTCGTTGGCGAGGTCGGGGTTGTCCTTCAGGAAGTTGCGGGCGTTCTCCTTGCCCTGGCCGAGCTGGTCGCCCTCGTACGTGTACCAGGCGCCGGCCTTGCGCACGAAGCCGTGCTCCACGCCCATGTCGATCAGGCCGCCCTCGCGGCTGATGCCCTGGCCGTAGAGGATGTCGAACTCGGCCTGCTTGAACGGGGGCGCGACCTTGTTCTTGACGACCTTGACGCGGGTGCGGTTACCGACCGCGTCCGTGCCGTCCTTGAGGGTCTCGATGCGGCGGATGTCGAGGCGCACGGAGGCGTAGAACTTCAGCGCGCGACCACCGGTGGTGGTCTCGGGCGAGCCGAACATCACACCGATCTTCTCGCGGAGCTGGTTGATGAAGATCGCGGTGGTCTTGGACTGGTTGAGCGCACCGGTGATCTTCCGGAGCGCCTGGCTCATCAGTCGGGCCTGGAGGCCGACGTGCGAGTCGCCCATCTCACCCTCGATCTCCGCGCGCGGCACGAGGGCGGCCACGGAGTCGATGACGATCAGGTCGAGGGCACCGGAGCGGACCAGCATGTCCACGATCTCCAGCGCCTGCTCGCCGGTGTCCGGCTGCGACAGGATGAGGTTGTCGGTGTCGACGCCGAGGGCCTTCGCGTACTCGGGGTCGAGCGCGTGCTCGGCGTCCACGAAGGCGACGGTGCCGCCGGCCTTCTGCGCGTTGGCCACGGCGTGCAGGGTCAGGGTCGTCTTACCGGAGGACTCCGGGCCGTACACCTCGATCACACGGCCGCGGGGCAGCCCGCCGACGCCGAGGGCGATGTCCAGCGCGGTCGACCCGGTGGGGATGACCTCGATGGGGTCGTTCGGCTTGTCGCCGAGGCGCATGACCGCACCCTTGCCGAATTGCCGTTCAATCTGTGCGAGAGCGGCGTCGAGAGCCTTCTCGCGGTCGGTGCCTGCCATGGGTTCCACCCGGTTTGCTTGAGTCGATCGCTTCACGTCACTGACGCTAATGCCTGCCACTGACAATGCGCCTCCACGAGCGTTTCGGCTGTGGATAACCCATCAGAATGGATGTTCGATTTTCCTGTCAAGCGCGCCACGCCTACCCGTCCCCCACCTGCGAGGACCCCGCGGACGCCGGGCTACTCGTCCTCGTCCGTGACCGCGTCCCAGGTCTCCAGCGGGGTCCCCGCCGCGGTCGTGACCTCCAGCACCCGGCACTCCATGAGCTCGGCGGCGGCGAAGAGCCGGTGTCGGACGCGCTCCGTGTCCTCGGGCGGGAAGGCGATCCGGATCCGGTGCGGGTGGGGGGTGTCGTAGGTGAGCAGCCAGTCGGCGTCGAGGGTCGCGAAGTGGTCCTGTCCGCTTCCGTCGCGCTCCGAGCGCCACGCGCCGCGGTCCGTGGTGGGGGCCAGCGCCGTACGCAGACGGCTCAGGCGCTCGTCATGGGGCAAGGGCCCCTCGGACAGGACCAGGCACCGGTCGACACGGGGCCGGAAGGTGTTGAACCAGGGCGCCAGGTCCGGATCCATCGCGCCGAGCAGGCGGGAGTGGACGCGGCCGCCGACCCAGCCCTCGACGAACCCGGCCGCGCCCGTGTGGTGGGTCTCGTACCAGCCCTCGCTGCTCCACACCACGACGGGCCACTCCTCGGGCTCCCCGTCGGTGAGCCAGCAGAGCCGGTCGGCGTCCATGGTGGTGCCCCAGATCAGCAGCCCGCCCGGCGCCGGGTGCAGCGGGTACGGGTAGCGCTCGCCGCCCCGGTCGGCCGATTCCGACGGATGCGCGCCCTGCCACTCGATGCCGTTGTGCTTGCTCGGGCCGAACGGTGTGTGGAGGTAGAGGAGATCGCAGAACTCCCCCCATCCATACGTGGCGACCAGCCACTTGTAGTCGTCGGGCAGCCGTACACCGACCGCGTTCTCGACGACGGTCCAGTCGCCGCGGGCGTCGACGGGGACGGCCGGCGGAGTCACGAGCCGCGCCAGGGCGTCGTGCCCGGTCACGGCAGGTCACGCAGGACGAGCGCCTCCGCGAAGGGGGTGCCGGTCCGCCGCGCGTACGCCATCCGCTCGCGCACCTCGTGCAGGGTGCGCGGCCGGTAGCCCGGCCCGCCGCAGCAGCTCTTGTGGAACCGCACACCCGCGTTCAGCAGCACGGTGAGGGTCCGCCATCCCGCGGTGTCCCGGTGCGGGGGTGCGGCGAAGGCCGAGCCCGCATGGACCAGGGTTCCCGCACACCGCGGGCAGATCCGCTCCCGGTCCCTGTCGTAGGGCTGCTTGTACGAGGCCCGGCAGGGCAGGCAGACGTAGGAGGTCTTCGCATGAGCCATGCGAGCAGGGTAGGCAGCACCCCGCACCGGGATCGACACGATGACCGGGCCCCGGGCGTAGCGGTGGACCGGCGCAGGGTGCCTCAGTCGCCGGAGAAGCCCCAGAAGCGGATCTCCTCCGGCTGCCGTGCGCATCGTGCAGGACCGCGCACCTGCCGGCCCACCGCCGGTCGGCAAGGAGTTCATGAGCTGTACGTGTGCGCGCGTGGGGCGGTCGGTCCCGGCCAGCCGGTACTCCTCGGCAGGCTGGACGGGCTGCACGGTGCCGTGACCGGGAGACCCACCGGGCCGCACCATCCTGTGCACGTCCAGGATCAGGTGCGTCCCCTCCTCCTGGACCCGCCCCCGGCCCGCCTCCCCATCCAGTACCCACACTCCGGCGGAAGCCGGCAACGGTCTCCGACAAGGGCTCTGTCGGCTGCGCCGGCTCTGTCACTTGTGCGCCAGGCCCGCCTTGATCATCGAGACGGTGCTCACCAGCTTGGGGAGCCCTTCCGTCTGGACCGCCGTGATGCCCCGGGAGACCTGGCTCCCGTCCTTCTTCGCGGCCCCGTCGGCGCATTCGCCCGCGCCCCGCCGGAATCCGCCGAGGGCCTCCTTCCAGTACCGCTGGGCGGCTTCGTCCGGAATCGGGTCGAGCTTCTCGGCCTCGGCGGTCCGGGCCAACAGGTCCTGGCAGGCGGGTCCTTGGACGTCGATCGTGCGCATGCTCACCTCGTTGACCCGGCCGGCGTCCTCGTTCAGCTTCCGGATCTGCTCCTCGCCTCCCGAGCTGTACCACTCCTCCAGCCGCTCGGCCGGTGCCTGGGAACAGCCTCCGAGCAACAGCGTGACGGCTGCGAGGGTGACGGTGACGGTGACGGTGACGCGGGTCGCCGCGGGGACGCGCACACGGAATCTCATGGAACCTGGAACCCCCTGGATCGGTCCGACCGATGCTGTCAGGGAGGCTCCGGGCCCGTGCCCCTCGTGATGGTTTCGTGACGGGTCGTCGGCCGGAGGGAGATCGCCGTCCCGAGGGACTCGGCGCACAGGAACTTCGGCGCACCCTCCTCGTAGAACACGTCGAGGGCGGTGATCGTGAATCCCGCCGCCGCCAGCAGGTCCGGGGCGGAGCGGGTGAGGTGGCAGCCGCCCAGCAGCCGCATGTTCAGCGGTTCGAGCCGTCGCTGCAGGCGCCGCACGCGCCAGTCGCCTTCCGGGGCGAGCCCGTGCTCGACGAAGTGCAGGGTGCCGCCGGGCTTGAGCACGCGGCGCAGCTCGCGCAGGGCGGCCATGGCGTCGGGGATGGTGCACAGCGTCCAGGTGGACAGCGCCGAGTCGAAACGGCCGTCCTCGAAGGGCAGCGACTGGCCGTCCAGGCCGGCCCGCCGGACCGGGACGCGGGCGTCGCGCACGCGCTTGGCGGCCAGTCGCCACGCGACGTCGGAGGGCTCGACCGCCGACACGCCCGTGACGGCCTGCGGATAGAAGGGGGCGTTGTGCCCCGCGCCGAAGCCGATCTCGACGACCTCGCCCGCGAGCCCCGCGCAGACCCGGCGGCGCAGCGGCCGGGCCATCTTGGCCCCGCAGGCGACGTCGAGGATCCGCGGCACTGCCTGCTCGGCGTAGAACCCCATGGCCGCCTCCGCGTCTCGCCATTCCCCCTCAGGATGGCACCGCGGTCCCGCGCCCACGAACTCCCCAGCCGAGTGACAACCCAGGGTTGACACTCACGGAAGTGTCAACCTACGGTTGCACCTATGACGAACCCTTCGGTGGAACCCGTTCGCATGACCAATCCGGTACGCCTCGACGACCTGATCGAGGCCATCAACAAGGTCCACGCCGACCCCCTGGAGCAGCTCAGCGGCGCCGTCGTCGCGGCAGAGGCTCTCGGGGACGTCGCAGACCACCTCATCGGTCACTTCGTCGACCAGGCCCGCCGCTCCGGCGCCTCCTGGACCGACATCGGCCGCAGCATGGGCGTCACCCGCCAGGCGGCCCAGAAGCGCTTCGTCCCCAAGGCCGACAAGGAGGGCGCCGGCGGCATGGACCCGAGCGCCGGCTTCGGCCGGTTCACCCCCCGCGCCCGCAACGTCGTCATGACCGCCCAGAACGAGGCCCGCGCCGCCGGCAACACCGAGATCAGCACCGGGCACCTGGTCCTGGGCCTCCTCGCCGAATCCGAGGGCCTCGCCGCGTACGCCCTGCGCGCCCAGGGGGTCACGGCGGACGACGTACGCGCCGCGGTGACCGCCCTGCTGCCCCCGGCCCAGCCGGAGGTCCCCGACCTGATCCCCTTCGACGCGTCCGCGAAGAAGGCCCTCGAGCTCACCTTCCGCGAGGCCCTTCGCCTGGGCCACGACTTCGTCGGCACGGAGCACGTCCTGCTGGCGCTCCTGGAGCTGGAGAACGGCGAGGGCCCGCTGAGCGGCCTCGGTCTGGACAAGGCCGCCGTCGAGACGACCGTCAGCGAAGCCTTGGCAGTCGTACGCGTCGTCGCGGACGAGAAGTAGAGGAATCCGCGTCCTGGGTCAGCTCGTAGCGCTTGACGTACGCACCCAGGAAGGACTGCAGGGTGGCGACGGCCGGGATCGCGATGAGCGCCCCGACCGCGCCCAGCAGGGCGGTGCCCGCGATGACCGATCCGAAGGCCACGGCCGGATGGATGTCCACGGTCCTCGAGGTCAGCTTCGGCTGGAGGACGTAGTTCTCGAACTGCTGGTAGACCACCACGAACCCGAGTACGTACAGCGCGTACCAGGGATCCACGGTGAAGGCGAGCAAGACCGGCAGCGCGCCCGCGAGATAGGTGCCGATGGTGGGCACGAACTGGGAGACCAGTCCCACCCACACGGCGAGCGCGGGCGCGTACGGCACCCCGAGGACCGCCAGCACGATGTAGGTCGCGACACCGGAGATCAGCGCCATCAGCCCGCGCGAGTAGAGGTACCCGCCCGTCTTGGCTACGGCGATCTCCCAGGCGCGCAGCACCTCGGCCTGCTTCGCGGGCGGCAGTACGGAGCACAGCGCGCGCCGCAGCCGCGGTCCGTCGGCGGCGAAGTAGAAGGAGAAGAGTCCGATCGTCAGCAGCTTGAAGAGTCCGCCGAGCACGGTGGCGGAGACGTCGAGCACGCCGGACGCGCTGTTCTGCACGTACTTGCGCAGCCAGTCGGAGCGCAGCACGCTCTCCTGGATCTCCAGCCGGGACAGTTCGGTGTGGAAGGTGGAGTTGATCGCCTTGATCACCGAGTCGAGATAGCCCGGGAAGCCCTCGACCATGGCGACGATCTGCCCGGCGAGCAGCGAGCCGAGCAGTGCGAGAAATCCTGCGGTCACGACGAGCACCGCGAGGAACATCACGAAGGTGGCGACCCCGCGGCGCATGCCGCCGGCCGCCATCCTGGCCACCGCCGGTTCGATCGCGAGCGCGAGGAAGAACGCGATCAGGATGTTGACGAGGAGGCCTATCAGCTGGTGGAAGGCCCAGCTGCCGAGCTGGAAACAGGCCACGAGGGCCAGTACGAGGATCACGGCGCGCGGCAGCCAGCGCGGCATGCGCGCATCGTCCGCGGCTGGGGCCGCACCGGACGGCGGTGGAGCCGGCGGCGCGGGCGGACCCGGCCGACCAGGCTGACCCGGCTGACCCGGCGATTTCGGCTCCTCCGCCTGCACCGGCGGTGTCACCCCCCGCGCCTCGGCGGACTGATCGGTCGTCTCTTCGCTGGCTGCCACGGCGCCAAGTCTGTCCCACCCGCGCCCGCCCTCGCGAAACAGCTCGCTGGTCAGCGCAGCGAAGCCGGCACGTCCATCGCCGAACACACCGCGCGCCACACGTCCTTGGTCTCCCAGCCCGCGTCCAGCGCCTGGTGGACGGTCCGCCCGCCCAGCTCCGTCATGACGTGGTCCCGCGCGAAGGAGTCGGCGTAGCCCGCGCCGAAGTGCTCCGCCATCCGTTCCCAGAAAATCGTCAACCGCATGCCCCCAGTATCCCGCCCCGGGAGAGTGCACCGCCCGCGTTCGGCCCTCCCCGCCGCACCACCGCGTCCTACGTTGCACGCATGCCCGGAGACGAAGCTTCCCCGCAGACCCCCCATTCCCCCCACACCCCGCCATCCCCCCGGACTCCCCAGCCCCCGCAGCCCGCCCAGCCCCAGCAGGACCCGCTGGCCCGCGCCGAGGGGTTCATCTGGCTCACGGCCCGCGTGCTGGAGCAGCGGCGGTTCGCCTTCCACTTCCTCGGCGGGGACGCCGACCCGGTGGACACGGCCCTCGGTTCCTACCTCAACGCGGACGGCGGCTACGGTCACGCGCTCGATCCAGATCTTCGCGGTCCGCTCAGCCAGCCCCTGCACACCGCGCACGCGCTGCGCGTGCTCGACAGCCTGGGCCGCTGCGCCGGACAGCGCGTCGAGCGGCTCTGCCGTCACCTGACCGGGGTCTCCACCGCGGACGGCGCGCTTCCGGTGGTCTTCCCCGCCCACCGCGACTATCCCGCGGCCCCCTACCACCCGATGCACGACGACCCTCCGGGCGAGCTGCTGACCACGGGCCCGGTCGTCGGCGTACTGCACCGCAACCGGGTCTGGCACGCCTGGCTCTTCCGGGCCACGGACTTCTGCTGGGACCGGGTCGAGAACCTGCGCCACTCGCACCCGTACGAGGTCCAGAGCGCGGTGGCCTTCCTCGACGGCATCCCCGACCGGGCGCGCGCGGCGGCGGCCGCGGACCGGCTGGGCCGGCTGGTGCGCGAGCAGCGGCTCGTGGTGCTCGATCCGGTACGGCGGGCGGAGTACCCGGAGGCCCCCGGCTACGCGCCGGGCGAGCGGCTGTACCCGCACGACTTCGCCCGGCGGCCGGAGTCGCTGGCCCGCGGCTGGTTCACCGATGCGGAGCTGCGCCGCTCACTGGACTTCCTGGCCTCCGAACAGCAGCCGGACGGCGGCTGGCCGGTGCGCCGGCGGGCCTGGGCGCCGGGGAGCTCGCTGGAGCGGCGGCCGATCGCGACCCTGGAGGCCCTGCTCACATTGCGGGCGTACGGGCGCCTGCCCGCCCAGGTCAGCCGCCCAGGGCCCGTACCCCCGCGGTGACGACGACGGCGGCCGCGACCACGACCAGGAACGGGGCCCGCAGCAGCAGCGCCAGCCCGGCGGCCGCGAGTCCGGCGGCGCGGGCGTCGACGACGAGGGCGGACCCGGTGCTGAAGGTCTGCTGGGCGGTGAGCGCGGCGAGCAGGGCGACCGGCAGCAGGGCGGACAGGCGGCGCACGAGCGGCCGCTCCAGGGCCCCGGCGGGGACGAGCAGCCCGGCGAGCTTGACGGCGTAGCAGCCGACGACGGTGAGGCCGATGGCGATCCAGACGTTCACGGACGGCGTCCCTTCGTCCACAGCACGACGGGGGCGGCCAGGGCCGCGATCAGCACGGGCACGCCGGCGGGCAGTACGGGCAGGAAGCCGAGCCCGAGGACGAGCGCGAGGGCGGCGACGGCCCGCTCGGTGGAGGTCTTCAGCATCGGCGCCAGCAGCGCCAGGAACACGGCCGGGCCGGCGGCGTCCAGGCCCCACGCCCTGGTGTCCCCGATGGCCTCGGCGCCGAGCGCGCCGAGCAGGGTGGTGAGGTTCCACAGCACGTAGAGGGTGAGGCCGGTGACGGTGAAGCCGAGCCGGGCCGACTTCCGGTCGGGCTGGGCCAGCGCGACGGCGGTGGTCTCGTCGATCACCCAGTGCGCGGCGAGGGGCCGCACGGGGCGGGGCAGTTTGAGCAGCTGCGACAGCCGCAGCCCGTAGAAGGCGTTCCGGGTCCCGAGGAAGAAGGCCCCGGCGGCGGCGGTGAACGGGTTCCCGCCCGCGGCGAGCGCCCCGACCAGGGCGAACTGCGAGGCGCCGGTGAAGACGAGCAGGCTGAGCACACAGGCCTGGAGGGTGCTGATGCCGGCCCCGGCGGCGGTCACCCCGAAGGCGAACCCGGACAGTCCGACGGCCACTCCGACCCCGAGCGCGTCCCGTACGACGGCGGCGCGCGGCCGCTCGTCGGGCGTCGGTGCCTCACGTATCTCTGGCTCTGTGACCAGCTGGTTCTCTCCCACGCCCCGAAACTACGCGGGGCCCGCCGGGTGGGTCTTGTACGTTCTTGCGCGCACCCGGCGCCCGTGACCTGCGGCCCGAGGGACCTCAGAGGGCCCGCTCCCGCCGGTACGCGCCGGGCGGGACGCCCACGATCCGGGTGAAGTGCCGGTTCAGGTGCGGCTGGTCGGTGAAGCCCACGGTGACGGCCGCCTCTGCGGGCGCCGTGCCCGCGTCGAGGAGCCGGCGCGCCCGGCGGACGCGGGCGTCGGTCAGCCAGGTGTGCGGCGGCATCCCGTACCGCTCGCGGAAGGCCCGCAGCAGGGCGAAGGGGCTCGTGCCCAGCTCCGCGGCGAGCTGCTCCAGCGACGGCGGGTCGGCCATCCGCTCCTGCAGTACGGCCCGGGCGGCCGCGGCGTCGGCGCCGCCCGCTCCACGGACGGTACGGGCGGGCAGCGGTCCGGCGTGCCGGGTCAGCATCCGCGCCACCACGCTGCGCAGCAGTGTGTCGGCGGCCAGCGCGTTCCCCGCCTCGGCGGCCCGGTGGATCTCGGTGATGGCCTGCGCGCCCTGGGGGTCGGCGACCATGTCGGTGGTGAAGCCGGGGGTGCCGCGCAGGGTGCCGAGGTCGTCGGCGACCTCGGCGATCAGCTCGCTGGAGGGGTAGAGGGTGGCGTACGCCCATCCTTCGGGGGCGCCGGCGCGCGCGGTGTGGGGTACCTCGGGGTTGATCAGGACCACGCTGCCCGGCCCGGCGCGCACGACGTGGCCGGGGAGTCCGATCTCCTCGATGCCTCCGGTAACGGCCGCGATGACGTACCCGTCGTGCGCGTGGCGCGGGAAGGTGTGGCGCACGTAATGGGCGCGCAGCAGGTCGAGCCCCGGCAGTTCCGCGTACTGCCAGTGCCGTGCCCACTCCCGGCGGCCCCCGGCGCCCTCGTCCGTCCCCATCCCCCCATTCTGCGCCCCCGCGCCGACTCACGTTTCCCCAGGTCCGGCCCGTTGTCAGTGGCCGGGTGCACGATGGGGGCATGGCAGGCGCTGCGCTCGACTCGTTCTCCCCCGCGACCCGCTCGTGGTTCACGGGGGCCTTCGTCACGCCCACCGACGCACAGGAGGGCGCCTGGCGGGCGATCGGGGAGGGCTCGGACGTGCTGGTGGTGGCCCCCACCGGCTCCGGCAAGACCCTGGCCGCGTTCCTCGCCGCCCTCGACCGGCTCGCGTCGACCCCGCCGCCCGCCGAGTCGAAGAAGCGCTGCCGCGTGCTGTACGTATCGCCCTTGAAGGCCCTGGCCGTCGACGTGGAGCGCAATCTGCGCAGCCCGCTGACCGGGATCCGCCAGGAGTCGGTCCGCCTGGGCCTGCCCGAGCCGGACATCCGGGTCGGGATCCGCTCCGGCGACACCCCGCCCGCCGAGCGGCGGGCGCTGGCCACCCGCCCGCCGGACATCCTCATCACCACGCCCGAGTCCCTGTTCCTGATGCTGACCTCGGCGGCCCGGGAGGCCCTGACCGGGATCGAGACGGTGATCCTGGACGAGGTCCACGCGGTCGCGGGGACCAAGCGCGGCGCCCATCTCGCCCTCTCCCTGGAGCGGCTGGACGAGCTGCTGCCCCGCCCCGCGCGCCGGATCGGGCTGTCGGCGACGGTGCGGCCGGTGGACGAGGTGGCCCGGTACCTGGCGCCGCGCGGCAAGGTGGAGATCGTCCAGCCGCCTTCGGCCAAGGAGTTCGACCTGTCGGTGGTCGTTCCGGTGCAGGACATGGGCGAGTTGGGCGGCTCCCCCGCGACCGAGGGCAAGGAGGGCGGGGACAAGCCGTCGATCTGGCCGCACGTGGAGGAGCGGATCGCCGACCTGGTGCAGGCGCACCGCTCGACGATCGTGTTCGCCAACTCCCGCCGCCTCGCCGAGCGGTTGTGCAACCGGCTCAACGAGATCGCGTACGAGCGCGCCGTGGGCGAGAAGCTGCCGGAGGGTGCGCCCCCGGCCGAGATCATGGCCCAGTCGGGCGCCGCCCGGGGGGCCCCGCCGCTGCTGGCGCGCGCGCACCACGGCTCGGTGTCCAAGGAGCAGCGGGCGCTGGTGGAGGAGGACCTGAAGGCGGGCCGGCTGCCCGCCGTGGTCGCCACCTCCAGCCTGGAGCTGGGCATCGACATGGGCGCGGTGGACCTGGTGGTGCAGGTGGAGTCGCCGCCCTCGGTGGCCTCGGGGCTGCAGCGGGTGGGCCGGGCCGGGCACCAGGTGGGCGCGGTCTCCACCGGCGTGGTCTTCCCCAAGTACCGCGGCGACCTGGTGCAGGCGGCGGTGGTCACCGAGCGGATGCGCACGGGGGCCATCGAGTCGCTGCGGGTGCCCTCCAACCCCCTGGACGTACTGGCGCAGCAGCTGGTCGCGATGGTCGCGATGGACACCTGGCAGCTGGACGACCTGCTCGCCCTGGTGCGGCGGGCGGCGCCCTTCGCGGCGCTGCCGGAGTCGGCGTTCACGGCGGTGCTGGACATGCTGGCGGGGCGCTATCCGTCGGACGCGTTCGCCGAGCTCCGGCCGCGCGTGGTCTGGGACCGGGCGGCGGGGACGGTCACGGGCCGGCCGGGTGCCCAGCGCCTCGCGGTCACCTCGGGCGGCACGATCCCCGACCGCGGTCTCTTCGGCGTCTTCCTCGCGGGCTCCGACCCCAAGAAGGGCGGCGGCCGGGTCGGGGAGCTCGACGAGGAGATGGTCTACGAGTCCCGCGTCGGGGACGTCTTCACCCTGGGCACCACCTCGTGGCGGATCGAGGACATCACCCGCGACCGGGTCCTGGTCACCCCCGCCCCCGGGGTCCCGGGCCGGCTGCCGTTCTGGAAGGGCGACCAGCTCGGCCGGCCGCTCGAACTGGGCCGCGCGGTCGGCGCGTTCCTCCGCGAGCTCGGCGGCCTGGGCGAGGAGGACGCCCGGCTGCGGCTGCTGGCGGCGGGCCTGGACGCCTGGGCCGCCGAGAACGTGCTGGCGTACCTCGCCGAACAGCGCGAGGCCTGCGGTCACGTCCCCGACGACCGGACCATCGTGGTCGAGCGGTTCCGCGACGAACTGGGCGACTGGCGGGTCGTGGTCCACTCACCTTTCGGCGCGCAGGTGCACGCCCCGTGGGCGCTGGCGCTGGGGGCCCGCCTCGCCGAGAAGTACGGCATGGACGCGCAGGTGATGCACGCCGACGACGGGATCGTGCTCCGCCTGCCCGACGCGGACCTGCTCTCGATGGACCTCCTGGACCACGACCCGGCCGCCGCGCACGGGTTCGAGTTCGACGACGAGAAGGCCCCGCTGGGCGCGGCCGATGTCGCCTTCGACCACGGCGACATCAACCAGCTCGTCACCGACCAGGTCGGCGGCTCCGCGCTGTTCGCCTCCCGGTTCCGCGAGTGCGCGGCCCGCGCCCTGCTGCTGCCGCGCCGGAGCCCCGGCCGGCGCACCCCGCTGTGGCAGCAGCGCCAGCGCGCCTCCCAGCTGCTCCAGGTGGCCTCGGAGTTCGGCTCCTTCCCGATCGTGCTGGAAGCCGTACGGGAGTGCCTCCAGGACGTCTTCGACGTGCCCGGCCTGACCGAGCTGATGGGGGACATCGAGGCGCGCCGCGTGCGGCTGGTCGAGGTGACCACCCCGGAGCCCTCCCCCTTCGCCCGTTCCCTCCTCTTCGGGTACGTGGCCCAGTTCCTCTACGAGGGCGACTCGCCGCTGGCCGAGCGCCGGGCGGCCGCGCTGTCGCTGGACTCCCGGCTGCTGGCCGAGCTGCTCGGCCAGGCGGAGCTGCGCGAACTCCTCGACGCGCAGGTGCTGGAGGAGCTGGAGCGGGAGCTCCAGTGGCTCACGGAGGACCGGCGGGCCAAGGATCCCGAGTCGGTGGCCGACCTGCTGCGCCTGCTGGGCCCGCTGACGCAGGACCAGTTGACCGAGCGCGGGGCGGATCCGGCGTGGGCCCGCGAGCTCGCCGCGGCCCGCCGCGCCATCGCGGTCAGGATCGGCGGCGCGGACCACTGGGCTGCGATCGAGGACGCGGGCCGGCTGCGGGACGCGCTGGGCACAGCCCTGCCCGTCGGTGTCCCGGAGGCGTTCACCGAACCGGTCAAGGACCCGCTCGGGGACCTGCTGGCCCGGTACGCCCGCACCCACGGGCCCTTCACCACGGCCGCCGTCGCCGCCCGCTTCGGCCTGGGCGCGGCGGTGACCGAGGGCGCCCTGCACCGGCTGGCCGCGGCCGGCCGGGTGGTGCAGGGCGAGTTCCACCCGGCGGGCATCGGCCAGGAGTGGTGCGACGCGACGGTGTTGCGCAGGCTCCGCCGCCGCTCCCTCGCCGCGCTCCGCCAGGAGCTGGAACCGGTGCCGCCGACCTCGCTGGCCACCTTCCTCCCCCAGTGGCAGCACCTGGGCGGCGCCCTGCGCGGCCTCGACGGGCTGGCCCGGGCGGTGGAGCAGCTCCAGGGCGCCCCGGTGCCGGCCTCCGCGCTGGAACGCCTGATCCTCCCGTCGCGGGTGAGCGGGTACTCCCCGGGCCTGCTGGACGAGCTGACCACCGCGGGCGAGGTGGTGTGGGCGGGCGCGGGTGCCCTCCCGGGCAAGGACGGCTGGATCTCCCTCTACCTGGCGGACGCGGCCCCGATGCTGCTGCCCCCGCCGCACCCGCTGGAGCAGAGCCCCCTCCACCAGGCGGTCCTGGCGTCGCTGGCGGGCGGGTACGGCCTGTTCTTCCGGCAGATCGCGCAGTCGATCCGCGGCGAGTTCCCCGAGGTGTCCGACGTCGCGCTCTCCGAGGCCGTATGGGATCTGGCCTGGTCGGGCCGGCTCACCAACGACACCCTGGCCCCGTTGCGCTCACTGCTCGGTTCGGGCCGCACGGCCGGCTCGACGGCGCACCGGGCCCGGCGCACCGTCCCCCGCGGCCGGTACGGCACGCTCAGCGCGACCGTGTCCCGTACCGGCCCGCCCACCGTCTCCGGGCGCTGGTCCCTGCTGCCGGCCGCGGCCCCCGACCCGACGCACCGGGCCCACGCCCTGGCCCGCACCCTGCTGGACCGGCACGGGGTGGTGACCCGCGGGGCGGTCGCCGCGGAAGGGGTGGAGGGCGGCTTCAGCGCGGTCTACCGCGTCCTGTCGGCCTTCGAGGACAGCGGCCAGGCCCGCCGGGGCTATGTGGTCGAGGGGCTGGGCGCGGCCCAGTTCGCTATGGACGGCGCGGTGGACCGGCTCCGGGCCGCCGAACGGACGCCGCCCCCGCTGGCGGCGGTGGTGCTGGCGGCCGCCGACCCGGCAAACGCGTACGGCGCGGCCCTGCCCTGGCCCGAGCCCCCGGCCGGGGCCACCCACAAGCCGGGCCGCAAAGCGGGCTCCCTGGTGGTCCTGGTCGACGGGGAGCTCGTCCTCTACCTGGAGCGCGGCGGCAAGACCCTGCTGGCCTGGCCCGCCCCGGAGGACCCCCGGCTCGCGGCGGCCACGGCCGCCCTGGCGGGCGCCTCCCGCGCGGGCACGCTCCCGGCCCTCACGGTGGAACGGATCAACGCGGCGGCAGCCCTGACCTCCCCCCTGGGACCGGCCCTGGAGGCGGCCGGCTTCCACGCCACGCCGAGGGGGTTGCGCCTGCGCTCCTGACCGCCCACACGGTCCCGACTGTGCCGCTCGCGTCCTGAACATGTCACAAACCTGTCGTCGACCGCCCCTGAGCAGGCCGATCCACTTATTGATCCTTTATCAAGGTGATCACAGGCATCGCACCGGCGATGCACAGTCATGGGGGACGAGAAGAGTGAGCACCATCAGCATGCGCAACACCACCCTGGGCGCGGTCGGCCTGGCGGTCATCGGCAGCCTGGTCCTGACCGGCTGCAAGAACGGCGACGAGGAGCTCCCGGCGCAGCCGGCCGCGTCCAGCCCGGGCGGCACCTCGCCCACCGCCGGCGCCTCGGCCAGCCCGTCGACCGGTGACAGCGCGGCCCCCGCCGGGGCCCCGGGCACGGCGAAGTCCGGCCAGGTCTTCAAGATCGGCGAGGCCGCGGAAATCCCGTACGACTACGGAGACTTCAAGGGCAGCCGGGTCGCCCTCACCGTCACCGCGATCGAGCAGGGCACGCCCGCCGACCTGGAAGGGCTGAAGCTCGGCGACAAGGCGAACGGCAAGGTCCCGTACTACATCCGCTACACGGTCAAGAACATCGGCGCCACGGACATGTCGTACGCCTCGGTCGGGCACGTCAGGGGCCTGCTCGGGGACGGCACCGAGGCCCAGAGCCTGGCGGTCATCGGCAAGTTCGAGAAGTGCAAGGAAGAGTCCATGCCGAAGGGCTTCACCAACGGCCAGACCCAGACCAGTTGCGCGATAGCCCTGGCCCCGTCGGCCCAGGTGAAGGTCGCCGGCGCCGAGTACTGGGGCAACCCGTACAACGCGATCAGCAACGGCAAGGGCATCACCTGGAAGTAGCCCCACCCCCCGGGCCCGCGGCACCCGCCCGGGCCCCGGCACGAACGCCGGCCCCGGGCCGATGACGCCCGGAAAGCAGGCCGCGCACGCCGCCACGCCCGTCCCCGGACACCCGATCCGGGGACGGGGCCGCCGCAGCCGACCGCAGGCGCCCGACCGCGAGCCGGGGCCACGTTCCCGCCCGGGCCCGGGTCGGCAGCTTCACCCGACGCGGAGCGCGCCCGGCGGACCCCGCGCGGAGCGCCGCCCCGGCGGACATCGGCGGCACAATGAAGTCATGCCCGAAGGCGACAGCGTCCGGCGCGTGGCGACCCGGCTCCACACCGCCCTCGCAGGCCGCGCACTCACCCACAGCGACCTGCGCGTCCCCCGCTTCGCCACCGCCGACCTCACCGGCCGCGTCACCCTCGACGTCACCCCCCGCGGCAAACACCTCCTCGCCCGCTTCGAGGGCGGCCTCACCCTGCACAGCCACCTCCGGATGGACGGCGCCTGGCGCGTCTTCGCCTCCGGCGAGAAGTGGCGCGGCGGCCCCGCCCACGAGATCCGGGCCGTCCTCGGCACGGCCGACCACACCGCCGTCGGATACCGCCTCCCCATCCTGGAACTGATCCGCACCGCCGAGGAGGACCGCGCCGTGGGCCACCTCGGCCCCGACCTCCTCGGCCCGGACTGGGATCCGGCCCTCGCCGCCGCCCACCTCCTCGCCGCCCCCGAGCGCGCCCTCGGCGAGGCCCTGCTCGATCAGCGCAACCTCGCCGGGATCGGCAACATCTACAAGGCCGAGCTCTGCTTCCTGGCCCAGGTCACCCCGTGGACCCCGGTCGGCGCGCTCCCCGAGTCCGCTCTCCCCCGGCTGGCCGCCGCCGCCCACCGGCTGCTGTCCGCCAACACCGGCGAGCGGCCGGGCCCGCGCAACACCACCGGCAGCCGCCGCCCCGGCCAGGAGCTCTTCGTCTACGGTCGCGCGCACCGCCCCTGCCTGCGCTGCGGCACCCCCGTCCGCGAGGCCCCCCAGGACGGCCGCCCCACCTACTGGTGCCCCCGCTGCCAGCAGGGCCCGACACCCTGAACACCGAACTCGAAGTCCCGGACCCGACCGGCCACACCGATTGACGGTCCGTCAGATCCGGTCGTACGGTCCCGACATGCCCACACCCACAGCCCCGTACGGCCTCACCGGCCGCACCGCCCTGATCACCGGCGCCGCCAGCGGTATCGGCCGCGCCACCGCCGTCCTGCTCGCCGAGGCGGGCGCGCACGTGCACTGTGCGGACCGCGACGAGCAGGGCCTCGCCGAGACGGCCGCCCTCGTCTCCAAGGCCGGCGGCGCCGCCACCGTCCACCCCCTCGACGTCACCGACCGGGCCGCGCTCCGGGCGGCGGTCACCGCGGCGGGTCCGCTCGACATCGCGGCCGCCATCGCCGGGGTCATGCACACGAGCAGCGTCCTGGAGACCACCGACGAGGACCTCGACCGGATCCTGGACATCAATTTCAAGGGGGTCCTGCGCACCTGCCAGGAGGCCACCCGTTCCATGATCGCGGCGGGCCGCCCCGGCTCCGTCGTCACCATGGCCTCGGGGGCCGTGGACGCCGCCCAGCCCGGCCTGCTCTGCTACAGCGCCGCCAAGGCCGCCGTCGTCCAGCTGACCAAGACCCTCGCCACCGAGGCCGGCCCGCACGGCATACGGGTCAACGCCGTCGCCCCGGGCTGGATCCGCACTCCCATGACCGGCCGCCACAGCTCCGAGGTCCAGGAGCGGACCGAGGCGGCGATGGTCCGCATGTCCCCGCTGCGCCGGGTCGGCGAGCCCGAGGACATCGCCCGGGCGGTGCTCTACCTGGCCTCGGACGCCTCGTCCTTCATGACAGGTCAGATCCTTCGCCCGAACGGTGGGGTGTCCATGCCCTGGTAGCCCCGTCGGCCGCCCGCCGCACCGCCCGCCGCGCCTTCCGCACCGGGCCCGGCACACAGTGCACCGGCAGCAGGCCCAGTCCCCAGCCGCCCACCGCCACCGCGCCCTCCACGGCCCCGGACTCGGCGGGCGCCAGCACCAGCCGCAGCACGGCCCACCACCACAACACCCCCACCGTCAGCGCCAGGACCGACACCGCGGGTATGCGCAGCAACCGCCGCACGAACGCCTCCCAGGGGCCGGAACCCGGACGGCCCCATCCTCCCGCACCCCCCGCGCCCCCGCACCCAGAACGGCCGGGAGCCCCGGCCGGTGCACCAGGCACCGGCCGGGGCTCCGGCCACGCTCAAACACGCACGTGCTCGCTCACGCGGCTACGACATTCACCGCTTCCGCAGGCGCCTTGATGGTCACCCGCTCCGGCCCACCCGTGACCGAAGCCATGGAGACCGAATTGAGCATCGGGCGGACCGGCACGCTGACCGGTTCGCTTGCCGCGGCCGACTGTGCCAGCTCGGCCAGCGACAGTTCGTCACTGACTTCGCGCATCAGCTCGGACATCCGTACGTCCAACGCGTCGCAGATCGCGGAGAGCAGCTCGGAGGATGCCTCCTTCTGCCCCCGCTCCACCTCGGAGAGATAGCCGAGCGAAACTCGGGCCGACGAGGAGACTTCGCGCAGAGTACGGCCCTGGCGCTGGCGCTGCCGACGCAGCACGTCACCCAGCAGGCGACGGAGCAGAATCATCGGTGGCTCCCTCCTCTGACCGTGTAGCCGCATCCTTCACGCCCCACCGTACCGCCTCGCGCCGCGGCCGTGCGGGGAGCGATGTCGTGTTCACTCAGGGCTGCAAACATCAAATCCCCCCGTTCTGTTCCGTATCCTGCCTCCGCGCATTCTCGCGGAGTTGGTCCGAGAGAAGCCTGAGCACTGTGCGTGCACTCTCCCTACGGATTTCCGCGCGGGAGCCTTTCAACCTCAGACGGACCGTTTTCCTGCCCCCTGGACCGTCCACCGCGACGAAAACGGTGCCCACCGGCTGCCCGTCCTGCGGCTCCGGACCGGCCACCCCGGTGGTCGAGATCCCCCACGAAGCGCCCATCACGCGCCGAACGCCGGCCGCCATCTCCCCCGCGACCTGCGCGTTCACCGCACCTTCGGCTTCGAGCAATCCCGCGTCCACCCCGAGGACCAGGTGCTTGATTTCGGTCGCGTACGCCGTGACCGAGCCGCGGAAGGACCGGGAGGCTCCGGGGACCGCCGTGAGCTCGGCTGCCACCATGCCGCCGGTCAGCGATTCCGCCACGGCAAGGGTCTGGTCACTCTCCGCAAGCAGACGCAGCACATCCGCAGCCACTGCGGTCGCAGCGACCTCTCCCGAAGCGGCTTCCGCCGCCGGAAAATCCCCCGCCGCGTGGGTCACCGCGCGGCCCGCTCCGCAGCCCGCTCCTCGGCGAGACCCTGGCGGCGCAGCACGACCGCCTGCCGGATGTAGTCCAAACCGGTGACGACGGTCAGCACGACGGCGATCGCCATCACCCAGAAGCGCATGGTCGCCAGCGCCCCGGTCAGCGCGAGTACGTACATGCCCACGGCCGTGCCCTGGGCCAGGGTCTTCAGTTTTCCGCCCCGGCTGGCCGGAATCACGCCGTAGCGGATGACCCAGAAGCGCATCAGGGTGATCCCGAGCTCCCGTCCGAGGATCACCCCGGTCACCCACCAGGGGAGGTCACCGAGCCAGGAGAGACAGATCAGCGCCGACCCCATGATCGCCTTGTCGGCGATGGGGTCGGCGATCTTGCCGAAGTCCGTGACCAGGTTGTACGTCCGGGCCAGGTGCCCGTCGAAGATGTCCGTGATCATGGCGACGGCGAACGCGGCCCACGCCCAGGCCCGCCAGGCCGGGTCGTAGCCGCCGTCGGCGAGGAGCAGGACGACGAAGCCCGGCACGAGCACGAGCCGGATCATCGTCAGGATGTTGGCGATGTTCCACAGGCTGGCCTGATTGACCGCCGCGGCCCCCAGCTTCGCGCCGGGTACCGGCCGACGGCCGGTCCCGCCCGCCGCAGATGCCGGGACTCCGGTCATCCTGCCGCCTCCTCAAGATCCATGCCGAGGGGCTCGGCCACCAGGTCCACGCCCAGGGTGCCGACCACCTTTGCCGTGACGATACGCCCGGGGACCAGGCCCGTGCTGTCCGTGAAGACCACCTGGCCGTCCGTTTCGGGCGCCTGGTGGGCGGCGCGCCCGTAGGCGCCCTCGCCGTCCTCGTCGACCTCTTCCACGGTCTCGACGAGCACTTCGAGGGTCTCCCCGATGCGCTCCTCGGCACGCTGCGAGGTGAGCTCCTCGGCGAGCCGCTGCATGTGCGCGAGCCGCTCGGCGATGGTGTCCTCGTCCAGCTTGTTCTCGTAGGTGACGGCCTCGGTGCCGTCCTCGTCGGAGTAGCCGAAGACGCCGATGGCGTCGAGGCGCGCGTGGGTGAGGAAACGCTCCAGCTCGGCGAAGTCCGATTCCTTCTCGCCGGGGAAGCCGACGATGAAGTTGGAGCGGACGCCCGCCGTCGGGGCCTTGGAGCGGATGGTGTCCAGCAGCTCCAGGAAGCGGTCGGTGTCACCGAAGCGGCGCATGGCGCGCAGCACGTCGGGGGCCGAGTGCTGGAAGGACAGGTCGAAGTACGGCACGACCTTGGGGGTCGAGGTGAGTACGTCGATCAGGCCGGGCCGCATCTCGGCGGGCTGGAGGTAGCTGACGCGGACGCGCTCGATGCCGTCCACCTCGGCCAGCTCCGGCAGCAGGGTCTCCAGCAGCCGGATGTCGCCGAGGTCCTTGCCGTACGAGGTGTTGTTCTCGGAGACCAGCATGATCTCCTTGACGCCCTGCTCGGCCAGCCAGCGGGTCTCGCCCAGCACGTCGCTGGGGCGGCGGGAGATGAAGGAGCCGCGGAAGGACGGGATGGCGCAGAAGGAGCAGCGCCGGTCGCAGCCGGAGGCCAGCTTGACCGAGGCGACCGGGCTCTTGTCCAGGCGGCGGCGCAGGGGCGCGCGCGGGCCCGAGGCGGGCGCGAGCCCGTCCGGCAGGTCGGCGGGGGCCTCGGCCGGCGCCTCGGCGGGCGTCTGGGCGTGGCCCGGGAGGGAGACCTCGGCGCCCTGGCGCGCGGCCGGGCTGATCGGCAGCAGCTTGCGCCGGTCGCGCGGGGTGTGGGAGGCGTGGATGCCACCGTTGAGGATGGTCTGGAGGCGGTCGGAGATGTCGGCGTAGTCGTCGAAACCGAGGACTCCGTCGGCCTCGGGGAGCGCTTCGGCGAGTTCCTTGCCGTAGCGCTCGGCCATACAGCCGACGGCGACGACGGCCTGGGTCTTGCCGTGATCCTTGAGATCGTTGGCTTCCAGGAGGGCGTCTACGGAGTCCTTTTTGGCGGCTTCGACGAAGCCGCAGGTGTTGACGACGGCTACGTCCGCATCGGCGGCGTCCTCGACGAGCTCCCAGCCATCCGCCGCCAAGCGGCCTGCGAGCTCCTCCGAGTCCACCTCGTTACGGGCGCAGCCAAGAGTGACAAGGGCGACGGTACGGCGTTCGGGCATGGAATCAAGACTACTTCGTCCCGGCGTCGGCCCCTGCCGCAAGTCCCCGTACAGCAAGATCCCCGGGGTGCGGCGCAGCACCCCGGGGATCCGGATTCAAGCCTTCCGCCCTAGGGCGGTCCCGTGTCAGCCCGCCTGGGGCTGGTCCTGGAGGGGGTCGGCCTTCGTATATTTCAGACGCTCCACCTGACCCGACTGGAAGTCGTCCTTGATCTCCTTGCCGTTCACGAAGAGCTTCACGGCCCCGGCGTCGCCGAGCACGAGGTCGACGGACTCCTTGTCCGTGAAGGTCTTGGACTCACCCTGCGTGAGGGTGCCGTCGAAGAGCAGCCGTCCGGTGGAGTCCTTCGCGGAGATCCAGCTCTCGCCCCTGTCGGCCGTCAGGACCACGGTGACGAGGTCCTTGGGCGCGGCGGCGATCGCGCTGTCCGAGGGCTCCGGCTTGGGCGCCTGCGGGGTCTGCTGGGGCTGGGCGACCGGCTTGGCGCCGGTCTGCTTGGGTGCGGGCTTGGGGGAGGCGGAACCTTCCGCCACCGGGCGCTTGTCCTTCTCGTCGCCACCGCTGAAGGCGGTGAAGCCCACGAAGCCGATCACGGCGACGATGGCGGCGACCATGGCCGCGGTCCAGTTGGGCCGCTGCCGCTCGGGGCGGATCCGCTCGGCCTCGAACATCGGCGCGGCGGGCGTGGGTGCCGGCCGGCCGCCGTGGGCCGCGTCGTAGCTCTCGACCAGGGGTGCCGGATCGAGGCCCACGGCGCGGGCGAGCGTACGGATGTGACCGCGGGCGTAGACGTCGCCGCCGCACCGCGTGAAGTCGTCCTCTTCGATCGCGTGCACGATCGGGATGCGCACACGGGTGGTGGAACTGACCTCGTCGACGGTGAGCCCGGCGGCGATCCGGGCCTTCTTGAGGGCCGTCCCGATGGACGGGCCTTCGACGGGACGTTCGACGATGCGGTCCTCGGACCGGTCGTCGGTCGAAGGCCGCTCTTCTTCGGGGGAGTTGGCGTTGCCGATGGACACGTGGGCGCCTTTCGAGCGTGTAGCCACCTGCTGGAAGTCCAGTCTAGGGGGGTGACGAAAGGGTGGAGCAACCGGAGGGTGCACTCCCTACGCCATCCGAATGGCGAAGGGAGGTCATGCTCGGGTGCGGCGGCCCGGCGCTGTGAGCGGGCTCGTGCGCCTACCGCCACCTCTCTTCAACTTGACGCGGACCCAAGGGAAACGGTTGCCCGCGATTTCATTACGGATGGGCCTCGCCTCGGATCACGGCGAGCACTCCGTCCAGGTCATCGGCCTTCAGCAGGACGTCGCGCGCCTTCGAGCCCTCGCTCGGGCCGACGATGCCCCGCGACTCCATGAGGTCCATGAGCCGCCCGGCCTTCGCGAAGCCCACCCGCAGCTTGCGCTGGAGCATCGAGGTGGACCCGAACTGCGTGGAGACCACCAGCTCCGCCGCCTGGCACAGCAGGTCCAGGTCGTCGCCGATGTCCTCGTCGATCTCCTTCTTCTGCTTCTGCCCGACGGTGACGTCGTCCCGGAAGACGGGCGCCATCTGGTCCTTGCAGTGCTGGACGATCCCGGCGATCTCGTCCTCGGTGACGAAGGCGCCCTGGAGGCGGACCGGCTTGTTCGCGCCCATCGGCAGGAACAGCCCGTCGCCCTTGCCGATCAGCTTCTCGGCGCCCGGCTGGTCGAGGATGACCCGGCTGTCGGCGAGCGAGGAGGTGGCGAAGGCCAGCCGCGAGGGCACGTTCGCCTTGATCAGGCCGGTGACCACGTCCACCGAGGGCCGCTGGGTGGCGAGCACCAGGTGGATGCCGGCCGCGCGGGCCAGCTGGGTGATGCGGACGATCGAGTCCTCGACGTCGCGCGGGGCCACCATCATCAGGTCGGCGAGCTCGTCGACGATCACCAGCAGGTACGGGTACGGGCTGAGCTCCCGCTCGCTGCCCGGCGGCAGTTTGATCTTGCCGTCCCGGATGGCCCGGTTGAAGTCGTCGATGTGCCGGTAGCCGAAGGCGGCCAGGTCGTCGTAGCGCAGGTCCATCTCGCGCACGACCCACTGGAGCGCCTCGGCGGCCCGCTTGGGGTTGGTGATGATCGGCGTGATCAGGTGCGGGATGCCCTCGTACGCCGTCAGCTCGACCCGCTTGGGGTCCACGAGGACCATCCGGACGTCCTCCGGGGTGGCCCGGACCATGACGGAGGTGATCAGGCAGTTGATGCAGGAGGACTTGCCGGAGCCGGTGGCGCCGGCGACCAGCACGTGCGGCATCTTGGCGAGGTTGGCCATGACGTAGCCGCCCTCGACGTCCTTGCCGAGCGCGACCAGCATCGGATGGTCGTCCTCGGCCGCGTCCGCGAGGCGCAGCACGTCACCGAGGTTGACCATCTCGCGGTCGGTGTTCGGGATCTCGATGCCGACCGCGGACTTGCCCGGGATCGGGCTGATGATCCGGACGTCCGGCGAGGCCACGGCGTAGGCGATGTTCTTGGTCAGGGCGGTGATCCGCTCGACCTTGACCGCGGCGCCCAGGGTGACCTCGTACCGCGTGACGGTCGGGCCCCGGGTGAAGCCGGTGACGTCCGCGTCGACCTTGAACTCGGTGAACACGTTGCGCAGCGAGGCGACCACCGCGTCGTTGGCGGCGCTGCGGGTCTTGCCGGGCCCGCCCTTCTCCAGCAGGTCGAGCGAGGGCAGCGCGTACGTGATGTCCCCGCGCAGCTGGAGCTGCTCGGCGCGCGGCGGCAGGGCCTGGGTCTGCGGCGGGGCCTTGGTGAGGTCGGGCACCGACAGCGTCCCGGAGGCCGCGGCGGTGGTGGCGTGCGGCCGCCCGGCGGCAGGGTCGGAGGCGCTCTCGGAGGTGGTGTCCGGTACGGGGCGCTCCGCGCGGGCGGTCGGCACCGGAGCGGTGACCTCCACGCCCTCCCGCTCGGCGGTGATCCCCTGCGTGAGGTCGGCGACGAGCGGGGAGGGCGGCATTCCGCCGTAGACCACCCCGTCCAGCGCGGCGGCGGCCGCCGCGGCCACGTCGACGGCGTCCATCTCCCGCTCCATGGCGGGCCGGGCCGGGGTCCTGCGCGGCCTGCGCCGCCGGGCGAGCGCCTCCTCCTCGGCCTCGTCCACCGGGTCGCCGGAGCCCTCGCCGGCTCCGCCACGGGCCCGCCACTGCTCCGGGTCGTGCCGCTCGCCGGCGTCGGCCGCGTCCTCGCCGTAGCCCTCGTCGTACTCGTTCGGGGCGATGATCCCGAGCCGGATGCCGAGCCTGCGCAGCCGCTGCGGGATCGCGTTGACCGGGGTCGCCGTGACCACGAGCAGCCCGAAGATCGTGAGCAGCACCAGCATCGGCACGGCCAGCGGCGCGCCCATGGTGAAGATCAGCGGCTTGGAGGCGCCCCAGCCGATGAGCCCGCCCGCGTTCTGCATCGCGGTGGTGCCCTCGTCCCGGCCGGGCGCCCCGCAGGCGATGTGGACCAGGCCCAGGACCCCGATGACGAGGGCGGACAGCCCGATGCCGATGCGGCCGTTGGCATCGGTCTGCTCGGGATGGCGGATGAAACGCACGGCCATGACGCCGAGGAGGATCGGCACGAGCAGGTCAAGCCGTCCGAAGAGGCCGGTGATCAGCATCGTGACCAGGTCCCCGACGGGACCGCTCAGGTTCGACCAGGTACCGGCGGCGACGATCAGCGCGAGGGCGAGCAGCAGCAGCGCCACCCCGTCCTTGCGGTGCGCGGGGTCGAGGTTCCTGGCCCCCTGGCCGATCCCGCGGAAGACGGCGCCGACCGCGTGCGCGCAGCCCAGCCAGACGGCGCGTACCAGGCGCACCACGCCCCCGGTCGGGGAGGGCGCGGGCTTGGGCGCGGCCTTCTTGACCGGGGCGCGCCTGGCGGCCGCGGTCTTCTTCGCCGGAGGCTTGCGCGCGGGCGCGGCCTTCTTGGCCGGCGCCGTCGTACGGCCGGTGCGGCCCTTCGCGGTGCCCGCGGTGCTCTGGGAACCCTTACCGGACGTACGTGACATGGGCCCGAGGTTACCGGTGCGCGCGCCGGTGGACACGCGTGCCCACCCCTTCACCCGTTCGTGTCGTCAGCTCCGTAGGCGCTTTGACACACCGCCAGTCCCGACCCGCGCACGGTCAGTTCTGCGCGGGCAGGACCGAGGCCCCTCCGGCGGTCCCGGGCTCCAGCGCGTCGAGCGCCCTCCGCAGCCCGGTGAGTTTGCGTTCCAGGTGGGCCGCGGTCGCCACCACGCCGGCGTCGGCCGAGTCCTCGCCGAGCTGCTTGGTCAGCGCCTCGGCCTGCTCCTCGACCGCCGCGAGCCGGGCGGAGAGCTCGGCCAGCAGTCCGGCCGTCTCCTTGCCCGCGTCCACGCCGTTGGAGCTGCCGCCCTCCAGCTGCAGCCGGAGCAGGGCCGCCTGTTCCCGCAGTTGGCAGTTTTTCGTGTACAGCTCCACGAAGACCGAGACCTTCGCCCGCAGCACCCACGGGTCGAAGGGCTTGGAGATGTAGTCGACCGCACCCGCCGCGTAGCCGCGGAACGTGTGGTGCGGACCGTGGTTGATCGCGGTGAGGAAGATGATCGGGATGTCCCGGGTCCGTTCGCGCCGCTTGATGTGCGCGGCCGTTTCGAATCCGTCCATGCCCGGCATCTGGACATCCAGCAGGATGACCGCGAAATCGTCCGTCAGCAGCGCTTTGAGCGCTTCCTCTCCCGACGACGCCCGGACCAGTGTCTGATCGAGCGCGGAGAGGATGGCCTCCAGCGCCAGCAGATTCTCCGGCCGGTCGTCGACCAGGAGGATCTTGGCCTTCTGCACCATGCCCTGTCCTCCTCGCCCCGGCATGGGGCCTCCCCGGCTCCGGGCCCCGGTCCGTGCGCCGGACCCCGCCCCAGAGGACGGCATCCTTGCGCCGTCCGTCCTTGTGCCGGTCATCGTAGCCCCAGTCCTGAGATCGCCACACCCTGTCACCAAGATGTCACTGTGCACGAAGCGGAAACGCGGTGGGAGAGCAGATGGTTCCCCGTTCACCGCCCTCCCACACCGTCCCGGGCGGGGTGCGTCGGCGATCGGTGTCCATCCGCTCTCCCGGCGATCACTTGCCGCGCATCCACTGCTCCATCACCGACAGCAGGTAGTCGGGATCGACCGGCTTGGTGACGTAGTCGGAAGCACCGGAATCGATCGCCTTCTCCCGGTCCCCCTTCATCGCCTTCGCCGTCAGCGCGATGATCGGCAGTCCGGCGAACTGCGGCATCCGCCGGATCGCCGAGGTCGTCGCGTACCCGTCCATCTCGGGCATCATGATGTCCATCAGTACGACCGTCACATCGTCGTGCTGCTCCAGGACTTCGATGCCCTCCCGTCCGTTCTCCGCGTACAGCACGGCCAGTCCGTGCTGCTCCAGCACGCTGGTGAGCGCGAAGACGTTGCGTACGTCGTCGTCGACGATGAGCACCTTCTCGCCGTGGAAGTCGTACGTCCGCGGCACCACCGGGAGTTCGTCCTGTGCGCTGCCCCAGCCGTCCTCGGCCCCCACCACGTTCGGCTGGCCCGGCACCGCCGTACGCGGCTCCAGATCGCTCGCCGCCTTGCGCCGCCGCCGGAACAGCGCGGCCCCGCCGCCCTGCCCCGGCCCGGCCGGCTCGGCCGCCGACAGCGCCGGCCGCACCGGCTGCGCCTGCACCGAAGGCATGGCCCCCGGCCCGGCCTGGGTGCCCGGCAGCACCGGCCGGCCCCCGTCCGGCGACCTGCGGTACAACTCGCCGCGGGCGCCGCCGGGCGTCGGCGGCGCGTACCCCTGCGGAGGCAGTTCGCTCGGGTGCAGCGGCAGGTACAGCGTGAAGGTGGACCCGCGGCCCGGCTCGCTGGCCGCGTGGATCTCCCCGCCCAGCAGCCGGGCGATCTCCCGGCTGATGGACAGCCCCAGCCCGGTGCCGCCGTACTTGCGGCTCGTCGTCCCGTCCGCCTGCTTGAACGCCTCGAAGATCACCAGCATCTTGCTCGCGGCGATCCCGATCCCGGTGTCGGTGACCGAGAAGGCGATCAGGTCCGCGTCCGCCTCCCGCAGCGAACCGGCCTCCAGCAGTTGCTCGCGGATCGCGGCGGGCACATCGGCGCCGGCCGGCCGGATCACCAGCTCCACCGCCCCGGTGTCGGTGAACTTCACCGCGTTGGACAGCAGGTTGCGCAGCACCTGGAGCAGCCGCTGCTCGTCGGTGTGCAGCGTGGCGGGCAGCTCCGGGGAGACCCGTACCGAGAAGTCCAGGCCCTTCTCCGCGGTCAGCGGCCGGAAGGTCGCCTCCACGTAGTCCACGAGCTGGACCAGCGCGATCCGGGTCGGCGAGACGTCCATCTTCCCGGCCTCGACCTTCGACAGGTCGAGGATGTCGTTGATCAGCTGCAGCAGGTCCGAACCCGCGCCGTGGATGGTCTCGGCGAACTCCACCTGCTTCGGCGAGAGGTTCCCCTCCGCGTTGTCGGCGAGCAGCTTGGCCAGGATCAGCAGCGAGTTGAGCGGGGTCCGCAGCTCGTGCGACATGTTCGCCAGGAACTCGGACTTGTAGCGCATCGAGACCGCGAGCTGCTCGGCACGCTCCTCCAGGACCTGCCGGGCCTCCTCGATCTCGGTGTTCTTCACCTCGATGTCCCGGTTCTGCTGGGCCAGCAGCTCGGCCTTCTCCTCCAGCTCCGCATTGGCGGCCTGCAGGGCCTTCTGCCGGTTCTCCAGCTCGTCGGAGCGCTCGCGCAGCTGCTCGGTCATCTCCTGCGACTGCTTCAGCAGCATCTCCGTCTTGGAGTTGACGCTGATGGTGTTGACGCTCGTACCGATCATCTCGGCGATCTGGCTGAGGAAGTCCTTCTGGATCTGCGTGAAGGGCGTGAAGGAGGCCAGCTCGATGACGCCGAGCACCTTCCCCTCGAAGAGCACCGGCAGCACGATCACGTGCGCCGGCGGCGCCTCGCCCAGGCCCGAGGAGATCTTCAGGTAGCCCGGCGGGGTGTTCTCGACGAGGATCATCCGCTTCTCCTCGGCGACCGCCCCGATCAGCCCCTCCCCCGGCCGGAACGAGATGGGCATCTGACCGCCCGCGTACGCGTAACTCCCCCGCATCCGCAGCTCGTACGAGCCGTCCGCGCCCCCGTCCGTCCCGATCTCGGTGGTACCGCCGGCCGGCAGCGCCAGGAAGAAGGCACCGTGCTGCGCGGAGACCACCGGGGTCAGCTCGCTCATGATCAGCGAGGCGACGTCGTCGAGCTCCCGGCGGCCCTGCATCAGGGCCGAGATACGGGCGAGGTTGCCCTTGAGCCAGTCCTGCTCCTTGTTGGCCAAGGTGGTGTCGCGCAGGTTCGCGATCATCGTGTTGATGTTGTCCTGGAGGACCTGGATCTCGCCCGCCGCGTCCACGTCGATCTTCAGGTTGAGGTCGCCGCGGGTCACCGCGGTGGCCACGGCCGCGATCGCGCGCACCTGCCGGGTGAGGTTCCCGGCCATCTCGTTCACGGACTCCGTCAGGTCCCGCCAGGTGCCGTCGACGTCCCGGACCCGGGCCTGACCGCCCAGGATGCCCTCGGTACCCACTTCGCGGGCCACCCGCGTCACCTGGTCGGCGAAGGAGGACAGCTGGTCGACCATCGTGTTGATGGTGGTCTTGAGCTCCAGGATCTCACCGCGGGCATCGATGTCGATCTTCTTGGTCATGTCGCCCTTGGCGATGGCGGTCGTGACCATGGCGATCTGCCGCACCTGACCGGTGAGGTTGGAGGCCATGAAGTTCACCGAGTCGGTGAGGTCCTTCCACGTCCCCGAGACTCCCGGCACGTGCGCCTGACCGCCCAGGCGGCCCTCCGTACCCACCTCGCGGGCCACCCGGGTCACCTCGTCCGCGAACGAGGACAGGGTCTTCACCATCGTGTTGACGGTGTCGGCGAGCTGCGCGACCTCGCCGCGCGCCTCCACCGTGACCTTCTTCGTCAGGTCGCCGTTGGCGACCGCCGCCGAGACCTGCGAGATGTTGCGCACCTGCGAGGTCAGGTTGTTGGCCATCAGGTTGACGTTGTCGGTCAGGTCCTTCCAGATGCCCGTCACCCCGCGCACCCGGGCCTGACCGCCGAGGATGCCCTCGGAGCCCACCTCGCGGGCCACCCGCGTCACCTGCTCAGCGAACGACGACAGCTGGTCCACCATCGTGTTCACGGTGGTGACCAGCTCGAGGATCTCGCCCTTGGCGTCGACGGTGATCTTCTTGGAGAGGTCGCCCATGGCCACCGCAGTGGTCACCTCGGCGATGTTGCGCACCTGGGACGTCAGGTTGTTCGCCATGAAGTTGACGGACTGGGTGAGGTCCTTCCAGGTACCGGAGACCCCCTTCACCTCCGCCTGACCGCCGAGGATGCCCTCGGTGCCCACCTCGCGGGCCACCCGCGTCACCTGCTCGGCGAAGTTCGACAGCTGGTCGACCATCGTGTTGAGGGTGTTCTTCAGCTCCAGGATCTCGCCCCGCGCGTCCACGTCGATCTTCTGCGACAGGTCACCGCGGGCCACCGCCGTCGCGACCTGCGCGATGTTGCGGACCTGCGAGGTCAGGTTCCCGGCCATGCCGTTCACGGAGTCCGTCAGGTCACGCCATACGCCGGCCACCCCGGGCACCTGCGCCTGACCGCCCAGGCGACCCTCGGTACCCACGTCGCGGGCCACCCGGGTCACCTGCTCGGCGAAGGCCGAGAGCTGGTCGACCATCGTGTTGATGGTGTTCTTCAGCTCCAGGATCTCGCCCCGCGCGTCCACGTCGATCTTCTGCGACAGGTCGCCCCGCGCCACCGCCGTCGTCACCTGGGCGATCTGGCGCACCTGCGAGGTCAGGTTCCCGGCCATGAAGTTGACGGAGTCGGTGAGCTCCTTCCAGGTGCCGGACACCCCCTCCACCCGGGCCTGACCGCCGAGGCGGCCCTCCGTACCCACGTCCCGCGCCATCCGCGTGACCTGGTCGGCGAAGGAGGACAGCTGGTCCACCATCGTGTTCACGGTGTTCTTCAGCTGGAGCATCTCGCCGGAGACGTCCACGGTGACCTTCTGCGACAGGTCGCCGTTGGCCACCGCCGTCGTCACCTGGGCGATGTTGCGCACCTGCCCGGTCAGGTTGCGGAAGGCGGTGTTCACCGAGTCGGTGAGGTCCTTCCACGTCCCCGCCGCCCCCGGCACCTGCGCCTGACCGCCCAGCTCACCCTCGACGCCGACCTCACGGGCCACACGCGTCACTTCGGCGCCGAAGGACGACAGCTGGTCCACCATCGTGTTGACGGTGTTCTTCAGCTCCAGCATCTCGCCGGCCACGTCGACCGTGACCTTCTGCGACAGGTCGCCGTTCGCCACCGCCGTCGTCACCTGCGCGATGTCCCGCACCTGGGTGGTGAGGTTGCGGAAGACCGTGTTCACCGAGTCGGTGAGGTCCTTCCACGTCCCCGCCGCCCCCGGCACCTGCGCCTGGCCGCCGAGCAGGCCCTTGGCCCCGACCTCGCTCGCCACACGCGTGACCTCGTCCGCGAAGGTGCGCAGCGTCTCGGTCATCTGATTGATCGTTTCGGCCAGCTGCGCCACCTCGCCGCGCGCGCTGACCCGTACCTTCTGCGACAGGTCGCCGTTCGCGACCGCCGTCGTCACCTGCGCGATCCCGCGCACCTGGGCCGTCAGGTTCCCGGCCATGGTGTTGACCGAGTCGGTCAGGTCCTTCCACACGCCCGCGACCCCGGGCACCTTCGCCTGGCCGCCCAGCTCGCCCTCCGTACCCACCTCGCGGGCGACGCGGGTCACCTCGGAGGAGAAGGACGACAGCTGGTCCACCATCGTGTTCACGGTGTTCTTCAGCTGGAGCATCTCGCCGGCCACGTGCACGGTGACCTTGCGCGACAGATCGCCCTTGGCGACCGCCGTCGTGACGAGAGCGATGTCACGCACCTGGGCGGTGAGCCGGTACGCCATCGTGTTGACGGAGTCGGTCAGATCCTTCCAGGATCCCGACATCCCGCGCACCTGGGCCTGACCACCGAGCTTGCCCTCGGTGCCGACCTCCAGCGCCACGCGCGTCACCTCGTCGGTGAACGCCGACAGCTGGTCGACCAGGTTGTTGACCGTGCGCCCGACCTTCAGGAACTCCCCGCGCAGCGGATGCCCGGCCCCCTCGGCCGCCTGCGTCCGCAGATCCATCCGCTGGTCCAGATCGCCCTCGGCCACCGCCGACAGCACCCGGCCCACCTCGGACACCGGCCGGGCCAGATCGTCCACCAACTGGTTCGAGGCGTCGATCGCGGCCGCCCACGAGCCCTCACAGGCGCCCGTTTCCAGCCGTTCGCTCAGCTTGCCCTCGCGGCCCACCATCCGCCGCACCCGGGACAGCTCCCCGGTCAGGTGGAGATTGCGGTCGGCGACCTCGTTGTAGACGGCGGCGATCTCCGCCATCACGCCCTCGCCCGACACCGTCAGCCGCTTGCGGAAATTCCCGTCCCGCATCGACACCAGGGCCGTGAGCAGCCGGTTCAGAGCGGCGGTGTCGACCTCCGTCGTGCCACTGCGCCGGGAACGTCCGCCCTTCGGCCTCGTTCCCGTACGCCGTACCGCTGCGCCAGACTCCACCGTGTCCCTCCCGAAAGGGTCGACCACTTCTCCACCGGACGCCTGACTCGTCACGAGCCGGCTCTGCAAGCCCGCCCAGTGTTTCACCCTGGCCGAACCCGGCCATAACACTTCGGCACCATCGCACACCCGCCGTACCCTGCGGGTGGAATCCCCGACGACGGCACCATGCCGCCCGTGAAGGTAAGTAACCTGGCACCCGATGTCCAACCGCGTCGAAGGAGATTCGTGATCACGGCACGGGCGGCTGCCAGCTTCGATCCCCTCGGGCGCTCGGTCGCCGCCGCCCGCGGGTTCGTCCGCGACACCCTGCACGGCTGGGGCTTCGCGGACATCGTCGACGACGCGGTGGTCCTCACCAGCGAGCTCGTCACCAACGCCGTGGTCCACGCCGGCACCCGGGCCGAGGTCCTGTGCCTGCGCGCCGACGGCGGCGTACGGGTCGAGGTCGCCGACCGGTACCCGGAGCGCGAGCTCCCGCTCCAGCACCCCGGCGAGCGCCCCTACGCCGACCCCGACCGCGAGAACGGCCGCGGCCTGATGCTGTGCGCCGCCCTCGCCACCCGCTGGGGCGTCGAGTACACGGCCACCCACAAGCACGTCTGGTTCCGCCTCGACCTGCCAGACCGGCCGGTCGGTACCCGCTCCGCGGGCCCCGTCGTCCCCGACCAGCTGCTGCCCCTGGCCGACAGCCGGGTCCGCGTCGCCGTCCTCCAGATCGACTCGGACGACGCGATCTCCGCCTGGAACGAGGACGCCGAGCACATCTTCGGCCACCCCGCCGAGAAGGCGCTCGGCCGCCCGCTCGCCGAACTCGCCGCCTGGCCGCAGACCCCCGGCACCGGCACCGGCATCGCCGAGGCCCTGCGCCTGTCCCGCTGGGAGGGCAGCTACGGCGTCCGCGGCGCCGACGGCCGCGTCATCCCCGTCTTCGCCTCCCACCTGCGGGTCCGCGACGCCCACGGCGAACCGTCGATCGTCTGCCTCCTCGTCCACGACGACGAGCGCGCCCTCCTCCAGACCCCGGTACGGGTCCCCACCTCCGACAGCGGCCACTTCACCGACCCCCGCCCCACGGACCCCTTCGAGGTCTTCATCGGCTCCCCCGCCCCCGACGACCTCGACGGGCTCCTCCAGCGCACCGTGGAGCGCGCCCGCGACCTGCTCGACGCCGATTCCGCCTTCCTGCTGCTGGCCACCGACGACGAGACCGAGCTGGAGGTCCGCGCCACCACCGGCCTGCCCTCCACCCGCCAGCGCTTCGCCCGCGTCCCCGTCGAGGCCGGCACCAACCGCTACGGCTCCGCCCGCATGCCCGCCGTCCACGACGACCTCCTCGCCTCCCCCGGAGCCGTCCCGCTCCTGGAGGCCACCGGCATGCGCTCCGCCGTCACCGTCCCCCTCAAGGTGGAGGGCCGCCTCACCGGCTCACTCGGCGTCGCCGCCGAAACCCCCGGCCGCTACTCCAACGAAGAGGCCCTGCACCTCCAGTTCGCCGCCGACCGCATCGCCCTCGCCGTCGAATCCGCCCGCCTCGGCGAGCTGGAGCGCCTGCGCCGCGGTTCCCTCTCCTTCCTCGTCGAGGCCTCCGACCTGCTGGCCGGCACCCTCGACCGGGACCAGACCCTGGCCCTCATGGCCCAGATGACCGTCCCGACCCTGGCCACCTGGTGCGCCGTCTACACGATCGCCGACCAGTCCTCCGACCCGTACCTCTCCTACGTCCTGCACGAGGACGAGGAGCGCATCGACGGCCTCAAGGACCTCCTGTCCCGGCTCAGTCCGCCCGAACCGGTCCGCGAGGCCGGCGCCCGCCCGTGGTCCGAGGCGACCTCCGCGGTCGGCGGCGAGACCGTGGTCCTGCCCCTCCTCGCCCGCAACCGTGTGATCGGCATGCTCACCCTCGGCAAGCCGCGCGAGGAACACTTCCGCCAAGAGATCCTCGAACTCGCCGAGGACCTCTCCCGCCGCGCCGCCCTGGCCCTCGACAACGCCCGGCTGTACTCGGAGCGCACCGCGATCAGCCGCTCCCTCCAGCGCAGCCTGCTCCCGCCCGGCTCCCCCGCGATCCCCGGCATGGAGGTCGAGGTCATCTACCGCGCGGCCGGCGAGGGCAACGAGGTCGGCGGCGACTTCTACGACGTCTTCCCGATCCGCGACGGCGCGTACGGCTTCGCCATCGGCGACGTCTGCGGCACCGGCCCGGAGGCCGCCGCCGTCACGGGCCTCGCCCGGCACGCCCTGCGCCTGCTCGCCCGCGAGGGCCTCGGCGGCCCGGCGGTCCTCGAACGCCTCAACGCGGCCATCCTCGACGAGGGCGCCCGCAGCCGCTTCCTCACCCTCCTCTACGGCGAGCTCCACCCCCAGCCCGACGGCGGCGCCCTGATGAAGGTCGTCTGCGCGGGCCACCCGCTCCCGCTGCGCCTGCGCCCGAACGGCCAGGTCGACGCCGCCGCGGACCCGCAGCCGCTGCTGGGCGTGATCGACGACCTGGACCTCTACGAACAGACCCTGACCCTCGACCCCGGCGACGTGCTGCTCTGCGTCACCGACGGCGTGACCGAACGCCGCGAGGGCACCCGCATGCTGGGCGACGACGGCCTCACCGAGGTCCTCACCACATGTACGGGCCTCACCGCGGGCGCGGTCGCCTCCCGCGTCCTGCGCGCGGTGGAACGCTTCGCCGCAGAACCCGCGTCGGACGACATGGCGATCCTCGCCTTCCGCGTCCCGGAACAGCGCACCGGCGAATAGTCGGCGACCGGCTCCGCCGGCTCCCCCGGCTCCCCCGGCTCCGCGAAGAACCTGGGCCCGGCATGCGCCGAGCCCAGGTTCAAGGGGGGACGGATCCGTCGACGTGGCCGGCCATCACCCCGGACCGACGGAAGCGACCTGGCGGGTGGCGGAACGCAGTGCGAAGGCCATCACCAGCTCGAACACGCCCAGCAGGACGAGCCAGAGTCCCAGCAGCCGGGTCAGGGCCACGGCGGAGTCGACCGGGAAGCAGAGCACGACGATTCCGGCGACGGCACCGAGGGCACCCAGGCCGAACTGCAGACCCCGGTGCACGAGCGTGCGGTCGGCGATCGCGGTGAACGCCGCGAGCACTCCGGACAGCAACCAGAACACGCCGATGATCAAGCTCAGAGCGCCGATCGTCTGCATCGGATGACGCAGCACGAGGACGCCCGCCAGGAACGCGAGCATGGCGATCAGAACGGCCGCCAGCCTGCTGCCGCCGTCGCGGCTGTGCGAAAAGGCGGTGACGAACCGGAAAGCGCCCGCCACCAGGAGCTGCAGGCCGATGATGACGGCCAGGATGTGAAGCGTCTCGTCGGGCCAGACGAGCACCAGGATGCCGGGGATCAGGGTCGCGAGGGCGAAGCCCAGCGCCCAGTGCCACGTGCTCCCGATGTGCTTGAGGACGTCCTCGGGATCGCCCTGCGTGTGCTGTGGCGCCGCTGCGTCGGGGGGTACGGTCATCACCGCCTCCTGGGCCAGCCGAGCGGCCCTTGGGGGCACCTCGAAGCCGCCGGACGTACCTTATCTACCCTTCACATCCATGGTAGGCAGCTCTGCTACGCCCCGCCCCTCCGGCGGGAGCGGCGCGCCAGGAGCAGGTCCGCGCCGGAAAACAAAAAAGGCCCCCGCCAATTGGCGGGGGCCTTTTTCAGTGGAGCCCTTTAACGGAATCGAACCGTTGACCTTCTCCTTACCATGGAGACGCTCTACCGACTGAGCTAAAAGGGCGGGTTGTTCGGCGGCGTCCTACTCTCCCACAGGGTCCCCCCTGCAGTACCATCGGCGCTGAAAGGCTTAGCTTCCGGGTTCGGAATGTAACCGGGCGTTTCCCTAACGCTATGACCACCGAAACACTATGAAATTTGAACATGCTGGTGTTGACACAGCCGTTCGTTATTTCAGAACTAACACAGTGGACGCGAGCAACTGAGGACAAGCCCTCGGCCTATTAGTACCAGTCAGCTTCACCCGTTACCGGGCTTCCACATCTGGCCTATCAACCCAGTCGTCTACTGGGAGCCTTACCCTCTCAAGGAGGTGGGAATACTCATCTTGAAGCAGGCTTCCCGCTTAGATGCTTTCAGCGGTTATCCCTCCCGAACGTAGCCAACCAGCCATGCCCTTGGCAGGACAACTGGCACACCAGAGGTTCGTCCGTCCCGGTCCTCTCGTACTAGGGACAGCCCTTCTCAATATTCCTACGCGCACAGCGGATAGGGACCGAACTGTCTCACGACGTTCTAAACCCAGCTCGCGTACCGCTTTAATGGGCGAACAGCCCAACCCTTGGGACCGACTCCAGCCCCAGGATGCGACGAGCCGACATCGAGGTGCCAAACCATCCCGTCGATATGGACTCTTGGGGAAGATCAGCCTGTTATCCCCGGGGTACCTTTTATCCGTTGAGCGACGGCGCTTCCACAAGCCACCGCCGGATCACTAGTCCCGACTTTCGTCCCTGCTCGACCCGTCGGTCTCACAGTCAAGCTCCCTTGTGCACTTACACTCAACACCTGATTGCCAACCAGGCTGAGGGAACCTTTGGGCGCCTCCGTTACCCTTTGGGAGGCAACCGCCCCAGTTAAACTACCCATCAGACACTGTCCCTGATCCGGATCACGGACCGAGGTTAGACATCCAGCACGACCAGAGTGGTATTTCAACGGCGACTCCACAACCACTGGCGTGGCTGCTTCAAAGTCTCCCACCTATCCTACACAAGCCGAACCGAACACCAATATCAAACTGTAGTAAAGGTCCCGGGGTCTTTCCGTCCTGCTGCGCGAAACGAGCATCTTTACTCGTAGTGCAATTTCACCGGGCCTATGGTTGAGACAGTCGAGAAGTCGTTACGCCATTCGTGCAGGTCGGAACTTACCCGACAAGGAATTTCGCTACCTTAGGATGGTTATAGTTACCACCGCCGTTTACTGGCGCTTAAGTTCTCAGCTTCGCAACCCCGAAAGGTC
The DNA here is from genome assembly GCF_017639205.1 of Streptomyces nojiriensis. NCBI lineage: Bacteria > Bacillati > Actinomycetota > Actinomycetes > Kitasatosporales > Streptomycetaceae > Streptomyces > Streptomyces nojiriensis. Next base: position 6,549,454 of record NZ_CP071139.1, on the reverse strand, counting down.
ACTAACCGGTCCCCTTAACGTTCCAGCACCGGGCAGGCGTCAGTCCGTATACATCGCCTTACGGCTTCGCACGGACCTGTGTTTTTAGTAAACAGTCGCTTCTCGCTGGTCTCTGCGGCCACCCCCAGCTCACGGAGCAAGTCCGATCACCAGTGATGGCCCCCCTTCTCCCGAAGTTACGGGGGCATTTTGCCGAGTTCCTTAACCATAGTTCACCCGAACGCCTCGGTATTCTCTACCTGACCACCTGAGTCGGTTTAGGGTACGGGCCGCCATGAAACTCGCTAGAGGCTTTTCTCGACAGCATAGGATCATCCACTTCACCACAATCGGCTCGGCATCAGGTCTCAGCCTTAATGAGGGACGGATTTGCCTACCCCTCGGCCTACACCCTTACCCCGGGACTACCACCGCCCGGGCTGGACTACCTTCCTGCGTCACCCCATCGCTTACCTACTACAAGTCTGGTTCGTCGGCTCCACCACTTTCCTTTCCCCGAAGGGTCCGGAACGGCTTCACGGACTTAGCATCGCCTGATTCGATATTGGGCGTTTCAAAGCGGGTACCGGAATATCAACCGGTTGTCCATCGACTACGCCTGTCGGCCTCGCCTTAGGTCCCGACTTACCCTGGGCAGATCAGCTTGACCCAGGAACCCTTAGTCAATCGGCGCACACGTTTCTCACGTGTGTATCGCTACTCATGCCTGCATTCTCACTCGTGAACCGTCCACAACTAGCTTCCGCTGCTGCTTCACCCGGCACACGACGCTCCCCTACCCATCACAGCAGGCGTTGGCCCTATTGCTGCAATGACACGACTTCGGCGGTACGCTTGAGCCCCGCTACATTGTCGGCGCGGAATCACTTGACCAGTGAGCTATTACGCACTCTTTCAAGGGTGGCTGCTTCTAAGCCAACCTCCTGGTTGTCTCTGCGACTCCACATCCTTTCCCACTTAGCGTACGCTTAGGGGCCTTAGTCGATGCTCTGGGCTGTTTCCCTCTCGACCATGGAGCTTATCCCCCACAGTCTCACTGCCGTGCTCTCACTTACCGGCATTCGGAGTTTGGCTAAGGTCAGTAACCCGGTAGGGCCCATCGCCTATCCAGTGCTCTACCTCCGGCAAGAAACACACGACGCTGCACCTAAATGCATTTCGGGGAGAACCAGCTATCACGGAGTTTGATTGGCCTTTCACCCCTAACCACAGGTCATCCCCCAGGTTTTCAACCCTGGTGGGTTCGGTCCTCCACGAAGTCTTACCTCCGCTTCAACCTGCCCATGGCTAGATCACTCCGCTTCGGGTCTAGAGCGTGCAACTCAATCGCCCTATTCGGACTCGCTTTCGCTACGGCTTCCCCACACGGGTTAACCTCGCTACACACCGCTAACTCGCAGGCTCATTCTTCAAAAGGCACGCAGTCACGACTGTATGTGCAAGCACATACAGCGACGCTCCCACGGCTTGTAGGCACACGGTTTCAGGTACTATTTCACTCCGCTCCCGCGGTACTTTTCACCATTCCCTCACGGTACTATCCGCTATCGGTCACCAGGGAATATTTAGGCTTAGCGGGTGGTCCCGCCAGATTCACACGGGATTTCTCGGGCCCCGTGCTACTTGGGAGATGAGCAAGCAAGCCGCTGATGTTTCGTCTACGGGGGTCTTACCCTCTACGCCGGACCTTTCGCATGTCCTTCGACTACATCAACGGTTTCTGACTCGCCGACCGGCCGGCAGACCGATCAAGCTCATTCCCACAACCCCGCATGCGCAACCCCTGCCGGGTATCACACGCATACGGTTTGGCCTCATCCGGTTTCGCTCGCCACTACTCCCGGAATCACGGTTGTTTTCTCTTCCTGAGGGTACTGAGATGTTTCACTTCCCCTCGTTCCCTCCACACTGCCTATGTGTTCAGCAGTGGGTGACAGCCCATGACGACTGCCGGGTTTCCCCATTCGGACACCCCCGGATCAAAGCTCAGTTGGCAGCTCCCCGGGGCCTATCGCGGCCTCTCACGTCCTTCATCGGTTCCTGGTGCCAAGGCATCCACCGTGCGCCCTTAAAAACTTGGCCACAGATGCTCGCGTCCACTGTGTAGTTCTCAAACAACGACCAGCCACCCATCACCCCACCAGACAAGCTGGCGAGTTCACTGGGGCCGGCACTGAAGATCTCAACCTTACGGCCGTACCTTCAGGACCCAACAACGTGCCAAGCATCTCCGTTCGTCCGTCTCCTCTTTCCACGCCGAAGCAGTACTCGAGAACCATCAGACCGAAGATGCCAACTAATCAACGTTCCACCCATGAGCTGACCGTGCAGAACGTTTGTCTGCAATCGGTACTGTGCTCCTTAGAAAGGAGGTGATCCAGCCGCACCTTCCGGTACGGCTACCTTGTTACGACTTCGTCCCAATCGCCAGTCCCACCTTCGACAGCTCCCTCCCTTACGGGTTGGGCCACCGGCTTCGGGTGTTACCGACTTTCGTGACGTGACGGGCGGTGTGTACAAGGCCCGGGAACGTATTCACCGCAGCAATGCTGATCTGCGATTACTAGCGACTCCGACTTCATGGGGTCGAGTTGCAGACCCCAATCCGAACTGAGACCGGCTTTTTGAGATTCGCTCCACCTCACGGTATCGCAGCTCATTGTACCGGCCATTGTAGCACGTGTGCAGCCCAAGACATAAGGGGCATGATGACTTGACGTCGTCCCCACCTTCCTCCGAGTTGACCCCGGCGGTCTCCTGTGAGTCCCCATCACCCCGAAGGGCATGCTGGCAACACAGGACAAGGGTTGCGCTCGTTGCGGGACTTAACCCAACATCTCACGACACGAGCTGACGACAGCCATGCACCACCTGTATACCGACCACAAGGGGGGCACTATCTCTAATGCTTTCCGGTATATGTCAAGCCTTGGTAAGGTTCTTCGCGTTGCGTCGAATTAAGCCACATGCTCCGCCGCTTGTGCGGGCCCCCGTCAATTCCTTTGAGTTTTAGCCTTGCGGCCGTACTCCCCAGGCGGGGAACTTAATGCGTTAGCTGCGGCACCGACGACGTGGAATGTCGCCAACACCTAGTTCCCAACGTTTACGGCGTGGACTACCAGGGTATCTAATCCTGTTCGCTCCCCACGCTTTCGCTCCTCAGCGTCAGTAATGGCCCAGAGATCCGCCTTCGCCACCGGTGTTCCTCCTGATATCTGCGCATTTCACCGCTACACCAGGAATTCCGATCTCCCCTACCACACTCTAGCTAGCCCGTATCGAATGCAGACCCGAGGTTAAGCCTCGGGCTTTCACATCCGACGTGACAAGCCGCCTACGAGCTCTTTACGCCCAATAATTCCGGACAACGCTTGCGCCCTACGTATTACCGCGGCTGCTGGCACGTAGTTAGCCGGCGCTTCTTCTGCAGGTACCGTCACTTTCGCTTCTTCCCTGCTGAAAGAGGTTTACAACCCGAAGGCCGTCATCCCTCACGCGGCGTCGCTGCATCAGGCTTTCGCCCATTGTGCAATATTCCCCACTGCTGCCTCCCGTAGGAGTCTGGGCCGTGTCTCAGTCCCAGTGTGGCCGGTCGCCCTCTCAGGCCGGCTACCCGTCGTCGCCTTGGTGGGCCATTACCCCACCAACAAGCTGATAGGCCGCGGGCTCATCCTTCACCGCCGGAGCTTTCAACCCCCGCCCATGCAGGCAGGAGTGGTATCCGGTATTAGACCCCGTTTCCAGGGCTTGTCCCAGAGTGAAGGGCAGATTGCCCACGTGTTACTCACCCGTTCGCCACTAATCCACCCCGAAGGGCTTCATCGTTCGACTTGCATGTGTTAAGCACGCCGCCAGCGTTCGTCCTGAGCCAGGATCAAACTCTCCATGAATGTTTACCCGTAATCGGGTGCACACGCACGAAAGAGCGGGCCAGTCTTGGTCGGAATAAGACCGACTGACCACAACGTCCTCGCTGTGTTTGGTTGCCTGCCAGTGCCCGAAGGCCCGACAGGTCTTTTTCAAAGGAACCTCATCCACCGAAGTGGACGGGGTATCAACTTCTGGCGTTGATTTTTGGCACGCTGTTGAGTTCTCAAGGAACGGACGCTTCCTTTGTACTCACCCCCGCGACATCCGCTGGGGCTTTCCTCCGGGCTTTCGTTCTGTTCTTGCGTTTCCGACTCTATCAGACTCTTTCGTGTCCGACTTCCTCGGCGCTTTCCAGGTTTTCGCTTTCGCGCTTTCCCTTTCCGGCGGTTCCAACCTTACCAGAACATTTCCGCGCCGTTTCCGGGTGGGATTTGAATTGGTGGCCGTTGGAGAGGCCTTTCCCTTTCGGGCGGATCAGACTTTATCAGGTCTCCCTGGGTCTTGATTCCCACCCGCCCGCATGGCTCGTCCGGACACACGTGTGTGCCGGGGTGCCGTGCGAGGTGGAGACGTAAACGTACTGGAGCGGGGCCCCCGGATGCAAATCCGGTTGCCCCGCTCCCGTTCGGTCGCTACGGCGAGGGTCAGACCTCGACGACGACCGGCAGGATCATCGGGCGGCGGCGGTAGCCGTCCGAGACCCACTTGCCCATCGTGCGGCGGATGAGCTGCTGGATCTGGTGCGGCTCGGCGACACCGTCGGCTGCGGCGCGGGCGATGGCTTCCTCGATCTTCGGGATGACCGAGGAGAAGGCCGAGTCGTCGATGCCGGAGCCGCGGGCCTGGATGTTCGGGCCGCTGACGACCTTGCCCGTGCTGCTGTCCACCACGACGTAGACCGAGATGATGCCCTCGTCGCCGAGGATCTTGCGGTCCTTGAGGTGGACTTCCGTGACGTCGCCGACCGAGAGGCCGTCCACGTACACGTAGCCGGCCTGGACCTTTCCGGAGATCCGGGCCTTGCCGTCGATCAGGTCGACGACCACGCCGTCCTCGGCGATGACGATGCGGTCCTTCGGGACGCCCGTCATGGCACCGAGCTCGGCGTTGGCGCGCAGGTGGCGCCATTCGCCGTGGACCGGCATCAGGTTCCGCGGCTTGCAGATGTTGTAGAAGTACAGCAGCTCGCCGGCCGAGGCGTGGCCCGAGACGTGCACCTTGGCGTTGCCCTTGTGCACGACGTTGGCGCCCCAGCGGGTCAGGCCGTTGATCACGCGGTAGACCGCGTTCTCGTTGCCCGGGATCAGGGACGACGCCAGGATCACGGTGTCACCGGGGACGATCCGGATCTGGTGGTCGCGGTTGGCCATCCGGGAGAGGGCCGCCATCGGCTCGCCCTGCGAACCCGTGCAGACCAGCACGACCTCGTCGTCCGGCAGGTCGTCGAGGGTCTTGACGTCGACGACGAGACCGGCCGGTACCTTCAGGTAGCCCAGGTCACGGGCGATGCCCATGTTGCGGACCATCGAGCGGCCGACGAAGGCGACCCGGCGGCCGTACTCGTGGGCGGCGTCGAGGATCTGCTGGATGCGGTGCACGTGGCTGGCGAAGGACGCCACGATGATCCGCTTCTGGGCGCCCGCGAAGACCCCGCGGATCGCGTTGGAGATGTCGCGCTCCGGCGGGACGAAGCCCGGGACCTCGGCGTTCGTGGAGTCGGAGAGGAGGAGGTCGATGCCCTCTTCACTCAGACGCGCGAAGGCGTGCAGGTCGGTGAGGCGCTTGTCCAGCGGGAGCTGGTCCATCTTGAAGTCGCCGGTGGCGACGACCATGCCGGCGCCGGTGCGGATGGCCACGGCCAGGGCGTCCGGGATGGAGTGGTTGACCGCGATGAACTCGCAGTCGAAGGGGCCGAGGTTCTCGCGCTCGCCTTCCTTCACCTCGAGGGTGTAGGGGCGGATGCGGTGCTCCTGGAGCTTCGCCTCGATGAGGGCCAGCGTCAGCTTGGAGCCGATCAGCGGGATGTCCGCCTTCTCCCGGAGGAGGTAGGGGACGGCGCCGATGTGGTCCTCGTGTCCGTGCGTGAGGACGATGCCGTCGATGTCGTCGAGGCGGTCCCTGATGGACGAGAAGTCCGGCAGGATCAGGTCGATGCCCGGCTGCTCCTCTTCGGGGAAGAGGACGCCGCAGTCGACGATCAGCAGACGGCCGTCGTACTCGAAGACGGTCATGTTGCGGCCGATCTCGCCGAGACCACCCAGGGGGGTGACCCTGAGGCCGCCCTTGGGCAGCTTCGGCGGCGGACCGAGTTCCGGATGCGGATGGCTCAAAAGTGTCTCCTCACCACGCACGCCACGTACCCCGGAAGGCACGTGGCGCGCATGTCATTCGTGCACTTGCTGTTGTCTGTTCTGTATGTGGTTGTTCGTTCGTATTCAGTTGTGAAGTCTGTTGTCAGATGTCAGAGCTGTACCCCGCCGGCGGCAAGATCGATCTTGAGCTGGGCCGTCTCTTCGGCGGTCAGCTCGATCAACGGGAGCCGCAGCGGGCCCGCGGGCAGGCCCTGCAGGTTCAGCGCGCCCTTGGTGGTCATCACACCCTGGGTACGGAACATACCGGTGAAGATCGGGAGCAGCTTCTGGTGGATCTCGGTCGCCTTCTGGACGTCTCCGCCCAGGTGGGCCTCCAGCATGGCGCGCAGCTCGGGGGTGACCACGTGGCTGACCACGGAGACGAATCCGACCGCGCCGACCGACAGGAGCGGCAGGTTCAGCATGTCATCGCCCGAGTACCAGGCCAGGCCGCTCTGCGCGATGGCCCAGCTTGCCCGGCCGAGGTCGCCCTTGGCGTCCTTGTTGGCAACGATACGGGGGTGCTCGGCCAGCCGGACCAGGGTTTCGGTGTCGATCGGGACACCGCTGCGGCCGGGGATGTCGTAGAGCATGACCGGCAGCTCGGTGGCGTCCGCGATCGCCGTGAAGTGCCGGAAGAGGCCTTCCTGCGGCGGCTTGCTGTAGTACGGGGTGACGGCGAGCAGGCCGTGTGCGCCGGTGCGCTCGGCCTGGCGGGCCAGCTCGAGGGTGTGGCGGGTGTCGTTGGTACCGATGCCGGCGACCACGTGGGCGCGGTCTCCGACGGCTTCGAGTACGGCTCGTACGAGGTCGTTTTTCTCCGCGTCGGTGGTGGTCGGCGACTCACCGGTGGTGCCGTTGATGATCAGGCCGTCGTTGCCTGCGTCCACCAGGTGGACGGCGAGCCGCTGCGCGCCGTCGAGGTCGAGTACGCCATCCGCCGTAAACGGCGTGATCATGGCGGTGAGGACCCGCCCGAAGGGGGTCTGCGGAGTCGAGATCGGAGCCATGGGTAACACGCTACTCGCTGCCATGCTCGCGGTGTCCCCTCGGGGGACGTCAACGGGGTGTTGGACGCCGGCACTGCCTGCTCGGGGGTTCAGGCAGTGCCGGGTCCGTTTGATCAGCCTAGATGAACTTTACGAAACGTCGCAATACGGACACTTAGGACTTGACGCCGTACATCTGTACGCCGCGGGTGTACCGGCCCTTACGGGGCAACGCGCCCGTTGCCGTTGTAGGCCGCGTACGTCAGCGGCATGAGCTTCGCCCAGTGCTGCTCCATCTTCTCGCCGACCATCTCGATCTCCCGCTGCGGGAAGGACGGGACCGCCGCGAGCTCGTGCTGCGTACGCAGACCGAGGAAGTGCATCAGCGAGCGCGCGTTGCAGGTGGCGTACATCGAGGAGAAAAGACCGACCGGCAGGACCGAACGGGCGACCTCCCGGGCCACGCCCGCGGCGAGCATCTCGCGGTAGGCCTCGTAGGCCTGGACGTAGGAGTCCTCCATGACGCGGCCGGTCAGTTCCTGCTGCGCCTGGGTGCCCTCGACGAAGACGTACTTGCCCGGGCGGCCCTCCTGGACCAGCTTGCGCTCGGCGTCCGGGACGTAGAAGACCGGTTCGAGCTCCCTGTAGCGGCCCGACTCTTCGTTGTACGACCAGCCCACGCGGTGGCGCATGAACTCGCGGAAGACGAAGATCGGGGCGCTGATGAAGAAGGTCATCGAGTTGTGCTCGAACGGGCTGCCGTGGCGGTCGCGCATCAGGTAGTTGATGAGGCCCTTGGAGCGCTCCGGGTCCTTCTGCAGCTCCTCCAGCGACTGCTCGCCGGCCGTGGAGACGCGAGCGGCCCACAGTACGTCGGAGTCGGCGGCGGAGTGCTTCACCAGCTCCACCGTCACGTCGCTGCGGAAGCTGGGTTTCAGATCTGAAGCGGCGGTTTCGCTCACCGGGGGTCCTTCCAAACGTGCGTCCTGGGGCGCGCCCACTCTACGGCGCCCCTCGCACGGCCTGCGCAGACGCACACGGCCCGGGGTCCGTGTGGGGCGCCGTACAGCTGACGCACAGCCATGAATTTTTCCTAATGTCCCGAAATCCGGCACCGTTTGACGGGCCCGTACGTCCTAACCAGCAGAACGCACGCCCTTCCACCCCGAGGAGATTCACTCCGATGTTCCTCCGGCGCGAACCCGTCCCGTTCGCCTTCGTCTCCGAGGCCGACCGTTTCCGAAGCAACGTCACTCCCCCGCCGCGCGAGCGCCTGGGCAGGACGCAGTTGATCGCCCGTACCCTGGTCGGACTGACCGTGGTTGCGGGGCTCGCCGGCTCACTGCTCCTCGGCATGCCCGCACTACAGCCGAGCAAGGCGCCGGAGAAGTCGCAGCAGTCGGAGGCGTCCCAGGGGCGGTAGCCTCACGGGCACAGCCCAACCGAACGTGCATGTGAGTGAGGTCCAGCCGTGCCCCTGCCCTTCTTGACGGCCGACGGCGTATCCGATGTGGATGACGACGGCGACGGCGACGAGATCCTGGCCCATGCCGACCAGGACCGCTGGCGCCGGCCCTACCGGCCCGGCCCCTGGCGCGTGGGCATCGGCGCGCTGCTGCTCCTGCTGTCGGCCTTCATGCTGCTGGCCACGATGATCGTCGCCTTCGCGGGCGGCTGGGGCGGAGCCCTCGTCTGCCTGATCGCCGCCCTCGCGGTCGTCGGGTCGGCGGTGCAGACCCTGCGCGTCGGCGTCTGGGTGAGCCCTGCGGGACTGCGCCGGGTCGGGTTCTTCGTCACCCGCACCACCTCGTGGAGCGAGATCGGCGAGCTCCGTACCGTGCAGCAGCCGGTGCGCTGGCTCGGGCTGCCGAGGACCGTGCAGGGTCAGGCGCTGACGATGGGCGCGCCGGACGGCGCGGAGGCGCCGGTGCTGCTGACGGACCACAACGCCGACTTCCTGTCGCGGACCGAGGCCTTCGACCGGGCCGCCGACACGGTGGGCGCCTGGGCCGACGAGTACCGGCCGGTGGCCGCCTGACCGGCGCGCACCGCCCCCGGAAGCCCGTACAGGTCAGACCTGTACGGGCTTCTTGTCGTGCAGGGCGATCGCCCGCTGCATCGCCTTGCGCGCTCGCGGGGTGTCCCGGGCGTCGTGGTAGGCGACGGCGAGCCGGAACCAGCTGCGCCAGTCCCCCGGCGCGTCCTCGGTCTCGGCCTTGCGGCGCGCGAAGACCTCGTCGGCGGAGTCCCGCAGGATCCGCCCGTACGTGTCCCGTTCCAGTTCGTCAACGGGCAGCCCGCCCTCGGCCTCCAGCTCGGTCGCGAGGTGGTTGGCCCGCGTGACGAACCGGGTGTTCTGCCAGAGGAACCAGACACCGATGACCGGCAGGATCAGCACGGCCACCCCGAAGGTGACCGTGAGCAGGGTCCCGTGCTCGATCAGCATCAGGCCCCGGCTGCCGACCAGGACGAAGTAGACCACCAGGACGGCGGCCGTGAGGAAGTAGGTGATCTTCGCGCGCATCGTGAAATCAGTCCGTCAGCCCAGGTCGAGGAAGTGTTCCAGGCCGAAGGTGAGGCCCGGGGTCTGCGCCACTCGGCGCACGCCGAGCAGGATGCCCGGCATGAAGCTGCTGTGGTGCAGGGAATCGTGACGGATGGTCAGGGTCTCGCCCTCGCCGCCGAGGAGCACCTCCTGGTGGGCCAGCAGGCCGCGCAGGCGGACTGCGTGCACCGGGACGCCGTCGACGTCCGCACCGCGCGCGCCGTCGAGGGCGGTGGCGGTGGCGTCGGGCTGGGCGCCGAGGCCGGCCTCGGCACGGGCGGCCGCGATGAGCTGCGCCGTACGGGTCGCCGTGCCGGAGGGGGCGTCGACCTTGTTGGGGTGGTGCAGCTCGACGACCTCGACGGACTCGAAGTAGCGGGCGGCCTGGGCGGCGAACTTCATGGTGAGGACGGCGCCGATGGAGAAGTTCGGGGCGATGAGCACACCGGTCTCCGGCGAACCGTCGAGCCAGGTGCCCAGCTGCGCGAGGCGGTCCTCGGTCCAGCCGGTGGTACCGACCACGCCGTGGATGCCGTGACGGATGAGGAAGTCCAGGTTCCCCATCACCGATGCCGGGGTGGTCAGCTCGACCGCGACCTGGGCGCCGGCCTCGGCCAGCGTCTCCAGCTTGTCGCCGCGGCCGAGCGCCGCGACCAGTTCCATGTCCTCGGCGGCCTCGACCGCCTTGACGGCCTCGGCCCCGATGCGGCCCTGGGCCCCGAGGACTGCCACGCGCAGCTTGCTCATGTTGCTTCCTTACTCACGTACGGAACTAGGCGACCGCTTCGTCGAGACGGGCGGCCTGCTTCTCCTTCAGCGGGCCGATCACCGCGAGCGAGGGCCGCTGGGCCAGTACATCTTGTGCCACCGAGCGGATCTCGTCCGGGGTCACGGCGGCGATCCGGGCCAGCATGTCGTCGACCGACATCTGGTCGCCCCAGCACAGCTCGCTCTTGCCGATGCGGTTCATGATCGCGCCGGTGTCCTCCAGCCCGAGGACGGTGGATCCGGAGAGCTGGCCGATGGCCCGCTTGATCTCCTCGTCGGCCAGTCCTTCGGCCGCGACCTTGTCGAGCTCGTCGCGGCAGATCCGGAGCACGTCGTGCACCTGGTTGGGGCGGCAGCCCGCGTACACGCCGAACAGGCCGGTGTCGGCGAAGCCCGAGGTGTACGAGTACACGCTGTAGGCGAGGCCGCGCTTCTCCCGGACCTCCTGGAAGAGGCGCGAGGACATGCCGCCGCCGAGGGCGGTGTTCAGCACGCCCAGCGCCCAGCGGCGCTCGTCGGTACGGGCGAGGCCGGGCATGCCGAGGACCACGTGCGCCTGCTCGGTCTTGCGGTTCACGAGGTCGACGCGGCCGGCGGTGCGGATGCGCTTGGCGCCGCTGCGGGGGCCGATCGGCTCGGCGTCGGTGCGGGTCAGCGCACCGGCCTTCTCGAAGGCCGCGCGGACCTGACGCACGACCTTGTTGTGGTCGACGTTGCCGGCAGCGGCCACGACCAGGTGCGTCGGGTCGTAGTGCTTCTTGTAGAAGCGGCGGATCCGGTCGGCGCCGAGCGCGTTGATCGTGTCGACGGTGCCGAGGACGGGGCGGCCCAGCGGGGTGTCCCCGTACATGGTCTGCGCGAACAGGTCGTGCACCATGTCGCCCGGGTCGTCCTCGGTCATCGCGATCTCTTCGAGGATGACGCCGCGCTCGGCGTCGACGTCCTCCTCGCGGATCAGCGAGCCGGTGAGCATGTCGCAGACCACGTCGATGGCCAGCGGCAGGTCGGTGTCGAGCACCCGGGCGTAGTAGCAGGTGTACTCCTTCGCCGTGAAGGCGTTCATCTCGCCGCCGACCGCGTCGATCGCGGAGGAGATGTCGAGGGCGCTGCGCTGGTGCGTGCCCTTGAAGAGGAGGTGCTCCAGGTAGTGCGTGGCGCCGTTCAGCGTGGGCGTCTCGTCACGGGAGCCGACGTGCGCCCAGATGCCGAAGGTGGCGGAGCGGACGGAGGGCAGCGTCTCGGTGACGATGCGCAGTCCGCCGGGCAGGACCGTGCGCCGGACGGTGCCGATGCCGTTGCTGCCCTTGAGGAGGGTTTGGGTACGGGCGACGGCCCGCCCCTCCGAAGAGGGGCGGGCCGTCACACGGGAACTACGCGACATCACTTGTCGGAGTCGTCCTTGTCAGCGTCGTCACCGGCGGCCTCGCCGTCGATCACGGGGATCAGGGAGAGCTTGCCGCGCTGGTCGATCTCGGCGATCTCCACCTGGACCTTGGTGCCGACCGCGAGCACGTCCTCGACGTTCTCCACGCGCTTGCCACCGGCGAGCTTGCGGATCTGCGAGATGTGCAGCAGGCCGTCCTTGCCGGGCATCAGGGAGACGAAGGCACCGAAGGTGGTGGTCTTGACGACCGTACCCAGGTAGCGCTCGCCGACCTCCGGCATGGTCGGGTTGGCGATCGAGTTGATCGTGGCGCGGGCGGCCTCGGCGGCCGGGCCGTCGGCGGCACCGATGTAGATGGTGCCGTCGTCCTCGATCGTGATCTCGGCGCCGGTGTCCTCCTGGATCTGGTTGATCATCTTGCCCTTGGGGCCGATGACCTCACCGATCTTGTCCACCGGGATCTTGACGGTGATGATCCGCGGGGCGAACGGGGACATCGCGTCCGGCGTGTCGATCGCTTCCATCATCACGTCGAGGATGTGGAGGCGGGCGTCGCGGGCCTGCTTGAGGGCCGCGGCCAGGACGGAGGCCGGGATGCCGTCGAGCTTGGTGTCCAGCTGGAGCGCGGTGACGAACTCCTTGGTGCCGGCGACCTTGAAGTCCATGTCGCCGAAGGCGTCCTCCGCACCGAGGATGTCGGTGAGGGCGACGTAGTGGGTCTTGCCGTCGATCTCCTGGGAGATCAGGCCCATGGCGATACCGGCGACGGGGGCCTTGAGGGGCACACCGGCGTTCAGCAGCGACATGGTGGAGGCGCAGACCGAGCCCATGGACGTCGAACCGTTGGAGCCGAGGGCCTCGGACACCTGGCGGATCGCGTAGGGGAACTCCTCGCGGGTCGGGAGGACCGGCACGATCGCGCGCTCGGCGAGCGCGCCGTGGCCGATCTCGCGGCGCTTCGGCGAACCGACGCGGCCGGTCTCGCCGACGGAGTACGGCGGGAAGTTGTAGTTGTGCATGTAGCGCTTGCGGGTCACCGGGGAGAGGGTGTCCAGCTGCTGCTCCATGCGGAGCATGTTGAGGGTGGTGACGCCCAGGATCTGGGTCTCGCCACGCTCGAACAGCGCCGAGCCGTGCACGCGCGGGATGGCCTCGACCTCGGCGGCGAGGGTACGGATGTCCGTGAGCCCGCGGCCGTCGATGCGGACCTTGTCCTTGATGACGCGCTCGCGGACCAGGGCCTTGGTCAGGCTGCGGTAGGCGGCGGAGATCTCCTTCTCGCGGCCCTCGAAGGCCGGGAGGAGCTTCTCGGCGGCGATCTCCTTGACGCGGTCCAGCTCGGCCTCGCGGTCCTGCTTGCCCGCGATGGTCAGCGCCTGGGAGAGGTCACCCTTGACGGCGGCCGCGAGGGCCTCGTACACGTCGTCCTGGTAGTCCAGGAAGACCGGGAACTCGCCCTCGGGCTTCGCGGCCTTGGCGGCCAGGTCGGCCTGGGCCTTGCAGAGGACCTTGATGAAGGGCTTCGCGGCGTCGAGGCCGGAGGCCACGATCTCCTCGGTCGGCGCCTCGGCGCCGCCCTTGACGAGGGCGATGGTCTTCTCGGTGGCCTCGGCCTCGACCATCATGATCGCGACGTCGCCGTCCTCCAGGACGCGGCCCGCGACGACCATGTCGAAGACGGCGTCCTCGAGCTCGGTGTGCGTCGGGAAGGCCACCCACTGGCCGCGGATCAGCGCGACGCGGACGCCGCCGATCGGGCCGGAGAAGGGCAGGCCGGCCAGCTGGGTGGACGCGGACGCGGCGTTGATCGCGACGACGTCGTACAGGTGGTCGGGGTTGAGCGCCATGATCGTGGCGACGACCTGGATCTCGTTGCGCAGGCCCTTCTTGAAGGACGGGCGCAGCGGGCGGTCGATCAGGCGGCAGGTGAGGATCGCGTCCTCGGAGGGGCGGCCCTCACGGCGGAAGAAGGAGCCGGGGATCTTGCCGGCCGCGTACTGCCGCTCCTCGACGTCCACCGTCAGGGGGAAGAAGTCGAGCTGGTCCTTGGGCTTCTTCGACGCGGTGGTGGCGGACAGCACCATCGTGTCGTCGTCCAGGTAGGCAACGGCGGAGCCGGCGGCCTGGCGGGCCAGACGGCCCGTCTCGAAGCGGATGGTGCGGGTGCCGAAGGAACCGTTGTCAATGACGGCCTCGGCGTAGTGGGTCTCGTTCTCCACTAGCGTTTTCTCCATTTTCGTCGTCTCCGTCCGCCGCCCGTGTGGCGGTGGACGGTTGCGGAGAAGCGCTCCTGGCGTGCGGGCCGGTCTTCGATCGAAGCATCCGGTTCGTTGCCCCCTGGGGGCATTCCGGGTGCCACTACCGAGGACCGGCGGCGTGGGAGGGCGCTCCTCCTCTTCAGTTGTGCGCGTCTTCCTCAGACGCGCACGTGCGTCCGTTCCAGACTACAAAGGGTCCGGTCCTGTGCGCACGTACAGCAAAGGGAGCGGCCCCCTGATGTGGGAACCGCTCCCTTCACGGCGTCTTACTTGGCGCCGGCCGCACCGCGGCGGATGCCGAGGCGCTCGACCAGCGTACGGAAGCGCTGGATGTCCTTCTTGGCCAGGTACTGCAGCAGGCGGCGACGCTGGCCGACCAGGATCAGCAGACCACGACGGGAGTGGTGGTCGTGCTTGTGCGTCTTGAGGTGCTCGGTCAGGTCCGAGATGCGGCGGGAGAGCATCGCAACCTGGACCTCGGGGGAGCCGGTGTCGCCCTCCTTGGCACCGAACTCGGTGATGATCTGCTTCTTCGTAGCGGCGTCGAGCGGCACGCGTACTCCTCGTTTTAGGTCTTCGTTGCCACCGAGTGCCCCAGGTCTGAGTCTCTGGGGAGCTTCCGTTACTCGGGAGGCGGGGTCCGCTGAGCGCAGTCCACAGACCCTCTTGCCGAGGAATCCGGGGGACGCGTACACAAACGGCCGTCACACAGCGTACCAGGCTGCCGCTCCGCCACGTCTCAGCTGGTGAGAGACCTGGCGCGGGAGTACACGTCCAGCACGGCCAGGGTGAGCGGCACAAGGCTGAGCAGGACCGCCGCCTCGGTGAGGTCGAGCAGCCGCCCCCAGAAGGGTGACAGACCCTTGCGGGGAATGACCAGCGCAATTCCGGCGAGGAGGGCCGCGCCGGCCGCGACGGCGGCGGTCAGCCAGATCGTACGGAGGTCCAGGCCGCTGCTGTCGTGCTCCCGCAGGAGGGCTTCGAGCAGGTCGGTCGGCGGGTGCAGGGCCATGCCCAGGATCAGCAGCGCGATGGCGACGAGGCCTGCGGTCAGGGCGCAGACGACCTGGGAGGTGTAACGGAAGAGGCGGGCCCGCAGCAGCATGGCGAGGCCGGTGGCGAGCGCGAGCAGGCGGCCCCAGGTGTTCTCGGAGAAGCCGAGGACGGCGGCGGCTCCGACGGCGACCGCGGCGCAGCCCCCGACCAGGCCGAGCAGCATCTCGTGGCCGCGGCGGGCCTGGGCGGCGATGGCCTCGGCGTCGAGCGGGGCGGCGCCCGGCTCGTGCGGGTCGGAGCCGGGCTGCTCACCGTACGGCTCGGTCTCGTAGCGGTCCGGGGTCTCCGCGTAGTCGGTGTAATCGTCCGTGGCGCTCTGCGGGGCGCTGTAGCCGATGGGCAGGCGGGCGAAGCGGGCGGAGAGGCCGGGGAGGAAGGCGACGAGGCCGATGGCGACGGGGGCACAGACGGCGGCGGTGTAGGTGGCGGAGGCCTCGGTGGCGATGGCCGCGAAGGTGGCGAGGGTGCCGGTGGTGGCGACGAAGGTGGCCGCGACGAAGGGGGCGTCGCCGCTGGGGGTGAGCGCGACCAGGGCGACGGAGGCGATCAGGGCGCAGACGCATCCGAGCAGGAACTGCAGGCGCCCGGGTCCCTGGCCGACGGCCGGGGCGATGATCCCGGAGCCGGCGATCACCAGGTGCGGGAGGGCGCCGAGGCCGAGCGCGACGGCGGAGAGGCGGTCGCGGTAGACGCGGGCGCGCACTCCGGCGACGGCGGTGAGCAGGATGCCGACGGCGCCCGCGATGATCCCGGGCAGGCCGTGCATGTCGTGGCGCAGCGGGTCGGCGTACCAGAGGACGAAGCCCAGCATGACGAGCAGCACGGCGGCGCCGGCCAGGCCCGCGCCGCGCAGCATGTCGTCGCTCCAGCGGTGCCGGTCGCGGACGACGGCGGAGGCGACGGCGTCGGACACGTCGTCGAACACGGCGGGCGGCAGGGACTCGGCGAAGGGGCGCAGGCTCAGCACCTCGCCGTCGAGGACCTGCTGGCCGGCGAGGGTCCGGGCGCCGTCGAGGACGGTGCCGGAGCGGCGTACGAGGTGGAAGCCGGTCGGGGCGCCCACCGGCTGGGTCTGGCCGGTGAGGCGCAGCAGCTCGGGGTAGACGTCGGCGACGGCGATGTCCTCGGGGAGGGCGACGTCGATGCGGCTGTCGGGGGCCACGACGGTGACCCTGCAGAAACCCGTCGTCCCGGCCGTACTCACCTGTGTGACCCCCCTGGTTGGTACCCGCACCGGCGGATGATTCGCGGATGCGCATGCTGCGCGCGACACCCTACCGGGCTTATGACCGACTGTCGGCAAGTAGGATCACCGTCGCGTGGGGGAGACCCCCTTCGCGCCCGGGACTTGGGGGCGCCGGTTGCGACGTCCCGTCCGTTTTCGAGGGATTGATGCTCCGGTGAGCCAGATCGTCGTCAAACGCCCGCCGCGGTCCCTGCCGCCCGAGGTTCCGGCGGAGGAGCTGCGGCTGGAAGCTCCGCCCGAACTTCCGCGCGGGCAGCAGGAGGGCATGCTGATGCAGCTCCTGCCGATGCTCGGCATGGGCTCCTCCGTCGTCTTCTTCTTCATGCCGGGCGCGGCCCCCTTCATGCGCATCATGGGTGTGCTGATGCTGGCGTCGACGGTGGCCATGGTCGTCGCCCAGTTGGCGCGCCACCGGCGCGGTGCGCAGGGGCAAATGGCCGATGTGCGCCGGGACTACCTCAAATATCTCGCGCAGACACGTCGTCAGGTACGCCGGACCGCGCGGGCGCAGCGCGACGCGCAGCTGTATCTGCACCCGGCCCCCGAGCAGTTGTGGTCGGTGGTGGCGGAGGGCTCCCGGCTGTGGGAGCGGCGGGTCGGCGACCAGGACTTCGGGCAGGCCCGGGTCGGGCTGGGCGCGCAGCGTCTGGCGACCCCGCTGGTGGCGCCGGAGACGGCGCCGGTGGACGAGCTGGAGCCGCTGACCGCGGGCGCGATGCAGCGGTTCCTGAAGGTGCACTCCTCGCTGGACGGGCTGCCGATGGCGCTGTCGATCCGCGCCTTCTACCACGTGACGGTGTCCGGGGAGCCGGAGTCCGCGCGCGGTACCGCGCGGGCGATGGTGGCGCAGCTGGCGACGCTGCACTCCCCCGAGGACCTGATGGTGGCCGTGGTGGCGGCGCCGGGTGCGGTGCCCTCGTGGGACTGGACGAAGTGGCTGCCGCACACGCAGGTCCCGGGTCAGGTCGACGGGGCCGGTACGAAGCGGCTGTTCGGCGATCACCTCGCCGAGCTGGAGGGTCTGCTGGCGTCCCGGCTGGAGGGCCGGCCGCGGTTCAGCCGCGAGGTGTCCCCGGTGCTGGACCAGCCGCACCTGGTGGTCGTGCTGGACGGTGGCATGGTGCCGCCGGACTCGGTGTTCGCCGCGGCCGAGGGCCTGCAGGGCGTCACCATCGTCGAGGTCGTCGCGGGCGAGCTGGACGAGCCGCGCGGCGGGCTGTCGGTCGTGGTGCGGCCGGGTCGGCTGCGCCTGGACTCGGGCGCGGGGGTCGCGTACGAGGGTGTGCCGGACATGCTGTCGCTGCCCGCGGCGGAGGCGCTGGCCCGGCAGCTGGCGCCGATGCGCACGGGCGGCGGGGACGACGACGAGCCGCTGCTGGCCAATCTGGACTTCACCGACCTGCTGAACCTGGGCGACGCGGCCGCGGTCGACGTCGCACGGACCTGGCGGCCGAGGTCGGCCGGTGAGCGGCTGCGCGTGCCGATCGGTGTCGGTGAGGACGGCGCCCCGGTGATGCTGGACCTGAAGGAGGCCGCGCAGGAGGGCATGGGTCCGCACGGTCTGTGCGTGGGCGCGACCGGTTCCGGCAAGTCGGAGCTGCTGCGCACGCTGGTGCTGGGTCTGGCGGTCACGCACACCTCGGAGACCCTGAACTTCGTACTCGCCGACTTCAAGGGTGGTGCGACCTTCACGGGGATGGGGCAGATGCCGCACGTCGCGGCGGTGATCACCAACCTGGCCGACGACCTCACGCTCGTGGACCGCATGGGCGACTCGATCCGCGGTGAGCTGCAGCGCCGTCAGGAGCTGCTGCGTTCGGCGGGCAACTACGCGAACATCCACGACTACGAGAAGGCCCGCGCGGCGGGCGCCCCGCTGGAGCCGCTGGCCTCGCTGGTGCTGGTCATCGACGAGTTCAGCGAGCTGCTGACGGCGAAGCCCGACTTCATCGACATGTTCATCCAGATCGGCCGCATCGGCCGCTCGCTGGGTGTGCACCTGCTGCTGGCCTCGCAGCGCCTGGAGGAGGGCAAGCTGCGCGGTCTGGACACGTACCTGTCGTACCGGATCGGTCTGCGGACCTTCTCGGCTGCGGAGTCGCGGACGGCGATCGGTGTGCCGGACGCCTACCACCTGCCGTCGGTGCCCGGTTCGGGCTATCTGAAGTTCGGTACGGACGAGATGACCCGCTTCAAGGCGGCGTACGTCTCGGGCACCTACCGCTCGGGCGGGCCGGACCTGTCCGTGGGGCAGTTCCCGGTGGAGCGGCGGCCCGCGCTGTTCACGGCGGCCCCGGTGCCGGTGGTGTACGCGGCCCCGGACCCGGCGTACCTGGCGGCGCAGTCGGTACGCGAGGACGACGCGCTGGCGGACACGGTGCTGGACGTGATCGTGAGCCGGCTGGAGGGTCAGGGGGTGCCGGCGCACCAGGTGTGGCTGCCGCCGCTCGACCAGGCGCCGCCGCTGGACCAGCTGCTGCCGGCGCTGGCGCCGAGCCCGGAGCGCGGGCTGCACGCGGACGGGTACACGCGGCTCGGCGCACTCGTCGTCCCGCTCGGCCTCATCGACAAGCCGTTCGAGCAGCGGCGCGAGGTGCTGTACCGGGACTTCTCGGGTGCGGCGGGCCACATGATGGTGGTCGGCGGTCCGCAGTCGGGCAAGTCGACGCTGATGCGGACGCTGATCTCCTCGTTCGCGCTCACCCACACCCCGCGCGAGGTGCAGTTCTACGGGCTGGACTTCGGCGGTGGCAGCCTGTCGTCGATCGCCGAGCTTCCGCACGTGGGCGGGATCGCCTCGCGCCTGGACCCGGAGCGGGTCCGGCGTACGGTCGCGGAGGTGGGGGGCATCCTCAACCGTCGCGAGGAGTTCTTCCGCGCGAACAACATCGACTCGATCGGCACCTACCGGCGGCGTCGGGCGGCGGGCGACCTGCCCGGTGAGCCGTGGGGCGACGTGTTCCTGATCGTCGACGGCTGGGGCAACTTCAAGGGCGAGTACGACGGCCTGGAGCAGATCGTCACGGACATCGCCTCCCGTGGTCTGGGCTACGGCATCCACGTGGTGATCACGGCGGCGCGCTACATGGAGGTCCGGGCCGCGCTCAAGGACCAGATGCTCAGCCGGCTGGAGCTGCGGCTCGGCGACACCATGGACTCCGAGTTCGACCGGAAGGTCGCGGCGAACGTCCCGCCCGGGATGCCGGGCCGCGGTCAGGTGGCGGAGAAGCTGCACTTCCTGGGCGCCCTGCCGCGGATCGACGGCTCGCACGACGCGGGGGACCTGTCGGAGGCCACGGGCGCCTTCGTGGAAGCGGTGAAGCAGAACTGGTCGGGGCAGGCGGCTCCGGGCGTGCGGCTGCTGCCGCGGCTGCTCCACTCCGACCAGTTGCCCAAGGGCGGGGAGCACCCCGACCGTGGGATCGCGATCGGCATCGACGAGACGAACCTGGAGCCGGTGTTCGTCGACTTCGAGACCGACCCCTTCCTCCTCGTCTTCGGCGAGAGCGAGTCGGGCAAGACGAACCTGCTGCGGCTCATCGCCAAGCAGATCTCCGAGCGCTACACGCCGGACCAGGCGCGCCTGGTCGTCGGCGACTACCGGCGGAGCCTGCTCGGGGCGCTGCCGGAGGAGCACCTGCTGGAGTACGCGCCGATGGCGAGCTCCCTGCAGATGCACATGGAGGCGCTGGGCGGGGTGTTCTCGCGCCGGCAGCCGCCGACCGACGTCACCCCCCAGCAGCTGCGTGACCGCAGTTGGTGGACGGGTCCGGACGTGTACATCGTGATCGACGACTTCGACCTGGTGGCCACCAGTCAGGGCAATCCGCTGGCGCCGCTGGTGGAGTTCCTGCCGTTCGCGCGGGACACGGGCGTCCGCTTCATCATCGCCCGCAACTCGGCAGGTGCCTCGCGTTCGATGTACGAGCCGTTCATGCAGCGGATCAAGGAGCTGGGCGCGCAGGGCATCGTGCTGTCCGGCGACCCGTCCGAGGGCGACCTCGTCGGCACCGTGCGGCCGCGTCCGATGCCGCCGGGCCGGGCGTACTTCGCCTCGCGCAGGCGGGGGACGTCGCTGGTGCAGCTCGGGCGGATGCCGGGCCACATGTGATCGCCTTCCCGGTGGCCGGACACCTGTCAGGGGCCGGCGACCGGGAAGGATCGGGTGGAAACCTCTCCCGATCGGTGGCGCAGCACCGATAATCGGCGGTGAACACGCGCCACCGAGGGAGAGGCCGCCCATGGGCACTCAGCAGGAGAAGGACGAGCTGTACGCGCTCGACATCAGCGGCGTGGAGTGGGAGGGGCCGCCCGGGACCAGCCCGGACGAGGAGCGGGTCGAGATCGCCCGGCTTCCCGAGGGGGCGGTGGCCATGCGGTCCTCGCTGGACCGGGACACGGTGCTGCGCTACACGGCCGCCGAGTGGGAAGCCTTCGTGCTGGGGGCCAGGGACGGGGAGTTCGACCTCGACCGGCACCGTCCCTGAGGGGAGCGGCAGGACGACGCCGAAGGGGCGCGCCCGGTACGGGCGCGCCCCTTCGGCGTGTGCGGACCTGTCGGCGACCGGGCTCAGAAGGCCTCGGTGAACAGCTGCGAGGCCTTCTTGTCGGTGGCGCGGTAGTCGTCCTTGCCGCGCTCGACGAGCTGGGCGACCTTCTCCAGCATGTCCTTGATGTGGTCGGCCTTGGTGCGGTACTTGCCCTGGAGGTCGACGTACTGGGCGTGCGCATCGCCGTCCCAGGTGTCCGTGACGACCTTCACCGCCCGCTCCATCGCTTCCAGGTCGTCGATGATGTTCTTCGAGACCTGGCGGATGCGGTTGGCCATCAGCTGGACGCTGTCATACCGGACCTTTGTGTGGCCGTCGTCGGCAGCCATGTGCTTCTCCTTCTCGCTGAGCGCGTTACCTGAAAACGACGTGGGTCAGATGCTGTTGAGGCCCGAGATGGACTGGATCCCCTGCCGGAACGCCGCCTGCACCTCGTCGTCCTGGGCGTTGGTCAGGTTCTTGGTCTCGGACACCGCGTGGTGCAGGACGCGGAGCAGACGACGGATCTCGTCGTGGTCCTGGTTCAGCATCACCTGGGCCCGCTTGAACCCCTCGGCACCGACACCGGTCCAGCCGGCGCTCACGGTTTCGAGGATGTCAGCCAGCTCGCGGGCCTGCTTGGAGACGGCCGTTCCCGTCTGTTCGATCTTGGTCTTCGCCTTGATGACCGGATCGTCTGCAAGTCCGAAGGTGTTCGTGCTCATCGAAGCTCCTCATTTCTCAATTCGCCGGCAGAACCGGCGGATTGCGCAGCGGAGCGGACACGGACCCGGCGCGGCTTCGAGCCACGCGCCCTCGGGCGCCCCCCTCCGCTCCACGCGATCCCCCGATCACACTCGTGAAGCCTGGTGTCACTCTAGCCAGTTCATCTGACAGCCCCAACACCGGTGGGGCGCTTCCGTAGATGAACTGTGACCGTTCACTGCAAACGGCGCTTGCGGCGACGGGCGTCGCGGACGACCGTCGCCGTGCCGGCGATGACGGCGATCAGGACCGCGCCGATGCCGAGAGCGTACGTGCCGAACCGCTCCTCGCGCTCCTGGGCCGTCTCGGTGAGTCGCAGCGGCGCCGCCTCCGGGGCGGCCGCCGGGGGCGGGCCGGGGTCGGGGACCGGGGCCTTGGGTGCCTGCTGGTCGTGGGAGAGCGCGCGCACCGGGTCGACGACGCCCCAACCGACGTAGTCGTCACGGCCTTTGACGGTGCGTTCGGCGGTGTTCTGGATCTGCCAGACGATCTGCTGCGCGGACCAGTCCGCGTGCTTGGCGCGCAGCAGGGCGGCTACGCCGGCGACGTACGGTGCGGAGAAGCTGGTGCCGTTGTCGATGCACTGGCCGAAGCCGGGGACCGTGGAGACCATGTCGACGCCGGGGGCCGCCACCCCGATGAAGTCACCGGGCTGGGAGAACCCGGCCCGCTCGTTGTTGCGGTCCGAGGCCCCCACGGCGAGCACGCCGGGGAAGGCCGCCGGGTAGGTCTTGCGCTTCTGGCCGCTCAGGCCGTCGTTGCCCGCCGAGGCCACCACCACGACGTTGGCGGCGACGGCCTTCTGGACCGACTTGCCGAGATCGGAGTCGGCGGACAGCTGGGCGTCGGTGTCCTGGGAGATGTTGATCACCTGGGCGCCCTTGGCCACCGCGTGGTCGATGGCCTGGCTCAGGTTCGCGGCGTTGCCCTTGCCCTGCCCGTCGTTCTGCCGGATCGGGATGATCGTGGATTCCGGGGCCAGGCCGACGAAGCCGGTGCCCTGCTGGGGGCGGGCCGCGATCAGCCCGGCGACCTTGGTGCCGTGGCCGATGGTGTCGACCGTGCCGTCACCGCCCTTGGCGTCGACGAAGTCCTTGCCGGCTCCGGTGTCTATGGCCGCGCTGAGCTGCGGGTTCGCCCGGTCCACGCCGGTGTCGATGACCGCGACGCGGACGCTGTTGCCGTTCTTGTCCTTGCCCTTGGTCTGCGCCCACAGCTCGTCGAGCAGCAGCCGCTGGAGGGACCAGGGCCGGTCCTCGATCTGCTTCTTCATCGGGAAGGTGCACTCCCCCGCGCCGTCGAGGCCCAGCGCGTGCGGGAGCCGCGCGTACGGGGGCTGCGCGTACGGGGGCTGCGGCGCGGCGGCTCCGGCCGCGGCGGCCGTGCCCGTACCGCCCGAGGCCAGGGTCAGGGCGAAGGCGGCGGCCAGGAGGATCCGCCGGGACGCGTGGGTCTGGGTCATCGGCGGCTTCCTCACGAACCCTGGGGCTGGCGGGCGGAGTTGGTGTCCAGGCGCGGCCCCTTGGAGAGGAACTCCGACCAGGCGATGGGCACCATGGCCGGGCTGACGCTGCCGTAGCCGAGCCGGACCTGCGCCTGGCTTGCCTCGGGGCGGACGTCCGCACCGGCCTTCGACTGGTCGGGCGCGCCGATCTTCGACTGCTCGGCGTCGCTGTCGCCGTTGGCCTGGACGGCGTACCGCAGACCGGTGTCGGTGACCAGGAAGAGGGAGCCGCCGGCCGTGGTCTGCTTGCCCTGGACCTGGGTGTACAGCAGACCCGAGCCGGGGGTGACGTACGCGCTGGTGCCGCTGGCGGTGATGTCGATCGGGAAGCCGGTGCCGGCCCAGGTGCTCAGGGTCTGGTTGCCCTGGCCGTCGACCGAGCGCAGGACGCTGCAGACCGTGTCGCGGTTGTTGGCCCCGCCCGTCTGGGTGCCGGCGGGCGGCGCAGTCTGGTTGATCCGTTCGGTCTTCTTCTGGGGCCACTTGATGTCGCCCGCGAACGGGGCGGCGTCCGGGTTGATCGACTGGAGGTCGACCTCGCGGGGCTTGCCGTGCATGTTGAGGCCGTCGGTCGCGGGAGCCGAGATCAGCAGCCAGGCGACGAAGTCGGAGACCGGTGCGACCTTCCCGGGCAGCACCACGTAGTGCTGTGCGCCGGAGCCGGTCTGCGCCTTGAGCACCATGCCGACCTTGTTGTCGGCGGTGCCCAGCCCCTTCACCCCGGCGTCGGTACCGGCTTTGCCGGGCAGCGGCGGGAAGGACAGGTCGTCGCCGGAGTTGAGGGTCCCCAGCCATTCCGGGCTGACCTGCTGGGGGGTGGCGCCGGTGCCGACCAGCGCGTTGGTCATCGTCCCGGCGGCCGGGGTGCCCTCCGGGAACTTGTACTTCGTACCGGCCGCGTCGACCAGGTAGCGCTCCTGGCCGGCGGCCGTGCTCTGCACGTACAGCGACTGGGTGTCGGTGAGCCTGCGGGCGTCGTCCGTCTTGGCCGCCTCGCGGTCGGCGAGCACGAAGGTGGCGGTCTGCACGCCCCGGCCGTTGCCCCCCGGCTGCTGGCAGACGGCCCAGCGCTTGGCCTTGCCCGCCTCGTCCTTGGAGGGGAGCCGGTCGGGGGCGTACGGGATGCCGATGATGGGGCCGCGCGGCGGGTCGCCCGCGTCGAGGACCTTGTCCTGAACCTGGATCACCTTGAACTTCGCCGGATCCAGGAGGAGTCGGGCGGAGGCGAGGTTCAGCACCGGGTGCAGCCGCGTCTGGTCCTTGCCGCCCACCTTCGTCGTCAGGACCACGTAGCGGGTCGTCGAGTCCTTGCCGACGATGACCCTGGTCCCCGGTTCCGCCCAGCCCTTGGGGGCGGTCGGCTTGAACATGCCCCAGGCGCCGAATCCGGCGAGCACGAGCGCGCCGACGATCAACCCGGGCAGGACCGCGCGCAGCGGGCGCGGCGCGCCTTCCTCGGTACCCGTGGCGGATGGCTGGAGGAACGCGGCCACCGTGCGCCGCTTCGCAAAGGTGTACGCGTTGAGCTCATCACGTCGTGATGCCATGACCGCCTGTATCTCCCCGCACGGCCCGGCCGGTGAGTACGGTCCCCGGGCCTCGATTGTCGGACCGGGCACCTACTATGCCTCTTGACGGACGGTATGAAGGGGCCGGGTAGGGTGAGGCTGCCGCCCAGCCCCTTCCGCACCGGGTCGATCAGGGCTTGTTGGGGTGGATTGGGGAGATTCCGGAGTCGTGCGGCAGGTGTCGCACAGCGCCGGGACTCACGGGGTCTGGCCCCGGAGAGGGGAAGTGCGCGAGTGATGGCCACCGCGACGGAGCAGCAGACCGGCGCGCCCGCACCGGCACGTGTCGGGGTGACGCCGCATCCGAAGTCGAGCCCCGGCCGCTTCGGTCCGTTCCGACTGCAACAGCTCGTGCTCCTCCAAGTCGCCGCAGCCGCCCTGCTGGTGGCCTGGGTGGTCGAACCACTGCTGCTGGTTCCCACCGGTGTACTGGCGCTCGTCATGGTGCTGCTCGCGGTCGTACGCCGCCACCAGCGCTCCCTGCCGGAATGGATCGGCAGCGCGCTCACCCTGCGTTCACGCCGTCGGCGGGCCGCCTCCTTCACCGTGCCCGCGGGCACGGAGCCGGGACTCGCCCCGCTGGTCGAGGCCGATCCGGCACTGCGCACCCTCACCTTCAGCGACCGCGACCGGCGTCCGGTCGGGATGATCGGCGACGGGACCTTCCTGACCGCGGTCGTCCAGGTGGACACGGACGCCACCGCGCTGCGGCCCGACCGGGCGGCGCGGCCACTGCCGCTGGCCGTCGTACGGGACATCCTCGAAGTGGACGGCATCCGGCTGGAGTCCGCGCAGCTCGTGCAGCACACCCAGCCGGCGCCGGCCCCGCACCTGCCCGCGCAGTCGATGGCGACCCGCAACTACGCGCCGCTGCAGGCACAGACGGGTACTCCGGCGGTCCGGCTGACGTGGATCGCCCTCAAGCTCGACCCGGAGCTGTGCCCGGAGGCGGTCACCGCGCGCGGCGGCGGACTGTCCGGTGCGCAGCGCTGCCTGGTGCGTGCGGCGGACCAGTTGGCGAGCCGGCTGGCCGGGGCCGGGTTCACGGCCACCGTGCTGACCGAGCAGGAGCTGACGGCGGCGCTGGCCACCTCCTCGTGCGCGAACCCGATGGCGATCACCCAGGCCGGGCGGTCGAACAGCACCGGGCGGCGGACCGAGGAGACCTCGCGGACCTGGCGCTGCGACGACCGGCGGCACACGACGTACTGGATAGGACGCTGGCCGCAGCTGGGCGGCGCCGGGGCGGCGGCGCTGCCGCAGTTCGTGGCGCTCCTCACCTCGCTGCCCGCGCTCGCGACGAACTTCAGCCTGACGATGGCCCCGGCGGAGCGACAGGGCGTCACCCTGAGCGGACACGTACGGGTGACGGGGCGCAGCGACGAGGAACTTGTCGCCGCGCGACGGGAGTTGGAGAGGACGGCGCGGGGCGTGAAGACCGGGCTGGTCCGGCTCGACCGTGAACAGGTGCCGGGGCTGCTGGCTTCGCTGCCGCTGGGAGGGGCGCGATGAGGGGCGGATTCGGGCTGGTCGGTCCGCGTCGGGAGCGGCACGTGGTGCCCGTCGCGGACCTGGACCTGCTGGCGCTGCCCGTCGGGGACGACGGGGTCGTCATCGGTGTGGACGCCGAGGGCCGGTCGGCGGTGCTCGGCATCAACCGGCCGACGCCGTACGAGGTGACGCTGATCGGCGGCCTGTGGACGGCACAGGTGCTGGCACTGCGCGCGGCGGCCACGGGTGCGCGCGTGGCGGTGGAGACCGGGCGCGGGCAGGTGTGGTCGGGGCTGGCCCAGGCGGCGGGCGGCGGGCAGCAGTGCGTGACCCTGCACGAGGTGGGCCGGGTCCCGCCGCAGGGTGCCTCGGCGGGCAGCCCGGTGCTGGTGATCCGCGACTGCGGGATGCGGCCGCCGCGCGGGCGCGTGGTGGCCGGGCCGTGGCAGTCGGTGCTGACCCTGCTGCCGTACCTGAGCCCGACGGCGCCGCGCCTGCTCCAGCAGTCGTCCCTGGTGGGGGTGCAGCGGGTGTCCCCGGACGAGGCGGAGCAGGTCGGCCGCCTGATGCGGCTGCCGAGGCAGGCGGTGGAGTCCCTGCCGACGCTGGGCGACGGGGTGACCCTGTGGTGCACGCCGCGGGACCGGCAGTTCGTGATGACCCAGGGGACGGACGCGGAGACGGGCCTGCTGGGCGGGGCGCGGCGCATCGACTGACCCGGCCCTCCGAGGGGGGCGGACAGTGGCGTCGGGGCGCGATTAGGCTGGGTCCGGGCGCGGCGAGGTGGGCGCCGGACCAGTGTGCGACAGACCAGGAGGACCAGTGAGCGGCGATCGGAACGAGAGGCGCGGCGGGACGTGGGACGTCCCGACGGACGATCAGTCCGACGCGGAGCCCGAGGTGACGGGCGAGTTCACCATCGACTACACCCCGCCTGCCTGGTACATGCAGGGCGGGGCTCCGGCCGCGCAGGTACCGGGACTCCCCGAGGGCAGCGGCTTCGAGCCCCACCGCCCGTCGGAGCTGGAGTCGCCCTCGACGATGCGGATCGCTCCGCCGGTTCCGCCGACGCCGTCCGACGGTGCGGGCCTGCCGGTTCCGTTCCCGCCCGCTCCCGCGGCCCCGGTCGAAGCGGCCCCGGCGTACCAGGCTCCGGCCCTGCCCTACTCGACTCCGGCCCCGGTGCCCGCACCGGCCGAGGTGCCGGCACCGGCACCGGCACCGGCACCGGCACCGATCGAGGCTCAGGCACCGGCTCTCGCACGGATCGAGGTTCCGGCACCGGCTCCGGCTCCCTTCGAGCCGGCCCCGCCGTACACGACCCCGGCTCCGGTTCCCGCCCCGGTCGAGGCTCAGGCACCGGCTCCGGCACAGATCGAGGTTCCGGCACCGGCTCCGGCTCCCTTCGAGCCGGCCCCGCCGTACACGACCCCGGCTCCGGTTCCCGCCCCGGTCGAGGCTCCGGCCCCTGCTCCGACTCCGGTCGGGGCTCAGGACCCGGCTCCGGCTCCGGTCGAGGCCCAGGCTCCCGACGCGGAGGCTCCGTCGGCGCTCGAGGCCGCGGCCCCGGTCGCGGCCGAGGAGGTCGCTCCGGAGCCGGCTCCCGTCGAGCCCCCGCCCGTGACGCCGTTCCCCGCCCTGCCGCCCGTCGACGTGGTCACGCCGTACCCGGCCCTGCCGTCGGCCCCCGTCGCGGAGCCGGTCGCCGAGCCGGTGGCGGAGGTTCCGCCCGCGCCGTGGGCCGGACCGCAGGACACTCCCGCCGAGGGAACGCCCGTACTGCCGCCCGCCGAGCAGCCCGCGGCGGCTCCGGCGCCGACGCCGGTCAGCCCCGCGGAGACGCCACCGGCCGCCGTGGAGACCCCGTTCGGGGGACCCGGCGGCGAACTGCCGTCGCCGGCGCCCTCGTTCGGCACCCCGGACGCCTACCCGTTCCCGCCGCCGGCTCCCGCACCGCCGCAGCCCCAGCAGCCCCAGGCCTACGACCCGCGCACCGCCGGCCAGTGGTCGGCCGGGCCCGGGCAGCAGCAGCCCTCGCCGCACCAGCCGCACCCGTACCCGCAGCCCCAGCCGCAGCCGCACGACCCGCGCTACTCGGCGGGCCAGACCGGCAGCGGGGCGCCCCTCGGCTACACCGCCGCCGTCGAGCTGTCGTCCGACCGGCTGCTGCGCAACAAGCAGAAGCCCAAGAACAACAACGGCGTCGGCGGCCTGTTCCGCTTCGGCGGCAAGGCGGCCGAAGCGGAGCGCCAGCGCAAGCTGGAGCTGATCCGCACCCCCGTCATGTCCTGCTACCGGATCGCCGTCATCAGCCTCAAGGGCGGCGTCGGCAAGACCACGACCACCACCGCCCTCGGCGCCACCCTCGCCACCGAGCGCCAGGACAAGATCCTGGCCATCGACGCGAACCCCGACGCCGGCACGCTCGGCCGCCGGGTCCGCCGCGAGACCGGTGCCACCATCCGGGACCTGGTCCAGGCGATCCCGTACCTGCACTCGTACATGGACATCCGCCGGTTCACCTCGCAGGCGCCCTCCGGTCTGGAGATCATCGCCAACGACGTGGACCCGGCCGTCTCCACGACCTTCAACGACGAGGACTACCGCCGCGTCATCGAGACGCTGGGCCGCCAGTACCCGATCATCCTCACCGACTCGGGCACCGGCCTCCTCTACTCCGCCATGCGCGGCGTCCTGGACCTGGCCGATCAGCTGATCATCATCTCGACCCCGTCCGTGGACGGCGCGAGCAGCGCCAGCACCACCCTCGACTGGCTCTCCGCGCACGGATACGCCGACCTCGTCTCCCGCTCCCTCACCGTCATCTCGGGGGTCCGCGAGACCAGCAAGATGATCAAGATCGAGGACATCGTGCAGCACTTCGAGACCCGCTGCCGCGGTGTCGTCGTGGTGCCGTTCGACGAGCACCTCGCGGCCGGCGCCGAGGTCGATCTCGACATGATGCGGCCCAAGACGCGCGAGGCGTACTTCAACCTCTCCGCACTCGTGGCCGAGGACTTCCTGCGGGCCCAGCAGCAGGCCCCGCAGGGCCACTGGGGTGCGCCGCAGCAGCCCCAGGCTCCTCAGCAGCCCTACGGGCAGCAGCCCGCTCAGCAGCCGCAGCCGTACGGCCAGCCCCAGGGCCAGCCCCCGTACCAGCAGCCGCCGCAGCCGCAGCCCTACGGCCAGCCGTACCCCCAGCCCGGCCAGCCCTGGCAGCAGCCCCCGGCCCCGCAGCAGCAGCCGCCCCAGCCCCAGCAGCCCCCGCGCGACCCGCGCCTCGGCTGACCGGCGGCACAGCGAAGGGCCCGTACCGCCCCGGGGGTGGTACGGGCCCTTCCGCTTCGTTCGTCAGCGCTTCAGGTCGTACGCGTCCGTCAGCACCCGCGCCCGCTTCACGTCGTCCGCGATCGCTTCCAGCAGCCCGTCCAGCGACTCGAACTTCGCCATCCCCCGCACGTACGCGAGGAAGTCGACGGCGACGTGCATGCCATACAGGTCCAGCCCCACGCGGTCGATCGCGTACGCCTCCACGGTCCGCTCGGTCGCGTCGAACTGCACGTTCGTCCCCACCGAGATCGCCGCGGGCATCCGCTCGCCGTCCGCCGTCAGCCAGCCCGCGTAGACCCCGTCCGCCGGGATCGCGGTGTGCGGCTGCGTCTCGACGTTCGCCGTCGGGTAGCCGAGTTCGCGCCCGCGCTGCGCGCCGCGCACCACCACGCCCTCGACCCGGTGCGGACGCCCCAGGATCTCGGCCGCACCGTCCATGTCACCCTCCGAGACCAGTCTGCGTGCCAGCGTCGAGGAGAACGGCACCCCGCCGCCCGCCTCGCCCCGCTCGACCAGGTCCACGACGTCCACCGCGTAGTCGTACGTGGAGCCCAGCTCGCGCAGGAAGTCGACGTTCCCCGCGGCCCGGTGGCCGAAGCGGAAGTTCGGTCCCTCGATGACGGCGCGCGCGTGCAGCTTGTCGACGAGGACCTTCACGATGAAGTCGGCCGGGGACAGCTGGGAGAACTCCGCCGTGAACGGCAGGATCAGCAGCGCGTCCACACCCAGCCCGGCCATCAGCTCGGCGCGCCGGTCGTACGGGGCCAGGATCGGCGGGTGGCTGCCGGGGCGGACCACCTCGCTCGGGTGCGGGTCGAAGGTGACCACCACGGAGGGGACGCCGAGCTCACGCGCCGTGGCCACAGCCCGCCCGATGATCAGCTGATGTCCCCGGTGCACGCCGTCGTAGGAGCCGATGGTGACGACGCTGCGTCCCCAGTCCTGGGGGATGTCCTCCAAGCCACGCCAGCGCTGCACTGTGACCGCTCCTCGCCCGAACCCGTTTAGTCCTTGAACTGATTGCCGATTGCAGGTCTAAGACTGCCATGCCGGTGGCCGGTGCCCCGCATCGGCATCTGACTGGATGCGCCACCGTGTCTGTCGTCACGTCACATCCGCGGCCGCCCTGCTCAGGGTCTCCACCGTCCGCCGGGCGCTCGGCCCGAGGAGTGCCGCGGCCTCCGCTCCCGCCGTCGCCTGCCAGCGGGCCACCAGCGCCCCGAAGGCCGGTTCGGCCCGGGCCAGCTCCACCGTCCGCCGTTCGAAGACCGCCGCCCCGCCCGGGGCCCGCAGCAACTGCCGTCCGGTGCGCCTCAGCAGCTCCCGCGTACGGTCCTCCGCGCGCCCGGAGGCCCCGGCCGCCACGGCTCCGAGGAACACGTCGAGCACCTGTGGATCGGTCTCCTCGCGCAGCAGGGTGTCGGCCAGCTCCCCGCGCAGCGGGTGCGAGGCCCCGCCGCCCGGCGCGGCCAGTACGACGGCCAGGGCGGCCCGCACCACGGCCGGGGCGCCGAGGAGCAGGTCCAGGACCAGGGGCCGCACCACCGAAGCGGCGGCCGGGCCCTGGTCGAGCCGCCGGTCCACGAAGAGGGCGGCGTGCGGCGCGTCCCCGGGGTTGCGCGCGAGGTGCTCCCGTACGAGGTCACCCGCGCGCCGGGCCAGGCCCGGCGTGGTCAGCGCGGCCAGGGCCCGCACGACCTCCCCGTCGGCCCGGGCGCGCAGGGCGGCGAACACCTCGTCCGGATCGGGCAGCACGGGCAGGGCCGCGACCAGCGCCGCCGCGGGCAGCCTGGAGCCGGACTCGGGACGGCGGAAGCAGGCGAGGGCGTCGGACAGGTAGCGGCCGCGCGCCTGCGGGTCGCGGAGCAGGATCGCGAGGGCGCTGCCGTGCAGGGTGGCGTCGGCGGGGCGGGCGAGGAGCGCCTGGGCGGCGTGGCGCAGCAGCTCGCGGTCGGCGGGGGTGCGCACGTGCGGGGCGGTGGCGAGTCCGTAGGCGGCGGCCGCGACCCGCCGACCGGGCCGTTCGTCGTGCGCCCAGCGGTCGACGGCCCGGCACAGGGCGGAGGGCTCCTCCTCGGCGAGTACGGCGAGCAGCTCGTCTGCGCGCGGGTGCGCCGCGGCGACGAGCGCCTCGGTGAGATCGTCCACGGCGAGGCTTCGGTGGGTGTGCAGCAGGGCCTGCGCGGCGGTGGCGACGGTGGCCCCGGGGCGGCCGCGCAGCCGGCGCCCGTCGGTGAACCAGGCGCAGAGCAGCGGCTGCGCGCGCTGCGGGTCCCGGGCGAGGCGGCGGGCCGCGGCGTCGAGGTAGCGGTCGCCGGGGACCGCCTCGGCGGGGTCGGCGGGCAGCAGCCGGCGCAGCAGGTCGAGGCGGTCGGGCTCGGGCAGCCGGAGCCGGTTCCAGAACCAGCCGCCGAACTCCCCCGGGCCGGCGCGGGCCACGTGCTCGGCCAGGGCGTGCAGGACGGGGAGGTGGGGCCGGGCGTCGGGGGCCCGGAGCAGGGTTTCGCGCAGCAGCCGGGCGGCCCACCAGGCGCTGTCCGGGGTGGCCCGCTCCGGTTCCTCGGTGCAGCGGTTGAGCCGGTGGACCAGCCCGGTGAGCTCGCCGCGCAGCCGGTCGGGGGCGAGCCTGCGCAGGGCCTCCAGGACGGGCCCGATCCGGTGCCGGGGCACGGGCAGCCCGGGCTCGGCGGGGCCGTGGACGAGCAGGCCGAGGGCGGTCGGAACGTCCAGGTGGCCGGCCTGGATCCAGTCCGACAGCTCCTCGTGGGTGAAGCGGTAGCCGGGCCCGGCGGGCACCAGCAGTCCCTCGGTGAGCACGGCGGAGGCCCAGCCGGTGCGCCAGGGGAACAGTTCCTCGAAGGAGGCCCGGTCCAGCTGTCCCTGCCCCGGTCCCAGAGCGCGCCGCGCGGCCTCGTGGACCCGGCCGGCCACGCGCGCCGCGAGCCGCCTGACCCCGGGCCCGTGCACCTTGGCGCCGCCGGCGTCGGCGCAGGCCGCGGCGATGCGGACGGCGGTGCGCAGGCACAGCAGGTCCAGGTGCGCGGCGAAGACCTCGTCGCGGCCGGGCCGGCCGGCGGTGACCTCGGCGGCCCGGATCCCGGCGAGCAGGTGCAGGGTGAGCGGGTGCCGGGCGTCGGCCTCCCGGACGGCGTCGGCGGGGATGCCGAGGCGGGCCCGGGCGGACTCGGCCTCGGCGGCGTCGAGGTCCGCGATCGGGAGGGCGGGCGGCAGCCGCCGGGCGGCGCGGGCCGGGGTGTGCAGCGCCTCGGGCGGGTAGAGGGCGCCGGCCCCTTCCCAGTACTCGGGCCGGGCGGCGACGACCAGCCGGGCCCCGGTGTCGTCCAGCCACCCGGCGGTGGCGGTGGTCCAGGGGCCGAGGCGGTGCGCGAGCTCCGGCGGCATCTCCTCCGGGGCGTCGAGCACGACGAGCAGGCGGCGGCCGGCGCGGGCGACGACGTGCGCGAGGTGGGCTGCGGCTCCCGCCGGTCGGCCGCGCCGCTCGGCCGCTGCGACTCCGCCGGGGCCGGACGCCGACTGGCTGCACCCCTCGGCCGCTGCGACTCCGCCGGGGCCGGACGCCGGCTGACTGCGCCGCTCGCCGGGGCCGGACGCCGGCTGACTGCACCCCTCGGCCGGGACCGTTCCGGCGGGGCCGGGTGCCGGTTGGCTGCACCGGTCCACCGGTGCGGCTTCGCCCGGGCCCGAGGTCGGTCGGCCGAGCCGCCCGGCGGGGGCGGTTCCGCCGACGCCGGTCCTGGCCGGCGGGGTTCCGCCGGGGCCGGGCGCGCGCCTGGACGTCTCCTCGGGCGCCGAACGTGGTGAGGGGTCGGAAAGCGCGGCGGCAGTGCGTTCGACGCCCTGCGGGGAGCGCCCCGACACACACCCGGCCCCGTCGGAAGCGGGGCGCGGGGAGTGGCCCGGCACACCCACGGTTCCGTCGTCACCGCGCGCGGCCGCGACGATGCGGGCTGCCTCGGTCAGGGCGCGGGTTGCCGCGTCGGCCAGGGAGGTGTCGGTGGCGCGCAGGTCGGCGCCGCGCAGCCACAGGGTCGGCGCCGGGCGGGCACCCCGTGCGCGGCGTACGGCCAGGGCGGCCAGCGCCGTGGTGCGGCCCGTGCCCGGGTCTCCGACGAGTCCCAGGACCGGGCGGTCCCCGGTGGTGAAGGCGGCCAGTTCGGCGGCGATGCCGGGACGCTCCACGGGTTCCGGTTCGTCCGGGGGGAAGGAGGCGCCGAGCGTGGTCGCGGTCAGTTCCAGCGCCCCGGCGAGGTTGAGGTCGGCGCCGTGGCCGGGCACGGTGGCGGCATTGCGCTCCAGCAGTGCGGCCAGCGGGCCGCCCGGATCCGCGTCGGCCGCCGCCCGCAGGGCCACCGCGAAGCCTCCGGTGCGGTGCTCCGCCCGCAGTGCGGTGCCCACCACCGCGAGCACCGCTCCGGTCCCGGCGTCGAGCACCGGGCCCCCGCAGGCCTCCCCGCCCAGCAGCAGCGCGTCCCGGCCGTCGGTGCCGATCGCCAGCTCCACGGCCACGCCTGCGGGCACCACGTGGGACCGGTCCGCCGCCGGATAGCTGACCTCCGCGCCCCCCAGCACCCGCGCCTGCCGCCATCCCCGCGCGGGCAGCCGTACGTAGGTCCCGGGATCGATCGCCTCGCGCAGCGCCACCGGAAGCGGCCGCGTCCCGAGTCCGTCGGTCCGTACCAGCGCCAGCGCCAGCTCCGGCAGGGCGGTCACGTCCGCCGCCTCGGCCAGCCAGGTCCGCCAGGCGGGGCCCGGCGCGCGAAGCACCACCCGGGTCAGTCCGTCGACGGCCTCGTGACTGGTGACCACCGTCCCGCGGTCGTCGGCGACGAATCCACTGCCGCGCGTCCGCCCGGCGGGATCGCAGATCTTGATGAGCTCCGCCATGGCCGCACCACTCCCCGCACCGCTCCCCCGCAACACCCCGTGCTCACGACGGTAGGCAGGTGAAGATCAGCGCGAAAAGCACGCGAGGCGAAAGCGCCCCTTACGCTCCCGCCATTCACTCCGAGCGCCTGCTCGGACGGGTGAATACAGGGGCCAGGGTGGATAGAGACCTACCCGAGGGGGGTCGTGGAGCGGTGAGCGGCAGTCCATGTGCGCTCACCGCTCCACGTCGACACCCGATCGTCAGACGAAGACCGCGAGGGACTTCGCCTTTCCGTTCTTGTTCTCGACGAGCCCGAGCAGCTGCCCCTGCGGTCCGAAGACCGCGACCGTGCGGCCCGCCTCGTACTCCTGCGGCATGTCGATCCGCACGCCGTTGGCGAGCAGGGATGCCCGCCGGGCGTCCAGGTCCCAGCGCGGGAAGGCCGCGGCGGCCGCCTCGCCGATGGGCATGACGGTCAGCTCCTCCTGGAGCTGGTCCAGGGTCCGTGCCTTGTCGAGCTTGTACGGGCCCACCCGCGTGCGGCGCAGCGCGGTCAGGTGCCCGCCGACGCCGAGGTCGGCGCCCAGGTCACGGGCGAGGGCGCGGATGTACGTACCGCTGGAGCAGACGACGGAGACGACGAGGTCGACGACCTTCGTGCCGTCCTCGGCCTCCGCCTCGCGCATGTCGTACACCTGGAAGGAGGAGATCGTGACCGGGCGGGCCGGGATCTCGAAGTCCTCGCCGTCGCGGGCGCGCTTGTAGGAGCGCACGCCCTTGATCTTGATGGCGCTGACCTTGGACGGGACCTGCATGATCTCGCCGGACAGCTTGGCGATACCCGCGTCCACGGCTTCCCGGGTGACCCCGGAGGCGTCCGCGGACGAGGTGATCTCGCCTTCGGCGTCGTCCGTCAGGGTGTCCTGGCCCAGGCGGATCGTGCCGAGGTACTCCTTCTCCGTGAGCGCGAGGTGGCCGAGGAGCTTGGTGGCCTTCTCCACGCCGAGGACGAGGACGCCCGTCGCCATCGGGTCCAGTGTTCCCGCGTGGCCGACGCGGCGGGTCTTGGCCATCCCGCGCATCTTGGCGACCACGTCGTGCGAAGTGAAGCCGGACGGCTTGTCGACGATGACAAGGCCGTCCGGCGTCTTCCCTGCATTGCTCATTCGGCGGCTGCGTCCTCGTCGTCGCCCGGCTTCTTGTACGGGTCGGCGTCGCCGGCGTACTGGGCGCCGGAGGACACCTCGCGCACCTGGGCGTCGGAGGTCCGCGCCTTTTCGAGGAGGTCCTCGATGGTCTTGGCGTTCTCCGGGAGGGCGTCCGCGACGAAGGTCAGGGTGGGCGTGAACTTGGTGCCCGCCGCCCGGCCGACCGCGGAGCGCAGTACGCCCTTGGCGCTCTCCAGGCCCGCTGCCGCGCTGGCGCGGTCCTCGTCGTCACCGTAGACCGTGTAGAAGACCGTGGCCTCCCGCAGGTCGCCGGTGACCCGGGTGTCCGTGATGGTCACGTGCGTACCGAGGCGGGGGTCCTTGACTCCGCGCTGCAGCTTCTCCGCCACCACCTCCCGGATGAGGTCCGCCAGCTTCTTCGCCCGCGCATTGTCGGCCACTGGTCCGTCTCCTTCTTATGTCTTGCTATCAGTCTTCATCACCGTGGAGGCGCCGTCGTACGGACAGCAGCTCCACTTCCGGACGCGCCGCGACCAGCCGCTCGCAGCGGTCGAGTACGTCCGAGAGGAACCCCGCGTCCCCACTCACCAGAGCGACCCCTATACGGGCCCTGCGGTGCAGGTCCTGGTCGCCCACTTCAGCCGCGCTCACGGAGAACTTGCGTTGGAGCTCGGCCACGATGGGCCGGACCACGGAGCGTTTCTCCTTCAGCGAGTGAACGTCGCCGAGGAGCAGATCGAAGGACAGAGTCCCCACGTACATGCAGTTCCGGATATCCCGCCGGTGCGGGTTCGGTGGCCTGCCGGCCGTCGCTCGGCAGGGTCACCAAACCGTACACGCAACGGCCGGGGCCGATCGACGGATATTCCGCCGACCGGCCCCGGTGTTACGAGCT
Organism: Streptomyces nojiriensis; assembly: GCF_017639205.1. Taxonomy (NCBI): domain Bacteria; kingdom Bacillati; phylum Actinomycetota; class Actinomycetes; order Kitasatosporales; family Streptomycetaceae; genus Streptomyces; species Streptomyces nojiriensis. Next base: position 6,512,848 of record NZ_CP071139.1, on the reverse strand, counting down.
ACGACACGGTGCGATGTGCCTCGCGCTTACGCGCGCGGCTTCTCGCGCATCTCGTACGTCGCGATGACGTCGTCGATCTTGATGTCGTTGAAGGAACCGAGGTTGATACCACCCTCGAAGCCCTCGCGGATCTCGGTGACGTCGTCCTTGAAGCGGCGCAGACCGGAGATGGTGAGGTTCTCGGCGACGACCTTGCCGTCGCGCAGGAGCCGCGCCTTGGTGTTGCGCTTGACCTCGCCGGACCGGATGAGGACACCGGCGATGTTGCCCAGCTTGGACGAGCGGAAGATCTCGCGGACCTCCGCCGTACCGAGCTCGACCTCTTCGTACTCCGGCTTGAGGAGACCCTTCAGGGCCGCCTCGATCTCCTCGATGGCCTGGTAGATCACCGAGTAGTAGCGAACGTCGACGCCCTCGCGGTCCGCCATCTGCGCGGCACGGCCGGCCGCACGGACGTTGTAACCGATGACGATGGCGTCGGAGCCCATCGCCAGCGAGATGTCGGACTCGGTGACCGCACCCACACCGCGGTGCAGGACGCGGATGTCGACCTCTTCACCGACGTCGAGCTGGAGCAGCGAGGACTCGAGAGCCTCGACCGCACCGGACGCGTCGCCCTTGATGATGAGGTTGAGTTCCTGGACCAGACCGGCCTTGAGGACCGAGTCGAGGTCTTCCAGGGACACCCGGCGGACGCGCTTGGCGAAGTTGGCGTTGCGCTCACGCGCAGCACGCTTCTCGGCGATCTGACGGGCGGTGCGGTCCTCGTCGACGACGAGGAAGTTGTCGCCGGCGCCGGGGACGTTGGTGAGACCCAGGACCAGGACGGGGGTCGACGGACCCGCTTCCTCGACGTTGTTGCCCTTGTCGTCGAGCATGGCGCGCACTCGGCCGTAGGCGTCGCCCACGACCATCGTGTCGCCGACGCGGAGGGTACCGCGCTGGACGAGGACGGTGGCGACGGCACCGCGGCCGCGGTCGAGGTGGGACTCGATCGCAATACCCTGAGCGTCCTGCTCCGGGTTGGCGCGGAGGTCGAGCGAGGCGTCGGCGGTGAGGACGACGGCCTCGAGCAGGGAGTCGATGTGCAGACCCTGCTTGGCGGAGATGTCGACGAACATCGTGTCGCCGCCGTACTCCTCGGCGACCAGACCGAACTCGGTGAGCTGACCGCGCACCTTGACCGGGTCGGCACCCTCGACGTCGATCTTGTTGACCGCGACGACGATCGGGACGCCGGCGGCCTTGGCGTGGTTGAGCGCCTCGATCGTCTGCGGCATGACGCCGTCGTTGGCCGCGACCACGAGGATCGCGATGTCGGTCGACTTCGCACCACGGGCACGCATGGCGGTGAACGCCTCGTGACCCGGGGTGTCGATGAAGGTGATCTTGCGGTCTTCGTCGTTGACCTGGGTGGTGACCTGGTACGCACCGATGTGCTGCGTGATGCCGCCGGCCTCGCCCGCAACGACGTTCGTCTTGCGGATGGCGTCGAGCAGTCGGGTCTTACCGTGGTCGACGTGACCCATGACGGTCACGACCGGCGGACGCGGCATGAGGTATTCCTCGCCGCCCTCGTCCTCGCCGAACTCGATGTCGAAGCCCTCGAGGAGCTCGCGGTCCTCTTCCTCCGGGCTGACGATCTGGACGACGTAGTTCATCTCGCCGGCCAGCATCTCGAGCGTCTCGTCGGAGACGGACTGCGTGGCAGTGACCATCTCGCCGAGGTTCATCATCACGGCGACGAGCGACGCCGGGTTGGCGTTGATCTTCTCCGCGAAGTCGGTGAGGGAGGCACCGCGCGACAGGCGCACGGTCTCGCCGCCACCGCGCGGCAGCATCACGCCGCCGACGGACGGGGCCTGCATGGCCTCGTACTCCTGGCGCCTCTGACGCTTGGACTTGCGACCACGACGGGCCGGACCACCGGGACGGCCGAAGGCGCCCTGCGTGCCACCACGGGCACCGGGACCACCGGGACGACCACCGAAGCCGGGACGACCGCCGCCACCGGCACCGGCCGGACCGCCGCCGAAGCCGCCGCCACCGGGACGCGGGCCGCCGAAGCCGCCACCGCCGCCGGGACGCGAGCCCGGACCGGCCGGACGACCGGCGAAGCCGCCGCCCGCGGGACGACCGGCACCGCCGGGACGACCTGCGCCGCCCGCACCGGGACCACGGCCACCGGGGCCGCCACCGGGACGGGGACCGGGACCACCGGCAGCGGGACGCTGCGGCATCATGCCCGGGTTCGGACGGTTACCACCGGGAGCACCACCGGGACGCGGGGCGCCGCCCTGCGGACGCGGCATGCCGCCCGGGGTCGGACGGGCGCCGCCGGGACCCTGCGGACGCGGAGCGCCACCGGGACCACCCTGCGGGCGGGGAGCACCCTGGCCGCCACCGGCGCCGGGGGCACCGGGACGGGGCGCGCCGGCCGGACGGGGCGCCTGGGGGCGCGCCATTCCGGTGGAGCCGCCGGAGGTGAAGGGGTTGTTGCCCGGACGGGGACCCGCCGGACGGGCACCCTGCGGACGCGGCGCCTGGGAGCCGGGGGCTCCGGCGGGACGCTGCGTCTGGGCACCGGGGGTGGCGCCGGCCGGGCGCGGGGCGCCGGGACGGGCACCGCCCTGGCCGCCCTGACCCTGGGCCGGACGCTGCTGCGCCGGACGGGGGCCGGGAGCCGCGGCGGGACGCTCGGTGCGCGCCGGGGCGGCCGGGGCCGCCGGAGGCGCGGAGAACTCGGTCGCCACGGGCGCCGCCGGAGCGGGCTTCGGGGCGGCCGGAGCCTTCGGGCCGGGACGCGGGCCGGAGGCGGCCGGAGTCACCGGGGTGCTTGCGGCCGGAGCCTCGGCGACGACCGGCTTGGGGGCCGGTGCACCGGGCTTCGGGGCAGCGGGACGTGCCGCAGCGGCCGGGGAGGGCGCTGCGGGCTTGGCGGGCGCGGCCTTGCGGGGCGCGCCGGGCTTCGCAGCGGACTTGCCGGCGTTGCCGCCGGGCCCCTGCAGTGCGTCAGTCAACTTGCGTACAACCGGCGCCTCGATCGTCGAGGACGCCGAACGGACGAATTCACCGAGTTCTTGGAGCTTGGCCATGACGACCTTGCTCTCCACCCCGAACTCCTTGGCGAGTTCGTATACCCGGACCTTAGCCACTTCGCTCCTTTTAGGTCCGGGTTACGCCGGACCGTCGCTACTTCATGGGCGTACTCATCGCGTACTCATCGAGTGCTCATCGCAATCTCGACCTACTTCCAACTCGCGAGGTACCTGACCGCACGGTTATCCGTGCCGTACTACTTCTTTACGGTGTGGCCCCGGCCTCAGGGGCCACGGCTTTGCGCAGGTTCTCCGTGTCGAGCGCTCCGGCGGACCGAAGGGCCCGGGGGAACGCACGACGGCGGACCGCCTGGTCGAGGCAGACCACGGCGGGGTGCACATAAGCACCCCGTCCCGGCCGCGTACCGCGTGGATCGGGGACGCATGCGTCCCCATCCGCCACGACGCGCAGCAGATCGTTCTTGGCCGCTCGCTCCCGGCACCCCACACAGGTGCGTTCGGGGCATGCGCGGGCTTGCGTCCGGCCAGACACGCCTAAGTCTACCTCCCCGCACCGACCTCTCTCCCGACAAGTCGCGGGGGAAAGATCGAACGGCTGTTGTGTTGTCTTGTATCCGCCGCCTCGGCAGCGGCCGTGCACCCTGTCTACCGTCCGGGCAAGCCCGGACGGTACCGGTTTATTCCCCGCCCCGGTCCCGGTCGGCGTCCGGGGACGCCTCGGTGTCGGGACGGATGTCGATGCGCCAGCCGGTGAGCCGCGCGGCGAGGCGGGCGTTCTGGCCCTCCTTGCCGATGGCCAGCGACAGCTGGTAGTCCGGCACGGTCACCCGGGCGGAGCGGGAGTCCCAGTCGACGACCTCGACCTTGCTCACCCGGGCGGGTGACAGCGCGTTCGCGACCATCTCCGCCGGGTCGTCCGACCAGTCGACGATGTCGATCTTCTCGCCGTGCAGTTCGGCCATCACGTTGCGCACGCGGCTGCCCATCGGGCCGATGCAGGCGCCCTTCGGGTTCAGACCCGAACGGGTGGACCGGACGGCGATCTTGGTGCGGTGACCGGCCTCACGGGCGATCGCCGAGATCTCGACGCTGCCGTCGGCGATCTCCGGGACCTCCAGCGAGAAGAGCTTCTTCACGAGGTTCGGGTGGGTGCGCGAGAGGGTCACCGACGGACCGCGGACACCCTTCGCCACCCGCACGACGTACGCCTTCAGGCGCAGACCGTGCGTGTACTCCTCACCGGGGACCTGCTCCTGCACGGGCAGGATGGCCTCCAGCTTGCCGATGTCGACGAGGACGTTCTTGGGGTCCTTGCCCTGCTGGACGACGCCGGTGATGACGTCGCCCTCCCGGCCGGCGAACTCGCCGAAGGTCAGGTCGTCCTCGGCGTCGCGCAGACGCTGCAGGATCACCTGCTTGGCGGTCGTCGCGGCGATCCGGCCGAAGTCCGACGGGGTGTCGTCGAACTCCTTGGGCTCCTGGCCCTCTTCGAGATCCCTCGGGTCTTCCGTCGCCCACACGACCACGTGACCGTTGGTGCGGTCCAGCACGACGCGAGCGCGGCGGAAGCTCCCCTCGGTCCGGTGGTACGCGATGAGGAGGGCCGACTCGATCGCCTCGACGAGCAGGTCGAAGGAGATCTCCTTCTCCCGGACCAGACCCCGCAGGGCACTCATGTCGATGTCCACGGCTACGCCTCCTCTTCCTTCTTGTCCTTGCGGTTGAACTCGATCTCGACACGCGCCTTGGCGATGTCGGTGAATGCGATACGCCGGGCGGTCGCCTTGCGGCCCTTCACGCCCGGTACTTCGAGGTCCAGGCCCTCGTCGTCGACGCCGAGGATCCGGGCGACCAGTTCCCCGGCACCCTTCTCGCCCTCGGCGGACAGCTGGAACTTCACGAGGCGGCCGACGGCCCGTACGTAGTGACGGTGCTCGGTCAGCGGGCGGTCGGCGCCCGGCGAGCTGACTTCGAGGACGTACTCGTCCTCACCCATCACATCGGTTTCGTCGAGCTTGTCGGAGACCTCGCGACTCAGCTCGGCACACGCGTCCAGCTCCACGCCCTCGTCGGAGTCCACGATGATCCGCAGCATCCGGCGCTTGCCCGCCCGCGTCATCTCGATCTCTTCGAGGTCCAGGCCCTTGGCGGCGACGAGCGGCTTCAGCAGTCCGCGCAGCCTGTCGCTCTGGGTGGTGCTCATCCGGGTGACTCCTCGGCCGCGTGTGCTGTTGTGGTTTCCGTCGTGTGTCAGGTCAAAGGGTATCCGGTGTCGGAGGGTGTTGCCGTCCGCCCTGTGGACAAGGCCCCGGGTACCGTGATCACACCCTGCCCCGCCATCAGCCCCGCCATCACCCGGAGGACGTCGCCGTGTCCTGGACTCTGCCTTCGAGACCCTCGCGCAGGAGCCTGCTCGCCGGTGCGGCCGGCGCGGCCGGCGCCGCGCTGCTGACCGGGTGCTCCGACGGCCGCGCGGCCGACGTCGCCCCCACGATTCCACCCGAACGGCGGATGCGGGAGGCAGCCGTTCGTGACAGTACGCGACTGCTGGAGCGTTACGACGCCACGGCGACCGCCCATCCGGCCCTGGCCGCGCGGCTCGCTCCGCTGCGCGCCGCCGTCGCCGCCCACACCGCGGCCCTGTCCCCCACCCCTTCGGCCCCGCCGCCCCCCGTCCCGTCCCCCTCCGGCGGTACGGGGGCCGCCGCGCCCGCGGCGAGCGGCGAGCCGGTACCGCCGAAGCCCGACGAGGCCCTGACCGCGCTCGCCGACGCCGAGCGCAGCCTGTCCGAGTCCCGGACCATCGACCTGGCCGGGGCCCCCGGGGAGCTGGCCCGGCTGCTGGCCTCGGTGGCCGCCTGCGGCGCCGTACACGCGTACCTGCTGACCTCGAACCCCGGAGCCACCTCGTGAAGCCCGAACCCTCCCCCGCCGGCCGGGCCCTGGAGGCCGCCCAGGCCGCGCTCGCCGCCGAGCACGCCGCCGCGTACGGCTACGGGGTGATCGGCGCCCGGACCTCCGGCGCCCGCGCCACGCAGGCCCGGGAGTCGTACGGCGGCCACCTCGCGCGGCGCGACGCGCTCGCCCGGACCGTACGGGAGCTGGGCGGTGCGCCCCGGCCCGCGGAGGCCGCGTACGCCCTGCCGTTCGAGGTGCGCACGCCGGCCGACGCCGAGCGGCTGGCCGCCGAGATCGAGGACCGGGTGGCCGGCGCGTACTCCGATCTGGTGCGCGCGGCGGAGGGTCCGCTGCGCCGCGAGGCGGCCGACGCGCTGAGCGCGGCGGCAGTGCGCGCGGCACGCTGGCGTGGTGTCGGCGTAGCCTTCCCTGGGCTCACGGAACGCGCTGACGAGGCGCAACGGGCCCAGCACAGCTGAAAGGGACCACGCACGCATGGCTTTCGAACCGCCGCAGCGGCTTGTACGGGCGCTCGGCGAGATGCCGGAAACGGCGCAGGACGCGGACTGGCTGGGGCAGTTGCCCCGACTCACCGAGGCCGCGCTGTCCCGGCGCGGGGTGGAGGCCCGGCGGGTGCAGGCCCCGGGCGGCCGCAGCAGCCTGGTGGTCCTCGTCGCGTACGCCGACGGGACCCCGGCCGCGCTGAAACTGGCGCCCCCGCACGCCCGGCCCGACCGCGAGCTGGCCGCGCTGGCCCACTGGGGCGGTTTCGGGGCCGTACGGGTCCTCGACACCCGGCACCACGACGACGACGGGGCGCTGCTGCTGGAGCGGCTGCACCCGGAGGTGTCGCTGCGGTCGCTGCCGGAGGCCAAGGCCCTGCTGGAGGCGAGCGGCACGCTGCGCAGGCTGTGGGTGGCGCCGCCGGCCGGGCACGGGTGGGAGACGGTGGCGGAGCGCACCGAGGGGCAGTCGGCGGCCCTGCGGGCGGCCCCGGCGGAGACCCGGGCCCTGGCGGACACGGCGCTGGCGATGCGGGCGGAGCTGGCTGCGGCCCCGCCGGAGGAGCTGCTGCTGCACGGGAACTTCCGGCAGGGCAAGGTGCTGGCGGGCGAGCGGGCTCCGTGGCTGACGGTGGGCCCCGATCCGCTGGTCGGCGAGCGGGCGTACGACCTGGCGCGGCTGGTCCGGGACCGGCTGGAGGACCAGGTGGCCTCCTCGGCGGGGGCGGCGGGGGCCCGGCGCCGGGTGAACAAGCTGGCGGACGCGCTGGACGTGGACCGGGAGCGGCTGCGGGGCTGGACGCTGTTCCGGGCGGTGGAGTCGGGCAACCGCGCCCTGGCCGCCGGGCGGCGCCGCGACGCGGAGCTGCTGCTGGAGTTCGCGGCCTGGTTGTAGGGCATACCGTAGATATCAAGGTATGTCCGGCAGGGGGCCGTCATGGTCGAAGAACTGCTGACAGCGGCCATCGCCACGGGTGTGGGCGTCGTGGTCTACGTGGGCGCCGCCGCCCGGGTGGTGAAGCAGTACGAGCGGGGCCTGGTCTTCCGCTTCGGCAGGCTGCGCGAGGAGGTCCGCGGGCCCGGATTCACGACGATCGTTCCCTTCGTGGAACGGCTCCGCAAGGTGAACATGCAGATCGTGACGCTGCCGGTGCCCGCACAGGAGGGCATCACCCGGGACAACGTCACGGTGCGGGTGGACGCGGTCGTGTACTTCAAGGTCGTCGACCCGGCGAGCGCGATCGTGGCGGTGGAGGACTACCGCTTCGCCGTCTCGCAGATGGCGCAGACCTCCCTCAGGTCGATCATCGGAAAGTCCGACCTGGACGATCTGCTGTCCAATCGGGAGATGCTCAACCAGGGCCTGGAGCTGATGATCGACAGCCCGGCGGTGGGCTGGGGCGTGCAGATCGACCGGGTCGAGATCAAGGACGTCTCGCTGCCGGAGACGATGAAGCGGTCGATGGCCAGGCAGGCGGAGGCGGACCGTGAGCGCCGGGCCCGCGTGATCAACGCGGACGCGGAGCTGCAGGCCTCGCACAAGCTCGCCGAGGCGGCGGAGGTCATGTCGGAGCAGCCGGCGGCGTTGCAGTTGCGCCTGCTGCACACGATCGTGGCGGTCGCCGCCGAGAAGAACTCCACGCTGGTGCTGCCGTTCCCGGTGGAGCTGTTGCGCTTCCTCGAGCGCTCGGCCCCTCCGCCTGCGGCGACGCCCGCGCGGGAGGAACCGGCCCCGGCCGGCCCGGCTTCCGAAGGCCCCGGGCCGGCCGAGGTCGCGGATACCGATGCGGATGCGGATGCGCTCGACGGAGCTCCGGTGCCGGACGCCCTCGGCGGGCCGGTGGACGGGCTGATGCTCGACGCGCCCCCGCCGGAGGAGGAGCGGGAGGGGCTGCGCGAGTAGCCCCTCCCGGGCTCTGCCCGGACCCGCGCCTCAATCGCCGGCGGGCTGAGATTGTGCTCCGCGCAACCCAGCCCGCCGGCTCCGTGCCGGTCCGGCCGGACATATCCAGCCCCGCCGGCGATTGAGGCGCGGAATCCGGGGCGGAGCCCCGGGAAGCCGGGGCGCGCAGGGCTACGGCGTCAGGCGGGACAGGGCTTCCGTCAGGGGGAGTTCCTCGCGGGTGCCCGAGGCGCGGTCCTGGAGTTCGACGACCCCGTCGGCGGAGCGGCGGCCCGCCACCAGGATCCACGGCACGCCGATCAGTTCCGCGTCCGTGAGCTTCACGCCGGGCGACAGGCCGGGGCGGTCGTCCAGCAGCACCCGCAGGCCCGCCGCGGCCAGGGCCGTCGCCGCCTCCTCCGCCAGCGCGAGCGGCACCGCCTTGCCCGCCGCCACCACGTGCACGTCGGCCGGGGCCACCGCCGCGGGCCAGCACAGGCCGCGCTCGTCGGCCGTCTGCTCGGCCAGCGCCGCCACCGCGCGGGAGACGCCGATGCCGTACGAGCCCATCGTGACCCGGACCGGCTTGCCCTCGCGGCCGAGGACGTCCAGCCCGAAGGCGTCCGCGTACTTGCGGCCCAGCTGGAAGATGTGCCCGATCTCGATGGCCCGGTCGAGCTTGAGCCCCGCTCCGCAGGACGGGCAGGGGTCACCCGGTTCCACGACCACCACGTCCAGGTAGCGGTCGACCTCGAAGTCCCGCCCGCAGACGACGTTCCGGGCGTGCGTGTCCGCCCGGTTGGCCCCCGTCACCCACGAAGTGCCGGGCGCGACCCGGGGGTCGGCCAGGTAGCGGACCTTCTCCAGACCCTGCGGGCCCACGTAGCCGCGCACCAGGTCCGGCCGGCCCTCGAAGTCCTCGGCCGTCACCAACTCCACCACCGCCGGGGCCAGATGCTCGCCCAGCTTGCCGAGGTCCACCTCCCGGTCCCCCGGCACGCCCACGGCCGTGATCTCGCCGTCGACCTTGACCAGGAGGTTCTTCAGCGTCGCCGAGGCGGGTACGCCCAGGTGTGCGGCCAGGGTCTCGATCGTCGGGGTGTCCGGGGTGTCCACCTCCTCCAGCGCCGGGTGCTCCGCGGAGACGGGGGCGGGAGCGAGGGCGAAGGTCACGGCCTCCGTGTTCGCCGCGTAGTCGCACGAGGGGCAGTCCACGAAGGTGTCCTCGCCCGCCTCGGCCGGGGCCAAGAACTCCTCCGACGCCGAGCCGCCCATCGCGCCCGACACGGCCGACACGATCCGGTGGTCCAGGCCGAGCCGCTCGAAGATGCGGACGTACGCCTCGCGGTGGAGCCGGTAGGACTCCTCCAGCCCCTCCTCGGACACGTCGAAGGAGTACGAGTCCTTCATCTGGAACTCGCGCCCGCGCAGCACCCCGGACCGGGGCCGCGCCTCGTCGCGGTACTTGGTCTGGATCTGGTACAGCATGACCGGCAGGTCCTTGTACGAGGTGCACTGGTCCTTCACCACGAGGGTGAAGATCTCCTCGTGCGTCGGACCGAGCAGGTAGTCCGCGCCCTTGCGGTCCTTGAGCCGGAACAGCAGGTCCCCGTACTCCGACCAGCGGCCGCTGACCTCGTACGGCTCCTTCGGCAGCAGGGCCGGGAGCAGCACCTCCTGGGCCCCGATCGCGTCCATCTCCTCGCGGACGACGCGCGAGACGTTGTCCAGGACCCGCTTGCCGAGCGGCAGCCACGCCCACACCCCGGCCGAGCTGCGCCGGACGTAGCCGGCGCGGACCAGGAGCCGATGGCTGAGGGTTTCGGCGTCGGCCGGGTCCTCGCGGAGGGTCTTGGCCATGAGGCGGGACATGCGCTGCACGTGTTGCGTAGACATGTCGGGAGATTACCGGGGGCCCGGCGGCCCGCGGTACCGGTTTCAGGGCCTGCTCAGCGGCAGGGTGGCGCCCATGACGGCGTACGGCATGCTCGCGCTCGGGAAGTGGACCTGGCGGGCGAGGTCGGTGTAGCCGAGGGCCCGGTAGAGGCCGCGGGCGGGGCTCTCGGTGTCGATGGCGGAGAGGATCGAGCGGGGCTCGGCGGCGGCGTCGGTGATGCCGGTGATGAGGGCGCGGCCGACGCCGTGGCCCTGGAAGCCGGGGTGGACGTGCAGCTCGGTGATCACGAAGGAGCCGTCGAGCCAGTCCTCGTGCCCGCCGGCCCGCAGGTAGGGCTCGACGATGGTGGACCACCAGTGGGTGCGGTCGTTCGGCATCCCGTACACGAATCCGGTGAGCGCGCCGTCCTCGGCGAACGCCCCGAGGGCGCGGGCGCCGCGGCAGGTCATGTGGCGCTGGACGATGTAGCGCCGGATGCCGACCTCCTCCTCGCTGAGGCCGAAGGCGACGGCCTGCACGCGCAGGGCCTCGTCCACGCGGGCGGCGAGGTCGAGGGGACCGATTCGGACTCCGGAAGGCAGCATGCGGCGACCTTACTTCGCGGTACGGGGCTGCCGGAATGCCGCAGCAGGGGTCCGTGGCCCGCCTTTCGGATCAGGTGCGGCCGGGTGTCGGAACCGGGGGCTGGAACCGGGTGTCAGAAGAGGACGCTCATGAACGCGCCGACCTCGCGGAAGCCCACGCGGCGGTAGGCCGCGCGCGCGGCGGTGTTGAAATCGTTCACGTACAGGCTGACCACGGGGGCCACGTCCCGCAGGGCGTATTCGACGACGGCGGCCATACCGGTCTCCGAGTGGCCGAGGCCGCGGAACTCGGGGTCCACCCACACGCCCTGGATCTGGCAGGCGCGGGCGGTGGCGGCGCCGATCTCGGCCTTGAAGACGACCTTGCCGTCGTCGACGCGGGCGAAGGAACGGCCGCCGGCGACGAGTTCGGCGACGCGGGCCTGGTAGAGCAGCCCGCCGTCCCCGGCCATCGGCGAGATGCCGACCTCCTCGGTGAACATGGCCACGCAGGCGGGCATGATCAGGTCCATCTCGTCCTTGCGGATCCGGCGGACCCGGGGGTCGGCCTCGACCGTGCTGGACGGGCGTTCGATCACCATGAGCGGCTGGTGCGACCGGATCTCGCGGGCCGGCCCCCAGCTGGGCTCCAGGAGCTGCCACAGCAGCCGGGTGGCCTCGGCGGGGCCGACGATGGAGGAGCAGCGGCGGCCGGTGCGGCGGGCCCGGTCGGCGAAGGCGCGTACGGCGTCGGGTCCGGCGCAGACGGGGACCAGGTTGGCGCCCGCGTAGCAGAGCGAGCGGAGTTCGCCGTCGGCGTACCAGCCCCACATCTCGCCGCCCAGGCGCCAGGGGTCGAGTCCGGCGACCTGGACCCGGGAGGTGACGAAGGCGTTCTCGACCGGCGCGCGTCCGAGGATTTCCATCGCGGCGTCGAGATCACTGGGCTCAAGGACCCGGGTGGTGGTCTGCGTCAACACTGGGGCCTCACCATGCAAGTCTGCTGATCTCCGCACTGTACCCGGCGGGGCCCGGGGATGCCGCGTCCGAGGTCACGAAAGAGCCCCGGACCGCCCCCGAGCTGCGGGAACGGTACCGGGGCCACTGACGAAGCCGGGAGGCGGGCCGAGCCCCGAGACGCAGGGCGGGCCGAGCCCGAGGGTCAGACGCCGATCGCGACGGTGGGCTCGCCGCTGGCGATGCCGTCCGCCTCCATCTGAGCGGCGATCTTCAGGGCCTCTTCGATGAGGGTCTCCACGATCTTCGACTCGGGGACGGTCTTGATGACCTCGCCCTTCACGAAGATCTGGCCCTTGCCGTTGCCGGAGGCGACGCCGAGGTCGGCCTCGCGGGCCTCGCCCGGGCCGTTGACGACGCAGCCCATGACCGCGACGCGCAGCGGGACCTCCATGCCCTCCAAGCCCGCCGTGACCTCCTCGGCCAGCTTGTAGACGTCGACCTGGGCGCGGCCGCAGGACGGGCAGGAGACGATCTCCAGGCGGCGCGGCTTGAGGTTCAGCGACTCCAGGATCTGGATGCCGACCTTGACCTCCTCCGCCGGCGGGGCGGAGAGGGAGACGCGGATGGTGTCGCCGATGCCCTCGGAGAGCAGCGCGCCGAAGGCGACGGCGGACTTGATGGTGCCCTGGAAGGCGGGGCCGGCCTCGGTGACGCCGAGGTGCAGCGGGTAGTCGCAGGCGGCGGCGAGCTGGCGGTAGGCGTTGACCATGACGACCGGGTCGTTGTGCTTGACCGAGATCTTGATGTCGCTGAAGCCGTGCTCCTCGAAGAGGGAGGCTTCCCACAGCGCGGACTCGACAAGCGCCTCGGGGGTGGCCTTGCCGTACTTCTTCAGCAGGCGGGCGTCGAGGGAGCCGGCGTTGACGCCGATGCGGATCGGGGTGCCCGCGTCCTTCGCGGCCCGCGCGATCTCCTTGACCTTGTCGTCGAACTGCTTGATGTTGCCCGGGTTGACGCGGACCGCGGCGCAGCCGGCGTCGATCGCGGCGAACACGTACTTCGGCTGGAAGTGGATGTCGGCGATGACCGGGATCTGCGACTTCTTCGCGATCACGGCCAGTGCGTCGGCGTCGTCCTGGGTCGGGCAGGCGACGCGGACGATGTTGCAGCCGGAGGCGGTGAGCTCGGCGATCTGCTGGAGCGTGGCGCCGATGTCGGAGGTGCGGGTCGTGGTCATCGACTGCACCGAGATGGGTGCGTCGCCGCCGACGGCCACGGAACCGACCTGGATCTTGCGGCTGACCCTGCGGTCGGCAAGCTTCGTCGGTACGGACGGCATTCCGAGAGAGATGGCAGTCATCTGCTGTGCAACCCCAAGGTGTGGATCAAGGTCCCGAGATCGGCGGGCTCCAGGCTTCGAGATTACGCCAACCCGGGCGCGGCCCGTGCATCCGAGGGGTGCGCCACCCGAACGTAGGGAGCCGGGCACGATGTGTGCCCGGCTCCGTCAGCGCTGGGGCGGAGCCCCCGCAAACTAGGTGATCTTGATCGGGTTGACCACGTCCGCCACCATCACCAGCAGGGTGAAGCAGATGAACAGGCCCGCGACCACGTACGCGACGGGCATCAGCTTCGCCACGTCGAACGGGCCGGGGTCGGGGCGCCGGAAGACCCGTGCGACGGTGCGCCGGAGCGATTCCCACAGGGCGCCGGCGATGTGCCCGCCGTCGAGCGGGAGCAGCGGCAGCATGTTGAACAGGAACAGCGAGAGGTTGAAGCCGGCCAGCAGGTTGAGGAAGAAGACCAGCTGGTGCTGGGCGGGGATGTCGAGGGTGAAGATCTCACCGCTGACCCGCGCCGCGCCGACGACGCCCATGGGGCTGTCCTGCTTGCGCTCGGCCCCGTTGAAGGCCGCGTTCCACAGGTCCGGGACCTTGGAGGGCAGGGCGACCAGCGACTGCACGCCGGCTTCCATCATCTCGCCCATGCGCTCGACGGACTGGCCGAAGGACTGCGGGACGTAGCCGGAGGCGGGGGCGAAGCCGAGGAAGCCCGCGGTGACGTACTCGTCCTTGACGTACCGGCCGCTGCCGTCCGTCTTGGCGACCTTGTTCTCGATCAGGTTCGCCTTGAGGTCCACGCGCTGTCCGGCCCGCTCCACCGTGATCGTGGCGGGGCCGACGGTGGCGCGGATGTCCTTCTGCAGGGCGGACCAGTCGCCGACCGACCGGCCGTTGAAGGCGACGATCTTGTCGCCCGCCTTGAGGCCCGCGGCCCTGGCGGGGGCGGCCGGGTCGCCGGGGGCGCACTTGTCGCGCTTCTCGCTCTGCTGGATGACGCAGTCCGAGACGGTGGCGACCGAGGTGGTCTGGGTGTTGAGCCCGAAGGTCATCAGGGTCGTGAGGAAGATCGCCACGGCCAGGATCAGGTTCATGAACGGACCGGCGAACATCACGATCACGCGCTTCCACGGCTTGCGCGTGTAAAAAAGCCGGCTCTCGTCCCCGGGCTGGAGCTCCTCGTACGCGGCCGAGCGCGCGTCCTCGATCATCGACCGGAACGGCGAGGTGGAGCGGGCGGTGACCTTGCCGTCCTCGCCGGGCGGGAACATCCCGATCATGCGGATGTAGCCGCCCATCGGGATGGCCTTGATCCCGTACTCGGTATCGCCCTTCCTCCGCGACCAGATGGTCGGCCCGAAGCCCACCATGTACTGCGGCACGCGAATGCCGAAGATCTTGGCCGTGGAGAGGTGCCCCAGCTCGTGCCAGGCGATCGAGACCAGCAGGCCGACCGCGAAGACAACGACCCCGAGCACCGTCATCAGTAGTGTCATGCGCGCGCCTCCACGGCGGCCCGTGCCGCCATCTCCCGCGCCCGGGCCCTGGCCCAGGCCTCCGCTTCTAGGACGTCCTGGACCGTCAGGGAGGTTCCCGACTCAGGTGTCCCGTGCTCATCGACCACGGCAGAGACCGTATCCATGATTGCTGTGAACGGCAGCCGACCTGCCAGGAATGCTTCCACGCACTCCTCGTTGGCCGCGTTGAACACCGCCGGGGCGGTGCCGCCGAGGGTGCCCACGTGCCGGGCGAGGCCCACCGACGGGAAGGCCTCGGTGTCCAGCGGGAAGAATTCCCAGGTGGAGGCCTTGGTCCAGTCGAAGGCGGGGGCCGCGTCCGGGATCCGCTCGGGCCAGCCGAGGCCGATCGCGATCGGGCCGCGCATGTCCGGCGGGGTGGCCTGGGCGAGCGTGGAGCCGTCGGTGAACTCCACCATCGAGTGCACGTAGGACTGCGGATGGACCACGACCTCGATGCGGTCGAAGGGGATGTCGTAGAGCAGGTGCGCCTCGATGACCTCCAGTCCCTTGTTGACCAGGGTCGCGGAGTTCACAGTGATCACCGGGCCCATGGCCCAGGTGGGGTGCGCGAGCGCGTCCTGGACGGTCACGCTCGCGAGCTCGGCGCGGGTGCGGCCGCGGAAGGGCCCGCCGGAGGCGGTCACCACGAGCTTGCGGACGTCGGCCCGGGTGCCGGCGGCGAGCGCCTGGAAGAGCGCCGCGTGCTCGGAGTCCACCGGGATGATCTGGCCGGGCTTCGCGAGGGCCTTGACCAGCGGGCCGCCGACGATCAGCGACTCCTTGTTGGCCAGGGCCAGGGTCCGGCCCGCCCGCAGAGCGGCGAGGGTCGGGGCGAGGCCGATGGAACCGGTGATGCCGTTGAGGACGGTGTGGCACTCGGAGGCGGCGAGTTCGGCCGCGGCGTCCGGACCGGCCAGGATTTCGGGCAGCGGCTCGGACGGCCCGTACCGGGCGCTCAGCGCCTCTTTCAGGGCCGGTACGACGTCCTCGCGGGCGACGGCCACGGTCTCGACCCGCAGCTGCCGGGCCTGCTCGGCCAGCAGCTCCACCCGCCCGCCGGCGGCGGACAGGGCGGTGACCCTGAACCGGTCCGGGTTGCGCAGGGCGAGGTCGATGGCCTGGGTCCCGATGGACCCGGTGGACCCGAGGATGACGATGTCCCGGAGGCCGGCCGCGGGGTCGAAGAGGAGGTGCGGATCGGCGAGGGGGGCTGGGCGGTCGCTCATGCCCCCCATTGTTGCCGCAAGTCATGAGCGGCCGGACACGGAGCCCCCTTCCGTTACCCGCAGAAGCAGGTGCGGGAGCGTTCCGGCGAACTCCGGGAGCGTCCGGGCGACGCTCCACCAGGCCTCGGGGTCCTCGTCGAGGGCGAGGGCGAGGAGCTGGTCGGCCTCGGCGTGGGAGGCGAGGACGGCTGCGGGGCGGTCGTGCCGGTCGGGGTGGTCCACGTCGCCGAGCCAGTGGTCCTGGTCGAGCGCCCAGCAGGCCGGCAGCTTGTGCCGGATCACGTCATGGCCGGTGAGCAGGCCGCGGTCGATGCAGTCGCGCACCCAGCGGATGTCCTCCCCGACGCTGTCCATCGGCACGGCGAGGCTCGCCAGGGCCAGCTCGCGCTCCACGCCCCCGTACGGCTCGGCGGCCGTCGGGGCCAGGTGGCGCACCGCGCGGACGAGGTCGGGGCCGGGCGCACCGGCGTCGGCGGCCTCGGGCACGGTGCCGTCGGCCAGGGCGGCGACCAGCTCGGGCAGCGGGCCCCGGTGGCCGGGGGCGTGCCGCAGCAGCTCCGCCCACAGCCGGGGGTCGTCCCCGAGCGGGCGCAGGGCCCGCAGGACGGCCGTCTGCATGCCGGCCTGTTCGGGCAGGGTCCAGCGCAGGCCGCGGGTGTCGGGGAGGCGGGCGAGCAGCAGGGTCCGGTGCGCGGGGGCGACGTGGGTGACGAGCTCCTCGTGCGTGACCGCTCCCATCCGCACGGCGCGGACGGCGGGCCGGTGCCAGGAGCGCGCGTCCGGCGGCGCCGCCGGGGCGGCCAGGAACGCGTGGACGGTCTCCAGGGGCAGGTTCGCGACGAGCAGCAGGGCCTCGACCGCGCCGGCGGGCAGCGGCTCGCGCAGGTGCTCGGCGAGCAGCGGCTCGGGGTCGGGCCGGTGGTGCAGTGCCAGGATGTCCAGCGGTACCCGCGGCCCGCGCCTGCCGTGCCGGCGCAGCAGGCCGGCCAGCTCGGCCGCGTCGAGCGGTCCTTCGCCGAGGTCCCTGCCGAGTTCGGCGCGCAGCACCGGCAGGAGTTCGGGCGGTGTGCGGCGGCGGGCGTAGCGGGCGGGTCCGGGCAGGCCGGGCAGCGGCCGGCCCACGACCCGGGGGTTGCGCGCGATGAAGGTCCGGTCGGCCGCGCCGCCGTGGCGCAGCAGCAGGGTGACGGTCGAGGCCGACAGCCACTCGTCCCGGCACAGGTATTTGCGGGTGGGCTCGTCCAGCCTGGCGATCATGTCGGTGACGACGTGGTCCGGTGCGTGGCGCAGCAGGTGCGCCACGCACCAGGCCAGCCGTCGGCTGGTGCGGTCTTCCTCGGCCGTCGGCATCGTTCTCGTCCGCCTCGCGCTGTGCTCGTACGGGTACCCGTACTCGTACTCATCCTCGTACGTCTGTCCGACGTCCGGCGATGATCGCAGGTCAGCGGATGGGGCGGTGCACGTTTTTCTGTGTCGAGGGTCCGGGCGCCGCGTCCGCGATCCAGGGGCCCTCGCCGGAGGGGTCGAGTACGCCCTCCTCCAGCCAGGTGTAGGTGCCGGACAGGACGCCCGCGACCACCTTGCGGTCGAGGTCGTCGGTGTTGGACCAGAGCCGGCCGAAGAGCTCCTCCACGCGCAGCCTGGACTGCTCGCAGAAGGCGTCGGCCAGCTGGTAGGCCTCGCGGCCGTGGGCGCCGGTGGCGCGCAGGTGCTCGGCGCGGACGCAGGCCGCGCTCATGGCGAAGAGCTCGGCGCCGATGTCGACGATCCGGCCGAGGAAGCCCTGTTTGGTCTCCATCCGGCCCTGCCAGCGGGACATGGCGTAGAAGGTCGAGCGGGCGAGTTTGCGGGCGCTGCGCTCCACGTAGCGCAGGTGGGGGGAGAGGTCGGGGTGGCCGGAGGGGTGGAAGGCGCGGTAGGTGCCGGGGACCTGGCCGGGGCCGGTGGCGAGCTTGGGCAGCCAGCGGGCGTAGAACCCGGCGGCGCGGGCTCCGGCCTTCGCCTTGTCGCCGAGTGCCTTCTCGGGGTCGATGAGGTCGCCCGCCACCGAGAGGTGGGCGTCGACGGCCTCGCGGGCGATCAGCAGGTGCATGATCTCGGTGGAGCCCTCGAAGATCCGGTTGATGCGCAGGTCGCGGAGCATCTGCTCGGCGGGGACGGCGCGTTCGCCGCGGGCGGCCAGGGACTCGGCGGTCTCGAAGCCGCGCCCGCCGCGGATCTGGACCAGTTCGTCGGCCATCAGGCAGGCCATCTCGGAGCCGTAGAGCTTGGCGAGGGCGGCCTCGATGCGGATGTCGTTGCGGTCCTCGTCGGCCATCTGGGAGGCGAGGTCGACCACCGCTTCGAGGGCGAAGGTGGTGGCGGCGATGAAGGAGATCTTGGCGCCGACCGCCTCGTGCCGCGCGACCGGCCGGCCCCACTGCTCGCGGACGCCGGACCACTCGCGGGCGATCTTCAGGCACCACTTCCCGGCACCGACGCACATGGCGGGCAGGGACAGCCGGCCGGTGTTGAGCGTGGTCAGGGCGATCTTGAGCCCGGCGCCCTCGGCGCCGATGCGCTGGGCCGCGGGGACCCGTACCCGGTGGAAGCGGGTCACGCCGTTCTCCAGGCCGCGCAGGCCCATGAAGGCGTTGCGGTGCTCGACGGTGATGCCGGGCGAGTCGGCCTCGACGACGAAGGCGGTGATCCCGCCCCGGTGGTTGTCGGACTTCGGGACCCGGGCCATCACGACGAGCAGGTCCGCGACGACCCCGTTGGTCGTCCACAGCTTCACGCCGTCGAGCACGTACGTGTCGTCCCCGTCCGGGACCGCCGTGGTGGCCAGGCGCGCCGGGTCGGACCCCACGTCGGGCTCGGTGAGCAGGAAGGCGCTGATGGCGGTGGTGGCGCAGCGGGGCAGGTAGGCGTCCTTCTGCTCCTGCGTGCCGAACATCTTCAGCGGCTGGGGCACGCCGATCGACTGGTGGGCGGAGAGCAGGGCCCCGATGGCCGGGCTCACCGAGCCGACGAGGGCCAGCGCCTTGTTGTAGTAGACCTGGGTGAGACCGAGGCCGCCGTACTTGGGGTCGATCTTCATGCCGAGGGCGCCGAGCTCCTTGAGACCGCGCACGGTCTCGTCGGGGATCTTCGCCTCGCGCTCGATGCGGGCCCCGTCGATGCGGGTCTCGCAGAACTCCCGCAGCCGGGCCATGAAGGCCTCGCCCCGCCGGACGTCCTCGTCGGCGGGGAGCGGATGGGGGTGGATCAGGTCGAGCCGGAAACGTCCGAGGAACAGTTCCTTGGCGAAACTGGGTTTGCGCCAGTCCTGTTCCCGGGCCGCCTCCGCGACCTGCCGTGCCTCGCGCTCGGTCACCTTGGGCTGTGTTGCGGACATGAGGGGACTCACCTCGCCGCCGAAGTCGGAAGTCGGGGGTCCACCGGCGTTACCAGCCGGTGCTACCTGTGAGTCGTACCCTCTCCGGCCCGCCGGGAAAAGCCGGGGCCGTCCGAGCGGGGGAAATCCGGCCCGGCGGCGCGGCTACGCCCGGGCGGGTGAGCCGAAGGGGCGCGCCGGCGAAGGACGCCGAGCGCCCGGAGGAACCGCGAGGTACGAGCGGTTCCGAGCACGTACGGCGTCCTGGAGCCGGCATCAGCGCCCCGGAGGCGAACCGGGCCCGGAGAAAAGGGGGACGGCCGGAGCCCCCGCACAGTAGGCTCCGGCCGTCGGCTCTGGGCCGTACGAGATCAGATGTCGAGGCCGGTCAGGACCAGGACCCGCTCGTACGTGTAGTCGTCCATCGCGTAGCGGACGCCCTCGCGGCCCACACCGGACTGCTTGACGCCGCCGTACGGCATCTGGTCGGCGCGGTAGGACGGCGCGTCGCCGATGATCACACCGCCGACCTCGAGCTCGCGGTGGGCGCGGAACGCGGTCTGGACGTTGCGCGTGAAGACGCCGGTCTGCAGACCGAACTTCGAGTCGTTGACGGCGGCGAAGGCCTCGTCGGTGTTCTCGACCTTCTTCAGCGTCAGGACCGGCCCGAAGACCTCCTCGGTGGCGAGCTTGACGCCGTCCGGCACGTGGGCCAGGACGGTGGGCTCGTACGAGGCACCGGCACGCTTGCCGCCGGTGAGCAGCTTGGCTCCGCCGGCCACGGCCTCGTCGACCCAGGACTCGACGCGCTGGGCGGCGGCCTCGGAGACGAGCGGGCCGACGTCGGTGGCCGAGTCGGACGGGTCGCCGGTGACCTGGGACTGGACCTTCTCGACGACCTTCTCGACGAGGCGGTCGTAGACGGAGGCGTCGGCGATCACGCGCTGCACGGAGATGCAGGACTGGCCGGCCTGGTAGTTCGAGAAGGTCGCGATGCGGGTCGCGGCCCAGTCGAGGTCGGCCTCGGAGGACCAGTCGTCCAGGACGACGGCCGCGGCGTTGCCGCCGAGCTCCAGCGTGCAGTGCTTGTGGGGCACCGACTGCTGGATGGCGTAGCCGACGGTGTCGGAGCCGGTGAAGGAGATGACGGGCAGGCGCTCGTCCTTGACCAGGGCCGGCATCTTCTCGTTGGCGACCGGCAGGACCGACCAGGAGCCGGCCGGGAGGTCGGTCTCGGCGAGCAGCTCACCCAGGATCAGCCCGGACAGGGGCGTGGCCGGGGCGGGCTTGAGGATGATCGGCGCGCCGACGGCGATGGCCGGGGCCACCTTGTGGGCGCACAGGTTCAGCGGGAAGTTGAACGGCGCGATGCCGAGGACCGGGCCCTTGACGAAGCGGCGGGTCAGCGCGAGACGGCCGACACCACCGGCGTCGGTGTCGAGGCGCTGGGCCTCTCCGCCGTTGAAGCGGCGGGCCTCTTCGGCGGCGAAGCGGAACACGGACACCGCACGGCCGACCTCACCGCGGGCCCACTTGACGGGCTTGCCGTTCTCGGCGGAGATCAGCTGTGCGATCTCCTCGGTGCGCTCGGCGAGCCGCTTGGACACGTGGTCCAGGGCCGCGGCCCGTACGTGGGCGGGGGTCGCGGAGAACTCCGCCGTCACGGCGTACGCCGCGGCCACGGCCTCTTCGACCTGCTCGTCGGTGGGCACGCTGACGGTGCCGACCAGGCGGCCGTCCCACGGGGAGTGGACGTCGAAGCTGTCCTCGCCGGTGGCCTGGCGGCCGGCGAGCCAGAAGGCGTGGGTGGAAGTCATGCGAATCCCGGCCCTTCGGAAGTGTGCGGTGGGTCCTGACCACTCCACCGTAGAACTCCGTGGGCGTTTCGGCGTTTGTCCCTGATGGAGCGGCGGGTCGTCGCGCTTCGCCGCTTTGTCACTGTCCGGCCGGCCGGGTGCGCGCTCCTGCCCGGGTCAGGCCGGGGTCGAGGTCGCCTTGAGGGCGAGCCACAGTTCCATGCGGACGTCCGGGTCCTCCAGGGAGCGGCCGAGGATCTCCTCGACCCGCTTCATCCGGTAGCGCAGGGTGTGCCGGTGCACGCCGAGGTCGGCGGCGGCCGCGTCCCACTGCCCGTGTCGGGAGAGCCAGGCCTGGAGCGAGGCCACCAGGTCGCCGCGCCCGGTCGCGTCGTGCTCCCGCAGGGCGCGCAGGGTGCCGTCCGCGAAGGCCCGTACGGCGTCGTCGGCCAGCAGCGGCAGGACCGAGCCCGCCGCCATGTCCTCGTGCTCCACCATCGGCCGGCCGCGGCGCCGGGCCACGGCCAGGGCCTGGTCGGCCTGCTTGAGGGCCGCCGCCACACCGCCCGGTCCGGCCGGCGCGGACATGCCGACCACCAGTTCGTCCGGCTCCGGACCGGCCGCGTCCCGGCCGCGCCGGGCCTCCAGCACCTCGGCGTGGTCCACGCACGCCTGGACGGCCGAGCCCCCGTCGGAGGCCAGGACCACGAGCCGGCCCGCCTCCGGGACGACGAGCAGCGCCTCCCCGGTCCGGGCCGCCGCCGACTCCACCGTGTCGGACAGCAGCGCCAGGCCTTCCGGCTGCGCGGTCCCCGCCAGGGCCGGCTCGGCCACGACGATCCGGAACGGTGCCTCCAGCAGGGCCCCGTACAGGTCGCCGGCCACGGACCGCGCGTGGTCCGCCTCGCCCGCGAGCAGCATCCGCAGCACCGCCGCCCCCAGGCGGGACTCGGCGTCGTGCAGCGAGCGCGAGCGCTCGGTGGTGAGGGTGAGCAGCGCGACCGCGGAGTGGACGGCGTACCGCTCGGCCGTGCCCAGCGGGGCCGCGGTACCGACGGCGAGCGCGCCGCGCGCCCGCCGGCCCGTGCCCAGGGACTGGAGTTCCACACGGTCCTCGGAGCCGCCGACCACGGCGCTCGCGGGCGCCGGGCGCTCCCGCAGCCGTTCCACGTCGGGGGTGAGCCGGGCGGCGCGGCGCGCGGCCCAGTCGGGGGCGGCGGCGACGACCGCGCCCGAGGTGTCGTACAGCGCGGCCCAGCCGTGCACGTGCGCGGCCAGCTTCACCAGCAGCTCGGTGGGGCCGTCGACGGAGAGCGCGGCGCGCGTCAGCTCCCGCTGGGCCTCGAAGCCGGCGGTGACGGCCCGGTACTGGTCTGCCGCGAGGGCCGCGGAGACCGCCTTGCTGATCGCCAGGAAGGGGGTCCGCCGCGGTACCTCCAGCAGCGGCATGTCCTCGCTCCGCGCGGCCTCGACCAGCGCCTCGGGGATCTCCTCGTAGTTGACGCCGATCGCGAAGCCGATGCCGACGACCCCGGCCGCGGCGAGGCGGCGCACGTAGGCGCGCATCTCCTCGGGGTCGCCCGCGTCCAGCTTCATCGCGGTGATCAGGAGCAGCTCCCCGCCCTCCATGTAGGGGACGGGGTCGGCGAGCTCGCTGACGTGGGCCCAGCGCACCGGGGTGTCGAGGCGGCCCTCCCCGGCCCGGACGCTGAGCTTGAGCGCCGAGTGCTGGACGAGTGAGGCGAGGGTGAGCGGCATCGGTTACCAGTGGCCTTAGCGGGAGGGGGCGAGGGGGAGGGTCAGGAGGCAGACCGCCGACGGTTTTCGCCGTGTCGTACGAACGACTCCCCTCGATTCTGCCACCTCGTACGGGTCGGGGTGCGGGTCAGGACGTTCCGGCCAGGCGGACCAGCAGCGGAGCCGCCCGTTCCCCGCGCACCGAGGTCAGCGACAGCACCGCGTGCCCCGGCGGCACCGTGTGCGCCAGGTCCGAAGCGGACCACCGCTCCCGCTCCACCTGGCGCACGGTCACCGCGTCCGTGGTGACCGCCTTGCCGGTGACGAGCTTGCGGAAGGAGTGCATCAGGCGGGTGAGCGGCTGGTCGGCGAAGACGGTGCGGTGGGTGACGTCCCGCGTCTCCACCCACTCCGTGCCCCAGGCCTCGGCGAAACGCTTGCCGTCCCAGGTGGTGACCCCGGAGAAGGCCATCCGGCAGCCGACCGCCCCGAGCAGCGGTGTCCGCAGCGCCTCCGGTACGTCGTCCAGCGTGCGCAACGTGAGCAGGACCCCCGCATGCGCCGAGCGCAGCCGCTGGACGCCCCGCACGGTCTCGGCGGTCAGGGTGTGGGAGGCGTCGTCGAAGGCGAGGAAGGCGAAGAGGGAGCGGTCGGCGCGGGCGGCCGCGGCGGCGTTGAACTGGGCGAGCAGCAGCCGGGCCAGCATCCGGGAGGCGTCGGCGTGCCCGCGCTCGGGCAGGTCCACGCGGACCCGGATGGGGTGCTCCAGGGCGCGCAGCGAGAACGGCCGGCCCTGGCCGGTGGTGTCGAAGAAGCCGGCGAAGGCGGGCCGGTCCAGCAGGGCCACCCGGTCGGCGAGGGCCGGACCGGGGTCCGCGTGGGCCCCGTGCTGGCGGGCCCGGGCGTCGAGCTCGCGCAGCATGGCGTGCTGCCCGGCGAGGTCGCGGCGCAGCGTGTCGAAGGCGGTGGGGACCTGGTCGAGCAGCTCGCGCAGTTCGGGCACGGTCGGGAAGCGGTCGTACGCCGCCCGGAACGGCCCGAGGAGCTGGGCGAGGGCGGTCGCGGCCCGGCGTACGTCGATCCCGGGGACGTCCCCGACGAAGGCCTCGGCGAGGAGGGTGGCCGCCTCGTCGGGGTCGGTGGTGCCGCCGTAGAGGTCGAGGTCGTAGACGGAGGCGGGATCGCCGACCCGGACGACGACGTCGAAGGCGGCGTCCGGCCCGAGCTGGGCGCCGGCCGCGCCGACGGCGACGACGGCGGCCTGGCCGGCGAGGGCCTGGAGCGAGAGCGACTCGACGACGGGCCGCACCAGCCGCCGGGTCTTGCCGGTGCCGGAGGGCCCGACGGCGAGCAGGGAGGTGCCGAGCACGTCGGGGTCGAGGGCGAGGGCGGTGCCGCGGCGGGAGTACGGGTTGCGGGCGCCGTCCTCGACGGTGCCCAGCAGCACCTGCCGGGCCAGCAGATCGTGCCGGGCGGCCCGCACGGGCAGGTCCCGCGCCCCGGACGGGTGCACACAGGCCCCGGCGCCCTTGTCGCGGACGGCGTCGGCGAAGGCCCGCATCCGCGAGGGGTCGACGCGTACGGAATCCCACGCCCGCCGGATCCGGGCGTAGTCCACGTCATTCATCCGCCCACCCCCGGCCTCGGCCTCCAACCGCTCGGCAGCCTCCCCCAACCCGGCGGCCCGCAACTGCGGCCACCGCGCGAGGTCGTCTTCCTGCTCCTCGGGCCCGGCGGCCGGGACCACCGCCCGCGCCGCCCGCAGCGCGCGGCTCCCGATCAGCCTGCGGAGCAGCTCGGGCCAGCGGCCCAGGCGGCCGAAGCCGACGGCGAGCGCCGTGATGACCAGGGCGTACCAGGTGTAGGAGGTGACCACGGAGAAGGAGTCGTGGTTCCAGTCGTCGGGGGTGAAGGCGTAGAGCGGCCAGAGCCAAAAGCCGCCCAGGTAGCCGTTCCAGAGCAGGGACCACAGGAGCGCCCCCGCCAGCAGCGAGATCAGCGCACCGCTGATCAGCTGCCGTGTCGGTGTCCGCTCGGGCTCCTCGACGGCCCGCGGCACGTGCCCGTACGTCCACACGCCCGGCCCGTCCGAGGAGCGCGGGACGCGCAGCCAGTCGCTCAGCGTCGGGCCGGCCGTCGGCGCGTGCGAGGGCTTCGGGGGGAGACCCGGGGACGGCGGGGAAGCCGGTTTCGGGACGTGCCCCACCCGGGGTGGGCGCGTCTCGTGCGTGCCGTCGGTGTCCATGAAACCCCTGCCCCCTGCCCGTGCCTGCGCTGCGTCGCTCAATGTAGTTGCCCGGCGTCGGCCGCGGGCCCGTACTCGCGCTCCCGTTCGCCGCGCCGTCCACAAGACGCGCGCCCGTGTCCTTCCTATGGCCGTCACGGACAAGGACACGCGGTGATCACTACCGAACGGAGCATGCAGGACCACCGCTCCCGGGCCTAGCCTGCGGACAAAGAGACAAGTGCGTCCGAAAACACCCCCCAGGAGCCCCCTATGACCGCTGTTCCGCAGGAGCGCAAGATCGTCACCGCGATCCCCGGCCCCAAGTCGCAGGAGCTGCAGGCCCGCCGCCTCCAGACCGTGGCCGGTGGCGTGGGCTCCGTGCTGCCCGTCTTCACGGCCCGCGCGGGCGGCGGCATCATCGAGGACGTCGACGGCAACCGCCTGATCGACTTCGGCTCCGGCATCGCCGTGACCTCGGTCGGCGCCTCCGCCGAGGCCGTCGTGCGCCGCGCCTCCGCGCAGCTCGCCGACTTCACCCACACCTGTTTCATGGTCACCCCGTACGAGGGCTACGTCGAGGTCTGCGAGGCCCTCGCCGAACTGACCCCGGGCACCCACGCCAAGAAGTCGGCCCTGTTCAACTCCGGCGCCGAGGCCGTCGAGAACGCCGTCAAGATCGCCCGTTCGTACACCAAGCGCCAGGCCGTCGTCGTCTTCGACCACGGCTACCACGGCCGTACGAACCTCACCATGGCGCTGACCGCGAAGAACATGCCCTACAAGCAGGGCTTCGGTCCGTTCGCCCCCGAGGTCTACCGCGTCCCGGTCGCCTACGGCTACCGCTGGCCCACCGGTGCCGAGAACTGCGGCCCCGAGGCCGCCGCCCAGGCGATCGACCAGATCACCAAGCAGATCGGCGCCGAGAACGTCGCCGCGATCATCATCGAGCCGGTCCTCGGCGAGGGCGGCTTCATCGAGCCGGCCAAGGGCTTCCTGCCCGCGATCGTGAAGTTCGCCAACGACAACGGCATCGTCTTCGTCGCCGACGAGATCCAGTCCGGCTTCTGCCGCACCGGCCAGTGGTTCGCGTGCGAGGACGAGGGCATCGTCCCGGACCTGATCACCACCGCCAAGGGCATCGCGGGCGGTCTGCCGCTCGCCGCCGTGACCGGCCGCGCCGAGATCATGGACGCCGCGCACGCGGGTGGCCTGGGCGGCACCTACGGCGGTAACCCGGTGGCCTGCGCCGGTGCGCTCGGCTCCATCGAGACCATGAAGGAGCTCGACCTCAACGCCGCGGCGAAGAAGATCGAGTCCGTCATGAAGGCCCGCCTGACGGCCATGCAGGAGAAGTACGACATCATCGGCGACATCCGCGGCCGCGGCGCCATGATCGCGATCGAGCTGGTCAAGGACCCGGTGTCCAAGACCCCGTTCCCGGAGGCGGCCGGCGCGCTCGCCAAGGCCTGCCACGCCGAGGGCCTGCTCGTCCTCACCTGCGGCACCTACGGCAACGTGCTCCGCTTCCTCCCGCCGATCGTCATCGGCGAGGACCTGCTGAACGAGGGCCTGGACCTGATCGAGGCCGCGTTCGCGGCCATCGGCACGGCCATCTGATCGAACGGCTAGAACGTTCGCACGCAGCGACCGGCCCCTACCGGCGGTAACGGGCGGACGCTGTGAAGAAGCTGTGGGGGGCCGATGGCGGGAGCGCGATCCTGCTGTCGGTCCCCCTTTCACTGCCGTACGGTTTCTGCAGATGAGTGAGACACCCCGCTCCAGGGAAACCGGGGGCGACACCAGTACTGGGCTTCCCCAGCACCGTACTGGGCATGCGTTCGCGCACACTCCTCACCGATCGGACAGCCGTTCGCCCCAAACCCCCCGGGGCGCCCGGCAACCCGATCCGGGCGGCCGTCCCGGAACCATCCCCCCTGTTCCGGGACGGCCGGCCACTCCTCTCCTGATCGCCGCGGTCTGCGGCCTCCTCTTCTCCCTGGCCACCTGGCAGGTGCTGGTCTCCGGCCCGCTGCTGGCCCCGGACCACGCGCTCAGCCGCGCCCTGGTGCGCACGGTCCCGGACTCCGTCACCGAGCGCCTCTCCGACCTCGGCAACATCCCGGTCGCCGTGCCCGTCCTCGTCCTCGCCATGGCCTACGCCGCCCGCCGCGGGCGGGCCCTCGCCGCCGGGGCCGCGGGCCTGGCCATGGCCCTGGTGCCGGCCCTGGTCATCCCGTTCAAGGAGTGGACCGCCCGGCCGGGACCCCTGGAGCCCTGGGCCGCCGGCTACTTCCCCTCGGGCCACACGGCCACCGCGGCCGTCGCCTACTTCGGCGCGGCCCTGCTCGTACGCCCGTACACCCGCCGGGCATGGCCGACGGCCGCCGCCCTGGTCCTCACGGGGGCGACGGCCGCCGGGCTGATCCTGCGGGGGTGGCACTGGCCGCTGGACGTCCTCGCCAGCCTGCTGATGTGCACTCCCCTGCTGCTCGGCGTGGCGTGGGCCGACCGGGCCCATCGGGCCGGTGGGGCCGGTGGGCCCGGTCGGCTCAGCCGCCGAAGTACGCGTCGAAGTTCCGGCTGAACTCCCAGCCCCCGAAGCGGTCCCAGTTGATCGACCACGTCATCAGGCCGCGCAGCCCCGGCCAGGTGCCGTGGGTCTGGTAGCTCCCGCAGTCGGTCCTCTTCGTCAGGCAGTTCAGGGCCTTGGTCACCTCCGCGGGCGAGGTGTGCCCGTTGCCCGCGTTGGTCGTGGCCGGCAGGCCGATGGCGACCTGGTCCGGGCGCAGGGCCGGGAAGACCCGGGCGGTGTTCCCGGCGACCGGGAAGCCGGTGAGCAGCATGTCGGTCATGGCGATGTGGAAGTCGGCGCCGCCCATGGAGTGGTACTGGTTGTCGAGACCCATGATCGAGCCCGAGTTGTAGTCCTGGACGTGGAGCAGGGTGAGGTCGTCGCGCAGGGCGTGGATGACCGGGAGGTACGCGCCGGCGCGCGGGTCCTGGCCGCCCCAGGGGCCTGAGCCGTAGTACTGGTAGCCCAACTGGACGAAGAAGGTCTCCGGGGCCATGGTCAGGACGAAGTCCGGTCCGTAGCGGGCCTTCAGGGTCTTCACGGCCGAGATCAGGTTGACGACCACCGGGGTGGTGGGCGCCCGGAAGTCGGTGTCCCCGGCGGCCAGGGACAGGGAGTGGCCCTCGAAGTCGATGTCCAGGCCGTCGAGGCCGTACTCGTCGATGATCTTGCTGACGGAGGCGACGAAGGCGTCCCGGGCGGCCGTGCTCGCGAGCTGGACCTGGCCGTTCTGGCCGCCGATCGAGATCAGCACCTTCTTGCCGGCCGCCTGCTTGGCCTTGATCGCCGCCTTGAACTCCGCCGGGGTTTCGGCGTTCGGGCATTCCGCGACCGGGCAGAGCCGGAAGCGGATGTCGCCCGAGGTCACCGAAGTGGGTTCGCCGAAGGCGAGGTTGATGACGTCCCAGGAGGCGGGCACGTCGGCCATCCGGACGTATCCGGAGCCGTTGGCGAAGCTCGCGTGCAGGTAGCCGACGAGTGCGTGGGCGGGGAGGCCGCCCCCGCCGCCCCCGCCACCGCCGGGCGTGGTCGCGGAGGCGGGCGCGCTCTGCGGGGACTCGCCCGCCGCATTCACCGCGCCGACCCGGAAGGTGTACGTGGTGGCCGCGGCCAGGCCGGTCACGGCGGCCGAGGCGGAGGTGACGCTCAGGGGCGCGGCGGCGTCCCGGTGGACGGTGTACGAGGTGGCGCCCGGGACCGCGGACCAGGACAGGGCGACCGAGGTCGAGGAGGTGGCGGAGGCGGTCAGGCCGGTGGGGGCGGCCGGAGGCCGGGGCTGCCCGGGACCGCCGGGGTCCGGGCCGACCAGGGTGAGGTCGTCGGTGACGTGGGCGGGCTGGCCGTACCAGCCGTGGGTGTAGACGGTCACCGAGGTGGTGGCCGGGCCGGTGCGGAAGGTGGTGGTCAGCTGCTTCCAGGCTCCCGGTGTCTGCGTCCAGGCCGACACGTCGGTGGTGCCGGTGCCGGTCGCGCCGAGGTAGACGTAGGCGCCCTGCACCCACGCGCCGAGCGTGTACGTCGAGTCGGGCTGCACGGTGACGGTCTGGGAGCAGCGGGCGTTGTCCTGGCCGGCCGGGGTGGCCCGCAGGGCGGAACTTCCGCCGTGGACGGGGGTGGTGACGACGGCTCCGCTGCCGCCCGAGCAGCTCCAGCCGTCGAGGCCGGCCTCGAAGCCGCCGTTGCGTACGAGGTCGGCGTCGGCCGCCGCGGCGGGCGGGCCCGCCGCGAGGAAGCCGGCCACCGCGAGGGCGGCGGCCGTGAGGAGGGGGATGGCTCTGCGCACAACTGCCTCCGGTGCATGGGGGGATGGAGGGGGTCAGCGGCGCCCAAGATGGTCCAGACCAATACCCTTGTCAAGGCTCCCGGCCTCCTTCGTCCGTACGCGCGCGGCGGCCTCATGCATCGCGAGCTCCAGTACGGCCGGATCGGTGAGCGTTCCCTCGCCGTCCGGGAGCACCAGCCAGCGCACCCCGCCGGTCGCCCGGCCGGGATACGGGACCACGATCCAACTCCCGAGCCCGGCACCCCGTACCCCCGTGCCGAGCCACCGCGACGCCGTGCCCGCGGGCACGAAGAAGCCCACCCTGGAGTCGCCGAAGTCGGCGAGCACCGGGCCGGGCCGGTCGAGCAGCAGGCGGAGCACGTCGAGGGCGGGCCGGCCCAGCACCGCCGGCAGGATCAGCACGTCCCAGCGCCGGCCGGCGGGGAGCAGGGCGATCCCGAGGGGGTTGCGCTCCCATTCCCACCGGCAGGCGTCCGGATCCGGCGCCACCGATACCAGCCAGTCAACCGCCGTCTTGGCCCCCGGAATCGTCATCGCCCGGCCTCCGCTCCCTGTAGATGAGGGGTTCTCATCTGGAGAGAGCGGGGCCGGGCGCAGGTATGACGCGGGTTCCGTTACCCCATGGCGGTGAATCGGGTCACACGGTGACCGCCGGTCCCTGCCGGTGGCGGGCGCTCGGGCCTAGGTCGTCTCTTTCGGATCTTGTCGGCCGAGCCCGCGGCGTCCGGTGCCGTACATGGCAAGGCGGAGAAGCGCACCGTGTACTGGACGTACTCGGGCGCCCCGACAACGCGGCCAGGTGCGGTGCCGGACGTCGCGAGCCCGGCAAGATCCGAAAGAGACGACCTAGCTGTCGAAGCCGAGGCCGAAGCGGTCCAGCGTCTTGAGCCACAGGTTCCGGTGTCCGCCGCGGGCGTCCGCGCGGGCCAGCGACCACTTGGTGAGCGCGATCCCGGTCCAGGCGAAGGGCTCGGGCGGGAACGGCATCGGCTTGGACTTCACCATCTCCAGCCGCGTGCGCTCGGTGGAGAGCCCGTCCAGCAGGTCCAGCATCACGTCCGCCCCGAACCGCGTGGCCCCCACACCGAGGCCGGTGTACCCGGCGGCGTAGGCCACCTTCCCCGAGTACGCGGTGCCGAAGAAGGCGGAGAAGCGCGAGCAGGTGTCGATGGCGCCGCCCCAGGCGTGGCTGAACTTCAGCCCCTCCAGCTGCGGGAAGGCCGTGAAGAAGTGCTCCGCGAGCTTGAGGTAGGTCTCGGGGCGGTGGTCGTACTCGGAGTCGAGCTTGCCGCGGTAGGGGTAGATCGCGTCGTAGCCGCCCCACAGGATCCGGTTGTCGCGGGTGATCCGGAAGTAGTGGAACTGGTTGGCGCTGTCGCCGAGCCCCTGGCGCCTCTTCCAGCCGATCGCGGCCAGCTGGGCCTCGTCGAGCGGCTCGCTCATCAGCGCGTAGTCGTAGACCGGGACGGTGAACGGGCGGACCCGGCGGACCAGCGAGGGGAAGATGTTGGTGCCGAGGGCGACCCGGCGCGCCAGGATGGTGCCGTAGGGGGTCGTCACGGTCATGCCGGAGCCGGCCGCGGCCAGCTTGAGGCCGCGGGTGTTCTCGTAGATCCGCACCCCGAGCTCCAGGCAGGCCCGCTTGAGGCCCCAGGCCAGCTTGGCCGGGTTGAGCATGGCAACGCCGTCGCGGTCCCAGAGGCCCGCGAGGAAGGTCGGCGAGTCGACCTCGGCACGCACGGCCTCGCCGTCCAGCCATTCGGAGCCGTCGGCGAGGCCCAGGCGCAGGGCCTCCTCGTGCAGTTCGCGCAGCTCCTCGACCTGGTGCGGTTCGGTGGCGACGTCGATCTCGCCGGTCCGCTCGAAGTCGCAGTCGATGCCGTAGCGGGCGACGGCCTCCTCGATGGCGTCGAGGTTGCGGGCGCCCAGCTGCTCCAGCTTGGCCAGCTCGCCGGGCCAGCGGGCGAGCCCGTTGCTCAGGCCGTGGGTGAGGGAGGCGGCGCAGAATCCGCCGTTGCGGCCGGAGGCGGCCCAGCCCGCCTCCTTGCTCTCGATCAGCACGACGTCCCGTCCGGGGTCGCGCTCCTTGGCGATCAGGGCGGTCCACAGTCCGCTGTAGCCGCCGCCGATGACCAGCAGGTCGCAGCGCTCGTCGGAGGTGAGCGCCGGCTCGGCGGCGGGCTTGCCGGGGTCGTCCAGCCAGTACGAGACCGGCTTCGCTTCGGAAAGTGATGCAGCAACACTACGCATGGCGACTGGGGCCATGGCTTCCAACTCCCTACGGAACTGATGACGTGCTTTCCCGAATTACTTCGGTTGTGCCTTCTTGCGGCGGTTGCCGACCATCTGGCCGGCGAGGACCACCAGCACCGCGATGACGAACATCGCCGTACCGATGACGTTGATCTGCACGGGCGTACCGCGCTGGGCCGATCCCCACACGAACATGGGGAAGGTGACGGTGTTGCCCGAGTTGAAGTTGGTGATGATGAAGTCGTCGAACGAGAGCGCGAAGGAGAGCAGCGCGCCCGCCGCGATACCGGGTGCCGCGATCGGCAGGGTGACCCGTACGAAGGTCTGCACCGGGCCGGCGTAGAGGTCCCGGGCCGCCTCCTCCAGCCGCGGGTCCATGGACAGGACACGCGCCTTCACGGCGGCGACGACGAAGCTGAGGCAGAACATGATGTGGGCGATCAGGATCGTCCAGAAGCCCAGCTCGATGCCCATGTTGAGGAAGAGCGCGAGCAGCGAGGCCGCCATCACGATCTCGGGCATGGCCATGGGCAGGAAGATCAGCGAGTTGACCGCCCCGCGCGCCCGGAAGCGGTAGCGCACGAGCGCGAAGGCGATCGCGGTGCCCAGCGCGGTCGCGACGAGGGTGGACCAGAGGGCGATCTGGAGCGAGAGCGACAGGGAGCCGCACATGTCGGCGACCCCGCAGGGGTCCTTCCACGCGTCGAGGGAGAACTCCTGCCAGGCGTAGTTGAAACGCCCGGTGGGGTTGTTGAAGGAGAAGACGGTGACGACGACGTTCGGCAGGATCATGTACGCGAGCGTGCCGAGGCCCGCGATGACGACCAGGTTGCGCCGGAGCCAGGTGAGGGGATTGCGCATCAGACCAGGTCCTCCGTCCCCGCTCGGCGGATGTAGATGGTGACCATGATCAGCACGATCGCCATGAGAATGAAGGACAGCGCGGCCGCCGTCGGGTAGTCGAGGATCCGCAGGTACTGCGACTGGATGACGTTGCCGATCATCCGGGTGTCCGTGGAGCCGAGCAGCTCGGCGTTCACGTAGTCGCCGCTCGCCGGGATGAAGGTGAGCAGGGTCCCGGAGACCACGCCCGGCATCGAGAGCGGGAAGGTCACCTTCCGGAAGACCGTGGCGGGGCGGGCGTACAGGTCCCCGGCCGCCTCGTGGAGGCGGGTGTCGATGCGCTCCAGCGAGGAGTACAGCGGAAGGATCATGAACGGGAGGAAGTTGTACGTCAGACCGCAGACCACCGCGAGCGGTGTGGCCAGGACCCGGTCCCCCTCGGTCATGCCGAGCCAGCTGGTGACGTCGAGGAAGCCGATGTTGTTGAGGACGGCGACCACCGGGCCGCCGTCGGCCAGGATCGTCTTCCAGGCCAGCGTGCGGATCAGGAAGCTGGTGAAGAACGGGGCGATCACCAGGACGAGGAGCAGGTTGCGCCAGCGGCCGGCCTTGAAGGCGATCAGGTAGGCCAGCGGGTACCCGAGCAGCAGGCACAGCACGGTCGCGGTGCCCGCGTAGAGCAGGGAGCGCAGGAACTGCGGGTAGTACTCGGTGAAGGCGTCCCAGTAGGTCCCGAAGTGCCAGGTGACCTGGAAGCCCTCTTCGAGGGAGCCGGTCTGCACCGAGGTGGAGGCCTGGTAGACCATCGGCAGCACGAAGAACACCAGCAGCCACAGGATGCCGGGGAGCAGCAGCCAGTACGGGACCAGCCGCTTGCGCACGGACGGCTTGTGGACCGGGGGTTCGGTGGAGGCGGGCGCCTGGGGCGGCGCCGCGGTGGTCGTCATGCGCTCTCCTCCACCGTCTCGATGCCCGCGTCGATGTCCTGGGCCGCGTCGAGGCCGAACGTGTGCTCCGGGTTCCAGTGCAGGACCACCTCGGCGCCCGGGACCAGGCGGCCGTCGCGCTCGATGTTCTGGACGTAGACCTCGAGCTCGGGGCAGACGGGGCTGTCGATGACGAACTGGGT